>NZ_JAWVXU010000009.1:0-226975 GCF_033723075.1 Pseudomonas sp.
CGACTTCGCCAAGAAGACCCTGCTGGTCACCACCGGCTCCGAGGCGGTGGAGAACGCGGTGAAGATCGCCCGCGCCGCCACCGGCCGGGCCGGGGTGATCGCCTTCACCGGCGGCTACCACGGCCGCACCATGATGACCCTGAGTCTGACCGGCAAGGTCAATCCCTACTCGGCCGGCATGGGCCTGATGCCCGGCGGCGTGTTCCGCGCCCAGTACCCGTGCGAGCTGCACGGGGTCAGCGTCGATGACGCCATCGCCAGCATCGAGCGGGTGTTCAAGAACGACGCCGAACCGCGCGATATCGCCGCGATCATCATCGAGCCGGTGCAGGGCGAGGGCGGTTTCTATGTGGCGCCGAAAGAATTCATGCAGCGTTTGCGCGCCCTGTGCGATCAGCACGGCATCCTCCTGATCGCCGACGAAGTGCAGACTGGTGCCGGGCGTACCGGCACCTTCTTCGCCATGGAGCAGATGGGCGTAGCCGCCGACCTGACCACCTTCGCCAAGTCCATCGCCGGCGGCTTCCCGGTGGCGGGCGTGTGCGGCAAGGCCGAGTACATGGACGCCATCGCCCCGGGCGGCCTGGGCGGCACCTACGCCGGCAGCCCGATCGCCTGCGCTGCGGCCCTGGCGGTGATGCAGGTGTTCGAGGAAGAAAACCTGCTGGAGCGCTGCAAGGCGGTCGGCGAGCGGCTGGTCACGGGCCTCAAGGCCATCCAGGCCAAGCACAAGGCGATCGGCGAAGTGCGCGCCCTCGGTGCCATGATCGCCATGGAGCTGTGCGAGGACGGCGATCTGCACAAGCCGAACGCCGCGCTGACCGGCCAGATCGTCGCCAAGGCCCGCGACAAGGGCCTGATCCTGCTGTCCTGCGGCACCTACGGCAACGTGTTGCGGGTGCTGGTGCCGCTGACCGCCGAAGACGAGTTGCTCGACAGGGGCCTGGCGATCATCGCCGAGTGCTTCGCCGAACTGGCGTAAACCAGGCTGGAAAAAAGACCCGCTTTGGCGGGTCTTTTTTTGGAATTTTTTCGTCGGGCGAGCAGGCGGGAAGGCTTGACCTCCGCAGGTCGGCACCAGCTTGCGGCGCCCCGGTGATTATGGCGCCTGCCGAGGCGGTGCCGCGCCGTTAACGGCCGTGCAGGGTGCGAAGGAAAATCAGGGTGCCGACGCCCCAGGCGCCATTGAGCAGGAAACCGATCAGAAAGCGCCCCGGCAATAGCGCCGGATCAAAGCCCATGCCCTTGAGCGGGAACACCACCAGCAGCGCCACCGTGGTCAGGGCGATGCCGCCGAACAGCAGGCCCTTGAGCCAGGGCACCGGGTTACCGTCCTGCCAGCGTAATGCGGCAATCATCAGCATCCCCCAGAGACCACCCCAAAAGCACGCCGACAGCCAGGCAGGCACTTGCAGCGGCGCAGTGGCAGCGATGGAGAAGGGCGCGAAGGGCACCAGGCCGTAGGCATGCAACAGGCCGAGCAGTGGTTGATGAAAGCAGATCACCGCGAGAAAACCGGCGATAAAGGCCAATACCCAGCGTTTCATGGACGTCTTCTCCTGTGAGTGATGGAGCGCGACTAATTTGGCGTCACGCCGCCGTAGTGACCAGTCTTGGCTGCCCAGTGAATGTCCGTGCATAAGCACGGCTGGCAAGGGCCGCGCCGGGTACTATAGTGCGTCATCACGTGCGGCGCCTTGTAACGCCGGCTTCGCTCGGCACTCTAATCAAGCAGGACCACGCCACCGGCATTCGCCCAAGGAGACTCGCTGTGCATGCCATGCTGCCTCTGCTCGACCAACTGGCCTTTCCGGCGATTCGCCGCGGCCACCTGGAAGCCCTGCAGATCAACCTGACCTATCGCTGCAACCAGCGTTGCCTGCACTGCCACGTCAACGCCGGGCCGACCCGCAGCGAGGCGATGACCGACGAGAGCCTGGCGCTGCTGCATCAGGTGATCGATGCCCATCCGGTGCACACCCTGGATCTCACCGGCGGCGCGCCGGAGATGCACCCGCGTTTTCGTGAGATCGTTGAGCATGCGCGGCGCGAAGGCTTGCGGGTGATCGACCGCTGCAACCTGACCATTTTGAGCGAGCCTGGTTATGAGGATCTGGCCGTCTTTCTCGCCGAGCAGGGCGTGGAAGTCAGCGCTTCCTTGCCCTGTTATTCGCGCGATAACGTCGACAAGCAGCGTGGCGATGGCGTTTTCGATGCCAGCATCAAGGGCCTGCAACAGCTCAATGCCCTGGGTTACGGCCAGCCCGGCAGTGGCTTGCTGCTCAATCTGGTGTACAACCCGCAAGGCCCGAGCCTACCGCCGCCGCAAGCCGCGCTGGAAGCCGACTACAAACGCCATCTGGCCGAAGACTTCGGCATTCAGTTCAACCACTTGCTGTGCATCACCAATCAGCCGATCGCCCGTTTCGGCAGCACCCTGGTCAGCAAGGGGCAGTTCAATACCTACATGCAGTTGCTGCGCGACAGCTACCGCCCGGAAAATGTCGAACCGCTGATGTGCCGCAGCCTGGTCAGTGTCGATTGGCAGGGTTACCTGTACGACTGCGATTTCAATCAGATGCTCGATTTGCCCCTTGAACTGCAGGGCCGCGTGATCGGCCGTCAGCGGCCGCACCTGCGCGACCTGCTTGGCGCCAATCTGGATGGCAACCCCATCGTCACCCGCGATCACTGTTTCGCCTGCACCGCCGGACAGGGCTCCAGCTGTGGCGGCGCGCTTAATGACTAGCGCGGGTAGGGTGCGCCGTGCGCACCAAGAATCCGCGGTCTGCCCTGGTGCGCACGGCGCACCCTACGGTGTCAGGCTGAATCACACCCACGCGCCCCTGAACATTAACTAAGGATCGGTCCATGCAACCCACCAGCATCACCGGGCTGTTTTTCTGGGGTTTTCTGCTGGTCTACGGCGTATTGATGCTGGCGCTGGCGCCGCGTGCCGTGACCCTCGGCGGTTTCTTCAATGGCGAGGACAGCCAGGGCCGTAGCGCCGCACCCTGGCTGCTCACCTCGAGCATCTTTATCAGCTGGATCTTCGCCAAGTCGGTGACCAACGCCGCCAACCTGGGCGCCAGTTACGGCCTGGTCGGCGGTCTGGCCTACGCCATGTACTGGCTGTCGATCCCGCTTACCGGCTTCGTCATCTACCGCCTGCGCCGACGCTTCGCCGCCACCGGGCTGGTGAGTTTTCTCAGCAGCCACTACGGCCGTGGCGCCGCCCTGGCGTTTTCCGCGGCGATTCTGATTCGCCTGTTCAACGAGGTGTGGAGCAACACCGCGGTGGTCGGCGGCTACTATGGCGATTCCGGCAGCCTTGAATTCATCGGCGCCGCGTTGCTGTTCACCGCCGTGACCCTGGCCTACAGCCTGCGCGGCGGCCTGCGCAGCTCGATCCTCACCGATGCGGCGCAGGCGGCGATCTTTATTGTCGCGCTGGTCTGGGTGCTCGGCCTGGTGCTGCCGCAGCATTCGCCTGCCGAGCTGGCCAGCACCAGCCACTGGGCGCTGAATGGCGGCGTCGATCTGCTCCTGGTCGCCGGCCTGCAAGCCTTCAGCTACGGTTTTCACGACCCGGTGCTCACCGACCGCGGCTTTATCAGCGAAGAGAAGACCATGCGCCGCTCCTTCGTCATCGCCGGGGTGCTGGGTTTTATTGCCATCCTCGCCTTCAGCCTGATTGGCGTGCATGCCCAGCTCAGCGGCCTGGCCGCCTCGGACAACGTGCCGGCGGCCCTGGCCAAGACCATGGGCATAGGCGCGCTGCTGGTGATGACGGTGGTGATGGTCTCGGCCGCCGGTTCGACCCTGGACTCGACCTTCTCCAGCCTGGCCAAGCTGGCCGGCCGTGAACTGCCGAAGCTGGCCGGGCGCGATCTGGGGCAGAAGGCGATTGGCGTGGGTATGGCGGTGATGGTGGTCTTCGCCCTGCTCGGCAACCTGCCGATGATCGCCGGCACCGACATCCTCAAGGCCACCACCATCAGCGGCACCATGGTCATCGGCCTGGCGCCGGTGTTTATTCTGCATGGCCTTACCGTGCCGACCCGGTTGGGCTTCCACCTGAGTTTCTGGACCGGCCTGGGCCTGGGCGTGGCCCTGACCTTGGGCTGGATTCCGCAGGGCTGGGCCATCGGCGACGGCAAGTACGCTCTGCTGCTGGGCACTAACCTGTATGGCCTGGGACTCTGTGTGCTCGGTTATCTGATTCCCGGCTGGCTGCGGGGCAGAGCCTGATGCGCGCCGGTCGCGATTGTCCGCTGGATTACCGCCTGCCCGCCGATGCCTTTGCCGGCGAACCGCTGTTCGACTGCCAGGTCCTGTATGTGGTCGGCGGCCTCTATGGCAATCGCCAGGCCCTGGCGGCGCTGGAACAACGCCTGGCCGCCGAACCCCAGGCGCGCGTGGTATTCAATGGCGATGCCCACTGGTTCGACCGCGATCCGGCCATTTTTCAGGAAATAGAGCAGGGTCTGAGTGCGCACCTGGCGCTGCGCGGCAATGTCGAAACCGAACTCGGGCGTGCGCATCACAGTGGCGCCGGTTGCGGTTGTGCTTACCCGGCAAGCGTCGATGACACCCTGGTCGAGCGCTCCAATGCGATCCAGGCCGAGCTGAACAGAACCGTACAAGCCTTGCCGGGCGTGGCCGCGCGCCTGGCCGCACGGCCGGCCACGGCCCTGGTCAGTGTCGGCGGCCGGCGCGTGGCGATCAGTCACGGCGACGAACATTCCCTGGCCGGCTGGAACTGCGCCCGCGCAGCGTTGGCCGAGCCCGGACGTCAGCAGCAACTGGATCGCTGGCTGGCGGCCAACCGGGTCAGCGTACTGGCCACCAGTCACACCTGCACGGCAGTGGCGTTGAACTTGCACCACGCTGCGTTGATCAATAACGGCGCGGCCGGCTTGCCGAATTTCGCCGGCGGCCGTTATGGGCTGCTCAGCCGTATCGCCACCACGGCCCATCCGGCAGCGCTGTATCGCTGCCAGCGCGAGGGTCTGTCTATCGAGGCACTGCCGTTGAACTACGCTCACGATGCTTTTCTTGCCGACTTCGACCGTCAGTGGCCAACCGGCAGCCCGGCGGCGCAGTCTTATCGCTCACGCATTCTCGGCACCTGCGCGGATCAACCGCGGCAGGCTGTTTTGGCCGGCTTCAGCCTGTGCCAAAGCCTCTGCGCACTGGAGGCGCTTGATCTATGAATAGCCGCAAACTCGCCTTGATGGGCCTGATCCTGGCCTTGCTCGGCAGCTTCTTCGTCTTCGACCTTGGCCAGTACCTCAACCTGGAAGCGCTCAAGGCGCAGCAGGCGGCGCTGAACGCCCAGGTCGCGAGCAACCCCTGGCAGGCGGCCGGGCTGTTCTTCCTCGCCTATGTCGCCGTCACCGCCTTGTCGCTGCCCGGCGCGGCATTGATGACCCTGCTGGGCGGTGCGCTGTTCGGTCTGCTCGAAGGCTTGCTGCTGGTGTCCTTCGCCTCGACCCTGGGCGCGAGTCTGGCCATGCTCAGCAGCCGCTTCCTGCTGCGCGACTGGGTGCGGCTGCGTTTCGGTCAACGCCTGGCCGGCATTGATGCCGGGGTCGAGCGCGAAGGCGCCTTCTACCTGTTTGCCCTGCGCCTGGTGCCGGTGTTCCCGTTCTTCCTGATCAACCTGGCCATGGGCCTGACCCGCCTGCCGCTACGCACCTACTGGTGGGTCAGCCAGCTCGGCATGCTGCCGGGCACCCTGGTCTATGTGAACGCCGGCCGCGAGCTGGGCCAGCTGGAATCCCTGGCCGGGATCCTCTCGCCGGGGCTGCTTGGCGCCTTCGTCCTGCTCGGCCTGTTCCCCCTGCTGGCGCGCAAGCTGCTCGGCCTGGTGCAGGCGCGGCGGCTGTATGCCGGCTGGCTCAAGCCCGATTCTTTCGACCGTAACCTGCTGGTGATCGGTGCCGGTGCCGGCGGCCTGGTCAGCGCCTACATCGCCGCGGCGGTGAAGGCCAAGGTCAGCCTGATCGAAAAGCACCAGATGGGCGGCGACTGCCTGAACACCGGCTGCGTACCATCCAAGGCGCTGCTGCGTTCGGCAAGGCTGGCCCATGAATTGAAGCAGGGCGAGGCGCTGGGCTTCACCGGCGTGTGCGCCGCCGTGGATTTTCCCGCGGTGATGCAGCGTATCCAGCGGGTGATTGCCGACATCGCCCCGCACGACTCGGTCGAGCGCTACAGCGGTTTAGGCGTCGAGGTGATCCAGGGCGAAGCCCGGCTGACCTCGCCCTGGACGGTGGAGGTGAACGGCCAGAGCCTGAGCAGCCGCAGCATCATCATCGCCGCCGGGGCGCGCCCGCTGGTGCCGAAGATTCCCGGTATAGAGCAGGTGCAGGGCTACACCTCGGACACCATCTGGAGCCTGCGCGAGCAGCCGCGCTGGCTGCTGGTACTGGGCGGCGGACCGATCGGCTGCGAGCTGGCCCAGGCCTTTCAGCGTCTCGGCAGCCAGGTGATCCAGGTCGAATTGGCCGAGCGCCTGCTGCCGCGCGAGGATGCCGACGCCAGCGAACTGGTACTGGCCAGCCTGCAGGCCGACGGCGTCGATGTGCGCCTGCAGCACCGCGCCGAGCGCTTCGAGCTGGTCGATGGCGAGCAGCGCATGATTGCCCGCCGCCTCGACACCGGCGAGGAAGTGACCATCGCCTTCGACTGCCTGTTGCTGGCCCTCGGCCGGGTGGCCAATGTCAGCGGCTACGGGGTCGAGGAGCTGGGCCTGGTGGTGCGCCCCAACGGCACCCTGGAAACCGACGAATACCTGGCCACGCGCCTGCCCAACATCTATGCGGTGGGCGATGTCACCGGCCCTTATCAATTCACCCATGTCGCCGCGCATCAGGCCTGGTACGCCGCGGTCAACGCGCTGTTCAGTGGCTTCAAACGCTTCAAGGCGGACTACCGGGTGATTCCCTACTGCACCTTCACCGACCCGGAAGTGGCGCGGGTCGGCCTCTCCGAAGGCGAGGCCGGGGCGCAGAACATCGCCTATGAAGTGACCCGCTACGGCATCGACGACCTCGATCGGGCCATCGCCGACGAGGCCGCCCATGGCTACGTCAAGGTGCTGAGCGTGCCGGGCAAGGACAAGATTCTCGGCGTGTGCATCGTCGGCGAACACGCCGGCGAGCTGCTCGCCGAATACGTGCTGGCGATGAAGCACAACCTCGGCCTGAACAAGATTCTCGGCACCATCCACAGTTACCCGACTATGGCCGAGGCCAACAAGTTCGCGGCCGGCGAATGGAAGCGCGCCCATGCGCCGCAAGGGCTATTACGTTGGGTCGAGCGCTTCCACGCCTGGCGCAGAGGCTGATGCGCGCGCTCATGCTCGGCCTGGCGCTGCTGGCACCCCTGGCCCAGGCGCAGAATGCGCTGACGCCCTGGACCGCCGGGCCGCCGCAAGGCGAGTGGTCGGAACCCTGGCGCCTGGCGGATATCCCCAAGCTCAAGCCTTCGGCGCGCACTCTGGTCGAGCAGCAAGGCCGCCGCGTCTTGCGTATCCAGGCCGACGCGGCAGCCGGCGGCTTGCTGCATCCGCTCGACCTGCCCGGCGACCAGCCCTGGCAACTGAGCTGGCAGTGGCGCACCGAGCAACGCCTGGAGCAGGCACGCTTCGCCACCCGCGAGGGCGACGACTATGCCGCCAGGGTCTATGTACTGTTGGATTACCCGTTGGCCAGCCTGCCATTCCTGACCCGGCAGAAGCTGCGCCTGGCGCGCGCCTTCTTCGACCCCGACCTGCCGGCGGCGACCCTGAGCTACGTCTGGGATAACCGCGCGGCGCCCGGCAGCCATGCCCGCAGCGCCTACACCGAGACGGTGGAGATGCGCGTGCTGCGGGGCCCGGAAGCGCCGCTGGGGCAATGGCTGACGGAGCGCCGCGATCTGCGCGCCGACGCCATCGCCGCCTTCGGCAGCGCGCCGCGGCGCATCCTCGGGGTGGTCTTCGCCGCCGACAGCGACAACACCGGCGAGTCGGTTACCTGCTACTTCGCCGCGCCGCAGCTAGTCGAGAAACGTTAAAGCTCGCGCATCTCGAAATCGGCCTTGCTCACCCCGCAATCCGGACACAACCAGTCGTCCGGCACCTCGCTCCAGGGCGTGCCGGCGGCGATGCCCTCGTCCGGCCAGCCGGCGCTTTCGTCATAGATCAGTCCGCAGACGATGCAGATCCAGGTCTTCATGCCGGTACCTCGTTGTGCAGGGGGTGAAGGAGGCGGTCGAAGTCGGCCAGCGCCGGCATCGCCAGGAGCGGCAGGTGGTCCAGATTCGCCAGATAGTCGCGATAGTCGTCGAGTAGCTGCTGGCGCGCCGCCGCGTCGATATAGGGCACGTGGTAGGCGGCGAACGGCGGCAGCACGCCGAGGCCGACATAGGCCAGGGTGCCGCGCAGCAGCGGGCGTAGCAGCAACTCCAGCTCGCCGTGAACAGCCTGCTCGCCAGCGAACATATGCGCCTGGCCGCCGAGGGTGAAACTCAGCAGCGCGCGCTTGCCGACCAGGCCGCCGCGGTCGTAGAAGCGCCGGCCGCCGTAACAGGCGCCGGAGACCAGCACCCGGTCGACCCAGCCCTTGAGCATGGCCGGCAGCGAGCACCAGTACAGCGGGAAGTTGAGGATCAGCAGGTCGGCCCAGAGCAGCTTGTCCAGTTCGCTGGCGATATCCGCAGCCAAGGCTTGGCGAGCGTGGGCGTGGCGCTGCTCCAGGGCGTACACCAGGTAGTCGGGGTCGCTGCGTTCGGTGAAGTCGGCGGCCGTGGCCACGGGATTCCACTGCATCGCGTAGAGGTCGGAGCACTGCACGGCATGGCCGGCGGCGCCGAGGCTGGTGACGGCCAGGTCCTTCATGGCGCTGCAGAACGACTGGGGTTCGGGGTGGGCGTGGACGATCAGGACGTTCATCAGCGAGTTCGCATAAGAGTCGGGGAAGGGCGCGGCCGCTTTCAGGCGGTCTGCGACTGCGCCGCCGGCTGCTCCTGGGCCACGCGGGTCCAGCGGTTAGCGCGGGCAAAGGTGCCAAAGTCGTTGAAGCGCACGCCTGCTTCGCGCATCACCTGGTGGGCGAAGGGCACGCTGAGCTGGCGGATGTAGAAGGGCTCCTTGACCACGAAGTGGTGGATCGCGTGGCTGCTGCCGAAGTTGAAGCAGAAGGCCTGCAGCGGCCACAACCACCAGGGGTTGAGCACCTGGGTCTGCTGGATCACGTTGCCCGGCTCGACGTCGCCGTAGTAGTGCATGTTGGAGCTGACGAAGTGCAGGCAGAAGGTGCGCAGCACGTTGGGCCCGACCAGTACCACCACGGCGATATTGACGATGTGCATGGCCGCGAGGGTGCTGGCCGACCAGGCGATCGGTGCGCCCAGGGCGCCGCCAACGAAGTCGATCAGGTGGAAGCCGAGGAACACATACCAGGTGCCCCAGTTGAGCAGCGCCAGCGGTGCATAGACGCGCAGGGTGCGCCACAGGATGGCGCGCTTGTGCGCCCAGGTCTTCGCCCGCAGCGTGCGGATCAGCGAGGCCATGACGTTGTCGCCGACCATCAGCAGACGGGCGATACCCCAGGGTTCGCCGTTGGTGATGGCGCGCTCCTCCAGATCCTGCTCGCTGCCGGAGACCTTGTGGTGGTTGAGGTGCAGGTGACGGCGGATCCAAGGGTTGATGGTGCTCGGGCGCGCCAGCCAGACCAGCGCCAGCATCAGGTTGTGTGGCACCCGGCGCTTGCGGAAATACATCGAGTGGATCAGGTCGTGCTCCAGCTCGTGGGTCAGCGAGGCGAAGAAGGCATTCAGCAGCAGGCAGGCCCACCAGGCCAGATGGCCGCCAAGATACAGCGCCGCAGAGCCGAGCATGCCGGCCAGGGCCAAGGCCAGGATGCCGGCACCGAGGACATCCTGATGCTTGAGCAGGGGGAAACGTTGGCGCAATTCGACGCCATGGGCCATCACCTGTTGGCGAATATGCGCCGATCGCTGTTGATCATTCATCTGGGCAACACTTGTGGGAGAAAGGGACATGCCTGCATCCTCTGCTTGAACATGCTGCTACTGTGCCGCGAGAGTCGGCCCGCCGCCTGACCCTGAACGCCAACCTGTTGACCGGACACGCCAACCTGCATGACAGCCGAACCCACCACTCTGGCCAGCTGGACCCGCGCCCTGCGCAAGCAGCTCGACGCCTTGGGCCTGGACAGCGCCGCGCTGTGCCGCCAGGCCGGGCTGGATCCGCGCCTGCTCGACGACCCCAATGCCCGCTGCCCGCTGTCGGCCACCACGCGCCTGTGGCAGCTGGCGGTGGCGGCCAGCGGCGATCCGGCGCTGGGCTTGAAGACCTCGCAGTACGTCAGCGCCACCACCTTCCACGCCCTCGGTTATGCGCTGAACGCCAGCAGCAGCCTGCGCGAGGTGTTCGAGCGCATCGAGCGCTACCATCGGGTGGTCAGCGACGCCCTGGTGCTGGAACTGCGCGAAAGCGCCGACTGCTACGAGTTCCGCTTCCGCGTGCCGGCCGATAGCCCGCCCCCGGCACCCGAGGCGCTGGATGCCTTCGCGGCGATCTACGTGCGCAGCTGCCGCAGCCGCCTGGGCCGCGCGTTCGCCCCGCTGGCGGTGTACCTGCAGCGCCCCGAGCCGGCCGACCCGGCACCCTGGCATGCGGTGTTTCGCGCGCCGCTGTACTTCGCCGCGGCGGAGAACCTGCTGCGTTTCCCACGCGCGGCGCTGGAGCAGTACCTCGACGACGGCAACCCGGAACTGGCCGAACTCAACGAGGCGGTGCTGGAGCGCAACCTCGCCCAGCTGCAGGCGGCGACCTGGGCGCAAAAGGTGCGCGCCTGCCTGACCGCGCAGCTGCCGGACGGCGAGCCCTCGGCCGAACGCGTGGCGCAGAGCCTGCATCTGAGCCTGCGCAGCCTGCAGCGTCATCTGGCCGACGAGCAGTGCAGCTACGAGGGCCTGCTGGCTGACACCCGCCACAACCTGGCACTGCAGCATATGCGCGACCCGCGCTGCTCGATCAGCGAGATCGCCTACCTGCTCGGCTTCGCCGACACCAGCAGTTTCAGCCGCGCCTTCAAGCGCTGGACCGGGCAGACGCCTAGCCATTACCGCGACGGACTCAAACAGCCATGAGCCACTACGATTTAATCCTGATCGGTGCCGGCCATGCCCACCTGGGCGTATTGCGCCGCTGGGCACGGATCGAGCGACCGCCTGGACGGATTGCCCTGCTCAGTGCCGGGCACGAGGCGTGGTATTCCGGGATGTTGCCGGGCCTGCTGGCCGGTCGCTACAGTGCGGCGGATTGCCAGATCGAACTGGCGCCGCTGTGCCGGGCGGCCAAGGTCGAGCTGCTTGTCGGCCAGGCCGAGGCGCTGTCGGCCGTGCAGCAACAGCTGCAACTGGCCGATGGCCGCGGCCTGAATGCCGATTGGCTGTCGCTGAATGTCGGCGGTCAGGTGGCCTGCCCACCGCAGCAGGGGACCGGCATGCAGGTGCTGGCGGTGAAGCCCTTCGCCGACTTTCTCGCCGGTTGGCAGAACTGGCAGGCGGATCCGCGGCCCATGGCAATTCTCGGTGGGGGGGCGGCCGGGGTCGAGCTGGCCCTGGCCCTGGCCGACCAGGTGCCGGCGCTGGCGCTGTTCTGCCGCGGCCCCTTGCTGGCCGGGCATTCGGCCGGTCTGCGCATGCGCGCTCTCGGCCTTTTGCGCCAGCGCGGCGTGCGGGTGCGCGAGGACTGCCCGATCAGCCGCATCGACGACGACTGCCTGATCAGCGGGGCGGCGCCGGTCTGGCGGGGCCAGCGTCTGCTCCTGGCCAGTGGCGCACAGGCCTTGCCCTGGCTGGCGCAGAGCGGTTTGGCTTGCGATGCAGAGGGCTTCGTGCAGGTCGCCACGACCCTGCAAAGCCTTTCCCACCCGCACATCTTCGCCGTCGGCGATTGCGCCAGCCTGCCCGGTGCACGCAAGAGCGGGGTCTATTCGGTGCGCCAGGCACCGGTGCTGGCAGCCAATCTCAACGCGGCGCTGCGTGGCTTGGCGCTGCGCGACTATCGCGCACAACGGCAGAGTCTGGCGCTGCTCGCCACCGGCGACGGCGGCGCCTTGCTCAGTTGGCGCGACTGCAGCGCTGGTGGGAAGTTGTTCGGCCGCTGGAAGGATTACCTCGACCGCGGTTTTATCCAGCGCCACCGCCTTTCCGGCTAGCCGTGTGCGACCAAAGTGCCATGGTCTAATCCGGCATTGAATGATCGAATCAACTTCCGCTGTGCAAGATGGTGCCGGGGTAGGCCGATGTCCGTCTACAGTTAGTCAAATACCTGCCGATTCAGTGAATAAGCGAGCGATTCGCCTACATCGCGCGCACGGCTCAGCGGCTTGAGCAGCAGGTGCGCGAGCTGCGTGAGTAAGGATGCCATTGACCCTGGTTTCGCCAGAATAAAAACTATGAGGTCCGTCATGCGCTCTGCCGTTACCCGCTTCCCCACTGCCTGCGTGCTGCACGTGCTCGGGCTGGTCGCCCTGATCGTCGCCGCCGGGCAATTCCAGTTGCCCGGCTACCTGAGCATTGCCCTGTTGCTGCTGCTGGCCCTGTGGCCCTGGTTAGGTCCCTGGCGGCGCGGGGACGACGACGCTGCGGCGGTCAACCGTGCGGCAGGCGCCGAGTTCACCGAGCTGAGCCAAAGCCTGTCCCAGCACACCTGCCATAACGCCTTGTCCGCCGCCCAGGTGGCGCATGCGGTGCAGCAACTGGCCGATAAGCTGAAGTCGCAGTTGCTCGCGGTCGAGCAGATCAGCCAGGGTGCCAATGCCATCACCCACACCGAGCAGGACAGCGCCCGGCGTGCCGAACAGACCCTGAAGTCTGCGCAGACCGTGCGCCAGAGCAGTGCCGACGGCCAGCAGGCGTTGCACCAGGCGATTGCCCGCATGCAGCGCCTGAGCGCGCAGACGGCGGCCAGTCGCGAATTGATCGACGGCCTGAGCAGCCGTACCGAACAGATCGAACAGGTCACCCAGGTGATCCAGTCGATCGCCAGCCAGACCAACCTGCTGGCGCTCAATGCCGCCATCGAAGCGGCGCGCGCCGGCGAGCAGGGTCGCGGTTTCGCGGTGGTTGCCGACGAGGTGCGCAACCTCGCCGCTCGCACCGCCACGGCCACCGAAGAAGTCGGCCAGATGGTCAACGATATCCGCCAGCAGAGTTCGGCGGTGGTGGCGCATATCCAAGAACAGGCCAGCGAGCTGGATCAAGCCGCCCGGCAGATCGAGGAGACCGGCGGGCAGTTGCACGGCATCGCCGACCTGGCCGTGGATGTGGAAGATCAGGTGGCGCAGATCAGCGCCGGCTCGGCGAGCAATCACGAGCGCCTGGCCAGCCTGTTTGTCGCCGTCGAGCAATTGCGCGGCGACGTGCATGCCAGCGAGGCGCAAACCCGTCAACTGGGCGAGGCCGCCGGACAACTGGTCGGTCAGGCGGAAACCGTCAGCGAACAGCTCGCCGAAGTGGGCCTGGACGATTATCACCAGCGCATCTATGACCTCGCCCGCGAGGGCGCCGCGAACATCGCCGCACAGTTCGAGGCCGATATCCAGGCCGGTCGGGTCGGCCTCGATGACCTCTTCGACCGTAACTATCAGCCGATTCCCGGCAGCTTTCCGGCCAAGTACAAGACCCGCTTCGACAGTTATGCCGATCAGGTCTTGCCGACGCTGCAGGAACCGCTGCTGGCTCGTCACGAAGGGCTGGTGTTCGCCATCGTCAGCACCCCGGAAGGCTACGTGCCGACCCACAACAGCGCCTTCAACCACCCGCCCAGCGGCGACCGCGTGCGCGACACGGCGAAGAGTCGCAGCAAGCGCCTGTTCAATGATCGCACCGGCATCCGCTGCGGCAGTCATCAGCAGCGCTTGCTGCTGCAAACCTACATGCGCGATACCGGCGAACTGATGCACGACCTGTCCGTGCCCATTCGGGTGCAGGGCCGCCATTGGGGTGGCCTGCGCCTGGGCTACAAGCCTGAGAGCCTGTGAAAAAACACGCGCCTACTGCGCCGCCCCCTGCATCCGGGGGCTATGCCTTGGCTCTTTGGCAGTTCTGCGGCCGCATCAGCAACAGCCTGGTCCGCGCCGCGTCTGACGGTCGTATGTTTAGCCAAAGCATAACTGACTGTGTGAAAAGTCAGATTTAACCCCAGCTCGCCAGCATGCGAGTCTCAGCCCATGAGTTCACCCCTGAGTTGTCTGGTTCGCCCCCTGTTCTTCCCGTCTCGACGGGAACGCAAGTTCTTTGGCGCCGATCGGATCAACCCATTGTTGCCAGAAACCCTCGCGTTCTGGGCGTTATGGCATTGCCGTCATGCCCGCCCACCGGATAGTGCTTTCGTTCTAGTCTGAATAAGTCGGCTGCACCCGCGTGCAGCCCTTCCGATGATTGTGTCCTGCCGCCGCCCTCGCGGTGTTGCAGGCTGGACGTGCGCCCCTCGGCGCTAACGAGAGCCCCATGCCATTCGCCTCCGTGCAAGATGCCCAGGAATTCCTGGCGCAAAACCCCGATATCGAACTGTTCGAGCTGTTTATCCTCGATGCCAACGGCGTGCCGCGCGGCAAATTGCTCCACCGTGATGAGCTACTTGCCGTCTATGCCAGCGGCCGACCGCTGCCGAGCACTATCCTTGGCCTGAGCATCAACGGCGACGATGTCGAGGACACCGGGCTGGTCTGGGAGGTCGGCGACATCGATTGCCGCGCCTATCCCTTGGCTGGCAGCCTGACCCGCATGCCCTGGCGGCAGATTCCCACTGCCGCGGTACAGGTCAGCATGCACCCCAGCGAGGGCATGCCGGCCACCGTTGCCGACCCGCGGCATCTGCTGGTGCAGGTGATAGACAAGCTCAAGGCCGAGGGTTACCACCCGGTGATGGCCTGCGAGCTGGAGTTCTACCTGCTCGACCAGCAGCGCGACAGCCAGGGTCGCCCGCAGCCGGCACTCGACCGTGACGGCGGCCGTCCGCGCAGCACCCAGGTCTATGGCCTGCGCGAGCTGGAGCAGATCGAGCCGTTCCTCGCCGATCTCTACGCTGCCTGCAAGCTGCAAGGCATCCCGGCGCGCACGGCGATTTCCGAATACGCCCCGGGTCAGGTGGAAATCACCCTGGAGCATGGCGATGCGCTGCTGGCCATGGACCAGGCGGTACGCTACAAGCGCTTGGTCAAGGGCGTGGCGCACAAGCACGGGATGCAGGCCTGTTTCATGGCCAAGCCGTTCGATCATCTGGCCGGTACCGGCATGCACATGCACGTCAGTCTGGCCGATGCGCAGGGCCACAACCTGTTCGCCAGCGAGCAGCCGGCCGGTACGCCGCTGCTGGGCCAGGCGGTTGCGGGCATGCTGGCGAGCCTGCTCGACTCCTTGCTGCTGTTCTGCCCCAACGCCAACTCCTACCGGCGCTTCCAGGCCAACAGCTACGCGCCGCTGGCACCGACCTGGGGCGTGGACAACCGCACCGTGAGCCTGCGCGTGCCCGGCGGGCCGGCCAATACCCGGCATATCGAGCACCGCATCTGCGGCGCCGATGCCAACCCTTATCTGGCGGCGGCTGCCATCCTCGCCGGTATCCACCGCGGCATCCGCGAGCAGCTCGATCCGGGTGCCCCGATCGAGGGCAACGGCTATGCCCAGGCCAAGGAGTTGCTGCCTACCGACTGGCTGACCTCGATCCAGGCGCTGGAGCAGTCCACCTGGGCGCGTGAAGCCCTGGGGCAGGAGTTTCTCAAGGTCTATCTGGCGATCAAGCGCGCCGAGTACCGCCAGTTCATGGCCGAGGTCGGCGAGCAGGATTGGCGCTGGTACCTGACCCAGGCCTGAGCCGCCCCACCAAGCTTCGCGGCTAAAGCCCCTCCCACAGGAACGCTGGGATCCGGGGGAGGGGCTTCAGCCGCGAAACAATCGAGCAGGCAGCCGTGCGGACCTTTGCCGGATCGCATCCGGGCCACGCCTGAGACTCACCGAATTTCGTGGAGGGAAACGCTGCGCGGTTCCCTCCCTGGATACAAGGAACATTGCCCATGACCGCCGCTATCAATGCCGTCATCCCCGCAGCCGAGCGCTGCCCGTCGTACTACAGCGCCAGCCTCAACCAGGAAACCGACTACCCGACCCTCAAGGGTGTGGTGAATGTCGATGTGGTCATTATCGGTGGCGGTTTCACCGGGGTCGCCAGCGCCGTCGAACTGGCCGAACGTGGCCTCAAGGTGGCCATCGTCGAGGCCCACAAGATCGGCTGGGGCGCCACCGGGCGCAACGGCGGCCAGGTCACCGGCAGCCTGTCGGGTGATGCGGCCATGACCAAGCAGATGCGCAAAACCCTGGGTGAGGAGGTGGATGACTTCATCTGGCACCTGCGCTGGCGCGGACACGCCATCATCAAGAGTCGGGTCGAGAAGTACGCCATCGCCTGTGACCTCAAGCACGGCCACCTGCATGCGGCGATGAAACCGGTGCATATGCACGAACTGGAAGCGTCCTATGCCGAAGCCGTGCGCCATGGCATGGCCGGCGACGTGACCCTGCTCGATCGCGCCGGGGTGCAGAGCCATCTGGCCAGCGACCTCTACTGCGGCGCGCTGAAGAACACCCGCAACATGCACCTGCATCCGCTCAACCTGTGCATCGGCGAAGCCAGGGCCGCGGCGAGCCTGGGCGCGCTGATCTTCGAGCATTCGCCGGTGCTGGATATCGTCCACGGCGCCAACCCGGCGGTGGTCACCGCCGAAGGTCGGATCAACGCCAAGCAGGTGCTGCTGGCCGGCGATGTCTACCACAAGCTGGAGGCGAAAAAGCTCAAGGGCCTGATCTTCCCGGCCATGGGCGGCATCGTCACCACCGCCCCGCTGGGCGAGCTGGCCGAGCAGCTCAACCCGCAGGACCTGGCGGTCTACGACTGCCGCTTCGTCCTCGACTACTACCGCCTGACCGCCGACAAGCGCCTGCTGTTCGGCGGCGGCTGCAACTATTCGGGGCGCGACTCGCGTGATATCGCGGCCGAGTTGCGCCCGGGCATCGAGCAGACTTTCCCGCAGCTCAAAGGGGTGGCGATCGACTTCCAGTGGAGCTGCGCCATGGGCATCGTGATCAACCGCATTCCCCAGCTGGGCAAGCTCTCCAGCAACGTCTGGTATTGCCAGGGCTACTCCGGCCACGGCATCGCCACCAGCCACATCATGGGCGAGATCATGGCCAACGCCCTGACCGGCACGCTGCAGCAGTTCGACACTTTCGCCGCCTGCAAGCAGATCAAGGTGCCGCTCGGCGACCTGTTCGGCAACCCGATGCTGGCCGCCGGCATGTGGTACTACCAGATGCTGGAGAAGCTGCGCTAGCAGGCCGTTCGCGAAGCCGCCCTACATGCTAGGGCGTCTCGGCTGCGGTGATCTGGTCCGCTGCCGGTGCTTCCCGTTCGCCGCCGAAGGCCACTGGCGGCGAACCATCGGCGTTGTGCTGGAGGATTTCGCAGGGCTGGCCCTGCTCGTTGAAGAACACCTGGCCGATGCCGGCAGCGTTCCACAGGCGCTCGCCAGCCTTGCTGCGTGACGGGATACGTGGCTCAACCTGCATGCGTCGGCGCTTGGTCAGCCAGTTGAGCGGCGACCAGGGGGCATAGAGCCAGCGATTGAGGCGGTCGAACCAGTCGAGCAAGCGCGGCGGAAATTCGTTCTTCAAACCGCTGCTGGTGATCTGCCAGATGTGCGGCCCGCGCTTGCGCTGGCGGATCAGCACCTCGTAGACGAACGAGTAGTGCACATCCCCGGAGAGAATCACGTAGTTGCCCGGTGTGCGCGAGTGGCGAAAGATGTTGAGGATCACCTGGGCCGCGCCGCGATGGGCCATCCAGTTTTCCGCATCGACCATCAAGGGCTGCCCGACCCAGCTGAACAGCTTCTGCACGCCTTCGATCAGCTTGACCCCGAAGATCGGCGCCGGCGAGACGATGATCGCCGAAGGATGGTCGAGCAGTGCTTGTTGCAGCTCGCACAGCGCTTCCCAGTCCATCAGGCCGGAGGGCCGCTTGAGGTTGCGCTCGCTGCGCCAGCGTCGGGTGCGGGTGTTGAGCACCACCAGGGCGGGGCTGCTGGGCAGCTCATAGTGCCAGTGGTGAAAATGCAGCAGTTGATCGATCAGCCCATCCTGGGCAGCACTGTCCAGATGGTTGTTGCCGTCGCGGCCGCGGCTCATCGCCTGGATCTGTCGCAGCTGTTCGGTGAACACGTCTGGATTGTTGCCCCAGCCCTGGCACAGCAGGTAGGCGATCAGCGCATTGCCGATGATGCGCTTGGAAAACGGGTGGCCGTAGGCGGTTTGTTCCCACTGCGCGGAGAGGTTCCAGTCGTCGGTGACATCGTGGTCATCGAAGATCATCAGGGTCGGCAGGTGGGCCAGGGCGCGGGCGACCCGGCCAAGCCCGGCGCGGAACGCGTCGATGGGTACGCGTTCCCGTTGATAGCGCGCAGCCTGTTCCGCGCTGAGTGCCGGCATGTCAGTGGCGAGCAGCGTCCAGGGCGTTGGCGACCAGACCAGCAGATACATCGCCAGCACCTCGGCCAGGGTGACCAGATGATTGTCGGCGCTGTTGCTGGTGAAAATGGGCTTCTCCACGCCACCGAAGAATTTCTCGCGCAGGGTGTCGTTGTTCGCCAGCGCCGGCAGCAGGTCGGCGCGCTGGTAGTAGCTGGCCGGATGCACATAGAGCGCGTCGCTGTCGTCGACCACTGCACCTTCGAGGCGCTCGCCGAACAACCCCAGGCGTTCGATCAGCTGATGGATGGCGCGCAGCATCGGTCCGCTGACGTCGTCGGCGTACACCTGATCGCCGCTCATCAGCAGCAAGGCCGGGCGCTGGCTGGGGCTATGGGGGCGCGCCAGCAGCCGGTCGACGCAGAGCAGGCCATCTGCCGCCGCGTGGTGCGGTTTGCGGCAAGAGCCATGGAGTAACTGATCGATGCGCGAGCGCAGGACGAAATTCGGTCGCTGGGCGTTGCCATACAGCAGGTGCACGGCCCACTGCGCGATGCCTTGTGGCGGCTGGCCATCGGTGGCGATCAACAGGTCGTAGTCGATCTGCACATCGCAGGGGAGCGGGTTTTGCAGTGGCAGGTCGATCAGGTGCAGAAAGGCCCGTTCGCCAATCTGCAGCACGTGGCAGTATTCGTCCGTCAGCGGGTAGTCGCGACTTGTCGGCACGCCCTCTGCGGTAAACGCCAGTTGCAGGGTCAGCGGCAGCGGCTGTGAACCGACCAGCCAGAGCAACAGCCGATCAGGTTGCAAACGGCGTAATAGCGGCCCGGCCAGTACCTGGGGCAGGGTGGCAGTGTTGCTCAGGGTTGAGGTTACGGGCATCGGGGCATTGGGCTCTGGCTATCGGGAAGGAGGCGTACTCGGTGCAGAGGGTGGACCCTGACAGCGGGCCAGTAGTTCTGTTGCAGCCGCGACGATTATCGCGTGTTCTGGGCAGGTTGAGTCGCGTGCCGTCTACATCGCCGCCTGGCGCAGGCGCGGTAGATCGAGGATCTCGATCTCGCCGTAGGTCAGGCGCACGATGCCCTGGGCTTGCAGTTCCTGGAGGATCTGGTTGGTGGTTTGCCGGGAGATCGCCAGCATCAGCGCCAGCTGTTCCTGGGCCAGGTGGATCACCCGGCGCGGTTCGCCCTCGCCGTAGTTCTCGGCAATCATAAGCAGCCGGCGGGCCAGGCGCGGGGCGGCGGGCAGCAGGCTCATCTGCTCCAGGGCGATAAACGCCAGGCGCAGCTTGTGGCTCATCAGCAGGGCGAAATCGCGCCAGTACTGCGGCTGACGCTCAAGCAGTGTGAGCAGGGCGGCCTGGGGTACCAGCAGCAGGGTGCTGGCCCCTTCGGCGAAGGCATCGTGGGTGCGCGGCTGGCCGTCGAACAGGGAGACTTCGCCGAACCAGTAGGGCGCCTCGATCAGGGTCAGCAACGCCTCCTTGCCGCTGGCACTGACCGCGCCGATACGCATGGCGCCCTCGACCACCGCGTACAGCCCGCTGGGCGGATCGCCGCGGCGGAACAGCCGTTGGCCGGCGTCCAGTCGTTGTACCTGGGCCGTCTCGAGCAGCGCATCCTGCAGGGCTACGGGCAGGGCGCTGAACCAGTGCCCGCCCTGTAGGCAGGCACGGTAGACGCGTGGGTCTTGCATGGGCTTCTCCAGAGTTTGTCGGCTAGCTGACAGAGTGTGCCGGTGCGGCTGTTCCACCATGCACAGGCCTGCCTCGCATGAGAACGATCATAGTGAAAACCCTTGTCGATCACCTCGCCCAGTACGCCGCCTATCACCGCGACCGGCGCAATATACTCAGTCACTTCATCGGCATTCCGCTGATCGTGCTGGCCGTCGCCGTGCTGCTGTCGCGTCCAGGTCTGGAGTTGGCCGGTCTGTGGCTGTCGCCCGCGACCTTGAGCGCGTTGGCCGCCGCTGCGTTCTACCTGCGGCTCGATCTGCGTTTCGGTCTGCTGATGGCCGCGCTGCTGTGGCTCTGCCTGTGGGCGGGCGCGCTGCTGGCGCTGCAGTCGACGGCGCTGTGGCTGAGCAGCGGCCTGGCGCTGTTCATCATCGGCTGGATTATCCAGTTCGTCGGCCACTACTACGAGGGGCGCAAACCGGCGTTCGTCGATGATGTCATGGGATTGCTCATCGGCCCGTTGTTCGTTGCCGCCGAAGCGGCGTTCCTGCTGGGCCTGCGCAAGGAGGTCGAGCAGGCAGTGGTGCAGCGTGCCGGGCCGACCTGCATTCGCTGAGCGGGCTCGTTGCGCCGATTCCGTTCGGCGAGTGGTCCCGCCGAGCTACTGTATCGCCATCCACTGCTGGGTCAGCGAGCGGGTGTGGCGATACACGGTAATAGGCGCAAAGGCCCGGCCGGAGACGCTTTGCAGGGCGCTGCTCTGGCTGTTCAGGTCTTTTAGCGCGGCTTTCAGGTACTCCCAGCGGACCTTCAGCTTGCTCAAGTCGGTGGCAGCCAGGGTGGCCAGTTCGCCATCGATGGAGGGCACCAGCTTGCGTTCGTCCTGACCGAGGTAGGTATCGACCTGCTCGCGGGCGATTTCGAAGTTGCCGAGATAGGCGCGGCTCAGGTACTGCACGGAGAGGTATTCGAGCTTGGCGGCCAGCTCGCTGTCACCCTCTGGCGACAGCTGACGGGCTTCATGCAGAACGCCCAGCAGCGCCTTGCTCAGCTCTTCCGGATAGCGCCAGGGCATGTTTGCTTCGTCCGGGCCAAAGGCCACGCCCTGGCGGATCTGCAGCACCAGTTGCTGGTGCGCACTGCGCAGGGAATCGCTGCCTTGCGGCAGGCTTTGTATCGCGCCGGACAGTGCCTGCAGGTCGGCTTCGAGGGTGTTCAGGTGTTTCTTTTGGAAACCTTCTCCGCGCAACAGCATCAGGCTGCTGGTCGCCCGGCTGGCCTGAACCTGGACTTGCTCTTGCTGGCTGACCGCTTCGGCGAAGGCCAGCGGTGCGAGGCAGGCGAGGGTGCCGAACAGGCAGAGAAAAACGTGACGAAATAACGGCGTGTTGCGCATTCCGGGGTGCTCCTTGTTGTTTTTTTGAGCAATGCGGAGACAGTGGGCATATCCATCAACGGCAAGAGGGTACTGCGCCTGTGACCTGCAGGCATGCCTCGAAAGAGTGATTTCGTCGGAAATGTGCCGTCAAGGATTGGGAGCCAGGAGCCAGGAGCCAGGAGCCAGGAGCTGACTGAGCCCCGTGCAAAACGTCCGCCTGCTGCGAACGCCTGGGGGGCGGTCTCGTGACGGCGCTCGCTATGGTCAAAACCGCTGAGCCGCTGCGCTCAATCGGACGCCAGCAGCGAGACGGATTTTATCTGCACCCACAGCGCCTGCTGGGCGTGGATACCCAGCTTGTCGAAGGAATAGCGGGTGATGCGGGCGATCATCCGCTCATCGCCAACCCGCAGGCTGACCAGCATCTGCGCCTGGTTCGCCAGCGTCAGCCAGTGTTCGACCCGGGCCGGCAGCAGGTTGAGCAGGCTGGTGTCCCGGGCCTTGTCCAGACTCAGGCTCACGTCCCGCGCCTTGACCTTGACCCGCACCGGCTTGCCCGCGGCCAGAGGCGCATGGGTCAGCTGCAGCATGGCGTCGGTGCCGCCCAGGCGGATGCTCAGCAGCCGATAGTCCGGCTCGTAGTGGCTGACGATGCCATCGACCACGGCCTCGGCATCGTCCTCGAACAGGAAGGGCAGATCGCTTCTGAGCAGGGTTTCCTTGAGTGGCCCGCTGGCCTGCACCTGACCGTCTTCGAGCAGCACCAGGTGATCGGCCAGGCGCGCGACCTCATCCGGGGAATGGCTAACGTAGACAATCGGAATCTCCAGTTCCTCGTGCAGCCGCTCCAGATAGGGCAGCACTTCCTGTTTGCGCTTGAGGTCGAGAGAGGCCAGCGGCTCATCCAGCAGCAGCAGGCGCGGGCTGGTCAGCAAGGCCCGGGCGATGCCGATGCGCTGCTGCTCACCACCGGACAGGTTGCCCGGCAAACGCTGCAGCAGATGGCCAATGCCGAGCAGGTCCACCGCCTGCTCCAGGGCAATCCGTCGCTGCGCCGCGGGGATGCGTTTGAGCCCGTACTCCAGATTGCGCCGCACCGACAGGTGGGCAAACAGGTTGGCGTCCTGGAACACGTAACCCACGGCGCGTTGATGCGCCGGCACGAAGATGCCCTGGGCGCTGTCCTGCCACAGCTCGCCATTGACCTGCAGATAGCCCTCGGACGGCTGATCGAGCCCGGCGAAGCAGCGCAGGCAGCTGGTCTTGCCCGAGCCGGAATGGCCGAACAGGGCACTGACCCCGCGCCCGGGCAGGTTCAGCTCGACATCCAGGGTGAAACCGGCATGTTCAACCTTGAAACGCGCCTGGATTTCGCCCGCCCCCGCGACTGTGCGAATTGCCGCATTGCGGCGCTGCAACGGCCAGATCATTGCCACACCCGCTTGCTGCTACGCCCGGAATAGAGCGCGAGCAGCACGATAAAGGAAAACAACACCATTCCCCCGGCCAGCCAGTGGGCCTGGGCATAATTCATGGATTCCACATGGTTGTAGATCTGTACAGAGGCCACCTGGGTCTTGCCGGGGATATTGCCGCCAATCATCAGCACCACGCCGAACTCGCCCACGGTATGGGCAAAACCGAGAATCGCCGCGGTCATGAAGCCTGGTTTGGCCAATGGCAGCACCACGCTGAAAAACGCATCCCAGGGCCCGGCGCGCAGGGTTGCCGCGGCCTCCAGCGGGCCACGGCCAATCGCCTCGAAGGCGTTCTGCAGTGGCTGCACGACAAAGGGCAGGGAATAGAACACCGAGCCGATCACCAGCCCGGTGAAGGTAAACGTCAGGGTGCCCAGGCCGAGGCTCTGGGTCAGCTGGCCGATAAAGCCATGGGGCCCCATGCTCACCAGCAGGTAGAAACCGATCACCGTTGGTGGCAACACCAGCGGCAGGGCGACGATGGCGCCGATCGGCTGCTTCAACCGGGAGCGGGTGCGCGCCAGCCACCAGGCGATGGGCGTGCCGATCAGCAACAGCAGCAGGGTGGTCAGCGAAGCCAGCTCAAGGGTCAGCAGGACGGCGTCGAAGTCGGCTTGGGTGAGTGGCATCGCGACGACCTTTGTTTACAGCTGGTAACCATGGGATTTGATGATTTCAGCCGCTTTCGGGCCTTTCAGGTACTCGACCAGCGCAGTGGCCGCGGGGTTGTTCCCGCCCTGCCTGAGCAGCAGCGCGTCCTGTCTGATCGGCTCATGCAGCTCACCAGGCACCAGCCAAGCCGAGCCGCTGCTGAGCTGGCCATCCTTATACACTTGCGACAGTGCGACGAACCCTAGCTCGGCATTGCCGGTCGACACGAACTGCAGCGTCTGGGTAATGCTCTGCCCCTCGACGAGCTTGCCCCGTAGCGACTCGCTCAAACCGAGTTTAGCCAGCACCTGGGTCGCGGCCAGGCCGTAAGGCGCGGCTTTCGGGTTGGCAATGGCCAGATGCTGGAACCGGTTCGCCTTGAGCACCGCATCGCTGCCGTCGATGTAGTCGGCCTTGGCCGACCACAGCACCAGGCTGCCAATCGCATAGGTAAAGCGCGAACCGACAACCCCGTGGCCTGCGTTTTCCAGCCTGGCCGGGGTGCTGTCGTCAGCGGCGAGGAACACCTCGAAAGGCGCGCCGTTTTGAATCTGTGCATACAACTGACCGGTGGCGCCAAACGCAGCAACCAGTGTGTGGCCGGTATCTTTTGCAAATTCGCGGGCAATCGCCTGCAGCGGCGCGGTGAAGTTGGCGGCCACGGCTACCTGCACTTGCTCGGCCAGCACGCTGGCACTGCAGGTCAGGCCGGCAAGCAGTGTCAGCCAGGTGCGGGGGATACGGCAATCCATCCAATGACTCCTTGATCCATGGTTGGCGGGCAACGTCTGGGCGGTGTACGCGTGGCCTGGGTACTTTAGCCTGGGTCTAGCGCTATATATACAGAAATATAGCGCCTGGCGTCGAGCTGGCCGACGCCGTTCCGCCGTTAGCCATCAGCGCCTGTCGAAGCCAGTTGCCCAATGCGCTACAAAAAACTGCTGCTCACTTGGCTTAAGTGAGCAGCAGTACGGCGGCAGGGGAGCGCTTTTTCACCGGCGCTCAGGATTGCCGCGCGACCTCAGGCCGCCCGCTGCAGTTCGGCGCGGCTGGTCAGGCGCCGGCTCAAGGGGCTGGCCGGGCGCACGGCCAGGCGTTCGTTGCACAGCGCTGTGGCCAGATCCTTTTGCCCGGCGCGCAAGGCTGCCTCGATCAGGGTCAGGTCGAGCAGGTCGCGCTGCGCATGGCTGCCGCCGAAGCGCTGGGAGATATTGCGCACGGGTCGCAGCAGACGCACGGTTTCGCCATAGTTGCCGTCGCCGAAGGCGAAGATCGCCTTGCTCACCGGGTGGCCAACTTCGGCGGTGAAACGCGCATTGTCTGCGCCACCCCGCATGGTCTGCTGCTGGGTTTCGAGTAGCGCGCGGGCAGCCTGTGGCCGGTTGGCGCCGACCAGGGCCATCATCGCGTGGGCGTCGTTGAAGGCATAGTTGCCGGCATTGGCCAGCGGCTGCCAATGGTCGGCGACCGCCTGCCAGCGGTTGCCCAGTTCGATGCCCTGCAGGTGCAGACGCCAGAGCAGCGCCGCGGCATCGACCAGATCCATCACCACGCCGGACTGCGCGCCATAGACGGGCCCGTCGAACAGCGCCAGCACCTCGTCGATCTCGCCCAGCTCCAGGTGGTAGAGCGCCAGGTGCCACCAGTTGTGCACCTGGAAGAAGCTGTCCGCCGCCCAGGCTTGCGGGCTGGCGCGCATCCAGGCGATGCCCTCGTGCTGACGGCACTGCATCTCCAGCACATGTGCCACCGCATGCTGCGCCCAGCCGTCGTGCGGTTCGAGCTCCACCGCGCGGCGTCCGGCCGCTTCGGCCGCCGCATAGTCGGCGGTTTCCTCCAGGCCGAAGGCATGCATGCCGAGCACCGCGTGATAAGCGGGCATGCCTGCGCTCCATGCCGGCAGGGCGCGGGCGATGCGGTCGCGCAGCATGCGTGAATTGCCGCTGAAGAAGTCCACCTGATGCCCGGCTTGCAGGGCCAGGATATCGCGTGGCTGGGCGATGGACAGGTCTTCCAGGGTTTGCCCGGCGCGCCGCCAATAGCCGTCGATCAACTGGCCCACGGCCGCGATATGGCCGCGCTCCTGGGCATTGGCCGGCAGGTCCAGGGCGTTGGCGTGGCAGGCCCGTGCGACTGCCAGCCCATCCGGCTCGGTGCCGAGCAGGTGCAGGTAGGCCTTGAGTACATGGGCCATGACCAAGGTTGGGCAGGCCGTGATGGCGGCGTCGACGCTGGCCACGGGGTCGCCGACATAACACTGGAACTGGCGCAGGGCTTTCTCGTAATGCGCCAGGCTGAAGGCATCGGCCCCGGAAAGTGCAAGGCCCTGCATGTCTCTTATTGTCATTTACTCGTCTCCTGAGCTAAAACGAATGATGCAGGCGCTGCGGACTGCGCGGCAGTGGCGTGGCAGGACGTTGAAACATGTGGCGAGCGACGGTTAGGCGGGAGCGCACAGGCGAGTGCCAGGCGAAGTAACAGCTGCGCTGGTCAATCAACCGTAACCGAGGCTCGCGCGGCGTTTTTCAACGGCTTGCGCGGGCCGCCGCGAGCGTCTGACCAGCGCTAAGGTAGTCAGGTAGGTGTCCGGCGAATATGTCCAAGCCGCCGGCACTGTTGATGCAGCCGCCATCGATGCGAAGCCAAGCCCATGGACGCCCTTTCAGACGTGCTCGCCGCCGTCCGTTTTTCCGCGGTGGTCTTTCTCCACGCCGAGTTCACCGCCCCCTGGTGCATCACCGCCAAGGTGGAGCCGGAGGACTGTCGGCTGCTCGGTGCCGTGCCCGCGCATATCATTGCCTATCACTATGTGGTCGACGGCGAGCTGTTTCTCGAACTCGCCGGGGAGCCACCGCTGCGGCTGGGCGCGGGCGATATCGTGCTGCTGCCACGCAACGATGCCCACCGTCTGGCCAGCGCCTTGAAGCTGCACCCGGTGGTGGTGGACGACCTGATCCAACCGGCCGTCTGCCCCGGTCTCGCCCGGTTGCATTACGGTGGCGGTGGCGAATCGACGCATGTCATCTGCGGCTTTCTCGGCTGCGAGGTGGCGGATAATCCGCTGCTGGCGACGTTGCCCCCAGCCTTGCGTCTCCGGCTTAGCGAGGGCCTGGCCGGGGCCTGGGTCGAGCAGTCGTTTCGCCTGGCCGCGGCGGAATTCGCTACCGACACCAGCGGTTCGGCGGCCCTGCTCAACAAACTGGCCGAACTGCTGTTCATCGAGGCGGTGCGTCGTTACCTGGCGACCCTGCCGGCCGAGCAGAACGGCTGGCTGGCCGCGCTGCGCGATCCCTTCGTCGGCAAGGCCCTGGCCCTGTTGCACAGCCGCTTGGCCGAGCCCTGGACCACCGAGGTATTGGCGCGTGAAGTCGGCCTGTCGCGTTCCGCCTTCGCCGAGCGCTTCAGCCGGCTGCTCGGCCAGCCGCCGATGACCTATCTGGGCCATTGGCGCCTGCAGCTGGCGGCTACGCGGCTGTGTGATGGCGGTGTTTCGCTGGCGCAGATCGCCTACGCCATCGGCTATGAATCGGAGGCCGCGTTCAACCGTGCCTTCAAGCGCGAGTTCGGCCTGCCGCCGGCGACCTGGCGCAAACAGCATTCGGCAGGTTGACCTGTGTAGGGGACGCGGGGCCGCCTAGGCCGTGTGCACCACTGGCCAGCGTGCGCAGATTAAATTTCTATATATAAAACAACGGGTTATTTATTTTTTGATAAGAACGGCCTAGGGCCGGCGCCAGACGCTGGCCAGCCAGGGCTGTTGCGCGCGCGGCAAACCGGGCGGGCGGTAGTAGTGTTGCAGTTCGACGAAGCCGGCGGCGCTCAGCAGCACATGCCAATTGGCCAGGTCGTAGTAGGCGCCATAGCGCTCGCCGTTCCAGCCCTCCTGGTTCTCCCCGCGCGGGTTGGAGCTGAACAGCACACCGCCCGGTTTCAACGTGGCGAACAACTGATCCAGCACCCGTGGCAGTGCCTGGCTGGGGATATGGAACAGCACGGCGTTGGCGAAGATACCGTCGAACTGCGCGGTGGGCAGGTCGAGGGCGAGAAAGTCCTGCTGCCAGACCTCGCAGCCACTGTCTGCGCGGGCCATCTCGACGAAGCGCGGGCAACCGTCCAGACCGATGGCCGTATGGCCGAGGGCCTTGAAGGTGCGCAGGTCGCGGCCCGGGCCGCAGCCGAAATCGAGGATCCGGTAGGGCGGCTCGGCCTGGATATGCCCGAGCAGGGCGACGATGTTCTGGCTGACATCGTGATCGCGGGTGCCCTCGCGGAATTCTTCGGCGCACTGCTGATAGTGCTGCAGGGTGAGGGCGCTGATCCGGGCGAGTTCGTCGGCAGTTAGAGGCATCTGGGAAAACCTTGGGCGAAAGCAGAGCACTATTAAAACCTATCTGTCGGGTCGCAGTGGGTGGGAGTTTTTCCACGCGCGCTCAGTCCGTCAGCGCTGCGCGTTATAGTGCGCCAGCCCTTTCAACCCGAGTGGACACCCCTGCGATGCCTACGCCGCAAACCGAGCACGACAGCCCGCCACCCGTCAGCCTGGCCGAGGCTTTTCTGTTCTGGCTCAAGCTCGGGTTGATCAGCTTTGGCGGCCCGGCCGGGCAGATTTCGATCATGCATCAGGAACTGGTGGAGAAGCGCCGCTGGCTGTCCGAGCGGCGTTTCCTGCATGCGCTGAACTACTGCATGCTGCTGCCCGGCCCCGAGGCCCAGCAGTTGGCCACCTATATCGGCTGGCTGATGCACCGCACCTGGGGCGGGGTGATCGCCGGGGCGCTGTTCGTGTTGCCGTCGCTGTTCATCCTGATCGCCCTGTCCTGGGTGTATATCGCCTTCGGCGACGTGCCGCTGGTGGCGGGAATCTTCTACGGGATCAAACCGGCGGTCACCGCCATCGTCATGCAGGCCGCCTGGCGCATCGGTTCGCGGGCGCTGAAGAACAACTGGCTGTGGGGCATCGCCGCGGCGTCCTTCGTCGCCATATTCGCCCTCAATGTGCCGTTCCCGCTGATCGTGCTCGGCGCAGCGCTGCTCGGTTATATCGGCGGGCGCCTGCTGCCGGAACAGTTCAGCATCGGCGGTGGCCATGCGGCGGCGGACAAATCCTTCGGCCCGGCGCTGATTGATGATCACACCCCGACACCCGCCCATGCGCGGTTTCGCGCCTCGCGCCTAGCCCTGATCGTGGCGGCCGGCGCCGTGCTCTGGCTGGTGCCGATGGGCCTGCTGACCTGGCTGTACGGCTGGGAGGGCACCCTGACCCAGATGGGCTGGTTTTTCACCAAGGCGGCGTTGCTGACCTTCGGCGGCGCCTATGCGGTGCTGCCCTATGTCTACCAGGGCGCAATCGGCCATTACGCCTGGCTGACGCCAACCCAGATGATCGACGGCCTGGCGCTAGGCGAGACCACGCCGGGACCGCTGATCATGGTGGTGGCGTTCGTCGCCTTCGTCGGCGCCTATGTGCAGCAGGTGTTCGGCCCCGAGCAGGTGTTTGTCGCCGGCGCCCTGGCGGCGACTCTGGTCACCTGGTTCACCTTCCTGCCGTCATTCCTGTTCATTCTCGCCGGTGGACCGCTGGTGGAGTCGACCCATGGCGAGCTGAAGTTCACCGCGCCGCTGACCGGCATCACTGCGGCGGTGGTCGGAGTGATCCTCAACCTGGCGCTGTTCTTCGGCTACCACGTGCTCTGGCCGCAAGGCTTTGCCGGCACCTTCGACTGGCCCTCGGCGCTGATCGCGCTGGCGGCGGCGCTGGCGTTGTTCAGGTTCAAGCGCGGGGTGATCGAGGTGATCGGTGCCTGCGCGTTGCTGGGCCTGCTGGTGCATCTGTTGTTGAACTGAATGGGAGGTGTGCGATGAGCCGTATCTCGATGTGCGAACTGGCGGAATGGCAAGCGGCGGGCAGGTGTTTCACCTTGCTGGATGTCCGCCGGGCGCCTGTGCGCTTGGCCGACGCCGCAGAAATTGCGGGGGCGCAGTGGCGCGATCCACAAGCCGTGTTCGACTGGAAGGATCAGGTGCCACGGGACCGACCGGCAATCCTGTATTGCGCCCAGGGCCACGAGATCAGCCAGGGCTGCGCCGCCACGCTGCAGGCGATGGGGCTCGATGCGCGCTACCTGATCGACGGTTTCGCCGGCTGGCGCAGCGCCGGCCTGCCCATCCAGGGCCTGTCCGGCGCAACGGCCTGCTAGAGGAACCAGCGGTACTCCCGAGCGCTCAGGTCATGCATGAAGGCCAGGTGATCCTGGCGCTTGTTCTCGCAGTAGACCATGACGAACTCGCTGCCCAGGCCCTGGTTGACCACGGGGTGGTCGCGCATCGCCGCCACGGCGCTGAGCATGTCCTGGGGGAAGTCGATGCCGCTCTGGCGATTCTCGTTGAGCGGGGCGATGGGCTCGCGCTGGGCATCCAGGCCGTGCTCCAGGCCGGTGAGGATGGCGGCCAGCACCAGATAGGGGTTGGCGTCGGCGCCGGCCAGGCGGTGTTCGATGCGCAGGTTGCGGCCGTCCGACTCGGGGATGCGGATGCACGCGTCGCGGTCCTCATAACCCCAGCTGGCGCGGCTGGCGGCGTTGACCATGGCGCCATAGCGGCGGTAGGCGTTGTGGTTGGCGGCGAAGATCGGCATGCAGTGCGGCAGCAGTTCCAGGCAGCCGGCCACGGCATGCCGTAGCGGGCGCTGCTCATCCGCCGCCAGCAGGTTGTTACCCGCCGCGTCGTACAGGCTGACATGCACGTGCATGCCGCTGCCCGGCGCCTGCAGATAGGGTTTGCTCATGAAGCTGGCGCGCTGGCCGTGCTTGAGCGCCACGCCACGGGTGCTGCGGCAGAACAGGGCGGCCCAGTCGGCGGCGCGCAGGCCGTCGTCGCAGTGGCCGAAGTTGATCTCGAACTGACCGGGGCCGAGTTCGGCGGTGATCACGTTGGCGTCCACGCCTTGCTCGTTGGCCGCCTCGACGATCTCGTGGAGCACGTCGGAGAAGCGCGACAGGCGTTCGATGTGCATGTTCGGCTGGTCGTCGGCATCGCCGCACAACGGGTCGCGGGGGAATTGCGGCAGGCCGTCCTTGAGTGCGCGGTCGAACAGGTAGAACTCCAGCTCGAAGGCCACCACCGGGCGGATGTCGCGCGCCTCCAGGCGCTGTAATACCCGTGCGAGCACCTCGCGCGGCTCGAATTCGATCGGCGCGGCGGTGCCGTCCGAGCTGATCAGCATCTGCCCCAGCGGTTGGCTTTCCCAGCGCACCGGTTTGAGCGTACCGGGGATCAAGCGGCGCGGCGCGTCCGGGTCGCCGTCGTTGAAGCAGTAGTCGCCGATCGGGTGCAGACCGCCCTGGGCGCCGAGCAGCACGCAGTTCTGCGGGATCTTCAGCGGGCTGCCGGCGGCGACTTTTTCCAGCATCTCGACCGGGTAGCGCTTGCCGTAGAAATGCCCGGGAATGTCCAGGCTGATCAGGTCGACGTAGCGCACCGCCGGATTCTGGGCGCGGAAGGCGCGTACTTCGCTGAGCAGATCGGGTGTTGAGATTGTCATGTTCTTGTCCTTGATCTTCATAAATGCTGGGCGTGATCAGATCAAAACCGTAGCGAGCGAAGGACAGGCAAGGCGAAAGCAGGCGAGGACGCGGAGTGTACAAGTGGTACATGAGCAGTCCGAGCCTGCTTTCAACGCAGCATGGTCGAGCGCAGTAGGTTTTGGCTGAATCATCTGAACACCCAGAGCACCCGTGTCGGTTGCTCGGTGAGGTTGGCGTAACGGAACTGACTGTGTGGCGGCAATTGAAAACTGTCGTTGGGGCCCAGGGTCACGGCTTGCGGGTCGTCGCCTAGCCAGATGCTCAGCTCGCCCTCGAGGACGAAGCCACCTTGCTCGGAACTGTCGTCCAGGTGCCCTTCGCCGCTGCTGGCGCCGGGCGCCAGATGGCTTTCGAGCATGGAGAAGCCGGCCGACATGCTCGGCGACACCAGCACGTCGGTGATCCCGCCGGCATAGTAGAGCGTGCGTCGCTCGCCGGGGCGGGTCACCCAGCGCAGTGCGCGCGGCTTGCTCAGGCTGTAGAAATAGGTGGTCGGCACGCCCAGGGTTTCGCTGATCGCGGTGAGATCGGCCACGGTGGGGCGGGACAGGCCGCGCTCGACCTGGGAGAGAAAGCCCACCGAGCGGCCGATGCGCTCGGCCAGTTCGCCGAGGGTGAGGTTCTTGTGCTTGCGCAGGTCGCGAATCAGTATCGCCAGACCTTCGACTTCATCCTGCATATCCATGTTGAGTTCCTGTGAGGCTGTTGTAGGGCGGATGGCGCTTTTCCCATCCACCGGCCGTTGTCGGAAAACGCTTCGCAGTATTCCAGCCTGAGGATTCAGACGATATCGCGCAGCCGGTACCAGGCCTTGCCGGCGGCCTCCAGCGGTGCGGCGAGCAGCGCGCCACCGGGGAAGCGCGGGTTGCCAATGGCCTGGTACAGCGCCAGCAGTTCGTCGTCGCCGAGAATCGCGTCGCTCACGGCGCGGGCACCGGCCAGGGTTGGCAGCACGCCGTGGCCGGAGAAGCCCTGCAGCCAGTAGCGCTGGCCCTGGCGGCCGATATCCGGGGTGCGTTTCATGCTGACGTCGATGTGCCCGCCCCAGGCGAATTCCAGTTCGACCCCGCGCAGTTGCGGGAATACCCGCTCCAGGTAGGGCCGGGTGGCACTGGCCACGTCCCTGGGAATGCCGCCCAGGTAGGTGCAACCGCCACCGAACAGCAAACGCTGGTCCGGCGTCAGGCGGAAATAATCGGGCACGAACTGGTTGTCGATCACGCAACTGTTGCGCGGCAGCAGCGAGCGCGCCAGCTCGGGGTCGAGCGCCGCCGTGGCGACCTGGTAGGAACCGACCGGCAGCAGGCGGCTGGCCAGCTGGCGATCGAGCCCATCGATGTAGGCGTTGCAGGCCAGCACCAGCACATCGCTGGCTACTTCGCCCTGGGCGGTGCGGGCGACGAAGCCTGCGCTGGTTTCGTGATACTCCAGCACCTGGCTCTGTTCGAAGATCTGCCCGCCGGCCTGCTCGATGGCATCGGCCAGGCCCTGGGCCAGTTTCAGCGGGTTGAGGTGGGCGGCTTCGGGGTCATAGAGTGCGGCCAGGTAACGCGGGCTGGCGATCCACTCGGGCAGTTCCTCGCCCTCGATAAGGCGCATGTGTGGGTAGCCCCACTTCTCCACGGCGTCGTGCTGCGCCTCGCGAAGTTGCGCGATGCGCCGCTGTTGCACCGCAGCCCACAGGCTGCCGACCCGGTAGTCGACGTCGAAGCCATGGCGCCCGGGCAGTTCGCGCAGCTCCGCGGCGGCCCAGCGCATGCTGTCCCACAGCCGGCGGGTGCGTTCCTGGCCCAGGGCCTGCTCCAGCGGCGGCATATCGCAGGACCAGCCGAGCAGCGCCTGGCCGCCATTGCGCCCGGAGGCGGCCCAGGCCACCCGGCTGGCTTCCAGCAGGATCACCCGCTTGCCGGCCAGGGCCAGGCGCAAGGCCGTGTGCAGGCCGCTGAAGCCGCCGCCGACGATCAGGACGTCGCAGTTCAGCCGGTCGTGCAGGGTTGGCCGCAAGGCAAGCGGGCCGGGAAAGGTGCGGGCGTAGTAGCTGGCGACATGCTGGGCGGATTGTTTGAACACGGCGCGCCTCATGAAATTAATAATATTAAATTTCATGAAAAAATACGCTATTTAATTCATAAAGCCAAGCCGCAATTCACCACGCCGATTAGCGGCTGTGAAAATATCGAGCGCAACACCGCGGCGGGCGTTTGGCGACGGCCGCAGTAGGTAAGCGCTTTTTCACGGCCTCTCAGCCATGTGCCGACAGCGGGGCCCCATGAGTGCTCTTGGACAGGCCCAGAAGGAATTGGCTGCGGGCATAACGCCGCTTGCGTCGTCTCGACCTGCTACTCGGTCAGGATTGGCTGACCTGGTTGCGGCCGCCGTGTTTGGCCTCGTAGAGCGCGCGATCGGCCCGCTCAAGCAGTTCGTCGGCATCCTGTGCACCCTGTTCGGTCGAGGCGATACCGGCGCTCAGGGTGACCGAGAACTCGCTGTCGCCAGCGATGAAGTGCAGCTCGGCAAAGCGTTGACGTATTTCGTCGAGCACCCACAGGGCCTGGTCGGCCGGGCAGTCGGGCAGCACCACGAGAAACTCTTCGCCGCCATAGCGGCCCAGGCTGTCGACCCGGCGCAGGCGCTGGCGCAGCAGGTTGGCCAGGGCGCGGATCACGTTGTCGCCGGCGACGTGGCCGTAGCTATCGTTGACCTGCTTGAAGAAGTCGATATCCAGCATCGCCACGCTGGCCGGTTTGCCGCTGCGTTGTGCGCGCTCGAGTTCGATGCCGACCTGCTCCTTGATGTCGGCATGCTTGAGCAGGCCGGTCAGGCTGTCGCGTGACAGGGCGATGCTCAGCAGGCGGGCGCGCTGGGCGCGGGAGAACACGGTGGTGACCAGGGCGTTGTCGGCGATGGGTTTGCTGACGAAGTCGTCGCCGGCCTTGATCAGGGCGTTCATCTGCCGGGTGATGTCGGTTTCCGCCGACAGGTAGATGATCGGCACCCGCAGCCAGTCGTCGTTGAAGCGGATGATCTGCGCCAGTTCGGGACCGGTGCAGTCCGGCATGTTGACGTCGAGCAGCACCACCTCCGGGTTGAAACGGCTCATGGCCTCGAAGATCCCCGACGGCGCGTCGAGCACTTCGACCAGCATGTTGGCGCCGCGCAGGATCAGGCTGTAGCGGCTGGCCAGGTGCTGGTCGTCATCGACGATCAGCACCCGGTATGGTTCGCCCTGCTGCTGGGCGAAGCAGCGCTCCAGACGGTTTTCCAGCTGGGGAATGTCCACCGGTTTGGTGAAGTAACCCATGGCACCGACCCGTACCGCGTCCAGGTGGGTGGCGAAATCGTCCTCGGTGGTGATCACCAGCAACGGCAGCGGTTGTGCCAGGCGCTGTTGCAGGGCGGCGGCATAGGCCAGGCCGGTTTGCTCGCTGTCGCCGAGGTTGACGTCGATGATCAGGGCATCGGGCAGGCGCTGTAGCAGCGCCGCGTCGAGCTCGGTGATACGACTGAAGTGCTCGGCGTGGTAGCCGAAATTGCCCAGGGTCAGGCGCATGTTCTCGCCGGTGCTGATCTCGTCCTCGAGGATGTAGATGCAGTGGGTGTCCGTATCGGCTTTCAGGCTGGCTTGCGGGCGAGCGGGGCTGTTCGGCGCCGGTTCGCTCTGCACGCATTGCCTGGCGAACTGCTGCAGTTGCTGGATGAACTCCTCCAGGCCCTGATCCTTCAGGCGCAGGCTCTCCAGCCAGTGGATGGCCTGCTGTTCGAGTTCATGGGCGCGCTGGCCGATGCTGGCGAAGCCGAAGGTGCCGGCCGCGCCTGCCAGTTTGTGCAACTGATCGCGCAGGCTGCGCAGCTGTTGCAGTTGCGCCTGGTGGTCGCCGGCTTGCAGCAGTTCGGCCTTGTTGGCCAGTTCGGGCAGTTCCTGCTCCAGGCGCTCGGCGAATTGTTCGCTGAGCAGCTGCAAATGGCGCTGCAGTTCGCTGGTCGGGGTGTGCTGTTCAGCCATGAACACTGCTCCATATCGTTCGAACCTGGGCGGCCAGCTGCATCGGGTCGAAGGGTTTGATGATTACATCGCGGGCGCCCAGGCCGCGGTAATGCTCGATCTCGGCGGGTTGTACCTTGGCGGTCATGAACGCCACAGGGATCTGGCCGATATCCACCAGCTGGGCGATTTTCGCCAGGGTCTGCGGGCCATCCATGCCCGGCATCATCACATCCAGCAGGATGAAGTCGGGGGCGAAGCCCTGTACCTGATCCAGTGCATCCTGGCCGCACGAGCAACTCAGTACCCTGAAACCGCCGACGGCCTCCAGGGCAACCTTGGCCACCGCCTGGATCGAAGGGTCGTCTTCCACATGCAGGATGCGCGACAGTTCAGGCATTGCAGAGCTCCTTGGCGGGCAGCAGGCGCGCGCAAATAGTGAGGGCGTGTTGCATGTCCATGGGCGATCTGGCCGATGCGGCGTCCACCAGACTGAGCTGTTCGCCGGGCAGCTCCGAGCAAGAGAGTACCATCACCGGCAGGCTCGGATGCAGCTGGCGGAGTTCCTCGAGCCGCTCCGGACCGTTGCCGGCGGGTTGGCTGGGATTCCGCAGGATCAGGTCGACGCGGCCGTGGGCCAGGCCAGCAGGTCGGGGCGCGGTAACAGTTTTGAGGCACCGGTGGCGCGCGGGTCATAGCTCGGTACCGTCCGCCAGCGGCAGCTCGAACCAGAAGGTCGCCCCCTGACCTGCAACCGAGTCGAAGCCGATCTGTCCGCCCATGCGCTCGATCAGTTCCTTGCTGATGGCCAGACCCAGACCGGTGCCGCCTTTCTGCCGGCTGTCGCTGGCGTCGGCCTGGGAAAACTTGCTGAAGATACTGGCCTTGAACGCCTCGGGAATACCCGGCCCCTGGTCGCGCACGCTGATCCGTACCTGGTCGCCACGCTGTTGCACGGCGACCTCGACGACCTGTCCGGCTGGGGAGAACTTGGCCGCATTGGACAGCAGGTTGGCCATGACCTGGGCCAGGCGCTGGCTGTCGACTCGTACCCGGATCGCCGGCATGGGGTCGAGCAGTTGCAGGTTCACCCGATACTGGCTGGCATATGGCTGATTCTGCGCGATGGCCTGGGCGAGCAGCGGCTGCAGGGGGGATTCGCTCAGCTCGATCGGCATCTTGCCGGCCACCAGTTTGTCCATGTCCAGCAGGTCGTTGATCAGCTGGCTGAGGTGCTGGCTGTTGTCCTGGGCGATCGTCAGCATCTGTTGCATGCTCGCCGGCACCGCGCCGAGCACGCCGCCATTGATCAGGCCGAGGGAGCCGGCGATGGCGGTCAGCGGGGTACGCAGTTCGTGGCTGATGGTGGAGACGAACTCGTTTTTCATCTGCTCGACGCGCTTGCGCTCGCTGATGTCGCGGATCACCGCGATGAAGCGCCGCTGGCCCTGGTGGCTGATCTGCGACACGGCCAGTTCCATGGCAAAGGATTCGCCATTGCGGCGCAGGCCGGTGAGCTCGCGCACCGTGCCGATCAGCCGGGCTTCTCCGGTTTGCCGGTAACGCGCCAGGTAGCCATCGTGGGCCGACCGTACTGGCTCGGGCATCAGCTGTTTGACGTTGTGCCCTGCCACTTGGGCCAGGTTGTAGCCGAACAGTTTTTCCGCCGCATGGTTGAAGGTCTCGATACAGCCTCGCTCATCGATGGTGATGATGGCGTCCAGCACGTTGTCCAGCAGGGTGTGCAGGTAGTGCTCGCGCTCGCGGATGGCCCGCTCGGCCGCGACCCGCTCGCTGAAGTCCTGAATCTGGGCGACGAAGTGCACCGGCCGGCCCTGGCCATCGCGCACCAGCGATACGCTGAGCAGTACCCAGATGATCCGACCCTGGCTGTCCAGGTAGCGCTTCTCCATCTGGTAGCCGTTGATTCGTCCGGCCAGCAGCGCCTCGACATTCGCCAGGTCGGCGGCCAGGTCATCGGGATGGGTGATCGACTGAAAGTCGCTGGCCAACAGTTGCGCGCGGCGGTAGCCGAGCATGCGGCAGAGTTCGTCGTTGACGGCCAGCCAGCACCCCTCTGGACTGACCAGGGCCATGCCCTGGGGCGCCGTGTTGAAGGCATTGCTGAACAGTTGCTGGCTGAGTTTGAGTTCGTCTTCGATCTGCTTGCGTTCGCTGATGTCCCAGATGAAACCGTCCAGCCACAGCAGCTTGCCCTGGCTGTCGTATTCGCCGCGACCTTTTTCCCGCACCCAGACGCTGTGGCCGTTGGCATGCTGCAGGCGATAGGTCAGCTCGAACACCTGCCTGCGCGCGATTTGCGCCTGAATGGCGTAGGTGCTGGCGCGGTCGTCCGGATGGATCACGCTGGCATAGCTGCGCACCCGGTTGTCGATGAAGTCGCTGGCCGGGTAGCCGCTCAGGTGCTCCATTTCATCGCCCATGAAGCGCATGGTCCAGTCGGTGTCGTGGTGGCAGCGGTAGACCACCCCGGGCAGGTTGGCGACCATGCCGCGGAAGCGACTTTCGCTCTTTTGCAGGGCGCGGGTGGCCTGCTGCAAGGCGCTGACATCGGTGGCGATGCCCAGGTAGCCGTGGATACTGTCGTGCTCGTTGCGGATGGCGCTGAGTGTCAGGTTGACGAGGCGCGGCTCGCCGTCCTTGCGCAGATAGGTCCACTGCCGGGTTTGCGCCTCCCCGCCCTGGATAGTGGCGACGAACACCTCGAAGCCGTGGACTTCGCGGCCCAGTTCGCGGCTCAGTGCAAGGCCACGGGCACGCACTTCTTCGGGCTGGTGAAACAGCATCGGCGAGTGCTGGCCGATCACCTCGTCGGCCCGATAACCGAGGAGGCGTTCGGCGCCAGGGTTGAACAGGCTGATCACGCCGCAGGTATCGGTGGCGATGATGGAGACCCCGGTGGCCGAGTCGAGCACGGCCTGGAGGAAGGCGCGGGCTTCGTGCATCTGCTCTTCGCGCTGTTTGACCTCGCTGACGTCCTGCACGGTGCCGGCCAGCAGGGTCATGCGCCCCTGTGCGTCGGGTTGCAGGCGCGCCAGCTCATGCACCCAGCGGATCTCGCCGTCGGGCCGCACAATGCGATGCACCACGTCGTGCAAGCCGCCCGCCAGCACCCGTTGTTCGCTGGCCTCGACCAGCGCCAGGTCTGCGGGGTGCACGCAACCCTTGAACGCCTCGACGTTCGGGGCAAATACCTCGGCGTCATAGCCGAAAATGTCGAAGATGGTGCTCGACCAGTACAGCTCGCCGGTCTGCAGATTGGCCTGCCAGTGGCCCAGGCGGGCGATTCGCTGGGCCTGGTCCAGGCGCTCCAGCAGGGTCTGGCGGGTCTGCTCCTGCTGCTGGCGTTCCAGGGTCGCGCCGACCCAGCGGGCGAACAGGCGGAGGAATTCGCGGTCGGCCTCGTCGAATGGCTGGGTGCGCGCCTCGGGCGAGGCGAAGCACAGGGTGCCGAAACGCCGGCCAGCGACCCAGATGGCGATGCCGATATAGGTTTCCAGGCTAAACAGCGGGTAGCAGGGGTGGGCGGCGTGAAGCGATTGGCCCATGTGCTCGATGGCCAGGACTTCATCGCTGTGCAGGGTGAGGCTGCAGTAGGTGTCGCCCAGGGGGAAGTGCAGGCCGTCACTCAGGGCGCCCGCTGGCGAGACCTGGACCCGTACCTGGTAATCACTGCCCTCGATCTGGCTGATGATGGCCAATGGCGTCTGATAGAAGCTGGCACCCAGTTGCAGAGCCTGGCGCAGCTGCTCCTGACTGCTCAGGGTGGGCAGGGCGGCAATCTCGTTGAGCACGCGCAGGGCCGCCTGCTGGCGCTGCAGGTGCTGCTGAGCCTGCTCGCGTTGCACGTCGCGGCGCAGCGCCTCGATCACCTGGCCGAGGGTGGCGAGCAAGGGTTGTAGCTGCTCGGCCAGGGCCTGCGGATAACCGTCTGTGCGGTTGGCCAGGCCGAGCATGCCCACCAGGTGGCCATGGGCATGAATGGGCAGGCCGGCGAAGGCCAGCAGCGGCGGATGCCCCTCGGGTAAGCCACCGCTGTGCGGATGCTGCGCAGGCGCATTACTGATCAGCGCCTCGCCGCTGCGCAGGACCTGGCCGAACAGGGTGTCCAGATTGCGGAATTCCATGCCCTGGGTCAGGCGCTCGGCATAGAGCGCGGCACTGGCGCTGTCCCAGGCAATATTGCTGATGCTGTAGGTGTGCAGGTAGGGCGCACCCTGTTCATCCACGAGCACTTCGCCGATAAAACCGAATTGGCTGGCGGTCAGGTCGAGGATGCGCTCGAGCAGCGCATCGAAGGCCTCGAGCTGGTTCTGTGCGGTGATATAGGCGGCCTGGGCCTGGGCAATGACGGCCAGTAATTGTCGCGACTGCTCGCTCTGCTGGTGCTTGTGCTGCAGTTCGTCGCGGTGGCGACTGATCAGTGTCTGGCTGGCGCGGCGGGTGCTCAGCAGCAATAACAGGAGCAGGGCCTCGGCGCCGAGCCAGGCTAGCAGCCATTTGCCAAGCAGCCAGCGCTGGTCGTTGCGGTGCCGGGCGAACTGTTCGCTGACGTCGCGCCAGGTCAGGGCGACGGCCGAGGTGCTGTGGCCGGCCGTGTGCGCTGAGCGATAGTCCGGCAGTACCACTTGGGTGAGCAGGTAGGTGCGGCCCTGATCTTCGAGCAGCTTGAGGGTGTCGCCGGCGGCGGGGGCGGGCAGCAGCCGGCGGACCTGCCAGTTCTGCACCTGGACGCGCGAGTAGCCTTCCAGGTGCCAGTAGCCGGATGCGTCGCTCGGGCCGCGCAGCCCCCCGGCGCTGAACGGCTGCTGCTCGCTGCGCTCGAGCCGCAGGGCGACCCCGGCATCCAGCTCCTGATCCAGCTGTTGCAGGTCGATGAGCATTCCCTGGGTGACTTCCAGGGCGCCGATGGTCACGGGCTTGAGCGTGCCATCCACCCGCAGCGGGGTGATGGCGCGCATCACCAGACCCTCGGCGCCGAGGTCCAGGCCGGCCTTGCCCTGCTCATCCTGGAGGACATCGAGCAGCATCGGCCGCTGCGCATCGGGGCGGTCGCCGAAGCGTTCGGGCTGGTGCACGCGCAGCAGGACTTCGCTGGTGGGCGCGAGGTGGATATACAGCTTGAACGGGTGACTGTTCTGCAGGTTGCGCCAGCGCGGGGCCAGGCGGGTGTAAAGCTGGTTGCGGATGGCGTTCGCGGCAGCCTGATCCGGCTTGCCGCTGTTGTGCAGGGCATAGGCCTGGCGCACCAGTTCGATGGCCCAGGAGTCGGCGGCAATGCTTTCGGCCAGTAGCTGAACCTGATCCCGCTGGCGCCGTTGCGTGCTGTGCAGGGCCAGGCGCTGCAGATCGGCCTGTTTGCTTATCTGCAGTTGCCAGAAGGTTTCCCGTTCGCTCAGGGCCAGCCAACCCAGCGCGGCAAAGAACAGTGCCAGGCCGAGGCTGCCGAGGCCGACTATCCAGCGGATTGCCGAGGATTTACCCCCGCCGTTCATTGACGACATGCTGAGCGAGCTGTTTGCATTCAGGCCAGCCCGGCGAGGCGACGCAGGCGCGCCTGATCGTTGCTGTTGGGAGTGGGGGCCAGCTCACAGGCAGCCAGGCGCATGAGCACTGCCGCGCGTTTGACGCTGTTGTTGGGCAGGGCATAGCAGGCGCCAATCAGTTCGCGCAGGGCCATGGGCAACTGCCAGCGCGCCTTGATCGCAATCGCGAAGGGGGAACTGAATTGGCCAAGGGCTTGCATTACCTGTTCTTCGCTGAGGTTATGGCCGCGCTTCTCCCAGGCCTGGGCCAGATAGAGCACGCAAAGCTCGCCCATGCGGTGCAGCAGCGCCGCGCTATGGAAGGGTGCCGGGTCCAGATTGCACTGGCGGGCCAGGGCCATGCTGGTTTCGGCCAGCCGTTCGCTGGCATCCAGATGCACCTCGGCGAGCGTGCGCAAGAGCGGGTTATCCAGTGCACTGGGCTGGCGCAGCGCCAGGCCCATGGCCAGGTTGAGGCTGGTCGCCGCACCGAGTTTCTGCAGCGCTTCGGTCAGGCTTATGCACGGGCGTCCGGCACCGTTGTAGGCACTGCTGTTGGCCACGGTCAGCAGCCGGGCATTCAGGGCCGGGTCGTGGCGCCAGTCTTCGGCCAGCTCGCGCAGGCTCAGTTGCTCGCCCTTGAAACTTTGCAGCAGACGATCGCGGATGCCCTTGCTCAGGGGCAGGTCCAGTTCGCTGGCGGGCAGTTTTTCCAGGTAGGCAACTAAGTCTTCGTCGCTGACGGCGCGGGCCGGCTGATGCTCTGTTGCAACCGCAGGTAGCAACTTGTCCAGGCTGGCGGCTACGCGCGAGGCCTGGAAGGGTTTGCTGATGAAGGCGCTGATGCCCAGTGCGCGCACTTCCACCACGCTGTTGCGGTCGGTGCGGCCGCTGATCATTACCAGCGGCACCTCGCGGTTTTGCTGGCGCACCTGTCTGAGCAGCTGAGTGCCTTCGCCGTCCGGCAGGTTCCAGTCGCTGATCAGCAGATCGCTGGGCTGTTGTTGCCAGTCCGTCAGGGCCTCGGCGACGCTACCCAGGCAGACGATTTCGGCATGCGGGCGCAGGCTCAGCACGATCTGCTTGAGCAGATCGGCGATCCAGTGATCGTCTTCGAGAATCATTACCCGCATAGGTGTCGGCTATTCCTAGGTTCTGTTGCGCATGATGCTTGATTGATCAGGACGCCGCTACGGCTGGTGTTGGCTCTGGCTCGACCGGTTGTGGCCGGCCGAACAGATAGCCTTGGCCATAGTCGCAGCCGATCTGGCGGAGGAACTCCATCTGCTCCGGCCGTTCGATGCCTTCGGCCAGTACCTTGAGGTCCAGGCTGTGCCCCAGGGCCACCACTGCGCGGGTAATGGCGACATCGTCGCTGTCGTGGGGCAGGCCGCGGACGAAACTTATGTCGAGCTTGAGTTTGTGCACGGGCAGGCGCTTGAGTCGGGCCAGGGAGCTGTAGCCGGTGCCGAAGTCGTCGATCGCCAGGCGTACACCCAGTGCCCGCAGGCGCTCGAGCAGCGTCAGGGCCGCATCCGGGTTGTCCATTACCGCGCTTTCGGTGACCTCCAGTTCCAGGCAGGTGGGGTCCAGGCCGGTGTCGGCCAGCACCCGGGCCACCTGCAGGTCCAGCCCGCCGCGGCTGAATAGCCGGCTGGAGACGTTGACGGCGACGAAGCGCGGCGCGTGCGCCTGATTTTTCCAGAGCACCATCTGCCGGCAGGCCTGTTGCAGGACCCAGGCGTCGATGGCGCCGATCAGACCGCTGTCTTCGGCGATCGGGATGAACTCCCCGGGTGCTACCAGGCCGCGCTGCGGATGCTGCCAGCGCACCAGCGCCTCGGCGCCGATCAGTTCGCCGCTGGCCAGGTCGTGCAGCGGCTGGTAGTAGACGCGCAGTTCCTGATGATCCAGGGCATGGTGCAAGGCGCTGACCAGGTCGATGCGGTGGCGGGCGAACTCGGTCAGCTCCTGGGTATAGAAGGCATAGCCTTCGCGGCCGCTGCTCTTGGCCTTGGACAGCGCCGAGTCGGCGTTGCGCAGGACCTGCTCGAGGTTTTCGGCATCGCCGGGGAACAGGCTGATGCCGATGCTGGCGCTCATGTAGAACTCGTGTTTTTCGAGGTTGAACGGTGCCCCCAGGCTGTTCAGCAGTTGCTGGGCCAGGCTGGCGGCCTGGGGGGCATCCAGGCAGTTTTCGCAGAGCAGACCGAACTCGTCACCGCCCAGGCGCGCCAGGGTCATGCCTTCGCCCAGTTGTGCGCCCAGCCGCTCGCCGACCGCCTTGAGCAACAGGTCGCCGATGTTGTGGCCCAGGCTTTCGTTGATGTGTTTGAAATGATCGAGGTCGATCAGCAGCACCGCGCCCTGCTGTGCGGACTTGGCGCGTTTGATGGCGTTTTCGACCCGCTCGGTGAATAGCAGACGGTTGGGCAGACCGCTCAGCGGATCATGGTGGGCCAGGTGGTCCAGTTCGCTCTGCGAGCGCTTCAAGGCGCTGATGTCGGAGAACACCGCGACGTAGTGGCTGAGCTCGCCTTTGTCGTCGTGGATGGCGCGGATGCGCTGCCACTGTGGGTAGATTTCGCCGTTCTTGCGCCGGTTCCAGATTTCTCCGCTCCAGCTGCCCCGGGCTGCCAGCGCGTGCCACAGGCGTCGGTAGAACGCCTGGTCGTGGCGACCCGAGCTCAGGTGGTTGGGTCGACGGCCGATGATTTCCTCGGGATTGTAGCCGGTGATGCGGGTAAAGGCCGGATTGACGTGGACGATGTGCTGTTTGCTGTCGGTGACCAGCACCCCGTCCTGGGTCGCGTCGAATACGGCGGCGGCCTGGCGCAGGCTGTGTTCATTGGCCCGCTGCTGGCTGATGTCGCTGGCGGTGCCGATAATGCGCTCCGCTCGGTCCCAGGCGTCGAGCTGCAACTGCCCGCGTGACTGGATCCAGCGGTAGTTGCCATCCTGGTGGCGCATGCGCAGGGTCACCTCGAATGGCTCCTGGCTGGCAGTGCCCAGGATATCGGCGATGGTTTGCTCGTAATGGGCGAGGTCGTCGGGGTGCAGTTGTTGCAGCCAGCGCATCCGGCTGTTGCCCAAATCATCGGGTTGCAGGCCGAGCAGGGTGGCGTAGCCCTCCGAGAAGAACACCTTGTCGCTACCCAGATCCCAGTCCCACAGGCCTTCCCTGGCCGACTCCAGGGCCAGGTTCAGGCGATCTTCGCTGGCGCGCAGAGTCCTGCGCATGCGTGCCTGCTGGCGCACGTGCGAGCACAGAATCAGGTACAGCAGAACACTGCTGAGTAAAACAAAGCACAACCCCTTGAGCACCTGCACCTGTTCGGCACGTTCGGCAGGCAGGTGCAGCCAGGCCAGCAGGGCGTCACTGAAGATGACCCAGAGTCCGGCGGCCAGCAGGTAGATCAGGGTCAGGCGTACCGCTCCTTGGTGTAGGCTCATAAGGCGTCCATAGGCTCTCGAAGTGGGCACTGTGATAATAGTGTAGGCAGCGGCTCGGCATTGTTATCTAAAAGACCAACTGGTTTTATGATCCATGTCGGTGATAATGCACTGCGGTTCGAGTCTCTCAAACTCGCCGCGTTTTATTTTCAAGAGGCTCTCGGCTCATGTGGTACAACGGATTTCTTGACCTGTCGGTCTGGCAGTTGATTGCTGCTGTCCTGGTGATGACGCACATCACCATTGTCGGCGTCACGGTGTACCTGCACCGTTATTCTGCCCATCGCGCCCTGGAGCTGCATCCGGCGCTGAAACACTTCTTTCGTTTCTGGCTGTGGTTGACCACGGGGCAGAACACCCGCGAATGGACCGCCATCCACCGCAAGCACCACGCCAAGTGCGAAACCGTCGACGACCCCCATAGCCCGGTGATCAAGGGCCTGGGCACGGTACTGCGCACCGGCGCCGAGCTGTATCAGCAAGAGGCGAAGAACCCGGACACCCTGCGCATCTACGGCAAGAACTGCCCGGACGACTGGATCGAGCGCAACCTATATTCGCGCTATACCTTCGGCGGTGTGACCCTGATGGCGCTTATCGATCTCGCCCTGTTCGGCGTGATCGGCATCAGCGTCTGGGCGATCCAGATGATGTGGATTCCATTCTGGGCGGCCGGGGTGATCAACGGTCTCGGTCATGCCGTCGGCTACCGCAATTTCGAATGCCGCGACGCCGCGACCAACCTGCTGCCGTGGGGCATCCTGATCGGCGGTGAAGAACTGCACAACAACCACCACACCTATCCGAACTCGGCCAAGCTGTCGGTGCGCAAGTGGGAGTTCGACATGGGCTGGGCCTGGATCCAGCTGTTCAGCCTGCTTGGCCTGGCCAAGGTGCAGCGCGTGGCGCCGATTGCCCATCGCATCGAGGGCAAGCGCCACCTGGACATGGACACCGCCATGGCGATCCTCAACAACCGTTTCCAGATCATGGCGCAGTACCGCAAGCTGGTGATCGGCCCGCTGGTCAAGCAGGAACTGGCCAAGGCCGACGCCTCGGTGCGCCATCAGTTTCACCGCGCCAAGCGCCTGCTGGGCCGCGAGCCGAGCCTGCTGCACGACCAGCAGCAGGTGTGTATCGACGCCATGCTGGCGCAGAGTCAGGCGCTCAAGGTGATCTACGAGAAGCGCCTGGCGCTGCAGCAGATCTGGCTCAAGACCAGCTCCAATGGCCACGAAATGCTCGAGGCGATCAAGCAGTGGGTCCACGAAGCCGAGGCCAGTGGTATCCAGTCGCTGCGCGATTTTGCCGTACAGCTGAAAACCTATTCGCTGCGCCCGGCCGCTGTCGCCTGAGCGCGGCTGATCGGCTGCCCAAGCCCGCCGTTCGGCGGGCTTTTTGTTTTCTGCGCTGCCAACCTTCTATGCTGCGCTTATAGCTCAAACCCCCACCAGGATGGCGGTTGTTATGGACGAACACAGCAACGCTCCACTCGAACTGGAAGACCTGACCCTGGCACTGCTGCACAGTCGCGCCGAAGTCACGCGCCTGCGTGAGCGCGAGCGGCTCTTCAGCACCCTGCTCGGCAGCGTCAATGCGGTGCTCTGGGCGTTCGACTGGCAGGCGCAGCGGGTGATCTACGTCAGCCCGGCCTACGAGCGGATTTTCGGTCGCTCCGCCGCCTTGCTGCTGGCCGATTATGGCGAGTGGCGCAACAGCATCTACCCGGATGACCTCGACTACGCCGCCGAGAGCCTGGCCAAGGTGCTGGAAACCGGTGCGGTGGAAGCGCGCGAGTACCGCATCCTTCGCGCCGACGGGCAGTTGCGCTGGCTCAGCGACAAATGCTTTATCAGTCGCGCGAGTGAGGCTGGGCAAGCGCAGATCATTGTCGGTATCGCCGAAGACATCACCGAGAAGAAGCAGCTGGAAGGCGAGTTGCATCGCCTGGCGACCACCGACGTGCTGACCCAGAGCAGCAACCGCCGGCACTTCTTCGAGTGCGCCCAGCGCGAGTTCGAGCATGCCCGCCAGTTCGGCACTCCCTTGGCCTTTCTCCTGCTCGACATCGACGACTTCAAGCAAATCAACGACAAATACGGTCACCAGATGGGCGACCAGGTGCTGCAGCGCCTGGCCAGCTGTGGCGCGTCGGTATTGCGCCGTGGCGATCTGTTCGGGCGCATCGGCGGTGAAGAATTCGCCGCGCTGTTTCCGGGCTGCGAGCCGGCCCTGGCCGAACAAATCGCCGAGCGCTTGCAGCGGGAGGTGCAGCGTTTGAGCTTCAGTCACGCAGGGGTGTCGTTCGGCGTCACGGTGAGCCAGGGCCTGACCAGCCTGCGCGGGGGCGACTCGATCCTGGATATGCTGTTCGCCCGCGCCGATGCGGCGATGTATCAGGCCAAACGGCAGGGCAAGAACCAGATCGTGCTCGACTGACTGGCAGGGCGCGATTGGCGAAAATCCGCCGGGAGCGCTCTTGCGCTCGGCGAAAATCCGCCTGTTCATCCTTCTCCCAACGCCGCAATGGAATCCGTGATCTTGCGCCAAAGTAGCGAGCCAGAGGTGTTGCTGCTCGGCGCTGGGCGACTGGCACGGTATCTGCTCAAGGCTCTTCGACGCACAGACCGACCTGCAGGGCCGGCACACAATAAAAACGAAGAGAGCCGCCGATGAACTTCTTCCACCTGGCTGACGATCCGCCTATTCCCGTTCCCTTGACGTTTACTCGGTGCGGCACCGCGCACCCCTGATTTCTATTCGCCCCACGTTGGCCCGCTCGCTCTGGCGCCTGTTCGGCTGCCCGATTGGCGAGGTCCGCGGGGTGAATCAACGAATTCGGCGCGTGCCTGTTTCTTCGTGGTCGAAGCCTGCGCCCGTGCCGATGTGTCACCCATAACAACACTGGAGAAAACCATAATGAGAAAGACCTCCCTGGCGCTGGCCGTAGTCGCCGGCACCCTGGGCTTGAGCCTGAGCCAAGTCGCCAACGCCGAGTTCATCAAGGACAGCAAGGCCAGTCTGGAAGCGCGCAACTTCTACTTCAATCGAGATTTCCGCCAGGAAGGCGCCAGCCAGGCCAAGCAGGAAGAGTGGGCGCAGGGTTTCATCCTGCGCATGAACTCCGGCTATACCGAGGGCACCGTGGGCTTCGGTGTCGACACCATCGGCATGCTCGGTTTCAAACTGGACTCCGGTGGCGGCACCGCCGGCAGCGGTCTGCTGGTGCCCGACCGTTCGGGTGGCTCCCAGGACTACTCTTCCGATCTGGCGGTGGCCGGCAAGGCCAAGTTGTCCAAGAGCACCCTGCGCGTGGGCAGCATGCAGTACAAGAACATGGCCATCGCCTCCAGCGACAGCCGCTTGACCCCGCAGGTGTTCCTGGGCGGTCACCTGCTTTCCCAGGAAATCGACGGCCTGACCCTGGATGGCGGTTACGTGCGCGAGGTCAACCACCGCAACTCGGGCGATTTCGAGGACCTGTCGATGACCGCCGGTGGCCGGCGCGGCATTACCTTTACCGACGGCAATCAGACCGATTCCTTCCAGTTCCTCGGCGGCACCTACCAGCTCAGCAAGGAACTGACTGGCGCCTATTATTACTCCAACCTGGAGGACCTGTATAAGCAGAGCTCCTTCAACCTGGTGCATGTGCTGCCGTTGGGCGAAGGGCAGAGCCTGAAAACCGACCTGCGCTACACGCGCTCCACCGACGATGGCCACAGCAACGTCGACAACCAGGCGCTGGGGGCGATGCTCACCTATGGCCTGGCTGGCCACAAGTTCGGCCTCGGCTATCAGAAGATGAGCGGCGACACCGGCGCCGCCTATCTCGGCGGCACCGACCCGTACCTGGTCAACTATGTGCAGATCAGTGACTTCGCCAACAAGGACGAGACCTCCTGGCAGGCGCGCTACGACTTCAACTTCGCCAGCATCGGCATTCCCGGTCTGACCTTCATGACCCGCTACCTGACCGGCGACAACGTCGACCTGGGTGCTGCCGGCGACGGCAAGGAGTGGGAGCGCGACACCGAGCTGATGTATGTGTTCCAGGAAGGCACCCTGAAGAACTTCGGCGTGCGCTGGCGCAATGCCATGGTGCGGTCCAACTTCACCAACGACATCGACGAAAACCGCCTGATCCTCAGCTACACCCTGCCGCTGTTCTGACCGGCGCCCCGTGGTTAACGGGGCTGCCGAGCATGGCTGATCAGTTGCATCCTGTTCAGCCATGAATCATCAAAAGCCCGGACTCTGTTCCGGGCTTTTTCATGGGCTGTAACCGTTAACGTTGCATAGCGCGGCCTGGGCGAGCGCCCGCGAAATCCGGGAGTGTGTTCCTGCGGCCACCGATCGATCGTCGATGGGTATCGCTGCGCTCAAACCTACGCGGCCCGCCACATCCTACGAGAGCTGGCGTGCAATGCGCAGCACCTCTGGCGGCTGGCATCACGAGCCCGCTCTTGTCAGGAGAGCGATGGGCTGAATTCTGCTTGCATAATAATATATAAAAAAATATATTGTTTTTAGGTTAACTGAAGGCTCGCCCCATGAATGCTCCCGAACAGACACTCAATATCCAGCAGTTGCGCGCCAACGCCGATGCGGCCGGGCAGTTGCTCAAGACCCTGGCCAATCGCGACCGCCTGCTGCTGCTCTGTCAGCTCTCGCAAGGCGAGCGCAATGTCAGTGAGCTGGAAAGCCTGCTCGGCATCCAGCAGCCGACGCTGTCCCAGCAGTTGGCGGTATTGCGCCGTGAGGGGCTGGTGGAAACCCGCCGCGAAGGCAAGCAGATCCACTACCGGATCAGCAGCCCGGCCGCCTTGGCGGTGATCAATACGCTGTACCAGTTGTTCTGCACAGGAGAAACCTCATGAGTATCGACGGGGTCGCCATCGACGGGGTCGCCATCGACTGGTTGAATTTCACGCCCTGGAGCTCTCTGGCGGGCGGGGCGTTGATCGGCCTGGCCGCCAGCCTGTTCGTATTGTTCAACGGCCGCATCGCCGGCATCAGTGGCTTGCTCGGCTCGGTTCTGGAAGGTGGCGAGGGTCGGGCTGAGAAGGGCATGTTCCTCCTCGGCCTGCTGCTGGCACCGCTGCTCTGGGGGCTGTTTGCCGTGCTACCGACGATCGAGTTCCAGAGTGGCTGGCTGGGCTTGCTGGTGGCCGGCCTGCTGGTCGGTGTGGGTACCCGCTACGGTTCCGGTTGCACCAGCGGCCATGGTGTCTGCGGTGTTTCCCGGCTGTCGCCGCGTTCGCTGGTGGCGACGTTCGCCTTTATGGCCGCCGGTTTCGGCACTGTCTTTGTTCTACGTCATCTTGTGGGGAGCTGAACATGCGCAAACTGACTGCGTTGCTGGCCGGCTTGCTGTTTGGCATAGGTCTGTTGCTGGCCGGCATGGCCAATCCGACCAAGGTATTGGGCTTTCTCGATCTGGCGGGTGCCTGGGATCCGTCGTTGGCGCTGGTGATGGTGGGTGCCATCGTGGTCGCCGCAGCGCCGCTGGCCTGGGCCAAGCGCCGCGCGCAGTCGTTGCTCGGCGCGCCGATGCAGCTGCCGACCAAGCGCGAGCTGGATCCGCGCCTGATCGGTGGCAGCCTGGTCTTCGGCATCGGTTGGGGCATTGCCGGGATCTGCCCGGGGCCGGCACTGGCGATTCTGCTCAGCGGTCATTGGCAGGTCATCGTTTTCGTTCTGGCCATGCTGGCCGGGATGCTGTTGTTCACCGCGCTGGAACGCCGGCGCAGCCATTAAATCTGGAGATCATCATGAAAACCAACGTTGGCACCATCGACCGCAGCCTGCGCATCGCCGTCGGTCTGATTCTGATTGGCTTGAGCCTGAGCAGTACCATCGGCCTGTGGGGCTGGATCGGCGTCGTGCCGCTGGCCACCGGCCTGTTTCGCATGTGCCCGGCGTATTCGCTGCTGGGCATCAATACCTGCAAGCGCTCCTGAATCGGTTGGCCAATGTGGACATGACGGGCGCCTCTATGGCGCCTGTTGTCGTTCGTGAGGGGGAGGGCGTGGGCGCGGTATAGGGCGGGGCGGAAGAAGCCAAGGACTTCATATGAATAATAGTTCTAAGCATAGAACCAAAAAACAGTTACGCTAATCCTTAATTAAGTACCCCCAGGGGTATATCAAAAGAGGACCGTCACCATGCAAGCGCACGTAGAAGCTTTTTTTGATCCCGCCACCTTCACCTACAGCTATGTGGTCAGCGACCCGGCGACCCAGCGCTGCGCCATCGTCGACTCGGTGCTCGACTACGATCCGGCCGCCGGCCGCACCTCGCACAACAGCGCCGACCGCCTGATTGCCTATGTGCGCGAGCAGGACCTGAAGGTCGACTGGCTGCTGGAAACCCATGTGCACGCCGACCACCTGTCCGCCGCGCTCTACCTCAAGCGCGAGCTGGGTGGCCAGCTGGCCATCGGCGAACAGATCACCGTGGTGCAGAACACCTTCGGCAAGCTGTTCAATGCCGGACCCGAGTTCGCCACCGATGGCCGCCAGTTCGACCGCCTGTTCGCCGACGGTGAGCGCTTCCAGGTGGGCAACATCGAAGCCCGCGTCATCCATACGCCCGGGCATACCCCGGCCTGCCTGACCTATGTGATCGGCGATGCTGCCTTCGTTGGCGACACCCTGTTCATGCCCGATTACGGCACCGCCCGCTGCGACTTTCCCGGTGGCGATGCGCGGGTGCTGTTCCGCTCGATCCGCAAGCTGTTCGACCTGCCGGCGCAGACCCGCCTGTTCATGTGCCATGACTACAAGGCGCCGGGACGCGAGGAGTTTCTCAACGAAACCACGGTGGCCGAGGAGCGCGCGCACAACGTGCATGTGCACGAGGGGGTCAGCGAGGACGACTTCGTCGCCATGCGCAGCGCACGTGATGCCACCCTGGGCATGCCTACCCTGATCCTGCCATCGGTACAGGTGAACATGCGCGCCGGCCAGCTACCGCCGGCGGAAGACAACGGCACCCGCTACCTGAAAATCCCCCTCGACGTGCTTTGAGGAGACGCTCATGGATTCGCTCAAGCGCTTGACGCCGTTCATTGCCGTGGCGGCCCAGTTGCAACCCGGCGACATGGGTACCCTGGCAGCGGCCGGCTTTCGCAGTGTGATCAATAACCGTCCGGACGGCGAAGGCGAAGGTCAGCCCTGCTCGGCCGAGATGGAAGCCGCGGCCCGCGCCAGCGGCCTGGACTATCACTACCAGCCGGTAATCTCCGGGCAGATCGGCGAGGAGGATGTGGCGGCCTTTGCCGAGTTGCTCGAGCAGGTGCGCGGCCCGGTCCTGGCCTTCTGTCGTACCGGCACCCGCTCAAGCAGCCTGTGGGCGCTGAGCGAGGCCCGCCATCTCGACCCCGAAGTCCTGTTGGCCACCGCCAAGGACGCCGGCTATGACCTGTCCGGCCTGCTGCCCCGCATGCAGCAGCGCTGGCAGCAGGCGCCCCAGGCTGCCGCCGACACGGCCCCGCTGGCGCCGACCCAGCGCTACGACGTGCTGGTGGTGGGCGGCGGCGCAGCCGGCTGTGCGGTGACCGCCAGCCTGCTGCGGCGCAATCCGCAGCTGCGTATCGCGCTGATCGAGCCGCGCGAGCAGCACTACTACCAGCCGGGCTGGACCCTGGTCGGGGCCGGGGTGTTCGACCGCGCGCAGACCGAACGGCCGATGGCCCGCTGCATTCCCCATGGTGCGCAGTGGCTGCACGCGGCGGTGGCGGGCTTCGAGCCGGAGCAGCAGCGCGTGGTGCTGGAAGACGGCAACCGCGTTGGCTATCGCGCCCTGATCGTCTGCCCGGGCCTCAGTCTTGACTGGGATGGCATTGAAGGACTGAGGGACACCCTGGGCAAGCATGGCGTGACCTCCAACTACCAGTTCGAGTTGGCCCCCTACACCTGGCAGCTGGTGCAGAGCCTGCGTCGCGGTCGTGCGCTGTTCACCCAGCCGCCGATGCCGATCAAGTGTGCCGGCGCGCCACAGAAGGCCATGTACCTGTCCTGCGACTGGTGGCAGAAACAAGGCGTGCTGAAGGATATCGAGGTGGAGTTCTGCACGGCCGGAGCCGTGCTGTTCGGCGTCGCCGACTTCGTCCCGCCGCTGATGCAGTACGTCGAGCGCTATGGCGCGCAGCTCAACTTCAACAACACCCTGACCGCAGTCGATGGCCCGGGGCACAAGGCCTGGTTCAAGCAGGTGGATGCCGAGGGCAAGGCCAGCGTGGTGGAAAAAGACTTCGATTTCCTCCATGTGGTACCACCGCAGCGGGCGCCCGAATTCATTCGCCAGAGCCCGCTGGCGAATGCCGACGGCTGGCTCGAGGCCGACCATGAAACTCTGCGCCACCCGCGCTTCGGCAATATCTTCAGCCTCGGCGATGTGTGCGCCGCGCCCAATGCCAAGACCGCCGCAGCGGTGCGCAAACAGGCGCCAGTGGTGGCCGAGAACGTCCTCGCGGTGCTCGCCGGGCGTGGCCCGCGTGCGCTCTACGATGGCTATGGTTCCTGCCCGCTGACGGTGGAGCGGGGCAAGGTGGTACTGGCCGAGTTCGGTTATGGCGGCAAGTTGCTGCCGACTTTTCCCCTCGATCCCACCGTGCCGCGCTGGCTGGCCTGGGAACTGAAGGTCAAGCTGATGCCGCGCATCTATTTCGACCTGATGCTGCGGGGCCACGAGTGGCTGGCCGCGCCCAAGCGCCTGCCGCATGATCCCTTGCCGGTGGACGCGCCGGCCGCCTGCAACTTCGAACAGGAGAAAAATAAATGAGCCTGCGCCGCTGGCTGCCCTGCCTCGACTGGGGGCGGCGTTACAACCGCGCCACCGCCGCGCAGGATGGTCTGGCGGCGCTGATCGTCACCCTGATGCTGATTCCGCAGAGCCTGGCCTACGCCATGCTCGCCGGCCTGCCGCCGGTGGCCGGGTTGTATGCCAGCATCCTGCCGCTGCTGGCCTATGCCCTGTTCGGCTCCAGCCGCACCTTGGCAGTCGGCCCGGTGGCGGTGGTGTCGCTGATGACCGCTGCCGCCCTGGGGCCGTTGTTCCCCGCCGGCAGCGCCGAGTATGTCGGCGCCGCCATGCTGCTGGCGCTGCTGTCCGGACTGCTGCTCGCCGGCATGGCCCTGCTGCGTCTGGGCTTCGTCGCCAACTTCCTCAGCCATCCGGTGATCTCCGGCTTTATCAGCGCCTCCGGGATTCTTATCGCGGTGGGCCAGCTCAAGCATATCCTCGGCATTTCCGCCTCCGGCGAGAACCTCCAGCAACTGCTGCCGGCGCTGCTGCACAACCTGCCGGCGGTGCACGGGCCGACCCTGCTGATCGGCGCCTGCAGCCTGTTGTTTCTCTGGTGGGTGCGGGGCCAGCTCAAGCCCTTGCTCATGCGTCTGGGGCTGGGCGCCACCATGGCCGGCAACCTGGCCAAGGCCGGACCGGTGCTGGCGATCATCGTCTCGATTCTGGTAGTCAGCCTGCTGGGCCTGGAGCAGGCCGGGGTCAAGGTCGTCGGTGCCGTGCCCCAGGGCTTGCCGGGGCTGAGCCTGCCAACCCTGGACTACAGTCTGGCCCTGCAGTTGTTGCCGGCGGCGCTGTTGATCAGCCTGGTCGGTTTCGTCGAGTCGGTGTCGGTGGCGCAGACCCTGGCGGCCAAGCGTCGTCAGCGCATCGAGCCGGATAACGAACTGCTCGGTCTGGGCGGCGCCAACCTGGCGGCGGCCTTCAGCGGCGGTTTTCCGGTCACCGGTGGTTTCGCCCGCTCGGTGGTCAACTTCGATGCCGGGGCGCAGACTCCGATGGCCGGTGTGCTGACCGCCGGCGGTATAGCCCTCAGCGTGCTGCTGTTGACTCCGCTGCTGCACAACCTGCCGCAGGCGGTGCTGGCCGCGACCATCATAGTCGCGGTGCTCAGCCTGGTCGACCTCAAGGCCCTGGGCCGCACCTGGCGCTATTCCCGTCAGGACGGCGCAGCCCAGGCGGCGACCCTCGGCGGGGTGCTGCTGCTCGGTGTCGAAGCGGGCATCCTGATGGGCGTCGGCCTGTCGCTGCTGCTGTTCCTCTGGCGCACCAGCCGCCCGCATGTGGCGGTGGTCGGCCAGGTGCCGGGCAGCGAGCACTTTCGCAACATCGAACGCTTCGCCGTGGTGGAGAGCCCCAGCGTGCTGTCGCTGCGGGTCGACGAGAGCCTGTATTTTCCCAACGCGCGCTTTCTCGAAGAACGCATCGGCGAGCTGATCGCGGCGCGCCCGCAGGTGCGCCATCTGGTGCTGATGTGCCCGGGGGTCAACCTGATCGATGCCAGCGCCCTGGAAAGTCTGGAAGCCATCGTCGAGCGCCTGCATGCGGCCGGGGTGCAACTGCATCTGTCGGAAGTGAAGGGGCCGGTGATGGATCAGCTGCGCCGTTCGGATTTCCTCGAGCACTTCGGCGGCCAGGTATTCGTCAGCCAGTACGAGGCACTGCGCGTACTCGACCCGCTGAGCACGCGGCGCGCCCTGGCGCGAGGGTAGCAGGCCGTTGAAAATGTAGGCGAGGCAGGCAAGACAAGGCAAAAACGGCCGAGGAAGCGGAGTTTACTGGCTGTAAAAGAGCATTACTCGCTTCGCTCGCCCTTCGGGCCGCGCTAAAGCGCGTTAGCCGCAAGCGGCTTACCGAGGCCGTTTTTAACGCAGTATTGCCAACGCAGGTAGTTTTTCAACGGCCTGCTAGTGCGGCGCTCCGCCAGTTACAGCAACAGCAGCGTAGCCAGGCCGAGGAAGGCGAAGAAGCCGACGACATCGGTCACCGTGGTCAGGATCACGCTGCCGGCCAGCGCCGGGTCGATGCCCATGCGCTCGAGCAGCAGCGGGATGCCCCAGCCGGCCAGGGCCGCGCACAGCAGGTTGACCAGGATGGCGGCGCCGAGCACTGCACCTATGCCCCAGTCGCCGAACCAGAGCACGGCGAGCAAGGCGATCACCACCGACCAGAGCAGGCCGTTGAGGATGGAGATGCCCAGCTCGCGGTTGAGCAGGATGCGGATGTTGCCTTTCTGCACCTGGCCCAGGGCCAGGCCGCGGATCACCAGGGTCAGGGTCTGGCTGCCGGCGATACCGCCCATGCTCGCCACGATCGGCATCAGCACGGCGAGGGCCACCAGTTGCTCGAGGGTCGCCTGAAACAGGCCGATCACCCAGGCGGCGCTGAAGGCGGTGATCAGGTTGATGCCCAGCCATACTGCGCGGCGGCGTGAGCTGACCAGCACCGGGGCGAACATGTCGGCTTCGTCGTCGAGGCCGGCCATCTGCATCAGTGCGCGATCCGAGTCTTCGCGAATCAGGTCGACCACGTCGTCGATGGTGATCCGCCCGATCACCCGGTTGTGCTCATCCACCACGGGGGCCGAGAGCAGGTCGAGGTCCTGGAACAGCCGGGCGACGTCGCTGTCTTCGTCCGTCACCGCGATGCCGGCGATGTCGCGGTCGATCAGCTCGGCCACCGGGCGGCCCAAGTCGGCGGTGACCAGGCTGCTCAGGCGCAGGCCGCCCTGGTAGTGGCCTTTGCGGTCGACCACCATCAGCATGTCGGTCTGCGGCGGCAGTTTTTCCAGCAGGCGCAGATAGCGCAGCACCGTGCTGACTTTGACATCGGCACGGATCTGGATAGCGTCGGCGTTCATCAAGCCGCCGGCCGAGTCCTCGGGATAGGACAGCATCGACTCGAGCTGCTTGCGCTGGCTGGCGCTGCTGGCGAACAACAGTTTGTTGCCCAGTTCGCCGGGCAAGGTCTGGATCAGGTCGACCCGGTCATCGAGCTCCAGGTGTTCGGCCGAGGCGATCAGTTCCTCGAGATCCAGGTCGAGAGCCAGGGCGCCGCGTATTTCATCGTGCAGGTAGGTCAGGACTTTGCCGGCCCGCTCGGTGTCGACCATGCTCCAGACGCTACGGCGTTCCTGGGGCGGTAGCGCTTCGAGCAGCCCGGCGATCTTGGCCGGGTGCATGCGGTGCAGAATCTTGCCGACGCGCTTGAGTTTCTTCAGGTTCAACGCTTCGCGCACGGCTTCCAGGTGGTTGACTGTGCTTTGTGCGTGTTGCTGTTCCGGTCTGGCGTAGGTCGTATCCGCCGAGTCGCCAGCCAACTGGCCGATCAGTTCGAGGCTGAGGTGGGGCAGGATGCGCTCTTCGAGCGAGGGATCGATCTGCTGCCACAGTGCCATGCGTTGCTCGGCGTCGAGCATCTCGAGCATGGCGGCGATCTTGGCCGGGTGCATGCGGCTCAGCAGCTTGCGCACACGCTTGTTCTTGCCGGTGTTGAGGGCCTGAACGATATGTGCGCTCTCGGTCCGAGTGTGGCTCTCGTCGTTGAGGCTGGGGTCTGGTTTGCTCGAATTCATGGGCGCCAGAGTAACACCGGCGCAGCTGTTACCGGGTGACTAACCCTCGTCTGCCCCTCGCCTGTGTACGGGCAGACGAGGGGCATGCACGCGCCGGTCAGGCGTGTTGCGGTGCCGGCTGCTGCTGGGTGATGCAGTGGATGTTGCCACCGCCGAGCAGGATCTCGCGGCCGGGTACCATCACCACCCGGTGCTCGGGGAACAGGCGCTGGAGGATCACGCGGGCTTGCTCGTCCAGCGGATCGTCGAAGCTCGGCGCGATAATGCCGCCGTTGACGATCAGGAAGTTCACGTAGGAGCCGGCCAGGCGCACGTCCGGGCTGCGTTGCTGGCTGCCGGCGACCAGGTCGACCCCGGCGCATTCTTCTGCCGTGGCATGCAGCGGACCGGGGATCGGCATCTTGTGCACGATCAGTTGCCGGCCCTTGGCGTCGCGCGCCTGTTGCAGCACCTGCAGGGCCGCCTGGCAGCGCGGGTAATTGGGGTTTTGCGGGTCGTCGGTCCAGGCCAGCAGCACTTCACCAGGGCGTACATAGCAGCAGAAGTTGTCGACGTGGCCGTCGGTCTCGTCGTTGAACAGGCCGTCCGGCAGCCAGATCACCGTATCGATGCTCAGGTGCTCGCGCAGCATCTGCTCGATCGCCTCGCGGTCCAGGTGCGGGTTGCGATTGCGGTTGAGCAGGCATTCCTCGGTGGTGATCAGGGTGCCTTCGCCGTCGACGTGGATCGAGCCGCCTTCCAGCACGAACCCCTCGCTGCGGTAGCGCGCGCAGCGCTCGATCTCGAGGATCTTGCCGGCCACCTGGTCGTCGCGCTGCCACGGGAAGTACAGGCCGCCGTCGAGGCCGCCCCAGGCATTGAAGGTCCAGTCGACGCCGCGCACTTCGCCGTGCGGGTTGCTGACGAAGGTCGGCCCGGTGTCGCGTACCCAGGCATCGTCGCTACTGACCTCGAGCACGCGGATAGCCTCGTGGTCGAGACGGGCGCGGGCGTTCTCGTACTGCCCGGCGGAGACGCAGACGGTCACCGGCTCGAACGCGGCGATGGCCTTGGCCACCGCGGTGAAGGCGGTCTGCGCCGGCTTGCCGCCGAGGCGCCAGTTGTCCGGGCGCTCGGGCCAGACCATCCAGGTCTGGCTGTGGGTTTCCCACTCGGCCGGCATGCGGAAACCGTCGGCGCGGGGTGTGCTGGTCAGGGTGCTCATCGTATCTACCTGCATGGCGTAGGGTGCGCCGCGCGCACCAATTGCGTGGGGGCGGTGCGCACGGCCTGGGCGGCCCGGCGCACCCTACTCGATTCAGGATTCCAGCTGGCCGTCGAGGGTCTTGATCGGTCCGTAGAGGTTCGGCCGGCGGTCGCGGAAGCTGCCCCAGGCGCTGCGGATATGCTCGAGCTGGTCGAGGTCGAAGCTGTGCAGCAGCACGCCTTCCTCGGTTTCGTTGAGCTCTTCGACCTTGGCGCCGAACTGGTCGGCGATAAACGACGAGCCATAGAAGTTGATGTGGTAATCGCCCTGGTCTTCGCGACCGATGCGGTTGCTCGCCACCAGCGGCATCAGGTTGGCACCGGCGTGGCCCTGTTGCACGCGCTGCCAATGGTCGCGCGAGCTGATGGTCGGGTCGTGCGGCTCGGTGCCGATGGCAGTCGGGTAGAACAGGATCTCGGCACCGAGCAGGGCCATGCTGCGTGCGCACTCGGGGAACCACTGGTCCCAGCAGATACCCACGCCGATCTTGGCATAGCGCGTGTCCCATACCTTGAAGCCGGTGTCGCCCGGGTTGAAGTAGTACTTCTCGTGGTAGCCGGGACCGTCCGGGATGTGGCTTTTCCGATAAATCCCCAGGTTGCTGCCGTCGGCATCGATGATCGCGATGCTGTTGAAGCGCGCGCGCCCGGCCAGCTCGAAGAAGCTTATCGGCAGCACCACCTGCAGTTCCTTGGCGACTTTCTGGAAGTGGGCGATGGCCTCGTTGGCTTCCACAGTGGTGGCCAGCTGCAGGTAGTCCGGGTTGGGCTTCTGGCAGAAGTACGGGGTCTCGAACAGTTCCTGGATCAGAATGATCTGCGCGCCCTGGGCCGCGGCTTGGCGCACCAGCTTCTCGGCGTTGGCGATATTGCCGGCACGATCCCAGGAACAGGCCATCTGGGTAGCGGCGACGGTGACGATGCGGGACATGGAACACCTCGTAGGAGCAATGGACGGTGGTCGTTACACGCTAGCAGACGACCGATGACGACGCCGTGTCGGCGAGCGGATACGTGACTTTATAGTCGATAAAAATCCGTGTTTAAAGCTTTATTTTTCTATCCTGTGGTTTTTATCAGCTAAATAGCAGATAAAAATCCATGTTAGTGGCTGTGGTCACGGCCCGGCTAGGCGCCCCCGCCGCTTTTTAGCCCTGCGAGGCTGACGTATGGGCGTAGGCGTTACGCCAGCGCGGCGGCACGTTTCGGCAGATAGGGCGGCAGGTACAGGCCCAGGTAGGCGTCGAACACGCGCATGCCTTCTTCGGCCAGGCGCGGGGTGATGTTGCCGTACAGTTGCACCGAGCGGGCATAGACGCGGTCGCCCAGTTCCATGGCCAGGGCGAACACATCGACATCGTCCGGCAGTGGCGGCAGCTCGAAATGCCGTTCGAACAGCGCCTGCATCAGCCGGCCCAGTTCGAGGTCGTGCTGACGGTCGGCCTGGGTTATCTCGCTCAGGCCGTGTTGGGCCAGGATAAGCTGGCGCGCCGCGGGATCGGCCGCGTAGATCGCCAACATGCGTTGCTCGACGATGCGTGAGAGGTCGCGCCAGTCGCGCAGTTCGGCATGGGCGATGGGCGCCTGCAGGCTGGCGCGAAAGGCGGCATGGATGTCGGCGGTCAAGCCCTCGAGCAACGCCGGCACGCTGGCGAAGAAATGGTAGATCGAGGAAGCGGGAATGGCTGCGCGTTCGGCCACGCTGTAGATCGACAGATTGGCCACGCCCTGCTCGGCGAGCAGCGCACGGGCGGCAGCGAGGATCACGGTAATCCGTGCCTGGCTGCTGGCGCGGGGTTTGCGGGCGGTGGCGGTGCGCTGCATGGCGATCATCTCGGCAAGGGATGCGCTATTGGACGCCAGCCGGTGGTGCACAGGCAAGTCGGCAGGGCTTTATACGATCGCCGCACAGGCTGGGGCGGGCGGTGTTTCGTTTCAGACCGCCACTACCCTCGGTGGGCTGAAGCCCTCCCTACTGCGACGGGGCGCCGTCACGAAAGCCCGGCCATACCCGGTCGCGGGCCTGCCTGTGCTTGTCCGGAAACGCCTCCAGGGCATGCAGGCGACGCTTGGTCACGGCGTCCGGGTAGAGACCGGGCTGATCGCGTAGCGCCGCGTCGAGAAACCCCCTGGCGTCAGCGTTGCCGCTGGGGTAGAGGGTTTCCGTGGTGATCAGCGCGGCGACCTCGGGCTGCATCAGGTAGTCGATGAAACGGTGAGCCAGGTCGGCGCGGCGGGCGTTGTGCGGGATCACCAGGTTGTCGATGAACAGCACCGAACCCTCCTCCGGCACCAGGAAGCGCACCGGCTGGCCGGCATCGGCAGCAGCCAGGGCGTCGCCGACCCAGGCCATGGCGACACACAGACGGCCGTTGTTGAGGTCATCGATATAGCGTTCGCTGTCGACGTAGCGCAGGTTGGGGCGCAGGCCGGCGAGCACGCTGCCGGCGCGCTCGATGCGGCTCGCGGCGCTGCGGGTCAGGTTGCGGCCCTGATAGTTGAGCAGCAGCGACAGGGTTTCGTCCGGCGCATCCAGCACGCTGATGCCGCAACTGGCCAGGCGCGCGCTCTGTTCGGGGTCGAACAGCAGGCTCCAGCTGTCGGGCAACGAACCGCCGAACGCGGCTTCGGCCTGCGGCGTGTTGATCGCCAGGCCGACTGCGCCCCATAGGTAGGGCACCGCGTAGCGATTGCCCGGATCGACCGCGGCGAGCTTGCTCAGCAGCTGCTGGTCCAGGTGGCGGCGGTTGGGCAGGCGGCTGAAATCCAGGGGTTGCAGCAGGCCGGCCTCGATCAGGCGCGGCAAGTCGTTGTGCGAGGGCACGATGATGTCGATGGCCTCGCTGCTCGCGAGCGCCGCATGCATGTCCTCGGCACTGCTGAAGGTGTGGTATTCGATGCCGATTCCGGTGTCGGCCTCGAAGCGCTTGAGTACCTGCGGCGCGATGTAGTCGTTCCAGTTGTATACGCGCAGGCTGTCCTCGGTTTTTTCCAGCGCATCTTGCGGTGCGCCGTGAACCAGTACCGGCAGCAGCACGAGCAGTAGCGAAGCGAACAGGCGCAACATGGGTTTCTCCTTGGCGGTGCCTCCACGCCAGCTGGCGCGGCCGTTGGATTGAGTGGCGCAGGCATCCTTGACTGAAATGCACGCAGCACTGTCCCGCCGCAGGCTGGCGCGTGCGGCTAAAAGATCGTGGGTAGATTCGCCGATTAAAACGACGCCGGCATTAAGCCGGCGTCGGGTAGCGCTTACACGGTGTGCAGGTACCAGTTGTACTCGAGGTCGGAAATCGAGTTCTCGAACTCGGCCAACTCGCTTTCCTTGCAGGCGACGAAGATATCGATGTATTTCGGGTCGATATAGCGCGCCAGAATCTCGCTGTCGTCCAGCTCGCGCAGGGCATCGCGCAGGTTGTTCGGCAGGCTCTGCTCGTTCTGCTCGTAGGAGTTGCCTTCCACCGGAGCGGCCGGCTCGATCTTGTTGGTCAGGCCGTGGTGCACGCCTGCCAGCACGGCCGAGAGCAGCAAGTAGGGGTTGGCATCCGCGCCCGCGACCCGGTGTTCGATACGCACGGCATCGGCGGTATCGTTCGGCACGCGCAGGGCCACGGTACGGTTGTCGATGCCCCAGCACGGCGAGTTCGGCACGTAGTACTGCGCGCCGAAGCGGCGGTACGAGTTGACGTTCGGGCAGAGGAAGGCCATCGAAGCCGGCATGGTTTCCAGCACGCCGCCGATGGCATGGCGCAGGGCGTCGTTCTGTTCGGGATCTTCGCAGGCAAAAATATTCTTGCCGTCCTTGTCGAGGATCGAGATGTGCACGTGCAGCCCGTTGCCCGCCTGGTTCGGGTACGGCTTGGCCATGAAGGTGGTATCCATCTCATGGTCGTAGGCGATGTTCTTCACCAGGCGCTTGAGCAGCAGCGCGTAGTCGCAGGCCTTGATCGGGTCGGCAACGTGGTGCAGGTTGACCTCGAACTGCGCCGGGGCGCTTTCCTTGACGATGGCGTCGGCCGGGATGCCTTGCTCCTTGGCGCCCTCGAGAATGTCTTGCAGGCATTCGGCGTATTCGTCGAGGTCGTCGATCAGGTAGACCTGGGTCGAATGCGGACGCTTGCCCGACAGCGGCGACAGCGGCGGCTGCGGGCGACCGTTCACGTTGGCCTGGTCGATCAGGTAGAACTCGAGTTCGAAAGCGGCACAGATGGTAAGGCCCAGTTCGTCGAACTTCGCAACCACCTGGCGCAACACTTCCCGTGGGTCGGCAAAGAACGGCTCGCCTTCCATTTCGTGCATGGTCATCAACAGTTGCGCGGTAGGGCGCTTCTGCCAAGGTTCATTGCACAGGGTGTTGGGGATGGGGTAGCAGATACGGTCGGCATCGCCGATATCCAGGCCCAGGCCAGTGCTTTCCACTGTCGAGCCGTTGATATCCAGAGCGAATAAAGACGCCGGGAGATTGATGCCGCGTTCGTAAACCTTGTGCAGGCTCGCACGCTCGATGCGCTTGCCGCGCACCACTCCATTCATATCTGCAATGAGAAGGTCGACGAACAGGACCTCAGGGTGTTTCTTAAGGAACGCGTTCGCTTCGTTAAGCTGAACGGCACGCGGGGGTACCGACATGATGCAACACCTTTGTTGTTAAAAATATCAATCATTAAACTGCAATGAGCAGAGTCAATCTTAAACCTTGAGACCTGTCAAGGGTGATTTATTTTGCCCTAAAAAAGCGCGTCGTGGCCATTTTTAGGGCGTTTCAGGGCAGTGAAACCCCCGTCTGAGTCAAGCCTGGCGCGGTGCTCATCGGGGTGTGTTTAATTTTTTACATGGCTATTGTGTAAAAAAATGAACAAGGCTAAGCTCGGTTTCAACCCACTAACAGTAATAAAACGGGTGTCACATGTCGCTTCTGCCGTTAATCGGCGTTACCGCCTGTACTAAACAGGTCGGTCTGCATCTTCACCATATAACCGGTGACAAATACGTTCGTGCCGTAGCCATTGGAGCCGGCGGCTTGCCGCTGATCATTCCGGCGCTGGGCGAACTGATCGATCGGCCGACCCTGCTCGATAACTTGCACGGGTTGCTGTTCACCGGCTCACCGTCGAATGTCGAGCCCCATCATTATAGCGGCTCGCCCAGCGAGGCCGGTACTGCACACGATCCCGAGCGCGATCGCACCACCTTGCCACTGATCCGCCAGGCCATCGCGGCCGGCATCCCCGTGCTTGGCATCTGTCGCGGCTTTCAGGAGATGAACGTGGCCTTCGGCGGCACCCTGCACCAGAAGGTGCACGAGGTCGCCGGCATGCTCGATCACCGCGAGCAGGCCGATGAACCGCTCGAGGTGCAGTATGCCCAGCGCCACCCCCTGCGGGTGCAGCCGGGGGGCGTGCTCGCCGGCCTCGGTTTGCCCGACGAGTTTGCCGTCAATTCCATTCACGGTCAGGGCGTTGAGCGTCTGGCGCCGGGCCTTCGTGTCGAAGCACTGGCGCCTGACGGGCTGGTCGAAGCCTTCTCCGTCGAAGGCGCGCCGAGTTTCGCGCTCGGGGTGCAATGGCACCCCGAATGGCAGGTAGGATCCAACCCGAATTATCTCGCCATCTTCCAGGCCTTTGGTGAGGCTTGCAGGAAGAGGGCGGGGCAGCGCAGAGCCGACTATATATAAGTTGGCTCTCATCAACCCTGAGGTCTCTATGAGCACCAAACTGGACCAGCTTTCGAGCTGGCTGAAAGAACGCAAAATCACCGAAGTTGAATGCTTGATAAGCGATCTTACCGGCATTGCCCGCGGCAAGATTTCGCCGACCAACAAGTTCCTCGGCGAGAAGGGCATGCGCCTCCCCGAGAGTGTGCTGCTGCAGACCGTGACTGGCGACTACGTCGAGGACGACATTTATTACGCCCTGCTCGACGAAGCGGACATCGACATGTTCTGTCGGCCCGACGAGAACGCGGTGTTCCTGGTGCCGTGGGCCATCGAACCGACCGCCATGGTCATCCACGATACCTTCGACAAACAGGGCAATCCGATCGAGTTGTCGCCGCGCAACATTCTCAAGAATGTGCTCAAGCTGTATGCCGACAAGGGCTGGAAGCCCATCGTTGCGCCGGAGATGGAGTTCTACCTGACCAAGCGCTGCAGCGACCCGGACTTCCCGCTGGAAGCGCCGATGGGCCGTTCCGGTCGGCCGGAAGTCGGTCGTCAGTCGTTTTCCATCGATGCGGCCAACGAATTCGACCCGCTGTTTGAAGATGTCTATGACTGGTGTGAAATCCAGGGGCTGGATCTCGATACCCTGATCCACGAAGACGGCCCGGCCCAGATGGAGATCAACTTCCGGCATGGCGAGGCCTTGCACCTGGCCGACCAGATCACCGTGTTCAAGCGCACCATGCGCGAGGCGGCGCTCAAGCATGACGTGGCGGCGACCTTCATGGCCAAGCCGATCACCGACCAGCCGGGCAGTGCCATGCACATTCACCAGAGTGTGGTGGACATCAAGACCGGACAGAACCTGTTTTCCAATGACGACGGCAGCATGAGCGAACTGTTTATGCAGCACATTGGCGGCTTGCAGAAATACATCCCCGAATTGCTGCCGCTGTTCGCCCCCAACGTCAACTCCTTCCGCCGCTTCCTGCCGGATACTTCGGCGCCGGTGAACGTCGAGTGGGGCGAAGAGAACCGCACGGTCGGCCTGCGCGTACCGGAAGCCACACCGCAGAACCGGCGGGTGGAAAACCGCCTGGCCGGCGCCGATGCCAACCCCTATCTGGTGCTGGCCGCCTCGCTGCTGTGCGGTTACATGGGCATGGTGGAGCAGCTCGAACCTGGCGCGCCCGTCAAGGGCCGGGGTTACGAGCGGCGCAATCTGCGCCTGCCGATCACCATCGAGCACGCTCTGGAGCGGATGGAGGCCTGCAAGGCGGCGGAAGAATACCTGGGCGAAAAATTCATCCGTGGCTACGTGGCGGTCAAGCGTGCCGAGCATGAAAACTACAAGCGCGTAATCAGTTCCTGGGAGCGCGAGTTCCTGCTGCTCTCGGTTTGAGCGAACGGGTGTCAGGGCGCGAGACCCGCGGCACCCGCTGATGGCGTACATTTTTGAGGTGGATATGACTAAACAAGCAAGCAACCCGCAAACCCTTGAGTGGCAGGCCATGAGCCGTGACCACCACCTGGCACCGTTCAGCGACTATCAGCAGCTGAGCGAGGTTGGCCCGCGGATCATCGTCAAGGGTGAAGGCGTGTACGTGTGGGACAGCGAAGGCAACAAGATCCTCGACGGTATGGCCGGCCTGTGGTGCGCCGCCATCGGCTACGGTCGTCATGAACTGGCCGACGCCGCCAGCAAGCAGATGAAAGAGCTGCCGTTCTACAACACCTTCTTCATGACGGCTCACCCGCCGGTTCTCGAGTTGGCCAAGGCCCTCGCCGACATCGCGCCGGAAGGCATGAACCACGTGTTCTTCACCGGGTCGGGCTCGGAAGGCAACGACACCATGCTGCGCTTGGTCCGCCACTATTGGGCGGTAAAGGGCCAGCCCGAGAAGCAGGTGATCATCAGCCGCATCAACGGCTACCACGGTTCCACCGTGGCCGGGGCCAGCCTCGGCGGCATGGCTGGCATGCACGCCCAGGGCGGCATGATCCCGGGTATCGAGCATATCCCGCAGCCGTACTGGTTCGGCGAGGGTGGCGACATGAGCCCGGACGAGTTCGGTATCTGGGCCGCCGAGCAGCTGGAGAAGAAGATCCTCGAAGTCGGCGTGGACAAGGTCGCCGCCTTTATCGCCGAGCCGATCCAGGGCGCCGGCGGCGTCATCGTGCCGCCGGACAGCTACTGGCCGAAGGTCCGCGAGATCCTCGGTAAATACGACATTTTGTTTGTCGCCGATGAAGTGATCTGTGGCTTCGGTCGTACCGGGGAGTGGTTCGGTAGCGATTACTACGGCAACAAGCCGGACCTGATGACCATCGCCAAGGGCCTGACCTCCGGCTACATCCCCATGGGTGGCCTGATCGTCAGCGACAAGGTATTCGAGGTGATCAGCCGCGGTGGTGACTTCAACCACGGCTTCACCTATTCCGGGCACCCGGTGGCCGCCGCCGTGGCACTGGAAAACATCCGCATTCTGCGCGACGAAAAAATCATCGAACGGGTCAAGGCAGAAACGGCACCCTATTTGCAGCAGCGTCTGCGTGAACTGGCCGACCATCCGTTGGTGGGCGAGGTGCGCGGTGTCGGCATGCTCGGTGCGATCGAGCTGGTGAAGAACAAGGCCACTCGTGAGCGTTATCCGAGCGAAATGGGCGTAGGCATGATTTGCCGTGGCCATTGTTTTGCCAATGGTCTGATCATGCGGGCCGTCGGTGACACCATGATCATTTCGCCACCCTTGGTCATCAGCAAGGCCGAGATCGACGAACTGGTAGACAAGGCGCGTCGCTGTCTCGATCTGACGGCCGCGCAGGTGCTGGGTTAATCCACCGCGATTTATTGTTTTTGGGCTGTTATGTCTGAAAGTTGTAAAGAGTGACGCGACCTTGCCAGACTGGGCCAGTGCGTTGGCTAGGCTCACCGGAAGGTGCTGCAGCCGGGCTGCGCATCTTCCGGAACACTAAAAAAATACGACAACAGGAGCTGTACGCATGAAAATTTTCAGCAAAACCCTTCTCGCGTTGTCCCTTGCCGGGGCTGTGGCGGGCGCCGCGCAGGCTCAGGATAAAGTGCTGCATGTCTACAACTGGTCGGACTACATTGCCGAAGACACCCTGGAGAATTTCCAGAAAGAAACCGGCATCAAGGTGGTGTACGACGTCTTTGACAGCAACGAAACCCTGGAAGCCAAGCTGCTTTCCGGCGGTTCGGGCTACGACGTGGTGGTGCCGTCCAACCAGTTCCTCGCCAAGCAGATCAAGGCCGGGGTGTTCCAGAAGCTGGACATGTCGAAACTGCCGAACTGGAAGCACCTCAACCCCGACCTGATGAAGGCCCTGGAAACCGCCGACCCGGGTAACCAGTACGCCTTCCCCTACCTGTGGGGCACCACCGGCATCGGTTACAACCCGGAGAAGGTCAAGGCCGCGCTGGGCGTCGACACCATCGACTCCTGGGACGTGCTGTTCAAACCGGAAAACATGGAGAAGCTCAAGGCCTGTGGCGTCGCCATGCTCGACGCGCCGGATGAGGTCTACGCCGCTGCGCTGCATTACCAGGGCATGAGCCCCAACCCGACCAGCGTCGAGGACGTGAAGAAGGCCGAAGAATTGCTGATGAAGGTGCGTCCTTACATCACCTACTTCCACTCGTCCAAGTACATCTCCGACCTGGCCAACGGCAACATCTGCGTAGCGCTGGGTTGGTCCGGCGACGTGTTCCAGGCCCAGGCGCGTGCCGAGGAAGCGAAGAACAACGTACCGGTCGCCTATGCGATTCCGAAAGAGGGCGCTGCCTCGTTCTTCGACATGATGGCCATTCCGGCCGATGCCAAGAACGTCGAAGAGGCGCATATCTTCCTCAACTACATCCTCACTCCGGAAGTGATCGCGCCGATTTCCGACTATGTCGCCTATCCGAACGGCAACGCCACCGCCACGCCGCTGGTAGCCGAGGAAATTCGCAACAACCCGGGCATCTACCCGACCGAAGCAGCCTCGAAGAAGCTCTACACCTTCGCCGAGCTGAATCCGAAGGTGCAGCGTGCCGTGACCCGCAGCTGGACCAAGGTGAAATCGGGCCGTTAAGCCATACGCAATACCCCGTTTCTGGTGGGGCCACCCGCCAGAAACCCTAACAATAAGAAGGAAGGTTGCATGCGTTGTACAACTCTATTGGCCGCCACCGCGAGCGTGCCATGTGGCGTCTCCCAAGCATCGGTCAGATGGCTGAAGAGCACGATCCTGCCCTGTCGTCCCGGTTGGTTGGCCGCGTCGCGCTGAACGAGTATGGACTTTTCCGCTAGAAAGCCGGCCCTGTCCCGGGCCGCCCGACAAGAGAGAATTCTCGCATGCGTATTTCTTTAGCAACCAGCCTGACCGCCGGCGCCCTGAGCCTCGGCCTGGTTGCCGTGGCCCAGGCTGAGTCGACCGTACATATCTACAACTGGAGCGATTACATCGGCGAAACCACCCTGGAGGATTTCGAGCAAGCCAGTGGTATCAAGCCGATCTACGACGTCTTCGATTCCAACGAGACCCTGGAAGGCAAACTGCTCGCCGGCCGCTCCGGCTATGACCTGGTGGTGCCGTCCAATCACTTCCTCGGCAAGCAGATCAAGGCGGGGGCCTTCCAGAAGCTCGACCGCGCCCAGTTGCCAAATTGGCAGAACCTCGACCCGGCGCTGCTCAAGCAGCTGCAGAACAACGATCCGGGCAACCAGTATGCGGTGCCTTACCTGTGGGGCACCAACGGCATCGGCTACAACGCCGAGAAGGTCAAGGCGGCGCTCGGTGTCGACAAGATCGATTCCTGGGCCACGGTCTTCGAGCCGGCCAATATGCAGAAGCTCGCTAGCTGTGGCGTTAGCTTCCTCGACTCGGCCGACGAGATGATCCCGGCGGTGCTCAACTACCTGGGCCTGGATCCCAACAGCACCAACCCGGATGACTATCAGCAGGCCGAAGCCAAGTTGCTGGCCGTGCGCCCCTATGTCACCTACTTCCACTCCTCCAAGTACATCGGCGATTTGGCCAACGGCAATATCTGCGTGGCCGTGGGCTTCTCCGGCGATGTCTTGCAGGCCGCCGATCGCGCCGAGGAAGCCGGCAAGGGCATCGAGATCGCCTACGTGATCCCCAAGGAGGGCGCCAACCTGTGGTTCGACATGCTCGCCATTCCGGCGGACGCAGCGAACGTCAAGGAAGCCCATGCCTTTATCAACTACCTGCTGGAGCCGGCAGTCATCGCGGAGGTCAGCGATTACGTCGGCTACGCCAATCCTAATCCCAAGGCCGGCGAGCTGATGGATCAGGACGTGCGCAATGACGAGGCGGTGTACCCGCCGCAAGCAGTTTTGGACAAGTTATACATCTCGGCGGAGTTGCCGACCAAGGTACAGCGGCGGATGACCCGGAGTTGGACGCGGGTTAAATCAGGCCAGTAATTTAAAACGCCCGGCCGTCGGGGTTGGGCGCTACTTTTGCGGGAGTTTTGGTAATGGCAGTTGCTTCCAGTGCCTATAAAAAGGTTCTTGAGGGAGATCAGCAACCGAAAGAGGTGTTGGTCAAAATCGATCGTGTGACGAAGAAGTTCGATGAAACCATCGCCGTCGACGATGTCTCTCTGACCATCAACAAAGGCGAAATATTCGCGTTGCTCGGCGGCTCGGGCTCGGGCAAGTCAACCCTGCTGCGCATGCTCGCCGGCTTCGAGCGGCCGACCGAGGGGCGCATCTACCTCGACGGCGAGGACATCACCGACCTGCCGCCCTACGAGCGGCCGATCAACATGATGTTCCAGTCCTACGCGCTGTTCCCGCACATGAGCGTGGCTGACAACATCGCCTTCGGCCTCAAGCAGGACAAGATGTCCCGGGCCGAAATCGACGCGCGGGTCGCCGAGATGCTCAAGCTGGTGCAGATGAGCCAGTACGCCAAGCGCAAGCCGCACCAGCTGTCCGGCGGCCAGCGCCAGCGTGTGGCCCTGGCCCGTTCCCTGGCCAAGAGCCCGAAGCTGCTGCTGCTCGACGAGCCGATGGGCGCGCTGGACAAGAAACTGCGTTCGCACATGCAGCTCGAGCTGGTCGAGATCATCGAGCGGGTCGGTGTGACCTGCGTGATGGTGACCCACGACCAGGAAGAGGCCATGACCATGGCCCAGCGCATCGCCATCATGCACCTCGGCTGGATCGCCCAGATCGGCAGCCCGGTGGACATCTACGAGACGCCGACCAGTCGTCTGGTCTGCGAATTCATCGGCAACGTCAACCTGTTCGACGGCCAGGTGGTCGAGGACATGGAAGGTCATGCGCTGATCGATAGCCCGGATCTGGAGCGCAACATCTACGTCGGCCACGGCGTCAGCACCTCGGTGCAGGACAAGAGCATCACCTACGCCATCCGCCCGGAGAAGCTGCTGGTCACCACCGAGCAGCCGACCTGCGAGTACAACTGGTCGCGCGGCATCGTGCACGACATCGCCTACCTCGGCGGTCATTCGGTGTTCCACGTGCAGTTGCCCAGCGGCAAGATCGTCCAGTCCTTCGTCGCCAACGCCGAACGCCGTGGCGCGCGGCCGACATGGGACGACCAGGTCTATGTGTGGTGGGAGGATGACAGCGGGGTGGCATTGCGCTCATGAACATTTCCCGAAGCATCAGCCGCCGCCTGCCCAGGGGCCGGCACTTCGTCATCGGAGTGCCCTTCATCTGGTTGTTCATGTTCTTCCTGCTGCCCTTCATCATCGTCCTGAAGATCAGCTTTGCCGAAGCCGAAGTTTCTATTCCGCCGTACACCGACGTGTACACCTGGGCGGAGGACAAGCTCTCGGTGGTGATCAACCTGGGCAACTACATCTTCCTCAGCGAGGACGATCTGTACCTGGCCGCCTACCTCGGCTCGTTGCAGATGGCCTTCTTCAGCACCCTCCTGTGTTTGCTGCTCGGCTATCCGATGGCCTATGCCATCGCCCGCGCCGACAAGGAAATGCAACTGGTGTTCCTGCTGCTGATCATGATGCCGACCTGGACGGCGATCCTGATCCGCGTGTACGCCTGGATGGGTATTCTCAGCAACAACGGCCTGCTCAACGGCTTCCTGCAGAGCATGGGGCTGATCGACACGCCGCTGCAGATCCTCAACACCAACGTCGCGGTGTATATCGGGGTTGTGTACTCGTATTTGCCGTTCATGGTGCTGCCGCTCTTCGCCAACCTGGTCAAGCACGACCAGAGCCTGCTGGAGGCTGCGGCCGACCTGGGCTCGAGCACCTACAACAGCTTCTGGAAGATCACCGTACCGCTGTCGAAGAACGGCATCATCGCCGGTTGCATGCTGGTGTTCATCCCGGTGGTCGGCGAGTTCGTGATTCCCGAACTGCTCGGCGGCCCGGAGACCCTGATGATCGGCAAGGTGCTCTGGCAGGAATTCTTCAACAACCGTGACTGGCCGGTGGCCTCCGCCCTGGCGGTGGTGATGCTGGCGATCCTGATGATCCCGATCATCCTGTTCAATCGTAACCAAGCCAAAGAGATGGAGGGTCGACCATGAGACGTTACAGTTTCTCCACCATCATGCTGTGGGTCGGCCTGCTGTTCATCTACCTGCCGATGTTGATCCTGGTGATCTACTCGTTCAACGGCTCGCGCCTGGTCACGGTATGGGGCGGCTGGTCGCTGAAGTGGTACATCGGCCTGCTCGACAACACCCAGTTGATGAGCGCAGTGATGCGCTCCCTGGAAATCGCCTGCTACACCGCGGTGGCGGCGGTGGCGCTGGGTACCCTGGCGGCCTTCGTGCTGACCCGGGTCACTCACTTCAAGGGTCGTACCCTGTTCGGTGGCCTGGTCACCGCGCCGCTGGTAATGCCCGAAGTGATCACCGGTCTGTCGTTGCTGCTGCTGTTCGTGGCCATGGCGCAACTGATCGGCTGGCCGGCCGAGCGCGGTATCCTGACCATCTGGATCGCCCACACCACCTTCTGTTCCGCCTATGTGGCGGTGGTGGTGTCATCGCGCCTGCGTGAGCTGGACCTGTCCATCGAGGAGGCGGCCATGGACCTGGGCGCCAAACCGTGGAAGGTGTTCTTCCTGATCACCATCCCGATGATTGCGCCTTCGCTGGCGGCCGGCGGCATGATGTCCTTCGCCCTGTCGCTGGACGACCTGGTTCTGGCCAGCTTCGTCTCCGGTCCCGGCTCCACCACCCTGCCGATGGAAGTGTTCTCCGCCGTGCGCCTGGGCGTGAAGCCGGAAATCAACGCCATCGCCAGCCTGATCCTGCTGGCGGTGTCGCTGATGACCTTCATCATCTGGTTCATCGCCCGCCGCGCCGAAGACAAGCGCAAGAAATCGATCCAGCAAGCCATGGACGAAACCACCGGCACCCGGGATCAACTGGGCCCGGACAGCCGCCGCGACCCGTCGCAGGTCCACGCGACTGTTTAGCTAGCGGTTTGAGTGAACGAAAAAGGGTCACTGCGGTGACCCTTTTTCGTGGGGCTTCCCTCGGGTAGGGTGCGCCGTGCGCACCGGCTACTCCCGCCGGTCGCTGCGGGCTGGCGTTGCGATAGCGTACCCGGACGGCGTCCCGTTCGCAGTGACATTAACTGTACATCCATACAGATTAAGCTTGCCTGAGCCCGCGCCACTGCGCATGCTGTGCGCCATCGCGACAAGGAATCGATGATGGCGGCCATGCGGCTCTTCCTCTGTGAAAAACCTTCCCAGGCCAAGGACATCGCCAAGGTGCTCGGGGCCACCCGACGCGGCGATGGCTGCTGGCTGGGCAGCAACCTGACGGTGACCTGGTGCATCGGTCACCTGCTGGAGACCGCACCGCCGGACGCCTATGACCCCCGCTACAAGCGCTGGGTGCTGGCCGACCTGCCGATCATCCCCGAACGCTGGAAGATGCTGGTCAAGCCCAAGACCGCCGGCCAGTTCAAGGCGGTCAAGCGCCTGCTCGGCGAGGCTGACGAACTGGTCATCGCCACCGACGCCGACCGCGAGGGTGAGATGATCGCCCGCGAGCTGGTCGAGCATTGCCGCTATCGTGGGCCGATCCAGCGCCTGTGGCTGTCGGCCCTGGACGATGCCTCGATCCGCAAGGCCCTGGCTGCGCTCAAGCCCGGCGCCGAAACCTTCAGCCTCTACCATTCGGCACTGGGCCGCTCGCGCGCCGACTGGCTGATCGGCATGAACATGAGCCGGCTGTTCACCCTGCTCGGTCAGCAGTCCGGTTACCAGGGCGTGCTGCCGGTGGGTCGGGTACAGACCCCGACCCTGCGCCTGGTGGTCGACCGCGACCGCAGCATCGCCGCCTTCGTGCCGCTGCCGTACTGGGCCATCGAGGTGCCGCTGCTGGCCGACGGCACCGCGTTCTGCGCCCAGTGGCGCGCCGCGGCAGAGGTCTGCGACGAACAGGGCCGCTGCCTCAACCAGGCGTTGGCGCAGAAGGCGGCGACGGCCATGGCCAACGCCGCCAGCGCCCGGGTGGTGAAACTGCGCACCGAGCGCATGCGCGAGGCGCCGCCCCTGCCGTTCGATCTCGGTACCCTGCAGGAAGTCTGCTCGAAGAAGCTCGGCCTCGGCGCCCAGGAAACCCTGGATATCGCCCAGGCGCTCTACGAAACCCACAAGCTGATCACCTACCCGCGCAGCGATTGCGGCTACCTGCCGCTCAGCCAGCATGGCGAGGCGCCGGCCATCCTCGCCGCCCTGGGCCGGGCCGATCCTGCTCTGGCCGGCCTGCTCGAACACTTGCAGGCGCAGCGCCGTTCGCGGGCCTGGAACGACGCCAAGGTCAGCGCCCACCACGGCATCATCCCGACCGCCGCCGCGCAGAACCTGGAACGCCTGGTCGGCAAGCCGCGGGCGGTCTATAGCCTGATTCGCGCGCGCTACCTGGCGCAGTTCCTGCCCAACCACGAATACGACCGCACCCAGGCCGACTTCGACTGCGCCGGCCAGGCCCTGCGCGCGGTCGGCAAGGTGATAGTCGAACCCGGCTGGCGCCGCGCCCTGCCCGAGGCCCTGACGCCCGCCAAAGGCCGCGAAGCGCCGGTTGCACAAGCCCTGCCGGCCCTGCGCGAAGGGCAGGACTGCACAGTGACCGGCGTAACCCTCAAGGACCTCTGGACCCAGCCACCGAAACCCTTCACCGAGGGCGACCTGATCAAGGCGATGAAGAACGTCGCCAAGCTGGTCGACGACCCGCGCCTCAAACAGAAGCTCAAGGACACCACCGGCATCGGCACCGAAGCGACCCGCGCCGGCATCATCCAGGGCCTGCTCGACCGCGGCTACCTGCTCAAGCAGGGCAAGGCCCTGGCCGCCACCCCGGCCGCATTCAGCCTGATCGACGCCGTCCCCCGCGCCATCGCCGACCCCGGCACCACGGCGATCTGGGAACAGGCGCTGGACATGGTGCAGAGTGGCGAAATGAGCCTGGACGAATTCGTCGCCAAACAGTCGGCCTGGATGAGCAAGCAGGTGCAACGCTGCGCCGGCCTGCGCCTGACCATCAGCGGCCCCGCCAGCCCGGCCGCCGCCGCGTCCTGGAAGGGCAAACGCAAGCCCGGCAAGCGCAAGGCGGCGGGGAGCAAACGGGTGGGCAAACCGGTTGAGCGGGGGTGAGCGGGGTAGGGCGGGAGTAGTCTAGCGCTCACTACCATGCGAAAACACGCCAGTCTGTTTAACCCCTGTTAGGGCGCAGGGCGGATGTCGAGGTAAAAATATGAAGGTAATGCGCATCGTATCCAACACCGAAGTCTCAGACCTCAAGCAGGCTGAGGCATTTTATCGAGACGTTTTGGGCCTTGACCTCATCATGGATCACGGGTGGTTCCAAACCTATGGTTCGGACGCGAAAATGACGGTTCAAATCGGCTTTGGATCTGAGGGAGGCTCAGGCACTTCAGTGCCGAACTTGTCGATTGAAGTCGATGATCTGGAGGCAGCATTGGCAAAAGTCGAAAAGGCGAACATCCCCATCGAGTACGGGCCGGTCAGTGAGCCTTGGGGCGTTCGGAGATTCTATGTTCGCGACCCGTTCGGCAAACTGATCAACATCTTGCAACATGAGTGAGGCGGTGCGGCGCAAACATCGTTCCGGCCGCAAAACGCGGCCGCCACTGGATTCGCCAGCGTTCGCCGTTTAGCGGAGCGTTAGGCGCATTGTGAGCTGATTCGCAATGAAACAGAGCGACACGAAGTCTCGGTTCAAAGCAAAACTGCTGCGTCCGGCCACGTCGGGCGGCGTTACTCTGTGGGCTTTTGTAATTTTGCCCGAGAGCGCGAGCGCAAAGCTTCCTAGGCGGGGCAGGACGACGGTAGAGGGCCGCATCAACGGTCATGGTTTCCGGGCCACGCTCGAGCCGGATGGCCAATTGGGCCATTGGCTGCGGGTTGACGAGGGCCTACTCGAAATCGCCGGCGTGAACATGGGCGACATTGTCACGTTTGAGATCATGCCAGTGGCGCAAGAACCAGAACCTGAGATGCCCTCCGACCTGCAAGAAGCCCTGGCGGCTGCTCCCGAGGCTCGAGCCGTTTGGGACGATACAACCACCATCGCACGCCTGGACTGGATACATTGGATTACTTCCGCCAAGCAGTCCAAGACCCGGGCGAAACGGGTTATTGATGCGTGTGACATGCTTGCTTCTGGAAAGCGGCGGGTTTGCTGTTTCGATCCTTCCGGCTACTACAGCAAAGCCTTCAGCGCGCCCAAAGCGGCAGATTAGGGCGATCGTTTTTTGTGTTTTGACAGGAGTATTCGGGGGGCATGATTAACGCTTGAACCTGCGTAGTCGATAGTCGCCTGTCTCCTAATGTCCTGCGCGGGATATCTGCCTCCGGAGTTTACTTCTGGCGAACCCGGCCCACCCGCGGTGGTCTAAAAAACGATGGGATCGCGACCGATCAAGGCTTCTCGCCCGGGTTGAGCCAATAGCCGTTGAGGCTGAAACAGCGGATACGGCTAGGGAAACGGCATCTCCAACCTTGCAGTGGTTCATGCGGCTAATCCTTGGCGTGTTCATCCGGTCGGTGATGGTGCGAATCCAGACAAGGGTAAGGTCGCCCAGGCTTTTGCATGTGTGGAAGACGGTCGCATGACCTGCAGATGAAGCTCCGCTATGGAGCCTGTCTCACCGGTCGCCTGTATTCGTCTGCCTCATATGCCTTCGCGTGATGCTTGCCCTGCACCGCACTCACTGCCAAGGAACTTCACTTATGGTTACTCACTACAAGGTTGCCGGACATCTCGCCTGCGGCAGCCATGGCGACAATCTCCCCGCCACCACCGACCTTGCCCGGGTTAAATGTCGCAACTGCCGTGGCACCGATGCGTTCAAGGAGGCCCGGAGAGAGGCGCGCAACGCGGCGCGCAGAGCCGCGCGCAAAGCCAAGGTCGCCCACGCCGCGAATGACTGGCGCGCAGCCTGGCTGGAGAAACTTACCAACCTGCCGGGGCTGCAGCGACTGCCAAGGGGCTTCAGCGGCCAGCCCTATGTCTAGCCACACGCAACGGTATTGACCGGGATCCCGGGCTGCTGCGTGCTGCGCGAGTTGCCCACGGATCGCTGGATGATTTTTGACGTGCGCTTCGAACCGACCTCTGCCGATTATCAGTGGCAGAGGCTGACTCAGGCCTGCGGGTTGCCTCAGAGCGATGCGCTGCGTCGAATGTAGCCAAGCTTCTCTTCCGACAGGCCCGCCAGTTGCGCCTCCTGGGCGCGTCCTTCACGAATCAGCTGGCCGAACACGAAGAGCAGCTGCGAGTACCTATAGTCGTATTTGCGGTCGATCTCGCGCCGCTTGCGCTCCAGGTACTCCTCGATCGGCCACATTTCGTGTGGCTCCGTGATGGCGGCAGCTTTTGCTTTGAAATCGGCCATGATCTCGGCCAGCTCAGCTGTGAGCGCCGCCTCGAACACGCGGTGGGCGAGCTTTTTCTCGGCGGCGGACCACTTGAGGTTGTGCATGGGTGCTCCTGACAGGCGCGCTGGGCCTGTGTGGAATACGGAATACTCGGGGCGGGTCGCACTATTGCTCCTGCCCCGGCTTCAGTTCGATTAAAGCCCTCACTGCCCGGCGGTTCAATCCGGTCCGCGTCCTTGCGCCGGAATATCCAGGGGTCTTGGTTCGACTCGGCTGCTTGTCCTGCGCCTCAGGCCCCGCAGGAATCCCCGGCGCCTTGACCTAGCGTGCCGGCAACAGCGTCAGGGTGCTGCGGGTATGAGTCGCCACATCCGCTTCGCTCAGATGCTGCGGCTGGTACTGGCCGGCGATGTAGGCGGCGGCCTGGTCGCTGAAGTGGGCGTCGAAGGGCACGCCGCTCTGGCCGAGTGGGTTGCTGCCCAGGGCTGTGCTGGCGTCGGCGAGGTCGATCAGGCGCCGGGTCGAGGGGCCGTAGAGCACCGGCCAGGGCGCCGGGCCGATACGGTGCGACAGGTTGTTCGGGGTTTCGTGGCTGCCGGGAGCGGCGAAGGGGCCGACGTTGAACAGCTGATCGAGCGGCTGTTGCTGGCCCAGCGGGTGGCTGTGGGTGAGGGTGTGGGTGTTGGCCCAGGTCCAGGCGCTCGGGTCCGCGCCGAAGTTGTCCTGCAGGTGCTGCAGGCTGGCGCGCCAGGCGGCGGCGACCGTATCCGCGCGGCTTTCCACGGCCGGGGTGGTGCGGTCGTCCCACCAGGGTGAGGCGGCATCGGCGCTCAGGCGCGGCAGGGCGGCGTCCAGCACGCGGGTCGACAGCAGGTTGTCGAACTGGGCGGCGCCCAGGTCATCGGCCATGGCCCGTTCACTGAGCTGATAGAGCAATTGGTTGAACAGGGTGGCGGCGCTCGAGTCGAGGTCATGGTCGCCGTTCCAGGTGGCCAGTTGCTCGACCAGGGCGCGCTCTTGCGCGGTCGTCGCGGCGCGGCGCAGTTCCCCGAGGATCGGCGCCAGCAGGCGCAGGGCATAGCCGTTGCCGGGGTCGAGTTGCAGCGCCTGGCTGTTGTTCAGGTCCCACTTCACGCGGTTGTCGGCCAGGCGCTGGTCGAGGCGCTGGCCGCGATCGGCGAGGTTGTAGTAGCCAGGTATCTCGATGCCGCTGGTCGCCTGCGGCTGGTAGTTGGCCGAGACTATGTAGCCGCGCGCCGGGTTTTCTTCCTGAGGGTTGGCGCTGAAAGGGTGGAAACCGTGCTTCTCGGCTTCGCCATTGGCGCCGTCGAGGATGAAGCCCGGGTTGACCCCGGCCGGGCGGCGCGCCAGCTTGGCCGCGGCCCACCAGCCGATGTCGCCGCTGGCATTGGCCCAGACCACGTTGAGCCCCGGTGCTTCGATCTTCTCCACGGCGGCGCGGGCCTTGTCCAGGCTGTCGGCGCGGTTGAGCTGGTAGAAACCGTCGAGGATCGGGTTGTCGGTTTGCAGAAAGGCCCACCACATGGCAATGGGCGTGGCGCCGACGCGGTTACCCAGGGCGTCGTTGATCAGCGGGCCGTGGGGCGAGTGGCGCAGGGTCAGGGTGACGGGCGCGCCATCCTTGACTGCGATCACCTCCTCGCGACTGTGCAGGTCGACCCATTGACCGCGGTGCCGGACCTGGTTGGGGTTGTCCGGGTTGAGGGTTTCGGCGATCAGGTCGAGGTCGTCGTTCTGGAACATGGTCAGGCTCCAGGCGAAGTCGCGGTTGTGGCCCAGGGAGGCGAGCGGATTGAGCGCCTGGTGATGGCCGTACAGCTCGAAGCCGGGATAGCTCAGGTGCGCCTCGTACCACACCGCCGGCACGGCGAAGCGGATGTGCGGGTCGCCGGCCAGCAGCGGTTTGCCGCTGGCGGTGCGGCTGCCGGACACCGCCCAGGCATTGCTGCCCTCGAACTGCGGCAGACCGGCATCCTCCAGCGCGGCCTGGCTGAGCCGGGCGATGGCGTTGAGGTCCTGCCAGTCGCCGGCCGCCAGGGGCTGGCCGACCACGCCCCGGGGGTGCCAGTCGAGGTCGAAGATCTTCAGGTATGCGGCGCCCAGTTGGTCGCGCACATGGGTCAGCAGCGGCTCGGTGCGCAGGGCGGCGGCGAAGCTGTAGGCCATGTAACCGGCGACGCTGATGGTGTCGGCCACACTGAACGGCCGCTTCTGGATGCCCAGCAGGTCGAACTCCAGCGGCGCCGGGTGGCTGGCCTGGAACTGGTTGATGCCGTCCAGGTAGGCCAGCAGGGCCTGACTCGCTGGGCGCTGCAGGTCCAGCTTCTGTGCGTAGGCGTCGGCATAGGCGCGGATGCCCAGGGTGCGGAACAGCCGGTCGGTGTCGATCAGTTTGGCGCCGAGCACTTCGGCCAGCTCGCCACGGGCCAGACGGCGCAGCATCTCCATCTGGAACAGCCGATCCTGGGCATGCACGAAGCCGAGGGCGCGGTACATATCGGCCTCATGCGCGGCCTGGATATGCGGCACGCCGCGCTCGTCGTAGCGCACCGTGACCGGCGCCTGCAGGCCACCGAGCGCCAGCTCGCCGCCACGCCGCGGCTGCTTGCTGTCGACGTGCCAGGCGCCGCCGATGGCGACGGCAGCGAGGAGCAGCACGAGGAGGATGAGGCTGCGTTTCACGAAATTTTCCTTGGTAAGGCGGCGCCCGCCAGAGCGGGTTGCGCCATCATGTAGTTGCTGCGCGGCATCAGTCGCCAGGCTCCGTTGGCCACTGGCAGAAGCAGCCCACCGCCATGGTATTGCTGGCGTTGACCGGACGTCCGGCGTTCAGGGCTTCGAGGATCGGTTCGATGAAGCTGTTGCTCGAGTTGCAGGTGAGGCCTTCGCTGTAGGGGCCGAAATAGGCCAGTTGACCCTGCTGGTCCCAGATCGCCACCGCCGGGCTGGCCGGTATGCCGGCGCTGCCGGGGAGCGGGGCGAGGGCCTGCATGGCGCTCAGGGTGGCCGGTAGTTGCCCCTTGCTGCCAGGCTTCTGCACGGCATGGAAGCTTACGCCCAGGGGGCCGAAATGCTCGATCAGTTCGGCCAGGTGTTGCTGGTTGCCGACGTTGCACGGGCAGGCCGGGTCCCAGAAATGCACCAGGCGAATCGGTCCGGGGCCGGCCAGTTCGGCGGGCAGGCGCAGTTCGGCGCCGGCGAACAGCGCGGCTTGCTGGTCGAAGCTGCGCACATAGCGCGCCTCGAACCACCAGAAGGCGGCGAGCATGGCGGCTATCCAGAGCAGTGCGACGAGGCTGACGAGCAGGGTCTTGCGGCTGGGGCGGGACATGGCACGATCGGCAGGTAAACGGACGCATAGCTTGCCATGACCTGCCGGGCAGCAGAATATCTTTAACCGGCCGTGTGGTTGCCTATGCCTCGCGGGAAGTCCGCCTGATTTGATGGAAAGCTTTATGCCAGAACGTTTTCAGCCCGCCGACCTGGTCGCCAACCTGCGACCCTTGGCCGCAGCGACGGCGACCCTGCCGCATGAGCAGGCGTACCGGCGTTTCTACGGTTTCGAGGGGCTACCGACCGAGGGCAGTCTGCTGGGCTATTTTCAGGTCGGCGCTTACCGGATTGCCGCCCAGGTCTGGTGGCCGCGGGAGCCGCGGGGCACCTTGCTGTTGCTGCATGGCTATTACGATCACAGCGGCCTGTTTCGTCACGTGATCGAGTGGGCGCTCGGCATGGGGTTTGCCGTGCTGGCGGTCGACTTGCCGGGACACGGCCTGTCCAGCGGTGCGCGCGCCAGCATTGACGACTTCGCCGAGTATCAGCTGGTGCTGCAGGGCGCGCTGGAGCAGGCCGCAGCCCTCGATTTGCCGCAGCCCTGGCACCTGTGTGGGCAAAGCACCGGCGGTGCCATCCTGATCGACTACCTGTTGACCGGCAACCCCGCGCCCGAGGTGGGCGAAGCGATTCTGCTGGCGCCGCTGGTGCGTCCGCGGGCCTGGGCCTGGTCGCAGTTGAGCTATCGCCTGTTGAAGCCCTTTGTCCGCGAGATTCCGCGGCGCTTCAGCGACAACTCGAGCGACCCCGAGTTTATCGACTTCGTCCACAACCGCGACCCGTTGCAGGCGCGCAGCCTGCCAACCGCCTGGGTCGGCGCCTTGAGTCAGTGGGTGCCACGGATCGAGGGCGCGCGCCGCAGCACGCGCAGCCCGCTGATCGTCCAGGGCGAAGCGGACATGACCGTGGACTGGCCGCACAACCTGGAAATCTTGCAGGACAAGTTCGCCGCGCCGGAGATTTTGCGTCTGGCCGAGGCGCGCCATCACCTGGCCAACGAATCACCGGCCCTGCGCCAGCGCTATTTCGACTTTCTCCGCGAGCGTCTGGCCTGATCGGTCGGCTGGGCGTAGCTCCGTAGGTTGGGTTAGCGGCGCATGCAGCTGTTTGGCAGGTGCCACCGCTGTCGAGCGCCGGGTAACCCAGCGCAACGTCATCGGCCGCGGCGTGAGATCCCGTCAGATCCCCTGGGGTGGCGGCGCCAGGTTGGCGGTGCTCTGGCCTACTGCCAGGCCGGCGCGGATTGCCGCCAGGGCCGCCTGGTAGTAGGCCTGGCCTTCTGTCGATTGGGCGAAGCTGACGAATTCCTCCAGCTCCGGGTCGGACAGTTCGCGGTAGACGTGCAGCAGGGTGTTGTCCAGATCCGCGCCGATCTGCTCCATCAGGCGCTGGCGCTGGGTGTTGAGCAAACTCTGTGCACTATCGCCGCCGAACAGGCCGGGGAGCATCTGACTGAGGCTGTCGGCAGCGACCCCGGCCAGGGCCAGGCTGACTTCGGCGCCGGCCTCCTTGGCCGGCAGCGCCTGGGCCAGGTGGCGGATCAGCAAACGACGGGTGGCGCTGGCTTCGATACGCGGCAAACCATCGGTATACAGTGCCAGCTGGTCGCGGCGGGTGGAGCGTTGCTCGGCGGCGACCACCTTGCGCCCCAGTTCCGACTGGAAAAACTGCAGGGCGGGCTGCGGGTCGACGAGGTTTTGCCGCAGGCTCTGCTGGGCGCGTTGGTCGATCGCCAGCGGGGCAAAGCGCTGGTTGCTGTTGTTCACCAGCGCCTCATACACCGCTGGCGGCAGGCTGCTGCGATAGCGCGCCTGCGCGGCGCTCAGGGCATCGTTGAAATGCACGCGTTGCTGTGGCCAGCCGGCTGCCTGATAAAGCTGGATTTGCGCATCTGCCAGGCTCGGCAGGCTGAGGAACAACAGTAAAACGATGGATAAGACGCGCATACAGACTCCTGTCTAGGGCGACTATTTTCGATGGCTTGGCGGCGCTTGTCGAGGCATAGCCTGCAGGCTGATAGAATCGCCGGCATGCCTATTTCAACCGATTCCGCACCGTTAAAACGCATCGTCGACGATCTGGCCGAGCAAGGCTGGTCGTTGCAGCCCGTGTTCGCTCCTCAGACTCTGACCCTCGAACTGGCCGATGAGTGCCGCAAACGTGCCGCACAGGGTGATTTAACCCCCGCCAGCATCGGCCGTGGCGCTGGCCAGGAGGTACGCGAAGGGGTGCGTGGCGACCGTATTCAATGGCTGGATACCGGCTTGTCGCCGGCTTGCGACCACTATCTGGCGCTGATGGACGGGCTGCGTCAGGCGCTCAATCGTGAGCTCTATCTGGGCCTGGACGATTACGAGTGCCATTTCGCTCTGTATCCGCCCGGCGCCTTCTATCAGAAACATCTCGATCGCTTCCGCGATGACGACCGCCGTGCGGTGTCGGCCGTGTTCTATCTCAACCCGGATTGGCAGCCCGAGCAAGGTGGCGTTTTGCGCCTGTACCTGGCAGACGAGACGACGCGCGATGTGCAGCCGCAGGCCGGCAGCCTGCTGGTGTTCCTTTCCGCCGACATGCCCCATGAAGTGCTGCCGGCCAGCCGTGAGCGCTTGTCGCTGACCGGCTGGTTCCGGCGCCGCGGCGACGGCCCGTTGTAGAGCAAGTGGTAGCAGGCTGTGCCCTTCAAGCCACGGCCCCGGAGGATATATGCAGAAGATTCTGGTCAGTCGCTGTCTGCTCGGCCACCGCGTGCGTTATGACGGCGGCGCCCACGGCCCCTTCGCTCTGCTCCAGCGCTGGCAGGCGGAGGGCCGGGTGGTGGCGCTCTGCCCGGAAGTCGCCGGCGGCTTGCCAACGCCACGGCCGGCGGCGGAAATCCCCTCAGGCCAGGGCGCGCAGGTGCTCGACGGCCGGCTGCCGGTGCTGACCATCGAGGGCGAGGACGTCACGGCGGCCTTTGTCGCCGGCGCCGAACAGGCCCTGGCCCTGGTCCGCCAGCACGGCATCCGCCTGGCGCTGCTCAAGGCGCGCAGCCCGTCGTGCGGCAATCTGGAAAACTACGACGGTAGTTTCACCGGCCGCAAGGTTGCAGGTGAGGGCGTGACGGCGGCCCTGCTCAAGCGTGCGGGCGTGCAGGTGTTCAGCGAGGAGCAGTTGCCCGCTGCCGCGTTGGCCCTGGCGAGGCTGGAAAGCGCCGACGGTGGAACGATCAAGTCAGGCTAAGGTCGACTTCAGGGACTTTTTACCTGAGGGATCTACGATGAAAGCATTACGGACTGGCTTCGGACTTGTTGCTGCGCTGTTAAGCGCCCCAGGCTTTACCCTGGCGGCCGTGCCGTACACTGCAGCGCCCGTCGGAGCGGCGGTTTACTTTATCGAGCCTGCCGACGGCGCTACGGTCGGCCAGACGTTCACCGTCAAGTTCGGCCTCAAGGGCATGGGGGTGGCGCCGGCAGGTATTGACGCGCCGGCCACTGGGCATCATCACCTGCTGATTGACCTGGAGGATGCCCCGGCGATGAGTCAGCCGCTGGCGATGACCGACAGCCTGCGGCATTTTGGTAAGGGCCAGACCGAGACCGAGCTCAGCCTGCCGCCTGGCACACACACCTTGCAGTTGCTGGTGGGCGACAAGAACCATGTGCCGCTTGCCCCGCCGGTGATCTCGAAGAAAATCACGGTGACCGTGCAATAACATCGCAGGTATGAAAAAGGGAGGCCAAATGGCCTCCCTTTTTCGTTACCGGGCAGCGTTTAGAACAGCACGCGGCTACGGATGGTGCCGTTGACCTGTTGCAACTTCTCCAGCGCCAGGTCGGAGTAGTCGGCGTCGACGTCGATCACCACGTAGCCGACCTTGTCGTTGGTCTGCAGGAACTGGCCGGAGATGTTGATGCCGTTTTCGGCGAACACCTTGTTGATCTCGCTCATCACGCCCGGCACGTTCTGGTGGATGTGCAGCAGGCGGTGCTTGCCCGGGTGCGCCGGCAGGGCGACTTCGGGGAAGTTGACCGAGGACACCGAGGTGCCGTTGTCGCTGTACTTGACCAGTTTTTCCGCCACTTCCAGGCCGATATTGGCCTGGGCTTCGGCGGTGGAGCCGCCGATGTGCGGAGTCAGGATCACTCGATCCAGGCCACGCAGCGGGCTTTCGAACTCTTCGTCGTTGGACTTGGGCTCGACCGGGAACACGTCGATGGCTGCGCCGATCAGGTGTTCGTCCTTGATCGCGGCGGCCAGGTGATCAAGTTCGACCACGGTGCCGCGGGCGGCGTTGATCAGGATGCCGCCCTTCTTCATGGCGCGGATTTCCTTCTCGCCGATCATCCACTGGGTCGACGGCAGTTCCGGCACGTGCAGCGAGATGATGTCGCACAGGCCCAGCAGGTCGTGCAGCTTGGCGATCTGGGTGGCGTTGCCCAGCGGCAGCTTGGTCACGGTGTCGTAGAAGAACACCTGCATGCCGAGGGCTTCGGCGAGTACCGAAAGCTGGGTGCCGATCGAGCCGTAGCCGACGATGCCGAGCTTCTTGCCGCGGATCTCGAAGGAGTTGGCCGCCGACTTGATCCAGCCGCCACGGTGGCAGGCGGCGTTCTTCTCCGGAATACCGCGCAGCAGCAGGATGGCCTGGGCCAATACCAGCTCGGCCACCGAACGGGTGTTCGAGTAGGGTGCGTTGAAGACCGCGATACCGCGCTCGCGGGCGGCGTCCAGGTTGACCTGGTTGGTACCGATGCAGAAGCAGCCGACGGCGACCAGCTTGTTCGCGCAGTCGAAGACATCGGCGGTCAGCTGGGTGCGTGAGCGAATGCCGATGAAGTGCGCGTCGGCGATCTTTTCTTTCAGCTCACCGTCGGACAGTGCGCCCTTGTGGTACTCGATGTTGGTGTAGCCGGCAGCCTTCAGGGTGTCCACGGCATTCTGGTGGACGCCTTCGAGAAGAAGGAACTTGATCTTGCTCTTGTCGAGAGAGGTCTTGCTCATCGGAGTACCTGTTGTCCCACAAATAGTGATCAGGGAAAGGGCCAGCGGCGTTGCTGACGGGGCCCCGCAGATCGGCGCGGGAGCACGATTAACGGGGGGCGTATGCTAGCATAAGCGCCCCGCGAAACACCCACCCCTGGCAGATGAAGCGTGCTCAGGGTGACCATGAATCGTTTGAGAGTTCCGTAGATGACCAACCCTGCGCTGATCGAAGAGCTGAAGACCCTGGTTGAGCCCGGCAAGGTGCTGACCGATGCCGATTCCCTCAACGCCTACGGCAAGGATTGGACCAAGCATTTCGCCCCGGCCCCTTGCGCCATCGTCTTTCCCAAGAGCATCGAGCAGGTTCAGGCCATCGTCCGCTGGGCCAACCAGCATCGGGTCGCCCTGGTGCCCTCGGGCGGGCGCACCGGGCTGTCGGCCGCCGCCGTTGCGGCCAACGGCGAAGTGGTGGTGGCCTTCGACTATATGAACCAGATTCTCGCCTTCAACGAGTTCGACCGCAGCGTGGCCTGCCAGCCCGGCGTGGTGACCAAGCAGTTGCAGCTGTTCGCCGAAGAACAGGGGCTGTATTACCCGGTGGATTTCGCCTCCAGCGGCTCTAGCCAGTTGGGTGGCAATATCGGCACCAATGCCGGTGGGATCAAGGTGATTCGCTACGGCATGACCCGCAACTGGGTCGCCGGCCTCAAGGTCGTCACCGGCACCGGCGAACTGCTGGAGCTGAACAAGGACCTGATCAAGAACGCCACCGGCTACGACCTGCGCCAGTTGTTCATCGGCGCCGAAGGTACGCTGGGCTTCGTGGTGGAAGCGACCATGCGCCTCGACCGCGCGCCGCAGAACCTCACCGCCATGGTCCTCGGCGCGGCCGATTTCGACTCGATCATGCCGGTGCTGCACGCCTTCCAGAACAAGCTCGACCTGACCGCCTTCGAGTTCTTCTCCGACAAGGCCCTGGCCAAGGTCATGGCCCGCGGCGACGTGCCGGCACCGTTCGAGACCGAGTGCCCGTTCTATGCGCTGCTGGAATTCGAAGCGACCAGCGAGGCGGTGGCCGAAGCGGCCCTGGCCACCTTCGAGCATTGCGTCGAGCAGGGCTGGGTGCTCGATGGGGTAATGAGCCAGAGCGAGCAGCAGTTGCAGAACCTGTGGAAGCTGCGCGAATACATCTCCGAGACCATCAGCCACTGGACCCCGTATAAGAACGACATCTCGGTCACGGTATCGAAAGTGCCGGCCTTCCTCCACGATATCGACGCCATCGTCGGCGAACACTACCCGGACTTCGAGATCGTCTGGTTCGGCCACATCGGCGACGGCAACCTGCACCTGAATATCCTCAAGCCGGAGGATCTGTCCAAGGACGAGTTCTTCGCCAAGTGCGCCACGGTCAACCAGTGGGTGTTCGAGACCGTGCAGAAGTACAACGGCTCGATCAGCGCCGAACACGGCGTCGGCATGACCAAGCGCGATTACCTGCATTACAGTCGCTCCGAGGCGGAGATCGGCTATATGAAGGCGATCAAGGCGGTGTTCGATCCGAACGGGATCATGAACCCTGGCAAAATCTTTCCCTGAAAGCTGCTGCGGGCTTCGCGCACCATGCTGCGTTGGCGCAGCCGGAAAAATGCTCATTGGCAGCAGCGAACTCCGCTTTTTTCCGGATATGCCGCCTTGCCTGGCCTTCGCTCGTAAGGCTTCAGGCATGTAGGGTGGAAAACCGCGCAGCGTTTTCCACCATTGCTCTATTCAGGAGTCGCCCATGAGTTACCAGATCGTAGGGCGGGTGCAACCCGCCACCTGACAACGGCGGGTTGCACCCGCCCTACACGGCACGCTCCCACAAAGAGCCGCGCACCGCATTCCCATAAGGAGTTTGTGATGAGTTACCAGCACCAGTATGTCGACGGCACCCATATCCACTTTCCAATGGGCAAGGTGGTGTGCATCGGCCGTAACTACGCCGAGCACGCCAAGGAACTGAACAACCCGGTGCCCAGCGAGCCGCTGCTGTTCATCAAGGCCGGCAGCTGTGTGGTGCCGCTGGATGATGGCTTCGCCATTCCCGCCGAGCGTGGTGCGGTGCATTACGAGGCGGAGATCGCCGTGCTGATCGGCAAGCCGTTGTCGCGCACACCGAATGCCGAAGAAGTCATGGACGCCATTTCCGGCTTCGCCCCGGCCCTCGACCTGACCCTGCGCGACCTGCAGGCCAAGCTCAAGGAGAAGGGCTACCCCTGGGAAATCGCCAAGTCCTTCGACGGTGCCTGCGTGCTGGCGCCTTTCGTGCCGGGCGATGCGGTGGAGGATCTGTGCGACATCGGCATTCGCCTCTCGATCAACGGCGAAGTGCGTCAGGATGGCAACAGCCGCGACATGCTCAACCCGATCCTGCCGATGATCCAGCACATCGCCGGTCACTTCAGCCTGCAACCGGGCGATGTGATCCTCACCGGCACGCCGGTCGGGGTCGGGCCGTTGCACAAGGGTGACGAGCTGGTGCTGGAGCTGGTCGGCCACTCATGCTTCGCCAGCCGCGTGCTGTAACCGGCTAGGCTAGTCGTGTACGGGGCTCCTGGAGGCGCCCCCATCGGTAATCGAACCTTAAGCTTTGGTCGCTAGTCTGCCGGCCATGGTTTTCCCGAGTCGTGCCGATGCCTGCCAAACGCTTTCGTTTCATGCGCCCGCTCCATTTGCTCCTGCTATCCCTGGTCGTTGCCACGGCGCTGCTGGTCGACATTCTGCGCCTGGATGAACGCGCCTGGTTCTGGCTCGAGGAAGGTCGGCGCAGTGTTGCCGAACAGCAGGCGAGCATCTGGCTGCCGGGCTATCGAGTGGTCGTGCAGGGCAGGGCACTGGCCGGTCTGGAGCGGGACGAAACCTCAGGGCTGACCTATAACCCCGCCAGCGACACCCTGTTCGCCGTCACCGGCAAGAACCCGCAACTGGTCGAGTTGTCGCTGGCCGGCGAGGTGCTGCGGCGTATCCCGCTCAGCGGCTTTTCCGATCCAGAGGGTGTCGAGGTCATTTCCGGCGGGCGTCTGGCGATCATCGACGAGCGTCGGCGCAGCTTGACGGCAGTCAGAATAGACGCCGACACGCGGAGCCTGGATGCCGGGGATTACCCGTCGTTCGACCTGGGCTTTGCCGACTCCGGCAACAAGGGCTTCGAGGGCATTGCCTGGGACTCGCTCAATCAGCGTGTGTTGCTCGGCAAGGAGCGCGGTCCGTTGGGGCTGTTCAGCTTGCCGTTTCCCGGCGAGGACGGCGCCGCCGGTACGCTGCAGGCGTTGCCCTCGAAGCGCGCGTTCGTGCGTGATATATCGTCGTTGAGTTTCGATGCGCGTACCGGTCACTCCCTGGTGCTTTCCGACGAGTCGCGTCTGCTCCTGGAGCTGGATGCCCAGGGCCAGCCGGTCAGCTTCATCAGCCTGATCGGCGGTCTCAACGGTCTGCACCAGAGCATCAAGCAGGCCGAAGGCGTGACCATGGATGCGGCAGGCAATATCTACATCGTCGGCGAACCCAACCTGCTCTATGTGTTCAGCAAGGAGGCGCCGGTGGTGCTGCCCGAGCAGGTCGATTAGGCGCCCCGGCGCCCTCGAACAACCCGCAATTCGTGTCACTCGCCGCAGGCTGTGCAGCGTGGTTCATCGGCACCGCGCAACTTCGGCAGGCTGTCGCTGCGAACGGATCGGCGCATTGAAGTGGCCGAGCTGCGAGGGCGCGCGCGGGGTGCCGGTTAAGTTTGGCTTCAGCCCGGATTAAGCCTGGCTTCAGCCATGCTCGCTATTCTGCCCGAGTCATTTACCGATTAGCGAGATACGCCATGAAGCGTTGCACACTTGTTCTGCTGCTTGCCCCACTGTTCTCCGCCGCTGCCTTGGCCGAAGGTTATACCGGCCCCGGTGCCATCACTCAGGTCAGCACGGTGGCTGCTGCGCTGGACGCGGCCGACGATACCCCGGTTGTCTTGCAGGGCCAGATCGTCAAGCGCCTGCAAGACGAACTCTACGAGTTCAAGGATGCCACCGGCACCCTCCAGGTTGAAATCGACAATGAGGATTGGCCGGCGCAGGCTGTATCCGAAAAGGCCATGGTCAAACTGACCGGCGAGGTCGATCGTGACCTGACCAGCCGCGAAATCGATGTCGATATCGTCGAACTGATTAACTGAAAACCAGCCGCGCCGTGCGGCCGACCCGCACAACCACGCCAGCCCGGGGCTTCTGCTTCGGGCTGGCGTGGTTGTGCGCTGAGCAATCTGTGAGTGAAAACGCGATGCGCCCTATGGTTACCCTCAAACGTCTGGCTCTGGGGTTGTTGCTGGCGGTGCTGCTGGTGCTGGGTCTGCTGGCCCAGGACTACCGTCTGTTCGAGCGCGCCTGGTTCAATGCGCAGCAATGGCGACATGTGGCGCAATGGCAGGATAACTCGATCTGGCTGACGGATTACCGGGTGGCGATCGAGGCGCAGCCGATCATCGGCCTGGATGACGATGTCTCGGCGCTGACCTACGACCCGGATCGGCGCAGCCTGTTTACCGTCACCAACCAGAACTCGGAATTGATCGAACTGTCGCTCGACGGTCGCGTCCTGCGCCGGGTCAAGCTGATCGGTTTTGGCGATGCCGAGGCGGTCGAATACATCAGTCGCGGCCTTTATGTGATCACCGACGAGCGCCGACAGCGCCTGATCAAGGTGCGCCTGGACGAGGACACCCGCGAGCTCGACGCGGCCAACGCCCAGCAACTGTCGCTGGGCATAGAGCTGAGCGGCAACAAGGGCTTCGAGGGGTTGGCTTACGACTCGCTCGGCCAGCGCCTGTTTGTCGCCAAGGAGCGCGATCCGCTGCGGATCTACGAGATACATGGCTTTCCGCACAGCGATCCGGGTCAGCCGTTTGCCGTGCATGTGCTGGACGACCTGACGCGCGACGCCGGGCTGTTCGTGCGCGACCTGTCCAGCTTGCAGTACGACCAGCGCACCGGGCATCTGCTGGCTTTGTCCGATGAGTCGCGCCTGGTGCTGGAGCTGAACGTCGCCGGCAAGCCGATCAGCAGCCTGTCGCTGCTGGCCGGGCAGCAGGGGCTCAAGGCCTCGGTGCCGCAGGCGGAAGGGGTGGCCATGGACCACGACGGCAACCTGTACCTGATCAGCGAGCCGAATCTGTTCTATCTGTTCAAGAAGAACGCTGAGAGGCTGTGAAAAACACTCGCTACGGCGCTCGATATTTTCACAACCTCTGAGTGATTACCCGGCCTTCGCCTGCCGGGACCTCAGCTTTCGTCGTGCAGAGTCGCCGTCGGCGCATTCTTCTTCACCGACTCGACGCCGTTCTGGCAGCTGGCTTCGCTGGCATATAGCTGGCTCTGGCCGACTACCTGGCCATTGGTGGCTTTGAGCACGAAGTGAAACTTGCCGCTGGCTGCGGGTTTGACCTCGAAGGCACCCTCGCGCTGCGCGTTTTTCTGCACCGATTCGATGCCGTTGAGGGCCGAGGGTTTGCTCTTGTACAGCTCGCTGGTGAGAATGATCTCGCCGTTGCCGGCGAGCAGGTTGAAGTGAAACTGACCGTCCTTGGCTGTCTTCAGGTGAAATTTGCTGGCCATGCTGAGCTCCTGAACCTGGGGGGTACCCCAGCAAGCCTAGCTCTGATTGCGTAACTGGCCAGTGCTCAGCGGGTCAGCGTTTTTACCCCGTCGGCGGTGCCGAGCAGCAGCAAGTCCGCCGGGCGGGCAGCGAACAGGCCATTGGTGACCACGCCGACGATATTGTTGATCTGCGCTTCCAGTTCGCGTGGGTTGACGATCGACAGGTTGTGCACGTCGAGGATCTGGTTGCCGTTGTCGGTGGTCACCCCCTCGCGGTACACCGGGTCGCCACCGAGCTTGACCAGTTCGCGGGCGACATGGCTGCGCGCCATCGGAATCACTTCCACCGGCAGCGGGTAGGCGCCGAGTACCGGCACCAATTTGCTGGCGTCGGCGATGCAGATAAAGGTCTTGGCCACGGCCGCGACTATCTTCTCGCGGGTCAGGGCGGCGCCACCGCCCTTGATCAGGTTGAGGTGCTCGTCGCTTTCGTCGGCACCGTCGATATAGAACTCCAGGTCGCTGACCGTATTCAGCTCGTACACCGGAATGCCGTGGCCCTTGAGGCGCGCGGCAGTGGCGTCGGAACTGGCCACGGCGCCGTCGAACTCGGCCTTGTGCCGGGCCAGGGCATCGATGAAACAGTTGGCGGTGGAGCCGGTGCCGACCCCGACGACGCTCTTGGCGTCGAGCTGGGGGAGGATGAAGTCGACGGCAGCCTGGGCGACTGCTTGCTTGAGTTGATCCTGGTTCATCGCGGTTTGCGCCTGGGTGGAGTCGGGAGACGTTAATTATAGCCGCATGTGCGGCAAAACCTCGCCTGGCATCGGCCCTTCCGCGATTTCGTCGCCGGCAAAACCCCCTGCTTCGTATGGTCGTTCGGCGCGAGCCTGGGGTAGACTCGCTGACTCCCTCGAAAAGCCGCCTGCGATAACGCCATGCTCGAACAGTACGTCAAGATGATCCTCACCTCGCGCGTCTACGACGTCGCGGTGGAAACCCCGCTGCAAGCCGCCAGTCAATTGTCCGAGCGTCTGGGCAACCAGATTCTGCTCAAGCGCGAAGACCTGCAGCCGGTGTACTCGTTCAAGATTCGCGGCGCCTACAACAAGCTGGCGCAGCTCTCGGCCGAGGAACGGGCGGGTGGAGTGGTCACCGCCTCCGCCGGCAACCATGCCCAGGGCCTGGCCCTGGCGGCCAAGGTGCTGGGGGTCAAGGCGACCATCGTGATGCCCAAGACCACCCCGGAGATCAAGGTCCAGGGCGTGCGTTCGCGCGGTGGCAAGGTGGTGCTGCACGGCGACAGCTTCCCCGAGGCGCTGGCCTATTCACTGAAGCTGGTGGAGGAGAAGGGCTACATCTATATCCATCCCTATGACGATCCGCACACCATCGCCGGCCAGGGCACGGTGGCCATGGAAATCCTCCGCCAGCAGCCGGGCCAGCTGGACGCGATCTTCGTCCCGGTCGGTGGCGGCGGCCTGATCGCCGGGATCGCCGCCTATGTCAAATACCTGCGCCCGGAAATCAAGATCATCGGCGTCGAGCCGGACGATTCCAACTGCCTGCAGGCGGCCATGGCCGCCGGCGAGCGGGTGGTATTGCCGCAGGTCGGGCTGTTCGCCGACGGCGTCGCGGTGGCGCAGATCGGCCAGTACACCTTCGATGTCTGCCGCCAGCATGTCGACGAGGTGATCACCGTCAGCACCGACGAGATCTGCGCGGCGATCAAGGACATCTACGACGACACCCGCTCGATCACCGAGCCGGCTGGCGCCCTGAGCGTCGCCGGGATCAAGAAGTACGTCGAGCGTGAGGGCTGCCGCGGCCAGGTGCTGGTAGGCATCGACTCGGGCGCCAACGTCAACTTCGACCGTCTGCGCCATGTCGCCGAACGCTCCGAGCTGGGCGAGAAACGCGAGGCGATCATTGCCGTGACCATCCCCGAGCAGCCGGGCAGCTTCAAGGCCTTCTGCGAGGCGATCGGCAAGCGCCAGATCACCGAGTTCAACTACCGCTACCACAGCGACAAGGAAGCGCACATCTTCGTCGGCGTGCAGACCCACCCGGAAAACGACCCGCGTGCCGCCCTGGTGGAAAACCTGCGAGGCCAGGGCTTCCCGGTGGTCGACCTGACCGATAACGAGCTGGCCAAACTGCATATCCGCCATATGGTCGGCGGCCATGCGGCGCGGGTGCGCGACGAGGTGGTGTTCCGCTTCGAGTTCCCCGAGCGGCCGGGCGCCCTGTTCAACTTCCTGCAGAAACTCGGCGGGCGCTGGAATATCTCGATGTTCCACTACCGTAACCACGGCGCCGCCGATGGGCGGGTGGTTGCCGGCCTGCAGGTGCCGGAGGCCGAGCGCCATCTGGTGGCGGCGGCGCTGGACGCGATCGGCTATCCCTACTGGGACGAAAGCGACAACCCGGCTTACACACTTTTTCTGGGCTAATCGAGCGGTGGGACTGCAATGTAGGCGGCCGTACGGCGTTGCATTCTGCCCCGTCCGGCCTATGCCACTGCTCAACGACCTATTGCGTCGATAATCCGACAGGGAACACAGCCGTTATGGATTCATACCTGCTACTGCGAATCGCCCACAGCCTGCCCGCCATCCTCCTGCTGCTCGGCGTGCTGGTCCATGTCTTCATGCTGTGGAAGGCCCGGCGCGGTGGCGATGCGGCCATCCTGCAGCGCAAGCTGCGGCGTACCCGGATGATCAGTCTGCCGCTGCTGGGCCTGCTGGCGTTGAGCTTGCCGGTCAGTGGCTGGGGTCTGGTGAACATGGTCGGTTGGCCGCTGGGGCAGACCTGGCTGCTGTTCGGCAGCATCCTGTTCGCGCTGATGATGCTCTTCGGCCTGTTGCTCGCCGGTCGCCTGGCCGCCTGGCAGGCGCTCGGCGAAACGCCGGCGTCCAGTCGCCTGCTGGGATTTACCGCCGCCTATGCCGGGCTGATCGTCCTGCTGTTGCTGGTGATCATGGGCCTGATGGGCGCCAAACCGGCCTGACAGGGCAGGCGCTCATGTAGATCCGTGTATGCGCAGACCCGCTGGGTGTAGGAGCGGGCCATGCCCGCGATGCTTTTTGCCGTCCCGTAGCCCGGATGCAATCCGGGGCGGTTGTTGGAGAGCTCCCGGGATTTCATCCGGGCTACAACGGCGAGCGCGCAACATTCTTGTAGGTGGCGTGCCCGCGGCGATTGCAGCGGGCAGGGCTGTGCTCGGTCGCGGTTCAGGCTCAGCGCAGGGAAATGATCGGCCAGCCGCGTTTCTCGGCTTCGGCGCGCAGCTTCGGGTCGGGGTCGACCGCCACCGGGTGGCTGACCTGTTCCAGCAGCGCCAGGTCGTTCATCGAGTCGCTGTAGAAGCAGCTGTCGGCCAGGCTGAATCCGCTTTCCGTCAGCCAGCGGTTGAGGCGGGTGACCTTGCCTTCCTTGAAGCAGGGCACGTCGGTGGTACGCCCGGTGTAGCGGCCGTCGGCCATTTCACATTCGGTGGCCAGCAGGGTGTCGACGCCCAGGCGTGCGGCAATCGGCGCGGTGACGAAGCGGTTGGTGGCGGTGATGATCAACAGCTTGTCGCCGGCGGCGCGGTGTTCATCGAGCAGGGCTTCGCCCTTGGCCAGGATGATCGGCTCGACGCAATCGCGCATGAATTCGCGATGCCACTGCTCGAGTTGCGCCATCTCGCTGCGGCCGAGGATCGCCAGGCTGAAGTTCAGGTAGTCGCGGATATCCAGGCGACCGGCCAGGTAGTCCTGGTAGAACTCATCGTTGCGCGCCTTGTAGGCGACACCATCGAGGATGCCGCGCTCGCACAGGTAATCGCCCCAGGCGTGATCGCTGTCGCCGCCGAGCAGGGTGTTGTCGAGATCGAATAAAGCCAGACGCACAGGGCACCTTTCATCAAAACTTTAGAAGGGCCGTCAGGATAGCGACTTTTATAAGAGCTGCCCATTCGGGCGCCTGCGTTGCTGCTGTCGCGACCTTTGTGGAACAATGCCGAAACATGCGTTTACGAGGTTGTGCGCCGTGATCGATCCTGATGGTTTTCGCCCCAATGTCGGCATCATTCTGACCAATGATGTCGGCCAGGTGCTCTGGGCGCGTCGGATAAACCAGGACGCCTGGCAGTTCCCGCAAGGCGGGATCAACGACTATGAGTCACCGGAAGAAGCGCTCTACCGCGAACTCAACGAGGAAGTCGGCCTGGAGCAGCAGGATGTGAAAATTCTCGCCTGCACCCGGGGTTGGTTGAGGTATCGTCTGCCTCAGCGTCTGGTTCGCACCCACAGTCAACCGCTGTGCATCGGCCAGAAACAGAAGTGGTTCCTGCTGCGTCTGACGTCGGACGAGCAGCGGGTACGCATGGACCTGACCGGCAAGCCCGAGTTCGATGGCTGGCGCTGGGTCAGTTACTGGTACCCGTTGGGCCAGGTGGTTACATTCAAGCGCGAGGTTTATCGCCGCGCCCTCAAGGAACTCGCTCCGCGCCTGTTGGCGCGGGACTGATACGGACTAGAGCCGAGCCATGCTCAATACGCTGCGCAAGATCGTCCAGGAAGTTAATGCCGCCAAGGATCTAAAGGCGGCCTTGGGCATCATCGTACAGCGGGTCAAGGAGGCCATGGGCAGCCAGGTCTGCTCGGTCTATCTGCTTGACCCGGAGACCAACCGCTTCGTGCTGATGGCCACCGATGGCCTGAACAAGCGCTCCATCGGCAAGGTCAGCATGGCGTCCAACGAGGGCCTGGTCGGTCTGGTCGGCACCCGCGAGGAGCCGCTCAACCTGGAAGACGCCGCTGCTCACCCGCGCTACCGCTACTTCGCCGAAACCGGCGAGGAGCGTTATGCCTCCTTCCTTGGTTCGCCGATCATCCACCACCGCAAGGTGATGGGCGTGCTGGTGATCCAGCAAAAGGAACGGCGCCAGTTCGACGAGGGCGAAGAAGCCTTTCTGGTGACCATGAGCGCCCAGCTCGCCGGGGTTATCGCGCACGCCGAGGCGACCGGTTCGATCCGCGGCCTGGGCAGGCAGGGCAAGGGCATCCAGGAGGCCAAGTTCGTCGGCGTGCCGGGTTCGCCCGGTGCCGCGGTGGGCACGGCCGTGGTGGTGCTGCCTGCGGCCGATCTGGAAGTGGTACCGGACAAGCAGGTCGAGGACATCGCCGCCGAGTTGCTGCTGTTCAGCTCCGCCCTGGAAGGCGTGCGCACCGACATGCGCGCCTTGTCGGCGAAGATGGCCAGCCAGCTGCGTCCGGAAGAGCGCGCGCTGTTCGACGTCTACCTGATGATGCTGGAAGACGCCGCCCTGGGTAACGAGGTGGTCAAGCTCATCAAGACCGGACAGTGGGCCCAGGGCGCCTTGCGCCAGGTGATCAGCGAACATATCAATCGCTTCGAACTGATGGACGACGCCTACCTGCGTGAGCGCGCCTCCGACGTCAAGGACCTCGGCCGGCGCTTGCTCGCCTACCTGCAGCAGGCACGTCAGCAGACCCTGGTGTATCCCGAGAACTGCATCCTGGTCAGCGAGGAGCTGTCGCCGGCCATGCTCGGCGAAGTGCCGGAAGGCAAGCTGGTCGGCCTGGTTTCGGTGCAGGGCTCGGGCAACTCGCATGTGGCGATCTTCGCCCGGGCCATGGGTATTCCCACGGTGATGGGGGTGGTCGATCTGCCCTACTCGAAGATCGACGGCATCCAGCTGATCGTCGACGGCTACCACGGCGAGGTGTTCACCAACCCCAGCGAGCTGCTGCGCAAGCAGTATGCCGAAGTGGTCGAGGAAGAGCGCCAGCTGACCCAGGGCCTCGATGCCTTGCGTGGCTTGCCGTGCGAGACGCTGGACGGTTACCACATGCCGCTGTGGGTCAACACCGGGCTGCTGGCCGATGTGAAGCGCGCCCAGGAACGCGGCGCCGAGGGCGTGGGCCTGTACCGCACCGAAGTGCCCTTCATGATCAAGGAGCGCTTCCCCAGCGAAAAGGAGCAGCTGGCCATCTATCGCGAACAGCTGGTCGCCTTCCATCCGTTGCCGGTGACCATGCGCAGCCTGGATATCGGCGGCGACAAGTCGCTGAGCTATTTCCCGATCAAGGAAGAAAACCCCTTCCTCGGCTGGCGCGGTATCCGCGTTACCCTCGACCACCCGGAAATCTTCCTGGTGCAGACCCGCGCCATGCTCAAGGCCAGCGAAGGCCTGGATAACCTGCGCATCCTGTTGCCGATGATTTCCGGGATTCAGGAGCTGGAAGAAGCGCTGCACCTGATTCACCGTTCCTGGGGCGAAGTGCGCGACGAAGGCGTCGACATCCCGATGCCGCCGGTGGGGGTGATGATCGAAATCCCCGCCGCGGTCTATCAGGTGCGTGAGCTGGCGCGTCAGGTCGACTTCCTCTCGGTCGGCTCCAACGACCTGACCCAGTACCTGCTGGCGGTGGATCGCAACAATCCGCGGGTCGCCGACCTCTACGACTTCCTCCATCCGGCGGTGCTGCAAGCGCTGTGCAAGGTGGTCGAGGGCGCCCATGCCGAAGGCAAGCCGGTGAGCATCTGTGGCGAAATGGCCGGCGATCCGGCGGCGGCGGTGCTGCTGATGGCGATGGGCTTCGACAGCCTGTCGATGAACGCCACCAACCTGCCCAAGGTCAAGTGGCTGCTGCGTCAGATCAGCCTGGGCAAGGCCAAGGAGCTGCTGGCTCAGGTGATGACCATCGACAACCCACAGGTGATCCACAGCACCCTGCAGCTGGCCCTGCGCAACCTTGGCCTGGGCCGCATGATCAATCCGGCGTCGAATATCCAGGCCTGAATCCCAGGCGGGAGGCGCCTAGCGCTCGATCCACACCTCGTTCAGGCGTGCGCCAAAGGGCCCGTAGCTGCGCTCGACCAGGGTGCTCGAACCGTCGGCATTGACCAGCAGCACAGTGCTGGCGCGGGTGCCATAGCTGTGGGTGGCGATGAATATGCTCGAGAGTACGCGCTCGGTATTCAGGCCGACGCCGGTGTCGGGCAGGCGCGCATCCTCGACTTGTTGCCCGTCATGCAGCAGGTCCAGCAGGGACGGTATCTGCGGTGCTGCCAGGCATTCGCCGAGCAGGGCTTTGCCCTTTTCGACCTTGGGCCAGGGCGTGTCCAGATAGGCGTTGGACAGCCCGTAGAGCCCTGCAGTCAGTTGCTGTGGCATGCCCGTGCGCGAATTCAACAACCACAGTTGCTCGCGGTCGCCGAGCAACAGATTGAAGCCCGAGTAATCTCCGGCGCGCTGGGCCAGGTCGCGCAAGAACGCCTCGGGGCCGAGCGAGCCGCACAGGAATTGCACCGGCAGTTCACCGCGCGAGCGGCCTCGCGGTGGCTGGCGCGGGTCACGGATATTGGTCAGCGCGGCGAAGCGTGCGTGTGGGCCGATACCCAGCCAGGTGCCGCCGGCTTCCAGGTCCCGCCCGGCATACAGCCCCGGCGCATCTTCCCACTCGGCCAGTGGCAGGCTGGGGCGAGCATAGAACTCGTCGCGGTTGGCGGCCATGACCAGCGGCAGATCATGGCCGGGACGCCAGGCAAATACGATCAGGCACATGGGAATCCTTTCGGGGCAGGTAGCTTCAGTCCTAAGATTGAAGCGCAGCTGCCCGATTGCGCAAGTGGAGGATGCGGCTTCGCGCTTCCCGCATGCGCCTGCGACGATTACCATTGCGCTTTGTTTTCGGGGGTGGTGATGGAGCTCTTGCTGTATTTAGTGCTGGGCGCCGCAGCGGGAGTGCTGGCCGGGATGTTCGGCGTCGGTGGCGGGATCATCATAGTGCCGGTGCTGGTGTTCAGTTTCGCCGCCCAGGGCTTCGACCCGAACGTGCTGACCCACCTGGCGGTGGGGACTTCGCTGGCGACCATCGTCTTCACCTCGATCAACTCGGTCCTGGAGCACCAGCGCAAAGGCGCGGTGCGCTGGCCGGTGTTCGTCTGGATGACCCTGGGAATCTTGCTTGGGGCTGCCCTGGGGGCCATGACCGCCGCCGCGATCCAGGGGCCGCTGCTGCAGAAAATCATCGGCGTGTTCGCCATCGTCATCGCCCTGCAGATGGCCCTGGAATTGCAACCCAAGGCCAGCAGCGTTGTCCCAGGCAAGCTGGGTCTGACCGTGGCCGGCGGCTTTATTGGCTGGGCCTCGGCGATCTTCGGGATTGGCGGCGGTTCGCTCAACGTGCCCTTCTTGATGTGGCGCAGCGTGCCCATCCAGCAGGCGGTGGCGACCTCGGCCGCCTGCGGCCTGCCGATTGCCGTGGCCGGCGCGCTGACCTTCATGTGGCTGGGCTGGGACAGCCCGCAACTGCCGGACTGGAGCCTGGGTTTCGTCTATCTGCCAGCGATGGCCGGGATTGCCTTCACCAGCATGTTCTTCGCCCGTTTCGGCGCACGCCTGGCGCATCGTCTGTCGCCACGCCTGCTCAAGCGCCTGTTCGCCCTGCTGCTGTTCAGCGTGGGCCTGAGTTTTTTGATTTGAGGAGTTGAAATGCTGCCTTACCCGCAGATAGATCCGGTGGCGATTGCCCTGGGCCCGCTGAAAATTCACTGGTACGGCCTGATGTACCTGATCGGTATCGGTGGCGCCTGGTGGCTGGCATCGCGCCGGTTGAGCACCTTCGAGCCGAACTGGAGCAAGGAAAAACTCTCCGATCTGGTGTTCTGGGTGGCCATGGGGGTGATCCTCGGCGGTCGCCTGGGCTATGTGCTGTTCTACGACCTGGCGGCCTATATCGACCAGCCGAGCCTGATCCTGCAGGTGTGGAAGGGTGGCATGTCGTTCCACGGCGGCTTTATCGGCGTGATGCTGGCGAGCTGGTGGTTCGGCCAGCGCAACGGCAAGAGCTTCTTCCAGTTGATGGATTTCATCGCGCCGCTGGTACCGATCGGCCTGGGTGCCGGGCGTATCGGCAACTTCATCAACGCCGAACTGTGGGGCAAGGCCACCGACCTGCCCTGGGCCATGGTCTTCCCCACCGACCCCGAGCAACTGGCGCGCCATCCGTCGCAGCTCTATCAGTTCGCCCTGGAAGGCGTGGCGCTGTTCGCCATTCTCTGGTTCTACTCGCGCAAACCGCGGCCGACCATGGCGGTGTCGGGCATGTTCGCCGCCTGTTACGGGCTGTTCCGCTTTATCGTCGAATTCGTCCGGGTGCCGGATCAGCAGCTCGGCTACCTGGCCTGGAACTGGCTGACCATGGGTCAGGTGCTCAGTCTGCCGATGATTCTTCTCGGGGTGGGTCTGATCTGGTTCGCCTACCACCGCCAAGCCGTCCAGGGAGCCGCCCGATGAAACAGTACCTCGAGCTGATGCGCCTGGTGCGCGACACCGGCACCTTCAAGAGCGACCGCACCGGCACCGGCACCTACAGCCTGTTTGCCCACCAGATGCGCTTCGACCTGGCCGAGGGTTTTCCCCTGGTCACCACCAAGAAGTGCCACCTGAAATCCATCATCCACGAGCTGTTGTGGTTCCTTCAGGGCGACACCAATATCAAGTACCTGAAGGACCACGGCGTGCGCATCTGGGACGAGTGGGCCGACGAGAACGGCGACCTCGGTCCGGTCTACGGCTACCAGTGGCGCAACTGGCCGGCGCCGAACGGCGAGTCGATCGACCAGATCGCCAAGCTGATCGACATGATCAAGAGCAACCCGGATTCGCGGCGCCTGCTGGTCACCGCCTGGAACCCCGCACTGGTCGAGCAGATGGCCCTGCCGCCGTGCCACGCGCTGTTCCAGTTCTACGTCGCCGACGGCAAGCTCAGCTGCCAGCTCTACCAGCGCTCGGCCGACATCTTCCTCGGCGTGCCCTTCAATATCGCCAGCTACGCCCTGCTGACCCTGATGGTCGCCCAGGTCTGCGACCTGCAACCGGGCGAATTCATCTGGACCGGCGGCGACTGTCACTTGTACGCCAACCACCTCGAACAGGCCGATCTGCAACTGAGCCGCGAGCCGCTGCCACTGCCGGTGATGAAGCTCAACCCCGAAGTGAAGGACATCTTCGCCTTCAAGTTCGAGGACTTCGAGCTGCTCGGTTATCAGGCCCATCCGCACATCGCCGCGCCGGTGGCCGTCTAACAGACTAGGCCGTCAGGCTGCTGCGAAAGCGTCGCAGCGCCAGGCCGAAGAACACCAGGCCGATCGCCGTCAGCGCCGCCAGCTCGGGCCAGAGCACGCCCGGGCCGGCGTCGCGGAACAGGATCGAGGTGCTCAGGCTCAGGTAATGGGTCGACGGCGAGAGCTGCATCAGCCACTGCAGCCACACCGGCATGCTCTCCATCGGCGTGCTGCCGCCGGAGAGCATCAGCATCGGGATAATCACCGGGATCGCCAGCAGGCCGAATTGCGGGATCGAGCGCGCCAGGGTGGCGAGGAAGATGCCCAGTGCGGTGCTGGCGAACAGGTAGAGTGCGGTCACCGCGAGGAACAAGGCCAGCGAGCCGGCCAGCGGCACGCCGAGTGCACCCTTGACCACCAGTTCCAGCGAAAGCCAGGTACAGATCACCACCACCAGGGCGTTGCTCCAGATCTTCGCCAGCATGATCTCCAGTGCGGTCAGCGGCAGCACCAGCAGGTGGTCGAGGGTGCCGTGCTCGCGTTCGCGCAGCAGCGCGGTGCCGGTCAGCAACACGGCCAGGATGGTGATGTGGTTGACGATCTGCAGCAGCGCGAGGAACCAGCCGCCCTGCAGGTTGGCGTTGAACAACGCGCGGCTGGTCAGCCCGACCGGCGCCTGTGCGGCGGCGTCCGGATGGGCGTAGTCGACTAGCTCGCGCTGCAGAATCCGTCCCAGATCGCGCGCGCCCATGAACGCCTGGCTCATGGCGGTGGCGTCGACATTGACCTGCAGGGCCGGCTGGCGCCCGGCCAGCAGATCGACCTGGAAGTTCGCCGGAATGTCGATGACGAAGGTGAAGCGGCCGCTGTCCATCGCTGCGTCCAGCTGGTCGTAGGGCAGCAGCTCGGGGATCTGGAATTCCGGCGGCTGCAGCACCTCGGCCAGGCGCCGCGACAGCGGGCTGCGGTCCTCGTCGACCATGGCCACGCTGGCATGGTGCACGCCTATCACCGAGCCGGTGGCCGGCATGTAGACGGCCACGCTGAAGGCATACAGCAGGAACAGCAGCAGCACGCTGTCGTGGCGCAGGCTGGTCAGCTCCTTGAGGCCGAGGCGGAAGATATGCGCCAGCTTGTTCACCCTAGACCTCCTGCTTTTTCAGCAGCCACACGCTGAGCGCGCTGGCGACGAGGAAGAAGCCCAGCAGCGCCAGGCATTGCGGCCACAGGCTGCGCAGGTCGAGGGCCTTGGTGAAGGTACCGACGGCGATGTCGAGGAAGTGCCCGGCCGGGAACACATGGCCCATCAGCGCCGAGCCGCCTGCCAGCGAGGAGCGCGGCACGATCAGCCCGGAGTACTGGACGGTCGGCAGGGTGGTGATGATCACCGTGCCGAGGATCGCGGCGATCTGGGTACGGGTGAAGGCCGAGATCAGCAGGCCCAGGCTGGTGGTGGCGAGCAGGTAGAGCAGGCCGCCGAGGGCCAGGGTCAGGCCGCTGCCCTTGAACGGCACGCCGAACAGCAGGCGGTTGAGCGCCACCAGCATGGCCAGGTTGAGCAGGCTGATGACCAGGTACGGCAGCTGCTTGCCGAGGAGGAACTCCAGGCGGGTCAGCGGCGTGGCGTAGAAGTTGCTGATCGAGCCCAGCTCCTTCTCCCGCACCACGCCCAGGGCGGTGAGCATGGCCGGGATGAAGGCCAGGATCAGCGCCATCACCCCGGGGCCGATGGCGTGCACGCTGACCACGTCCTGGTTGTAGCGAAAGCGCGTCTCCAGGCTCGCCACGGCCGGTGCGGCGAGGGCCGGGCTGCTCTCCCGGGCCAGGCGCTCGAGGTTGGCCAGGTGCACGGCCTCGACGTAGTTGCGGCTGGTCTCGGCGCGAAACGGCATGCCGCCATCGAGCCAGGCGGCCACCTGCGGCTGGCGCCCGGCCAGCAGGTCGCGGCCGAAGCCCGGCGGGATCTGCAACGCCAGCTTCAGCTCCGAGCGTTGCAGGCGCCGGTGCAGTTCGCCGGCATCGCCGATAGGCGCGCGCTCGTCGAAATAGCGCGAGCTGCGGAAGGCCTCCAGGTAGGCGCGGCTGTGCGGCGACTGGTCCTGGTCGAGGGCGGCGAAGGCGATGTGTTCCACGTCCAGGGAGATGCCGTAGCCGAAGATCACCATCATGAACAGCGCGCCGAACAGGGCGAAGGCCAGGCGCACCCGGTCGCGCAGCAGCTCCATGCTCTCGCGCACGGCCAGGGCGCGCAGGCGGCGCAGGCTGAAGCCGGGCTGCAGCGGTGACGGGCCGGAGGTCGCAACGGCAACGGCAACAGCCGCTGGCGGCGGCGCGGGGCTGTCGCCCTGGGCCTGCTCCAGACAGCGGACGAAGGCCTGCTCCAGGTCCTGCGCGGCGAACTGCAGCTGCAGCGCGGCCGGCGTGTCGCAGGCCAGCACCCGGCCGGCATGCATCAGCGAGATGCGGTCGCAGCGCTCGGCCTCGTTCATGAAGTGGGTGGAGAGGAAGATGGTCACCCCCTGCTCGCGTGACAGCTCCAGCAGCAGGCGCCAGAAGTCGTCGCGCGCCGCCGGGTCGACGCCGGAGGTGGGTTCGTCGAGGATCAGCACCTCCGGGCCATGGATCACCGCCACCGCCAGCGACAGCCGTTGGCGCAGGCCCAGGGGCAACTCGCCGGCCGCGTCGCCGGCGTGTTCGGCCAGGCCGAAACGCTCGATCAGCGCCTGGCTGCGTGCGCGGCCCTCGGCCGCCGGCAGGTCGAACAGGCGCGCGTGCAGCTCCAGGTTCTGCCGCACCGACAGCTCGCCGTACAGCGAGAAGCTCTGCGACATGAAGCCGACCCGCTTGCGCGTGGCCAGGTCGCCGGCGTCCACCGGCTGGCCGAGCAACCGGGCGCTGCCGGCGCTGGCCGGCAGCAGGCCGGTGAGCACCTTCATGGTGGTGGTCTTGCCGCAGCCGTTGGAGCCGAGGAAGCCGAAGATCTCGCCGCGGCGGATGGCGAAGCTGACCTTGTCCACCGCGGTGAAGTCGCCGAAGCGCAGGCTCAGTTCGCGGGCCTCAATGGCGATCTCGGCGGACTGCGCGGGCAAGGGCGGGATCAGCAGCGCCTGGCGCGGCGCCGCGCCGCCCTGGAAGTGGGTGAAGGCCGCTTCTAGCCGACCGCTGGCGGTGACCCTGGCCAGCTCGGCGGTACGGCCCGCGGCGATCAGCCGGCCGCGGTCGAGCATCAGGCAGTGTTCGAACTGCTCGGCCTCCTCCATGTAGGCGGTGGCCACCAGCAGGGTCAGCTGCGGCCGGCCGCCACGCACCTGCTCGACCAGTTCCCAGAAGCGCCGGCGCGACAAGGGGTCGACCCCGGTGGTCGGCTCGTCCAGGACCAGCAGGTCCGGCTCGTGGATCAGCGCGCAGCACAGCCCGAGCTTCTGCTTCATGCCGCCGGACAGCTTGCCGGCCGGGCGTTCGGCGAAGGCGGTCAGGTCGGTGGCCGCCAGCAGGTTGGCCATGCGCGCCTGGCGCTCGGCGCGGCTCAGGCCGAACAGGGTGGCGAAGAAGTGGATGTTCTCGGCGATCGACAAGTCGGGGTAGAGGTTGTGCCCCAGGCCCTGGGGCATGAAGGCGATGCGCGGGTACAGGCTGGTGCGGTGGCGGCGCTGCTCGATCGGCCCGCCGAGCACCTCCAGGCGGCCGCGCTGCAGCTTCTTCACTCCGGCGATCAGGCCCAGCAGGCTGGACTTGCCGGCGCCGTCCGGGCCGATCAGGGCGCAGCGCGCACCGACCGCCAGCTCGAAGTCGATGCCGTCCAGCGCCAGCTGTTTGCCGTAGCCATGCTGCAGGCCTTCGGCGCGGATCGCCCAGGCGCTCATTGCAGCTCGGCCGGCCAGGCGACCTCGGCGCTGCGCACATAACCGACGCCGGGCATGCCCGGCTTGGCCTGGGGCACGGCGGCCGGCTCGCTCAGGCGCAGCTTGACCCGGAACACCAGCTTCTGCCGCTCGTCGCGGGTCTCCACCTCCTTGGGGGTGAACTGCGCCTTGGCGGCCACATAGGCGATCCTGGCCGGCAGCGGCCGCTCGGGCAGGGCGTCGAGCAGCACCCGCGCCTCGTCGCCCTGGGTCAGGCGGCCGGCGACGGCGGCGGGCAGGTAGAGGTTCATGTACTGCTCGCCGGGGTCGATCAGCAGCAGCACCCGGCCGCCGGCGCCGAGCACCTCGCCGGGCTCGGCTAGGCGCAGCTGGACCAGGCCGTCGAGCGGCGCGCGCAGGCTGCTGTCGTCGATCTCGCTGCTCAGCTGGGCGACCAGGGCCTTGGCCGCGCCGATCGCCGCGCGGGCCGCCGAGACCTGGGCCTCGGCCGCCTGCAGTGCGGCGCCGGCGGTGTCGAAGCGCGCCTGCTGCTGGTCGAGTTGCTGGCGGCTGGTGTGGCCGCGCTGGAACAGCTCGCGAAAGCGCTTGAGGTCCTGCTCGGCCAGCCGCCGCTCGCTCTCGCGCAGGCGCACATTGGCCTGGCTGGCGGCCAGGTTCTGCTCGGCGCGGCGCACCTCGGCCTCGGCCTGGGCGCGCTGGGCCTCCAGGGTGCGGGTGTCCAGGCGGGCGAGCAGCTGGCCCCGGGTCACCCGGTCGCCTTCCTGCACCGTTACTTCGGCCAGACGGCCCGGGTACTTGCTGGCGATCTGCACCTCGGTGGCCTCCAGGCGCCCGTTGCCCATGGCCAGGCCTTCGGGCAGGCGCTCCCTGAGCGACAACCAATAGCCGAACACCCCGGCGGCGAGCAGGCCCAGCAGCAGGGGCACGACGAACAGGCGGGAAGGGCGGAGGTCGCTGGACATGAAGCGCATCCTGCAGAGTGACGCGGCCAGTGTGGCAGCGCTGTCGGCGCGGATCTTGACCCGCATCAAACGGGGCGCCTGCAACCCAGGATAGTCCGCGAGCCAGGCCGTGGCCGGGCGCGGGCGGTCATTTTTGCTACCCTGGCGTTTTGCCGATAGGGAAGGAGCGTGCCAGTGCCGAGGATTCTGATCAGTCTGTTGTTGTGTCTGCTGGGGTGGCCTGCCGCAGCGCAGGAGTCGAACGCGCCGGTCTTGCGGGTAGGCATCAACGAAGTGCCGCCCTTTGTCATTCAGGAGCCGGACGGCAGCTGGCGCGGCATCAGCATCGATCTGTGGCAGGCCGTCGCCGAGCAGGCGGGTTACCGCTACGAGCTGCTGCCGATGCCGTTCGAACGTCTGCTGCCGAGCCTGGAGGACGGCCAGCTGGATGCGGTGGTCGGCGCGCTGACCATGACCGCCGAGCGCGAGGCGCGTTTCGACTTCACCCATCCGTTCTACCGCACCGGCCTGGCCATAGGCGTGCCGCACGGCGGCGAGGGTGGCGGCTGGGCCGCGGTCAAGGGCTTGCTGTCCTGGCAGTTCGTCAGCCTGATCCTCGGCCTGGCGGTCCTGATGCTGCTGGTCGGCGGGCTGCTCTGGCTGTTCGAGCGGCGGCACAATCAGCCGCAGTTCGGCGGCTCCCCGGCGCAGGGCCTGGGCTCCAGCTTCTGGTGGGCGGCGGTGACCATGACCACCGTCGGCTACGGCGACAAGGCACCGGTGACCCTGGGCGGACGCCTGATCGCCCTGGTGTGGATGTTCACCGGGCTGGTCATGGTCTCGACCTTCACCGCGGCAGTGACCAGCGCGCTCACCGTGGGCAACCTGCAGGGCGGCATCCAGGGCGTCGACGACCTGCGCCGCGCCCATGTGGCGAGCATCGACAAGACCGTCAGCGCCCGCTACCTGGACAGCCAGCGGATTCGCCGCAGCGACTACCCCAACCTGCTCGAGGCCATGCGCGCGGTGCAGCAGGGCGAGGCCGACGCGGTGGTCTACGACCTGCCGATCATGCAGTACCGCAACGGCGAGCTGGGCGGCGGCGGCCTGCGCCTGCTGCCCGGTACCTTCGACAACCAGTCCTATGCCTTCGCCCTGGCCGACGGCAGCCCCTACCGCGAACGGATCAGCCAGGAGGTGCTGCGGGTCACCGGCGGCGACGACTGGGACAAGGTGCTGGAGCTGTATCTGGGAAGGCCCTGAGAAGAGGTGAAAAAAATCTTCGTCTAATGCGGGCGTCTCCGGCAGCCCGCTGCTGATAATGCGCTATGCAAAAAATGGAGAACGGCAGCTAAATAACAGGGGGACAGGCCCTGGTTTCAGCACCGAGAATCTGGCCGGAAACCGTGGTCCCCCATTACTTTGTAGGACGGGGTGATTGAAACGATGCCCATCTTGTTTTCAGGTGGATCAAGGTGTTTAGCCGAGCTGCATGGGTATCACTGCGCTCGACCCATCCTACGAGCTGTCTATGCACAGCATTAGTCTGCCAATGATATTTCGACGCGATGATTGTGTTCATTAGTGTTAAAGGCGAAAATTCAGGGGCAGGGAAACGGCGTCTACACGCTAGCCAGGTGAGGTCGCTTTTGGGCGACTACTGCCATCTCTGTAAAACGAAGTCGGCCATCCGTTGACGGTCACTCAGAAGTTTTCCAGATATGGAGTGAGCTAGTGCTTAGCCCTGCAGAACTGAAACAAGCTAAAATGATATTTGGGTTGATCAGAGAAGCCAGCAGTCTCGAAGTCGTTCGTGATTTTTTGCGAGACCGAAAAGTCCCTATTACCGCGCCCAACTGGGATGAACTCTACAATCAAAGAATTCTGCCAGCATTAGAATCAAAAAAGCTCGCTATCGAAGACTTGTCAGTCCTGCTCCGGCAAGTGGAAGAGTATGGCAAACAGCACATCTTTCTCTTCAAGAGCGACCCAGCCGACGCGGTAAAAATCCTAGCAAGAGCCCGGGTAGAATCGGTGGCAACCGATCTAGGTGTTTTCGAGCGTATGTCTATTCCCTTACATCTCGAAATGCCAGAAGCTCCAGAAATAGTTGATATACGGCTGGAAGAGGCCTCAAATGGCTCTGGCCCAATCTCCCTAACGGTGAAGATCTGCGAGACTCGGGAAAGCAGCAAACTTGTAGAAGATAATTTGGATGCTGCAACAAGCCGGCGTATCAAAACTTATCAGATAACTAAAAAGAGGGCGATTAGTATCGCTCACTTGGACCGAGAAGGGCTTCTACAGATACGCATTGCCTCAAGAGATACTTCAACAAAATACCACGAGCAATTATCTACCGTTATAAACATGATTCTCAAGTTTGTGCCGACTGGTGTCTTCGAATCTGTGTCTCTGAGTAAAGCCAAAGACACTTTATATAGCAAACAAGAAGATCTCGCCGGCATCATTCGCTATAGTACAACTACAGCGATGAATGATTTCGGAATATCGATGAACCTCGCTTCACCAAACGTGTCTAAAAACCTTTCGGAGGACGGAGGCTCCTCGGCCGCAATGAAGGGTTTCATGGCGGAAAAAGGTTTTGTTACTGGTTCTAACATTTGGTTTATAATGCCAAGTGATGCGAGTCGGCAAATACACGTATATTTGAGCGGCGAGCGGAACGAGTTTGCAATAACCGCAACTTGCACGCCTGGAGAATATTCTTATGTTATCGAAAAGATTCTCTCCCTTAATTGAAGAAAATCCGCAAATTGCAGATGCTCTGGTTAGGGTCGCTGAGCACTTTGAAGATATCGAAAAGGCCAGCGGCGCAAAAGTTTATGATGTGACTATGAACATCAATCGCTTGTTTGATATTTCTCAAGCAGGAAGTTCTGCTCGCTTTGCGAAAGTTACAGCCGTGCTAATACAGGCAGGAATCATGGAGCGGCGGTTGGTTATCAGATCTCCGCTAGGTCCTGAAATAATGCAAGTAGATAGCTGGTATGACTGCCCCTCGCTTGTTTTCGACACTTTAAGGGGGGTCGAAATGGAAGTCAGTGATAGCGATCTTGAAATCATGTATAGCGTGGCAAAAGATGAACTCCACTGAAGTAATACAGCTGGTTCAGACGTTGTGGACTGCGACCGACCCCAAACAAAGAAAAGAAGTATTTAGTTTAGTACGATCAACTATTCCTGAAGAGCACAAGCTGCTATTCGATGGGCTCGTAGATAATAAGCGTAGTGGCATTCGCGACAGCGCAGACTCGAAAATATTGGTTCTTATCCATGGAATTCGTACGGATGGGGCCTGGCAGCGGCAGGTCCAACAAGAACTCCATGGCGTGGCGAACTTGCAAGTTCATGACTTAGGCTATGACGTAGTTACTGGAATGCAGTTAGCTGGCCCGTTCCGCTCAGGGCCTGTTAATAAGATTGTGCGTGATATTAGACGATTGAAAGATGAGGAGCCGCTGGCTCGAATATCAGTTATTGCGCACAGCTTTGGTACGTACATAGTAAGCAGAGTTCTAGAAGAGCATCCAGACATTAGCTTTGAAAAAATTGTGCTAAGCGGTTGTCTGATTAAGCGTAATTATCCTTGGGATCGTAACGCCCGAGGGATGCGGAAGAGTTCAATTATTAATGACGTTGGCGTCCGAGATATCTGGCCACTGATAGCAAGCTGCTCTACATGGGGATATGGAAGTACCGGCCGTGTCGGTTTTAAGAGCGCGACCGTAACGGACAGATATTTCGATTACTCTCATAGCGAGTTTTTTGAAAACAATGGAGTGCACATCAAGAAATACTGGCGCCCTCTATTTGAATGCGACACAATTGTTCAGTCTGATTGGGAGCTAAATCCTGAGCGTGCTAAAACTGGTTTTCTTACTCTGTTCGCTGCCCATCAGAAAACCGGCCTCGCGGGAATAATTCTTGTATCTACTGCAGTGATTTTATATTTTTCCTTTTTCTAGTTACCAGCTATAAACCTCTGTTGTTTAGCCTACTGCGACGGGAAGCAGCATTAAGGGGTCGGAGTGAATAAGAACAAATCACTCCGCCCCCTTTAACGACATTGGTATAACCTCATGATTCCGCATCTCAGGGTCGGACCCACGTAACTGATTGTCTGAAAAGGAAAACATTACCGGATAATGGCCAAGTAACCGCTTATACAGCCAATTTCGGCATCGAAAGTCATACTTTAAGCGAAGAAGGGAGGCCTGCCGGCCAGATAATTCTCAGACTTATTTATAGGGTAGACCGGCCGCTCCTAGCCGTCTCCTGCCTGTCGCGACCATCCCGTTCTGGCCGATTTCTGCCGGTGACCAAGGCCTGCTACCGGTCGGAAACCGTCCGCCGGCCATGCTCGCTAATGGCCGGCATCAACCCCCTCTGACTTGCTGCCATCGATGAGATTGAGGCCATCTGTGCTCGCGCTATATCCATCTTTCCGCCCACCGGACGCCGAGCAAGGGCCCGTCGCTCAACAAGCCGGCGCCCATTGCAGCAACAGTCCATCTACGGCTGCAAACCGGGGCGGACTGTATGGGCACGTCCCCGGCTTCTATCCGGTTAGGATGCTGTCAGCGTCGCGCTCAGCACCTCGACCTGCGCCTGGCGCTCCAGCTGTTGCAGGCGCGCGCCGGGGTTGAGGGAGGACCATTCGGGGTGGGCGCGGGCTTTGTGCAGGGCGTCGGGCAGTTTGCCTTCGCGCCATAGCGCCTCCTGCGGCGCGGGCAGCTGGATGGCCTGCACCGCCGCGTGGCCGCGGGTTTCCAGGGCTTGCAGCAACAGTTGCTGGCGCAGGGCGAGCAGGCGCAGCACGGCGTCGTCCACGGTCAGCTCGCGCTGGCCCTTGAGTTTGCCTTTCAGGCGGGCGCCGTAGCCGCGCAGGGTCTGCGCGCCGCCGCCGATCAGGGCGCCGAGGGCGGCCGCGGCGCCGAGGGTGACGCCGCCCACCAGCAGGTCGATGCCGACCCCGGTGGCCGCGCCGGCGGCCATGCCGCCGCCGAGCTTGACCCCGAGCTGTTTGAGGGTTTCCGGGTTGAACAGGTCGTCGCCCCAGCGGCCGTCGAGCAGGGGCACGGCTTCGGCCTTGGCGTCGTCCTGGCGGAAGGCATACAGGCGCAGCAAGGCTTCGACGCAACGCTGTTCGCGCTGGCGGATGGTTTCGCGCAGTTCGCGGATCGCGCCTTGTTCCAGGGTTGGCTGGGCCGCCACGCTGCGTCGGCAGGCGGCGCAGTCGATCAGCAGTTCGGCGATCAGCCGGGTGCCGCTGTGGCGGCGGGCCTGGCGTTGCAGTTCATGGTCGTCGATCAGCCGTTGCAGCTGCGGCCGGGCCTTTTCCTGCAGCAGGGCCAGGCTCTCGTAGAGCCGGCGTTCGCCATCCAGCGGCGGCGCCACGCTGTCGAAGGCGACCCGCGCATGCAGGCCGAGGCGAGCCAGGGCCTGGTACCAGTCGTCTTCGCGGTGCTGGCGGCCGGCGACGAAGTTCAGCACCGGCAGCAAGGGTCGGCCGCACATGGTGAGGATCGCCAGTTCGTCGCGGTACTTGGCCAGCACCGGCTCGCGGGCATCGATCACGTAGAGGCCGGCGTCCGAGGCGAGCAATTGGCGCAGCACCTTGGCCTCCTGCTCGAAACGCTGGCGCGCCTCGCTGCCATCGAGAAAGCGCGCCAGGCGTGCCGGGCCGTCCAGGCGTTCGCCGGGGCGCTCCAGGCGTTCCAGGTAGTCGAGCAGGGCGATGGCGTCTTCCAGGCCGGGGGTGTCGTACAGCTCGAGCAGCGCCTGGCCATCCACCGACAGGCGCGCGCCCTCGACATGGCGGGTGGTGCTGGGGCGATGCGAGACCTCGCCGAAACCGACGTCGCGGGTCAGGGTGCGCAGCAGCGAGGTCTTGCCGACATTGGTGTGGCCGACCACGGCGAGCTTCAGCGGTTGGCTCATAGTAGGCTCCGTAGGGTGGATGACGCTTTACCCATCCACCACCAACAACGATGGTGGATGAAAAAGGCGTCATCCACCCTACCCAGCTCGCGTAGCCTGGATTGAACGATGTCACTCATGGCCGCTCTCCAGCCAGCGCAGCGGGGCGCTGTCGCTGTGTGCCAGCTGCAACTGGTCCAGGGCGCTATGCCAGTCGTCGAGGCGTTCGCTGTCCAGGGCTTCGCCGGGTTGCGCCGGCAGCAGCCAGATGCGTGTGGCTGCCGCCGTGCGGGCCAGTTCGCCGAGCAGCGCCAGGCTGCCGCGATCCGGCGAGCGGCGCGGGTCGCAGGCGATCGCCAGGCGCGCCGGGGGAAAGCGGGTGAGTTGTTCGAGCAGGCGCTGGCGCTGTTCGCGGCTGTCGATCACCCCGGCGTCGCTGATGCCCTTGGCCAAGGCCGGCGGCCAGGGCCGTCGCTCGTCCAGTTCGATGGCCACCAGTACGGCGCCCTGGCTGTCTTGCGGGTTGCTGCCGGCGGTTGGCTGGGGCCACTGTGCGGGCGCCGCATCGCACACGCCGAGGCGTTCGCTGCTTGGTTGCAGGCGCTCGCGCAGCAGACTGTAGCCGGGCAGGCCGACCTCCAGGCGCAGGGCGGCGCAGCCCCGGCGCCAGCGCCACAGGCAGAACGCCCCCAGCAGCAGGCGCGGCAGCAGGCCGTAGACCAGCAGCACGCCGACCAGCCAGCCGGCCCAGGCGTGGCGCGCGGCTTCGCTGGCCAGGGCGCTGTCGCCGCTGGCGCGGATCAGCTCGGCGTCCGGCAGGCTGAAACCGAGCAGCGCCGGCAGCGCACCGAGGGCCTGGGTCAGGGCGATAAAGGTTTCGCCGCCGAGAATGGTGCTTTCCCAGACGAAGCCGTAGCGGCGGGTGGCGAGCAGCGTCAGCAGGCTCAGCAGCGCCGCCAGCAGGGCCAGCAGCCACAGGCCGTGAACCAGCACGCCCAGGCCCCAGCGGCCGAGGCGTTGGCGTTGCAGCAGCACCAGTAGCGCCGGCGCCAGTTGCGCGGCCTGGGCGTCGCGGGCGAGTTTTTCGCTGAGCCACAACCACAGCCGGCCGAGGGCGCCGGTGCTGTCGCGCGCCAGCAGCAGGCCCAGGGCCCAGCCGAGCAGCATCAGCAGGTTGAGGCCGAGCAGGCTGCCCAGGGCCCAGAACACATTGACCGGGCGCTGGCCGTCGCCAAGCGCCGCAACCGCCAGGCCGATGCCGCTGAGCAGGGCCAACAGCAGCAGCGCCGCGAGGGCCAGGCGTGCGCCCTGCAGCCAGTGGCGCAGCGCCTGCAGCTGACCGTCACGCGCGGCGAGCAGCAGGGCGCGGGCCTGGATGCGTTCGGCGAGATCGCCGCCGCCGGCCTGGGCCCGGCGATTGGCTTCGCGGTCTTCCAGCGGGCCGGCGTGCTCTTCGCGCAGGCGAATCGCTTCGCTGAGCCAGAGGCGCTGGAGTTTGTTCGGAGCAGGGTCGGTGGTCACGCGGTGTCTCGTTGGCCAGATCGAGACTGAGCATAACCCTTGGCGTGGGGTTGGGAGAAACCCTGATCCTGCTGGCGCTTCAGTCTGCGCGGTCCTCGCCGGTCGAGGGCTCCTCGCGCAAGCGCACGGCAATATCCGGCTGGTCGATAAACAGGCCGTCGATTCCGGCGTCGAGGAAGGCGCGAATTTCCGTCGCTATATCGCCCCTGGCCTGCGGGTCATCGTTGCTGCGCAGGGCGGTCGGCAGAAAGCTGTTTTCCGCGCGGAAGGTGTAAGGGTGCACCTTGAGCCCGGCGGCGTGGGCGTCCCGCACCAGGGTCGTGGCGCTGCCCAGATTGCCGTTGGCGTCGCGGGGGATGACCTGGCCCTTTTCCGGGCCGATGCCGGCAGCATAGCGGGCAATGGCGGTGAGGCCGGCGGGCGTGGTCATCTGCGCGTAACTCAGGTCGCTGCCCAGCACCTGCTGGTCATAGGGCTGGCCTTCGACCCAGAGCAGCTGCACCAGGCGTAGCGGCGTCATGCGGCGCAGGGTCTTGAGGTTCTCGACCTCGAATGACTGGATATACACCGGTGCCTGGGCGCTGTTGTAGCCGTTCTTCTTCAATAGCCTGACCAGCGGTCTTTCCAGGCCCAGGCCGAGCTGCTGGAAGTGGGTCGGGTGCTTGGTTTCCGGGTACAGTCCGACCATCCGCTGCTGGCTGAGTTGCAGGGTTTTCACCAGGTCGATGATTTCCTGCAGGGTCGGGATGGTGAAACTGCCGTCCAGACGGGCGTTGCCCGGACGAATATGCGGGATCCGCTCGATGGCGCGCAGGGTCTTGAGTTCGGCGAGGGTAAAGTCTTCGCTGAACCAGCCGTTGAGGCTGACCCCGTCGACGCTCTGGCTGCGCTGGCGGTCGGCGAATTCGGGGCGCTGGGCGACGTCGGTGGTCAGTCCCAGTTCGTTGTCGTGGCGGGCGACCAGTTGGCCGTCTTTCGTCATCACCAGGTCCGGCTCGATGTAATCGGCGCCTTGCAGAATGGCCAGGGCATAGGCGGCCAGGGTGTGCTCGGGCACATAACCGCTGGCGCCGCGGTGGGCGATGATCAGCGGCTTGGCGTCGCCCCTGGGCTTGCCGTTGTGGGTTTGCGGCTGCTGCCTGGCCCAATCGATGGCGGCCTGTACGCCGTCGGCCTGGGCCGGGGCGGCAATGGCCAGCAGCGGGGCCAGCAAGCTGGCGCAGAACAGGGTGCGGAGGGTGAGGAACATGGCGGCGTCTCCTTGCGCGGGGGGAAGTACTAGTCTGCCTGGGCAGCGGTGACGGTTCGACGACGACCTGGAAACAACTGGGTGAACGCGCTGCAGTTTGTGGCTGGGTTGGCAATGCCACAGGTGGGCTGCGACGGGCCTCGCCCCTCTGCTATGCTCGCTGCCATGAAAAATTCCCTGCCTCTCTGCCTGATCGCCGCCCTCGCGCAGAACCGCGTGATCGGCCGCGACAACCAACTGCCCTGGCATCTGCCGGCCGACCTCAAGCATTTCAAGGCGCTGACCCTGGGCAAGCCGATCATCATGGGCCGCAAGACCTGGGATTCGCTCGGCCGGCCCCTGCCGGGCCGGCTCAACCTGGTGGTCAGCCGCCAGCCCGGCTTGCAGCTCGAGGGCGCCGAAGTCTTCGCCTCGCTCGAGGCGGCCATCGTCCGCGCCGATGAATGGGCGCGGCAGCAGGGCGCCAGCGAACTGATGCTGATCGGTGGCGCGCAGCTTTACCAGCAGGCGCTGCCATTGGCCGCGCAGTTGTACCTGACCCGGGTCGAGCTGAGTCCCGAGGGCGATGCCTGGTTTCCCGCGTTCAGCGAGGCCGACTGGCAGCGTGATGCCCTCGAGGCACACCCGGCCACGGCGCAGACGCCGGCCTATGCCTTCGAGACCTGGTCGTGCAGGTGATTAGCGCTTTCTTGATCTGGACCAATTCGCTTGAGTGGTTATTGGTCTAGCTTTTCTGACTCGCCCATTGCACCTGCAGGTTTGCACCATGGCTGAAGTCAAATCCGATAGTCAGCAGATCGACACCCTGGCTGCGATCATGCGTCATCCGCTGTGGGAAGATGCCCTGGCCCTGCTGATGGGCACCGCCATGGTCGCTCTGGGCATCGCCCTCTATGCCCATGCAGGGCTGCTGACCGGCGGCACCGTCGGTGTCGCTTTTCTGCTCAAGTACCTGCTCGGCTGGTCATTCGGCTGGTCATTCTTCCTGATCAACCTGCCCTTCTATGCCCTGGCCATCTGGCAGATGGGCTGGCAGTTCACCCTGCGCACCTTCTGCGCGGTCGGCCTGGTGTCGCTGCTGGCCGAACTGACCCCGCAGTGGATCGGTTTCACCCAGTTGAATGTGCTCTATGCGGCCCTGTTCGGCGGCTTCGCCATGGGCCTGGGCCTGCTCATGCTGTTCCGGCACCGCGCCAGCCTGGGCGGGGTGAATATCCTCGCGCTGTTCCTGCAGGAGCGCTTCGGCCTGCGCGCGGGCAAGGTGCAGATGGGCATCGATGTGGCGATCGTGCTGACGGCGGTGTTCATCGTGCCGCTGGACAAGGTCGTGTTGTCGATCCTCGGTGCGGTGGCGCTGAACCTGGTGCTGGCGATCAATCACCGCGCCGGGCGTTATATGGGCGTGAGCTGAGAGGCGTGTTCGACCGGTCGTGCATGCATTGCCCAGTGCGCGCGGCGCACCCTACGGGGGTTGACCGGTAGAACGCAAAAGCCCGGCACTAGGCCGGGCTTCTGGGTGTGCGTGACGTATCAGGGCACCAGTTTGTCCAGCAGCGCCTTGTCGCGCACCGCGCCCTTGTCGGCGCTGGTGGCGAGCAGTGCGTAGGCCTTGAGTGCCGTGGTAACTTTGCGCGGGCGGTTCTCCACCGGCTTCCAGCCCTTCTTGTCCTGTTCCACCCGGCGTGCGGCCAGCTCTTCATCGCTGATCAGCAGGTTGATCGAGCGCTCGTGGATGTTGATCAGGATCTTGTCGCCTGCGCGCACCAGGCCGATGGCGCCGCCGGCGGCGGCTTCCGGCGAGGCGTGGCCGATCGACAGGCCCGAGGTGCCGCCGGAGAAGCGGCCGTCGGTGAGCAGGGCGCAGGCCTTGCCCAGTCCTTTGGACTTCAGATAAGAAGTCGGATAGAGCATTTCCTGCATGCCCGGGCCGCCTTTCGGGCCTTCGTAGCGGATGATGACGATATCGCCTTCCTGCACTTCGTCGTTGAGGATGCCGCGTACCGCGCTGTCCTGGCTCTCGAAGATCTTCGCGTTGCCTTCGAAGATATGGATGGACTCGTCCACCCCGGCGGTCTTCACCACGCAGCCGTCGACGGCGATATTGCCGTAGAGCACCGCGAGCCCGCCTTCTTGCGAGTACGCATGCTCGACGCTACGGATGCAGCCGTTCTCCCGGTCGTCATCGACCGTGTCCCAGCGGGTGCTCTGGCTGAACGCGGTCTGGGTCGGGATGCCGGCCGGGCCGGCGCGGAAGAAGGTGTGCACGGCTTCGTCGTCAGTCTGGGTGATATCCCACTTGGCGATGGCCTCGCTCATGCTCTTGCTGTGTACGGTCGGCAGGTCGGTGTGCAGCAGGCCGCCGCGGGCCAGGGAGCCGAGGATGCTGAAGATACCGCCGGCGCGATGGACGTCTTCCATGTGGTACTTCTGGATGTTCGGCGCGACCTTGCACAGCTGCGGCACCTTGCGCGACAGGCGATCGATGTCGCGCAGGTCGAAGTCGATCTCGCCTTCCTGGGCTGCGGCCAGCAGGTGCAGGATGGTGTTGGTCGAGCCGCCCATGGCGATGTCCAGGCTCATGGCGTTTTCGAACGCCTTGAAGTTGGCGACGTTGCGCGGCAGCACCGAGTCGTCGTTGTCCTGGTAATAGCGTTTGCACAGTTCCACTGCGGTGCGCCCGGCCTGCAGGAACAGCTGTTCGCGGTCGCTGTGGGTGGCCAGGGTCGAACCGTTGCCCGGCAGGGCGAGCCCTAAGGCTTCCATCAGGCAGTTCATCGAGTTGGCGGTGAACATGCCGGAGCAGCTGCCGCAGGTCGGGCAGGCGCTGCGCTCGTACTCGGCGACCTTCTCGTCGCTGGCCGAGTCGTCGGCGGCGATGACCATGGCGTCGACCAGGTCCAGGCCGTGGCTGGCCAGCTTGGTCTTGCCGGCTTCCATCGGCCCGCCGGAGACGAAGATCACCGGGATGTTCAGGCGCAGGGCGGCCATCAGCATGCCGGGGGTGATCTTGTCGCAGTTGCTGATGCAGACGATGGCGTCGGCGCAGTGGGCGTTGACCATGTACTCGACCGAGTCGGCGATGATCTCGCGGCTCGGCAGCGAATAGAGCATGCCGTCGTGGCCCATGGCGATGCCGTCGTCGACCGCGATGGTATTGAATTCCTTGGCCACGCCGCCGGCGCGTTCGATTTCGCGGGCGACCAGTTGGCCCATGTCCTTCAGGTGCACGTGGCCGGGCACGAACTGGGTGAAGGAGTTGGCGATGGCGATGATCGGCTTCTTGAAGTCCTCGTCCTTCATCCCGGTGGCGCGCCACAGGGCGCGGGCGCCGGCCATGTTGCGGCCGTGGGTGGAGGTTTTCGAGCGGTAATCAGGCATGGCGATAAGTCCTGCAAAGGCTGTTCAGGTCACGCATTCGCTGGCAGTCGCCTGGGCGAGGGCCGCGTGCGCGCAACGGGCTGTTGGGGCGTATGTTGAGCCGGGTTCAGGCCCAAGGCAAACGGAAGTGACCGATTGCAGGGCTGGGGCGGAGGTTGGCGCGGGGTCTGCGCTGGCTCGGCCTGGTACACGTCCGCCTGGGTGCGGCAGCAAAGGGACGATTCTAAGCCCAGGCGGTGTGGTGGCGAAAGCGCAGAGCGCTTAGTTAAAGCGCGGAGCGCTCAGTTAGCCAACGCGGGAGCGGGTTATTCGATCAGTTCGACGCCGCGCAGGCGCTCGGAACGCCGCCGCAGCAGTTCGAGGGTGACCAGCAAGGCGATGGACACCAGGATCAGCAGGGTGGCGATGGCCAGGATGCTCGGGTTGATCTGCTCGCGCAGGCCCGAGAACATCTGCCGGGGGATGGTGCGTTGCTGGGGGCCGGCCATGAACAGGATCACCACCACCTCGTCGAACGAGGTGATGAAGGCGAACAGCGCGCCGGAAATCACCCCGGGACGGATCAGCGGCATGATGATGTCGAAGAACACCCGCAGCGGCGTGGCGCCGAGGTTCAGCGCCGCACGCGCCAGGCTGTAGTCGAAACCGGTCAGGGTCGCGGTCACGGTGATGATCACGAAGGGCGTGCCCAGGGCGGCGTGGGCCAGGATCACCCCCAGGTAGCTGCCGGCCAGACCCAGGTTGGAATAGAAGAAGAACATCCCGGCGGCGGTGATGATCAGCGGCACGATCATCGGCGACAGCAGCAGGGCGGTGATGAAACGCCGGTAGGGCATGTCGTCGCGGGCCAGGCCGACGGCGGCGCAGGTGCCCAGCACGGTGGCGAGCACGGTGGCGAAGATGCCGATCAGGAAGCTGTTCTGGATCGCCAGGATCCATTTCGGGTCGTTGAAGATTTCCCGGTACCAGCGCAGCGAATAGGCCTCCGGCTGCAGGGTCAGCATGCCTTCGGTAAAGCTGAAGAACGGCTCGACGTTGAACGACAGCGGGATGATCACCAGGATCGGCATGATCAGGAACAGCAGCACCAGCCAGGAGCTGGTTTTCAACAGCCAGGTGCCGAAGTGGTGCCAGAAACCAAAGTAGCTGGGGATTTTCATGTCTGCTTTATCCCAGTTTGATATTGCTGGCGCCGACGAATCGGTCGTACAGCCAGTACAGCAGGAGAATCAGGCCGAGCAGCAAGGAGCCCAGCGCGGCGGCCAGTTCCCAGTTGTTCGAGCGCTGCATATGGAAGGCGATGATGTTGCTGATCATCTGTCCGTCGGTGCCGCCGACCAGCGCCGGGGTGATGTAGTAGCCCACGGAAATGATGAACACCAGCAGGGCGCCGGCACTCAGGCCCGGCAGGGTCATCGGGAAGTAGATCCGGGCGAACGCCGGAATCGGCTTGGCGCCGAGTGACATGGCCGCACGCAGGTAGCTGGGGTCGATGCCGCGCATCACGCTGTACAGCGGCAGAATCATGAACGGCAGGAGAATATGGGTCATGGCGATGATGGTGGCGAACGAGGTGTAGAGCATCTCCAGCGGCTGACCGATCAGGCCGGTGCTGAGCAGGAAGGAGTTGATCACGCCGTTGGTCTGCAGCAGGGCGATCCAGGCGGTGGTCCGCACCAGCAGAGAGGTCCAGAAGGGTAGCAGTACCAGCACCAGCAACAGGTTGGCGCGGTTTGCCGGCAGACCGGCCAGGTAGTAGGCCAGCGGGTAACCGAGCAGGGCGCAGAACAGGGTGATGACCAGCGCCATGTACAGGGTCTTGCCGAACAGCTGCAGGTAGATCTGCGTGTCTTCACGCATCTGGATACCCTGCTCCGGGTGCATTTCCAGGTCCAGGGCGGTCAGGTAGTAGTCGTAGGTGTAGACCGCGCCCGCGCGCTGGATGGCATACCAGACTTCGGGTTTGCGCCAGTTGCCGTGGGCCTTGAGCAGGGTCTCGGCGCCTTGGGTTGCCAGCTGTTCGGCTTCGATTCGGGCGATTCGTCGGGCGGTGGATTTGACCACGCTGGACATGCCGGTATAGGCGCGGTTGAGTTCCTCGGACAGCTTGCCGGACAGGCGCTCCTTGGCCAGGCCACGCAACTCCAGGGCAAAGACGTTCAGGGTCGTTTCATCGGGTACTGCTTTGCCGTCCCAGCGTTGCAGCTCCACCAGGGTCAGCGGGATCAGTTCGGCCACGGCCGGGTGGTTCACGCTGCGCCAGAGCATGCTGCCGATGGGCGCAACGAAGGTCAGCAGAATGAAGGCCAGCAACGGCACCACGAATAGAAAGGCGGTCAGGCGTTTCTTGCCGCGGGCACTGGCGGCTTGGCCGGCTTCGGTAGTGGTAAGTGAGGACAAGGTGTTACTCCGCTAATCCTGGTGAGGCCGATACCCTCACCCCAACCCCTCTCCCGGAGGGAGAGGGGCTATTACGGGTTACTTCAACAGCCACTCATTGAACTTCTCGCCGAGGGACTCGCCGTAGTCGGCCCAGAAATCCGAGCTGGCCTGGATACCTTTATCCAGGTGGGCGGTGGGCAGGTGCGGTGCGGCGGTCGGATCGGCCAGCGGCATAGAGGACTTGCGGGTCGGGCCGTAGGCGACGTCCGGCATGCCGGCCAATGGCTTGGAACCGGTGGCGTAGGAGATGAACTTGAGTGCCAGATCCTTCTTCTGCGTGCCCTTGACGATGGCCCAGGCGTCGAGGTCGTAGACGTGACCGTCCCAGACTATGACGAAGGGCTTGTTTTCCTGGCGGATGGCGTCGTAGAAGCGTCCGTTGGCCGACTGCACCAGCACTGCGCCGCCGTCATTGAGCAGTTGCGGGGCCTGCGACCAGGAGTCGAACCAGACGATGTCGTCCTTGATTGTGGCCAGTTTGTCGAAGGCGCGTTGCTGGCCTTCCGGGGTGGACAGCACGTCATAGACGTCTTTGGGCGCTACGCCGTCGGCCAGCAGGGCCCACTCCATGTTGACCTGTGGGCGTTTGCGCATGGCGCGCTTGCCGGGGACCTTGGCCGTGTCGAAGAAGTCATTGATGCTCGCCGCCTTGGTGTCGCCGATGGTCTTCTCGTTGTAGGCGAAGACCACCGACCAGACGATGTTGCCGACCGCGCATTCGCTGGCCAGGGCTTCGGGAATGAAGTCTTCTGCGGCCGGGGTGCCGTCCACGCCGGCTGGCAAGGTCTCATGCGGGATGACTTCGAGCAGGCCTTCGGAGCAGGCGCGCTCGAGGTCGATCACCTCGAAGTCGACCACGTCCCACTGGATATTGCCGGACTCGACCTGGGCCTTGATTTCGGCCACGCCGCCGGAATAGTCCTCGAACAGGACCTTGACGCCGGTGTCTTTCTGGAACGGGTCGATGACGTGCTTCTGCTGCGCCGCGCCATAGGCGCCCCCCCAGGACACGACGGTCAGACTGTCCTCGGCGCTGGCGGCGAAGCTGGTCGTGCCTAACGCTGCAGCCAAAGCGAATGCGGAAAAGCGGGTAGTCAGTGATCTAGCCATTGCTGTGCTCCATTTGCTTTTAGTTGTGGGGTTATAGCGTAGTCGCGGCGACAGGGCGGTCCAGCGCCTGGCTGTCTTCGGCCAGCCAGGCCAGAGCAACCTCGTCGCTGTTGCTGAACTGCGGAGCCGAGCTGTCGTTCATGTTCTTCACCACCAGTTCGGTGCCGTCGGCGGTCTCGAAATGGTAGCGGATGTATTCGCCGACATAGTGGCGGGTCACGAAGCGCGCCTTGACCCGGTTGCCGGCACTGCCGAGGCGGTCGGTGAAGGTGAGTTTTTCCGGGCGGATCGACACGGTGGTCGGCAGGCCGACTTCGCAACAGTTGGCCTTCAGGCTACTGACCAGGCCGCCGTCTTCCAGGCGCACATCGACGGTGTCGTCGCCGACCGACTCGATGGTGCCCTTGAGCTTGTTGCTCTCGCCGATGAAGTCGGCGACGAACAGGTTGGCCGGGCGCTCGTAGAGCACGTTGGGCGCTGCGCATTGCTGGACGATGCCGTTGTTGAACACGGCGATGCGGTCGCTCATGGTCAGGGCTTCGGTCTGATCGTGGGTGACGTAGATCACGGTGAAACCGAGCTGCTCGTGCAGGCGCTTGATCTCGAACTGCATCTGCTCGCGCAGCTTCTTGTCGAGGGCGCCGAGCGGCTCGTCCATCAAGATGATGTCCGGGGCGAAGATCAGGGCGCGGGCCAGGGCCACGCGTTGGCGCTGGCCGCCGGAGAGTTGCCCGGGAAAGCGGTTGCCGAAATCCAGCAGCTCGACCAGGGACAGGTACTCGTCGACCTTGGCCTTGATTTCGTCTTTGGGTCTCTTGCGGATCTTCAGCGGGTAGGCGAGGTTTTCGCGCAGGGTCATGTGCGGAAACAGGGCGTACTGCTGGAACACCATGCCGATGTTGCGCGCGTAGGGTGCGATGCTGGTGACCGAGCGGCCGTTGATCAGGATCTCGCCGCTGGTCACGTCCTCGAAGCCGGCGAGCATCATCAGGCAGGTGGTCTTGCCGGAACCGGAGGGGCCGAGCAGGGTGATGAATTCGCCCTTGGCCACATCCAGGTTGAAATCCTTGACCACCAGTGTCTTGTGGTCGTAGGTCTTCTTCACGTTGGTGAATTGTAGGAACGGTTTGTCCCCAGCCTGCTCAGCCATATACCTCCCCAGCTCCCATCAAAACAGGTGTCCAGCGTGTGGCGTTCACCTGACTCGCTTCAGTCAACCGTCTCGTACTCTCGTAAGTCCGAGCAGCTGTTATGGAAATAACCAAAAGCAATAAGCACGCCAGCCAGCGATAACCGCGCACGGCTGCGCTGCGCGTGTTTCTAAGCCTAGTTCAGCTTGGGGTTTGCGCTAGCCGGGTGGGGAAAGGGGTAACAACAGGGGGGGAGGGGGCTACCTGCCGAAACGCACCAGGCTGGTGCGTGGTCTTGGCAAGTCGTTGAAAACTACTGCACTCGACTGTCCGGCGATTGCCGGATCGAGAAGCGCAGCAGCAGAAAGCTGGCCCGCCGAGCGAGCGAAGCGAGTCGATCAGCCTCGAATGCGGCCCGGGCCAGCCTTCGCTCGCCGGATTTTCGGCGGCCTCTTAACTGTTGGGCAGCAAGCGGCAGGTCAGCGACTTGATGTAGCGGGTTTCGGCGATGGCCGGATGCACCGGATGATCCGGCCCCTGGGCGCCGCGTTCGAGCAGTTGGATGTTGCGATCGAGGTGGCGGGCGCTGGTCAGCAGGATGTTCTGCAGGTCGTCTTCCGGCAGGTGCATGGAGCAGGAAGCGCTGACCAGGATGCCGTCCTTGTTGAGCAGGCGCATGGCCGCCTCGTTGAGGCGGCGGTAAGCGGCTTCGCCGTTCTTCAGGTCCTTCTTGCGCTTGATGAAGGCGGGTGGATCGGCGATCACTACGTCGAAGCGTTCTTCGGCGTTCTTCAGTTCCTTGAGGGCGGCGAACACGTCGCCTTCGATGCAGGCGACCTGTTCCGACAGGCCATTGAGTGCCGCGTTGCGCTCGACACCGTCGAGGGCGAAGGCCGAGGCGTCCACGCACATCACTTCAGTGGCGCCGAACGCCGCCGCCTGCACGCCCCAGCCGCCGATATAGCTGAACAGATCGAGCACCCGCTTGCCTTTGACGTAGGGCGCCAGACGGGCGCGATTCATGCGGTGGTCGAAGAACCAGCCGGTCTTTTGCCCCTCGATCACCGGGGCCTCGAACTTCACCCCGTTCTCTTCCAGCGCCACCCATTCCGGCACCACGCCGAAGGCGGTGTCGACATAGCGCTCCAGGCCTTCGGCGTCGCGTGCGGCGGAGTCGTTCTTGAGCAGGATGCCGCTCGGCTTGATCACCTGGATCAGCGCGGCGAGCACCTCGTCCTTGTGCCGTTCCATGGTGGCGGAGGCCAGTTGCACCACCAGAATGTCGAAGAAGCGATCCACCACCAGGCCCGGAAGCAGGTCGGAATCGCCGAATACCAGGCGGTAGCAGGGCTGGTCGAACAGGCGCTGGCGCAGCGACAGGGCGACATTGATGCGGTGCACCAGCAGGGACTTGTCCAGGACGTGCTTGACGTCGCGCGACAGCAGGCGGGCGCAGATCAGGTTGTTCGGGCTCATCGCGACCACGCCCAGGGCCTTGCCGCCGGCCGCTTCGAGGATCGCTTGATCGCCTGCGGCAAAGCCGTTCAGCGGCGTGGCGGCAACATCGATTTCGTTGCTGTAGACCCACAGATGGCCGGCGCGCAGGCGTCGATCGGCGTTGGCTTTCAGGCGCAGGCTGGGCAGGGACATGGGGGCTCTCCGGAAAAAGAGCGCGATTATAGCCGTTTCGCCGAGGGCAGGCGCAGGCCTGGTGGGCTTTCCCTGTGACCGAGGTGTTTGCTGCTTGCTCGGATGGGGGGCAATCCGGCTACACTCTGGCCTTCTGCCATCCTTGTCGAACCGTCATGGCCCAGCCCCTCTCCGCCGAACAGATCCACCAGGCCCTGCAAGGCATCAGCGTGCCGCCGCAGCCACAGATCATGGTCGACCTGCAGATGGAACAGGTCATGCCCAATCCCGACCTGCAGGCCATCGCCAAGCTGATCAGCCAGGATCCCGGCTTGTCCGGGGCGCTGTTGAAGATCGTCAACTCGCCGTTCTTCGGCCTGGCCAACCGCATCGCCTCGATCCAGCAGGCAGTCAACCTGCTCGGTTGCGACACGGTGATCAACCTGATCAATGCCCAGTCGATCAAGGGCGAGCTCAGCGACGAAACCATCGTCACCCTCAACCGGTTCTGGGACAGCGCCCAGGATGTGGCCATGACCTGCCTGACCCTGGCCAAGCGCATCGGCTACCAGTCGCCGGATGAGGCCTACACCCTCGGCCTGTTCCATAACTGCGGCATTCCGCTGATGGTCAAGCGCTTCCCCAACTTCATGACGGTGCTGGAGGAGGCCTATTACAACGCCGGCAGCGAGATGCGGGTGGTCGATAGCGAGAATTGCCTGCTCAATACCAACCATGCGGTGGTCGGCTACTTCACCGCCAAGTCATGGAACCTGCCGCTGCATCTGTGCGAGGCGATTGCCAGCCACCACGACGCGCTGGCGATATTCAGCGAGGACTCCGGCCGCGATGCCCAGCTGAAGACCCTGTTGGCGATTCTGAAGATGGCCGAGCACATCTGTGAAAGCCACCGGGTGCTGGGCAACCAGGCCGAGGACCATGAGTGGCAGAGCATCGAGCAGCTGGTGCTGGAGTATGTCGGGTTGTCCGGGCACGACTTCGAGCACCTGCGCGAGAGCATCCGCGAGCTGGGCAAGGCTTGAGCGGCTGTGAAAAAGGCGACGACGTTAGGTGTTGCATGCAATGGGTGTGTGCGCCGTGCGTGCTTGGGTAGGTTGGCGCTGAGCGCAGTTCCGTAGGTTGGGTTAGCCGCCTACGCAGCATTGTGCTTATTGCCGCAGCTTTGCCGCGGCGTAACCCAACAATGGCGGTGCACTTGCGGACGCTGGGTTGGGTTACACGGCGCTCGGCAGACGCGCCGTTGGCCAACACTCGGTTTGCGCCGCTAACCCAACCTACTGTTTGCCGACGACACTAATCCTCGCCCCGTCCCGCTGGGTTAGTCCCGTTGGGTTACACGGCGCTTGGCAAGCACGCCGTTGGCCAACACGCGGTCTGCGCCGACGACATTTGATCGCTGATACGACACTACTACTGTTCCGCAGCGAGGATGGCGCTGGCCAATTCCATGTCGCTGGCCTGCAGATCTGGATGCTCGGCGCGCAATTGCTTCAGCGCGGCTTCCAGATATGGCCCGCGGATTTCTCCAGCGCTGGCGACATAGCTGCTGGCATCGTCACGTGCCGGTACGATCAGCTTCTTGTCCTTGAAGGTCAGGTAGGTCGAGGCCGTGGTTGCCCCGGACGAGAGGATGTCGCGCACCGCACTGTCAGCGAATGTCGGGGCCGTGACGGCGACGAGTACGGTAAAAATCAACGGATTTAAACGACGCATACGGGTAACTCCGAAAGGTTTGCCTATGAAGTAGGAGTCCAATTGGCAGGCAGGGGTTCAACCCGGCCGACCAAGGGAGGGCGTGCCAGATTCGGGTAGGGTGCGCCGTTCTGCGTGGGAACCATAGCGGGGCCCGTCGCATACCCGTAGGAGTTCGCTCGCCGACTTCGACGGAGCGCTGTCGCGCAACAAACTGGGGTGGCAATTGCGTCTATCGGCTTGTGGGTACCCGTAGGAGCGGGCCATGCCCGCGATGCGTTTCGCGGGCATGGCCCGCTCCTACAGAAAACGTAATAGCCAATAAAATCAATGATATGCGGGTTGTTTTATAAAAGGGTGTTGCGCTTCAGCCGCCAAGCGTTACGGGCGTCTCGATGGCCGTCACCGCTGCCGGCCTAGGCGCCGCCGCTAGCAATCCGCTTGCAGGTAGTACTGTCGCAGGCCCGGCAGCGACAGCTGACCGCTCTGGGCAAACGCGTGGCGTTGATACAGCGCCAGGTTGCGCGGCTCGCCGGTTTCCAGGGCGACACGCTGGCAGCCCTGCTGGCGCAGTTGCTGCAGCGTCTGGCTCAGCAGCAGGCTGCCGATGCCCCGGCCTTGCTGGCCGGGCGCCACGGCGATGAACTCGATGCGTGCACTGTCGGAGTGGCTCAGCTGCTGATCGAAGGCATCGATCAGCTGGTCGAGCCGGGCCAGGCAGTCGGCGCCGCACTGCTGGCGGATGGACTGGCCGATGGACTGCAAGCTGCTGGCGCTGGGGTGCTGTCCGGCCAGGCTGAAATAACAGGCACCGGCCAGTTGTTCTGCCTGCCAGACGGCGAGGGTCGGCATGCGGTTGGCCCGGTGAAAGCGTTGATAAGCCTGTAGATAGGCGCGGCGGCGTTGGGCAAAGCCCGGACGCTCGGCGAACAGGTACCAACCGAGAGTCGGGTCGCCGGCAAAGGACTGGTCGAGCAGGTCGAGCGCTGCGCCATCCTGCGCCGCCATTAGCGGCGCGAGATGCACGGCGGTCACCCGATGGCTTCGACTTTCAGCCGCACGCCGTCCTGGCCGATCACCCTGACCTGGCTACCGGCCGGCAGGTCCGGGCCGCTGACCAGCCACAGGGTGTCGCCGGCCTTGATCTTGCCGCGACCAGCGCTGATGGCTTCATGCAGGACGAACTGGCGGCCCAGCAGCTCGCTGCCGCGGCGGTTCAGCCCCGGTTGATCGGAGGGCTTGGCCGCGGTGCGCTGGCGGCGCCACCAGTACACCGCGGTGAGCACCGAGAGGGCGCCGAACAGGATGAACTGCAGGGCCCAGGGCAGGTTCGGGAGCAGGTAGGTCAGCACGCCGACGCAGGCGGCGGCGATGCCGATCCACAACAGATAACCGCCGGCGCCGAACACTTCGAGGATCAGCAACAGGGTGCCGAAGGCCAGCCAGTTCCAGAATGACAGGTGCTGCAAGTAGTCCCACATCGCTTAACCCTGCTTATCACCGAAGGTGGCTTTGACGATTTCACCGATCCCGCTGACCGCGCCGATCACCTGGCTGGCTTCCAGCGGCATCAGGATCACCTTGCTGTTGTTGGCGCTGGCCAGCTGGCCGAGGGCGTCGATGTATTTCTGTGCGACGAAGTAGTTGATCGCCTGCACGTTGCCGCTGGCAATTGCTTCGGAGACCACCCGGGTGGCTTCGGCTTCGGCGCCGGCGGCCCGTTCGCGGGCTTCGGCTTCGAGGAAGGCGGCCTGGCGCTGGCCTTCGGCCTCGAGGATCTGCGCCTGCTTCTTGCCTTCGGCGGTGAGGATGGCGGCGGCGCGCAGGCCTTCGGCTTCGAGGATCTGCGCGCGCTTGATGCGCTCGGCCTTCATCTGCCCGGACATGGCCGCCATCAGGTCGGCGGGCGGACTGATGTCCTTGATTTCGATGCGGGTGATCTTGATGCCCCAGGGCGCGGTCGCCTCATCCACTGTGCGCAACAGTTTCTCGTTGATCGCGTCGCGCTGGCTGAGCATGGCGTCCAGCTCCATGGAGCCGAGCACGGTACGGATATTGGTCTGCAGCAGGTTGCGGATCGCATGGGTGAGGTTGTTCACCTCGTAGGCGGCCTGGGCGGCGTTGATTACCTGGAAGAAGCACACGGCATCGATCTGCACGGTGGCATTGTCGGAGGTAATCACTTCCTGCGGCGGAATATCCAGCACGGTTTCCATGACGCTGAGCTTGTGGCCGATGCGGTCCATCACCGGCACTATGATGTTCAGGCCCGGGGTCAGGGTGTTGGTGTAGCGGCCGAAGCGCTCGACCGTCCACTGGGAGCCCTGGGGCACCACTTTGAAACCCATGAAGACCACGGCGACGGCCAGGCCGACGAAGAGAAAGATCACACTGCCGATTTCCATGAGGCGTATTTCCTTGCGGGGGCTTGTAAGGCGACGGGCGATTGTATGCGTATAGCTGGCGTTTTGCCCGGGCGCCAGACGGACTTGTGAATCAGTAGGTGTTGCGCTGCAGGGCGGCAAGCAATTTTCGATCCCGTGCATAGAGGTCGTTGCGCAGGATCAGCTCGCCGTCGGCGTCGACCGTGGCGGTCCAGTAGGCGAGGACGATCGGCAGGCGCTCGCGTATCGGGAATTCCGTGGTTTTGCCGCTGGCCAGCAGGCGTGCGATCTCGGCACAGTCAGCGGCCGGCAGCAGGGTGTCGAGCAGTTCGACGATGCCTTCTATGCGCACGCAGCCGGAGCTGAAGGCGCGCGGCGACTTGCCGAACAGGTGCTGGCTGGGGGTGTCGTGCAGGTACACGGAAAACGGGTTGGCAAAGCGGATGACCAATTGCCCGAGGGGGTTATTCGGCCCGGCATCCTGGCGCAGGATGATCGCCCCGGGCTTCTGCCAGTCGACCTTGGCCGGGTCGAGCGGCGTGCCGTCGCGGTCGAGCACGCGTAACTGCTGGCGCTGCAGATAGCCGAGGTCGCGGCGGATCTGCGGCAGCTTGTCCTCGCGCAGGATGGTCGGCGGCACGGTCCAGGTCGGGTTGAGGGTCAGGCGGCTGACCAATGACTTGAGCTGTGGCGTCTGGCGTGCCGGCCGGCCGACCTGGGCGCGGCCCTGCCACAGCAACTGATGGTCGCGGTAATAGCTGAGCTGGCCGCCGGCGATATCCACCAGCAGGGTTTCGGCCTCGATGTCGCCGGCCAGCCAGCGCCAGCGCTCGAGGTTGACCCGCAGTTGCTCGAGGCGTGCGGCCGCGCTGGTATTCAGGGCGGTCAGGCTGTCCGGGCCGATCACCGCGTCGGCCTGCAGGCCATGGCGGGTCTGGAAGTGCTCCACCGCGGCCACCAGGGTGGCGTCATAGTGGTCGCTGGCGGGTCGTTCATCTATATAGCCTTCCGCGGCTAGGCGGGCAGCCAGCAGAGGAACGCGCGCATCGCGCATGTCCGGGCGCAGCAGGCCACCGCCGGGAATCGACGTCCACTCGGCGAGTGGCTGGCGTCGCCGCTCGGCATAGGCCCGGCGCAGTTCCCGGTACTGGCGCAGAGCCGGCCGCGCCGTGGCGAAGGCGGCCGGCAGGTCGTCGAGCCCCTGCCAGGCCAGGCTGAGCACGCTGGGGCGTGGTGTTGGGCTGAGGCTGTCGGGGGCCCGCCAGAAGGGCTCGATCGGTTCTTGCGCCACCCGCCCGTGCGCCAGATGCTGCAGGGCTTGCAGGTAACTGTGGCTGATCAGCAGGTCGGCACAGGCGCGCTGCTGGAGATCCTTCGGCAGCGGGGCGCGCAGGTTGTCGAGCCGGTACTCGCTCGGGTCGAGGCCGTCGTCGGCCAGTTGCTCCAGTTCGTGCAGCAGCGCCACGCGCCGGCTAGGCTCTTGCCAGAGCGGGAGGAATGCCTCTTGTGCATAGAGTTCGTGGAGCAAACCGGAGCTCTGCAGCTCGGCAGCCGCGAGCGTCGAGGCGCAGGCACTGGAGGGGGCGGCGAAGCTCTGGCGGATCGCCTGGCTAGCGCCGTCGTCGACGCCGTAGGCCTGGGCCGTGAGCGCCAGCAGACAGCCGGCGGTCAGGTAATGTGCGGTTTTTTTGTACAATCGCGCCTTGCAGTCCATGATTCGCCAGTTCCGTGATTGCTCTATGCAGTCGAATGGGGTGGTCGTCGGCGGCTCGTATTACGCCCGAGGCGATTGAAACAAGCGCTCGCCGAATGTTCGCCGCAGTGTACACAGGAGCTTCCTGCCCATGATCAAATCACTCCGCCGATTCGGCCTCACCCTGACCGGATTGTGCCTGCTGGCATCGCCCTGGCTGGCGGCGGCATCCGCCCCGCCACCGCTGTTCGACAGCCTGACGCGCGTCGCCCCCGGGCTCGATCGCCAGGTCCTCGAGCATGCGCTGGCGGCCATGCAGTGTGCGCTCAAGCATGGTGCCGAACCGGCGCAGCGCCTGGCGGTGATCGACTATGCGCAGCCGTCCACCGCCCGCCGCTTGTGGATTTTCGATCTGCAGCAGCAACGCTTGCTGTTGAACGACCTGGTCGCCCACGGGCGGATGTCTGGCGAGAATCTGGCCACGCGCTTTTCCAACACCCAGGACAGTCATCAGTCGAGTCTGGGGCTGTTCCGCGCGGCGGAGAGCTACAGCGGCAAGCACGGTTACTCGTTGCGCATGGACGGGCTCGAGCCGGGGGTGAACGACCGTGCCCGCGAGCGCGCCATCGTCATCCACGCCGCCAGCTACGTCGACCCGCGCCTGGCAAAGACTCAGGGCCGGATCGGCCGCAGCCTCGGTTGCCCGGCGGTGCGTCCGCAAGTGGCGCGGATGGTGGTCGACCAGCTCAAGGGTGGCCAGTTCATCTTCGCCTGGTACCCGGACCAGGGCTGGCTGCAGAGCTCCGCCTACCTCAACTGCCCGCCACGCAAGGCAGAGGCGATCGTCGCCCAGCGCTGAGAGGTTGTGAGAAAACTCTCGCCTACTGTGACCTCCTCCACGCGTCCGCTGCGGCGTTGCGCTACGTGAAAGGCAGGGGCATTTAGCCCGTAGGTCGGGTTGGCGGCGACTGTCGCCATCCCGGCCGCAACATTGCTGCTGAACGCCGCGTAACCCGATACGGCGTCAGCAGGTTCTGGGCAATGATGGGTTGCGCCGCGCAGAGAATGCAGCCGGATCAAGTATTGCTTGAGCGGCCAACCCATCCACGGTTAGGCCACGGCTGTCGTGGGCTACTTCTGTTCGCTCTGGGGCGTGACCCGCAGCACTTCCTCGATGGTGGTCAGGCCCGCGGCGACTTTTTGCGCGCCGGACAGCCTGAGGCTGCGCATGCCTTCCTTGAAGGCATGCCGGCGCAGGGCGGTGAGGTCGGTGTCGGCATTGATCAGCGGCTTGATCGCATCGTTGAGCTGCATGATCTCGTAGACCCCGGCGCGCCCGCGGTAGCCGGTGTCGCGGCATTCCAGGCAACCCACGGCCTTGTGCGCGCCGGTCGGCAATGGCGCGTTCCAGGGTCGGGTCAGGCTCTGCCAGTCGTCTTCGCTGAGCTCATGGGGTGCCTTGCAGTGCGGACACAGGGTGCGCACCAGGCGCTGGGCCATGACCCCGAGCAGGGTGGCCTTGAGCAGATAATGCGGCACGCCCAGTTCGAGCAGGCGGGTGATGGCGCTGGGCGCGTCGTTGGTGTGCAGGGTGGACAGCACCAGGTGGCCGGTCAGCGCGGCCTGGATCGCCATCTCGGCGGTTTCCAGGTCGCGGATCTCGCCGATCATGATGATGTCCGGGTCCTGGCGCATCAGCGCGCGCACGCCGCTGGCGAAGCTCAGATCGATGTTGTGTTGCACCTGCATCTGGTTGAAGGCGCCTTCGATCATCTCGATCGGGTCTTCGATGGTGCAGACGTTGACCTCGGAGGTCGCCAGTTGCTTGAGCGTGGTGTAGAGGGTGGTGGTCTTGCCCGAGCCGGTGGGGCCGGTGACCAGAATGATGCCGTTGGGCTGACGGGTCATGTCTGCCCAGCGCTTCATGTCGTCCGGCGAGAAGCCCAACTGGTCGAAGCTTTTCAGCAGCACTTCCGGGTCGAAGATGCGCATCACCAGTTTTTCGCCGAAGGCGGTGGGCAGGGTCGACAGGCGCAGTTCGACTTCGCCGCCATCCGGAATCTTGGTCTTGACCCGGCCGTCCTGGGGTTTGCGCTTTTCCGCGACGTTCATCCGGCCCAGGCTTTTCAGGCGGCTGACCACCGCCATGGTCACCTGCGGCGGGAACTGATAGACGGTGTGCAGCACGCCATCGATGCGAAAGCGCACGCTACCCTGCTCGCGGCGCGGCTCGATGTGGATATCGCTGGCGCGTTGCTGGAAGGCGTACTGGAACAGCCAGTCGACGATGTTGACGATATGCGCGTCGTTGGCGTCCGGTTCCTGATCCTGGGCGCCGAGGTTGAGCAACTGCTCGAAGTTGCCGACCCCGCTGATCTTGCTGTCGCCGGCGCTGGCGCCGCTGACCGACTTGGCCAGACGGTAGAACTCCACGGTAAAGCGCTGGATTTCCACCGGGTTGGCCACCACCCGCTTGATCGGGCGCTTGAGCACGTGGGTCAGGTTGGCTTCCCAGCTGTGCATCAGCGGTTGCGCGCTGGCGATGGTTACCGCGTCGGGGCCGACCGCCACGGCGAGGATCTTGTGCCGTTGGGCGAAGGCGTAGGACATCAGCGGAGTGATGGCGGCGACGTCGATCTTCAGCGGGTCGATGCGCAGGTAGGGTTGGCCGGCGAACTCTGCCAGCCAGAGGGTGAGGCTTTCCAGGTCGAGCTTCTTGCCCGGATGGCTGAGGTCATCGACCTGCTGCGCGGCGAGGAACTCCAGCGGATGCTGCTGATTGTTCACCGCGCTGCGGCGGATCGCCAGGCACTGCTCGGCGCTGTCCTGGTCGACCCGGCCCTGGGCGACCAGTTCGCGCAGCAGGTCGCTGAGATCAAGGAGGCGGTCTTGGTTGGTTGCAGCAAAGGCGGACATGCGGGCTCCTGGGTCACTCTCGGCGCACGGCAGGCAGCAGTCAGGGCCCTGTTCTCAGGGTCTGTTGCCGTTTCGCGGCCGCATCGAAACGGCAACAGACCCTAGCATGCCCGAAACTGTTGGTGAGGGCGAAGCGTCAAGCGTGATCGGTTACCCAACCTGGCGCTCCGCTCGAGGCGCTCGCGGTCATTCAGGTCGCACGGGCTGGCGCACCGGCAGTTCAAGGCGGAAGGTGCTGCCCAGGCCCACTTCGCTGTCCACCCTGAGCGTGCCGTTATGCTTCTGCACGATGCCGTAGGAGAGCGACAGGCCCAGCCCGGTGCCCTGGCCGATGGGCTTGGTGGTGAAGAAGGGGTCGAAGATCCGCGGCAGGACTTGTGCAGCAATGCCCTGGCCGGTATCCGCCACCTCTATCCAGACCCGCTCGGCCGCCGTACCGGTGCGAATGCTGATCGTACCCCGCTCGGGCCCCATTGCCTGGGCGGCGTTGACCAGCAGATTGAGGACGACCTGGTTGAGTTGCGCAGGCAGGCATTCGATCTCGCCGATGCCCGCGTATTGCTTGACCACATCGGCCTTGTACTTGATCTCGTTGGCGACGATGTTGAGGGTCGAGTCGATGCCTTCTTCCAGATTGGCCCACTGCCATTCCTGGGTCGAGTCGATCCGCGAGAAGTCCTTCAGGTCCTGGACGATCTGGCGTACCCGGGCGATGCCCTGCCTGGATTCGCGCATCAGCTGTGGTATGTCCTCCTTGAGGAAATCGAGTTCCAGGCGTTCACGCAGGCTCTGCAGCTTGGCCGCCACCTCCGGTGAACCCACGGTCTGCTCCACGGCCTCGTAGGCGCTCAGCATCTCCAGCAGCCCAGCGTAATAACCTTCGAGCGTGCAGAAATTGGAGGAGATGTAGCCGATCGGGTTATTGATCTCATGCGCGACGCCGGCTGCCAGTTGGCCGATGGAGGCCAGTTTTTCGGCTTGCAGCAGCTGGCTTTGCAGCTGTTTGCGCTCGAGGATTTCCACTTGCAGTGCTTCGCTAGCTTGCCTGATCTCGAGGGTTCGCTCGACTACCTTGGCCTCCAGCTCGCTCATCTGCAGGGCCGCCTGCTGGGTCATTTCCCACTTGGCCGTCAGCGTACTGGCCAGTTGGCAGACCTCGATATTGTCGAAGGGCTTCTTCAGGATCAGCAGCCGATCGCGGCTGTCGAGTCGGTCGATAACCTCTTCCCAGGAGTAGTCGGCGTAAGCGGTACAGATCACTATCTGCAGGCGCGGGTCTTCTTGCCAGAGTTGTTCGATGGTCTCGACGCCGTCCCAGCCCAGCGGCATGCGCATGTCGACGAATGCCATGGCATATGGGCGGTTGGCACGCATGGCCTGGCAAACCATGGCCAGGCCTTCCTGACCCTGGTAGGCCGAGTCGAGTTCGAACTGTGGGGCGCCGGCCTTGACCTCCTCGCCGAACAGGGCCGCCTCGACCTCATCCAGTTCGGCCTCCGTCTGGCTATCCAGCAGGAGGATCTTGCGGAAGTCCTCATGAATCGAGGGCGTATCGTCGATCAGCAGGATGCGTCGGTTGTGCCGCGTACTCATAGGCTATCCAGTGTGGCGCTAATGGGTAATTCGAGGGTGAAGGTTGCACCTCGGTCCGGTCCCTCGCTATGGGCGGTCAGGCTGCCGCCCATTTCCATGGCCGCCAACGCGCAACTGTGCAGGCCGAAACCGTGGCCATTCTTGCGCGTGGTGAAACCGTGGGCAAAGATCCGGGTGAGGTTTTCCGCCGCGATGCCTTCGCCATCGTCCTGCACGCAGATCCGCAGGTTACCCTCGTCCAGCAGCCGTACGCTCAGGGTCAGGGTGCGCGATTGGTCCGCCGGGGCCGACAGCGCATCCTTGGCGTTGCTGATCAGGTTGACCAGGATCAGCAGCAGCCGATGCTTGTCGAGCAACAGCGGAGGCGTTGCGGCGAACGCCTTGATTACGCTGATCCGCTGGCGGCTGAGCGCCTCGGCGTGGATGCGCAGGGCATCTTCGAGCAAGTCGGCGAGCCGCACCGGTTCGACCATGCTCGACGCGCCGGCGTAGGACTGCTGGGTGGCGACTATCTCCTTGATGTGGCCGACGCTCTTGGTCAGGTGTTCGAGCTCTTCGACAATGCCCTGCTGCTCGGCGGCGATGGCCTCGACCAGCTGGTTCAGGTAAGCCGGTAGCAGCTTGCCCTTGGCGTCGTGGCTGATGAAGTCGCCGAGGTCGGCGGCGTGCTGGTTGATCAACTGGACTGCCTTGGCCAGCCCCTGGGCCTTGGAGGCGCGCACCTTGCGGCTGACCAGCTCGGCGGAGACGTTCACGCTATTGAGCACGTTGCCGACGTTATGCAGCACGTTGGTCGCAATTTCGGCCATGCCGGCCTGGCGCGCCGTGGCCACCAGTTCGCTCTGGGTCTGGCGCAGTTCATGGGTGATTTGCTCGTTCTCGCCCAGGGCCGCTTGCAGCTCCGCCGTGCGGCTGAGGACCAGCTCTTCCAGCATGATCGTGGTCTGGAACAGGTCGAAGTCCGAGCCCTGGGCATTGGCGCTGCGTTCGGCACGGTCCATCAGGGCGCGGATGATCTTGTTGAGCCGGACGATTTCGCGCTCTGCGGCTTGCTCGGTTGTTGGTTCGCGGCACGCGGCTGACTCAGGCATCGTTGGTCTCCAGGGCTTGCGGGCCTATTGCTACGCCAACCAGCGTCTGATTGACATGCACGCCGCGGAACTGTTCGCCGTAGGTGTTGAAGCCGACGGTGTTGTGCTGCACCAGGACTTCGTCGATCCGCTGTTTGTCGGGGCTCTGGGCAATTTCCAGTTTGCGCCCCATGCAATCACAACCGAGGACCAGCAGTGGCGGGCCGATCTCGGCCCGTATCCCGGCAAAAGTCTGCTCCAGGTTCTGCAGGAGGTCCGCGCCCTGTGCCAGCCGCAGTACCAGTCCGTTTTCGATGGCGCAGAAGAACGTCAGGCTGCCATCCGGGTTGGCTTTCTGGATGGCGCGCACGTAGGTCGTGCCGCCGATCGTCAGGACCAGCGGCCAGGCGGCGAAACGCGCGGAGTCAAGGTCGCAGGCATCGATGCCGAGCATTCGGGCGTATTCCTGGCTCGCCGGCAGCCCATTGATTTCCTTGACGACCCGGGAAGGGGCATCGGCCTCGGTGACAACCAGGCGCTGCTCTGTGGTCACGAAATTCTGGGTCTTGAATATCCGCAAGGGCAGGCGCGAGGTCAGCAGAACCAGGAGGGCACTGTCGGAACAGAATCGGCCCTGCCAATAGACATGGGTCTTCACAAACTTCATGGCATCACCCGCCGACCCGCCGATCAATGGGAGCTTGCCCAGCGCGCGCTGGAATGTCCGGGTTACCGGTTCCTCCCGCCGCGACAAACCATCGACCAGCAGCAAGGCGAAGCCGTTGTCCGTATCGCTGTGCGGAGCCTGGGCGTGCAGCTCTTGCAGCAACCCCTGGGCAAAGGCCTGGCCGGTGTCGGCATCGAATTGCTGCAAGTGCTCGAGATGGCCGCTGACAGCGCTGAAATGGCTCGCCGCAAAGCTTGCCCCGGTCAGGCTGTGTTCCCGGCAACCGGCCGGTCCGATTTCTCCGGCCGTGGTGCAGCCGACGACTTGCACCCCGGCGAACAGGCGCTGTATTTCGCCGGCGAGCACGTCCAGGTCGTACTCGCTGGAGCAGAAGAAGACCACCAGCGCCATATCGGGTTGCGCCACCCCGGCATGGAATTCCTGCGCGGCTTGTTGCGCGTCGGTGGCGCAAGACTGCGCTTTGCGTATGTGACTCTGCTGCTGCATGACGCACTCCTTGTGGCAATACGCATCGGCCGCCTGCGCGGCTCATTATGGTCGTCTGCGCGCCTTCGCTCGAGCCTCTTTGTCTTCGAACGGTCCCTGCCGGCGGGCAACAGACCCTAGACGAGGCATGCGGCGAGCGTGCGTGGCGGTGGCTGTCTCATGACCTGCCCGCTACGGCATGGGCAGGCAGTTCCAGGACAAAGACGGCGCCGTGGCCCGGCCCATCGCTATGGGCCGTCAGGCTGCCTTCCATCTCCATGGCCGCCAATGCACAGCTGTGCAGGCCGAAGCCGTGGCCGTCCTTGCGGGTGGTGAAACCATGGGCAAAGATCCGGGTGAGGTTTTCCGCTGCGATGCCTTCGCCATTGTCCTGCACGCAGATTCGCAGGTTGCCCTCGTCCAGCAGCCGCACGCTCAGGGTCAGCGCGTGCGCAGGGTTATCCCGGGCCGAGAGTGCCTGCTTGGCGTTGCTGATCAGGTTGATCAGGATCAGCAGCAGCCGGTGCTTGTCCAGCAACAGCGGCGGCACTTCGCTGAACGCCTTGATCACCCTGACCCGATGGCGCTGCAGCGCCCCGGCATTCATGCGCAGGGCGTCCTCCAGCAAGTCGGTGACCCGCACCGCTTCGAGCATGCTCGATGCGCCGGCATAGGACTGCTGGGTGGCGACTATCTCCTTGATGTGGTCGACGCTCCTGGTCAGGTGTTCGAGTTCTTCGATAATGCCCTGCTGTTCGCTGGCGAGCGCTTCGACCAGCTGGTTCAGGTAACCCGGCAACAGCTGGCCCTTGGCGTCGTGGCTGATGAACTCGCCCAGATCGGCGGCGTGCTGGTTGATCAGCTGGACCGCCTTGGCCAGCCCTTGCGACTTGGAGGCGCGTACCCTGCGGCTGACCAGGTCGGCCGAGATGTTCACACTATTGAGGACATTGCCGACGTTATGCAACACGTTGGTGGCGATCTCGGCCATACCGGCCTGGCGTGCCGTGGCCACCAGTTCGCTCTGGGTCTCGCGCAGTTCGCGGGTGCGCTGTTGCACCTGCAGCTCCAGCTCGTCATGGGACTGCCTCAGCGCGGCTTCGCTGTGCTCGAGCTTGTCGAGGGTGGTGCGGAATGCGCCGATGGCACTGGCCATTGCCTCGAGCACGCCCTTGCCGGCTGGACGGACCAGGTCTCCCTCCGCAGCGCGGCCTAGGTGCGTCAGGTCGAGAATATGGCCGTCGAGGGTGCGGGTGAGTTGTCGGGTCAGGCGCAGGGTAAACACCAGCGCCGCAATGCCCAGCAGCAAGGCCGCGATACTCAGCCATAGGACTCGCTTGCGGTTCTGGTCCGCGCTCTGGCGAAAACTGGTGCCCAGTGCGTCGCGGGCCTGCGCCTGGAACTCGAGGAGCTGCTCGCTGACGCGGATGAAACCGGCGTTGACGGCAACCAGCTCGCGCAAGGCCAGATCCAGGTTGACCGTCGACAGCTCGATGGCGGAGGTGGCCTGCGCGACATATGCCTGGGTGCCTTCGAGCAATGACTGGTGCAAGGCGGTGGCCGCCAGGTGCTCGTCCTCTTTGACGGCCGGCTGGTCGAGGGTCTGTTCGAACTGCTCGGAGAGGTGACGCATGACCTCGATTTGCACCTTGGCGCGCTCGTAGAGCTGCTCCTCGTCCAGTTGCTCGCGAGCGTCGTGCAGCAGGTCAAACAGCTCCGTGTGGTTGCGGGCGAGCGTGGTGGCGACGCTGGCCAGGCTTTCCAGGGCCGGTAGGTCCTCGCGCGCCAGATGCTGAAGCAAGGCATTCTGCCGCTCCGACTCCAACTCGAATGCCAGCACTATCAGGACGGCGCACGCCAGACTCAGCGCAGGCGCGATAAGGAAGCGAATATGCAGGGGCAGCGATTCGATTCGCTGACTGAGCCAATGCATGCGGACGCCCTCTAGGCCGGTGGAGGTCATTTCGCCAGGGTAGCGGACAGCTTCGCCCAGTCATCCGGCAGGACCTTGGCAACCGCAACGAACGCATCGTCACCCTTGGGCTTGAAGACATAGGCCACGCCTTCCGGCTTTGGCCAGATACCGGCGGACTCTTTGAGGTTGGCCGTGTGCGCGATGATCACCGTGTTGCTCGCCGCGGCCGGCGGCGTCGCCAGCATGCGGCGCAGCGCGAGGGTCAGGCGCTCGCGCTCGGTGGCATCCACGTTGAGGGCGAAATACAGGTCGGGATTTACCTGATAGCGTCCGAATGCCAGTTGCGCGGTTTCCTTGGTGCGGCAGTACGGGCTGGAGATCACCGCACCGACCGGGATGCCCAATGCCGCAATGGCCTTGCCAGCTTCCGTCGCCTGCGCCCGGCCCTGTTCGGACAGGTTGCGTTGGGTTTCGCAGCGGCTGAAGTCTGGCTCGAGATCATCCGCAACCTTCTGGTCGGTAGCGCCGTGGCGGAAGTAAATGACATAGCCGCCGGCCCGCAGATCGGGGAGGACCGCCGCCAGCTCGGCAAGCGCTGGCTCACCCGCTGTGGCCAGCGACAACGGTGACAAGGCAGCCAAGAGCAGACTCAGCAGCAAGCCGGGCGAGGTGAAACCTGTGTAAGAGGCACTAGGGCAATTCATGGCTGCTTCCTTCTAATTATGTCTGCGTCGGTGCAGTGGTTGAACCAGTCGCTGCGTTGCGTAGGAGGGTTCTTCGACGAAGCGCTGTCGCGCAGCAAACTGCAGGAGCCATGTGCTGGTTGAATTTCTATATATACAACAACGGGTTATCAACATGTTTTGGCCCCAAAGAGGGTTGGGTGTCCGCCTTACACGTGGCCCTGCGGCGGTTCGGGCGCAAGGTCCGCCTCGTCATCCGGCGCACTCACCAGGATGCGGCCATGACGCAGGAGTTCGCTGGCACAGGTACTGTCTACCGCTTCGCTGAAATAGAACCCTTGCGCCTGATTCGTCGAGCCGGCCGATATCAGCAGGGCACGCTGCTCATGGGTTTCCACGCCTCCGGCAATGATGCCAATGCCCAGCTCGCGGGCGAAGTTGATGATGGCGCGGATGGTCGTGGCGCTCTCTGGATCCTCGCTGGCCGAGTTGATGAAGGACTGCGCGATCTTCAGGTGGTTGACCCGGTAGGTCTTGAGGTAGTCGAACGAGGAATATTCGGCGCCGAAATCGTCGATGGCGATCTTCACCCCGAGTGCTCGCAGCTGGGGCAATACATCGTTGCGGGTCCATTTGGTCTGGGCCAGCGTGGCCTCGGTCACGTCGAACTCCAGATCGGTGGGGGCCAGTCCCCATTTGGCGATGGTTTCAGTGACATCGCGGACCAGTTCCTGCCCGCTCTTGATCTGGGCGAGCGAGAGGTTGATCGCGATCAGCGGTGGGGCCACGCCGGCGTCGCGCCAGTGGCGCATTTGCCGGCAGGCCTGTTCCAGCACCCAATGTCCGAGCGCCACTATGCTGCCGGTTCTTTCCGCGATGTGGATGAACACATCGGCGGCGAGCAGACCGCGGGTGGGGTGATTCCAGCGCACCAGCGCCTCCATGCCGAAAATCTTTCCGGACGACAGCTCGACCTGGGGTTGGTAATACAGCGCCAGCTGGTTCTGATCGATCGCTCTTTTCAGGTCATTGGCCAGGGTTACCCGCTCGAGCACCTGCTGGTCGAGATCCTCGGAGTGAAAGTGGTACTGGTTACGGCCCTCTTCCTTGGAGCGGTAAAGCGCCAGGTCGGCCTGGGTGAGCATGGCATCCGCTCCTGCACTACCCGGGGCATAGGGGCAGATGCCGATGCTGACCGAGATGCGCACCTCGTTGCCATTGAGCGAGTAGGTACATGCCAGAGTGGTCTGGATGTTTTTCGCCAGCGCGCCCGCATTCGCCGGCTCGCCCATGTTCAGTTGCAAGACGGCAAATTCGTCGCCGCCCAGGCGGGCGACCACATCGCTCTCGCGGGTACAGTTCTTGATGCGCGCGGAGACTTCTTGGAGCAGCAGGTCGCCGACCGGATGGCCGAGGGTATCGTTGACTTCCTTGAAGTGGTCGAGGTCCAGGTAGAAGATCGCGAACGAGGGGGCGCCGCGCTCGGCTGCGGCGAAGGCCTGACTCAGACGCTCGATGAAGGTCGCCCGGTTGGCCAGGCCGGTGAGTCCGTCGGTGCGGGCGAGCAGGGCGATTTTCTCCTCGGCCAGCTTGCGTTCGGTGATGTCGAGGATGATGCCTTCGATCTCGATCAGCCGGCCCTCGCTGTTGCGCACCGGGACATAGCGGTTCTCGACCCAGCGGTAAGTGTCGGCGCCGGTCAGCAGGCGGAATTCGATCGAGGCGCCTTGGGCGCTCTTCTCCAATACCCGCCCCATCGCCGCGTCGAGCATCCGCAGATCGTCCGGGTGGATCAGCTCCTGCGCCCAGTTCGGCGAGGCCACCAGGCGGGCGGCATCGTGGCCGAACTTGGTGATGTTGTGCGAGATGTACATCAGGGGAAACGCCGGCTCGCCGCGCAGGCGATACAGGATGGTCGGGCTGTTGCGCACGATGATGTTGGCGTCGGACAGCTCCCTGGTTCTTTCCTCGACCGCCTGCTCCAGGGCGCTCATCTTCATGGCCGCGTCTTGGGTCATCTGCCATTTCACGGTCAGCGCGCTGGCCAGCTGGCGGATCTCGATCGCGTCAAAGGGCTTCTTCAGGATCAGCAGGCGGTCGGCCAGGTCGAGGCGCTCGGCCATTTCCTCCCAGGAATAGTCGGAGTAGGCGGTGCAGAGGGCAACCTGCAGCTGGGGGTCGGCTTGCCACAGACGTTCGACGGTCTCGACCCCATCCCAGCCGGGCGGCATGCGCATGTCGATGAACGCCATGGCATAGGGCCGCCCCTGCTCCTGTGCGCTGGTGAGCATGGCCAGGGCTTCCTGGCCCTGATAGGCGGAGTCGAGTTCGAAGGCTTGCTCCACGCGCGGGGCGTCACCGAAAAGAGCCGCCTCGGCGGCGGCCAGCATGGCTTGGCTGTCCTGGCCGGCGCCGAGAATCTTGCGGAAGTCCTGATGGATTGCCGGGTTGTCGTCGATTACCAGAATGCGCCGGTTGCCGGCATAGGGCGGTCTGATCATTGCTGGAGCCTCCAGAGGATGGCCTGTTCAAAGGGCGGCGCTGGATCGCTGCGCTTGCCTTTGCCTCTCAGTGGCTCCGTCGGCTCCGTCATGACCAGTACTCCGCTGTTCAAGTCCCGGTCAGTGTAGGCGCTATGATCGGATCTGTCGGCGCAAACGGGTTCAATTCGCATTGACTGTGACTTGGGCCCGCTTGGTGGCCGACGAACAGGGCTGCTGCTAGACGCTTACTTCACCAGCATTCTCCAGGCTTTCAGCGATGCCACAATATGGGCCTGGGCTTGTCGTGCGGCCAGCACCTCGGCGTCGATGGGGCGATGGGCCTGTTCGCTCAGTTTGCTCAGTTCGCCATACAAACGGTCGACTTCCGCCACCTCCAGTACGCTGCGGGCCATGCGCAGCCAGACCAGCAGGCGCTCGATCCGCGGCAGTTGCTCGGCCAGGTCTTCCGGTTGCTTCTGGTAGCGGGTCAACTGCAGGTCATGGCCTTCCTCGGCCAGCAAGGTCGGCAGCCAGTTGCCCAGCGGTGCGGCGCCCTGGCGATTGCCGCGGTTGTTGCGTGCGACCGTCCAGCCCTTGGCCAACAGCCAGCGCGAACTGATCAGGGAGAACTGGCCCCAGCGCGTGCCTTGCAGCTCTGCGGCGAACTGCGCGGGTGCGGCCTGGCGCGCGGCATCGTCGAGCTGACCGGCCTGCAGCCGTGGGCGCCAGTCGTTGAGCAGGGCGTCGAGGGTCTGGCGCAGTTCGCTGCTGCTGCTGCGCGGCGCAGCCTGACCGAGGCTGCCGATCAGTGCCCGCAGGCCGACCAGTTGTTCCAGCCAGTCGACCAGCAGGCGCCAATGACCATTGAAACGGTATTGCTCGGCCAGGCGTTGGCTGCTGCCGAGCAGGTGCCAGGCAATGGCGGCAAAGCCGTCATCCAGGCTCATTTCGGCGTTCAATTCGGGGGCCGGCAGGCTGAGGCTGTAACTGCTGGCATCGAACAGGCGGTAGCCGCGCTCGGCCTTGCTGATGTCGCAAGGCATCAGTGGCAGATCGGCGGCGAGTTCGGCGGCCAGCTCCAGCAAGGCGGCAGGTTCGCCCTGGCGCAGTTCCAGTTCCAGCTCACAGATTTCTTCTTCGCCTTCGCCGGCGATGACCTTGCCGAGATCCAGGGCCGCTTCGATGACCACCTTGGCCTTGCCGCGACCCCAGGCGATGTCGGCACGCTGGCGGACGAAGTCGGTACTGAAGATCGGTTGCAGCAGGCTCTTGTCCAGTTCGGCCAGGGCCGCCGGCCAGCAGCTGTCGTCGAGCTTGCTCGGATCCAGTTCGGCCTGCTCCAGGGACCAGTCGAATTCGTTGCGCTCGGACAGGCCGGCAACGCTCTGGCCACGGGTTTTCAGGGTCTGGATAAAGGCATCGCCATCGCGGCGGATGCGCAAGGCGACCTTGGCCTGGGCCAGATCACGGGCGGGCGTGTCGTAATACTGATTGAATAGCTCGCGCTGTTCCCAGCCGCTCTTGTTGCGCTTCTTCAGCAGCGGGTGCTCGCGCAGGGCTGCCAGGGTGTCGCGGCTGACCCGCAATTTGATTTCGGTTTCTTTGACCATGATGGTGAGCTAAGCGCCTACTGTGAAATTGTGACAGTCTGATGATGCGTGCTGGCGAGCTTTTCGAGCGATCCGTATACTTGCCGCCTTCTTTAAAGCCGGGGTTCACCCTATGCCACTCAATCCATTCGCCAGCCTGTTCGGTCGCTCGCCCATCGGGCCGATGCAGAAGCACTTCGCCAAAGCCCATGAGTGCGCCGCACACCTGGTGCCTTTTTTCGACGCCGTGATGGCTGAAGATTGGGTCAAGGTCGGGCAGGTGCAACAGGACATGGCGCGGCTGGAGGACGAGGCCGACAAGCTCAAGAAAAGCGTACGTTTGCACCTGCCCAAGAGCTTGTTTCTACCGGTGCCGCGTTCGGATCTGCTTGAGCTGCTGAGTGTACAGGACAAAGTTGCCAACCGCGCCAAGGACATCGCCGGCCTGATGCTGGGTCGCGAAATGGCCATTCCACAGGCTTTACAGCCACTGATGCGGACCTTCGTGCAGCGTACCGTGGATGCCAGCGCCCAGGCGCTGAAAGCCATGAACGAGCTGGATGAGCTGCTGGAAACCGGGTTCGGCGGGCGCGAAGCCGCCCTGGTCGGCTCCATGGTCGAGGAGCTGGAGCAGATCGAGCGTGACACCGATCTGATGCAGATCGACGTACGGCGTGCCCTGTTCAAACTGGAAAAGGACCTTCCTCCGGTCGACGTGATGTTCCTCTACCAGATCATCGAATGGATCGGCGATGTCGCCGACCGTGCCGAGCGAGTCGGTAACCGACTGGAACAACTGCTGGCGCGCTAAGCGCCAGTGTCCTTTCTGGAATCTACGGATTAATTATTTATGTCTCTGATTGCGGACTACGGCCTCGTACTTCTGCTGCTTGCCTGTCTCTTCGGCTTTTTCATGGCCTGGGGCGTGGGTGCCAACGACGTGGCCAACGCCATGGGCACCTCGGTGGGCTCGCGCGCGCTGACCATCAAGCAGGCGATCCTGATCGCCATGGTCTTCGAGTTCGCCGGCGCCTATCTGGCCGGCGGCCAGGTCACCGAAACCATCAAGAGCGGCATCGTCGATGCGTCGCTGATCACCCCGGACCTGATGGTCCTGGGCATGATGTCGGCGCTGCTGGCGGCCGGCACCTGGCTGCTGATCGCCTCGACCCGCGGCTGGCCGGTGTCCACCACTCACTCCATCGTCGGCGCGGTGATCGGCTTCGCCGCGGTCGGTGTGTCCATGGACGCGGTCAACTGGGCCGGCGTCGGTCCGATCGTCGCCAGCTGGGTGATCTCGCCGGTACTGTCCGGCACCGTCGCCTTCGGCCTGTTCGTCAGCGTGCAACGGCTGATCATCGATACCGATGAGCCCTTCGTCAACGCCAAGCGCTTCGTGCCGCTGTATATGTTCGCCACCGGCTTTATGGTCAGCCTGGTGACCGTGACCAAGGGCCTCAAGCATATCGGCCTCAACCTCTCCAGCACCGAGGGTTTCTTCCTCGCCGCGGGTGTCGGGGTACTGGTGATGCTGCTGGGCATTGCCCTGCTCAGCCGGATCAAGATCGACGTCGAAGCGGACAAGGATTTCCACTACGCCAGCGTGGAAAAAGTCTTCGCCGTGCTGATGATCTTCACTGCCTGCTCGATGGCCTTCGCCCATGGCTCCAATGACGTGGCCAATGCGGTCGGCCCGCTGGCAGCCATCGTCGGGGTGATCCAGTCCGGCGGTGAGGCCGTCGGGGCCAAGGCGGCGCTGCCGGCCTGGGTCCTGCTGCTCGGCGCCATCGGTATCGTCATCGGCCTGGCCACCTACGGCTACAAGGTGATCGCCACCATCGGCAAGCAGATCACTGAGCTGACCCCGAGCCGCGGTTTCGCCGCCGAACTGGCCACTGCTACCACCGTGGTCGGCGCCTCGGCCATCGGCCTGCCGGTGTCCACCACCCACACCTTGGTCGGCGCGGTACTGGGCGTTGGCCTGGCACGGGGGATTGGTGCGTTGAACCTGGGCGTGATCGGCAAGATCTTCATGTCCTGGCTGATCACCCTGCCGGTCGGTGCCGCCCTGGCCATCGTGTTCTTCTATATCCTGCGCGGCATCTTCCTCTGAGATAGCCTCGACGGTTTCATCCGCACCGGCGTTGCCCCTATGATGGTGGCAACGTCCGCGGAGACCGCCAATGCCCCTGCCTTCCTTCAAAGAGCAATTCGCCGCGCTGATCGCCGCGCCTTCGGTGAGTTGTACCCAGGCGCGCTGGGATCAGTCCAATCGGCCGGTGATCGAGCTGCTCTCGAGCTGGCTCGGCGACCTCGGTTTCGCCTGCGAGGTGCAGGAAGTCAGGCCGGGTAAATTCAATCTGCTCGCCAGTTACGGCAGCGGTCCTGGCGGCCTGGTGCTGGCCGGACATAGCGACACCGTGCCCTTCGATGCGGCCTTGTGGCAGAGCGATCCGCTCAAGCTGACCGAGGTCGATGGTCGCTGGGTCGGCCTGGGCAGTTGCGACATGAAGGGCTTCTTCGCCCTGGTCATCGAGGCGCTGCAACCCTTGCTGGACCAGCGCTTCCGGCAGCCGCTGCTGATCCTCGCCACCTGCGACGAGGAAAGCTCGATGTCCGGCGCCCGCGCCCTGGCCGAGGCGGGGCGGCCCCTGGGGCGCGCCGCGGTGATCGGTGAGCCGACCGGGCTCAAGCCGATCCGCCTGCACAAGGGCATCATGATGGAGCGCATCGACATCCTCGGCCAGAGCGGTCACTCCTCCGACCCGAGCCTCGGTCACAGCGCCCTGGAGGCGATGCAGGACGTGATGACCGAGCTGCGCGGCCTGCGCGGCCAGTGGCAGCGCGAGTTCAACAACCCGCAGTTCGGCGTGCCGGTACCGACCCTGAATCTCGGCTGCATCCACGGTGGCGACAACCCCAATCGTATCTGCGGCCAGTGCTCGCTGGAATTCGACCTGCGCCCATTGCCGGGCATGCAGCCGGAATTGCTGCGCGCGGCCATCCGCCAGAAGCTGCAGCCGCTGGCCGAGCGGCATCAGGTCAAGATCGACTTCGCCCCGCTGTTTCCCAGCGCGCCGCCCTTCGAACAGGCCGCCGACAGCGAACTGGTGCGCCTGGCCGAGCGCCTGACCGGTCACAGCGCGGCTTCGGTGGCGTTTGCCACCGAAGCGCCTTATCTTCAGCAGCTTGGCTGCGAGACCCTGGTGCTCGGCCCCGGCGATATCGACTGTGCCCACCAGCCGGGTGAGTACCTGGAAATGTCACGTCTCGAGCCGACCGTGCGTCTGTTACGTGAATTGATTCAGCATTATTGCCTGAGTCCGGCCCCATGAGCCTGCATGCGGCCCTTGCCAACCGGAGGAGAGAACGCGTGATGCCCCAACTGCGACGATAAAGCGGGTAACGATGGCTGCTTCGTCTGGCGCGTTGCCGCGCTTTATTCATGTGTCTCTCCACGACTCACAGGTTCTCTCTGCAATGCACGACTACGTCAATTGGCTTCGCCATGCTTCGCCCTATATCAATGCCCACCGCGACTGCACCTTCGTCGTGATGCTGCCGGGCGAGGGCGTCGCCCACCCGAATTTCGGCAATATCGTCCACGACCTGGTGTTGCTGCACAGCCTCGGCGTGCGCCTGGTGCTGGTGCACGGCTCGCGCTCGCAGATCGAGGCGCGCCTGGCTGCGCGCGGGATAATCCCGCACTTTCACCGTGATCTGCGGGTCACCGACGGCGCGACCCTGGAGTGCGTGATCGACGCGGTCGGCCAGTTGCGCATCGCCATCGAAGCGCGCCTGTCGATGGACATGGCTGCCTCGCCGATGCAGGGCGCACGTCTGCGCGTGGCCAGCGGCAACTTCGTCACCGCACGGCCGATCGGCGTGGTCGACGGCATCGACTATCACCATACCGGCGAAGTGCGCCGGGTCGACCGCAAGGGCATCGGCCGCCTGCTCGACGAGCGCAGCATCGTGCTGCTGTCGTCGCTGGGCTATTCGCCGACCGGGGAAATCTTCAACCTGTCCTGTGAGGACGTGGCCACTCGTGCCGCCATCGACCTGGGCGCCGACAAGCTGCTGCTGTTCGGTGCCGAGTCCGGCCTGCTCGACGAGCAGGGCAAGCTGGTGCGCGAACTGCGCCCGCAGCAGGTGCCGCAGCACATGCAGCGCCTGGGCAACAGCTACCAGGCCGAACTGCTGGATGCCGCCGCCCAGGCCTGCAGAGGCGGGGTGCGGCGCAGCCATATCGTCAGCTATACCGAGGACGGCGCCCTGCTCAGCGAACTGTTCACCCGTGCGGGCAACGGCACCCTGGTGGCGCAAGAGCAGTTCGAGTCCTTGCGCGAGGCGACCATCGAGGATGTCGGCGGCCTGATCGAACTGATCAGTCCGCTGGAAGAGCAGGGCATTCTGGTGCGCCGTTCGCGCGAGGTGCTGGAGCGCGAGATCGAGCAGTTCAGCATCGTCGAGCGCGAGGGCCTGATCATCGCCTGCGCCGCGCTGTACCGGATCGACGACTCGGACTACGGCGAACTGGCCTGCCTGGCGGTCAACCCGGAGTATCGCCATGGCGGCCGCGGCGACGAACTGCTCGAACGCATCGAGGCGCGCGCCCGCGCCCAGGGCCTGAAGCACCTGTTCGTCCTCACCACCCGCACCGCCCACTGGTTTCGCGAGCGCGGCTTCGTGCCCAGCAGCGTCGACCGCCTGCCGGCGGCGCGCGTTTCACTGTACAACTTTCAGCGCAACTCCAAGGTGTTCGAAAAGGCGTTGTAGGCGAAGCAGCCGAACATGCCGGCGGTGCCCGGCATGGGCCTTTCGCCGGTGTGGTTGTGGTCGACGGGGTAGGCCTGTGTCCGGCGATCAGCCGGCTTTTGCAGGGCGGTGTGCCGGCTTGCGGCCGTGAGAGCGGTTTATTGCTCGGCCAACTCGGCCTCGCGCTTGGCGATGGCCAGCTCCAGCTCGGGAGAGCGTTTGGCCCATTGCGCGGGCGGTAGGGGTTTGGACCATTCGACGACTTCGGGGGCGGTGAGGTCGGGGATATGGGCGAGTTTCTTGCGCAGCAAGTGCTCCAGCAAAAAACCGTTGAAAACCAAACTGCCGAGTCCTTCCCACAAAAACGCCAGCAGCCACCCTCTGGACTTTACTGCTTGCATGAAATCGTAGGTAAAGCTCTGCCAAAGGCTCATGCCTTTGTTACGAATAACCGAGGGTTCTGGAGCCGCATCCGGCCCCGTCTCCATAAAGCTGCGAATGCATTCCCACTGCGCCATGGAGGAAATTCCGCCGCCGGGATTGACCATCAGCACCCAGCCCTTCTTGTCGGGGCCATAGGTTTCATGTTCCTGGCCCTTGAGCGGGAACCACAGCAGCAGGCTGCCATGCTTGGTCGCACCATAGGTGCCCAGGTTGGTGACACTGGGGGCGATGGCATATACGCGCTCCCAGGGCACGAACCAGTAGCTGCCGTCTGGCTCGGTAATACATACCTCGCGGCGCTGGCGATTGAAGCGAATCGGTGGAGTTAGGGGCTTGCGCCATTGCTTGATAAACAAGTACCAGAGAGGGACCATTACCCCCCCCCCCCCCCCCACAAAGGGCCAGAATCGCCAAGCCAGCCCAATAATCACCTGTTGAAGCAACCCAGATTGAAATGGCTACAAACATAACTGATAGGCAGTGCAGCGTCAGCCAGCCCGCTGCCATAGCGAAACTGCCGATATCCAGATAAGCCTCGTTCTTGCGCCAGATGATATTCATCAGGTCGCTGGCAGGTTGTCCGGTGGGAATGGGCAATGGGGCCAGGTGCTCCTGCATCCAGAGCAAGCCCCGTTCTACTTCGCCGGCGTGTTCGGTCATATCGCGTCCTTGCAAAAGAGCCGGGGGCAGGTCTTGCCTTTTGCTTGGCAAGTAGCGGCTACAGTCTGAAGGAAATAGCCGATTATTCTGGTCTGCATTATTCACGGGTCAGCCGAATGATAATGGCGAAGGCAAAAGACAAGACCTGACTCCCCTTGTTTCGGTCGGGAATGCGCGCCGGGTGGTAGGCGCTGTAGTGGGTATCGGCCCCGCGAGTGGCCGTCTCAATCGACATAGCGCACGTGCCGACTCATCGAGTTGGTGCGCCCGGTGATGTCGTAGGCATTGACCCTGGCCTGCATTTCGTCGAGCTTGGCCTCCCAGGTGGCGTCGTCCATATCGCGCCAGTAACGCGCGGAGCGATGGTTGTCTTGATCATGCGCGGCTGTGACGGGGTCTTGGTCGCGGTACTGCTCGAACAGCGGGATATCCGGCAGTGGCCGGCTGATGTCCATATAGTTCTGGATAAAGTCCCAGGCGGCGAACTGCGAGGCCATCGACGAGTCTTTCGGCACTATGGGGCTGAGGTTGATCACCAGCTCATGGTAGCGGTGAGCCAGGTACAACTGGTGCCACATCAGCCCCTGGCGGTCAGGGCCGCTACTGATATAGGCATCGAACTCGTGGAAGGGGTTGGTAAATTCGCCGATGGTGCCGCTGCGCTGGTACTCGCCCATATTGTCGTAATCGAAAATGGTGACCATACCGGTGCAGCGATTAAGCTCCCAGAGCGGGCCTTTGGAGGGGCGGACAACCCAGTTGGGCAGTTTATGGACAAAAAAGGAGCCTATGGTCCAGCAGGCCAGAGGGGGACCGAGAAATACTGGTGCGCTATCTACAATGCTATGTACTAATGCGGTTATAAACCCATCGAGAGAGGAATAAGCCTCTAGCAGCCAAGGGAAAGGTAACAAGAGGAGCATTGCCCAAAATACAAAACGCCCCCCTCCCCATAAGTAAAACCAAAACAGGCTCCGCTTGGAGAGTGATGCATACCTGTAGCGCTCATGATCGATCAGCTGGTGATAGTCCAGTTTCTCGTAGGCTTGCCGCTGCTTTTGGCCTGACGCCAACTCTTCCTCGTACTGTTCGATGGCGCGCAAGTCGGCCGGAGTCGTACCACTGAGCATACCGACAGGTACGATATCCTGAGTATGTCCCCAAGGCAGGCGCGAATTACCGAAACGCTTTAGCCAATTTCGCTTGGCCGAGGCTGGCTGATCGGGAATGCGCGCCGGATGATAGGCGCTGGAGCTGTAGTGGGCGGTCATGGGGCAGTGCATCCTTACGGCTGTATATCCTGATTGCTATTGGTTTGTTCATCGGCCCAATAAGGCTGCTCGATTGTGTCGAATTTCGGCTCGCCGTGCTCGCTGGCGTTGTAACTGAGCCGGTCAACCGGTGGCGGTGCCGGGAACACCCAATTGCGCGCCTCACCTTGCAGGTTGATCTGCGCGCGTACAACCAGCTCATGGGTCTGCCAGTTAAATGGCTCGCGACGCGGAATGACTTGAGAGGCCGGTACTTCGTAGAACAGTTCTAATGCATCCGGGAACAGGCGCTGGGCCAGAGGCTGGACGGGACTGAGGCTATGGTTGCTCAGCTGGATATGGTCCTTGTGGGTCAGGCGATGGCTGCTGCTGCGCAGCCGGCTGTGCGCCCGGATGCTGGCGCTGCCCAGACTGGCCGCCAGACCCGGCAGGTTGCTCTCGATACGCACGCGGGTATTGGCGCGGCGCACGGCCTGAAACTCGGCCGGGTCGAGCAGGCCCATGGCACCGCTGTGGCGCGCTTGTTCCGGGTTCGCGCCGATACTGATGCGGATGCCGGCGAACAGGCTGACCAAGCGATAGAAGGCCTCTTGCGGGTCATTCCACAGATGCGCCACCTTGTCGCTGCGGCTGTCACCGAAGGGGCCGTTGGTCAACCACTCCTCAAGGGGCGTGTCGTCCAGCCACCAGACCAGGGCTGCGCCGGCCAGGATAAGCAGCAGGGTGGCCCAGGCCACCGGCCCCAGGCCAAGCAGGGTGGTGCCGCTGGCGGTAAAGAAGCCCCCTGCCACCCCGACCAGGCCGCCCACGGCCATCAGCCCATAGCCCCAGGCCGCATCATCACCCAGGCAATCAGACTGAGGCTGTCCCCTGCTGGGTCTAGTAGCTCGGTTTGCGGTTGGCTTAATTTAGATTGTGCACCTACCTTCCTTTACGCTTATACGTCCAAACCGCGTTCACGCTCTAGATCGATCAGCCGGGTGGTGGGGCCGTCTGGACGCAGCCGTTCTTCCACCAATTCAGGCCACTGCTTGCGGCTACGGCGCTTGGCGACGTTATAGGTGAACTCCTGAATAACCCCCATGGGGTGGAGAACCACTGTGCCGAGCAACATGACGGCATCGCTCAAATCCAAATAATTCTTACCACCTGCGGCTTGACGCTTTTCCAGTATTCGATCCCAGGTATTACGTAGAACCTTGCTAGGGCGATAGCGGACTGCTAGCTGACTTTTGACAAATTCATCCGACTCGCTGTGATTGCCCTGCTCATCGAACCAAGGACCATTGTTCATGTAAGCACGCAGGTACTCCCAAAAACCTTGCTGCATCTCCACGCTCTTGCCCATGGGCAAGCCCAGGCTCAACAACATGCGCTGCTCAGGCTGGCCGAGACGATGAATCAACACTTCGAGGGCGGCGTTGCGGGTACCCCCAGTATATGGCCCCATCATATGGAACTCATAAGCTGCTGCGGCAATGCCATCCCAAGGCGTGTGGAACAGCTCGTTATCCTGCTGAAAGTAAACTTCACGGGTCCGGCGATTGAAAAGGATCGGAAGCGACAAAGGGCGCCATACTTCCCAAAGAAAAGGGATGAAAAATAGTGCAACTGCAATACTTGCATCAAATAAGACAGACTCGTCATACCCCCCGCTGTAAAACGATTTAGCGGCGAGTAGTGCAAAGACAAATCCTACTCCCCCTAGCACACCGGTAAGCAACCCTTTAGATGACGCATCTCCAGGTTGTATCGCCAAAAATTGCTCGGTTTGCTCTTCGATGTCAAACAGGGCCATTGGCTGCTGACTTGTAGGTTTATCAGCGCCTAGAACGGCACTAGGATTTTGCCCATTGAGTTTATCGGCCAACAGGGTTCGCAATGTATCTAGGCTCATGATCCTAGCTCTCGTCGATATTGATGGACGGCAGATACAACCCGTCGATGGGCTGATAGGTCAGAGCACCTTTAATGCCTTGAAACGACAGGGTCTCGCTGTTGTGATAGGCACAGCTTAGGCGCAGCACGCCACCAGGTTCAGGCGTGACGCGAGTGCCCGTGTCTTCATAGAGCGGAATAGGGTCGTCCTCATCCCACCGCAGCGGCTTGCTTATGCTTTCGCTAAAGCTCAACAGGCCCCGATCGAGCTCCCACTCCTCATGCCCATCGAAGCTGACCATACCTTGTCGGTACGCAGCCTGCCCAGGCAGTAACAAGATCAAGCGAATTTCATTAACCCAATCGCCAGTCATAGGATTGATATCCGTCCACCGATGGATAGCCACTTCTACCGGTAGCACCATTTGGTAGTAGGCCATCATGCTTTGTTCATAGGCCACGGCCCAGTCGGCCGGATAGGTGCCAAACCGGGTCTGCTTGACCCAACTCTCTAGCGGGGTGTCTTTGGTGTAGAGCAGGGCAACAAGGCCGCCCAATATGGTAATGGTAAGCCCTGCAGCCTGAGCTAATAGTGGCGCGGGAATTGCGGATACGCCTCGCCCCAGAGCGGTGGCCTGGCCGACGATCACCGCCGCACGGGCGACGCGCAAAGCGCGAAACATCTGCACCGACAGTCGCATCATAGCCAGGTTGGCGGCGCTGATCCCCGCCTGGGTCGCCGCGCTGTCCATATCGCCGGCCTGGAAGGAGTCGAGCGCTTCCCAACCGAAATATACGGTATCAATACCCGCAGTCACCGCCTGAAAGAGCATCGTTCTGGCACCAACGCCCAACGCATCGGCCAATAGCTTCTGCGCCCCTGAGTTCTGTTTTCCTGCTGTAAGTGCATGGCGCTCCCACTTGACCTCAGCCACTTTTTGAACCAATGCAGAAACGGCAGTGCCTGCTGCAAACATTGCACTTATACGAGCTACCCTGCTCTTCCCCGTTTCTTGCCTTTGGTAAGTCTCATTTACTTGATACAAATTCCAAACAGCAGCCAGAGCAATCAGCGACTTAAGCGGAGCTTCCTCCAACACATTGGCAAAGCTCTTCGGCATCGAGATACTTCTGTCTTGGCCTCGTAGCGGCACTAGATCGGGCTCTCTGATGCTGGGAGGTGCCGATGGAACAGGCGCCTTAGCTGGGGGGGAGGGTGGGACATCGCTGCCGTAGCCAGGCTGCGGGTGAGGCGGCGCTGGTTGGGGTTTTGGTACTATCCGCAAATGTGGTGTCGCTTCCTCAATGTGCTCTGCCAAAATTGCAGATTTAGGCGACGCTGGGGTCATTGCCGCTTGGCGGGCTAGGCGTTGCTCCTTTTGGCGCAGGCGCTCGATTTCCTTCTGCAAGCGCCGTTTCTGACCTTTATTATGCGCCCCTTGATACAAGCTACTCAGCCACTCAAGACTCTGCCGCGGGCTCATGGCCAATACATCCAAACGCTGAGCGCTTCGCGCCAAAAAAGCCTTCAGCAGCACCATCGAGGCGTGATTGACCTGTTGGGTCAGGCTTGGCATGCGCCCCCCCATAATGGGCGCAAAGACGGCGGCCAGGGGCTCGCTGATCTTGGCCAGGGTCAGCTCTTCCAGTTGATCGGCACCTAGGTTAATCGCGGCGGCCAGTGTCAGCGCCCGCACCATGCGCTCGCCATAATGCAATGCGCGCTCGCCAGCTTGCAGCAAGTCGGCCTCCACCGGTTGGAGATTCTCCACTACATGCAAGGCTTGCTTGATCTCCCCCGGCGTCAGCCGCTTGGCCACACCCAACACTGACCAAACCAGCCATGGTTTGCCATTAGCGCTGGTGTCCAGATCAAGCGCGGCCTCAATGGCCTTGATGCTGGCACCGTTGGCGCTTGGCCCCAGGCACGCGGCAGCAAAGTAGGTCTCTAAGAGTTCACGCGCCGCGGACTGGGTGATATCGAAATGGCCGCACGCAGTTTCTAGGGTCGCCGGCCCCTGCCGGCCCAGGGTTTCAAACCAGCTCACCCACAGCTCGGCCAAACGGCGCGCATCCAGTTCATGGGTCTTGGCCGCTTGCTCCTGCTCTTGCCATGTACGCTTCAGGCGCGTGTGGTCGGTAATATCTGGCAGTTGTTCGCGAACCTGTTTGTCGCTTTCGCTTAGCGATTTAAGTACGGTGGCCACTGCCCAGTCGTCGCGCTTTTCTGCGCACAACTTGTCGTAAGCTAGGCCGCGCGCGCGCATCAGGCCTGCCAAGTCGAGCAGCACTCCCCAGGGGTCGTCGATCAGCGCGTAGGCCTGCTGTTCGCAGCGCTGCATGTCATCCAATAGGCGCGGCCAGCTGGGGCGATGCTGGGTGGACGGCTCGCAACTCCAGGCATAGTGTTGCGCGTCCATGTAATCGCCAATGCGCTCATGAATACCAGAAGCCTTGCCACTAAAAGGTGCCGCACCCGGAGTGATTTCACGCATGACACGTTGGCGAACATCCGTTTTTGCCTTGGCTGCACTGAATTGCGCCTCACTCCACTGGCTAGGTGACCAGGCCAACATGGCCGGCTCGCCTGCTGGCAGCAATAGATAGGGCAAGCTACGGGTATCGATCACCCTGCCGGCACGCGGCGTTTGCGCCAAGTTGGCTTGGGTGACGCGATATTCGAGCAACCTGTTCTGCCCTGGCTGCCACACATACAACCATCCATCGCGTAACAACCGGGCGGTGTAATTCAGCGACCGTTCACCAATCAGCGGGGCGTCTTTGCCTAGGTCCGGGAACGAGCCTGTCAACGCGGGCAAATCATAGGCGCTGGTGTCGACGGCCAGCGTCGGGCCAATCGCATAACGCAGAGGCATTACCGCAGCCAGTAGGGGGCAGGCAGCTGGGGAAAGAGTACCCGTCTCTTTTTGCTGAGCGGTCATGCTTACACTTCCTGTGCGGTGTCGACTTGTGCTGCCAACGCCTGAAGCACGGGCCAGTCGAGGGTTATTTGAGCAGTAATGCCTGTTTCGGCGGGCGCCATATCGTGTCCAGGCTCGTCATTGTGCCAAGCACAGATAATGGCCTCTTGATGCCGAAGCCAAATCCGTGAAGTGCCATACCAAAACCCGTTCGGCCATTGCGCGCCCCCTAGCCAGGCTTGGCGGAGCGATCGGCCGTCGCCCAGTCGCAGCCAAAGCTCGCGGCCATCCGGTGCGAAGATGCGAAGCCGTCGCTGCAGAATCGTTACGAGCTCTTCGGCTTGCACTTCAGACTCCAGCCAAAGCGCAGAAACCAGATCACTACCTTGCGACCAGGCAGCATAGGCAAAGCTGCCTACAGGCGCATCAATCAGGATGGGGCCTGCATCTGCTATCTGCTCATAGGCTGTGCCGGCTAGCAGGGGCAGCGGCTGATGGCTGGGGTAGTGTTGGTACAACCAGGCAAATGCGTCCTCATATTGTGCGCCATCGAGTAAGAGCGCCCCCTTGTTCGTCTCTAGGGCTCTCATGCCTTACTCCTTTTGGCTGCTTCGCAGACCTCACATATGCCTGAGCTGGCACTACGAAATAACAGGTTTTGCTTCACCAGCGCCTCCAGCGGTATACCCGCCTTATCCGCATCCGCCGCCTTGACCTTGCCCGGCCGAATCGGCGCCGCCCCCGAGCCGCTGCCCGGGCCGCCGCCGGAGTTGAACTTGATGGTCGGGCCGACCAGGGTGATGCCGCTGCCGTCGAGCTTGATAAAGCTGCCGGCGGCTTTGAAGGTCAGTTCGCTGCCGGCTTCGAGCACGACTTTCTGGCCGCTGGACAGGTGGATCTCGTTGCCGGCGTTGATGAACTGGCCGGTGCCGATCTTGATGTGCTGGTTGTTGCCGACGGTGAGGTGGTCGTTGGCTTTGACTTCGCTCTTGCGGTCGAGGTGGGTGGTGCGGTGTTCTTCGGCTTTGAATTCGCTGTAGCTGTTGGCCTCGACGGTGTCGTGGCGTTGGTGGCCGATGCGGATCTTCTGGTCGTGCTCGATGTTTTCGTCCCAGTCGCGCTCGGCGTGGATATAAATCTGTTCTTCGCCCTTTTTGTCCTCGATGCGCAGCTCGTTATAGCCCTCGCCGCCCGGCGAGCTGAGGGTCTTGAATACCGTGCGGGTCTTGTTGGCCGGCAGGTCGTAGGGCACTTCATGGGCGGCGTGGTGCAGACAGCCGGTGACCAGGGGCTGGTCGGGGTCGCCTTCGAGGAAGGTCACCAGCACTTCCATGCCGATGCGCGGGATGGCGATGGCGCCGTAGCGGTCGCCGGCCCAGCTGCTCGATACTCGTAGCCAGCAACTGGTCTTGTCGTCGGCCTGACCCTGGCGGTCCCAGAAGAATTGCACTTTGACTCGACCGTACTGGTCGCAGTGGATTTCTTCGCCGGCCGGTCCCGTGACCACGGCGCTCTGGCTGCCGAGGATGCGTGGTTTCGGGTGTTCCAGACCGGGGCGGTAGGGCACCGCCCAAGGGGTGGCGGTGAAGTGGTTGCGGTAGCCCTGGATGAAATCGGTGGTGTCTGTTTGCCCCTCACCTTGCCCCTCACCCCAGCCCTCTCCCCGGAGGGGAGAGGGAGCACTGGTGATGGATTCCTCCAACACCTGCGGTTGCTTGCCTTCATGGTGGATTTCGCTGAGCAGCCAGGGGTCGTTCCAGCTGTGCCGCGGGTGGTCGGTGAAGGCGAGGAAGTGGCCGCTGACCAATAGGCTCTGGTCGCTCTCGCCCTGGGCCAGTTCGAAGTCGTGGCGGTGGCGTTCGAGGGTGCGTTGGCTGAGGTGCTTACCGCGTTCGCGGTCGACGAAGCGGCCGGGGTAGTCGTAGTCCTCGAGGTCCGGGCCGAATTTACTCTTGGCCTCGGCCTCCATCAGCAGTTTGGGCTTTTCGAAGTCGTAGTCGCGGCGGGTCACCCGGCTGGTACGGGTTTCCACGCGCACGCCGAAGCGTTTGATCACCGCCTCATCGGCGACCAGGCCGCTGTCCTGCTGATAGGCGGTGGGCGCGAGCTTGGGGAAAGGCGTCTGGTCGTCGCCGAAGACCAGCACATGGCCCTGCTCGCTGTGCTGGAAGTGGTAGTGAATGCCTTCTTCCTCGCACAGGCGCTGGACGAAGTGCAGGTCGGTTTCGTCGTACTGCACACAGTACTCGCGCTCGGGGTAGATCGAGCCGAGTTGGAATTGGTAGGCGTTGGCCTGGATGCCGTGCTCTTCGAGCACTTGGCCGATGATCTTTTCCACCGTCAGGTGCTGGAAGATCCGTTGGTTGCTGCGGTGCGCCAGGTAGGCCAGCTGCGGGCGCAGGGTCACGTGGTAGCGACTCAGACGCTTGCCGGATTCGCCCTGGGCGACGCGGTAGATCTGCCCGTGGATGCCGTTGCCGGCTTGGGATAACGCCAGGAATGCCGATTGATGCAGCAGGCTTTCCAGGTCGAGGTCGGGACGTTCGCTGACCAGCTCCAGTTCGAACACGAAGGGCTGGCTGATCGCTTCGCGGCCGCTGAACTCGAGGACCTGCAGATCGTGACTGACGCCTTCGATACTCAGGCTGAAATGGGTCTGGTTGGCAGGGGCGAACATTCGTTGTTCCTCCGTTCCATGAGCCTTGGCTCCGGGAGTTATCGTTCCATGAATAGACCAGCCATTTTACGCAAGCGTCGAGCTGACGCCTGGGCGCATTCGACGTTTTTGTAGGGCCATCGCACTGAAACGCTTCGGCCAGGACGATGCCTGGCCGAAGCGATGCTACGCGAACTCAGCCAGTACTTAGGCTGCGATCGGGGTACGCCAGTCGTCGGAGCCGGAAGTGCCGGAGACTTCGTGGGTCCAGACGATTTTGCGGTAGGTGAAGTACACGTCTTCCAGGTGAGTGAAGTGCGACATGTTCGGGTCTTGGCAGTTCGGCATGCGCGACTGCACGTCGACGATCACGGCATCTTCCAGCTCGATGGTGAAGTAGTGCTCCTGGGTACCGGTGGAGGAAGTGCGGTACCACTCCAGACGGCACTTGTTCAGACGCTCACCGGAGGTCAGGGAGTTGAAGATCAGCGGCGAGGATTTGTCGAACACCTTGGTGATCATCAGCGGCTTGTGCACGCGCTGGCCAGTCGGCTGACCGGACTGCGGATCGCGCGGGATGATGACCTGGTGGTTGAAGGCTTGAACCAGGATCTGGTCTTCATGACCTTCCTGGAAGATGTTACCGACCGAATCTTCGGTGAAGGTGCCAGCGGTGATCAGGCCTTGCTTGGTGCCTTCGAGGGAGAGATACGCGGGTGTTGGCATGAGTGCTTTCCTTGCCTTGGGTCATGGATCTGAAGCGATCCGGGAGCCCAGTAGAAAGCGATAAACGTGCCATATTTATAAATGCGATACAAATCAAGTAGTTGGCATGACCGCAAATAATATTAAAGTCACGGCGTGCGCTAGATCACGGAAAACTGCGCAACTTCTTGCGCAGTGGTGCGCAAGAAGTTGCGCACTGATCTGCAGGCCTTTACTTGTATGGCCTGCAGCGAAGTATCCACAGGCTTATCCACATTTTGCTGTGCAACAAGTTGCGCAGTGGCGACTGTGGGAAGAATGGCAAGAGGCGTGCCGAACAGGCAAATGGCAGGGCTGCGAATGGTCCTGGTTCAGGCGCTTTTCTGCTGGCGCAGCAGTTGCCCATGACCGTCGTCCCAGCCAGCCTCCCAGGCAGCAGCAAGCACCTCGGCGCGGTGGTCGTGGCGGCTATTGGGGTGGCCGGTGAGGCCCGCCATGTAGCCTTGCTGGTAAGCCTTGTTCAAGCTTTCCAGACTCCAGTGACGGTCATCCTTGGGTTTGGCGTCGAACTCCATGGGCACGGCTCATGTTGATAGCTCTGTGCCTATGCTAGTTGTGCTTGGCCCCTTTGGTCGCGCCGCCGGTCTCGGCTTTTGCCCCGCTGGTTGTTTTTGTGATCGGATCGACTAAGAGGCTGAGAAAAAATCGCTTGCCTGCTGCGACCGTCGCCGGGCGGCTGCAACTGCGTTGCGTTGCGCTCGCCCGACGGCGCTCTTGCGATGGCCTTCGATATTTTCCCAGCCTAAATCCCCGGTGCCAGGATGCTCGCCTGGTAGGCCGCGGCAAAGCTGTCGAAATCGCCCTCTTCCTGAGCTTCCAGCTCCGCCTGCTCGCGCAGTGAGCGTGCGCTCGCGGATTCGAAGGCGGTCTGCTGCTCCGCACTCAACGGCTGGCTGCGGAAGTAGTCGGCGTGCTGCTTGCTCTGGCGCAGGGCGAATTGGCTGAAGCTTTCGCCCTGCTGCAGGCGCGCCAGCACCTGGGCCGAAGGCGTCAGGCTGGCGTCGTCGACCTTGGCGCGCTGGGCCTGTAAGGCCTGGCTGTATGCGTCGTCGCCATGGCTCTGGTCGAGCAGGCTGGCCGTTTGCTGGATGCTGTCGAGCAGTTCGTGGGCCCAGGCCTGCAGCGCCACGGGCTTGCCCTGCAGCTGCAGGTGCAGGCCGGGGCGGCGGCCGTCCTTGACCACTTTGAGGAAGTTGTCGGTGCAGGCGTGGCATTCGTCGCCGCCCAGTGGCGGGCTTTCCTGCAGCGCACAGAACAGCAGGAAGGCGTCGAGGAAGCGTGCCTCGACCAGGTCGATGCCCAACGGCAGGAAGGGGTTGATGTCCAGGCAGCGCACTTCGATGTATTGCACGCCACGGGCCATCAGTGCCTGGATCGGTCGTTCACCGCTGTGGGCCACGCGTTTCGGCCGGATGTTCGAGTAGTACTCGTTCTCGATCTGCAGGATGTTGGTGTTGAGTTGCAGCCATTCGCCGTCCTTCTTGCTGCCGATTTCGACATAGGGCGGGTAGGGCGTGGCGACAGCCTGGCGCAGGCTGTCGGTGTAGCTGGCCAGGTCGTTGTAGCAGGGCGTGAGGCCGGCCTGGGCGTTGCTCTGATAACCCAGGTCGCTCATGCGCAGGCTGGTGGCGTAGGGCAGGTACAGGGTCTCGTCATCGAGTTGCTGCAATTGGTGCGGGCGGCCACGCAAGAAGCCCGCGTCCAGCGCCGGCGAGGCGCCGAACAGGTACATCAGCAGCCAGCTGTAGCGGCGGAAATTGCGGATCAGGGCGATGTAGCGCGCCGACTGGTAATCGCGCGCGTTGCGTGTGTTGCCCTCGGCCTGCTGCAGCAGTGTCCACAGGCTGTCCGGCACGGAAAAGTTGTAGTGAATGCCGGCGATGCATTGCATGGTCTTGCCGTAACGCAGCGCCAGGCCCTGGCGGTAGACGTATTTGAGCTTGCCGATATGCGAGCTGCCGTACTCGGCGATTGGAATCGTCTCCTCGTCCGGCAGGGGGCAGGGCATCGACGGGCTCCACAGGTATTCGCCGTCGAGCTGGCTGTAGACGAAGCGATGGATCTGTTCGAGATCGGCCAGGGTGGTGGCCGGGTCGGGCTCGGCCGGGGTGATGAACTCCAGCAGGGCCTCGGAATAGTCCGTGGTGATCAGCGGGTGAGTCAATGCCGAGCCGAGCGCTGACGGGTGCGGGGTCAGGGCCAGTTGGCCGTCGCCGTCGACGCGCAGGCATTCGCGCTCGATGCCGTGCAAGCACTTGGAAAGCAGGGAGAGGTTGGCGCGCTCGCCAAGCAGGGCCAGGCGGCGGGAGAACAGGTCGCTCAAAATTGCATTCCTTCACGCATCGGTCGCCTCAATATGGGGGCGAATCGATTGCTCTACAAGGGGGCCGATAACGGCGAATTGCGCCGCGGCTGTCCACTCTGGGCGCAGCACGGCCTGGTTACCCTAGCCCAGTCTGGGCGCAGGCGATTACACGCTGACGAAGGCTGCTTGTGCCTTTGCGACCCGCTTGTCGCCCAGGTGCACCTCGGCCCCCTGCACCTGGGGCCGGCGTTCGCTGTCGGCGCCGCCGGGTCTGGCGGGTCACTTGCAGATAAAAGTGGCCTGGGCCGTGGCGATCAGTTTGTCGCCCTGCTGCACTCGCGCTTCCAGCACATGCACCTTGCGTCCGGCATTCAGCACGCGGGCGTTGCAGACGATTTCGCCTTCGCTGACCGCGCGGATGTAGTTGACCTTGCATTCCAGGGTCATGCTGCCGGCCTCGCCGCCGAACAGGCTGTGACTGGCCTGGCCGAGCGCCGTGTCGATCAGCGAGAACAATGCGCCGCCGTGCATGCGTCCGTGCAGATTGAGCAGGTGGTCCTGCATGCTCATGCGCACCTGGGATTCACCATCCTCGGCTTTATCGATGGTCATGCCGAGCAGCTTGCTGAATGCGCTGTCCTGGCCGACCGGGGACGTGTTGCTCATTGGTTACTTCCTCAACTGCTTGGCGTTGGCGAACAGCGCGGCCATGGCGGCGTTGCTGGCGGGCTGCGGCTCGGCGCGTGGCGTACTGGCCGCTGGGCGAGGGCTGGCGTCGCGCTTGCCGCCGCCACGTTGCCCGCTGCGCGTGCCCTCGATTTTTTCGCCCGGGGTGTCGCCCATGCGCATCGACAGGGCGATGCGGCCCCGCGGGATATCCACCTCCATCACCTTGACCTTGACCACGTCGCCGGCCTTGACCGCTTCGTGTGGGTCCTTGATGAACTTCTCCGACAGCGCCGAGATGTGCACCAGGCCGTCCTGGTGTACGCCGATGTCGACGAAGGCGCCGAAGTTGGTGACGTTGGTCACCACACCTTCGAGGATCATCCCCAGCTCGAGATCCTTGAGGGTCTCGACACCCTCCTGGAATTCGGCGGTCTTGAATTCCGGGCGTGGATCGCGGCCGGGCTTTTCCAGCTCGGCGAGGATGTCGCCGACGGTCACCAGGCCGAAGCTTTCGTCGGTGAATTTTTTCGGGTCGAGGCGCTTGATGAAGGCCGCGTCGCCAACCAGCGAGCGGATGTCGCGACCGGTATCCACGGCGATGCGCTGCACCAGCGGGTAGGTTTCCGGGTGCACCGCCGAGGCGTCCAGGGGGTTGTCGCCGTTCATTACGCGGAGGAAGCCGGCGGCCTGCTCGAAGGTTTTCTCGCCCAGGCGCGACACCTTCTTCAGCGCGTCGCGGGTCTTGAAGGCGCCGTTGGCATCGCGGTGCGCGACTATGTTCTGCGCCAGGGTCGCATTCAGCCCGGAGATCCGTGCCAGCAGGGCGACCGAGGCGGTATTGACGTCGACGCCGACGGCGTTCACGCAATCTTCCACCACCGCGTCCAGGCTGCGCGCCAGCTTGAGCTGGGATACGTCGTGCTGATACTGGCCGACGCCGATGGATTTCGGGTCGATCTTCACCAGCTCGGCCAGCGGGTCCTGCAGGCGGCGGGCGATGGACACGGCGCTGCGAATCGACACGTCGAGGTCGGGGAATTCCTTGGACGCCAGTTCCGAGGCCGAATACACCGAAGCGCCGGCTTCGCTGACCATGATCTTGGTGAGCTTGAGCGCCGGGTGCTTCTTGATCAGCTCGATCACCAGCTTGTCGCTTTCGCGGCTGGCGGTGCCGTTGCCGATGGCCACCAGGTCGACCGAGTGCTTGGCGCACAGCTTGGCCAGGGTGTTGAGGGTGCCGTCCCAGTCATTGCGCGGCGCATGCGGGTAGACGGTGGCGGTGTCGAGCAGCTTGCCGGTGCTGTCGACCACCGCGACCTTGCAGCCGGTGCGCAGGCCCGGGTCGAAGCCCAGGGTCGCGCGCGGCCCGGCCGGGGCGGCCAGCAGCAGGTCGTGCATGTTGCGCGCGAACACCGCGATCGCCTCGTCTTCGGCACCTTCGCGCAGCTCGCCGAGCAGGTCGGTTTCCAGGTGGGTGTAGAGCTTGACCTTCCAGGTCCAGCGCACCACTTCGCCCAGCCACTTGTCGGCGGCGCGGCCCTGGTTGCTGATGCCGAAGCGCTCGGCGACCATGCCTTCGCAAGGGTGCAGGGTACCGGGCAGTTCTTCACCGATCTTCAGGCTGGCGCTGAGGAAACCCTCGTTGCGCCCGCGGAAGATCGCCAGGGCACGGTGCGAGGGGGCATTTTTCAGCTTCTCGTCGTGCTCGAAGTAATCGCGGAACTTGGCGCCTTCCTGCTCCTTGCCGGCAATCAGGCGGGCGCTGAGGGTGGCGTTGTCCTTGAGGAAGCTGCGCAGGTTGGCCAGCAGGGTGGCGTCTTCGGCGAAGCGTTCCATGAGGATGTACTTGGCGCCTTCGAGCACCGCCTTGATGTCGGCGAAGCCTTTTTCGGCATCGACGAAGCGTGCGGCTTCGCTCTCCGGGGCCAGGCTGGGGTCATTGAACAGGGCGTCGGCCAGTTCGCCGAGGCCGGCTTCCAGGGCGATCTGGCCCTTGGTGCGGCGTTTCTGCTTGTAGGGCAGATACAGATCTTCGAGGCGGGTCTTGGTCTCGGCCAGGTTGATCTCGCGAGTCAGCTCCGGGGTCAGCTTGCCCTGTTCCTCGATACTGGCAAGGATGCTCGCGCGCCGGTCGTCCAGCTCGCGCAGATAGCGCAGGCGCTCTTCGAGGTGGCGCAGCTGGGTGTCATCCAGGCTGCCGGTGACTTCCTTGCGGTAGCGGGAGATGAACGGCACGGTCGAGCCTTCATCGAGCAGCGCCACCGCGGCGGCGACCTGTTGCGGGCGCACGCCCAGTTCTTCGGCGATGCGGTTGTTGATGCTGTCCATAGAGCCACCTGACAGGGGAATGAAGGCAGGCCGGGCCTGCCGCAAAAGACCGGCATTATACCCAAGAGGCAGGCTGTGAGCGGCAAGCGAAGCTCGAGGTGAATTTATGCAGGTGCGGGCCGTGCCCGTGCAGCTGTTGCGTTGCCCGTTTCGCGGGCATGGGCATGGGCATGGGCATGGGCTGGGCGCCCGCCGCCGCTCCAACCGCCGCGTTCCCGCCCTCGGCGACAAATCTGCTAACAATGGCTGCACCGGTGATCGCGGTGGCTGAGCCATAATGCCGGCATTGGAAACTGTTCACGCCCGACGGGCGGCGCAGATTCTCGGTCAAGGAGCTTCTATGAGCAGCACTGCACTTCCGCTTGAAGGCGAGAAAATTCTGGTTGTCGATGACGATGCCCGCTTGCGGCGCCTGCTCGAGCGCTTCTTCGAGGAGCAGGGCTACCGCGTGCGCACGGTGGAAAACGTCGAGCAGATGGATCGCCTGCTGGCGCGCGAGCTGTTCCATCTGGTGGTGCTCGACCTGATGCTGCCGGGCGAGGACGGCTTGTCTGCGTGCCGCCGGCTGCGTGCGGCGAACAATCAGGTGCCGATCATCATGCTCACCGCCAAGGGCGACGAAACCAGCCGTATCCAGGGCCTGGAGCTGGGCGCCGACGACTACCTGGCCAAACCCTTCAACCCGCGCGAACTGCTGGCGCGGATCAAGGCCGTGCTGCGTCGCCAGGCCCCGCTGGTGCCGGGCGCGCCGGGTAGCGAGGACGAGAGCGTGAGTTTCGGCGAATACGAACTGTCGCTGGCTACCCGCGAACTGAAGAAGGGCGACGAGGTGCACATGCTCACCACCGGCGAGTTCGCCGTGCTCAAGGCCCTGGTCCAGCACGCCCGCGAACCGCTGACCCGGGACAAGCTGATGAACCTGGCCCGGGGTCGTGAGTGGGACGCCCTGGAGCGCTCCATCGACGTGCAGATCTCGCGCCTGCGCCGGTTGATCGAGCCGGATCCGTCCAAGCCGCGCTATATCCAGACGGTCTGGGGCGTGGGCTATGTGTTCGTGCCCGATGGCAATAAGTGAGCGCGCAATGATCCACCGTAGGAGCGGTGGGAGACAGCTTGTCCCATTCCCGCGATCCGCAGTTCAATCGCGGGCATGGCCCGCTCCTACAGATTCCTGTAAGGGCCTATGAAAACCCCGCTGTGGTTCCCGCAAAGCTTCTTCGCCCGCACCCTCTGGCTGGTGCTGATCGTGGTGCTGTTCTCCAAGGCGCTAACCCTGGTTTATCTGATGATGAACGAGGACGTGCTGGTCGACCGCCAGTACAGCCATGGCGCGGCGTTGACCCTGCGCGCCTACTGGGCGGCCGACCCAGAGGATCGCGCGACCATCGCCGAGGCGGCGGGGCTCAAGCGCACGCCCCGCGACCAGGTGCCGGCCAGCGAACAGCACTGGCCCTACAGCGAGATTTTCCAACGGCAGATGCAGGTCGAACTCGGCCCGGAGACCGAGGTGCGGGTGCGTGCGAAAAGCCCGCCGGCGCTGTGGGTACATGCCCCGGCGCTGGGCGACGAGTGGCTGCGGGTGCCGCTGTATCCGCACCCACTGCGCGGCCAGCGGATCTGGAACGTGCTCGGCTGGTTCCTCGGCATCGGCCTGCTGTCCACCGCCGCGGCCTGGATCTTCGTGCGCCAGCTCAATGCGCCCTTGAAACGCCTGGTGTTCGCCGCCCGCCAGCTCGGCCAGGGCCGCAGCGTGCGCCTGCCAGTCAGCGATACGCCGAGCGAGATGACCGAGGTCTATCGCGCCTTCAACCAGATGGCCGAGGATGTCGAGCAGGCCGGCCGCGAGCGCGAGCTGATGCTGGCCGGGGTGTCCCACGACCTGCGTACGCCGTTGACCCGCTTGCGCCTGTCCCTGGAACTGTTGAACAACGACTCCGAACTGACCGAGGACATGGTCCGCGATATCGAGGACATGGATGCGATTCTCGACCAGTTCCTCGCCTTTATCCGCGACGGTCGCGACGAGCCGCTGGAACAGCTCGACCTGCTCGAGTTGATCCGCGAAGTGGTGGCACCCTATAACCAGCAGCGGGAGCTGGTACGCCTGTGCCTGGAGCCGGTGCCGATCTTTCCGCTGCGGCGGGTATCGATCAAGCGCCTGCTGGTCAATCTGATCGAGAACGCCCTGCGCTATGGTGGCAATGCGGTCGAAGTCGCCGTGTCGGTGTCCGGCGACTGCAGCGCGCCCTACGTCGTGCTCAGCGTGCTCGACCGCGGTGCCGGCATCGATCCGGCCGAGCTGGGCAGCATCTTCAATCCCTTCATCCGCGGCGACCGCGCCCGCGGCGGCCAGGGTGCCGGGCTCGGTCTGGCCATCGTCAAACGCATCGCCGCCCTGCACGGCGGCAGCGTCGAACTGCGCAACCGTTCTGGCGGAGGCCTGGAGGCGCGGGTCTGTCTGCCGCTGGGGCTGTTGTTGCCGCGCGATGCGGTCTGACCGGCCACTCACAAGACCCTGCAGCAATCAGGTGTTGAGGGTGGCCGTAGCTTCGTTGGGTTAGTGGTGCTTTTCCCTCGCCCTAGCCCTAGCCCTGGCCCCGGGTGCGCGTGCGGTTGGGGCTGCCGTTCTTTTCCAGGTACTGGATCACCAGGCTGGCGACATCCTTGCCGGTGGTGGCCTCGATGCCTTCCAGGCCCGGGGATGAATTGACCTCCATCACCAGCGGGCCGTGGTTGGAACGCAGGATGTCGACCCCGGCGACCGACAGGCCCATTACCTTGGCCGCGCGGATCGCGGTCATGCGCTCCTCCGGGGTGATCTTGATCAGGCTGGCGCTGCCGCCGCGGTGCAGGTTGGAGCGGAACTCGCCGGGCTTGGCCTGGCGTTTCATCGAGGCGATCACCTTGTCGCCAACCACGAAACAGCGGATGTCTGCGCCGCCGGCTTCCTTGATGTACTCCTGGACCATGATGTCCTGCTTGAGACCCATGAAGGCCTCGATCACCGACTCGGCGGCCTTGGCGGTTTCGCAGAGCACCACGCCGATGCCCTGGGTGCCTTCCAGCACCTTGATCACCAGCGGCGCGCCATTGACCATCTGGATCAGGTCGTCGATATCATCGGGGGAGTGGGCGAAGCCGGTGACCGGCAAGCCGATGCCGCGCCTTGAGAGCAGTTGCAGTGAGCGCAGCTTGTCGCGCGAGCGGGCGATGGCCACCGACTCGTTGAGCGGGAATACGCCCATCATCTCGAACTGGCGTAGCACCGCACAGCCATAGAAAGTCACCGAGGCGCCGATCCGCGGAATCACCGCGTCGAAGCCTTCCAGCGGCTTGCCGCGGTAGTGGATCTGCGGCTTGTGGCTGGCGATGTTCATGTAGGCACGCAGGGTGTCGATGACCACCACCTCATGGCCGCGCAACTGACCGGCTTCGACCAGGCGACGAGTGGAATACAGGCGCGGATTGCGCGACAGCACGGCGATTTTCATGGGGCACCAGAAAGGTCAGCAAGCGAGGGTTTGTCTTGAACGTAGGTCAGCGCCGGGTTGACCACCAGTTGGCCAGCAACCAGCGCCTTGGAACCGAGCAGCACGCGGTAGCGCATGGTCTTGCGGCAGGTCAGGGTGAATTCCACCGGCCACAGGCGATCGCCCAGGACCAGGCGGGTACGGATCACGTAGCGGCTCTGCACATGGCCGGTGGAACTCTTGATGTTCTTCACCGTCACCAGCGGCGCCTCGCAGCGATGGCGGCGCTGCACCAGGGTGCCGAGGTGCGCGGTGAAGCGCACCCAGTCTTCGCCATCGCGCTGGAACGGCTGGATATCGCTGGCGTGCAGGCAGGAGGTGCTGGCGCCGGTGTCGATTTTCGCGCGCAGACCGACCATGCCCAGTTCGGGCAGGTTGATCCATTCGCGCAGGCCGATCACGCTGAGGTGGTCGAAAGTCTTCAAGTTGGGCAGGTTCCCTGATTTCCCGGCATTCTAGTTGGGCCTAATGACAACTGCATCAGGCAAAATTCACATGAGCGCAAAGGTTGTGAAAAAACGCCCGCCTGCTGTGATCGCTGCAACTTCGCAGGGAGGCTCGGGCGTCGATCCATTCGCAGCGCAGCGACAACCCGTCAGGATTGCTACCGCGGCGATAAGCCACGGTGCGCTGTGTGCGACGAGTGACTCCGGAGCGCAAAAAAAACGCCGGCTGCGGCGTTTCGTTCGATATTTTCACAACCTCTGACTGTTTCGATCGAGAGCGCAATGAGCAATAAAAAAGCAGGCGACAAAGAAGACGGCAAAGAAGACGACAAGATACGCCTGGACAAATGGCTGTGGGCCGCACGGTTCTTCAAGACCCGCGCCCTGGCCAAGGCCGCCATCGAGGGCGGCAAGGTGCATTGTCGGGGCGAGCGCTGCAAACCGGGCAAGGAGCCGCGGATCGGCGACGAACTGCTGATCCGCGTTGGCGTCGACGAGCGCACAGTGGTGATCCAGGCACTTTGCGCAGTACGCCGCGGCGCCCCCGAGGCCCAGACGCTGTACAGCGAAACCGCCGAAAGCGTTGTCCGCCGCGAACAGGCCGCCGCGCAGCGCAAAGCCGGAGCCCTGGGCATGCAGACCGACGGCCGGCCAAGCAAGAAGCAACGCCGGCAGATCCATCGTTTTCGCGACGGCCAGGATTGAGAGCAATCCGCGATCCGTAGGGGCGCCGCAGGCAGTGCACCATGGATCTCCGGTGCGGCGCAAAATTTGGCGGGTTGTCGCTACGCTCCGAGCGGATCGCCGCTCGAGCCGCCCTAGCCGCAGCCAGTGCCCCGCGGCCGCGGTATGGCAGCTAGTCTGTAAAGATGGGCATCCGACCTGTGGAGGCAAACATGACCCCGACACGCATCAGTCGCCGTCGGCTGCTGGCCGGGCTCGGCGGCGGCAGCTTGCTGCTGGCTAGCCCGGGGCTCTTCGCCGAGCTGCTGCTGACCCCGGCGCAGACGCTTGGCCCCTTCTACCCCGACCAACTGCCGCTGGATCAGGACAACGACCTGCTGCAGGTCGGCGAGCAACCGACTCAAGCCAGCGGCAGCGTGGTGCAGTTGCACGGGCAGATTCTCGATGCCCGCGGCAAGCCCCTGAAGGGCGCCCTGGTGGAAATCTGGCAGGTCGATAGCAATGGCATCTACCTGCACAGCCGTGGCGGTGACCGGGCCAGGCGCGACGCCAATTTCCAGGGCTATGGCCGCTTCGAAACCGCCCGCGACGGCCGCTACCGCTTCCGGACCATTCGTCCTGTGCCCTACCCGGGGCGCACCCCGCATATCCATTTCGCCGTGACCCTGCCCGGCCTGCCGCGCTTCGTCACCCAGTGCTACATCCGTGGCGAGCCGCTCAATCAGCGCGATGGCGTGCTCAACGCGATCCGCGATCCGCGCCTGCGCGAACGCCTGATCGTGCCTTTCGTCCCGGTGGCCGGCACGCGGGCGGGCGAACAGGTGGCACGCTTCGATATCGTCCTCGGCGTGACCCCGGCGTCTTGAGATCTTAAAGCGGCCAGACCACCAACAGCAGCGGCACACCGACCAACACCACGAGAATTTCCAGGGGCAGGCCGAGGCGCCAGTAATCGCCGAAGCGGAAGCCGCCGGGGCTGAGGATCAGGGTGTTGTTCTGGTGGCCGATGGGCGTGAGGAACGAGCAGGAGGCGCCAATCGCTACCGCCATCAACAGCGAGTCGGGGTTGACCCCAAGCTGGCTGGCAGCGCTCAGTGCGATCGGGCACATCACCGCGGCGGTGGCGGCATTATTCATGAAGTCCGAGAGGGTCATGCTCACCACCAGCAGCAGGGTCAGCACGATCACCGGGTTGCCTTGCGCCACATGTTCCATCAGTAGCTGTGCCAGCAAGTCCGCCGCACCGCTGCTGGACATGGCGCCGGCCACCGGGATCAACGCGCCGAGCAGGACGATCACCGGCCAGTCGATGGATTCGTAGACCGCGCGCAGGGGCACCACGCGCATCACCATGAATACCAGTACCCCAGCGGCAAAACTCACCGCGGCCGAGAGCAGGCCAAAGCCGGCGACCGCTACGGCCACCAGCATCACCCCCAGGGCCAGGCCCGCCTGGCCTGGGTTGGGAATGCTGATGGCGCGGTCAGCCAGCGGCACGCAGGCATAGTCGCCGGCAAACTCGGCGATATCGCCTGGTGCGCCCTGTATCAGCAGGACATCGCCACGCTCGAACAGGGTCGAGCGCAGGCGCTTGATCGACCGATGGCTCGCGCGCGAGATGGCCAGCAGATTGATGCTGTAGCGGCTACGCAGGCGGGTGCTGCTGGCCGAGCGTCCGATCAGCTGGGAGTCGGGGCGCACCAGCAGCTCCTGCAAGACAATGTCGGTGTCGCCGCTGTCTTTCTTGTTGGTGTCTGCCTCAGGGCTTTTCGCCGTGTCTTGGGCGTCGGCTGAGCTGTCCGCGTCGGCTTGCGCCTCCTGCTCGCGTTCGGCTTCCAGTTGCAGGCCCAGCTTGCCGAGTACTGTGCCGAGGGCCTCGGGCTCGGCTTCGATCACCAGCACGTCATCGACCCGCAGGATCCGCCGTGGATTGGGCGCGGACAGGCGCAGGTCGTTGCGCAGCATGCCGATCACCTGGGCGTCGGCCTCGTCGAGCAACTGCTCGACTTCGCGCAAGGTCTTGCCGGCCGCCTTGGCCCCCGGCTTGACTCGAGCCTCGGTGAGGTAAGTGCCGGTGTCGAAGCTGGCAGCGCCGGCGACCTCGCGCTTGGGTACCAGGCGCCAGCCGAGCAGGGTGATGAACAGCACGCCGGCCAGCGCCACCACGACGCCAACCGGGCTGAAGTCGAACATGGTAAACGGCCCGGCCCCGCTCTGCGCGCGGAAGCTGGAGACGATCAGGTTGGGCGGCGTACCGATCAGCGTGGTCATGCCGCCGAGAATGGTGCCGAAGGCCAGCGGCATCAGCACGCGACCGGGCGGCAGCTCCTGTTTCCTGGCGATCTGCAAGGCTATCGGCATCAGCAGGGCGAGGGCGCCGACATTGTTCATAAAGGCCGAAAGCAGCGCACCCAGGCCGGTCAGTGCGGCAATCGAGAACATTGGCCCGGCATCGCTGGGCAGTATGCGCTGGGCCATCACATCGACCACGCCGGTAATTTGCAGGCCGTGGCTCAACACCAGCACGCAGGCGACGGTGATCACCGCAGGGTGGCCGAAACCGCGAAAGGCCTGCGCGTCCGGGATCAGGCCGACCAGCACGCAGGCCAGCAAGGCGCCGAGGGCGACCACGTCGTGACGCCAGCGGCCCCAGATGAACAGTCCGATGGTGGCGGCGAGGATGGTGAAGATCAAACCTTGGTCTTGGGTCATGCGGGCGAGCGATCCTTGGACGAAAAGTAGGGGCGCCGGTGGACCATGGGGCCGTGTTTGCTTCTTGCTAGCTTTGTAGCAGAGCGCGGGCCGCCGCGTCAGTTCCATTGCCGATGCCCTGCCTGCACGTTCGCGGCCGGAGTCGTTTCTTTTCGCCCACCAGCTTGGCCTGCCAGGCCACTCGACTGGCGTGGGCTGCCGCGTCTAAGCTCGGAGCTTCGCCAAGGAGTGCCCGCGCCATGCCCGCCAAGACCGTTCTGATAGCGCTGCCGAACCGCGATTTCGATCCCAGCGAAGTCGCCGTCAGCTGGCAGCTGCTGTGCGCGGCCGGCCATCGGGTGCGCTTCGCCACCCTGGATGGCGAGCCGGCCGTTGGTGATCCGCTGATGCTCACGGGTGAAGGACTGGACCCCTGGGGGTGGCTGCCTGGATTGCGTCGCTTCAAGCTGCTCGGCCTGCTCCTGCGCGCCCGGCGTGGCGCGCGCGAGGCCTACCGCGACTTGCTGGCGAACAGCGAGTTTCGCCAACCGCTGCGCTACGATCAGCTCGCCGTGGCGGACTTCGACGGCCTGCTGCTACCCGGCGGGCACTGGGCCCGCGGCATGCGTGCCTATCTGGAGAACGAGTGCCTGCAGGCGTTCGTCGGCGCCTTTTTCGCCAGTGCCAAGCCGGTCGCGGCGATCTGTCACGGCGTGCTGCTGGCCGCGCGCAGCCGCCGGGCGGATGGTCGTTCCGCGCTCTACGGGCGGCAGACCACCGCCCTGACCTGGGCGATGGAGCAGAGCGCCTGGAACCTGACCCGCTTCTACGGCCGCTTCTGGGCGCCGAACTATTACCGAACCTACCTGGAGGCGCCGGGCGAGCCGGCCGGCCATATGAGCGTGCAGGCCGAGGTCAGCCGCGCCCTGGCCAACCCGGCGGATTTTCTCGAGGTGCCGGCGACTGCGCCGGACCACCTGCGCAAGACCAGCGGCCTGCACCGCGACAGCCCGACCGACAGCCGCCCGGCCTGGGTGGTCTGCGACGGCTACTACGTCTCTGCGCGCTGGCCGGGGGATGTGCACAGCTTCGCCCGGCGGTTTATCGAGCTGTTGGCTGAATAAGGCGGGGGGCTTCACGGTTGTTCGGCGGCGCGCTGCATCCGCAATGATCTCCGGCGCGGCCGCCAGACGCCTGCTGGGAGCGGATGTATCCGCGATGCGCGTGCCCTTGTCGTATCCGCTCGCGGCCAAGGCCCTGCCACAAAAGCGCGCTTCAGACGTACTGCGCCGCCGCATAGCCCGAGGCCCAGGCCCACTGGAAGTTGAAGCCGCCCAGATGGCCGCTGACATCCAGTACCTCGCCGATGAAGTACAGCCCCGGACTTTTCAGCGATTCCATGGTCTTCGACGATACCTCGCGGGTATCCACGCCACCCAGGGTCACCTCGGCGGTGCGGTAGCCCTCGGTGCTGGCCGGCACCAGCTGCCAGTCGGCCAGCTGTTCGGCAATCGCCTTGAGTTCGCCCGGCGTATATTGCTTCATCGGTTTGGAGGCGAACCAGTTGTCAGCCAGCAACCCGGCCATCTTCTTGGTGAACAGCTCGGCGAGCAGGGTCTTCAGCTCGCTGTTCGGCCGTTCACGCTGCTGCTCGGCCAACCACTCGGGCAGGTCGATATGCGGCAGCAGGTCGATATGCACGCTGTCGCCCGGTTGCCAGAACGAGGAAATCTGCAAAATTGCCGGCCCCGAAAGGCCTCGGTGGGTGAACAGGATGTTCTCGCGGAAACTCTGGCCGTTGCAGCTGACCAGGCAATCCTCCACCGAGGTGCCGGACAGCTCCGTGCACAGCGCCTTCAACTGCGGATCAGTGATGGTGAACGGCACCAGCCCGGCACGGGTCGGCAGCAGGGTATGGCCGAACTGCCTGGCCACCTGGTAGCCGAAGCCCGTGGCGCCGAGGGTCGGGATCGACAGGCCGCCGGTGGCGATCACCAGCGACGCGCAGCTGACCAGACCGGCGCTGGTCTGCAACTGGTAACCGGCGTCCAGCTTGGCGATCTCGCTGACCGAGGTCTCCAGGCGCAGGTCGACCCCGGCCTGCGCACATTCGTCGAGGAGCATGCCGAGGATGTCGCTGGCCTTGTGGTCGCAGAACAGCTGGCCGAGCTTCTTCTCGTGGTAGGCCACGCCATGCTTGCCCACCAGACCGATGAAGTCCCACTGGGTATAGCGTGCCAGCGCCGACTTGCAGAAGTGCGGATTCTGCGAGAGGAAGTTGTCCGGCTCGCAGTACAGATTGGTGAAATTGCAGCGCCCGCCGCCGGACATCAGGATCTTCTTGCCGGCCTTGTTGGCGTGGTCGAGCAGCAGTACCTTGCGCCCGCGCCCGGCGGCGGTCAGCGCACACATCAAGCCGGCGGCACCGGCGCCGATAATCACCACATCTGTCACTTGCACAGCCACTTCCCCACAACCCGACAGGCGCCGCGAGCGCGGCGCCAAACAGCGCGCATCTTACCCGAAGCTGCTAGGCCGATGAGGGCTGGGCGCCGGGCGGGGCCGCGAGCAGGCGCTGGTAAACCTGCAGGTCGCGCGCCGAGAAGCAGCAGAAGATCACTTCGTCGAAGTCGGCGAGCTCTTCCAGCGCCGCCCGGACCGTGCTCACCGCGACCTGCGCCGCGAGTGCGAGCGGGTAACCGTAGATGCCGGTGCTGATGCTCGGAAAGGCCAGGCTGCGGATGCCCTGGGCCGCGGCGAGTTCGAGCGAACGCCGATAACAGGAGGCCAGCAGCGCCGGCTCGCCCCGGTCGCCGCCATGCCAGACCGGGCCGACCGTGTGGATGACGTACTCGGCGGGCAAGCGATAGCCCTGGGTCAGCTTGGCGTCACCGGTGGTGCAACCGCCCAGGCACCGGCATTCCTCCAGCAGCTGCGGCCCGGCGGCGCGATGAATCGCCCCGTCGACCCCGCCACCGCCGAGCAGCGACGCGTTTGCCGCGTTGACGATGGCCTGCACCGGCAGTTGAGTGATATCGCCCTGCAGGGCGCGAACTGTGGTTGGCATGCTGGGCCTCCGGGACTGCCGGGTGTTGGCGTGCGGCTGGCCCAGGCCGCTTTCAATCGGCTCAAGCCGGACTGCACCTGTGAGTCTAGCTTCTGCGGACAGCCCTTACGCGAATCACCACGAGCCGCTACGGGACGCCGCTCGTAGCCGCCATGCCTGCCTGAGCCGCACCATGCCCCGGATAGAGCAGGGCGGCCACACAGAAACGGGCGAAACGCCGGTTGCCGCATCGCCTTCGCTGCTACGGCCGCGCGAAGTCAGGTATGCGGAAACGCTTGCGGTAGGCGCTCGGGGCGAGGCCGGTGGTGCGTTTGAACAGGCGCCTGAAGAAGGCCGCATCCTCGTAGCCGACCCGCCAGCTGATCTCGTCGATCGAGGCGTCGGTCCGTTCGAGCCGGCGCTTGGCATCTTCGATGCGCAGGCGCTGGATGTAGGCGAGCGGGGTGAGGCCGGTCGCGCTCGCGAAGTGGCGCTTGAAGGTGCGCTCGGCGTACTTCGAGCGCTTGATCATCTCTTCCACCGGGTTGGCGACCGAGAAGTGCTCGCTCAACCACTGCTGTGCGCTCTGGATCTCGCCGTCGCCGTGGTCGGCCTTGCCCTCGAAGACGATGTAGGGCGCGAGGCCGTCCTGGTGCCATTGCAGGGCGAACAGGCGCGCGATTTCCTGGGCGCTGGTCGGGCCGGCGTAGCGCGCAATGAGGTAGAGCACCAGGTCGTGCCAGCTCATCGATGCGCCCGAGCTGACCAGTTCCTCGTGCTGCCCGGAGATTACCAGCACGCGCTCCGGATGAATCGCAACGGCCGGATAGGTGGCCGCGAATGCCTGTGCGTAGCCGAAGTGCACCGTTGCCTCCTTGCCATCGAACAGCCCGGTCTCGGCCAGCAGGAACACCCCCGAGCAGGCCGAGCAGAGTATGGCGCCGCGCTCGTGCATGCTGCGCAGCCACTCGACCAGGCGGGGATAGCGGCCTTGCTCCCAGCCTTGCGGGCGCAGCAGCACCGACGGGACGATCACGATGTCGCTGGTCTCGATGCTGTCGATTGCACGTTGCACCGAGATCGGAACGCCGCTCGCCAGTTCCAGGGGGCCCACGGCCTCGCCCACGATCTCGACCAGAAACGGTGCCGGCGCGGTGATACCCATCAGCGCGATCCCGTTGATCACATCGAAGATACCGGCGAGGGTGGAAACCGCGGCGTCGGGCAGCGCCACCAGGCTGACGTGGTAGGGGCTCGATCCGCCGTGGCTGGCTGGTCCGGTCATGCTGCGTGGTCCTCCTCGGTGCAAGGCGGCTGCCAATGGCACGAACGAACCGATTCCAGGCGCTTGCGGCTCTTCAGCAGAGTGGATAGCGCGACGATCATGATCGCGACCTCTGAGTCATTCGACAGAGCAAGAACGGAGCGCAATACCATGAACTCACCTGTAATCGATCAAACCAAGTTGGAGTCTTTTGTCATGCGTGCCGTAGGCGACCTGTCCGCCGCCTACGGTGGCGTGATGGTCAGCTTAGGCAGCAAGCTCGGACTGTACAAAGCCATGGCGGGTGTCGGCCCGATCAGCGCCGGGGAACTGGCTACCCGCACGGACTGCGCCGAGCGCTACGTGCGCGAGTGGCTGAACGCACAAGCCGCCGGTGGCTACGTGGGCTACCACGCCGTCAGCGATACCTACGAACTTTCACCCGAGCAGGCGCTGGTGCTGGCCGACGAGGAGAGCCCGGTGTTCATGCCCCCCGCCTGGCAGGTGCCGGCATCGATGTGGTTCGACGAGGAGAAGACCCTCGACGCCTTTCGCACCGGCAAGGGCGTGGCCTGGGGCGAGCACGACGGCCGTCTGCAATGCGGCGTGGCGGCCTTCTACCGCAACGGCTATCGGGCCAGCCTGGTCTCGGAGTGGCTGCCCGCGCTCGAAGGCGTCGTCGAAAAACTGGAGACCGGCATTGCGGTTGCCGACGTGGGCTGCGGCCACGGCCACTCGACCGTGCTGATGGCGCGAGCGTTCCCGCGGTCGCGCTTCCATGGCTTCGATGTGCATGGGCCCTCCATCGACGAGGCGTGGCATAACGCCGCGGATGCCGGCGTCGCCGAGCGCGTGAGCTTCGACGTGGCCCGGGCGGGGGACTACCCGGACCAACAGTACGGACTGATCTGCTTCTTCGACTGCCTGCACGACCTGGGCGATCCGGTCGCCGCGGCCCGCCATGCCGCCCGGGTGCTGGCGCCCGGCGGCACGGTGATGCTGGTCGAGCCGTTTGCCCAGGATCGGGTCGAGCACAATCTTTCGCCGGTCGCGCGGATCTACTACGCGGCGTCCAGCACCATCTGCTGTGCCCATGCGATCTCGGAGGGCGGCAATCTCGTCCTCGGTGCACAGGCCGGCGAGGCGCGCCTAGCCGAGGTGTTCCGCAAGGCAGGCTTCAGCCACTTCCGGCGCGCGGCCGAGACGCCCTTCAACCTGATTTTCGAAGCGCGTCGCTGACGACCTCGGCGGGGGGCCGGGCAACCGGGCCCCTGCCTCGCCTACCTTTTTCAACGGCCTGCTGACGCAGGAATCGCGCCGCTTGCGGCTAGGCGCATGGCGCGCGCAACGCCGCGCTGATACGGCTGGCGCTGGCGACTGCGGTCAGGGGCTGGTCCCATTGCAGTTCGGCGGGTGCACCATCCAGGTACCAGAGCCGGTTGGCCAACTGGTCGGCGTCCCTGGCGTCGTGGGTGACGCAGATCATCGCCATGCGCGGGTGCGCGTCCAGCAGGCGGGTGATCAGGCTACGCAGCTCGGCGGCACGGTCGGGGTCCAGCGAGGCGAAGGGCTCGTCCAGCAACAGCAGGTCCGGCTTGACCGCCAGGCTGCGGGCCAGCGCGGCGCGCCGAGCCATGCCCAGGGACAGCTGATCCGGCAGCGCCTCGGCGACCTCGGCCAGGCCGACCTGGGCCAGCAGCCTGTCGATCTCCTCGTCGCATGCGCCGACCATGGCCAGGTTCTGGCGTACGCTACGCCAGGGCAGCAGGCGGTGTTCCTGAAACAGGTAGCCGACCCGCAGCTCGCTGCTGCGTTTGATCATCCGCTCGCTCAGGCGCCGGTCCAGCCCGGCGATGCCATTGAGCAGGGTGGTCTTGCCCACGCCGGAAGGCCCCAGCAGGCAGATGCGATCGCCCTCGGCGACCCGGGCCGTGATCGCGCCCAGGATCGGGTGGCCGCTGGCCCGGCCGTCGATCTGTAGCTCAAGCATGTTGCGCTCCCGCTTCACGCCAGCGCGAGGCCCGTCGCTCCAGCGGTTGCAGCAGCGCCAGCTCGATCAGCTGCACCACCGCGATAAAGGCCAGGCTGTAGGCCAGGATGCTCGCCACATCGAACACCTGAAAGGCCATGTGCAGCTGAAAACCGATGCCGTCGGAGCGGCCGAGCAGCTCGACCACCAGCACGATCTTCCAGATCAGTGCCAGGCCGCCGCGAGTCGCGGCCATCAGGTAGGGGAACAGTTGTGGCAGCCAGACATCCGCCAGCCGCTGCCAGCGGCTGAAGGCGTAGACCTGGGCCATCTGCTCCAGCCTGGGGTCGAGGCTGCGCGCACCCTCGCGCAGCGTCACCGCGACATTCGGCACCTTGTTGATCACCACCGCCAGGACCGCCGCCGCTTCGACCAGGCCGAACCAGACATACAGCAGAATGATGGTGACCAGCGCCGGCAGATTGAGGAACAGCACCAGCAGGGGATCGAACAGCGCATTGGCCAACGCCGAGCGGCCCATCCACACGCCCAGGAGCGCGCCGAGCAGCATGGCCAGGACGAAACTGACGAGCACCCGGCGCAGGGTCACGCCCAAGTGCTGCTGCAGGTCGCCGCTCTGCAGCGACCGCCACAGCGAGTCCAGCACGGCACTCGGGGTGGGCAGCAACGGCGTCTCCAGCGTCGCGGCGATCGCGGCCCACAGCGCCACGGTCAGCGGCAGCATGATCCAGTAGGTCCAGCGTGGCGGTTTCATGGCCCGGCCCGGAAAAACAGCGCCTCAGGCAGCAGCTGCGCCGGATCGGTTCCGCTCAGGGTCAGCAGGCGACGCAGGTCGCTGACGCGCTCGGCATCCAGCGGTTCGGCAATCCCCGCGACGAAGCCGTCCCGCAGCGCGGCAAATACCGCGTCGTCCTCGGCGCGCATCAGCGGCCGGATGGCGTCCCAATGCGCCGGGGTGGCGGCCAGCTCGCTGTTGCTCTGGCGCAGCGCGCGGTCGAACTTGCCGAGCAACTCCGGATGCTGCCCGGCCCAGGCCTGCGGGAAGACATAGCCCAGCACCGGCAGGTCGGGGTGCAGGCCCAGCGCCTGCAGCAGGTCATCCAGGGCAAAGGCGGAGCGGCTGTCGCCCTCGGCACGCAGGCGTGCGGCAAAGTGCCAATAGGTCACCAGCGCATCCACCTGGCCGCGGCGCAGGGCCTGGTTCAGCAGCGGCGGCGCGGCGTACTGGATGTCGGCAGCGTGGCCCAGATCGATGCCTTGCCGGCGGGCCGCTTGCTGCACCAGTAGCCAGCCCAAGCTGTCAGGCCCGCCGGCCACGCCGATGCGCTTGCCCGCCAGATCGGCCACCTGGTCGATGGTACTGTCGCTGGCGACCACGATCTCGCCGATCTGCGACGAAAACGGCAGATACACAAAGGGCGTACCGGCGGCATAACGCGCCTGCGTCCAGAGCAGATCGGCCACGGCACCATCGACGCTGCCACTGGACACCGCCAGCCGCGAAGCCGGCAAATCGGCGACCAGCCTGACCTTGAGTTCGAAGCCATGCGCCCGGTCCAGCTGCCGGCGCTGCAGATGCTCGAGCCCCCAGTGCGCGGTACCGAACTGCAGCACACTGAGGGTCAGCACAGGCAATCGGCTGCCGGCATCTTCAGCCGGTTCGGCAGCCGTTGCGGTTGCACAGCCGAACAGCACCAGCAGCGCAAGTGCTGCAGTCACCCCGTGCAAAGCAGTCAGGGCGCGGAGAACCGGCAGGGCGAGGAGCAGGGTTAGACGCATCATAGCCTCAGGGTACGAAGCCGAGGGCCCGGCACGAATAGTACTTTGGTGCCTGTTTGCTGCTGCGATGGTCGAGTTTGGCCTGGGTGGCCTTGTTACCTGTCCGCCACTACTCCTGAAATGGCCTTGGCCACTACCGGAGGCAACTTTTTTGGCGCCCTGATACGTAACTGCTTATTGATGTTATAGCGGCCAAAAACAACCGTTATGTCGGCAGCCGATACCGCAAATTCTTCAGCGAGAAACCTGACCATGTGGTCGGTGGCTTTGCCCGCGACCGGGCTGGCAGTGACGCTAACCTTGAGCTGAGCGCCTTTCGCCTTGCCAATGGCATCCTTCTTCGCGCCAGGTGTGCCCAGGATATTCAGCACCAGCGTTTCGCCATCCATGGCACAAAACGAAGACATTTTGAGTGCCTTGCCTGCGGGTTTGAGTGATGTAGTAGTGGGTGGTTTTTTCACTGTTCTCTCGAGTGAACTAGGTAAAAAGCCTAACCATCAGGCTAAGGCGAGGCGGGGAACACGCTCCTGAATGAGCGGAGCGAATGGCTTGACCCGTGAGCTGCTTTCATCGTGCTGCCAGCTACCAAGAATGATGACCGCCTGGGTAAATGAAGCATCCATGCGGCCAAACCTGGCGCGCCATTTGTAAACGCTCGCCGAGCTTGAGAAGGGTGATGATCTGGCTGTCGCGAACAACGCGATGTCTTCACGCAGAATTTGCTGGGTCCGATTCGGCGAAAATTCTATGTCTGACGAGCACTGATTTCAGGGGGAGTAGCGAAGGATCTCGCTAACGGCCGCTTCGGCGGATTGCAGGGCGCCCTCCATCCAACCCGAATAATCGGAGTAGTCCGATCCCGCGAGAACCAGCGGGCCTTCACGCTGCACCGGGGGCGACCCCCGCGACCCAGCGGGAACATAGGTGTAAGCCCCGCCGATCAGCGGATTGTGCTCCCAGTCTTCCCCGCGCGTCTTCACCGCTAAGGTGCGTAGCAGGGGAAGTTGCTGTCTTAGCAGCCGCTCCATGTCCTGGACGCCGCGAAACCGGGCCTCCTGGAGCCGCGCAAGGTGCCGGTTGACCGCCGTGGTGCTGAGTACCGCTTTACCGTTCGCGGAACGCTCCGGAAGTAGCCAGGTCATTCGCGGGAATTCGAACCCCATGATGTGCTGGCGGATGCCAAGCGCCGCGAACTCCCGGGCATCCACCTGCGCATGCACCTTCAATTCATGGGCGACGACCCGCGCTTCACCCCAGCGCGACAGCCAGCGTGGTCGTCCCGGCCGGTAGTCCAACGCCAGCAACGGCCCCAGCGGCAGCGCCAGCACGACCTGATCGGCGACGTGGGCCTCGCCAGCCGCATCCAGGAGCGTCGCCGTGTTCTCGCCGATCACCACGCTCCTGATTGGCGTGTTGCGCCGGATCGATTGCGCATGTCGTGCGACCAATGCCTCGGTCAGGCGATCGCTGCCGCCCGCCAGGGCCTGCGAGTTACCGCCGGTGGCCTCGCGGCGCGCAATGCGCTGGAAGTGCGCGGCGCTGATTTGCTCCGGGTCAACCGCGGCGAAGGCCCGAACGAAGGTTTCGCCGCGTCGCGAAAGCCCGAGATCCCGCAGCCACTGCAGGGCGTTGCGGGGATCGTCGTCGGCCAGCGGGTCGGCATTCACGGTATACGCAAGGTGCAGGCGGTGCGGCCAGCGGGTTTTCTCCCACGGTGACAGTCCGTCGGTCAAATCGGCGGGGAGGTCGGACGGAAGACGGAAACGAAGCATGCGGCCGCGGTGGCGGAATACCAGATCCCCTTCGAGGATCGGGTAGTCGATCAGCGGGATTCGCAAGTCGCCGGCGAGCCGGTGCACGCGTTGGTGGCTGCGCATGACCTGTTCGCCGCCGGCTTCGGCGCGAAGCCCCGGCTCCAATCCGTCACGTATCGTCAGGATGCGTCCACCGAGGCGCGCCGACGCCTCGAAAAGCACCGCTTGCCGGCCAGCGGCCTTCAGCGCATCGAGCACCGCGAGCCCGGCCAGGCCGCCTCCCACGATCAATACCGGCCGCTGAAGCGGCCCGCGGGTTTGTGCGAGCAATTTGCCTGATACCGCGAGTCCCGCGACGGTCTTGAGAAAATCCCTGCGCGATGAGGACCAATACTTCATGCAACAATCACCCGGATGACCGTCGTACCCGGTTGTACCGTGCAAGCACCGGCGGCAAAATGCTCGACAATCCGTAATGCGCCGCCGCTTTCGCGGCGATGCCTTAGAGGGTGTTTACAAAAGTAGCGAGCGATGGCCAGGCAAGGCGAAATCAGCCGAAAAAGCGGAGTGTACGAGTTGTACATGAGCATTTTGAGGCTGATTTCAACGCAGCATGGCCGAGCGCAGTAATTTGTAAACACCCTCTTACGTAGCCCAGAGGATACCTTGCATGCGTCAGGCCCGGCGACTGTCCATTATCGCGGTGTTGCTTGCCTGTTTCTTCCCAGTCGGTGTTTCGATTGCCGCGGAGGAGGCAGACCGATCCTCCACGGAAGCAGGACATCCTCAGCCGACTGTGGTCATCACCGGGGCCAATCGCGGGCTCGGTCTGGAATTCTCGCGCCAATTCGCAGCGGCCGGCGCCACTGTCATCGCCACCGCGCGGCGACCCGAAGACGCCGATGATCTGCGCAAGCTGGGGGTCCGGATCGAACAGCTGGACGTAGCCGACAGCGCCTCCGTGGCCAAATTCAGGGAACGGATCGGCGATCTGCCGGTGGACATCCTGATCAACAACGCGGGCATTGGCAGTTGGCTGTACCGGCTCGAAGAAGTCGATGCCGACGCGCTCGACCGCTATTTTCAAGTCAATACCCTGGGGCCGATGCGCGTGACCCAGGCGCTGCTGCCATCGCTTCGCCGCGGCGCCGGCAAGACCGTTGTCAATATCACCAGCGATATCGCCAGTCTCGAGCGCAACACGCGGGGAGGCGCATACGGTTATCGGGAGAGCAAGGCCGCCCTCAACATGTTCACCCGCACGCTGGCCGCAGAACTCCGTCGCGAGGAATTCATCTGCGTCGTGATAAGTCCGGGCTGGGTCCGCACCGACATGGGCGGCCCGGAAGCGACACAGAGCCCGACCGAAAGCATCGAGGCGGTCATCCGCGTGCTGCGCGGGTTGACGCCCAAGGACTCGGGGAAATTCCTGGATTATCGCGGTGAAGAACTCCCCTGGTGAATTCCCGTCTTCCTGAGATTGGGTCGTGGGGTCGGGCCTAGCCAACGGCCGTAAGCAGTAGGTAATCGCGTGACCGCGTGTTTTCACGCAACCGATACGCTGTGGATAAGCGCTTCCTGGCCAATTTCTCGCTGACGTGCCGCGAAAGCAGTGCGCAACGCCGAACCGGGACGTTATCGCGGGGCACTGCTGTGGCAAGCCTGGGCCATTCGGGTGATGGGCAACGCATACCAAGCTCCCTTTGGTAACGACGGGTAGGCAGGATGGCACCGGGCCAGCTAAGGTGTTTTGACCTTATAGCATTTGTCGTATAAGCAGCAATCCGTCTTTCTCCTGCCCCTGTGTGCAGCCGGTATACCAGCTGATGGTTATCGCAGGCTCCGCCCGCAGGGTGGTTTAGTGCGGTGATAACCAATAGGGCAGGCCCGCCGAGCGGCGGGATGACCAGTCTGGAATCTTTGCCTTATGGACAGCCCGTCATGAACGGATTGCGTGCGTTGTGCTTGTCGCTGGTGTTGCTGCCGCTGGCTGTGACGGCCGAGACCCTGCGTCTGGTGGCCGACCCCTGGCCGCCGTTCACTGACCAGACCCTGCTGAATAATGGTGTGGCCTCGGATCTGGTGAGCAGTGCGCTGGGCCGTGCCGGTTATGCCACGGAGTATGCCCAGGTGCCCTGGGAGCGGGCGGTGCGCGGTTTGCAACGCAGCGATTACGATGTGCTGATCAACGCCTGGTATACAGAAGAGCGCGCGAGCTTCGGTTATTTCTCCCAGCCCTATCTGATCAACCGCATTCGCTTGCTGCGGCGCAAGGGCAGCGCCATCCAGTTCGAGCAATTGTCCGATCTGTATATCCAGCGCATCGCCGTGGTGCGCGGCTATGCCTATTCCGCCGAGTTCAACGGCGACCCGCTGCTGTACAAGATTAGCGTCGGTAATTTCACTAGCGCTGCGCGCATGCTGCATGCCAAGCGAGTCGAGTTGACCCTGGAGGATGAGTTCGTCGCCCGCTTTCACTTCGCTCGTGAGTTGAGCGGCATCCGCGATGAGCTGGAATTCCTGCCACAGCCGTTGAGCGAGAACGGCCTGCATATCCTGATCCGCCGCAGCCATCCGGACCATCAGCAGATTGCCGAGGCGTTCGACCGGGCTATCGTCGCCATGCGTGCCGATGGCAGCTATGCGGCGATTCTTGCGCGGCATGGGCTTTGATTGCGGATCTTCCTCCTGCCTGGCCGAGGGTGGCGGGTTGCACCCGCCCTACGCGTCCGCGTTGATCGGGCGACAGGTCTTGGCGAGCTAGAGCGTCAGGGTCAGGCGCCGGAGCAGGGCGCCGGGCAGCAGGGTCGAGCCATTGTGGCGCTGGTAATAGGTGCTGGTGGACAGGCTCAGCTCGCGCTCGCGGGTCAGGGCTTCGAGCTGGCTGCCGAGCAGGTCGTAGAGGCTGTCGTCGAAACGCATGCTGGCGAGCGGGGCCTGGAGCTTGCCGTCCTCGACCCAGAAGGTGGCGAAGCGGGTCATGCCGGTCAGGCGTGCGGCCGGGCGGTCGGAGTAGTTGAGGTACCAGAGGTTGCCGATGTACAGGCCGTCGCCGAGGCGGGCGAGGATCTGGTCCTGCTCCAGGCTGCCGGCGGCCATGGCCAGCGCCTGCGGGCTTTCCCAGGGGCTGGCGCCATTGGCCGCCAGGCCGTATTCGGCGGCGCTGCGGGCGCTGACCAGTTGCTCGCCGGGCTGGCCGGCGCGGATCAGATCCAGGTCGCGGCGCGGGTAGCCTTCGCCGGAAAAGGCCGGGCTCAGCGAGGCGCTGACCTGTTCCTGCAGGTGCAACAGCGGGCTGAGGCTGGCGGCGCCGGCATGCAGGCGTTGCAGCGGGCTGTCCTTGTCGGCCAGGGCCTGGGCGGAGAAGCCGCCCCAGCCGAGCAGTTCGATGATTTCCTGTAGGGCGGCGGGCGCCAGGTAGGCGCGGTAGCTGCCGGGCGCCAGGGTGCGCACCGGTCGGCCGAGGTAGGCCAGTTGCTCGCGCGCCTGCTGCATGCGCCGGGCGAAGGCGTCGGCCTGCCAGGTCTGGCCGGCGTACTGCGCCTTGACGGCCTGGCCGTTGGCGTGGAACAGGCTCCAGTCGAAATTGAAGCTGCTCGCCTGGTGCCAGCCGAAGGCGCCACTGGAGCTGGCGAAGCCACGGCTGAGCGGGCCGGCGGCATAGAAGCCGACCAGATCCAGGCCGTGTGCGGCCAGGCCGATCTGCTCGACCACCGCGGCGCTGTCCGGCAGGGGTTCGAGTTGCAGTACCTGACTGTGCCAGGCCTCGCGATTGAGTTGCAGGTACGGGTCGGGCGGCAACAGCGGCAGGGTCTGGCGCAGCTGCGTCAGGGCGTCGGCCAGGCGCTGGCGGTCGACCTGCAGTGCGCCGCTGAGGGTGACGTGCAACTCGGCATGGCGGCCGTCGCGGATCAGTTGCAGGGTCAGGCTGGCCTGTTGCACATGGCCGGCCTGGCGCACCTTGCCCTGGTTGAAGCGGATGAACTCGGAGGACTCGGCGCTGTAGCCGAGGCTGAATTCTTCGCCGGCACTCAGGGCGCCGCGCAGCCAGGCGGCCAGGGCTTCGAATTGGTTCAGTGCGTCTGGATTGGTCATCAGGCTGCTCCGCCGAATACGTCGATCTGGCTGAATACGCAGGCCGGGGTGGCGTGGCCGACGCGGATCACCTGGTTGGGCTCGCCCTTGCCGCAGTGCGGGGTGCCGAGTACCTCGCGGGTGCTGGCGTCGCCGACGGCCGCGAGCGAGCCCCAGAACTGGCTGGAGATGCCGCGGTAGTTGGGGTTCTTGACCACGCCACGCAGTTGGCCGTATTCGATCAGTTGGCCCCATTCGCAGCCGAACTGGAATTTGTTGCGCGCGTCGTCGATCGACCAGGAGCGGTTGCTGGCCATCAGGATGCCGTGCTCGATGCCGCCGATCAGTTGCGCCAGGCTGTGGCTGCCCGGCTCGATATTGAGGTTGGCCATGCGGTCAATCGGCGGCCGGTTCCAGTTGCAGGCGCGGCTGGTGGCCACGCCCGCCAGGCCGCTGCGCCACTGCGACAGTGCTCCACCGAGGGGGCGCAACAGCAGGCCATCGCGGATCAGGTACTCGCGGCTGGCCGGGCTGCCGTCGTCGTCATGGGCGTAGCTGGCCAGCTCTTCGGGGATCTGTGGGTCGAAGGTCACGTTGAGCAGGCTGGAGCCGTACTGCAGATGGCCGAAGTCGCCGGCTTTGACGAAGCTGGTGCCGGCGAAGTTGCGTTCGTCGCCGAGGATGCGATCCAGCTCCAGCGGGTGGCCGATGGACTCGTGCAGTTGCAGGATCATCTGGTCCGGCATCAGCAGCAGGTCGCGCGGGCCGCTCGGCGCGTTGGGCGCCAGCAGCAGTTGCAGGGCCTGGTCGGCGACCTGCGGTGCGGCGCCGATCAGGCCCAGGCGCTCGATCACTTCGGCACCGCCCTGCTGGCCTAGATGGGCGCCGCCGAGGTTGCGGGTCTGGCTGTCCTGCCCATCGTAGGCGGTGACGCTGAGGTGTGGATAGGCGAAGTGCTGGGCCTGGCGCAGCTCGGCGCCGCTGTTGTTGAGGTAGAGCTGCGCGCTGCGGGTCAGGTCGAGACCGACCCGCCAATTGACCAGGCGCGGGTCGCTGGGCACGGCGGCGGACTCGGCGGCGAGCAGCTGGTAGCAGGCGGCGAGGGAGGGGAAGTTGTCTTCCAGGCCAGGAGAGCGGTATTCGCCGCGTTCGCTGGAGGGCGCCAGTGCCTGCAGCTCGAGCAGGGCCTGCGGGGCGATCCGCCGGGCCATTGCCGTGGCCCGCTCCAGCGCGGCCTGCAGGCCCTGGCGCGAGAGGTCGCTGGTCGCCGCGTAGGCCTCGACTCCGGCCACTCGCACACTGAGCATCGCGCCCTGGTCGCTGCTGAAGCGCGGCGGCTCGGCCACCTGCTTGCGCATCGCCAGGTGCTGGCTGTCCTCGCGCACATAGCGCAGCGACCAGTATTCGGCGTCGCTGTGCAGGGCGGCGAAGTGCTGCTTGAGTGTGGCGAAGGCCTCGAACATATGGCGGCTCCTGTGGTGTGGCGCCCGCGCTATGCGGGGCTGGAGGATGCCGGCGACAACCGACTGCAAACGTCATGATTGCCCAAGGGCAGGGTATGCGACAAGCGGGAGGGCGGGGGGGCGGGTTGTAGGGGCAGGGAGCGAGGGAAAAGGCATTGTCGGGTAGTGGTTAGGCGCGCAGTTATTGGCGCCTCAACCCATGGGACATGGCCTATTACCGCTTGGTGGGTTACGTGACGCACCGCTACCGCAGGCACTGCTCGAACACTGCTCGGCGTCACTAACCCACCCTTGTATCTCGCGTAACCCGCAACGAGTACCTGGTGCGCACGGCGCACCCTACGGACCGAAAGTGCAGGCTGGCGGAGCTGTGCTGCCTTACAGCGAGCGCACGCGCAGTGTGCGGCCCTTGATCTTGCCTTCGCTCAGGCGTTTCAAGGCCTGATGGGCCATGCTGCGTTCGACTGCGACATAGGCCTGGAAGTCGAAGATGGCGATCTTGCCGACCTGGCTGCCGGGGATGCCGGCATCGCCGGTGAGGGCGCCGAGGATGTCGCCGGGGCGGACCTTGTCCTTGCGTCCGCCGCTGATGCACAGGGTGATCATCGGTGGTTGCAGGGGTTCGCCGGCCTTGGCCTTGAGGCTGTTCAGCGGGTGCCAGTTGAGCGGGCTCTTCTGCAGGGTCTCGATGGCCTGGGCGCGATGGCCTTCGGCGGGGGCGACCAGGCTCATGGCCATGCCTTTCTCGCCGGCGCGACCGGTGCGGCCGACGCGGTGGATGTGGATTTCCGAATCGCGCGCCAGTTCGACATTGATCACCATGTCCAGGGCGTCGATGTCCAGGCCGCGGGCGGCGACATCGGTGGCGACGAGAACCGACAGGCTGCGGTTGGCGAACATCGCCAGCACCTGGTCGCGGTCGCGTTGTTCCAGGTCGCCATTCAGCGCCGCGGCGGAAATACCGTTGGCGGCGAGATGGTCGACCACTTCCTGGCATTGCTGCTTGGTGAAGCAGAAGGCCACGCAGGATTCGGGACGGAAGCAGGCGAGCAGCTTGACCACCGCGTCCATGCGCTCCTCGGGGGAGATCTCGTAGAAGCGCTGTTCGATCTGCGCGTCGTCGTGCATGGCCTCGGCCTTGACCTGCTGCGGGTTGCGCATGAAGGCCGCGGACAACTGCTTGATGCTCGACGGGTAGGTGGCGGAGAACAGCAGGGTCTGCCGCTTGCTCGGGGTCTGGCCGATGATGTCGGCGATGCTGTCGTAGAAGCCCATGTCGAGCATGCGGTCGGCTTCGTCGAGCACCAGGGTGTTGAGGCCGTCGAGCTTCAGGGTTCCCTTGGCCAGGTGCTGCTGGATGCGCCCCGGGGTGCCGACGATGATCTGCGCGCCGTGTTCCAGCGAGCCGATCTGCGGGCCGAAAGGCACGCCGCCACACAGGGTCAGGACCTTGATGTTGTCGGCGCCACGGGCCAGGCGGCGGATTTCCTTGGCCACCTGGTCGGCCAGTTCGCGGGTCGGGCACATGACCAGTGCCTGGCAGCCGAAGTAACGCGGGTTGAGCGGGTTGAGCAGGCCGATGCCGAAGGCGGCGGTCTTGCCGCTGCCGGTCTTGGCCTGGGCGATCAGGTCCATGCCCTTGAGCATCACCGGCAGGCTCTGCGCCTGGATCGGCGTCATCTCGGTGTAACCGAGCGACTCGAGGTTCGCCAGCATGGCGGCGGACAGCGGCAGTGAGGAGAAAGCGGTGTGGGTCACGGTTCAGGCCTGCAAATCGAAATGGCGCGCAGTGTAGCAGGCGGGGGCGCTGGCGTTACTGTTGGTGCGACCGGGGGCAGCGTTGCCTCAATCGGTCGTGGGGGCGTGCAGTTCGGCGCGCAGGGCGGCGATGCGCGCATCCTTGTCCTGCCACAGGCGGCTGACCCAGCCCTGCAGGAACACGCGGAACTGTGCATCGTTCTGGTAATCGCCCTGCCACAGCGCCGGGTCGAGGGCGTGGGTCTGGATATCGATGATGACTTTCGGCACCCGGCCGCAGAGCAGATCCCAGAAACCGGGGATGCGTTCGCTCGGGTAGACCACGGTGACATCCAGCAGCGCATCCAGCTGTTCGCCCAGCGCGGCCAGGACGAAGGCCACGCCGCCGGCCTTGGGCTTGAGCAGGTAGCGATAGGGCGAACCTTGCGCGGCGTGCTTGGCCGGGGTGAAGCGGGTGCCCTCGAGGTAGTTGACCACGGTTACCGGCAGGTCCTTGAATTTCTCGCAGGCGCGTCGGGTGATGGTCAGGTCTTCGCCTGCCCGCTCCGGGTGCCTGGCCAGGAAGGCCTTGGAGTAGCGCTTCATGAACGGGTAATCCAGGGCCCAGAAGGCCAGGCCGAGCAACGGCACCCAGATCAGTTGGCGCTTGAGGAAGAACTTGAAGAAGGGCGCCTTGCGGTTGAACGCCTGGATCAGGGCCGGGATATCCACCCAGGACTGGTGGTTGCCGATCACCAGGTAGGAGGTGTCCTGGCGCAGCTCGGCGCCGCCGCGGATGTCCCAGACGGTCGGCAGCAGGCCGGCGAAGATCAGTTTGTTCAGCTCGGCCCAGGTTTCCGCCACCCACATCACCCCGCGCGAGCTGGCGGCCTTCAGGGCCTTGCCCGGCAGGAGGAACTTGCCCAGGGCGATCAGCAGCAGCGGGCCGATCAGGCTCAGGGTGTTGAGCAGCAACAGCAGGGTGACGCTCAGGCCGGTCAGCAGGTGGCGCATGGGTACTCCTTGTCGTGCGCGGGCTGGGGCCATGATAGGCAGGCATGGTCCTGGCTCCAAGCCGAGAGGCTGTGAAAAACTTCCGTCTGCTGCGGCCGTCCTTATTAAAGCGGCGGCCCAGGCTCCGAGCCATTACCTCGAACAAGCCGCGGCCCGGGTGTACTCGCCGCAGGCAGTGCACCCTGGTTACTCGGCGCGGTACAAGGCTGGCGGGTTGTCGCTGCGCGCCGAACGGATCGCCGCCCGAGCCGCCCGACGGAGTGTCGCCGAACGCACGGAGACGGTCTCGTGACGGCGCTCGGTATTTTCACTGCAGGGTCGAGGGAAATAGTTGTGCGATGGCGGTATGCCACTATCGTGGATGGCTTATGCTTAGCGGGTTCATTCATTGCCGTCATGGTCGCCGCCGTGCTTAAGCGCATTTCCGTCACCGAGTTGCTCGAGGGTATGTACATCCATGAGCTGTGCGGTTCATGGATGGAACATCCGTTCTGGAAGACCCGCTTTCTCCTGAGCAACCCCAAGGATCTGCAGCGTATTCGCGACAGTGGCATTCGCGAGTTGTGGATCGACACCAGCAAGGGGTTGGATCTGCCGAGCGGGCAAACGGTCGAGCAGGTGGCGGAGGAAACCGCGGCGGTATTGCTCGCGGTCACACCTGTGGTGGAAGGCAAACGCACCGCGCTGGAGGATGAAATCGCCCGTGCCGCCAAGCTCTGCGACAGCGCCAAGAAGGCGGTGATGCAGATGTTCGGCGATGCCCGCATGGGCCGGGCAATTGACGTCGCCCATGTGGCCGAACTGGTCGATGACATTGCCGCCTCGGCATTGCGTCAGCCGCATGCCTTGATCAGCCTGGCGCGGCTCAAGCACGCCGACGAATACACCTACATGCATTCGGTGGCGGTCTGCGCGCTGATGATCGCCCTGGCGCGCCAACTCGACCTGGCCGAGGCCGAAGTGCGCGAGGCGGGCATGGCCGGGTTGCTGCACGACATCGGCAAGATGCGTATTCCGTCGGCACTGCTGAATAAACCGAGCAAATTGAGCGATAGCGAGTTTGCCACCATGCGCCGCCATCCCAAGGAGGGCGCGCGGATTCTGCTCGATAGTCGGCAGGTCAGCGCACTGGTGCTGGACGTGTGCCTGCATCATCACGAAAAGATTGACGGTAGCGGCTATCCAGATCACCTGGCAGGTGAGCAGATCAGTCTGTTCGCCCGCATGGGCGCGGTCTGCGACGTGTATGACGCGATTACCTCGAACCGTCCGTACAAGACAGGGTGGGGGCCGGCCGAGTCGATCCACAAGATGGCGGAGTGGAGCAAGGGGCATTTCGATGAGAGGGTGTTCCAGTCGTTTGTCCGGGCCGTCGGTATCTACCCCACCGGTTCGCTGGTGCGCCTGCAGAGCGGCCGTCTCGGTGTGGTGCTGGAGCAACACGCCACTTCGTTGCTGATGCCCAGAGTCAAGGTGTTCTTCTCGGCCCAGTCGAAGGCGCCGATTGCCGAGGCAATAGTCGACCTGGCCGAATGGGTCGGTCGCGACAAGATCGTCAGCCGCGAATCCGCCGCCGAATGGGGATTTTGCCACCTGGATGAACTGTGGACGGGCTTGTCCGCCAGGTAACTGCGCGCTGGTGAAAAAACGCTCGCTCACTGCGGCCGCCTCCAGACGCCCGCTGCGGCGCGCGATTTTTTCACCAGCGCCGTAGCGACGGCCGACAGCCGGTCGAACCATCCGCCGCCGAGCCGGTCGGAGTTTCTGACGTTTTTACGGAGCACTGACAGGTTATGAAGATTGTTGCTGCACTATTGGCCTTGGTCGCTTTGCCGGCGATGGCCAATCAACCGGCGCTCTACGGGCGCTACGAATACATCGAGTTGCCGCAAGTCGGACAAACCCTGAAAGCCAAGATGGACACCGGCGCGGTGACCGCCTCGCTGTCGGCCAAGGACATCCAGCAGTTCAGGCGCGACGGCAAGGATTGGGTGCGCTTCCGTCTGGCCACCGAGAATGCCGACGACACCCTGTTCGAGCAGCCCCTGACCCGCATCAGCGAAATCAAGAACCGCGCCGAAGAGCAAGGGGCGGCCAGCAGCCCGACGCTGGCCAAGCGTCCGGTGGTCGATATGCAACTCTGTCTGGGTAAGCAGTTGCGCACCGTCGAGGTCAACCTCACCGACCGCAGTCACTTCGATTATCCGTTGCTGATCGGCACCAGCGCCTTGCGTGATTTCGGCGTGGCGATCAATCCGGCGCAGCGCTATACCGCCAATCAGCCGCAGTGCTGAGCCGTTATTGGCCTATGCTGCAAGCAGCCGTCCGTGCTGCTTGCCTGACCTGAGAAGCTGTGAAAAAACGCTCGCTACGGCGCTTGATTTTTTCACCAGTCCTGATTCGAGTAGCCCGGCGTAATTCTTGCTAGATGATGTTCTTTGTCACACCTGCTGCAGGTGTGCATGGATGCGTTGAGGTGTCGTTATGACTGGAGTACTCAAGCCGGGTGTGCGCGTTCTGGAACGTTTCAGTTTCGCGCGTAAATTTCAGCTGCTGTTCGTGTTGTTCGTCCTGCCGTTGGGTTATGCGCTGTGGGTGATCACTAGCGATCATCTGGCCCGCCTGACGCTGATCGACCAAGAGCTGGAAGGCATGCACGGGGTGCAGGCGCTGGGTGCGGTACAGCGTGAGGTGATCGCGCAGCGTACCTTGCTGGCGCGCTGGAAGGGCACCGATAAACCGGCCAAGGCGCTGCTGGAGCAACGCGCGAGCGGTCTCGATCAGGCGCTGGAACAGGCTGCGACCCAGTTGGCGAGTGTGCCATCGAGCGCCCAGGCACGTGAGCAATTGGCCGCGCTGCAAGCTCTGCGTGCCGAATTGAATGTGGCTGCAGTGGGAAAATTGGCGCTACCGGATGCCCTGGAGCGTTACCAAAAGACCCTGTTGCAGCTGATGGCACTGCGTGAGCAGGTGGCCACCGACAGTGGTTTGATTCTCGATCCGAACCTCGACACCTACCTGATGATGGAGCAGCTGACCTTCACCCTGCCGCGCCTGCAGGAAAGCCTCGGCAGCTTCGCCAGCCACGGTTATGGTGCGGTGTTCTCGCAGTATTTCACCCTGCAGAGCCGGGTGCTGATCCGCGATTTGCGCCGCAGCCTGGACGAGTCGCGCAGCCAGTTGATCAAGGCGCGCGCGACTCTCGGTCCGCAGGCGTCGCAGTCGATGGGTGATTTGCAAGCGTCATTCGTCGAGGCCGAGCAAGGTTTCGACGGGTTTCTCCTCGAGATCGACCGCGATATGTTCGAGGCCAGCCCCATGGCCTTGAGTCCGCAACAGTTCATCGAGCGGGTCGACGTTTTACAGACGCAACTGTCGGGCCTGCAGCAGGCGTTGTACCAGCAGTTCGCCCAGAGCCTGGGCGACTACCGTCAGCAGGCGCAGCGGGAAATGTGGCAGGTGATCGCCGTGTTCGGTCTGCTGACCCTGCTGGCGCTCTACGTGCTGTTCTGCCTGAACGCCTCTATTCGGCGTAGCACCTCCGGCATTATCGAGGCCGCGCAGGGCCTGCGTGACGGCGACTTGCGCGTGCACATGCAGGTGCATGGCGCAGACGACCTGGCGAGCATCGCCACCGCGCTGAATGCCGCGGTCGCCCAGTTGCGCGGATCGCTGCAGGGTGTCGATCAGGAAAGCCAGAGCCTCGGCGGCACCGTGCAGTTGCTCAGCAGCCAGGCGCAGAACGCACTGGCGGCGGTGGAGCAGCAGCAGGGGCAGATGAGCCAGATCGCCACCGCCGCTACGCAGATGGCCGCCACCGCACAGAGTGTGGCGCAGAGCTGCGAGGAGGCCGCGGTGGAAGCCGGACAGACCCGTGAAATCGCCAACCAGAGCAACCAGCGCAGCGAACGTACCAGCGCCAGCATGCGCCAGCTCAGCAGCCGCCTGGGCGACAGCGCCGCGACCCTGCAGCAACTGCGGGTGCAGACCGAGCAGATCACCCGGGTGGTCGATGTGATCAAGGGCATCGCCGAACAGACCAACCTGCTGGCGCTCAACGCCGCCATCGAGGCGGCGCGTGCCGGCGAGCAGGGTCGCGGTTTCGCCGTGGTCGCCGACGAGGTGCGCTCGCTGTCGCAACGCACGCAGAACTCCACCGCGGAAATCGCCCAGACCGTGGCCGACCTGCACCGGGTGGTCGGCCAGTCGGTCAGCCTGATGGAGGAGGCCGTGCAGCAGGCCGAGGGCGATGTCGGCAGCGTGCTGGCCATGGGCGAGGACATGTCCGGGATCGTCGAGTCGGTGCAGCGGGTCAGCGACCGCCTGGCGCAGATCGCCACCGCTGCCGAACAACAGGCCGCCACCGCGGACGAGGTCAGCGGCAATATCCAGCAGGTCGATCAGGGCGCCAGCGCCATGCTCGACGGCGCCCAGGCGGTGAGCGAAGCCGCCGAGCAGCTGCGCCGCGGCAGCCAGGTGCTGGCGCAGAACACCGGGCGCTTCCAGTTGGGTTGAAGGCCCGATAAAGGGCTTTCATTGCGCACGACCGGGCCATCGCATCGGCGGGTTACGCGGCGCGCAGAAGGCGGAGGTGTGCTTGGGCCCGCTGTCCTGCGCCGCTAACCCGCCCTACGGCCCACGGCCGTTGCATGCCTCGGCTTGACGCTGCGCCCGCCCTGTCGCAGTCTGCCGGCCGTGACCGCCCCTGTGCAGGACGCCCATGCCGTACATTCTGATCGTTGAAGATGAAGCCGCGATTGCCGACACCCTGATCTACGCCCTGCAGGCCGAGGGTTTCGCCACCTGCTGGTTGGGCCTGGGTGGCGTGGCGCTGGAGCGCCTGGCGGGCGAGCCGTTCGACCTGGTGATTCTCGATGTCGGCCTGCCGGATATCGGCGGATTCGAAGTCTGCAAGCGCCTGCGGCGTTTCTCCGAGGTGCCGGTGATCTTCCTCACCGCACGCAGCGAGGAGATCGATCGGGTGGTGGGCCTGGAGATCGGCGCCGACGACTATGTGGTCAAGCCTTTCAGCCCGCGGGAAGTGGCCGCGCGGGTCAAGGCCATACTCAAGCGCACGGCCCCGCGTCCGCTCGCCGGCGAGGACCTGCCCGCCGTAGCGGCGCCGCTGTGCATCGACGGGCAACGCTATCAGGCCCACTACCACGGTCAGCGGCTCAACCTGACCCGCCACGAGTTCCGCCTGCTGCAGACCTTGCACGGCCAGCCGGAACGGGTGTTCAGCCGCGAGCAGTTGCTCGATGCCCTCGGCGTGGCGGCCGGCGCCGCTTACGAACGCAGCATCGACAGCCATATCAAGAGCCTGCGCGCCAAGCTGCGCCAGGTGGCCGCCTCGGCCGAGCCGATCCAGACCCACCGCGGCCTGGGCTACAGCTACAGCCCGGAGCGCTGAGATGCCGCTCGGCGTACGCATCTTCCTGGTCTACTTCCTCTTCGTCGGCCTGGCCGGCTGGTTCGTGCTGAGCACGGTGATGGACGAGATTCGCCCCGGCGTGCGCCAGTCCACCGAGGAAACCCTGGTCGACACCGCCAACCTGCTGGCGGAGATCTTGCAGGGCGAGGTCAAGGCCGGCAGCCTGCAGCAGGGTCGCCTGCCCGCATTGCTCCAGGCCTACGGCCAGCGCCAGCCCCGGGCAAGCATCTGGGGCGTGACGAAGACCCAGGTCAACCACCGCATCTATGTCACCGACGCCCAGGGCAGGGTGCTGCTCGACTCCACGGGGGCGGCGGTGGGCCAGGACTATTCGCGCTGGAACGATGTGCTGCTGACCCTGCGCGGCGAATACGGCGCGCGCTCGACCAAGGAAGACCCGAACGACCCCGACTCATCGGTGATGTACGTGGCGGCGCCGATCATGGATGGCACACGGATCATCGGTGTGGTCTCGGTGGCCAAGCCCAACCGCACCCTGCAGCCCTATATCGAGCGTTCCGAGCAGCGTCTGGCCTGGCTCGGCGGTGGCCTGATCGTGCTCGGTCTGCTGATCGGTGCACTGCTGTCCTGGTGGCTCAGCGCCGCTCTGCGCAAACTGACCCGCTATGCCCAGGCGGTTAGCGCTGGCGAGCGTGCCGAGCTGCCCAGCGTACGCGGTGGTGAGCTGGCGCAGCTGGCCCAGGCCATCGAACGTATGCGTACCGAGCTGGAAGGCAAGGCCTATGTCGAGCGCTATGTGCACACCCTGACCCACGAGCTGAAAAGCCCCCTGGCGGCCATCCGCGGCGCCGCCGAACTGCTCGACGGCGAGATGCCGGGCGAGCAGCGCCAGCGCTTCGTGGCCAATATCGGCCAGGAGAGCGCGCGCATCCAGCAACTGATCGAACGCCTGCTGCACCTGGCCCAGGTGGAGCAGCGCCAGGGCCTGGAAGAGCAGGTGGCGGTGCTGCTGCGGGCGCTGGTCGATGCCCTGCTGCAGGCGCAGATGGCGCGTATCGAGGCGGCGGGCTTGCAGATCGACAACCTGATCGATGCCGAGCTGTGCGCCCGCGGCGAAGCCTTCCTGCTGCGCCAGGCTTTGGCCAACCTGCTGGACAACGCCCTCGATTTCACCCCGCCTGGCGGGGCGATCCGCTTCAGCGCCAAGGCCACGGGCCGCCAGATCGAGCTGCTGCTATTCAACCAGGGCGAGCCGATTCCCGACTACGCCCTGGCACGTCTGTGCGAACGCTTCTACTCCCTGCCGCGCCCCGCCAGCGGGCGCAAGAGCACCGGCCTGGGCCTGAACTTCGTGCAGGAGGTGGTGCAGTTGCATGGCGGCGAGTTGCAGGTGGCCAATGTCGATGGCGGAGTCCAGGTGCGCCTGGTCGTTGGCCGCGCTTAGCTGCCCGCCGCTCCTACAGGTGCCTACAAGCCGATAGACGCGAATTCCTCCAGTTTGCTGCGCGATAGCACGGCGTCTGGACGACGGGGGATCTCCTGCCGAGCGCCCCCATGCTGGGCGCGTGGGAACCATCAACGGTCAAGCCGGCGGCCTGGCGATAGAGGCCTGCTTGGCATCCTGATCGAAACCAGCTGCGCGATAGAAACGCAGGGTAGCCGGATCCAGGCTGCTGGTCATCAGCATCACCTTGTAGCAGCCCTCCGCCCAGGCGTTGTCCAGTGCTCGGGCGAGCAGCGCCTGGCCGTAACCCCGTCGACGATAGGCAGCATGGCTCACCACGTTTTCGATAAGGCCATAGGGCCGGCAGCCGCGGGTCAGGTTGGCAATCAGGTTGAGGCAGCAACTGGCGACCAGGACGTCTTGCTCATACACGCCGAAGTAGCGGTAATCCGGGTTGCTCATGATCCTCCGCCACAGCCCCTCCAGCTGTGGGCGTGGCGGGAGCGGTGCATCCTGTGGGTGCAGGTGCTGATAGAGATCCAGCAGGGTATCCAGTTCATGGGCTTCAATAAGGCGTATTTGCATGTTCGTCAGCCTGCTGGGTGATGGCTTTCAGCGTGGTTGCCGGCGCTGCGGCTCGGCCTGATGCAAGAAGCGGCTGTAGATATCCCGCGGCGGCGCAATCGACAGCTGCGCCATGATCCGGCCCACTGCGCCGCGGTGGTAGCCGCCGTGACTGACGATATGCGCCAGCATCTCTTCGCGGCTCATGCAGCCGGCATCGCCGTCGACGAAGTGGAAGGCAATGCGCTCGCTCAACTGTTCGGCGCTTAATCCCTGCACATAGTCCAGGTACCAGCGGTCGCTGGCCTGCACCGCCTGGTAGAGCCCTTCGAGTGTCGGTGTCTCGGCGGTATTGCTGGCGCTGTAGCCGTGCTGCAGGCCCTGCAGGTTGGCGACAAAGATGCGGTCAACCACATAAATATGATTGAGGATGCGCAGGGCAGCATGCAGTTCGATCCGATGAATCTCGGGATCAAGCCGCTGCAATTCGGCGAACAGTTCCTGGTTGGCCCAGGCCTTGTACTGGAACAGTGAGGTCAGCAGGGTGGGAGTGCTCATGCAAGTCCTTAAGCAAGTCGGGGGGCATCAGCCTGTTGAAGTCGCGGTCAGGCAATCTGGCAGTCGGGTAGCGGGCATTGCAGTTGTGTTGAGGCTTAGCGTGCATACTGCGCGTGGAACATCAAAAACACGTTGAATTACTCGCCAGGAAAACGCCATGAATCTCGCACTGACTCCCCTGATTTCCCTGATCGCCGGCATCCTGATTCTGCTGGTGCCACGCCTGTTGAATTACATCGTGGCCATCTATCTGATCGTGATCGGTCTGGTCGGCATCTTCGGCGGCAACTTCAACCTGCGTTTCTAGCCGGTCGCTTTGACCCCGCTGGCGGCTTGAGTTCGTCTCAAGACCCGCCGGCGTCGTCATGGCGCGGCTCGCAGCGCACTTCGGTTCTTACCGAGTTGGCGATAAAACATTCCTCGTGGGCCTGGTGATGCATCTGCGCAATCTGCTCGCGGCTGGGCAGGCGCGTGCCGGAGAACTGCACGGCGGGGCGCAGGGTGATCCGGGCGATAAACTGCTTGCCGGCGGCATTGGCGCTCATCTGCCCGCTCGCCTGGTCGTGGTAGCGGTCTACGCAAAAGCCCTGTTTGCCGGCGATGGCGAGAAACCAGAGCATATGGCAGCTGGACAGCGAGGCGACGAAGGCCTCTTCCGGATCCACCGCCGCCGCATCCGAATACGGCACGGGCACCACATGGGGCGACGAGGAACCCGCTACTTCCGCGCCGCCATCGAAGCGCAGCAGGTGCCTTCTGCTGTAGCGGTTGTCGAGAAAGTTCTGTTCGCCGCGTTGCCAAAGCACTTCGGCACTATGTTTAGAGTGGGACATGCGGGTTCCTCGCAGGATTGAAGGCTGGGTGATGGGTGACGGTGGCCCGGGGCAGGCCGCTGCCGGAGGCCTGCGCCATAAAGTACTGCGGCGGCACAGCCTCCAGCCGTAGACCGGGCTCGGCCTTGAAGCCGAAGCGCTTGTAATAGGCCGGGCCACCCAGCACCACGCAAGCGGCCGCGCCGGCTACCACCAGCCGTTGTCGCCCAGGACCATCTTCTTGTAGTAGTCGATATTGGCGCGCACGCCGAACAGGGCGCCGACGCCATAGCCCAGGGCATTGGCGATCTTCTCGTAGCCGAAGTGATCGAGCACCAGGCCCAGGCCGATGACCACCACCGCGCAGGCGAGAAACAGCGTCAGGGCCTTCTTCCACATGCCCTTGCAGGCGTAATAGATCGGGCCGAAGAGAAAGGCCAGGATATTGAAGCTGAAGGCCGCGCGCCGTTCGGCGGCAGAGAGCTGCTTGAGGTCGGGCATTCGGGCGCCGCCGGCACGCTGGATGGCGCGAAAGCGTGTCTGCCATTTGGCCGAGACGGGCAGGGCGGCGATCAGTTCGTCCGGGGCCCGGGTCTCCAGTACGGCGGCTTGGGGTGTGGCGTAGGGGTTGTCTGGGTTCATCGGCCGGTCATCCTTGCTGGCTGGGGAGTGACGGCAAGCTAACCCGTTACCCGGTCGCTGTCCACGGGCGCCTGGGCCCGTTGCCCGGACTCTCCATAGAGTCTCCATCTGCTCTGCATAAAACCACCATCCGCACTGCCCAGACTCTCCCTACCTTAACCGCATCGGAGTGTGCACCAATGAACCGTATTCTGGGTTTCAAGCTGGGCGCCATCGCCCTGTTGATCCTGCTGTTGCTGATCCCCCTGTCGATGATCGGCGGGCTGGTCAGCGAGCGGCAGTATCAGCGCGAGGCGGTGTTGCAGGACATCGCCCGCAGTTCCAGTTATCGCCAGCAGATCACCGGGCCCGTCCTGGTCCAGCCCTACACGAAGGTCTGGCAGGAGTGGAAAACCCACGCCAAGAGCGGCGAGCGCTATCTGCAGGAGCAGCAGCGTAGCGGGCGCCTGTACTTTCTGCCGGAGCGTTTCGTGCTCAATGGCCAGGTGAGCACCGAGGAGCGCGCGCGGGGCATTTACAAGGCGTTGCTGTACCGCAGCGACAACCAGGTCAGCGGCGCCTTCAAGCTGCCGGCGCGCCTGGGTCTGGGCGATGAGCTGGAGCTGTATCGCTTCGACACGCCGTTCCTGGCGGTGGGTATCAGCGACATCCGCGGCATCAGCAACGACCTGCAATTGCGCCTGAATGGCACGACCCTGGGCTTCGCTCCGGGCAGTGGCGACAAGCACTTCGGTGCCGGTGTGCATGCGCCCTTGCCGGCGCTGGATAGCCAGGGCGGGCAATTGCTGGAGTTCGCCTTCGACCTCAAGCTGCAGGGCACCGAGCAACTGAGCATCACCCCGGTGGGCCGTGACAGCCGGGTCGAGCTGAGTTCCGACTGGCCGCACCCGAGCTTTGTCGGCGAGTACCTGCCGAGCAGCCGTGAGGTGTCGGCCCAGGGCTTCAAGGCGCATTGGCAAACCAGCTTCTTCGCCACCAATCTGCAAGAGGCGCTGCAGGATTGTGTACGCAAGGACAGTTGTCAGGGGCTGGCGGCGCGCCACTTCGGCGTGAGCTTTGTCGACCCGGTGGATCAGTACCTGAAGACCGAGCGGGCGATCAAATATGCCCTGCTGTTTATCGGCCTGACCTTCGCCGTGTTCTTTCTGTTCGAAGTGCTCAAGCGCATGGCGGTGCACCCGGTGCAGTACGCCCTGGTGGGCATGGCCCTGGCCCTGTTCTATCTGCTGTTGCTGTCGCTGTCCGAGCACCTGAGCTTCGCCAGGGCCTACGCCATTTCGGCGCTGGCCTGCGTGTCCCTGATCGCTTTCTACATCAGCCATGTGCTGCACAGCTGGCGGCGCGGCGGGGCCTTCGGGGTGCTGCTGGCGGCGCTCTATGGTCTGCTGTTCGCCCTGCTCGGCGCCGAGGACTATGCCCTGCTGATGGGCTCGCTGCTGGTCTTCGCGGTGCTGGCTGGCGTGATGGTGCTGACCCGCAAACTCGACTGGTACGGCGTCGGCAAGAACCCACCTGCCAGCCCAGCCAACAGCCTTTGACGGACGTGGCGCAGCCCTGGCTGCGCCACGCCTTGGAGCCAATCATGATGCGATTATTCGTGCGTTTGTCCGCCTGTTTCGCCCTGGGCCTGGTGGTCGCCGTGCTGGTGTTGCTGGGGCTGATGTTCGGCGGCCAGTTCACCCTGATCGACGGCCTGCTGCTGTCAGGCACACCCTTGGCGCAGTTGAGCCTGATCGCGCTACCCGAGACGTTCTGGAACGCGCTGACCGGCCTGGCAGACGCGACGCAGAACCCAGCGCTGACGTCTTTTCTCAGTCTGTGCGCCGGGCTCGGGCAGGTCGGTCTGCTGCTGGCCGGTGGCTTCTTTCGCCTGTGGTACTGGCGATGAGCGGGCATATCGGCTTGCGCGAGGAGGTGCACGCCGGGCATCTGCTGGCGCGGCGGATCGCCCGCTTATTCGCCCCGGCGCGGGGCGCTGGGCAGGCGTCGCGCAAAACGCTGGTAGCAGGTGGTCAGCCGCCCGCCCGGATGGCTCCTACAAAGAGTGGCTGATGGCCCGCCGTCGGATTTAAGCCGGCGGCTGGGTGGCCTGCATCGACGGTCGCTGGCTGACCTCGGCATACCAGTCGGCCAGTTGCGGATAGCGTTCGCGCCAGCCTAGTTGAGGCTGGCGGAAATCCAGGTAGCCGAGGGCGCAGGCGACGCCGATCGCGGCGATATCGAAGTGGCAGGCCAGTTCGGCAATCGCCTCGTTCTCGAATTGCTGCAGGGCGCGTTCGATCTTCGCCTGCTGCCCCTCCTGCCATAGTTCCCAGCGCTTGTCCGGCGGGCGCAGAAAGCTCTCGTAGCGGATCAGCACGGCAGCGTCGAGGATCGCATCGGCCAGCGAGGCGAGGCTCAGGCGCCGCCAGCGCGCCGGCCCCTGCAGCGGGATCAGCGGGTCGCCGACGTGTTGCTGGTCGAGGTAATCGAGGATCACCCGGCTGTCGTGCAGCACGCTGCCGTCGGCCAGGCGCAACGCAGGGATCTTGCCGGCCGGATTCTGCGCATTGACCGCCTCGCTCGGGCTGGTCGGGCTCAGTTGTACCTGCTCAAGGGCCACACGGTCGAGCTGGCCGGTCTCGTGCAACAGCACCATGACCTTGCGCACGAAGGGCGAGGAGGGCGAGTGGAACAGGGTCATGCTGGGGCTGGGCATGCGGTCTCCTTGATAGGTTGTTGATCGCGATCGTTGCAAGACTACTGCGTTCGCTCTGCCGCTGCATGGCTCAGTAACGAACGACCACCAGCCTGTCGGTACCCGATTCGGCGCCCCAGGCTTCGCCGGGGCGGCCGAGCATCTGCCGCACGTTGGCGTTGGCTCGGTCACTGGGGAAACTCTGGAAGCGTTCCCGGAGCGGATCGAAATGGACGATGGCATTGGCCGAGAAATCGGTCAGCCAGACCTGATCCCGCTCATCGACATACACCGAGTAGGTCCGCGGCGCGCTGCCCGGAAGCTTCCAGCTTTGCCAGCTGTGCTGGTCAGGGTCGTAGCGACTGACCTGGCCGCTGTTCCACTCGCTGATCCACAGCTGACCTTGCGAGTCGCTCCAGATCCGCCGCGCACCCTGGCGCTCGGTGGGCGGCTGAATCACCGTGGCCACGCCGCTGGCGGGATCGATACGGGCGATATGGTTGCCGGCCAGCGAGGCGTACCAGATGCTGCCGTCGGGGGGCGCGGCGATGCCATAGGGGCCGCGGCCGAGTGGTGCCGGCCAGACCTCGATCTGCCGGGTGGTCGGGTCGAGGCGCCCGTAGAAACCGCGCTGTCCGGTAAACCAGAGGCGTCCCTGCGCATCGAATACGGCGGTATTCAGGTTGGCCCGGGCCGCGCTGGCCGGCAGGGGAAAGACCTCGATGGCGAGGTCGGTGCCGTCGACCCGGACGATGGCGTTGAGCCCGCTGTCGGTGACCCAGGCCGCACCTTGGCCATCGACGATTACCCCGTGCGGCGCCGAGCCCGGGCCCAGCGGCACCTGTTCGGTCGCACCGCTCTGCGGGTCGAGGCGGCCCAATGCGCCCTGGCGTTGCGCGGTGTACCAGACCCGGCCATCCGCGGCCGGCGCCACGTCATGCGGGCCGGCGCCCGCCGGCAGCGGGTAGTACTGCACCTGCGCGGCCTGTGGCGCGGTGCCGGCCAGGCTGAGCAGGACGATCAGGCCGAGGAAGACGAGACTGTTCATGGCGGGCTCCCGAAACAGAGGTGCATAGCGATATGGACTCGAAAACCGGCCGAAGGTTACCGCTTGCTGGCACAACCGCGACGGCAGCCGCCGTTTTGCCCGCGAATCCCGGACTTGAGCGGCTCCCGCGCATTCGACCTTGGTAGGGGCGGCAGTGCCGGGCTTCCCCGGTTTTGTGCCTGGACGTCGCGCAATTGGGGGCTTGCACGCCTGTTGCAAGTGGCAGTGCGCGGGCACTCGACCAAAGTCTCACTGGCGGTGGCCACTGGGACTGCTAACTTGCAAGGGTCAAAACAACAAAAACGAGGAGCTCCTCACATGTCCGTATCCAAGCAAGAGGCCGCCAAGGCCTATTGGAAAGATAACCTGCGACTGATGTTGATCCTGCTGGCCATCTGGTTTGCAGTGTCATTCGGCGCGGGGATTCTGTTTGTCGAACAGCTCAACAATATCCAGTTCTTCGGGTTCCCTCTGGGCTTCTGGTTTGCCCAGCAGGGGTCAATCTATGTGTTCGTGGCGATGATTTTCTTCTACGTGTGGAAGATGAATCAGTACGACCGCAAGCACGACGTCCACGAAGAATAAGGCGCCGAACATGGATACCCAAACTCTGATCTACCTGTTCGTCGGCGCGACTTTTGCGCTCTATATCGGCATCGCAATCTGGACCCGTGCGGGTTCCACCAGCGAATACTACGTCGCCAGCAAGGGCGTACACCCGATCCTCAACGGCATGGCCACCGGCGCCGACTGGATGTCGGCGGCGTCGTTCATCTCCATGGCGGGGATCATCTCCTTCGTCGGCCTCGACGGTAGCGTATACCTGATGGGCTGGACCGGCGGTTACGTGCTCCTGGCCATGTGCCTGGCACCCTACCTGCGCAAGTTCGGCAAGTTCACCGTGCCGGACTTCATCGGCGAGCGTTACTACTCGCAGACTGCGCGACTGGTTGCCGTTGTGTGCGTGATATTCATCTCGTTCACCTACGTGGCCGGGCAGATGCGCGGCGTCGGTATCGTCTTCTCCCGTTACCTGGAAGTGGACATCAACACCGGCGTGATCATCGGCATGTGCATCGTGTTCTTCTACTCCGTGCTCGGCGGTATGAAGGGCATCACCTACACCCAGGTGGCGCAGTATTGCGTGATGATCTTCGCCTACATGGTGCCAGCGATCTACATCTCGATGATGATCACCGGTAACCCGATCCCGCAGCTGGGCTTCGGCAGCGACGTGATCGGTACCAGCACCTCGGTACTCGAACGCCTCAATGGCCTGAGCACCGAACTGGGCTTCGACACCTACACCGATGGCAAGAAGTCGACCATCGACGTGTTCTTCATCACCATGGCGCTGATGGTCGGTACTGCCGGTCTGCCGCACGTGATCGTACGCTTCTTCACCACCCCGACCGTGCGTGCAGCCCGTCTGTCCGCCGGTTACGCCCTGCTGTTCATTGCCATTCTCTACACCACCGCTCCTGCTATCGCGGCTTTTGCCCGGATCAACCTGTTGACCAGCATTCCTGAGCTGCAATACAGCGAAGCGCCGCAGTGGGTGAAGAACTGGGAGAAATCCGGCCTTATCGCCTGGATGGACAAGAACGGTGACGGCAAGATCCAGTACGGCCCGGGTGCTCCGTTCGTGGGTGCGCCGACCTTCTCTGCCGAAGCTGGAGCGAGTGGTGAGCGCGTGGTGACCAACGCGGCAACGCCGGCTGCCACCGAGTTCTACGTCGACCGCGACATCATGGTGCTGGCCAACCCGGAAATCGCCGGTTTGCCGGGTTGGGTGATCGCCTTGATCGCTGCCGGTGGTCTGGCGGCTGCACTGTCGACTGCTGCTGGCTTGCTCTTGGTGATTTCGACCTCGATCTCGCATGACCTGCTCAAGAGCAACCTGATGCCCAACATCAGCGAGAAGAAGGAACTGCTCGCCGCACGTCTGGCGGCAGGTGTGGCGGTACTGGTGGCCGGCCTGTTCGGTATCTACCCGCCGGCCTTCGTGGCGCAGGTGGTGGCGTTCGCCTTCGGCCTTGCCGCGGCCTCGTTCTTCCCGGCCATCGTCATGGGGATTTTCTCCAAGAAGATGAACAAGGAAGGCGCGATTGCCGGCATGGTGGTCGGTCTGGCCTTCACCTTCAGCTATATCGTCTACTACAAGTTCATCTTCCCGACTGCCGGGCCGGCTGACTGGTGGTTCGGTATCTCGCCTGAAGGCATCGGTACCCTGGGCATGATCTTCAACTTCATCGCTGCCATCGCAGTGGCCCAGGTCACCGCTGCACCGCCGGAGCATATCCAGCACATCATCGAAGATATCCGCATCCCCCGTGGTGCAGGTGCTGCGATCGAGCACTGAGTGCTAAAGCGCTAAACACAACGCCCCGGAAACGGGGCGTTTTGCTGTGTGCAGGATTCCGGCTTTTTATAGATGCAGATCAAGGCTGGGCGGCCGGCGCGCCCCTAGAATCGCGACCCCCTGGATTTTCGAGTGCGCGGCATATGGCCTCTTCACCCCGTTACCCCGAACTGCTGTCCCCGGCCGGCACCCTGAAGAACATGCGCTACGCCTTCGCCTACGGCGCCGATGCGGTCTATGCCGGGCAGCCGCGCTACAGCCTGCGGGTGCGCAACAACGAGTTCGACCACGCCAACCTGGCCCTGGGCATCGCCGAGGCCCATGGCCAGGGCAAGCAGTTCTATGTGGTGGTCAATATCGCGCCGCACAACGCCAAGCTGAAGACCTTCCTCAGGGATCTTGCGCCGGTGATCGAAATGGCCCCGGATGCGCTGATCATGTCGGACCCCGGCCTGATCATGCTGGTGCGCCAACACTTCCCGCAGATGCCGATCCACCTGTCGGTGCAGGCCAACGCGGTGAACTGGGCCAGCGTCAAGTTCTGGCAGCAGCAGGGCCTCTCCCGGGTGATTCTCTCGCGCGAATTGTCCCTGGAGGAGATCGGCGAGATCCGCAGCGAAGTCCCGGGTATGGAACTTGAAGTCTTCGTCCACGGCGCGCTGTGCATGGCCTATTCCGGGCGTTGCCTGCTGTCCGGCTATATCAACAAGCGCGACCCCAACCAGGGCAGCTGCACCAACGCCTGCCGCTGGCAGTACAAGGCCGAAACGGCGCAGGAGAACGAGCTGGGCGACATCGTGCGCATCGTCGAGCCGACCCTGGGCGCCGGCGCGCCGACCGAGCAGGTGTTCCTCCTCGAAGACGGTAGCCGCCCCGGCGAGCAGATGGCCGCCTTTGAAGACGAGCACGGCACCTACATCATGAATTCCAAGGACCTGCGCGCGGTGCAGCATGTCGAGCGCCTGGTGCAGATGGGCGTGCACTCGCTGAAAATCGAGGGTCGGACCAAATCCCATTACTACGTGGCGCGCACCGCCCAGGTGTACCGCAAGGCGATCGACGATGCCGTGGCCGGGCGGCCGTTCGACAAGTCGCTGATGGGCACCCTGGAATCCCTGGCCCATCGTGGCTACACCGAGGGGTTTCTGCGCCGTCACGTGCATGACGAATACCAGAACTATGAGCGTGGCAGCTCGGTTTCCGAGCAGCAGCAGTTCGTCGGCGAACTGACCGGCGAACGCCGCGGCGAGTTGGCCGAAGTGCGGGTGAAGAACCGCTTCGCCCTCGGCGATGGCCTGGAACTGATGACGCCCCAGGGCAACCTGCGCCTGCGCCTGGCTGCCCTGGAGAATCGCCAGGGCCAGGCGATCGACGTAGCGCCGGGCGACGGCCATGTGGTCTACCTGGCGCTGCCGGCCGAGGTGGAGTTGGAGTACGGCTTGTTGATGCGCGATCTGTAGGCAGTGTGCGTCCATGGTGGATGAAAAGAGCGTCATCCACCCTGCACGGCTACAGACGATCAACCCGTAGCCCGAATAAGCCTTGGCGCAATCCGGGATCGCCCCCGGATTGCGCCGCGTTCCGCGGCTTATCCGGACTACGGGACTGTTGTCGTGTTGCGGTGCGCGCGGCGCACCCTACGAGGTGCGGCTGGATGTCGGGTAGGGTGCGCCATGCGCACTAATGACTGTGCGCTGGCCAGGCCTTACAGCGAATGGGCGCGCTGGCGCCGGCGCCAGTTGGCCAGGCGCTGGTGCAGGGCCAGCAGGCTGTCGAGTTGTTGCTGGCGCGCCTTGCTGAACAGGATCAGGGCCAGCTCGGCAGTGACCAGGGCGTCGGCGCTGGCGTGATGGCGCTGCTGCGCCTGCAGGCCGAAATAGCGGGTCCAGTCGTCCAGGCCGCCGCGCGGGATCTTCGCCTGCGGGCAGAGCAGCGGTGCCAGTTCGGCGACATCGAAGAAGCGATGGCGCAGGCTGTAGCCCAGGCTCTGCTTGAGGGAGCGCGCGAGCATGCGCTGGTCGAACCCGGCGTGGAAGGCCAGCAGCGGGCTGTCGCCGAGGAACTCCATAAAGGCCAGCAGGGCTTCGGCCGGCTCGCTGCCGGCGGCGATCTGGCTGGGCGCCAGGCCATGGATCAGCACGCTGGGGCCGACCTTGTGGTCGAGGCGTTGCAGGGTGCATTCGAACTGCTGGCCGAGGTCGATGGCGCCCCGTTCGATAGCCACCGCACCGATCGACAGCAACTGGTCGCGCTTCATGTCGAAGCCGCTGGTTTCCAGGTCGAGCACCACCAGGCGCTGTTCGTCCAGCGGCCGGTGATCGAGGGCGGCCGGCGCGGCCAGACCGATGCGCCGATCCAGTTGCGCTTCGAGCAGGGCGGGGCCGCGGCCGCTGAACCAGGTGAACTGACTCATAGCTGGTAGCGCAGCGTCAGGCTGCTTTGCAGGCGCTGGGCCTGGCGGAAGGCTTCGCGCAGGATGCGTCGGTCCAGCTGGTTGAGGCTGTCGGGATCGATGCGGTTGGAGTAGGGCCGATCCAGTTTGGCTTGCAGCTGATGTTGCTGCATGCGCGTCTGCTGGATGAAGTGGTAGGCCTCTTCATAGGCCGCGCCGTCGAGCGGCTCGATCACGCCCCTGGCGATCAGCTCGCGCAGACGCTCCAGGGTGTTGCAGGTTTCGACGCCGTGGGCCAGGGCCAGCAGGCGGGCGCCATCGACGAAGGGGGTCAGGCCTTGCACCTTGAGGTCGAGGGTGTCCTTCTCGGCGCCCTTGCGAGCCACCACGAAATCACGAAAACGCCCAACCGGCGGGCGCTGGCGCAGGGCATTTTCGGCCATCATGCGTTGGAACAGGCTGTTGTTGGCGACCTGCTTGAGCAGGCCCTGGCGCACCAGGTCACAGCCGTGAGCATCGCCCCAGACCACCCGCAGGTCGAAGTAGATGCTCGATTTGAGCAGGTTCTCCGGGGTCGCCTCATCGATAAAGCTGTTGAAGCGCCGCGTCCACTCGTGGCGTGACAGGCACAGTTCCGGGTTGCCGGCCATGATGTTGCCCTTGCACAGGGTGAAGCCGCACTGGGCCAGGCGCTGGTTGATCTCGACGGCCAGCGGCAGGAGGCGGCGGCGCATGTCGGCGGCGGTCACCGAGTCGGCGGCCTCGAACAGGATGCCGTTGTCCTGGTCGGTGTGCAGGGTCTGTTCGCGGCGGCCCTCGCTGCCGAAGCACAGCCAGGTGAAGGGCACGCCGGGATCGCCGAGGTCTTCCAGGGTCAGTTCGATCACCCGGCATACGGTATGGTCGTTGAACAGGGTGATGATGTGGGTGATCTGGGTCGAGCTGGCGCCGTGGGCGAGCATGCGCTCGACCAGTTGCTGGATATCGCTGCGCAGCGCGGCCAGGGTCGCAACCGTACCCGCATGGCGGATGGTGCGGGCCAGATGGACCAGGTCGACCCGCTGAAGGGAAAACAGGTCGCGCTCGGAAACCACGCCGCACAGGCGCTCGTGGTCGACCAGGCAGATGTGGGCGATATGCCGCTCGGTCATGGCGATTGCCGCTTCGAAGGCACTGGCGTCGGTCGGCAGGTAGAAAGGGTCGAGCGTCATCAGGCTGTCGATCGGCTGATCCAGCGAGCTGCCGTCGGCGATCACCCGGCGCAGGTCGCGCAGGGTGAAGATACCCAGGGGTTTGTGCGCCGGATCGACGATGACGATGCTGCCGACGTGCTGCTCATGCATCAGTTGCACAGCCTTGCGCAACGGTGTGGCCGGCGAGCAGCTGATCGGCTGGCGCATGGCCAGTTCACCCAGGCGGGTGTCCAGCGAGTACTGCTCGCCGAGGCTTTCCACCGCGCGCATCTGTACCTGCTGGTTGACCTGGTCGAGCAGGCTGCTGACCCCACGCAGGGCAAAATCGCGAAACGGATTGGACAGCGAGAACAGCTTGACGAAGGCCGGCTTGTTCAACAGCAGGCAGAAGGTGTCCTCGGCCGCCAGGTGTTCGGTACGGGTGGCGCGCTCGCCGATCAGCGCCGCCAGCGGGAAGCATTCGCCGCTGGTGATTTCGAAGGTGGTTTCGCTGCCGCGTTTGGCCGAGTGCGGACGCTCGCCATGCACATGGCCCTGCTTGACGATGTAGAAATATTCGACCGGACCATCAGTCGGTTTGATGATGGTCTCGCCGGCGCTGTAGAAGCGCAGCTGGCAGTTTTCCACGAGGTAGGCCAGGTGGGCCATGTCCATCTGGTTGAACGGGGGATATTTCTGCAGGAACTCCACGGTGCCGTGGATGTTCTGCAACACCGCTGTCTTGCCCGCCTGGGTGTAAGCGTCCGATTTGCTCATGCCGCGCGGCCTCGAAGCAACTGTGAATGACTATGGTCTGCCGCAACGGCCAGGGTGCCCATTGGACGTAAGTCTAGAAGGCTGGTGCTCAGGCACAAAAAAACCGCCCCGGAGGGCGGTTTCTCGGTGTTGCGGCAACCTGTTACAGGCCGTTCTTGGCCTTGAACTCGCGACGACGGCGGTGCAGCACCGGCTCGGTGTAGCCGTTGGGCTGCTTGGTGCCTTCGACTACCAACTCCAGGGCCGCCTGGAAGGCGATGTTGCTGTCGAAGTCCGGCGCCAGCGGGCGGTACAGCGGGTCGCCGGCGTTCTGCCGATCGACCACCGGGGCCATGCGCTTGAGGCTCTCGATCACCTGTTCTTCGGTGACCACGCCATGCCGTAGCCAGTTGGCCATGTGCTGGCTGGAGATGCGCAGGGTGGCGCGGTCTTCCATCAGGCCGATGTCGTTGATGTCCGGCACCTTGGAGCAGCCGACGCCCTGGTCGATCCAGCGCACCACGTAACCGAGGATGCCTTGCGAGTTGTTGTCCAGTTCGTTCTGAATTTCCGCGGGCGTCCAGTTGGTCTCGGCGGCCAGCGGGATGCTCAGGATCTCGTCCAGCGAAGCCGGGGAGCGCTTGGCCAGTTCGGCCTGGCGGGCGAACACGTCGACCTGGTGGTAGTGCAGCACGTGCAGTGCGGCGGCGGTCGGCGAGGGGACCCAAGCGGTGTTGGCGCCGGCCAGCGGGTGGGCGATCTTCTGCTCGAGCATTGCCGCCATCAGGTCGGGCATGGCCCACATGCCTTTGCCGATCTGCGCACGGCCCTGCAGGCCGCAGGCCAGGCCGACGTCGACGTTGTTGTCTTCGTAGGCGGCGATCCACTTCTGGCTCTTCATGGCCGCCTTGCGCACCATGGCGCCGGCTTCCATCGAGGTGTGGATCTCGTCGCCGGTGCGGTCGAGGAAGCCGGTGTTGATGAACACCACGCGCTCGGACGCCGCCTTGATGCAGGCCTTGAGGTTGACCGTGGTGCGCCGCTCTTCGTCCATGATGCCGACTTTCAGGGTGTTGCGCGGCAGGCCGAGGACGTCCTCGACGCGGCCGAACAGTTCGCTGGTGAAGGCGACTTCTTCCGGGCCGTGCATCTTCGGCTTGACGATGTAGACCGAGCCGGTGCGGGTGTTCTTGCGGCTGGTGTTGCCATTCAGGTTGTGGATGGCGATCAGGCTGGTCAGCAGACCGTCCATGATGCCTTCCGGAACCTCGAAGCCCTGACTGTCGACGATGGCGTCGATGGTCATCAGGTGACCGACGTTGCGGATGAACAGCAGGCTGCGCCCGTGCAGGGTCAGCTCGCCGCCGTCGGCCTGGGTGTAGACCCGGTCCGGGTTCATGGTGCGGGTAAAGGTCTGGCCGGCCTTGGACACGCTCTCGGCCAGGTTGCCTTTCATCAGGCCCAGCCAGTTGCGGTAAACCACTACCTTGTCATCGGCATCGACGGCGGCGATCGAGTCTTCGCAGTCCATGATGGTGGTCAGCGCTGCTTCCATCAGCAGGTCTTTGACGCCGGCTGGGTCGGTCTGGCCGATCGGGGTGCTGGCGTCGATCTGGATTTCGAAGTGCAGGCCATTGTGCTTGAGCAGCACGGCGATCGGCGCCTGGGCATCGCCCTGGAAGCCGGCCAGCTGGCTGTCGTCGAGCAGGCCGCTGTTGCTGCCGCCCTTGAGGCTGACCAGCAGTTTGCCGGCTTCGATGCGGTAGCCGGTGGCGTCGACGTGGGAGCCGGCGGCCAGCGGTGCAGCCTGGTCGAGGAAGGCGCGGGCGAAGGCGATGACCTTGTCACCGCGAACCTTGTTGTAACCCTTGCCTTTCTCGGCGCCGCCTTCTTCGCTGATCGCGTCGGTGCCGTACAGGGCATCGTACAGCGAGCCCCAGCGGGCGTTAGAGGCGTTGAGGGCGAAGCGCGCGTTCATCACCGGTACTACCAGCTGCGGGCCGGCCAGACGGGCGATTTCTTCGTCGACGTTCTCGGTGCTGGCCTGGAAGTCAGCCGGCTGCGGCAGCAGGTAGCCGATTTCCTCGAGGAAGGCTTTGTAGGCCACGGCATCGAAGGCCTGACCGGCGCGGGCCTGGTGCCAGGCGTCGATCTGCGCCTGGATCTGGTCGCGCTTGGCCAGCAGGGCGCGGTTTTTCGGGGCCAGTTCATTGATCACGGCCTCAACGCCGGTCCAGAACTTGTCGGCAGCGACGCCGGTACCGGGGATGGCTTCGTTGTTCACGAAGTCGAACAGCACTTTGGCGACCTGAAGGCCACCTACTTGAACGCGTTCAGTCATCACTTGCCTCACTCTGCTCAGCTCTTCAGCTCTACTCGATAGCCGCTTCAGACCTGGGGTTTAAGTCTTGTAGTCCGAGGCGCGGCATACTACATCAAGATTATTGGAAAATCAGTGGGTGCGCGTCCTTGTACGACCAAGAGACGCTCTGCAGTCACGGCGAGGACGTTGTGTTCTCAAAAATGGCAATTATTGTTTCATGAAATCGTAAAATTGGTACACAAAATTAAGCCGGCTGTTCGGCGGGTGTTTGTCAGGCTGCCTATACTGCGACGACCGCAGTGGTCGCCAAGCGCAAATGCCGACGCTGCGCGATCTGAGTTAGTGGAGGAACTGAACGATGCGCATACACCCGGCCAGCTCGGCCGATCTCGACGATTTGACGCAGTTGTTTGCCGGCTACCTGCTGTTCTATCAGGAGGATAGGACGGCAGCGGCGATCCGCGTTTTTCTCGCGGCGCGTCTCAGTAGCGGCGACTCGCAATTGTTCCTGGCGCGTGACGCGCAGGGGGTGGCGCTTGGCTTCGTCCAGCTCTACCCGTTTCAGGCTTCCCTGGCGCTGCAACCGGCCTGGCTGTTGAGCGACCTCTATGTGGCCGAGGCCGCCAGGCGCCAGGGGGTTGGCGAAGCCCTGATGAACACCGCCCGCGCCCATGCCGAAAGCACTGGGGCCTGTGGTTTGCAGTTGCAGACGGCAAAGAGCAATCTGGCCGGGCAGGCGTTGTACGAGCGGCTCGGCTATGTGCGCGACGAGCTGTTCCACACCTACTGGCTGGCATTGCCGCCGGATGACTGAACGCGCAGCCGCTGCCGTGCGCGCGGCTCTCCACAACCTGACTGCTGAACAACAACGAGAGGCTTGCCATGGATCATCTGGTACTAACCGTCATCGCCAAGGACCAACCCGGGTTGGTCGAGCGGCTCGCCCAGTGCGTGGCCGACCACGGCGGCAACTGGCTGGAAAGTCGTATGTCGCGCATGGCCGGACAGTTCGCCGGGATTTTGCGTGTCGCGGTGCCGGCCAAGGCCCATGCCGAACTGGTCGAGGCGTTGCAAGGTCTGAGCGCCGAGGGGATTCGCGTGCTACTGGAGCAAGGTGGCGCCGAACCCTCCGGCAACTGGAAGCCGATTCATCTCGACCTGGTCGGCAATGACCGTCCGGGCATCATCCGCGACATCACCCGCTTGCTCGCCGAGCACGGGGTCAACCTGGAAAGCCTGAGCACCGAAGTGACACCGGCACCCATGAGTGGCGAATTGCTGTTCCATGCCGAAGCACAGTTGGCGGTACCACTCGAGTTTTCCCTCGATGCGTTACAGGCCAAGCTGGAAACCCTCGCCGACGACCTGATGGTGGAGCTCAATCTGCGCACCGATGTGGGATAAGGGCTGCCGCTGTGCACATATCCACGGCTGGCGTGGGTATAGCTGTGGATAAGCTGGGGAGTCCCGGCGCCCTGGCTAGTGCCCCGCAGCTCTCCGGGTGTTGGTCAAAAAATCAGCTATTTCAATAACTTGTGCACACAGGCCGGGGATGCTTCTGTGGATAAGGTCGGGATGGATGGCTGCACGCCAGGATTGACGCGGCATGCAGGTGGCTGAGCATTTTTTGTACAGCATGGCGCCGATGTAGGCGCGGGGGGGACGCCGAGTCCCATGCCCGCGATCCTCGCCCTGCCGAGCAATTTTGCGGGCATGGCCCGCTCCTACGGGATTGTGGTCGTTGCCAAGGGGTAGGTTGGCGCTGACGCAGGAAGCCCGGCATCGCGGTCGAGCGGTCATGCCTCATTCGGGCTGCGCGGAGTTCGGTCTGCGTCTAGATCGACCCGCCCTGCGGGATCAGCCTTGACCGCGCTTGCGCAGGGTCAGCCAGGCATCGACGCTGTACAGCGCCAGACCGGCCCAGATGCAGATAAAGGCCAGCAGCTTGCTCGGGTCGAAACGCTCGCCGAACACCGCGACCGCCAGGATCAGGATCAGGGTCGGTGCGATGTATTGCAGAAAGCCCAGGGTGGTATAGGGCAGGTGGCGCGCGGCGGCGTTGAAGCACAGCAGCGGGACCAGGGTGATGGGCCCGGCCGCCATCAGCCAGAGTGCTTCGGGCGTGCTCCAGAATGCGCTTTGGCTGCTCAGCGCGGCCGGATGCCAGAGCAGCCAGCCGATCGCCAATGGCAGCAGCAGCCAGGTTTCCACCACCAGGCCGGGCAGTGCGGCGACCGGCGCCTGTTTGCGGATCAGCCCGTAGAAGCCAAAGGTCAGCGCCAGCACCAGCGACACCCACGGCAGGCTGCCGAGTTGCCACACCTGCTGCGCGACGCCCACGGCGGCCAGGCCGACTGCCAGCCATTGCAGGCGGCGCAGGCGTTCGCCGAGCAGCAGCAGGCCGAGCAGCACATTGACCAGCGGATTGATGTAGTAGCCGAGGCTGGCTTCGAGCATGCGCTCGTTATTCACCGCCCAGACATACACCAGCCAGTTGCTGGCGATCAGCAGGCCACAGAGCGCCAATACGGCCAGGCGCTTGGGATTGGCGCGCAGTTCGCGCAGCCAGCCGGGGTGTTTCCAGACCAGCAACAGCGCGGCGCCGAAGACTGCCGACCAGAGTGCGCGGTGGACCACGATCTCCAGCGCCGGGACGTTCTGGATGGCTTTGAAATAGAGCGGGAACAGGCCCCAGATGCTGTAGGCGGTCAGGCCCAGAATGTACCCGCGGCGCGGGTTGGCGGTGGCCATGCAGAATCCTTGCTTGGGCGACTGACGAAAGCCCAGGATTCTAGTCGCGGCACCTGGTACTTGTCTGCAGGTTCAGGTTTTTCCTGCCATGGAGAAAAGCAGATTTGCGTAAGGAAGGCTTTACAGTCGTTGTCCGGATGCAATCCGGGAAGCGCGATCCCCGGACTGCATGGGCATTTCGTAGGAGCGGCCCATGGCCGCGATAGATCGCGCCCACAAAAAGCATCGCGGGCATGGAGCTAGGCGTCCCGCCGCTCCTACGTCCGGTGAGGCTTGCGCATGAACACAGGATTCGCGGGACGGTTGCTCTTGCTTGCCGCTGCTGCTCAGAACAGCCTGAGCGGCTCCTCGTCCAGCGCGGCCAATTGCTCGCGCAGCATCAATACCTGTTCGCCCCAATAACGTTCGGTGCCGAACCAGGGGAAACTGTGGGGGAACGCCGGGTCGCGCCAGCCAGGCGCTGTAGTGCATCAGGCGCAGGGAGCGCAGGCCCTCGATCAGCGGCAGTTCGCGGGGGTTGAAATCGTGGAACTCCTGGTAGCCGTCCATCAGTTCGGACAGCTGGCTGAGGCGTTCATGGCGCTCGCCGGCCAGCATCATCCACAGGTCCTGCACGGCGGGACCCATGCGGCAGTCGTCGAGGTCGACCATATGGAAGGTGTCGTCGCGGCACAGCAGGTTGCCGGGGTGGCAATCGCCGTGCAGACGAATCGCCTGCACCGGGTTGTCGGCGAACAAGGTATCGAGGCGTTTGAGCAGGTCACGGGCCACCGATTCGTAGGCCGGCAACAGGCTGCGCGGAATGAAGTTGCCTTCGAGCAGGGTGGCCAGCGAGGCGTGGCCGAAGTTCTCCACCTGCAAGGCTTCGCGGTGGGCGAAGGGTCGCAGCGAACCGACCGCGTGCAGGCGGCCGAGCAACTGGCCGAGGCGATAGAGTTGTTCCAGATTGCCCGGCTCGGGCGCGCGGCCGCCGCGCCGCGGGAACAGGGTAAAGCGGAAGCCGGCGTGCTCGAACAGGGTTTCGCCATCGCGCACCAGTGGTGCCACCACCGGCACCTCGCACTCGGCCAGCTCGAAAGTGAAGCTGTGCTCCTCGCGAATCGCCGCGTCGGTCCAGCGCTGCGGCCGGTAGAACTTGGCGATCAGCGGCGTTTCGTCCTCGATGCCCACCTGGTAGACGCGGTTCTCATAGCTGTTGAGCGCCAATATGCGGGCATCGCTGAGGTAGCCAATGCTCTCCACGGCATCCAGTACCAGGTCGGGGGTCAGTGCGGCAAATGGGTGGGACATGATCGGCTCCGGTCTCTGGGCCGAAGAGTGTAGCGCTTCTGCATGGCCGGGCGGTGCTTGGCAAGCTGCGGCCGAAGTGCTTGCGTCGGTTTTAGACCTCAGGGAGGGGAGGGATGCACCCTACGCGGCGATCAGCGTAGCCCCTAGCCCGGCTGCAATCGGTGGCGTCAGTCCCCGGGTTTCGGTGTGCGCGCCAGGCAATAGATGTCGACTCGCGCCGCGCCGGCCTGTTTCAGCAGGCGCGCCAGGCTCTCGGCGGTGGCGCCGGTAGTCAGCACGTCGTCGACCAGGACCAGGTGCAGGTCGCCGACCTGGCTCCCGGGCGCCAGGGCAAAGGCGCGGCGCAGGTTGCGTTTGCGGGTGGCGGCATCCAGTTGTTGCTGCGCCGGGGTGTCGATCAGTCGTTGCAGCCAGTGTTGCTGCACCGGCAACTGCAGCTGTTCGCTCAGCCACTGCGCGAGCAGCGCCGCCTGGTTGAAGCCGCGCTGGCGTTGCCGGCGTTCGGCCAGCGGCACGGGCAGCAACAGGTCGGGCTTGGCCAGGCCTTCGTCGAAGGCATGCTGCAGGTGCTGTGACAACAGTTCACCGAGCAGACGTCCCAATGGCCACTTGGCCTGATGCTTGAAGCGGGTGATCAGGCTGTCGATGGGGAAGGCATAGCGCCAGGGGGCCTCGACCCGGTCGAAGCGCGGCGGCCGGCGCAGGCAGCCGCCGCAGGTCAGGCCCGCGTGCGGCAACGGCAGGGCGCAGACCTGGCAGCGTGCGCCGAGCCACGGCAGTTCGCTTTCGCAGCTGTCGCAGAGGCTGTGTGCGCTGTCGGCAGGCTCGTCGCAGAGCAAGCAGGCCTGTTTATTTTTTAACCAGTTGTAAACCTTGTGGCGGTCATCTGGTTGACAGCGCATGTGGCTTCCTTAAATATGCCGGACATCCGTGTATGCCTGCTGACTCTAGCAGCCGTCGCCACTAACAAGGAATCACCGATGAGCGCCACTACCGCTGCCCACCTGCGTCACGATTGGACCCTCGCCGAGGTCAAGGCGCTCTTCGAACAACCCTTCAACGACCTGCTGTTCCAGGCGCAGACCGTGCACCGCGCGCATTTCGACCAGAACCGCGTGCAGGTCTCGACCCTGTTGTCGATCAAGACCGGCGCCTGCCCGGAAGACTGCAAGTACTGCCCGCAGTCCGGCCACTACAACACCGGCCTGGAAAAGGAAAAACTGCTGGAAGTGCAGAAGGTGCTGGAGGCGGCCGCCGAGGCCAAGGCCATCGGTTCCACCCGCTTCTGCATGGGCGCGGCCTGGAAGCACCCGTCGGCCAAGGACATGCCCTACGTGCTGCAGATGGTCAAAGGCGTGCGCGCCCTGGGCCTGGAAACCTGCATGACCCTGGGCAAGCTGGACAAGGAGCAGACCGCCGCCCTGGCCGAGGCCGGCCTCGATTACTACAACCACAACCTGGACACCTCGCCGGAGTTCTACGGCAACATCATCACCACCCGCACCTACGCCGATCGCCTGGAAACCCTGGCCTACGTGCGCGACTCGGGGATGAAGATCTGCTCCGGTGGCATCCTCGGCCTGGGCGAGTCGCTGGACGACCGCGCCGGCCTGCTGATCCAGCTGGCCAATCTGCCGGAGCATCCGGAGTCGGTGCCGATCAACATGCTGGTCAAGGTCAAGGGCACGCCGCTGGCCGACGAACAGGACGTCGACCCCTTCGACTTCATCCGCATGCTCGCCGTGGCGCGGATCATGATGCCGCAGTCCCACGTGCGCCTGTCCGCCGGCCGCGAGGCGATGAACGAGCAGATGCAGGCCCTGGCCTTCTTCGCCGGCGCCAACTCGATCTTCTACGGTGAGAAGCTGCTGACCACCGCCAACCCGCAAGCCGGCAAGGACATGCAACTGTTCGCCCGCCTCGGCATCAAGCCGGAAGAGCGCGAAGAGCACGCCGACGAAGTGCATCAGGCGGCCATCGAGCAGGCACTGGCTGAACAGCGTGATGCCAGCTTGTTCTATAACGCTGCGGTCTGATGGCTCGCACAGTGGATGGGTAAGTTGCCCACCACCCGAGGTTTGATTTTTTCCGGGTAGGAGCGGGCCAAGCCCGCGAAGGCCGCTTGCGGTTCGCGGGCATGGCCCGCTCCTACATCGCTGCTATTGCCGAGGCTTGCATGCCCTTCGACCTTGCCGCCCGTCTCGCCGAACGCCGCGCCGCCAATCTCTACCGGCAGCGACCCTTGCTCGACTCGCCGCAAGGCCCGCTGGTGCGGGTCGACGGCCGCGAGCTGCTGGCCTTCTGTTCCAACGACTACCTCGGCCTGGCCAATCACCCGCAGGTGATCGAGGCCTGGCGCGCCGGCGCTCTGCGTTGGGGGGTCGGCGGCGGCGCCTCGCACCTGGTGATCGGCCACAGCACCCCGCACCACGAGCTGGAGGAGGCCCTCGCCGAATTCACCGGGCGACCGCGGGCGCTGCTGTTTTCCACCGGCTATATGGCCAACCTCGGCGCGGTCACCGCGCTGTTGGGCCAGGGCGATACGGTGCTGGAAGACCGCCTCAATCACGCCTCCTTGCTGGATGCCGGTCTGCTCAGCGGTGCGCGCTTTTCCCGCTATCTGCACAACGACGCGGCCAGCCTGAGCAACCGCCTGGACAAGGCCGGCGGCAATACCCTGGTGGTGACCGATGGCGTGTTCAGCATGGACGGCGACCTGGCCGACCTGCCGGCGCTGTGTGCGGCGGCCAAGGCCAAGGGCGCCTGGGTGATGGTCGACGATGCCCATGGTTTCGGCCCGCTCGGCGCCAGCGGTGGCGGTATCGTCGAGCACTTCGGCCTGGGCCAGGACGATGTCCAGGTGCTGGTCGGCACCCTGGGCAAGGCCTTCGGCACCGCCGGGGCCTTCGTCGCCGGTAGCGAGGAGCTGATCGAAACCCTGGTGCAGTTCGCCCGACCCTATATCTACACCACCAGCCAGCCGCCGGCCCTGGCCTGCGCCACCCTGAAGAGCCTGGAGCTGCTGCGCAGCGAGCACTGGCGGCGCGAGCACTTGAACGCCTTGATCAAACGCTTCCGTGAAGGAGCCCGGGCTATTGGTCTTGAGTTGATGGACAGCGCCACGCCGATCCAGCCGATCCTGATCGGTGACAGCGCTCGGGCCATGCACTTGTCGCAGCTGCTGCGCGAGCGCGGTCTGCTGGTCACCGCGATACGTCCGCCCACGGTGCCGGTCGGCAGTGCGCGCCTGCGGGTCACCCTGTCGGCGGCGCACAGCAGTGCTCAGCTCGAATTGCTGCTGGAGGCGCTGGCCGAATGCTGGACGCAGCTGGAGTGCTGCGATGCGTGACCGTTTGATTCTGCTGCCCGGCTGGGGCCTCGGCAGTGCCCCGCTGGAACCGCTGGCCGAGGCCCTGCGCGGGCTCGACTCGCACCTGCGGGTCGAGATCGAACCCTTGCCGTTACTGGACTCCAGCGACCCCGCCGATTGGCTGGACGAGTTCGATGCGAACCTGCCCCAGGACACCTGGCTCGGCGGCTGGTCGCTCGGCGGCATGCTCGCCGCCGAACTGGCGGCGCGGCGTGGCGAGCGCTGCGCCGGCCTGCTGACCCTGGCCAGCAATCTGCGCTTCGTCGCCGAGCCAACGTGGCCCAGCGCGATGGCGGCCGAGACCTTCGGTATGTTTCGCCAGGGCTGCGCGGCGGATGTGCGCGCCACCTTGAAGCGCTTTGCCCTGCTCTGCGCTCAGGGTGCGGCGGATCCACGCGGCCTGTCGCGGCTGCTGCTGGGCGCGGCACCGCAGGCGGGTGCAGAGAGTCTGCTGGCCGGGCTGGATGTACTGGCGGCGCTGGACACCCGCGCCGCCTTGCAGGCCTTTGTCGGTCCGCAGCTGCATCTGTTTGCCGGCGGCGATGCACTGGTGCCGGCGAGCGCCGCGGCCGCGCTGTTGGCATTGCTGCCGGATGTCGAGATCGGCCTGATCGACGCGGCCAGCCACGCCTTTCCGTTGGAGCGTCCCCATGAAGTGGCGGCGGCGATCCAGGCTTTCCTGCACGAGGCCGGCGATGATTGACGCAACCCGTAGAGAGCGCTGTGCGCACCAATGGCGTCGGATCTATGGTGCGCACCGCGCACCCTGCGCCGGGGCCTGGACATGAGCGAGCTGTTTCAAACCGGCGGCCTGCCGGACAAGCGCCAGGTGGCTGCGTCCTTTTCCCGCGCTGCCGATAGCTACGACAGCGTCGCGGCCTTGCAGCGCAAGGTCGGCAGCGCGTTGCTGGCGCGCTTGCCGGCCACTCCGAATCCGCAGCGCTGGCTCGATCTGGGCTGCGGCACCGGCCATTTCAGTCGGGCCCTGGGCCAGCGCTACGGCGCCGCCGAGGGTGTGGCCCTGGATATTGCCGAGGGCATGCTGCGCCACGCCCGGCCATTGGGCGGCGCGCAGCAGTTTGTCGCCGGCGATGCCGAACGCTTGCCGCTGCGCGACGCATCCTGCGACCTGCTGTTTTCCAGCCTGGCGCTGCAATGGTGTGCGGACTTTGCCGCGGTGCTCAGTGAAGCCCGGCGCGTATTGCGCCCAGGCGGAGTGCTGGCCTTCAGCAGCCTGTGCGTCGGCACCCTGCAGGAGTTGCGCGACAGCTGGCAGGCGGTGGACGGCTTCATCCACGTCAACCGTTTTCGCCGCTTCGACGATTACCAGCAGCTCTGCGCGGACAGCGGCCTGCAGGTGCTCAGTCTGGAAACCCGGGCCGAGGTGCTGCACTACCCCGATCTGCGCAGCCTGACCCACGAACTCAAAGCGTTGGGCGCGCACAACCTCAACCCCGGTCGTCCGGGTGGCCTGACCGGGCGCGCCCGCATGCTGGCGTTGCTTGCCGCCTACGAGCAGTTCCGTCAGGCGCAAGGACTGCCGGCGACCTATCGAGTGATCTACGGCCTTTTGCGCAAAGAGAATTGAGATGACTGCAGCGTTTTTCGTCACCGGTACCGACACCGAAGTTGGCAAGACCACCATTGCCGCCGGCTTGCTGCATGCCGCGCGCATGGCCGGGCTGTCAACCGCTGCGGCCAAGCCGGTAGCCTCCGGTTGCAGCAAGACGCCTGCAGGCCTGCGCAATGACGACGCCCTGGCCCTGCTTGGCGAATGCAGCCTGGCGCTGACTTACGAGGAGGTCAATCCACTGGCCTTCGCCCCGGCGATCGCCCCGCATCTGGCGGCCCGCGAAGCCGGCGTGCAGCTGGATCTGGAGGCGCTGCGCGGGCCGGTGCAGGCGATTCTCGACAAGGGCGCGGATTTCACCCTGGTGGAAGGCGCTGGCGGCTGGCGCGTACCGCTGGCCGGTCAGGCCGCGCTGTCGGATCTGCCGATCAGCCTGGATCTGCCGGTGATTCTGGTGGTCGGGGTGCGCCTGGGCTGTATCAATCACGCCGTGCTGACCGCCGAGGCGATTGCCCGCGACGGCCTGACCCTGGCCGGCTGGGTGGCCAATGTGGTCGACCCCAAGACGTCGCGTCTGGAGGAGAACCTGGCGACCCTCGCCGAGCGCTTGCCGGCCCCCTGTCTGGGACGGGTGCCGCGCCTGGCCAAGGCGACGCCGGCGGCGGTGGCGGAGCGTCTCGATCTGGCACTGTTGGGGTTGGCGCTATAAGCAGGCCTTGTGCCATAGCCATTTGCCGGTACGTATCGGGCGGATTATCTGCTTCAATGCAAGGCATCTATGGAGTTCACCTGCGGGAGCTGGTTTATGGAAATCTCCGCTAACGCCTTCAGTTCAGGCATCAGCACCATTCAGTCGGGGCAACGCCGCGTCGATCAGGCTGCCGCCGAGATCGCCGGCAATGCCGTCGCTGCGCCGTCACAATCGGCGCAGACGCCTGCGCCGAATCAAGTCAATCCGTCGCCCGAGGTGGCCGGGCAAGGTCGTGCGGACCTGGCCGAGAGCCTGGTGGCGTTGCGTGTCGGCCAGCACGAAGCACAGGCCGGTGCGCGCGTGGTGCGCACCGCCGACGAAGTGCTGGGCACGTTGATCGACACCAAGGCCTGAAACGCCGCGCGCCTATTGCGCTTGCGCCAAGCGCCCGGCAACTGCCGGGCTAGGGCGCGCGATTGTTTCACGGCCTCTGACGGTCGCGGAGGCGACCTGCAGCTGCGGGACAAGGAGGGGACTGCATGCAGATCGGCACGGTATCAAGCTATCTTGCGCCTGCAGTGTCGTCACTGCCGGTTCGCCCGGTTGCGCCCGCCGCCTCGGTCGATGTTTCCCTTGACCTGACCCGCGCTACCCAGGCCCCTGCTACGCCTCCCCATGCCCTCGGCGACGAACAAGCCGCCTCTGCCCGCGAAGAGGCGGATCAGTCCCCCGAGCCCTCGACCCGGTCCGCCGGCGAGCAGGGCAAAGTCGAACCCAGCCCGCAGCAGCAACGCCTCGAACAGCTGGAAATCGCCGAGCTGGCCACTCGTGACCGCGAAGTGCGCACCCACGAGCAGGCCCATGCGGCGGTCGGCGGCAGCTATGCCGGTGCGCCGAGCTACACCTACACCCATGGTCCGGATGGCCAGCGCTATGCCGTCGGGGGTGAGGTCAGTATCGACACCAGCGCCGTGGCGGGCGATCCGCAAGCCACCCTGAGCAAGATGGAAATCGTCGTGCGCGCCGCCCTGGCGCCGGCCGAACCCTCCGCCCAGGACCTGCGAGTGGCGGCGCAGGCCCAGGCGCAGATGGTCCAGGCGCGCGGCGAACTGGCCGAGCTGCGCCTCAGTGAAGCCGACGAAGGGCGCGCCGAGCGTGCGCAATCGAGCGAGGCGGCTGAGCCTGCGCTGCAGGGCGAGGATCCTGAGGCGTCACGGCCGCCGCCGCGTTCGTCTGCAGCCGATCTCGGTCTGTATCGGCGCACCGCCGAATCAGCAGACTCTGTGCCGTTGATCGATCTGCTGGGCTGAGAGTTTGTGAAAAGCTCTCGCCCACTGCGACCGCCTCCAGGCGGTCTAGACGCCGAATAACCCCGAGCAATCCGCGATCTGCAGGGTGTCACTCGCCGCAGGCAGTGCACCATGGCTCATCGGCACGGCACGCATCTCGGCGGGTTGTCGCTGCACTCCGAACGGAGCGCCACCCGAGCCGCCCTACCCGCAGGCAGTGCACCATGGTTGCCCGGCGCGGCACAAAACTGGAGGGTTGGCGCTGCACCGCTAGCGGAGTGCTGCCCGACGTGCCGTGCGCGCCTGGAGGCGGCCTGTCGACGGCGCCCGATATTTGTACAACGCTGATCGCCGGTCCCGCGGTGCTTGACAAGGTCGGGGCGTAAACGTATGTTTCAAACACTTGTTTGATTGCTCGGTGGCCAAGACGTCGCCAGGCAGTCGGGAGCGATGCCCCAAGCGACCGCTGAGTCGGTCACCCAAACACACTAATGAGTCCACCGCAGAGGTTAACCGCTATGCCTGACTACAAGGCCCCCTTGCGTGATATTCGCTTCGTCCGTGACGAACTGCTTGGCTATGACGCGCATTATCAGAGCCTGCCTGGCTGCCAAGACGCTACCCCGGACATGGTCGACGCCATCCTCGAAGAGGGCGCCAAGTTCTGTGAGCAGGTACTGGCACCGCTGAACCGTGTGGGTGACACCGAAGGTTGCACCTGGAGCGAGTCCGGTGTTAAAACCCCGACCGGCTTCAAGGAAGCCTACAAGCAGTACGTCGAAGGTGGCTGGCCGAGCCTGGCCCATAACGTCGACCACGGTGGCCAAGGCCTGCCGGAGTCGCTGGGTCTGGTGGTCAGCGAATTGATAGGTACCGCCAACTGGTCCTGGGGTATGTACCCCGGCCTGTCCCATGGCGCGATGAACACCATTGCCGAGCACGGCACCGACGAGCAGAAGCATGCTTATCTGACCAAGCTGGTTTCCGGCGAATGGACCGGCACCATGTGCCTGACCGAGCCGCATTGCGGCACCGACCTGGGCATGCTGCGCACCAAGGCCGAGCCCCAGGCCGATGGCAGCTACAAGGTTTCCGGCACCAAGATCTTCATCTCCGCTGGCGAACACGACATGGCCGACAATATCGTCCATATCGTCCTGGCCCGCCTGCCCGATGCGCCGCAGGGTACCAAGGGTATCTCGCTGTTCATCGTGCCCAAGTTCCTGCCGAACGCCGATGGCGCAGCCGGCGAGCGCAACGCCGTGTCCTGTGGTTCGCTCGAGCACAAGATGGGTATCCACGGCAACGCCACCTGCGTGATGAACTTCGACGGCGCCACCGGCTACCTGATTGGCCCGGCGAACAAAGGCCTGAACTGCATGTTCACCTTTATGAACACCGCCCGCCTGGGCACCGCGCTGCAAGGCCTGGCCCATGCCGAAATCGGCTTCCAGGGTGGCCTGAAATACGCTCGCGAGCGTCTGCAGATGCGTTCCCTGACCGGTCCGAAAGCACCGGAAAAAGCCGCCGACCCGATCATCGTGCATCCGGACGTACGGCGCATGCTGCTGACCATGAAGGCCTTCGCCGAAGGCAACCGCGCCATGGTCTACTTCACCGCCAAGCAGGTCGACATCGTCAAGTACAGCCAGGACGAAGCCGAGAAGAAGCAGGCCGATGCATTGCTGGCCTTCCTTACTCCGATCGCCAAGGCGTTCATGACCGAAGTCGGCTTCGAAGCAGCCAACCACGGTGTGCAGATCTATGGTGGTCACGGCTTCATCGCCGAGTGGGGCATGGAGCAGAACGTTCGCGACAGCCGCATTTCCATGCTGTACGAAGGCACCACCGGCATCCAGGCCCTCGACCTGCTCGGCCGTAAGGTGTTGCAGACCCAGGGCGAAGCACTGAAAGGCTTTACCAAGATCGTGCACAAGTTCTGCCAGGGCAACGAAGGCAACGCCGCGGTCAAGGAATTCGTCGAGCCTTTGGCCCAGCTGAACAAGGAGTGGGGCGAACTGACCATGAAGGTCGGCATGGCGGCGATGAAGGATCGCGAAGAAGTCGGCGCTGCGTCGGTGGACTACCTGATGTACTCCGGTTACGTCTGCCTGGCCTATTTCTGGGCCGACATGGCGCGCCTGGCTGCCGAGAAGATTGCTGCCGGTACTGCCGACGAAGCCTTCTACAAGGCCAAGCTGCAGACCGCGCGTTTCTACTTCGCGCGCATCCTGCCGCGTACCCGCACCCACGTGGCCACCATGTTGTCCGGCGCCGGCAACCTGATGGACATGCACGAAGACGACTTCGACCTGGGCTACTAAGCCCGGCCGCGACATCGCCTGGAAAAGCCGCCACCCCTTGGGGTCGCGGCTTTTTTTCGTATGAGGGTAGGGTCGCCTCGCAGGTCAATCAGAGGTTAAACCGCCTCTCGTGGGTTAGGCGTACGTTGCCGATAGCGATGAGCCCGCAAACGCCAGCGGCTGGGCGAAGCCCGGCACCTGGATCTGGTCCAGCTGGCCCGCATTGGATTGATTCCAGCGCCTTATTTATTGGCCATCGATAGCTATCGATGGGTATCGTGCTTGATCGTTCGAGGATGGCGCCGCTAATCCACCCGCTGGCCGCGCACCGGCTATTTATGGCGCTGCATTCAGCGGGCGTACGGTTGTTGTGGAGCAGTCCGCTCGGCAGTAGCGTAGGGGCTATCGACCCGCGCCTTGCGCGCCTGCCTGACGGAGAACGACCATGCCCGAGTACAAGGCCCCCCTGCGCGATACGCGCTTCTTGATCGACGAAGTCTTCGACTTTCCCAGCAGCTACGCCGCGCTTGGCGCCGTCGATGCGACCCCGGACATGGTCGGGGCGATCCTCGAGGAAGGTGCCAAGTTCTGCGAGCAGGTGCTGGCGCCGCTGAACCGTTCCGGCGACGAAGAAGAATGCCAGTTCGACAATGGCGTGGTGACAACGCCCAAGGGCTTCAAGGAAGCCTTCGCCCAGTATGGCGAGGGCGGCTGGATGAGCCTGGCCGCCGACCCGGCCTACGGCGGCCAGGGGCTGCCGCACTCGCTCGGTTTGCTGATCAGCGAGATGGTCGCTGCCAGCAACACCTCCTGGGGCATGTACCCGGGCCTGACCCAGGGCGCGATGTCGGCGATCCATGCCCACGGCACGGAAGAGCAGAAGCAGACCTACCTGACCCGGATGACCGAAGGCCGCTGGACCGGCACCATGTGCCTGACCGAAGCGCATTGCGGCACCGATCTGGGCATCATCAAGACCCGCGCCGTGCCCCAGGCCGACGGCAGCTATGCGATCAGCGGCAGCAAGATCTTCATCTCTGCCGGCGAGCACGATATGAGCGAGAACATCGTCCATCTGGTGCTGGCCAAACTGCCGGGTGCGCCGGCCGGGACCAAGGGCATTTCGCTGTTTATCGTGCCCAAGTTCCTGCCCGCCGGCGACGACGGCGTCGGCGAACGCAATGGCGTGTCCTGCGGCTCGATCGAGCACAAGATGGGGATCAAGGCCTCGGCCACCTGCGTGATCAACTTCGACGACGCCACCGGCTACCTGATCGGCGAGGCCAACAAGGGCCTCAACTGCATGTTCACCATGATGAACCATGCCCGCCTGGGCACCGGCATGCAGGGCCTGTGTCTCGGTGAGGCCAGCTACCAGGGTGCGCTCAAGTACGCCAACGAGCGCCTGCAGATGCGCGCCCTGACCGGGCCGAAGGCACCGGACAAGCCGGCCGATCCGATCATCGTGCATCCCGATGTGCGGCGCATGCTGCTGACCATGAAGGCGTTCAACGAGGGCAACCGCGCCCTGGCCTACTTCACTGCGCAGCTGCTCGATGTGGCTCATCTGGGCGCCAGCGCCGAACAACGCGAAGAGGCGGAGAACCTGCTGGCCTTGCTCACCCCGATCTGCAAGGCCTTCATGACCGACACCGGCATGGAGGTGACCAACCACGGCATGCAGATCTTCGGTGGCCATGGCTATATCCGCGAGTGGGGCATGGAGCAGCTGGTCCGCGATTGCCGCATCGCACCGATCTACGAGGGCACCAACGGTATCCAGGCCCTCGACCTGCTCGGGCGCAAGGTGCTCGGCAGCCAGGGCAAGCTGCTGCGCGGCTTCACCAAGATCGTCCACAAGTTCTGTGAGGCCCAGGCCGAGCACCCGCAGCTCAAAGGCTACGTGGCGCAGCTGGCCGGCCTGAACCAGCAGTGGGGTGAGCTGACCCAGAAGATCGGCCTGGCGGCGATGAAGAACCCCGACGAGGTCGGCGCCGCTTCGGTGGATTACCTGATGTATTCCGGTTACATCATCCTGGCCTACTTGTGGCTGCGCATGGCCGTGGTCGCCCAGGACAAGCTCGACGCGGGTGCCGGCGAGGCGGCGTTCTATCAGGCCAAGCTGGCGACCTGCGCCTTCTACTTCAAGCGTCTGCTACCGCGCACCGCCGCCCACCTGGCTGCGGCCGAGGCGGGCAGTGAGTGCATGATGAGCCTGCCAGCCGAGCATTTCGGCGTCTGACCGGCGCTTGAAGCCCGGCAAAAGCCCGCCAGTTGGCGGGTTTTTGCTATCTGGGATCTGGCGAGCAGGTGGAGACTTATTGGTCATAACACGACCCTATGTGTCTGAAATGTTGCTCGGTTAAACTCCCACGCCTGATTTAACCCTGTTGCTTCGTTCGAGGATTTTCCATGGCTGACTACCAAGCCCCCCTGCGCGACATGCGCTTCGTGCTCAACGAAGTGTTCGAAGTATCCAAGCTGTGGGCCCAACTGCCGGCCCTGGCCGAAGTGGTGGACGAAGACACCGCCAGCGCCATTCTCGAGGAAGCCGGCAAG
>NZ_JAWVXU010000010.1:0-224791 GCF_033723075.1 Pseudomonas sp.
ACGATAGCCGGCTTGAAGTGGCGATCTGTTCGAAGGCAGGGCGGTCCGGGCGGCGTTCCGTTAGGTGGTAGGGCGGCCTCGGAGCGCAGCGACAGCCCGCCAGCTTTGTGCCGCGCCGGTGAACCAATGGTGCACTGCCTGCGGCGAGTGACACCCTACTGATTGCGGGTTATGTCAGATCGTGCGTTCGGCGACGTTCCGTAGGGCGGCCTCGGAGCGCAGCGACAGCCCGCCAGTTTTTGTGCCGCGCCGGTAAACCAATGGTGCACTGCCTGCTGCGAGTTGCTCTGCGTGCCGCCGATGGGTATCGCTGCGCTCAACCGCATCCTACAAAGGCTCTGCAGTCACCAACCCGTAGGATGGCATTGAGCGAAGCGATACCCATCACTTCCGTAGTCCGATGTCCTGCCTCTCAGTGCAGCTTCAGGCGTGGCTCGGTGCTGCGGCCGATGCGGTCGCTGAGCATCAGCAGCATCGTGCGCAGCGGGCCGTACAGCGCCATCTGGTGCATGCGGTAGAGCGACACATAGAACACCCGCGCCAGCCAGCCCTCAAGCATCACGCTACCGGTGAGGTTGCCCATCAGGTTGCCGATCGCAGAAAAAGTCGACAGCGAAATCAGCGAGCCGTAGTCGCGGTAACGGTACTCCGGCAGGGCCTGGCCCTGGCCGTCGACGCGCAGTTTCAGCGACTTGGCCAGCAGCGAGGCTTGCTGGTGAGCGGCTTGGGCGCGTGGCGGCACGTTGCGGCCTTCGCTGCCGGGTTGCGGGCAGGCGGCGCAGTCGCCGAAGGCGAAGATATTGTCGTCGCGGGTGGTTTGCAGGGTAGGGCGCACCTGCAGCTGGTTGATCCGGTTGCTTTCCAGGCCGTCGAGGTCCTTGAGGAAGCCGGGCGCGCGAATTCCCGCGGCCCAGACCTTGAGGCTGGCGGTGATGGTGTCGCCCTGGGCGGTGAGCAGGGCATCGCGGGTCACCTGGCTGACCGAGGCGTTGGTCATGACCGTGACGCCGAGGCTTTCCAGGGTCTTGTGCACGGGCTTGCCGATCCGCTCCGGCAGCGCCGGCAGCACCCGTGGTCCGGCTTCGATCAGGGTGATGCGCATGTTTTCCGGGTGGATGCTGTCCAGGCCGTAGGCCGCCAGTTGATGCGCCGCATGGTGCAGCTCGGCGGCCAGTTCCACGCCCGTGGCGCCGGCGCCGACGATGGCCACGTTGATCAGCTCGGTGGTATCGCTCTGGCTGGCGTGGGCGCGCAGATAGTGACTGAGCAACTGGCTGTGGAAGCGCTCGGCCTGTTCGCGGGTGTCGAGGAACAGGCAGTGTTCGGCGGCGCCGAGGGTGCCGAAATCATTGGTGGTGCTACCGACCGCGATCACCAGGCTGTCGTAGCCCAGTTGCCGCTCGGGCACCAGCACCTCGCCATGCTCGTCGAGCGTCGCGCTGAGGGTGATGCGCTGTTCGGCGCGCTCGAGCCCGGTCATGCGCCCGAGCTGGAACTCGAAGTGATTCCACTTGGCCTGGGCCACGTAGTTCAGCTCGTCCTCCGAAGAGTTCAGCGAACCGGCGGCCACCTCATGCAGCAGCGGTTTCCAGATATGCGTCAGGTTGGCGTCGACCAGGGTGACTTTGGCTTTGCCGCGTTTACCCAGAGTTCTACCCAGACGGGTAGCAAGCTCCAGGCCGCCGGCGCCGCCGCCGACGATCAGGATTCGATGGGACATGGATCACTCTCACAAGGCTTGGAAAAAAATTCGTCGAGTCTTGCTGGGCGAGCGCGAAGCAGCTCATAGCACCAGGCGACTCAGGAGGCGGCTCAGCAGGCCCATGGCGATCACTACGCCGACAATGATCAGCAGCAAGCGCCACACCTTGAAGGGTTGGCGCTCGACTTGATGCTGCGGGGCACTCAGGTACTGGTCGACGCGTTTTTGATCGTCGGGACTCAGGCGGCTGGACATAGGAACCTCGAGGGATCAGACCGTGGGAAAACACTGCGGTTCTCGGCCGGTCTGTGGGTGGTGGCTATTTTAGGGTCTGTTGCCATTTCGATGCTAGCCGCGTTGCTGCGCCAAATGGTGCCAGGGAAGGCACAGGGCGCCGGTAATGGTCGCTCCCTTGCCAAGCCCTGCAACGCCGCCTGGCGCCATTTGCCGCGCAACCCGAAGGGACGGGCCTGTTTTTGCGCGGTGCTGCGTTTCTCGTCGCTGATTTGGAACAACCAAACTACGCTCCTCGAGCCTTGCTCCGCGCAAAAACAGGCTCCGTCGCGGCCGCATCGAAACGGCAACAGACCCTACGCCGCGGCGTTCACAAAGGCTCAACGTACAGGTCGTCATTCAGGCGAATAATGCCACCTTGCAGTACCCGGGCGGTGATGCCGCCGTGCCCGCGCACCGCCTGGAAAGTACCCGATCCCAGGCGCTCTTCGAGCCGCGCGCAGGGTTGGCACCAGCCGGTGGTTTCCAGCACGGCCTGGCCGATGCGAAAGCGCCGGCCCTTGAGGCTGAACAGGTTGATGCCGCTGATGGCGATATTACGGCGCAGGTCTTGTGGCTGGGTAGGCTGCGTGGTGGGGCGGCCGAGCAGGGCGCCGATCACTGCCAGGTGTTCCCACTGGATCAGGGTGACCTGCCGCGCATTGCGTGGTCCGGGGCGGCTGTGGTCGCCGGTCAGGCCGGCTTCGCGGCGCGCCTCCACCGCATCCAGTTCGAGCATGGCGCCGCGCGAGGTGGGGCGTACGCCGATCCAGCGTACCTGGCCCCGTTGCGGCACGGTGGCGAGCAGTTCTTGTAGTGGGCTCATTGGCCTCTCGTATGCTGCGCAAGGTGAGCCGGATTGCCGGGCGTCGCAGTGTCTTGGGCCGTCACAGGCTGATCCCGACATCGAACAATACGCTGCGGCCGAGGTTGCTGCGCAGAAAATCCGGTGCGTCGGGGTGCGCGAACAGGACCCGGGCGAAGGTCGGGCCGACCAGCGACAGCGAGCGCCAGCCCTGGCGCAGGAACTCGGTGGGTGGCGGGAAGTGGCTGTTGAAGTCGGGTACGACGCGTTTCAGGCTGACGAACGCGAGCAGATCCAGTTCGCTGGGCTCGAGGCCGCGCTCGCTGTAGTTGTGGGCTTTCTTGCGCAGGGTCGGGGCCAGGCGTGCCTGCAGTTCGGTGGCCCCGATGCGCCGGGGTTTGGCCTCGCGGCGCACCAGTTGGCTGAGCGAGAAGGCGCTACGCCGCCGTTCCAGCTCGACGCGCCACTCATCGTTGAGGCGGCGGCCTTCGTCCAGCACGAAAAACACCTCGAAACTGGCATCACGAAACAGCACGTCCGGCGGCTCCTGCCCGGCCGCACTGAACTCCTCGAGCCGATGGCTGACGTTCAAGGCTTGCAGTAGGCGCTGGCACACCCAACGCTCACGCTCCCATTTGCGGGCATTGGAAAGGAACGCATTGGCCTGCTCGGCCTGGTGCGTGAGCAGGCGCAGATAGTCTGAATCATCCATGCATACAGCTTAGCTCGCCGTCATGGCGGCTTGGTACCCCCTTGCATGACGGCCTTGTTCTGCTCCGCAGGAAAACGATCAGTGCGGTATCTGCTGCTCTTGTGGGAGGGCCCGGGCGGCGTTCCGTGACCTCGGCGCGATGCTTTTTTGTTGGCTATGTACCTGTTAGCTGTTGCATGAAGTCGGCACTGTAGGAGTTCATCCGTCGTCTTCGACGCCGCGCTGTCGCGCAGCAAACTGGAGGCAATCGCGTCTGTCGGCTTGCGGGTACCTGTAGGAGCGGGCCATGCCCGCGATGGGTTTCGCGGGCATGGAACTAGGCGTCCCCCCCCGCTCCTACATAAATCGTCATAGCCAATAAAATCAATGATATACGGGTTCTTTGATGAGGGCGGCGGACGTCCAGTTCCATGTCCACCATCGCCGCGGGGCGCGTGACCCAGATGGATGTGGGAAATGCCGCGAGCCCGTCGGCGACCTCATTTGAGGGAGGTAGGAAAAATGTCGGGAGCATTTTCGAGTACGGGCGCGGCCCTCCTGCAGGGGAGTGTGCTGTCTGCTGCCCTTGTGGGAGGGCCCGGGCGGGGCGGGGGTCAGGCGCCCTTGAGTCTGCGCAGGTTGCCGATCACCGATTCCAGCGCCCGGTCGAACAGTAGTGCGTCGTCGAGCAGGCGGATGGCCTTGCGGCGAAATTCCACGGCCAGGCCCGTGCGGGTTTTTTCCAGCACTTTCATGCCGGTGCGGTTGACGAAGATGTACTTGCCCGTCGGCTTGATCACCGCCGCCAGCTTGCAGCGCAGCTTGTGTTCCTCGTCTTCCTGAAACTCCACCCAGCTGCCTACCCGCAGGTTAGCCACCTGCAGCAGGGCTTCATCGTCATCCGCCAGGCTGATTTCGGGTTCGCTCGCGCTGGTTTGACCCGGGGCCAGCAGCACGATCTCTTCGATCACCTCGATCATCGCCGGCCCGTCCAGTTCTGCCGCTGGCGGCAGTTCCTGCGGGAGCGGTTCGGCGCCGGCCTCAGCCAGGGCGACACGCGCCTCGGCGTCGATCTCGAGTCCGGCCGGCTCCTCGGGCCGAGCCTTCTCGGCGGCGGGCATGGCCCGTTTGAAACGCTGGAAAGCCTGCACATGCAGGGCCTCCAGCTGACTGAAAAACTCGCCGGTGGAGAACGGATCGAACGCCGCGCTGGCCATGCCTTCGCGCAGCGCCTTGAGCAGACCCGGCACCAGCTCGAGCAAGCGCAGACGCGCCTCCGGATCCTCGTGGGCTTGTGCACTCCAGACCAGGTCATCCATGGTCGCCAGTGCGCTCTGCCACTCGGGCGAGTCGACGCCATGCTTGAGGCAGGTGAGCATCAACACCTTGCTCCACGCCTCCTGCAGCAGGCGCACCACCACTTCGGGCAGGCGCTTGCCCAGCAAACGCTCATTCAGCGCCAGCTCGACCTGGCGCCGAGCCAGCTCAGCCCTGGCGCTGCCTTCCTCCGCATCGCGAGTACGTTGCTCCAGCAGTTCGCTGCGCCGCCGCTCATTGCCGGTAAAGGCGAGAAAGTCCGCCAGCAGTTCGGAAAAGATCAGCGGGTCATCGACAAAGTCGTTGAGCAGGCGCTGCACCACCTGTTCGATCTTCTGGTACAGGCTGTCGCGCTGGGTGTCGTCCTGCTCGCCCCAGCCCAGGGCGGCGGAGGCGATTTCATTGAGCAGGCGCCGGGCCGGGTGGCTGCCGCGGCTGAAAAAGGTCTTGTCCAGCACCGCAACCTTGAGCATCGGAATCTGCAGGCGCGCGATCAGGGCTTTCAGCGAATCCGGCAGGGTGCGGTCATCGAGGATGAATTCGAACAGCATCGACACCAGATTGATCACGTCCTCATCCACCTCGCCGACCACGCGGGCCTTGCCGCTCCTGGCGCTGGCGCGGCTGAGCAGCTGTTCGAGTTGCTCGCGTAGATCGAAATCATCGCTGGCCTGCGCCGGTGAATGCTGTTGCATATGGGAGAGCAGGCGCAGCAGATCCCGGCTGGTGATCGGCAGCGCATCGTCCGGCATCTCGCGCCGTGGCATGGCGCTGCCGCGCACCTGCGCAAGCAGTTCCTGCAGTGCCACGAAAACTTCCTGTACGCCGTCGCCGGCATGCTCGCCAGCACTGCCGTCCGTCTGTTCGGTAGCGGCGCGCGCAGCCGTCCCGGGGCGTTCCGGGTTGCGCCGCGCCGGCGCCGACTTCAGCTCAGGCAGCACGCCTGCAGCGACCAGAAGCTGGTTGGCCTCGGCATAAAGCTGATCGAGATCGGCCAATACATATTTTTCGAACAGCTTGAGGATGATCAGCTTGACCTTGATCTCCACCCCCAGGCTGCTGCACGCCTCGAGGAAGGCCTCACAGAGCGCAGTGGGGCCGAGCGGGTTGGTTTTGTCGTCGAGTTTCTTGCTGACCATGGCATTCAGGCGCGTGGTCAGGTGGCCGACCCCCATGCTGTCCCGGCTCATCACCTTGGCCACCATGGCATCCAGCGCCACGGACTCTTCCAGTTCATCGTGCTGCACCAGCGCCAGGCTGTCGAACGAGAGAGCGTCCAGTGACGGCTTGCCGATCTCGTATTGATTGAGGGTGGCAAAAGGCTCGAAAACTGCTTGCAGGAAGGCGCGCTCGATATTCTTGCGCTTCAGGCGCAGATCGCGCATGGCTTCGAAGAACGCGTTCTGCTCGGCATTGCTGGTCGCCCGATCCGCCATCTCGAACAGCGTATCGTCGGCATTGTCGAAGAGGATTTGCAGGGACTGTTTGAGCCGCTGCGCAGCCTTGTCGCGTAGGTGAATGAGCGCCACGGGCAGTCTTCCTACCGGTGAAGTGGGCGATTGCTCTGCAGCCACCTTGTTCAGGTGCACCACGTTCGCGTCAGTCTTCATTGCGACTCTCCTGCAGACTGCCCCTGCCTGGGCCAATCGATCTGCATGGCAACCAACCGAGCGTCATCCCTAACGTCAAACTTATGGCGTCAATATTTATAGAAGGTAAAGTCATTATAGGGTTGTCGCGTCCAGCCCAAACAGACTTTTCCTGCGGATATGACACAGGTCACAGATATAAAGCACCAGCCTCGCGCCGACGAGCAGAACCCGACAAACGCAATCATTCGGGCAAATACCCCGGCAATCTGCCCGAATGATTACACAGGGTTTATTTCAACTACGCGATCCGTAGGCTGGTGCGGGCTGCGCCTCCGACCGGCCCCTAGCAGGCCGTTGAAAAACGTAGACGAGGCAGGCGAGACAAGGCAAAAACGGCCGCAACGTAGCGCAGCGCAGTAACAGCCGCAGGCTGGCCCCGAAGGGGTGAGCGTAGCGAATCAAAAGCGCAGTTTACGTGCTGTAAATGAGCATTTTGACTGGGCTCGCACGCGAGGCCGTTTTTAACGCAGTGTTGCCAACGCAGGTGGTTTTTCAACGGCCTGCCAGCAATCTCGCTGCACCCGCCCTTGGCAATCCCTATAATCGCCCGACCCTGACAGTGGAGCCCACCATGCCGAACCTAACCCTCGCCGACCTGACTGCCGAAATCGAGGCCAATGTTCGTCGCGCGCTGACCGAGGATATTGGTAGCGGAGATATCACCGCACAACTGATCCCCGCCGAGCGCCTGGCCCACGCCACCATCATCACCCGCGAAGCCGCGGTGATCTGCGGCACCTCTTGGGTCGACGCGGTGTTTCGCCGGCTCGACCCGCGCGTCGCCGTGCACTGGCAGGTGCGCGACGGCGAGCGCGTCAACCCCAACCAGGCCCTGTTCCACCTCGAAGGCCCGGCCCGCGCCCTGCTCAGCGGCGAGCGCAGCGCCCTGAATTTCCTCCAGACCCTGTCTGCCGTCGCCACCCGCTGCCAGCATTACGCCGACCTGGTGCAAGGCACCGCGGTCAAACTGCTTGACACCCGCAAGACCCTGCCCGGCCTGCGCCTGGCGCAGAAATACGCGGTCACCTGCGGCGGCTGCCACAACCACCGCATCGGCTTGTTCGACGCCTTCCTGATCAAGGAAAACCACATCGCCGCCTGCGGCGGCATCGTCGAAGCCGTGCAAGCCGCACACAGGATCGCCCCCGGCAAGTCGGTGGAAGTCGAAGTGGAAAGCCTGGAAGAACTGCAACAAGCCCTCGACGCCGGCGCCGACATCATCATGCTCGACGAACTGTCGCTGGACGACATGCGCCAGGCGGTGGCCATCACCCAGGGTCGCTCCAAGCTGGAAGCCTCGGGCGGCGTCAATGAAAGCACCCTGCGCAGCATTGCCGAAACCGGCGTCGACTACATCTCGATCGGCACCCTGACCAAGGATGTGAAAGCGGTGGATTTGTCGATGCGCCTGAGCTTGTAAGCAGTCAGGTCGCGGCAAACGGCGCGGGCCTCAGGTCAGAATTTGTCCCGCCCCGACCATGTGCTACCTTGTACACAAACACGCACTAGGGATAATTGCCATGTCCACCACAATGACCATCCGCCTGGAGGAAGACACCAAGGCTCGCCTGGACGCCCTGGCCGGAGCGACCAACAGGAGCAGGTCTTTTCTGGCTGCAGAAGCTATTCGCGAGTACATCGCGCTAAACGAATGGCAGATCGGGGAAATCCAAAGCGCATTCACCGAAGCCGATAATGGCGACTTCGCAAGCCCTGCCGAAGTAGAAGCGCTGCGCAACAAGTGGGGCGTGAATGCAGATTAAATGGCTACGGACGGCCCTGCGTAACCTGGACGAAGAAATCGCTTTCATTGCAGCTGAAGACCCGCAAGCAGCTCGACGCACCGCATCACGTATCCTTGCAGCAATCGCCCTGCTTGAAACCCAACCCGACCTTGGCCGCCCCGGCCGAGTCCCCGGCACTCGGGAGTTAGTAGTGCTCGATTCTCGCTACCTGATCCCCTACCGCGTGAATCGCCAAATCATAGAGATACTGCGGGTATTTCATACCTCACGGAGCCTGTCGCAACGCTGGTAAGCAGTGCAGCAACCCACCCGAATCCACAATCGGTTGATGGGTATCGCTGCGCTCAAGCCTGCGCGGCCCGCCACATCCTACAAAAGCCCTGCGGCCGCAGTCTCAGGCCGGGATTTTGTTTGGTGGGGATGGCTCGAGGGTTGGGGCGGGTTGGGGTTTGCGGGCGGCGTCGTCGAGGATTTTGAAGAACACGCTTTCCAGCGACACCGCCGGCTTTACCCCCAGCAGGTGGCCGCCGGCCTGGTTGAGCTGGGCGATGAAGGCTGGCAGCGCGACCTGGGTCAGTTCGCATTCGAACTCGCCGTCGCGCAATGGGCGGGCGCCGGGGGCGATGGCGTGTGCGGCGTTGAAGCGCACCAGCAGGTAATCGGCGCGTTCGGCGGCCAGTTCGCGCGGCGAGCGCACGGTCAGCAGTTCGCCCTTGTTGATAAAGCCGAAGCGGTCGGCGATGCGTTCGACGTCGTGCAGCACATGGGAGGTGAAGAAGATCGCGCCGCCCTGGTGCTTGTATTCGTTGAGGATATCCACCACATCCTTGCGTCCGACCGGGTCGAGGCCGGACAGCGGCTCGTCGAGCACCAGCAACCTGGGCTGCACCACCATGGCATGGGCCAGCGCCACGCGCTGCACCGTGCCCTTGGACAGCTCGCGGATACGCCGGTTGGCTGAGGCGCCGATGGAGAAGCGCTCCAGCCAGTTCAGGCACCAGGCCTTCTCGTCCGCCCGGCGGATGCCGTACATGGACAAGGCCATGCGCAGAATTTCCAGTGGGGTGAACTGCTCGTACAGCGCCGGGGCTTCCGGCACGTAGGCCACGCCCTGGCGCGCCTCGGCCTGGCGCGCGCAGGTGCCGTACAGGCTAACCCGGCCCTGGTAGTCGTTGATGATGTCGAGCATGACCTTGATGGTGGTCGACTTGCCGGCGCCGTTGGGCCCGACGAAGCCGAATACCTCGCCCTCGGCCAGGCTGAAGCTGACATCGCGTAGCGCCTGCACCGCTTTGCCCTTGACGCGAAAGGTCTGGCTGACGCCCTGAAATTCCAGTGCAGCACTCACGACTGATCCTCCATGCCGGCGATCTTCATTTTCTTCAAGATAATTTGCCCCTCGCGCAACTCGTAGCCGAGCCTGAGCGGGTCCTCCGGCAAGGCCGGCAATAGCCCGGCTTCGACCAGTTGCTCGAGCCTTTCCAGCGCACCGTTTTTCGCCTCGAAACGCCGTTGCGCCTCGCGCAGGGTAACCAGACCTTGCAGGCGAACGACACGTTTGTCGAGCATGTCGTACAGCTTGGGATCGCTGGCGGCGTCGCGTTGTTGAATCAGGTAATCCAGGGCTAGCTTTTCATCGGCGAAGGTTTCCGTTTGCAGCATCACCGCCAGCTTGCGCAGGTTTGCGGCATTCTCCGGCGAGCGCTGCGCGCCTAATTCGAGTACGCGCTGCGCCTCGGCGAAATCGCGCTGGAAGAACGCCAGGTTGATGCCATAGAAAAACGCCGGAACAAAGTCCCAGGTACGGCACTGCACCGCCGCACGCAGCACCTGATTGCCCTCGCTGACCGCCCCGCCCCAGGTGAGCAGGCCGTTGGCCAGGTAATAGTTGTCTTCGTGACAGCCATTCAGCTGCGCGACGACCTGCTGTGCACGGATCAGATAGTTGGTATCGCTCTGCCCGTCGTCCATGCCAGTGGCGGCCAGGCGCATGGCTTCCAGATCGGCGGCGAGAAAGCGATCGCCGCCATACAGCGCCAGCAGGATCGGTGCGGCGATCACTACCCGATCCTGCACCTGCGGCTGTACGACCGGCAACGGCTGCTGGGCGCGCCAAAAGGCGATACCGGCGAAGACAGCAAAGCCCAGCATAGCCAGCAACAGGGGCGCATAGCGACTGCGCATATCAGGCAAACCGCTTGCGTTGCAGCGCCCAAACTGCCAGCGCCAACAGAGCGACCACATAAGCCAGGCTGGAGAGCAGCAGCCAGGACCAGTCGGCGGGGAGGAAGTCCATGCTGCCGTATAGGGCGACCATGCGTACATCCAGCGCCCCCAAGTCCGGCAGCAGATAACCGAGTAGGCCAACGCCCGCACGGTAGCTCTCGGCATCGCCGACCACCCAAGTGTCACGACTGAGCAGCTCGACGATGGCGGCGAAGGAACGCGCCACCAGCATAAAGCCGAAGGTGCCGATCAAAACGAAGCTGGGGGTCGAGGCGACCACGGCGAGCAAGCAGGCCAGCGCCGTCAGCAGCAGCAGATCCAACCCGACAAAGGCAATGCTGACCAGGTAGTGCATGTCCAGCGCCACCGGGGTGCCCTGCGCGTAACCCTGGCCGACCAACCCGACCAGCAGCGCCAGCAACAACGCCATCGCCAGCAACAGGCCAAGGGTCAAGGCAGCAACGGCAAGAAAACGACCGAGCAACAGCTTATGCCGTGGACGCGGATAGGTCAGGGAATTGAGGAAATAGCGCTGGTCGAACTCGCGGGAGAGCAGCTCCTGGGTCATCAGCACCAGCACCAGCGGCAAGAGCAGGCGCATTACCGACAGGCCGATATCCAGCGCTACTGTGGCAGGCTGGCGGCCACTGAACTGGGCGGCCAGCAGCACAGCCAGGGCCAGTACCAGCAATGAACAGCCCGCCAGCCAGAGATAGTGGGCGCGCAAGGCCAGGCGAATTCCGGCCAAAAAATCAGGGGAATACAACATAAGCGGTCATCAGAAATTCATAAGGAGGTAAAAGCACTATCGCAAACGGTAAATAGATAGTCGGCGCCACTCAAGCCTACTGAGCTGCCACTATTTCAATAAAAACTATAATTGCGGCACATCACGAAAGCTCCTTTAGCGAAAACATACACAACAGAAAAATTTGACTTACAGAGCATTTTATTAGCCAAGAAAATTAAAAGAAAATCGACTCCAAGCCCCACTCTCTAATTAAATTTCACAACCAACAAGCCGTTACAAAAATCGCTCGACATTATCGCTTTGCTGCAGCTAACACGCTAATAGAATTCTTAACATCAGCCACCGCATTAAGATCATTCGACTTAGCCCTTGCCTCAATAAATAATGGCGCAGCTAAGGAAGCAAGAACCCCAATAATAACTACAGCAATCATTAGTTCTATCAGAGTGAAACCTTTGGCGTAGCCACCCATAGCTGATACCGTTCCCAGTCCAACTCTAGACTGCCTTAAAAAGGGGAGAAAATACCCTTTTTAAGGCAATCATTTGCCTTATATGCCAGCTGCAGTTTCCGCCTCAGCAGTGGTCACTGCACCGGTACCTGTGCAGCCTTCGGCAGCGACACCAGCAACACGCCCACCGCTGGTGCTCGCAACATATGCAACACCCGCATCAGCAGTATAAGTGCCGACAGTAGTGGAAGTGCCTACCGCTTCGCAACCTGCGACATAGCCTGTTGCGTCTGTGGCAAGGCTAGGATCGCAATCAAAAGTAACTGTTTTACGGCCACTAGGGTGACATGCTGCCACTGCTATCACATTGTCCGTGGTATCACAGGCATAAGCACCAACAACACCACTAGACAAATTAATAGTAACCGGCTCAGACAACAGCGAACAGTCAGCGGCCGTATTAGTAATGGATTCGCCTGACACTATTGCAGTACCGGCATCATCAGTCGCAAAAGCAACCCCAGAAATCGCTAAACTCAGCAATACACCAAACTTGATGCTTTTCATAATTTTCTCCTGGAAGCAATTAAAGCGAATCAACGCTGCGCGGCCGACATGACAGTAATGCTGTTTTTGGTATCAGCACTGGCAGTAGAGTCATTTGCCTTTGCCCGATACTCGTTGAACTGCGGAATGGCGATAGCGGCCAAAATACCGATGATCGCGATTACAATCATCAGTTCGATCAGGGTAAAACCTTTTTGTTTCTTGAGAGACTTCATGGACAAGCTCCTATTATGGTTAAGGTCGTTGACCTGAGCATGACAAAGCAGATGGCGTGCCAACTCGGCAGAACTCGCTGCACATGGGTTTTCCCGCTACTCACCACTAACCGCCCGCTCCCAGCACGGCAACTACTGACGTTTTTTGTCAGGCGCGACTGCTGCACTTGGGCTTGGCGCGCGATTAGGCTATAAGTCAGCAGCATCCGCCTCCCTTCAATTAGCAGGCTGCAATGAACGAAGCTCCCCATCTGACCGGCCTGGCCCGACAACTGGTCAACGCCCAATTGCTGGACGAACGCGCTGCGGCCCAGGCCCAGGCCCAGGCGCTGCGCAACAAGATCCCACTGGTGTCCTACCTGGTGCAGAACAAACTGGCCAGCAGTCGCGCGGTGGCCGAGATCGCCTCCGAGCAGTTCGGCGTGCCCTTGTGCGACCTCAAGGCCATCGACAAGGACAGCCAGCCGCACGAGCTGGTCAGCGAGAAGCTGTGTCGCCAGCACCGCGTGCTGCCGCTGTACCGGCGCGGCAACAAGCTGTTCGTCGCCCTGTCCGACCCGACCAACCACCAGGCGGTCACCGATATCCAGTTCAGCACCGGCCTGAGCACCGAAGCGCTGCTGGTGGAGGACGACAGGCTTGGGGATGCCATCGACAGATTCTTCGAGGCGGCCAACAGCGGCATGGAAGACCTGGGCGACGTCGACCTCGACGGTGTGGACGTGCAGGCGGTGGATGACGGCAAGGAAGACGGGGTCGCCGGCGAAAGTGCCGACGACGCGCCGGTGGTGCGCTTCGTCAACAAGATGCTGCTCGATGCTATCAGGGGCGGCTCCTCGGATTTGCACTTCGAACCGTACGAGAAGGTCTACCGGGTGCGCTTTCGTACCGACGGCATCCTGCAGGAGATCGCCCGGCCACCGATCCAGTTGGCGCCACGCATCTGCGCGCGCCTCAAGGTGATGGCTGCGCTGGATATCTCCGAGCGGCGCAAGCCCCAGGACGGGCGGATCAAGATGCGCATCTCGAAAAGCAAGTCGATCGACTTTCGCGTCAGCACCTGCCCGACCCTGTGGGGCGAGAAGATCGTGATGCGGATTCTCGACCCCTCCAGCGCGCAGATGGGCATCGATGCGCTGGGGTACGAGCCCGGGCAGAAAGACCTGTACATGGCGGCGCTCAAGCAACCCCAGGGCATGATCCTGGTGACCGGGCCGACCGGCTCGGGCAAGACGGTGTCGCTGTACACCGGCCTGAACATCCTCAATACCGTGGACGTGAATATCTCCACCGCCGAAGACCCGGTGGAAATCAACCTGGAAGGCATCAACCAGGTCAACGTTAACCCCAAGCAGGGCATGGATTTTACCGCCGCGCTGCGCGCCTTCCTGCGCCAGGACCCGGACATCATCATGGTCGGCGAGATCCGCGACCTGGATACCGCCTCGATCGCGATCAAGGCGGCGCAGACCGGACACATGGTGATGTCGACCCTGCACACCAACAGCGCCGCGGAAACCCTCACCCGCCTGCGCAATATGGGGGTTCCCTCGTTCAATATCGCCACCTCGGTCAGTTTGATCATCGCCCAGCGCCTGGCGCGCAAGCTGTGTGGCCACTGCAAGAAGGAAGTGCAGATCCCGCGCGAGGCGCTGCTCGAGGAAGGCTTCCCTGAAAACAAGCTCGGCAGCTTCAAGATTTACGGTCCGGTGGGCTGCGAAAATTGCAACGGCGGTTACAAGGGCCGTATCGGAATTTATGAAGTGGTTAAAAACACGCCTGCATTGCAACGGATTATCATGGAAGAAGGCAATTCCATTGATATCTCCGCGCAAATGCGCAAAGACGGCTTCAATGACCTGCGTACCTCGGCCTTGCTCAAGGCCATGCAGGGCATCACCAGCCTCGAAGAAGTGAACCGCGTGACAAAGGACTAACCGATGGCGGCCAAAGCACTAGCAACCAGCGTTTTTATCTGGGAAGGCACCGACAAGAAAGGCGGCAAGATGAAGGGCGAACTGATCGGGCAGTCACCTGCCCTGATCAAGGCCCAGTTGCGCAAGCAGGGCATCAACCCGCTCAAGGTGCGCAAGAAGCCGGTCTCGCTGTTCGGCTCGGGGAAGAAGATCAAACCCCTGGACATCGCCCTGTTCACCCGGCAGATGGCCACCATGATGAAGGCCGGGGTGCCGCTGCTGCAGTCGTTCGACATCATCGGCGAGGGCTTCGACAACCCGAACATGCGCAAGCTTATCGACGAGGTCAAGCAGGAGGTTGCCGCGGGCAACAGCTTCGCCGCCTCGCTGCGCAAAAAGCCACTGTTCTTCGATGACCTGTATTGCAACCTGGTGGACTCGGGCGAGCAAGCCGGTGCGCTGGAATCCCTGCTAGACCGCATCGCCACCTACAAGGAAAAGACCGAGGCGCTCAAGGCCAAGATCAAGAAGGCCATGACCTACCCGATCGCGGTGATCGTGGTGGCGGTGATAGTCACGGCGATTCTGCTGATCAAGGTGGTGCCGCAATTCGAGAGCGTGTTCGCCGGCTTCGGCGCCGAACTGCCGGCGTTCACCCAGGTGGTGGTGAATATGTCGCGCGGGCTGCAGGAATGGTGGTTCATGTTTGTAATTGGCATATTCGCCATCGCCTTCACGTTCAAGTGGGTGTTCAAGCGCTCGGAGAAATTCCGCGACTTCCTCGACCGCACCCTGCTCAAGGCGCCTATCGTTGGCGACATCATGTACAAGGCGGTGGTCGCGCGTTATGCGCGTACCCTGGCCACCACCTTCGCCGCCGGCGTGCCGCTGGTCGAGGCGCTCGATTCGGTGGCCGGGGCGACCGGCAACGTGGTGTTCCGCAATGCCGTGCACAAGATCCGCAATGATGTGTCATCCGGCAGCCAGTTGAACTTCTCGATGCGCAGCACCGGGATCTTCCCGAGCATGGCCATCCAGATGACCGCCATCGGCGAAGAATCCGGCTCGCTGGACGAGATGCTGGACAAGGTCGCCGGTTATTACGAGGACGAGGTGGACAACGCCGTCGACAACCTGACCACCCTGATGGAGCCGCTGATCATGTCGGTTATCGGCGTGCTGGTAGGCGGCTTGATCGTGGCCATGTACCTGCCGATCTTCCAGTTGGGTGCGGTGGTTGGCTAACTCATGACCCTAGAGTTTCTGGCCGGCAATTTGCCGGCCTTTACGTTTATCTGCCTGGTGCTGGGGCTGTTGATCGGCAGCTTTCTCAATGTGCTGGTGTACCGCCTGCCGGTGATGATGCAGCGCGACTGGCAGGCCCAGGCCCGGGAAATCCTCGAACTGCCGGCACTGCCCAGCGGGCCAATCTTCAACCTGATCCTGCCGCACTCGAGATGCCCGCACTGCGGCCACGAGATTCGCCCCTGGGAGAATATCCCGCTAATCAGCTACCTGTTCCTGCGCGGCAAATGCTCCAGCTGCAAGGCGCCGATCAGCCTGCGCTACCCGCTGGTGGAATTGGCCTGCGGCCTGCTGTCGGCGTATGTGGCCTGGCACTTCGGCTTCGGCTGGCAAACCGCCGGCATGCTGCTGCTGACCTGGGGCCTGCTGGCAATGAGCCTGATCGATGCCGACCATCAGCTGCTGCCGGACGCCTTGGTGCTGCCGTTGCTGTGGCTGGGGCTGATCGCCAACTACTTCGGCCTGTTCACCAGTCTGGAAGCCGCGCTCTGGGGCGCGATTGGCGGCTACCTGAGCCTGTGGTCGGTGTACTGGCTGTTCAAACTGGTGACCGGCAAGGAAGGCATGGGCTACGGCGACTTCAAGCTGCTGGCCATGCTCGGTGCCTGGGGCGGCTGGCAAGTGCTGCCACTGACCATCCTGCTGTCGTCGCTGGTCGGCGCCGTGCTCGGCCTGATCATGCTGCGCCTGCGCAACGCCGAAACCAGCACGCCGATCCCGTTTGGCCCCTACCTGGCCATCGCCGGCTGGATCGCCCTGATGTGGGGCGAGCAGATCACCGGAACCTACCTGCAGTTTGCCGGGTTTGGGGGATAGGGTGGCATTCCGTTCGTAGGGCGGCCTCGGAGCGCAGCGACAGCCTGCCAGCTTTGTGCCGCGCCGGTGAACCAATGGTGCACTGCCTGCGGCGAGTGACACCCTACGGGTTGTGGATTGTTCCGGATCCGGCGGATTGTTCAAGACCGTAGGGCGGCCGGGGCGCCGTCCGTTCGGAGCGCAGCGACAACCCGCCAGCTTTGTGCCGCGCCGGTGAACCAATGGTGCACTGCCTGCGGCAAGTGACACCCTACGGGTTGTGGATTGTTCCGGATCCGGCGGATTGTTCAAGACCGTAGGGCGGCTTCGGAGCGCAGCGACAACCCGCCAGCTTTTGTGCCGCGCCGAGCAACCCAAGGCCGTACCGCCTGCAGCAACCACCCCACGGTTCCGTCACCAGTTCAATCGTCGTACGGCAAGGCCTCTGCATCAGGCTCACCCGCCCAGTCCGCGGGGTATATACCCTGCTCTACCAAACGATGAAAAGTTGAATAAGGCCATTCGCCAACGCGTTGAACCAGCCCATGCTTGAACGGATTGATGTGCACGTAATCGACGTGTTGGCGAAAGTCTCGTTCATCACGAATCAGGTGTTCCCAATAGCGGCGCTGCCAGATACCTTTTTCACCGCGGCGTTCCTGCACCCTTGTAGGCCGGCCTTCACGCGTTAGGCTACGGGAAAAAATCATCTTGATCAGCCGCCAACGCAGGGCGTAACGAGCATCGCCGCGCGGCAACTCGATCACGCAATGCAGATGATCAGGCAATACCACCCAGGCGTGAATGTGAAAGGGATGCACGCCGCGAACCTTACGCACAGCCTGACGCAACAGATCAACATGCCGCACCAGCAAATCATTGTCATGCCGGTGCGCGAGGGTATGGGTAAAGAAATAGGTGCCGCCAGGACACCAGACACGGCGGTAATTGGGCATTACAGTCATCCATGACGTTGAGGGTTCGTTTGCAGGCATGAGTGTAGTGCCGATCAGGATCGGAGGTACGCCCAGGCGGCAACCCACCGAAGGGCGGCCGGGGCGCCGTCCGCTCGGAGCGTAGCGACAACCCGCCGGATCTTGTTCCGCGCCAGTGAACCAATGGTGCACTGCCTGCGGCGAGTGGCACCCTACGGGTTGTGGGTTGCTTCAGAGCCGCCACCCGATTCGCGTACTTGCCGGCTCCTGCTCTACAATTGTTGCCCTGTTTATGGCCAACGAGAGCCGCACCCGAAGATGAAACCCTGGATTCTTGGCCTCACGGGCGGTATCGGCAGCGGTAAAAGCGCGGTCGCCCAGCACTTTATCGATCAAGGCGTGCACCTGGTCGATGCGGATCATGCGGCGCGCTGGGTGGTTGAGCCGGGCACGCCGGCGCTGGCCAAGATCGTCGAGCACTTCGGTGATGGGGTGTTGCGGCCCGACGGCCAGCTCGACCGCGTGGCGCTACGCGGTCTGGTTTTCCAGAACCCTGAGCAGCGGCGCTGGCTGGAAACCCTGCTGCACCCGCTGATCGGCCAGGAGATCAGCCAGTACCTGGCGCGTGCCGAGTCGCCTTACGCGATTCTGGTGTCGCCGCTGCTGGTCGAGTCTGGCCAGCAGCGCTTGACCCAGCGCGTGCTGGTGATCGATGCCCCCGAGCACTTGCAAGTGCAACGCGCCATGCAGCGCGACCAAAGCTCGGCCGAACAGGTGCAGGCGATCCTCAAGGCCCAGGCCAGCCGCGAACAACGTCTGCAGCATGCCGATGATGTGCTGCTCAACGATCGCGACCTCGCCTGGCTGAAAAGCGAAGTCGAACGCCTGCACAACTTTTACCTGACCCTGCGCGGAGGCCAGCCATGAGCCAACCCACTATCGTGAAATGCCCCACCTGCAACGCCCCGGTCGAATGGGGCCCACAAAGCCCGCAACGGCCTTTCTGTTCGGAACGCTGCAAGCTTATCGACCTCGGCGCCTGGGCCTCGGAGGAACACGCCATCCCCGGCGGCAATCTGGAAGACGACCTGTTCTCCAGCGATCTGGATCAGCCGCCACGCCAGCACTGACAAGGCAGGGTGCGCCGCGCGCACCAATAATCCTGCAATGAGCGCGGCGGCTGGTGCGTACGGCGCACCCTACGGCCGATGGCAGGACGCCGGATCAGGAACGCCTGAAGCCGTAGTAGGGTGCGCCGCGTGTTCAGCAATAATCCTGCAATGAGCGCGGCGGCTGGTGCGCACGGCGCACCCTACGGCCGATGGCAGTACGCCGGATCAGGGACGCATGAAGCCGTAGTCGCGGTCATCGTCCAGGTTGTCGGCGAGGAACTGCAGTTCGGCGGCCAGGTCCTTGGCTTCGCGCTCGGCGCGGCTGCGCTCCACCACCGCACCGAGCAAGGCGCGCAAGCCGAGCGCGGGATCGAAACCTTGCTCTTGCGCCTGCTGCAGGCTGTGTTCGATTTGCTGCCTGGCCCATTGGTGTACACCCATGATGTTGTCTCCGCTGTTGTAATCGTCGAGGGTGGGTAATTGCAGTGCTGGGCTGAGGCGGGCCGCCGCCCGGCCCACCCTGGCCAAGCTGAGCCTGGCAGACTCGCGCCCGGGCCTGTTGATCTGGGTCAACGCGCCAACCCCGATCAGTTTGCTGAAGCCTGCGCCATCACAGCGGCTTGTTGTCGTCCTTCCAGGGCGCCGCCAGGTAGCGCGAGCGGTTGAAGGTTTCCAGCCAGTCGGGGTAGAACACCACCAGTGCGGTGACGAGCATTCCATTGATGAACGCCTCGGGGAAGATCACCATCCACAGGTAGCCGACGAAGTCTCCGAGCCAGGGCGGCATCGGGAACAGGCCGTCGACCCACAGCACGCCAAGCCCGGCCAGGATGCACAACAATGCGGCCAGGGCCGCCGGGAAGAAGCCGCTGAAAAAGATGTAGACGAAGAGGTTGCGTGGCTGCGCGCGCTCGACCCGCAGCGCACAGAGTTCGGTGACCACGACCGGAATCAGCACCAGCAGTACGCCATTCACCCCCAGCGCAGCCAAGTCCTGCCGGCCCAGCAGGAGCATGCCGAGCTGGGCGACAAAACCGGCGAGGATCGCCAGCGGCCAGTCGAGCAGCAGCGTCACCGCCGTCATACCGATGACATGGTAAGACAGTCCCGAGTCGAAATCGCGGCGCACCAGCCACAGCACAAACAGCGTGAGCACCGTCCCGAAGACCAGGTGCTGGCGGCGCAGGTCGCTGAACAGCTCCAGCCACGGCGCCCGCCATATGGCCCAGAGTAGCAGCGGCAGATAAATGGCCCAGCCGATGATCTGGCTGGTGGGTGAGAGTAATTCGGCAGCGATCATAGGTGGCACCCAAGTCCAAAGATGTTGTAAAAAAAACTCTCGCCTACTGCGATCATCTCCAGAGGCCCACTACGGCGTTGCGCTGCGAGCGCCTGGAGACGCTCTGGCGACGGCGTTCGATATTTACACAACCTCTGAATGATGAACGCAGCCAGTCTACACCGGGGCTCAAGCATCGTATGACGCCGCAGCACAACCCGCAGGGTGCGCCGCGCGCACCAGCCAAGGCGACCATGATCGATCCCAGGCGCCGTGCGTGCACTGCCGCCCGGGACGCAGTGCGTCCTGGTCGGGGGTTGCCACGCTGAGTATGGGTGCCAGCGTATGACCCGCTGCACTACCCGTGGGGTGCACCGCGCGCACCGGCCAAGCCGGCCATGATCGTTGCCGTAGGCGCTGATAAGCGCGAGCGTAATCAGGGGCGGGCGAGCGGCATTCGTTCGCCGATTTCATTCCGGAACGGTTATGCCAGGTGCCCGGCAACATGCATTCGCCACGACCAGCGCTTGGCCCCGTTGGCGGCCTGCTCTAGAGTGGAGGCTCGTTCAAGGAGCCTTTATGCAGCTGGATCCTCGCAGTGGTTGGTGCCAAGGTGTGCGCCACTGCCCGTCGGCCAATTTCAATGAGCGCCCACAGGGGGAGATTTCCCTGTTGGTGATTCATAACATCAGTCTGCCGCCGGGGCAGTTCGGCACCGGCAAGGTGCAGGAGTTCTTCCAGAATCGCCTGATCGTCGATGAGCATCCATACTTTGCCGAGATTGCGAGCTTGCGCGTGTCGGCGCATTTTCTGATCGAGCGCGACGGTGCCATCACCCAGTTCGTCTCGTGCAACGAGCGCGCCTGGCATGCCGGGCAGTCGTGTTTCGCCGGGCGCGAGAACTGCAACGACTTTTCTCTGGGGGTCGAGCTGGAAGGTACCGATGAGTTGCCCTTCAGCGATGCGCAATATGCCGCCTTGGTTGGCCTGACGGCCGAGTTGCAAAGGGCGTATCCGGCGCTCACCCTGGAGCGGATCTGCGGGCACAGCGATATCGCCCCGACCCGCAAGACTGACCCCGGCCCGGCGTTCGACTGGTCGCGCCTGCGTACTGCACTGATGGATAGTAAGGAGAAGTCATGAGTTTTCTGGTGTTGTTGCTGGTGCTGTGGGTAGAGAAATTTTCGGCCTGGCGCAACAAGATCCAGCAGGACGGCCCCTGGTTGCGGCTGCTGGCCAGGGTGGAGCGGCAAGCGGACTTTATCGAGAGTCCCTGGTTGGCGATCGTGCTGCTGGTGGTTCTGCCGCTGGTAGTGCTGGGGTTGCTGCTGGTGCTGCTCGAGCCGCTGGCCTACGGCTGGCTGGCGTTGCCGGTGCACCTGCTGGTGCTGATCTATAGCCTCGGGCGTGGCGATTTGCAGGCGGCGCTCGGGCCGTTTCGCGACAGCTGGCGGCGTGGCGACAGTGAGGCGGCCTATCTGGTGGCCCGCCGTGATCTGGCCCTGGAGGCCGACGAAGAGGGCGCGCTGCTGCGGCAGGTGCAGGGCCATCTGGTGTGGCAGGCCTACCAGAGTTTCTTCGCTGTGATCTTCTGGTACGCGCTGCTTGGCCCGTTGGCGGCCTTGGCTTATCGGTTGCTGGCCCTGCTGGCCGAGCATGCCGGGCAGGAGAGCTTGCGCGAGCGCGCCGTGCAGTTGCGGCATGCCTTCGACTGGATGCCGGTGCGGGTGCTGGCGGCAAGTTTCGCCCTGGTCGGCAATTTCGTGGCGGTCAACCGGGCGTTGCTGCACGAACTCTTGAGCTGGGACATCGCCGCGGCCCAGTTGGTGATCGATGTCGGGCGCGCGGCCTGCGAGACGCCGGCGCCGGAGCTCGGTGAGGCCGGGGTGGGCAGCCTGGACAGCTTGTGGCAGCTGCTGGTGCGCGCCGCCGTGCTCTGGTACGCCGTGTTCGCCCTGTGGGAGCTGTTCTACTGATCGCCCGGTTTAGCTAGCGATACCCATCAACCAGCTCCGCCGGCGAGTCTATTGATTCGCCGCGGATCGTTGCGCTCATCCGATCTGCTGACGGTCAAGGCCTGGGGGTATGCGCGCTTAACCTTAAGTTACAGAGTTTGTTGTCGATAACGGGTATACAAGCATTCTGTGCTCGATCGATCAGCCAGGTGGTTGCTCAGGCGGATCTGCCGTACTGACTCTTACCCATTGATCGGGACGCCTCAGGTCGGGCTGCAAGGGACGCAACGACGAGCGTGGGAGCCTTTCCGCGGTCGACCTTGTAACGCGGCATAACAATAATGAGAACAGGAGACGTCTTGTGAAGACCGTGCTGTATCCGGCCATCGCGCTAATGAACCGCCTCAGCTTCGGCATGAAGTTCAGTTTGATCAGTGTTCTGTTCTTTCTGCCCATGCTGGTCACCAACTTCTATCTGGTGCGCGATTCCTATCGCCAGTTCGTCAGTACCCAGGCGGCTCTGGAGAGCATTGACCTGCTCGGTCAGGGGCTGGATTTAAGGCTCGACCTGGAAGACTTCTCCGACCTGGCGGAAATCAACGTGATCATCGGTCAGTCCGGTCAGGCCGGCGATCTCGAGAGTCGTATCACGCGCCTGCAAGGCTCCATCGCGGAGCGCCTGCGCGATTTGGCGCCGGTGGTGCACGAGGCCGAGCAGATCGACGAATTCACCGTCAAACGCGATGAAATGATTGCCGACCTGGCCGCGGTACAGAGCGAGACGTCGCTGCAAGGCAAAGCGGCCATGGCCGAAAAGCTATTGGGCCGTTCGCAGGTCTTTATCAAGCTGATCGCCGCCCAGGCCGGGCTCAGCCAGGATCGTCAGCGCGAAGTGCGGCAGATGACCGAGCTGATCGTCGGTACCACGCCGCGGGTTATTTCCGCTTTGGGTGAAGGCCGGACGATGGGCGCTTATTCCCTGGGGCAGGGTTTCCTCAATTCGGGCACCAGTACCAAGTTCGACGATTTGCTGCTGGAACTGGAAAAACTCCACGCCGAATATGGCTTGAATCTGCAGGAAGCCTTGAGCAGCAGCCCGGCTGCGCGCGCGGCACTGGAAGCCTTGGCCACGGCCAGCCAGGCGACCCTGAAGACCAGCGTTACGCTGTTCGAAGACAAGATAGTGATCGCTGATACCCTGGATATGCCCTGGGCGCAGTTTTATGAAGACGTCAGTGCGGCCATGGGCAAGACCTATGAGCTGAACGATGCGGTGCTGGCTTTCCTCGATCAGCAACTTCAGGAACGGCTGCTGGAAAACCGTGGGCAGATGATTCTGTTGGTCGCGGCGCTGGTTTTGGTGTTCCTGCTGATCGGCTACCTCTATGGCGCCTTCTATGTGTCGACCCGGAGCACCTTGAAGAGCCTCGGCGAGGTCATGAATAAGGTCGCCGCCGGCGATATGACCGTCAGCTTCACCGCGCAGAGCAAGGATGAGCTGGGCGAGCTGGGGCAGGTGTTCAACGAAACCGTGCGGAAGATCCATGACCTGATCGAGCGGGTCGGTCAGACCGTGGTCGAGGTCGAGCGTCAGGCCGACAGTGTGGAACTGGTCTCAGGCGAGAGCAACCAGGCGGTAGCCGGCCAGCGCAGTCAGATTGAACAGGTGGCGACGGCGATGAATGAGATGTCCGCCACCGCCCAGGAGGTCGCCCGCAGCGCCGCCGCAGCGGTCGACAGTGCGCAGAGCGTGAACCAGGAAACCGTCAGTGGCCGCGCCCTGGTCGAGTCCCAGGTCGGCAGCATTCAGCGCCTGGCCAGCGAGATCGACCAGTCGGTGGCGGTGATCAACCAGTTGGCCAGCGACAGCGCCTCGATCAGCCAGGTGCTGGACGTGATCAAGGGCATCGCCGAACAGACCAATCTGTTGGCCCTCAACGCGGCCATCGAGGCGGCGCGGGCCGGCGAGCAGGGCCGCGGTTTCGCCGTGGTCGCCGACGAGGTACGCAACCTGGCCAAGCGCACCCAGCAGTCCACCGAACAGATCGAGAACATGATCGACAAGTTGCAGGGCGGCGTCGGTGCGGCAGTCAAGGCCATGGGCGCCAGCCATCAGATGGCCAGCGGCACGGTCAGTGAGTCGGGCAAGGTGCAGCTGGCGCTGGAGAACATCCTCGCTGCGGTGGGCATGATCGTCGACCAGAGCCAGCAGATCGCGGCGGCTGCCGAGCAGCAGACCGCGGTGGCCCACGATATCGATCAGAATATCGTCGAGATCAACCGCGCCGGCGAACGCACCGCGGCAGGCGCCAGCCAGACCGAGTTGGCCAGCCGCGAGTTGTCCGGGCTGGTGGCTCGCTTGAAGCAGTTGATCGGCGCGTTTCGCGTCTGAGGTTGGGCCTATCCATCACCCCGTAGGAGCGGGCCATGCCCGCGATGCTTTTTATCGCTGGTTTTCGCGGGCATGGGCCAGGCGCCCGCGCTGCTCCTACACTGTTTCGTAGCCTGGATTAGCGCCAGCGCTGCTCGGATTGCGCCTAGGCTATTCCAGGCTACGGTGCGATTAGTGCGTGGGGCTCAGAGTTCCCAACCAAACAACTCCTCGGCGTTGCGGCTGCTGGCTTCGGCCAGCTGATCCGCAGTCACTCCCATCACCCGCGCCAGTTCTGCGCAGATTTCCGGCAGGTATTCCGGGCTGTTGCGCTGGTGCGGGTGCATGGCGGGGGCCATGTCCGGGGCGTCGGTTTCCAGCACCACGGCTTCCAGTGGCAGGCGCGCCAGGGTCTGCTGCAGGCGTTTGGCCTGGGGCCAGGTCGGCGCGCCGCCGAGGCCCAGTTTGAAACCCAGCTTGAGGTATTCGCGGGCTTCCTCGTAGCTGCCGGCAAAGGCGTGGATGATGCCGCCACGCGGCGGTTTGAGGCGTTTCAGGGTGGCGATGGTCACGGCATGGGCGCGGCGCACGTGCAGCAGGACCGGCAGCTCGAACTCCAGGGCCAGCTGCAGTTGTGCCTCGAACAGCGCCTGCTGGCGCTGGCGGTCGAGCTGTTCGAGGAAGTAGTCCAGGCCGAACTCGCCCAGCGCGCAGAGTTGCCGGTGGCCGGCCAGGCGCTGCAGCCAGGCGCGCAGCTCGGCCAGGTGCTCGGGGCGGTGCTGGTCCAGATAGACCGGATGCAGGCCGAAGGCGGCATACAGGCCGGCATCGCCCTGCACCAGATGCCACAGCCGTTGCCAGTTGCCCTGGTGCACGCCGAGCACCACCAGGCGCTCCACGCCCAGGGCGCGGCAACGCGCGAGCAACTCGGCGCGGTCGGCGTCGAAGTCGGGGAAATCGAGGTGGGTGTGGGTGTCGATCAGGCGCATGGGCAGAATCATACGCCGCCCGGCTTTTTTGTAGGAGATCCCCCGTCGGCCAGACGCCGCTCTGTCGCGCTGCAAACTGGGGGCAATTGCGTCTATCGGCTTGTGGGTACCTGTAGGAGCGGGGGGACGGCTAGTTCCATGGCCGCGATGCGTTTCGCGGGCTTGGAACTAGGCGTCCCCCCCGCTCCTACGAGTCTTTGTGAAGATTAAATTTCTACAAATAAAACAATGAGTTATTTCTTGTTTGGTAGAAGCCAGGCATCACCCTGGCTCCTACATGGGTGGCGCTTGGCGGATCTTGAGGATGCGCGGGATGGCTTCGATGCCGGGTTGGTAGTCGTCCTGTTCGATGGCGCGCAGGGCCAGGTCGAGGACGCGCTCGGCGATCTGGGCGTGTTGCTGGGAGATCGCGTTGACCCGCAGCGGTAGGAAATCCAGCAGCTGGGTGTCGCCGAAGGTGGCCAGGCGCAGGCCGTCGATGTCCGGGCCCGGCTGTTCCTGCAAGGCATCGAACACCCCTTCGAGCAGGACATAGGCGGTGGTGATCAGCGCATCTGGCAGGTCGGCGTGGTTGTCCAGCAGGGCGCGCATCTGCCGGTAGCCGCTGGCGCGGTTGAATTGTTCGGCGTGGCTGACGCTGATGCTGCCGCCGAAGTCGCTCAGGGCCTGGCGAAAGCCGCGTTCGCGGGCCTGACTGATCGGCAGTTCCGGGCGCGCGCCGATCAGGGCGATATGCCGCGGCGGCGGGCTGAGCAGGCTGGCGGTGAGCAGGGCGCCGGCCTGCTGGTCGTCGCTGACCACCGAGCAGATGCGCGCGGGATCGAGGGCGCGGTCGACGGCGATCACCGGCACGCCGGCCGCGAGCAGGCGCAGGTAGGCCGGATCGTCCTGCGGCAGGCAACTGGCGACGATCAGCGCGTCGCAGCGGCGCGAGCGGAACAGTTCGAGCACCTGGCGTTCGCTGTCCGGGTCGTCATCGGAGCTGGCGATCAGCAACTGGTAGCCGGCGGCGCGGGCGCGCTGTTCGAGCAGCTTGGCCAGGCGCGCGTAGCTGGGGTTCTCCAGGTCCGGCAGGATGAATCCCAGGCAGCGGCTCTGCCCGCGGCGCAGGCCGGCTGCCTGCTGGTCGGGGCGGTAGCCGTGGCGTTCGACCACTTCCAGTACCCGCGCCACTGTGGCGGCGCTGATCCGCCGTTTGTCGGCCTGGCCGTTGATCACGTAACTGGCGGTGGTGACGGAAACCTGGGCCAGGCGGGCGATGTCGCTGAGCTTCACGGGTGGATTCCTGGGCGGGAGAATGCAGGGCTTCAAGGATCGCCGATTATCAGGTAACGTGCCAGTCGTTAGGTGAAACGATTCAGCAAGTGGTTCAAGGGGCTATTCTATTGCGAATAGCCCGGACTTCACGCTAGGGCGCCACCAGTTGCCAGAGGATATCTTCAATGCTCGAGTTGAATGTCACGCAGATCCAGATGGGCCATAGCGCCCCGGATAAACCGGCGGCGCTGGCGCTGCTTGCCGATCGCCTGGTGCGCGATGATTTGGTCGCGCCCGGCTACCTGGCCGGTATGCAGGCGCGCGAAGTGCAGGGCTCGACCTATCTGGGCCAGGGCATCGCGATTCCCCATGGCACGCCGGAAACCCGCGATCAGGTGCATAGCACCGGGGTGCGCCTGATCCAGTTCCCCGAAGGGGTGGACTGGGGCAATGGGCAGATGGTCTACCTGGCGATTGCCATTGCCGCCCGCTCGGATGAGCACCTGCGCCTGCTGCAATTGCTCACCCGAGCCCTCGGCGAAGGCGATCTCGGCCCGGCGTTGCGCGAGGCGCAGGAGCCCGAGGCGATAGTCGCGCTGCTGCAGGGAGCCCCGCAGGAGCTGGCGCTGGACAGTCAACTGATTGGCCTGGGCGTGGCGGTCGAGGATTTCGACGAGCTGCTCTGGCAGGGCGCGCGGCTGCTGAAGAAGGCCGGTTGCGCCGAGTCCGGCTTCGCCAACAGCCTGGCCCAGGGCCAACCGTTGCCGCTGGGCAACGGCCTGTGGTGGTTGCACAGCGATCAGGCCGTGCTCAGCCCCGGCCTGGCGTTCGTCACCCCGGCACAACCGCTCGACTACCGGGGCCAGCCATTGACCGGGCTGTTCTGCCTGGCCAGCCTCGGCGAGGCCCATCGGCAATTGCTCGAGCGCCTCTGTGACCTGCTGATCGAGGGCCGCGCCGCGGCCTTCAGCCAGGCTACCAGCAGCCGCAGCGTGCTCGAGGCCCTGGGCGGTGAAGTGCCCGCCGACTGGCCGATGTGCTCCGTGGTCCTGGCCAACACCCATGGCCTGCATGCCCGCCCGGCCAAGGCCTTGAGCGAAATTGCCCTGGCTTTTGCCGGCGAGGTACGCGTGCGTCTGGCCGGCGAGGCGGGCGCCGGGGTGTCGGTCAAGAGCCTGAGCAAGCTGCTGGCGCTGGGCGCGCGACGTGGTCAGGAACTGCAGTTCAGCGCCGAACCGGCGATCGCCGGCGAAGTTCTGCCGGCCCTGGAGGCCGCCGTGCTGGCGGGCCTGGGGGAAAGCATCGAGCCCTTGCCGCTGGCCGAGACGGAGGTACCGGTCAGTGTTGCGCCGCTGCTCAGCGCTGTAGCAAAGCTGCCGGCGCCTGCTGCAGGCGCGCGTCTGCAGGCGGTTGCCGCGGCGCCCGGTATCGCCATCGGCCCGGCGCTGGTGCGGGTGCCGCCGGTGCTCGATTACCCGCAGCAAGGCCAGGGCGCGGCCCTGGAGCAACAGCGCCTGAGCGCGGCGCTGGAGCAGGTCGGCGCCGACATCCAGCGCGTGGTCGAGGCCACGGCCGAAGCCAATATCCGCGAGATCTTCATCACCCACCAGGCGATGCTGCGCGACCCGGCCCTGGGCGAGGACGTGGCCGCGCGCCTGAGCGAGGGGCTCAGCGCCGAGGCGGCCTGGGCTGGCGAGATCGAGACGGCCGCCGCCCAGCAGGAGGCCTTGCATGATGCGCTGCTGGCCGAGCGCGCCGCCGACCTGCGCGACATCGGTCGCCGCGTGCTGGCCCGGCTGTGTGGCGTCGAGGCGCTGCGCGAGCCGGACGAGCCCTACATCCTGGTGATGGACGAAGTGGCGCCTTCCGACGTTGCCAGCCTCAATCGCCAGCGCGTCGCCGGCATCCTCACCGCTCGTGGTGGCGCTACCGCGCACAGTGCGATCATCGCCCGCGCGCTGGGGATCCCTGCGGTGGTGGGTGCCGGCGAGGCGGTACTGGCGTTGGCCCAGGGCACTGTGCTGTTGCTCGATGGCGATCACGGCCTGCTCCGCGTGGCGCCCGATCAGCAGACCCTGGAGCAGGCGGTGCGCCAGCGCGAGGCCAGCGAAGCCCGCCGCGAGCGCGCCCATGCCGAACGCATGCAGCCGGCGGTGACCCGCGACGGTCATCGTCTGGAAGTGGCGGCCAATATCGGCGCCAGCGCTCAAGCCGCCGCGGCGGTCGAGATGGGCGGCGAAGCGATCGGTCTGCTGCGCACCGAGCTGGTGTTCATGGATCATGCCCAGGCGCCGAACCAGGCCACCCAGGAGGTCGAGTACCGCCGTGTGCTCGATGCCCTTGACGGGCGACCGCTGGTGGTGCGCACCCTGGATGTCGGTGGCGACAAGCCGCTGCCGTACTGGCCGATGCCGGCGGAGGTGAACCCCTTCCTCGGCGTGCGCGGCATCCGCCTCAGCCTGCAGCGCCCGGACATCCTGGAAACCCAGTTGCGCGCCTTGCTCGCCGCGGCCGAGGGCCGGCCGCTGCGGATCATGTTCCCGATGGTCTGCTGCGTCGAGGAGTGGCGCACCGCGCGCGACATGGCGCTGCGCTTGCGCGAAGAGATTCCGCTGGCCGACCTGCAGCTGGGGATCATGGTCGAGGTGCCCTCGGCGGCGCTGCTGGCACCGGTGCTGGCGCGCGAGGTGGACTTCTTCAGCATCGGCACCAACGACCTGACCCAGTACACCCTGGCCATCGACCGCGACCACCCGACCCTGTCGGCCCAGGCCGATGGCCTGCATCCGTCGGTGCTGCGCCTGATCGGCATGACCGTCGAGGCCGCCCACGCCCATGGCAAGTGGGTCGGGGTGTGCGGCGAACTGGCCGGCGACATGCTCGCGGTGCCCCTGCTGGTCGGCCTGGGGGTGGACGAGTTGAGCGTCTCGGCGCGCAGCATTGCGCTGGTCAAGGCACGGGTGCGTGAGCTGGATTTCAGCCAGAGTCAGCTGCTGGCCCGGCAGGCACTCGGTCTGGACAGCGCCGCGGCAGTGCGCGCCCTGGTGGAGGAGATCGGCTGATGGCGCGTATTCTGACCCTGACCCTGAACCCGGCACTGGACCTGACCGTGTCGCTCGAGGCCCTGCAGCCCGGCACGGTCAATCGCAGCCTGGGGCTGCACAGTCACGCCGCCGGCAAGGGCCTGAACGTGGCCCAGGTGCTGGCCGACCTTGGCCACAAGGTCACGGTCAGCGGCTTTCTCGGGCAGGCCAACGCCGCACCTTTCGAGGCCCTGTTCGCACGGCGCGGTTTCGTCGACGCCTTCGTCCGCGTGCCCGGGGAAACCCGCAGCAATATCAAATTGGCCGAGCGCGGCGGGCGGATCACCGATCTCAATGGTCCGGGGCCGCAGGTCGAGGCGGCGCATCAGGCCGAGTTGCTCGAGGAGCTGGAGCAGATCGTCGCCGGCCACGACGCCATCGTGGTCGCCGGCAGCCTGCCGCAGGGCGTCAGCCCAGAGTGGTTCGCCGCGCTGCTGCGCCGGCTGCAGGCATTCGGCCTGCCGCTGGCGCTGGACAGCAGTGGCGCCGCGTTGCGCGCCGGGCTGGCCGTGGCGCCGTGGCTGATCAAGCCCAACGAGGAGGAACTGGCCGATGCCTGCGGTTTGTGGTCGTCCACCGCGGCCGACCTGCAGGCCGCGGCGCTGCGCCTGCGCACCGCGGGCGTCGAGCATGTGCTGCTGTCGCGCGGCGCCGAGGGCGTCTACTGGTTCGGCCCGGACATTGCGCTGCAGGCGCGGCCGCCGCAGGTGGCGGTGGTCAGTACGGTGGGCGCCGGCGACTCGCTGCTGGCCGCCAGCCTGCACGGCCTGCTGACTGGCTGGCCGGCCGAGCGCACCTTGCGCCTGGCCACCGCGATCGCGGCGCAGGCGGTCACCCAGCTCGGTTTCGGTATTCACGACAGGGAACAACTGGCGCGCCTGGAAGCGGGCGTGACTATCGCGTCCCTGGATTAAAACAATAATGAGGTCATTCCCATGAATCTGCTGATCGTCACCGCCTGCCCCAATGGCATGGTCACCAGCGTGCTCTGCTCGCGTTTACTGGAAGCCGCCGCCCAGCGTCTGGGCTGGACGAGCCGGGTCGAGGTGCATGACCCCAAGGCGATAGGCTCGCCGCTGAGTGACGCCGATATCGCCGCCGCCGAACTGGTGGTGGTGGTCAAGACCGGCGACCTGTCGCTGCAACGTTTCGTCGGCAAGCGCCTGGTGCAATCCACTCCGGCCGAAGCGCTGGCCGATCCGCAGCAGTTCCTGCTCGCCGCCGCCGACCACGCCGAGGTCCTGCAGCAGGATGCGCCCGCGCTCGCCGCGGCGACTGCCCGGCCACGCCTGGTCGCGGTGACCGCCTGCCCGACCGGGGTGGCACACACCTTCATGGCCGCCGAAGCCCTGCAGCAGGCGGCCGAGCAGCTCGGCTACGAGCTGCAGGTGGAGACCCGCGGCTCGGTGGGCGCGCGCAACGTGCTGGATGACGCCGCCATCGCCGCCGCCGACGTGGTGCTGCTGGCCGCCGATATCGAGGTGGACACCGCCCGCTTCGCCGGCAAGAAGGTGTTTCGCTGCGGCACCGGGGTGGCCCTCAAGCAGCCCCGGCAGACCCTCGAACGCGCCCTGGCCGAGGCGCAGCCCCTGGCCGGCGGCAGTAACAGCGAGGCCAGCCAGTCCGGCCCCGCCGCACAGGGCGGGCCCTACAAGCATCTGCTCACCGGTGTGTCCTTCATGTTGCCGATGGTGGTGGCCGGCGGTCTGATGATCGCCCTGTCGTTCATCTTCGGCATCGAGGCGTTCAAGGAGGAGGGCAGCCTGGCCGCCGCGCTGATGCAGATCGGCGGCGATGCCGCGTTCAAATTGATGGTGCCGGTGCTGGCCGGCTATATCGCCTATTCGATCGCCGACCGTCCCGGCCTGGCGCCGGGGATGATCGGTGGCCTGCTCGCCAGCTCCCTGGGCGCAGGCTTTATCGGCGGCATCATCGCCGGCTTCCTCGCCGGTTATGCGGCCAAGGCCATCGCCCGCTGGGTGCAGTTGCCGGCCAGCGTCGAGGCGCTGAAACCGATCCTGATCATCCCGCTGCTGGCCAGCCTGTTCACCGGCATGGTGATGATCTACGTGGTCGGCAAGCCGGTGGCCGGCATGCTGGTCGGCTTGACCAGCTTTCTCGACAGCATGGGCAGCACCAATGCGATCCTGCTCGGCCTGCTGCTCGGCGGCATGATGTGCGTCGATCTCGGTGGGCCGATCAACAAGGCCGCCTACGCCTTCTCGGTCGGCCTGCTGGCGTCGCAGAGCTACGCACCGATGGCCGCGGTGATGGCCGCCGGCATGGTGCCGCCGATCGGCATGGCCATCGCCACCTTCATCGCCCGGAACAAGTTCGCCCAGAGCGAACGCGAAGCCGGCAAGGCCGCCGGAGTGCTGGGGCTGTGCTTCATCTCCGAGGGGGCGATTCCCTTCGCCGCCAAGGACCCGTTCCGGGTGATCCCGGCCAGCATCGCCGGCGGCGCCCTGACCGGCGCGCTGTCGATGTACTTCGGCTGCAAGCTGATGGCGCCCCACGGCGGCCTGTTCGTCCTGCTAATCCCCAATGCGATCAACCATGCCGCGCTCTATCTGCTGGCCATCGTCGCCGGCAGTGTGCTGACCGGGGTGGTGTATGCGCTGATCAAAAGAGGTGAGGCGGTGGAGCTGGTGGTGGCGGGGGAGAAGGCGTAGCGGGGGTGTGTCAGCGATTGATTGTTGGCGGAGATTTTGCGGCAGGCTGAAATCGCTGCCCCTCACCCCAGCCCTCGGCTTTGGCATCCTGCGTCGCCCTACCTCCTGCATCCATGCAGTCGTCTCCCCGGAGGGTAGAGCGAGCTCACCGCGTGAAGCCGATGATTGCAGTCTGCCTGCTGGCTCTTAGCCAGGCCCTATCACCGAAGGGGTGATTGCTCGCCTATATTGGTGACTGGCTATGATCTTCGTAGAGCGCACAAATCAGTCCCCTCTCCCCTCCGGGGAGAGGGCTAGGGTGAGGGGTGAATTTCACACGGAGGTGAAGCATGCCCAAGGGCATTCAACGGCCAACAGCCGAGCAGCGCGAATTTGCCAAGCAACTGCGTCATGAGTTGACCGACTGCGAACGGTTGCTCTGGCGGCATTTGCGCAATCGCCAGCTCGGCGGTTTCAAGTTCCGCCGGCAATATCCCTTGCCGCCCTATGTGCTGGATTTCTACTGTGCAGAGCTGGGGCTGGCGGTCGAGCTGGATGGTGGGCAGCATTTTAGCGATCAGGCTTTGCACCGGGATGCCGAGCGCAGTCGCTATCTGGGTGGCTGCGGGATTCGGGTGATTCGCTTCAGCAACAGGGAGGTGTTGGCGCAGATGCCTGAGCTGTTGGCGGAGATTTTGCGGCAGGCTGATATAGCTACCCCTCACCCCAGCCCTCTCCCCGGAGGGTAGAGGGAGTCGATCGAGGCGCGCCTGCTAGTCGTAATCTTTCCATCACCACCGATCGGCCCCTTCTCCCTTTTAGGGAGACGACTGCATGGATGCAGGAGGTAGGGCGACGCAGGACGCTAAAGCCGAGGGTTGGGGTCAGGGTCGGCTTTTACCAGCGATCAATGATCAATGATGCTCGCCCGTCGCCCGGAACTACACGTCCGGCCAGCGCTCTTCCATCAGCGCCAGGGGGCGCTCAGGCCTATGGCATCAAGGCAGGCAAGGGTTGCCGGACAGCTGCAGGCGACGTGCTTCAGCATCGCTCACACACTTGCTGTCGAAGCCCTGAACGATAAGCGGAGACTTGTCGCGGATGCTGCTGGTGAAGCTGTCGACAAAACGTTGCGCTTTGCCCTGATCGTCAAAGCGGCGTGCTGCGTTTTGACTGGAGGTATAGCTGCCGTTACTGGAGGCGAAGCATTGGCTGTAGCCTTCGCAGGCCAGTTGCACGTACCAGTAGGATTGACGGATTTCCACCCCGGCCAGGCTGTGGCTGGCGAGCAGGCTTAAGGCGGTGAAGAGCATCGTGCGCACGGAGTTACTCCCTGTAGGTTAAGAACCCAGCCTAAGCTAGTGCCTTGTCCGTGGGAAGTGTGACGCCTTGTGCGATCAGGCAACAACCGCGTATGGGTCCACGCGCAGTGCTGGCCAAGGTTCAATGATGCTCCCGCGTCGCGCGGAATTTCACATCCGCTCAGGGCTCTTCCATCAGGCCCGGGTTGACCCGTGACGGGGCGCGCCAAATCATGTTGAGCGGGGTTATGCAAAGACGGGTACGTCGCTGGCGTTTCGGGATACGTCCGAGAGCCGTGATGCTCTGTCTGCAGAGTCCCTGAACTCTGCCGGCGGCTCTGGATCCATTAAACAGGTGTCCGTCGTCGGCGGGCCGGCAAAAGAAGGAGTGAACGATGACGGACGGATACGTAGCACAGCCGATGCGCTTGGTGCTGACCGCCTGGGCGGCAGGGGTGATGGGTGGGCTGCTGGCCCTGGGCGGGGGCTACCTGGCGTGGCTGGGCGGCTCTTGGTACTACCTGTTGGCTGGCACTGGTCTGCTGCTGGTGGGTGTGCTTATCGGTCGACGTCAGCGTGCGGGCCTCTGGCTGTACGCCGTGCTGCTGCTGGCGAGCCTGGCCTGGACGGTGTTCGAGGTGCGTTTCGACTGGTGGCAACTGGCGCCGCGCATCGACCTTTGGTGCCTGCTCGGTCTGTGGCTGTTTCTGCCGTTCATCAACCGGCATATCGGTCCGCAACCATACTGGCGCGACGGTGCCACGGGCCTGCTGGGGCTTGGCTTACTGCTCGGTGCGGCGATGGCCGGCTATGCCCTGACCCAGGACTACCATCGCCTGGACGGCACCTTCGACAGCGCCCGCCTGGCCGGTGGCAATCCGGCGGCGCAGGCCGGTCGCTCGGCCAGTGAGTGGACCGCCTATGGCGGCTCGGACCGTGGCGACCGCTACGCCACGGCCGACCTGATCAGCCCGGATAACGTCGGCCAGCTGAAAAAGGCCTGGGAGTTCCACACCGGCGATCTGTCGGGCGAAGGGGATCCAGGCGAGCTGACCAACCAGGTCACGCCGCTGAAGGTCGGCGACAACCTGTTTATCTGCACGCCCCACAGCATCGCCATCGCCGTGGATGCCGATACCGGTGAAGAGCGCTGGCGCTTCGATCCGGCCATCAACCGGCAGGCCGAGTACTACCAGCACATGACCTGCCGTGGCCTGGCCTATCACGATGCGGCGGCCTACGCCGAGCCCGCGGTAACGGTCATGACGACTCGGGCGCGCGAGCCGAGCATCGTGCCGAGCGACACCCGTCAGCGCAGCCCGGTGGCGTCTGCTCAACCGGCCGAGCGCTGCACGCAGCGGCTGTTCCTGCCGACCAACGACGCGACCCTGTACGCCCTCGATCTGCACGATGGCCAGCCCTGCGAGGCGTTCGGCGAGGGCGGCAGGGTCGACCTCAAGGTCGGCCTGGGCGCTGACGCCCTGGGTGTCTACCTGCCGACCTCACCGCCGGTGGTGACCGAGAAGCTGGTGATCGTCGGTGGCTCGGTGACGGACAATGGCTCGGTGGATTCCCCTGGCGGGGTGATCCGCGCCTATGACGTGCGCAGCGGTGAGCTGGTGTGGAACTTCGATCCAGGCCGGCCGGATGCCACCGAGCCGTTGCCCGCCGGTGAGACTTACGTGCGCAGCACGCCGAACTCCTGGACCATCGCCACGGCGGACGAAACCCTTGGACTGGTGTTCATCCCCACCGGCAACCAGACGCCCGACCAGTGGGCAGTGCCGCGCACCCCGGAGGCCGAGCGCTTTACCGCTGCACTGGTTGCCCTGGATCTGGCCACCGGCCAGGTGCGCTGGGAGTTCCGCACCGTGCACCACGATCTCTGGGACCGCGACTTGCCGTCCCAGCCCACCCTGGTCGATATCGGCAGCCCCCAGGGACCGCTGCCGGCGATCATCCAGCCGACCAAGCGCGGCGATCTCTACGTGCTTGATCGGCGTACCGGCGAACCCATAGTGCCGGTCAGCGAACACCCGGTACCCCAAGGCACGGTGGAGGGCGATTTCACCGCGCCGACCCAGCCGGCCTCGGCGCTCAGCTACGCCCCCGAGCAGCCGTTGCGCGAGCGCGACATGTGGGGCGGTACGCCGTTCGACCAGCTGATATGCCGCATCCAGTTCCACCAGCTGCGCTACGAAGGGGATTTCACCCCGCCGTCGGAGCAGGGTTCGCTGATCTATCCGGGCAATGTCGGGGTGTTCAACTGGCCGTCGGTGGCGGTCGACCCGGTGCGGCAGATACTGTTCGGCGCGCCGAACTACCTGGCGTTCGTCTCGCGCCTGGTCAAGCGTGAAGATGTCCCCGAAGACGCCCGCATGGGCGGTGGCGAACAGGGCCTGCAACCCAACCTGGGCGCACCCTACATGGTCAGCCTGGAACCCTTTCTGTCGCCGCTGGGCCTGCCGTGCCAGTCGCCGCCCTGGGGCTATGTGACCGCCGTGGACCTGCGCAGCATGGAGAAGGTCTGGCAGCACAAGAACGGCACCAGCCGCGACAGTGCGCCGCTGGGCATTCCCTTCGCCGTTGGCGTGCCGGCCCTGGGTGGGCCGCTGATCACCGCCGGTGGCCTGGGCTTCCTCAGCGGCACCCTGGATTACTACCTGCGTGCCTATGACCTGCGCACCGGCGAGGAGCTGTGGAAAGACCGTCTGCCGGCGGGCGGGCAGGCTACGCCGATCAGCTATGTGTCAGAGAAGACCGGCAAGCAGTATGTGGTGGTGATGGCCGGCGGACACGGCTCGTTCGGCACGCGCATGGGCGACTCGCTGGTGGCCTGGACCCTCGATGAAGACGCTGCGCGGTAATGGGGGCGAGGGGGGGCGGCTTTGAGTGTTGGCTGATTGTTAGGGGTGTTTGGCTTTAGTCGGCAGGAGGTTTTGGTGTAGATGGTTGAGTTGCTGGCGGGGATTTTGCGCCAGGCTGAGATAGCTGCCCCTCACCCCAGCCCTCTCCCCGGAGGGGCGAGGGGGCTGACCGGTGTGTGCCTGCTAATCGTGATCTTTCCGTCACCGCTGATCAGCCCCCTCTCCCTTCTAGGGAGAGGGCTGGGGTGAGGGTCATGGGCTCACCACGAATCAATGATGCTCGCGCGTCGCCCGGAATTTCACGTCCGGCCAGCGCTCTTCCATCAGCGCCAGGTTGACCCGGGTCGGGGCCAGGTAGGTGAGGTGGCCGCCGCCGTCGATGGCGAGGTTTTCCACCGCTTTGTTGGAAAACTCCTCGAGCTTCTTCTTGTCGCTGCACTCGATCCAGCGCGCCGACCAGACGGTGATTGGCTCGTAGCCACACTCGACCTTGTATTCACCCTTCAGGCGGCTGGCGACCACGTCGAACTGCAGCACGCCGACCGCACCGAGGATGATGTCGTTGCTGCGCTCGGGGAAGAACACCTGGGTCGCGCCTTCCTCGGCCAGCTGCTGCAGGCCCTGGCGTAGTTGCTTGGATTTCAGCGGGTCCTTCAGGCGTACGCGGCGGAACAGCTCCGGGGCGAAGTGCGGGATGCCGGTGAAGCCCAGCGTCTCGCCCTCGGTGAAGGTGTCGCCGATCTGGATGGTGCCGTGGTTGTGCAGGCCGATGATATCGCCGGCGTAGGCCTCGACGAGCATTTCGCGCTCGCTGGAGAAAAACGTCAGGGCATCGCCGATGCGCACGTCCTTGCCGGTACGCACATGGCGCATCTTCATGCCCTGGCTGTACTTGCCCGAGCAGATGCGCATGAAGGCGATGCGGTCGCGGTGCTTGGGGTCCATGTTCGCCTGGATCTTGAACACGAAGCCGCTGAATTTCTCTTCGGCGGGTTCCACGGTGCGCTCGTTGGCGACCCGCGGCAGCGGCTTGGGCGCCCAGTTCACGACGGCGTCGAGGACGTGGTCAACGCCGAAGTTGCCCAGCGCGGTGCCGAAGAATACCGGGGTCAGCTGGCCATTGAGGAACTCGTCCTGGTCGAACTCGTGGCAGGCGCCCTGGACCAGTTCCAGTTGCTCGACAAAGCGCTGGTACTCGTCGCCGAGGTGGGCGCGGGCTTCGTCGGAGTCGAGCTTCTCGATGATCTTCACATCGGTGCGTTCATGACCGTGGCCGGCGGTGTAGACGATAATGTAGTCGTCGGCCAGGTGGTAGACACCCTTGAAGTCGCGGTAGCAGCCGATCGGCCAGGTGATAGGCGCGGCCTTGATTTTCAGCACCGCTTCGATTTCGTCGAGCAGCTCGATCGGGTCGCGAATATCGCGGTCGAGTTTGTTGACGAAGCTGACGATCGGGGTGTCGCGCAGGCGGCACACGTCCATCAGGGCGATGGTGCGCGGTTCCACACCCTTACCACCGTCGAGCACCATCAGCGCCGAATCCACTGCGGTCAGGGTGCGGTAGGTGTCTTCCGAGAAGTCTTCGTGGCCGGGGGTGTCGAGCAGGTTGATCATGTGCTCGCGGTAGGGGAACTGCATCACCGAGGTGGTGATGGAGATGCCGCGCTGCTTTTCCATCTCCATCCAGTCGCTGGTCGCGTGGCGGTCGGACTTGCGCGACTTCACCGTGCCGGCGACGGCAATCGCCTTGCCCATCAGCAGGAGTTTCTCGGTAATCGTGGTTTTACCGGCGTCCGGGTGGGAGATGATGGCGAATGTGCGCCTTTTGGCGACTTCGGCGGCCTGGTTGCTCATGCTGGGGGAACCCGTCGACTGATAGTCTGTCTGTCAAAAAAGGCGTCGATTATAACGGCAAACGGCCCTCAGCGCGGAGACCTGTAGTCAGTGCGGGAATCGTGCAATTTGCCGGGCGTTGTGCAGCATTTCGTGACGCCTTGTTTTGAATCCGCTACGACCCATGAGTAAGCCGAAAATACCGGGTGGGAATACGACAATTTTTGATTGATCTAAGCTGTCCATGGTCCTAAAGTTCGCGCCCGAACGTCCATGCTGGCAACGATCCATCCGGCTCAAGTACTGACGACGAGAGATCGATTTCGATACTCGGCGACATGCCTTGGGAAGTAGGCGAACCAAAGTGGGGAAACTGATCAGGCGTTCGCGGCCTTGCTATTAGTTGGCAAGGCCCCCCTAATTACCTTTGTGTGTTTTGCCATTTGGAGTCCCGCGCATGCCGATTCAGGTCGAAGATTATTATCCCCGAGAAACCTTCCAGAAAATGAAGGCCTTCGCCGATCAACACGAAACCCCGTTCGTGGTGATCGATACCAAAATCATTGATCAGGCCTACGACGACCTGCGCGCTGGTTTCGAATTCGCCAAGGTCTACTACGCGGTGAAGGCCAACCCGGCGGTCGAGATCATCAACCTGCTCAAGGACAAAGGCTCAAGCTTCGATATCGCCTCGATCTACGAGCTGGATCGGGTCATGAGCTGTGGTGTCGGCCCGGAGCGCATCAGCTACGGCAACACCATCAAGAAAGCCAAGGACATCCGCCTGTTCTTCGAGAAGGGTGTGCGCATGTTCGCCACCGACTCGGAAGCCGACCTGCGCAACATCGCCAAGGCCGCGCCGGGCTCGAAAATCTATGTGCGCATCCTCACCGAAGGCTCGACCACGGCTGACTGGCCCCTGTCGCGCAAATTCGGCTGCCAGACCGACATGGCCATGGACCTGCTGATCCTCGCCCGCCAACTGGGCCTGGTGCCCTACGGCGTGTCCTTCCATGTCGGCTCGCAGCAGCGCGATATTTCCGTATGGGACGCGGCCATTGCCAAGGTCAAGGTGATCTTCGAGCGTCTCAAGGAAGAAGACGGCATCGAGCTGAAGATGATCAACATGGGCGGCGGCTTCCCGGCCAACTACATCACCCGCACCAACAGCCTGGAAACCTACGCCGAGGAAATCATCCGCTTCCTCAAGGACGATTTCGGCGATGACCTGCCGGAAATCATCCTCGAACCGGGCCGCTCGTTGATCGCCAACGCCGGTATTCTGGTCAGCGAAGTGGTGCTGGTCGCGCGCAAGTCGCGTACCGCAGTCGAGCGCTGGGTGTACACCGACGTCGGCTTGTTCAGCGGCCTGATCGAAACCATGGGCGAGGCGATCAAGTTTCCTATCTACACCGAGAAAAAAGGCGAGATGGAAGAAGTGGTGATCGCCGGGCCGACCTGCGACAGCGCCGACATCATGTACGAGAACTACAAGTACGGCCTGCCGCTTAATCTGGCGAGTGGCGACCGCCTCTACTGGCTGTCCACCGGCGCCTACACCACCAGCTACAGCGCGGTGGAATTCAACGGCTTCCCGCCACTGAAGGCCTACTACCTGTAAAACAGCTCTTATCAAACAACCCGTAGGTCGTTGATTTTACGGGTTATAACGTTTTCTGTAGGAGCGGGGGGACGCCTAGTTCCATGCCCGCGAAACCCATCGCGGCCATGGGCCGCTCCTACAGGTACCCACAAGCCGATAGACGCAATTGCCTCCAGTTTGCTGCACGACGCGCACGGCGTCGAAGACGGGGCGACCCCTCCTGCCGGTAACTCCCGCTGCGACGAAGATGCCGCTTACTTGGCGCAAGTGAGCGGCATTTTTTTGCGCGGCAGTTTTGTGCGGTCCCTGTGCCTGGAGCATTTCTAGCCAGGCCAAGCTTGCTGACCCCTGCCGCGAGTGACGCAAAGGAGCGCTTGCGTATCGCCGGTGACAGCGGCGCACTTTGCCATAAGCGTAATGCAAACGATTATCAGATGATGTATCTTGCCGGCCCCTTGTTCTCGCGTCGCCCGTAAAGGAGTCTGTCCCGTGTTCTGTCACTCCCGCCTCCGTCTCTCTGTCTCATTGGCCTGCCTGGCCCTGCCGGGTTTGCCCGCTTTCGCCCAGGAGGCCGTTGAGCTGGATGCCGTCACCATCAGCGCCACCCGCGCCAGGAGCGAGGTGGGCAAGACGCCGCAGAAGATCACGGTGATCAGCCGCGAGCAGATCGAACAGCAGCTGGCGATCACCTCCGACCATGGCCAGGTGCTCAGCAACCTGATTCCGTCCTACTCGCCGAGCCGGCAGAAGATGAGCAGCGCCGGCGAGACCTTTCGCGGTCGCTCGGCCCTGATACTGATCGATGGCGTGCCGCAGTCCAACCCGCTGCGCGACGGCTCCCGCGATGGCTACACCATCGATCTGGCGATGGTCGAGCGCATCGAGGTGATCCATGGCGCCAGCGCCGAGCATGGCCTGGGCGCCACCGGCGGGATCATCAACTACGTCACCCGCCGCCCTGCAGGCGGCACCTTCAAGCAGCACGCCGGGGTCAGCCTGAATGCGCCGACCGACTATGACTCCGAGGGCCTGGGTTACAAGCTGGATTACCGAGTCGAAGGTAACCAGGGCAGCTGGGATTACCTGGCTGCGCTCAGTTGGCAGACCCGTGGCATGTTCTACGACGCCGACGGCGAGCTGATCGGCGTCGACGACACCCAGGGCGACATCATGGATTCGACCAGCAACGACCTGCTGCTCAAGCTGGGTTACTGGTTCGACAGCGAGCAGAACCTCGAGCTGATGGTCAATCGCTTCCAGCTCGAAGGCGAGCACGAATACGTCAACGTGCCGGGCGACCGCGACGCCGGAATACCCGCCACCTCGCGCAAGGGCCAGCCCCTGGGCGAGGCGCCGCAGAACGAGGTGCTGGCCACCAGCCTGAGCTACAAGCACGACGACCTGTCCGGCAATCGCCTGTCCGCGCAGCTCTACAGCCAGCGCTTTCGCGCCCGCTTCGGCGGCGGTAGCCATGCCTCCTTCCAGGACGCGTCCATTGCCCCGCTCGGCACCCTGTTCGACCAGTCGCAGAACGAGTCGGACAAGTACGGCGGCAAGTTCAGCCTCGGCCGTGAGGGTATGTTCGACGGCTTGCTGGGGCTCACCGGTGGCTTCGACATACTGCAGGACACCACCAGCCAGATGCTGATCGAAACCGATCGCGAATGGGTGCCGGAAACGCGCTTTCGCAACTTCGCACCCTTTCTCCAGGCGGAAATCCAGGCCAGCGAGCGCCTGACCCTGCACACCGGGGTGCGTCACGAATTCGCCCGACTGGACATCGACGACTTCCACACCATCGCCTCGACCACCACCCCCGCTGGCGGCGTCAGCGTTGAGGGCGGCAGCCCCACGTTCGAGGAAACCCTGTTCAACGCCGGCCTGGTGTTCCAGGCCAGCGACTGGGCGCAGGTGTTCGCCAACTATTCCGAAGGCTTCGGCATGCCGGACGTCGGCCGGGTGCTGCGCGGCATCGGCCAGCCGGGCCAGAGCGTCGACAGCTTCCTCGACCTGCAGCCGATCGTCACCGACAACCGCGAGATCGGCCTGCGCTTCAACCATGGCCCCTTCGATGCCGAAGTCAGCTATTTCGAGTCGGACGCCGAGCTGGGCTCGCGCCTGCAGAACGTCGGCGGCTTCTATCAGGTACGCCGCGAGCGCACCGAGATCGACGGCATCGAGGCCACGGCCGGTTGGCAGATCAACTCTGTCCATCGTCTGCAGGCGACCTATGCCCAGGTCAACGGCCGCTCGGATACCGATGGCGACGGCAAGGTCGACACCGACCTGGACGGCGCCAACATCTCCCCGGACCGCTACGGTCTGAGCTGGCAGGCCAACTGGAGCGACAAGCTCAACAGCCGCCTGCAGGCCAACCATTACGCCAGTCGCAGCTTCGACGACCCGGACCCGGACCTGGACTTCGACGGCTACAGCCTGGTCGACGCCTCGCTCGGCTACCGCCTGCCGGTGGGCGAGGTCAGCCTGGGCGTCGAGAACCTGCTGAACAAGGACTACCTGACCTACTACGCCCAGGCCGCCAGCAAGCGTGACGACCAGCTGTTCAAGGGCCGCGGGCGCACCGTCAGCCTGGGTTATCAGGTCAGCTTCTAGTTCAGGGGCCGACGCTTGGCGCAGGTGGCTGGCGGCTGGAACTCAATGGCTTCCTGCCGCGGAAGGCCTTCTACTCCTGGGGTTGCAGCAATGACCAAGACCCGCCTTCTGGCGGGTTTTTGCTTTCCCGGGGCAACAGGGGAAGCCTGTAAAAAAGCTCAATCGAGAATGCAATTTATTCTTGATTAAGATCAGTTATCGAATAGAATTCCGCCCATCTAACTGGGGATGATTCTCATGAGCAAGTGCGATAGTAAAAAAACCATCTGCCTGCCGCAACGCCGCCTGCTGGCGTCGGCCATCGGTTTTGCCGTAGCTTCCTGGGCCGGCAGCGGCCTGGCCGCGGAAAGTGGCCAGCCCCAGGGCGACGCCGTGGAACTCGGCAGCGTGACGGTCAAGGGCCAGCAGGATGAGGGCTACAAGGTCGATAGCGCCTCCTCGCCGAAGTACACCGCGCCGCTGCTCGACACCCCGCAGACCATCACCGTGGTGCCGGCCGAAGTGATCAAGGAGCAGAACGCCCTGAGCCTGCGCCAGGTGCTGTCCAACGTCTCCGGCATCACCTTCGCGGCCGGCGAGGGCGGTGGTGGCCTGGGCGACAGCATCAACATCCGCGGCTTCAGCGCCAACTCCAATATCCTGATCGACGGTCTGCGCGACACCGCGCAGAGCAGCCGTTCCGATGCCTTCAACCTGGAGGCGGTGGAGGTGGTGAAGGGGCCGAGCTCGGTTTACTCCGGGGCGGGCACCACCGGCGGCTCGATCAATATCGTCAGCAAGGCGCCGCAGGCCCAGGCCTTCAAGCGCGCCAGTGTCGGTATCGGTACCGACAACTACAAACGCCTGACCGCCGATATCAACCAGCCTCTGGATGCTTTGGAAGGAGCCGGCGCAGTGTTCCGCCTGAACCTGATGGGCCATCAGAACGATGTCGCCGAGCGCGACCAGATCGATCAGGAGCGCTGGGGCATCGCGCCCTCGCTGACCCTGGGCATGGGCTCACCGACCCAGCTCAACCTCAGCTACTTCCGCCAGTCCGACAAGGACCTGCCGGATTACGGCCTGCCGGCCCACAACGGCAAGGTGCTGGCCGGCGTCGACCGCGACAATTACTACGGCTTCAAGGATATCGACACCGAGGAAACCGATGCCGAGAGCTTCACCGTCAAGCTCGACCATGAATTCAATGACCAACTCAGCCTGAGCAATAGCGCCCGCTACGCCAAGACCGAGCGCCTGACCATCGTTTCCGCGGCCCACGTCAACACCGACGGCTTGCCGGCCGGCAGCTACCGCCCGGCCGGCCCCCAGGGCCATGGCCGCGACTACAGCACAGAGATCCTGATCAACCAGACCAACCTGAGCTGGCGCTTCAACACCGGCGCCCTGGCCCACAGCCTGGTCACCGGTGCGGAGTTCTCCCACGAGGAGTACAACCGCGACACCTTCAACAATGGTTTGCCCATTGGCAACGCCTGGCCGCTGTTCGACCTGTACAACCCGCCAGGCTACTGGGGCGGGCCGACCCTCAAGACGGTCACCCAGGAGGTCGACAGCGAACTGGATACCCAGGCCCTTTACGTCTTCGACACTGTCGAGCTGAGCGAGCAGTGGCAGGTCAACGCCGGCCTGCGCTACGAGCGCTTCGAGGGCACCGGCAAGACCCTGGCCACGGCCACCGGGGTGACCACCCGGTTCGACTCCAGCGACGACATGCTCAGCGGTCGCCTCGGTCTGGTTTACAAGCCAGCGCGCAACGGCAGCATCTACCTGGCCTGGGGCAACTCCTTCAACCCCTCGGCGGAGAACCTCGTGTCTACGGGCTCGGGTCTGTCCGCCGGCACCCAGGACCTCGATCCGGAAGAGAACGAGACCTGGGAGCTGGGCACCAAGTGGGACCTGCTCGACGAACGCCTGTCGCTGAACGCCGCGGTATTCCGCGTGACCAAGACCAACGGGCGGATCGACAACAACGACCCGCTGGGCGATCCGATCGTGCTCGACGGCAAGCAGCGGGTCGACGGTATCGAGCTGGGTGCCTCCGGCAAGCTCACCGAGCAGTGGCAGGTGTTCGCCAACTACACCTACCTCGACAGCGAGATCATCACGTCCGACACCCCGGCCGAGGAAGGCCAGGCCCTGGCCAACACGCCGCCGCGCTCGTTCAGCCTGTGGACCAGCTACGACCTGCCGGCTGGCTTCCAGGTCGGCTACGGCGCGCAGTACGTCAGCCAGCGCAACGTGACCATTGCCAGCACCACCAAGGTGCCGGACTACTGGGTGCACAGCGCCATGCTCGGCTATCAGGTCAACGAGGACGTGGATCTGCAGTTGAACGTACGCAACCTGTTCAACGAGGAATACTACGACCGCGTTCGTTCCAACACCGGCACGGCGGCGCGTTCCTCCGCGCTGGTGCCGGGCGAGGGGCGCACGGCGATCCTGGCGGCCAACTTCGCTTTCTAAGGTCAACACGCGCAACGACCAGGGCCCCGCTGTCGTGCGGGGCCTTGGCGTATCCGGAGATTTGCCAAGATGATGCTACATATTCCCCAGGTCCTCGATCCCGAGCAGGTCGCCGAGTGCCGCCAGTTACTCCAGCAAGCGCAGTGGGTCGACGGCAAGGCGACCGCCGGTTTCCAGTCGGCCATGGCCAAGGACAACCTGCAGCTACCCCAGGATTCGCCAGCGGCCCAGGCCATGGGCGAACTGATTCTCGCCGCACTCGCACGCAACCCGCTGTTCATCTCCGCGGCGCTGCCGAACAAGGTGTTTCCGCCGCTGTTCAACTGCTACCAGGGCGGCCAGTCGTTCGGCCTGCACGTGGACAACGCGGTGCGCGAGGTGCGCGCGACTGGCGAGAAGATCCGCACCGACCTGTCGGCCACGCTGTTTTTCACCAACCCCGACGAATACGACGGCGGCGAACTGATGGTCGAGGACACCTATGGCGCGCACAGCGTCAAGCTACCGGCCGGCGATCTGATCCTCTATCCGTCGACCAGCCTGCACCGGGTCAATCCGGTTACCCGCGGGGCGCGGGTCTGCTCGTTCTTTTGGCTGCAGAGCATGGTCCGCGACGACGGCCAGCGCACGCTGCTGTTCGATCTGGACAGCAGCATCCAGCAGCTCAACCGTGAGCTGGGCGCCGGCCACGCCAGCAGCGTGCAGCTGACCGGGGTGTATCACAACCTGTTGCGGCGCTGGGCCGATGTCTAGCAGGCCGTTGAAAAACCACCTGCGTTGCCGAGCCTGCGTTAAAAACGGCCTGCTAGCGAATTGCCGTTGTAGGAGCGGGCCATGCCTGTGATCGGTGAATACACCGACGGTGTAAATAAAAGGTAAAAGCCGGCGTCTCTGGCTCGAATGAAATTTGTTCTCAAATAGAATTGCGCCGCAGTGACAGCCACCGCGGCCGTTGCCCGTGTCAGGTGTATCCCTGTGTTGAAGAAAATCCTGTTCCAGCTGCATTGGTTGTTCGGCATCAGTGCCGGACTGGTCCTGGCCCTGATGGGCCTGACCGGCGCGGCCTATTCGTTCCAGGACGAACTGCTGCGCGCGCTCAACCCCGAGGTGCTGGGGGTCGAGGTGCGTGACGGCGGCGTGTTGGCCGCGGATGTGCTACTGCCGCAGATCGAGGCGGCCAGCCAGCAGCAGGTGGTGCGCTTGAATGTGGATGCCGAAGCAGATCAGGCTGGACGGGTGATGTTCGCCCCGCCGCCGGGCGAACGGCGCGGACAATCGCGCTATTTCGACCCCTATAGCGGCGAGCTGCTCGGCGAACCGCGCGGGCAAGGCTTTTTCGATCTGATGCTGGAGCTGCACCGCTTCCTCGCCATGGGCGAGTACGGCAAGCAGATCACCGCTGCCAGCACCCTGGCGCTGATCTTTTTCTGCTTCTCGGGCCTGTATCTGCGTTGGCCACGCCAGGCCTTAAGCTGGCGCGCCTGGCTGACTCTGGACTGGGCCAAGCGCGGCCGCGCGTTCAACTGGGATCTGCATGCGGTGGCGGGTACCTGGTGCCTGGCGTTCTACCTGTGTGCGGCGCTGACCGGGCTGTATTGGTCCTACGACTGGTACCGCGAAGGGCTGACCGGCCTGCTCAGCAGCGAGCCGGTTGGGCAGCAGCGCAAGCGCGGCGGTCGGCCAACTGCCGGAGCCGTGCCCTCGGTAAATTACCCGGCACTCTGGGCCGGCTTGCAGCAGGCCGCCGGGCCGCAGCTTAGCGCCTATAGTCTGCGTCTGCCGGCTGCAGCCGGTCAGCCGGCCACGGTGTTCTACCTGCTCGCCGACGCGCCCCATGAGCGCGCGCTCAACCAGGTGGCGCTTGACCCGCAAAGCGGCGCGCCTAGCCGCAACCGGCGCTATCGCCAACAGGCGTTCGGCGATCAACTGCTGGCCAGCGTCTATGCCCTGCATGTCGGCAGCTACTTCGGCCTGACCGGGCGCATCCTGATGTTCCTGGCCAGCCTGAGCATGCCGCTGTTCGCCATTACCGGTTGGTTGTTGTACCTGGATCGTCGGCGCAACAAGCGCGCAGCCCTGGCTGCCCGCAAGGCGCTGTTGCCGGTGGGGGCGGGTGCGCGCGACTGGCTGATCGGCTTCGCCAGCCAGAGTGGGTTTGCCGAACAGCTGGCCTGGCAGACTGCCGGGCAACTGCAGGCGGCGGGCCATGGCGTGCGGGTCGAGCCGCTGGCGCGCCTCGATCGGCAGATTCTGAGCGAGGCGCAGCATGCCCTGTTCGTGCTCAGCACCTTCGGTGATGGCGAGGCGCCGGACAGTGCCCGCGGCTTCGAGCGCCAGCTGCTCGGCCAGGCGCTGGCTCTGCCGAACCTGCGCTACGCCATGCTCGCCCTCGGCGATCGGCAGTACGCGCAGTTCTGCGGTTTCGCCCTGCGCGTGCAGGACTGGCTGGCCCGCCAGGGTGCGCGCAGCCTGTTCGCGCCGGTGCAGGTGGATGCCGGCGATGCGCTGGCATTGGCCAGTTGGCAGCGCCAGCTTGGCGAACTGACCGGTGCGCAGCCGCTCGGCAGCCCTGCGCAGCCTTATGGCCTGTGGGCGCTGAACCGGCGCGAGCTGCTCAATCCGGGTAGCCAGGGCGCACCGACCTTCCTGCTGGTGCTCAACGCCAGCCAGCCAGCCGACTGGTGCGCCGGCGACATCCTCGAAGTGCTGCCGCGCCAGGCCGAGGCCACGGTCGTTAGCTGGTTGCACGCACATGGCGTCGACGGCAACCAGCCGGTGCAGCTCGACGGCATGCCGCAATCGTTGCGCCAGGCGCTGGCGACCCGGCAACTGCCGGATCGCTTCGCCCACCTGCTCGGACTGCACGCCCAGGCCGTGCTGGATGCGCTGGTGCCACTGGCGGCGCGCGAATACTCGATCGCCTCCCTGCCCAGCGACGGCATGCTGGAACTGATCGTGCGCCAGCAGCGGCATGCCGACGGCAGCCTCGGCCTCGGCTCCGGCTGGCTGACCGAGCACGCGCCGCTGCACGGCCACTTGCTGGCGCGGGTGCGGCGCAACAGCGCCTTCCATGCGCCGGAGGACGAGCGCCCGCTGATCCTGATCGGCAATGGCAGCGGCCTGGCCGGGTTGCGCAGCCTGCTCAAGGCGCGTATCGCCGCCGGGCATACCCGCAACTGGCTGCTGTTCGGCGAGCGCAACGCGGCCCATGACTTCTATTGCCAGGGCGAATTGCAGGGCTGGCTGGCCAGCGGCGAACTGGCGCGCCTGGATCTGGCCTTCTCCCGCGACCAGGCGCAGAAGGCCTATGTGCAGGATCGCCTGGGCGAATCCGCCGAGCTGCTGCGCGCCTGGCTGGCCGAGGGCGCGGCGATTTACGTTTGCGGCAGCCTCGAGGGCATGGCCGGCGGCGTCGACCGAGTGCTGCATGACGTGCTGGGCGCGGCGGCCGTGGAGCAACTGATCGAGCAAGGGCGCTATCGCCGTGATGTCTATTGAGCCCAGCAACGTAGGGTGGATGACGCTTTACCCATCCACCAGCGACAAAGGTGGATGAAAAAGGCGTCATCCACCCTACATGGATGCTGAGCCTCAAGTGCAAGCGGTTTTGCGCCGCCGATGCAGGTCGGGTCAAGTTAGGTGGCCCGGATTGCATCCAGACTACTGGTGCCGCTCTGGCTGTGGCTCTAAGCTTGTGCCCATGAACAGACGAATCCTGCTGAATTGCGACATGGGCGAGAGTTTCGGGGCCTGGAACATGGGTGACGACGCCCTGGCCATGCCCCTGGTCGATCAGGCCAACCTGGCCTGTGGCTTTCACGCCGCCGATCCGCTGACCATGCAACGCACCGTCGCCCTGGCGGTGCAGTATGGGGTGAGCATCGGCGCGCATCCCGCCTATCCCGATCTGGTCGGTTTCGGCCGCCGCCATCTGGCCTGCTCGCCGGAGGAGGTCACCGCCCTGGTGCTCTATCAGCTCGGCGCGCTGGATGCCTTCTGCCGTGCCGCCGGCACCCAGGTGGCCTACGTCAAGCCGCACGGCGCCTTGTACAACGACCTGGTGCGCGACGATGCCCTGCTCGCGGCAGTGCTGGATGCCTGCGCCGGTTACCGCAAGGGCTTGCCACTGATGGTCCTGGCCCTGCTGGACAACCGCCGCGAGCTGGAGTTTGCCGATGCGGCCGACGTGCCGCTGATCTTCGAGGCCTTCGCCGACCGTGCCTACCTGGCTGACGGCCAACTGGCTCCACGGCGCCTGGCCGATGCGGTGCACCGCGATCCGCAGCGGATCCTCGACCAGGCCCTGGCCATCGCCCAGGGTGAAGCCTTCGCCGATATCGACGGCAAGCCGCTGCAACTCTGTGCCGACAGCCTCTGCGTGCATGGCGATAACCCCGAGTCGCTGGCCGTGTTGCGACGCTTGCGGGCGCTGCTGGACGCCGCATGATGCGCTTCGAGCCGGCCGGCGCCGAAGCGCTCATGCTGGTGCTGGCCGAGCAGTCCGACGCGCAGTTGCCGTTACGTATCGCCTTGCTGGCCGAGCGCATCCGTGCCGAACTGGGGCCGCTGCTGCGTGATCTGGTGCCGAGCTGGACCAGCCTGCTGCTGCACTACGACCTGACCCGCACCGATCACCGGCAACTGGCCGAGCGTCTGCGCCCATTGCTGCCGCGATGGCTCGCCGAGCCCTTGCCGGCCGAGGCCGGACGCCTGCATCAGATTCCGATCTGGTATGCCGGCGCCGACCTGGCCGAGGTGGCGCGCCTGTGCCGGCTGAGCGTCGAGCAGGTGATCGAGCTGCACAGTTCTACCGAGTACCGGGTCGGCGCCATCGGTTTCGCCCCGGGCTTCGCCTACCTGGGCGAGTTGCATGAGCGCCTGGCCCTGCCGCGCCGCAGTACGCCGCGCACGCGGGTGCCGGCCGGCAGCCTGGCCATCGCCGAGCGGCTGACCGCGGTCTATCCGCAGGCCTCGCCCGGTGGCTGGCACCTGCTCGGCCTGTGTTCCTGGCGCCTGTTCGATGTCCAGCGTGAGTCGCCATGTCCGTTGGTAGTGGGCGACCGGGTGCGTTTCGTGGCAGTCGACGAGCAGACCTTCCGCGCCGAGGGCGGGCCGTTATGAGCGGGCTGCGGGTAATCAGGCCGGGCCCGCAGAGCCTGCTGCAGGATGGCGGTCGGCATGGCTGGCAGCACTTCGGCGTGTCGCCGGCCGGGCCGCTGGACCTGCACGCCGCCGCCTGGGCCAATCGTCTGCTGGACAACCCCTGGGGCACGCCGCTGCTGGAGATCGCCCTGGGTTATCTCGAGCTGGAGAGCGAGCTGGATACCTGGCTGGCGCTGACCGGAGCTGAGGTAGCGGCGACGCTCGACGGCACGCCGCTGCCACCCTGGTCGCGTTTTCCCCTGCGCGCCGGCCAGCGTCTCAAGCTGGGCTTTGCCCGCAGCGGCCAGCGCGCCTACCTGGCTGTGGCCGGCGGCTTTCATGCGCCGTCGCAGCTCGGCAGCGTCAGCACCCAGCAGCGTGAAGGCTTGGGCGGCTTGCAGGGCACGGGCGAGCCGTTGCGTACGGGCGATCTGCTGCCCTGCCTGGCGGCGGATTTCTCCCGGGCGCTGAGCGTGCCCTGGCCCTATCAGCCGGACTACCGGGCCCCGGCCCGCTTGCGGGTGATCGGCGGCGGCGATAAGGCGGGCTTCGCGGCCGATCAGGTGCAGGCGTTCTTCGAGCGCAGCTGGCAGCTCAGCCCGCAGTCCGACCGCATGGGCGCACGCCTGCTCGGCGAGCCGTTGGCTGCACCGTCGCGGCAGTGGTCGCAAGGCGTCTGCCGCGGGGCGATCCAGGTGCCGCCCGACGGCCAGCCGATCATCCTCCAGGCCGACCACCAGACCATGGGCGGCTACCCCATCCTCGGCTGGTTGCACCCGCTCGACCAGGCTCGCCTGGCCCAGTGCCCGGCGCACCACGAGCTGCGCTTCAGTCCGGTGGATATAGGTGAGGCCCAGGGCGAACTGCGCGAGTTTTATCGGTTCTTCGGGCGCTGATCCTGGTTCCGCCGCGAGCGTTTTTCGCGGGCATGGGACTGGGCGTCGCCCCCGCTCCTGCAGGGGTGGTGCCAGTAACCGCAGGATGGCTTAGCCGCCCAGGCGATGCCCGGCAAGACCGCATTTTCGGCGCGGCGTAACCCATCATTGCGGCGTACCTGCTGACGCCCTGTTGGGTTACGCGGCGCCCCGAATCTGTGACTTGCTCGGGAGTGCAGCCGCAGCTGACCCAACCTTGTATCTCGACTAACGGCAAGATGTTGGATTGCGTAGGTTGGCGTTGAGCGCAGCGATACCCAACAAGGAGCCGCTTGCGGCCCCAATCCACAATGTGCAGCGGACAAGCGACCTGTGTTGGGCTTCGCCGAGCTCGGCCTGCGCGGCCCGGCCCGGGCCGGCCCAACCTACGAGATTTCATCTTCTCGGACAGGCTCCTTTCAGCCGTTGATCCGTTCCGCATGGTGGCAAGCCACCTGGCGCGCATCGAGCAGGCGCAGGTGCGGTTGTTCCACGCCGCAGCGCTCGGTCGCATAGGGGCAGCGCTGGTGGAAGGCGCAGCCGCTGGGCGGCGCCAGCGGGTTTGGCAGTTCGCCGACGATCCTGATTTTCGGCTTGCTCGGGTCCGGGTGGATGGTCGGCGTCGCCGACAACAGCGCCTGGGTATAGGGGTGTAGCGGGCGGCTGTAGATCAGCTGTTTGGCGCCCATCTCGACCGGGCGGCCGAGGTACATCACCAGCACATCGTCGGCGACATGGCGCACCACCGAGAGGTTGTGCGAGATGAACACGTAGGCGGTGTTGAACTGCTCCTGCAGGTCCATGAACAGGTTGAGCACCTGGGCCTGGATCGACACGTCGAGGGCCGAGGTCGGTTCGTCTGCCACCAGCACCTTGGGGTTGAGCATCATCGCCCGGGCCAGGGCCACGCGCTGGCGCTGACCGCCGGAGAACATGTGCGGGTAGCGCTGGTAGTGCTCGGGACGCAGGCCGACCTGTTGCATCATCGCCTGCACCCGCTCGCGCCGCTCGACACTGGAAAGCGGCGTGTTGATCAGCAGCGGTTCGGCCAGTTGGTCGCCGATCTTCTGCCGCGGGTTGAGCGAGGCGTAGGGGTTCTGGAAGACCATCTGCACGTCGCGGCGCAGTTGCTTGCGCTGCGCCTTGTTGGCCCCTGTGACTTCCTGGCCGGCGATCTGCAGCGAGCCGGAGGAGGGCTCTTCGATCAGGGTCAGGGCGCGCGCCAGGGTCGACTTGCCGCATCCGGATTCGCCGACCACGGCCAGGGTCTTGCCGGCCTGCAGTTCGAAGGACACGCCGTTGAGGGCCTGCACCTGGGCGGCGGGCTGGAACAGGCCGCGGGACACGGCGTAGTGGCGGGTCAGCTCGCGGGCGCTGAGCACGCTGCTGTCGCTCGTGCTGTCAGCCATCATGCGACCTCCTGATTCAATGGATAGAAGCAGCGCACCGCGCCGCGGGCCTGCGGGTCCAGCGTCGGCCGCTGGGTCTGGCAGTTGCTTTGCGCGTAGGGACAGCGCGGCGCGAGCAGGCAACCCTGCGGGCGGTCGAAACGTCCGGGGACGATGCCGGGCAGGGTGGCCAGGCGCCGGGCGCCCAGGCTGTGTTCGGGAATCGCCTTGAGCAGGGCCTCGGTGTAAGGGTGCGCCGGGGCATCGAACAGGCCGGGCACCACGCCGACTTCCACCGCCTGGCCGGCGTACATCACGCAGACCCGCTGGGCGGTCTCGGCGACCACGGCGAGGTCGTGGGTGATCAGCACCAGGCCCATGTCCTGCTCGCGTTGCAGGTCGAGCAGCAGCTCCATGATCTGCGCCTGGATGGTCACATCCAGCGCGGTGGTCGGTTCGTCGGCGATCAGCAGCTTGGGTTCGGCGGCGATCGCCATGGCGATCGCCACGCGCTGGCTCATGCCGCCGGAGAGTTGGTGCGGGTAGGCGTCGAGGCGACTCTCGGCGGCGGGGATCTCGACCCGTTCGAGCAGTTGCAGGGCGCGGCGGCGGGCGTCCTTGGTCGACAGCTGGAGGTGCTGGCGGAGGACTTCCTCGATCTGGAAACCCACGGTGTAGCTGGGGTTGAGGGCGGTCATCGGGTCCTGGAAGATCATCGCCAGGTCCTTGCCGACGATGCGTCGGCGCTGGCGGCCCTTGAGGCGCAGCATGTCGGTGCCGTCGAACTGCAGGCTGTCGGCGCTGACCACGCCGGGTGGGTCGATCAGGCCCATCAGCGCCAGCATGGTCACCGATTTGCCCGAACCGGACTCGCCGACAATGGCCAACACCTCGCCCTTGTCGACGCGGAGGTCGAGGCCGTCGACCACCGGCACGGCGCTGGCGTCGCCGAAGCGCACGCTGAGGTTCTTGATGTCGAGCAGGTTCATGGGCGGCCCTCCGCACTACAGATTCTCGGTTTATCTGCAGGGCCTACGACCTCGTAGGGGGGATGACGCTTTACCCATCCACCAATCGCGGTGGTGGATGAAAAAGGCGTCATCCACCCTACCCAGCTACGGGTTATCGGGGATGCTATGGCCGAGGTAGGGTGCGCCGTGCGCACCGGGGTTACTCGAATAATCATCGCGGGCCTCCTCACACGGCATTCTTCAGTTTTGGGTCGAGCGCATCGCGCAGCCCGTCGCCCATCAGGTTGATTGCCAGCACGCTGAGCAGGATGGTCAGGCCGGGCAGGGTGACCACCCACCAGGCGCGCTCGATGTAGTCGCGCGCCGAGGCCAGCATGGTGCCCCACTCCGGGGTCGGCGGTTGCACGCCGAGGCCGAGGAAGCCCAGGGCGGCGGCGTCGAGGATCGCCGAGGAAAAACTCAGGGTGGCCTGCACGATCAGCGGCGCCATGCAGTTGGGCAGCACCGTGACCAGCATCAGGCGTGGCAGGCTGGCGCCGGCCAGGCGCGCGGCGGTGACGTAGTCGCGGTTCAGTTCGCCCATCACCGCGGCGCGGGTCAGGCGCACGTAGGACGGCAGCGAGACGATGGCGATGGCGAAGATGGTGTTGATCAGGCCAGGGCCGAGGATGGCGACGATGGCCACCGCCAGGAGCAGGGACGGCAGCGCCAGCATGATGTCCATCAGGCGCATGATCGAAGGGCCGAGCAGGCGTGGAAAGAACCCGGCGATAAGCCCCAGCAGAATGCCGGGGAGCAGGGCCAGCACGACCGAGGCCAGACCGATCAGCAGCGACAGGCGCGCGCCGTGAATCAGTCGCGAGAGCAGGTCGCGGCCGAGCTCGTCGGTGCCGAGGAGGAACTGCCATTGGCCGCCCTCCAGCCAGGCCGGCGGGGTCAGCATGAACTCGCGGAATTGTTCGCTGGGATCGAACGGTGCCACCCAGGGGGCGAACAGCGCGCAGAACACCAGCAAGACCATGAACAGCATGCCGGCGACCGCGCCCTTGTTGTGGGCGAAGGCCTGCCAGAATTCCTTCAGTGGCGAGGGGTAGAGCAGCGCCTGGTCGAGCGGAGTGGTGGTCGCGGTCATGGGCGCGCCTCCCGGTTAGGTCGTGCACATATCTCGTGGCTTGCGCCCCGTAGGGTGGATGACGCCTTTTTCATCCACCATGAGTGCCGCGTGGTGGTGGACGGCCACCCGGTGGATGACGTTCTTTTCATCCACCGATGGTGTGATGCGATGGTGGATGGGTGAGGCGTCATCCACCCTACGGGGTGTTGTGCGGGGCTATGCATGGAGATTTCCTCAGCGCTGGTGGCGGATGCGTGGATTGGCCAGGCCGTAGAGGATGTCCACGACGAAGTTGACCAGGATCACCAGGCAGGCGATCAGCAGGATGCCGTTCTGCACCACCGGATAGTCGCGGGCGCCGATCGACTCGATCAGCCATTTGCCGATGCCCGGCCAGGAGAAGATGGTTTCGGTCAGCACCGCGCCGGCGAGCAGGGCGCCGACCTGCAGGCCGAACACCGTGAGCACCGGGATCAGCGCGTTGCGCAGGCCGTGCACGAACACCACCCGCGCTGGCGACAGGCCCTTGGCGCGGGCGGTGCGCACATAGTCCTCGCGCAGCACTTCGAGCATCGCCGAGCGGGTCATGCGCGCGATCACCGCCAGCGGGATGGTGCCGAGCACAATGGCCGGCAGGATCAGGTGGTGCAGGGCATCGAGGAAGGCGCCTTCCTCCCCGCTGAGCAGGCTGTCGATCAGCATGAAGCCGGTCACCGGCGGGATGTCGTAGAGCAGGTCGATGCGCCCGGACACCGGCGTCCAGCCCAGCCACACCGAGAAGAACATGATCAGCAGCAGGCCCCACCAGAAGATCGGCATGGAATAGCCGGCCAGGGAAATGCCCATCACCCCGTGGTCGAACAGCGAGCCGCGCTTGAGCGCGGCCACCACCCCGGCGATCAGGCCGAGGCTGCCGGCGAACAGCAGGGCGGCGAGGGCCAGCTCGACGGTGGCCGGGAACAGGGTGAGGAACTCGTCCCAGACGCTGGTGCGGGTGCGCAGCGACTCGCCGAGGTCGCCCTGGGCCAGTTGGCCGATGTAGTCGAGGTACTGGGCGTACAGCGGCTTGTTCAGGCCCAGGCGCTCCATGGCCTCGGCGTGCATGACCGGGTCAACCCGGCGTTCGCCCATCATCACCTCCACCGGGTCGCCGGGGATCATGCGGATCAGGGCGAAGGTCAGCAGGGTGACCCCGAAAAAGGTCGGGATCAGCAGTCCCAGACGTCTGGCGATAAAAGACAACATGGCTTATCGGCACTCCAACGGTTGGCTCGGTGCACCAGGCTGCGTGGCCCGGCGCTGTTGTTGTAGAGGGTTATGCGTGGTCCGGCGTTTTTTGTAGGAGCGGGCCATGCCCGCGAAAAGCTATCGCGGGCATGGAACTAGGCGTCCCCCCGCTCCTACGGATCGAATTTCACTCTGGAGAAATTGTTCGAGCCCATGGGACTCAGCACGAAACCCTGCACGTCCCGGCGCAGGGCGCTGAATTGTTTGGGGTGGGCCAGGGGGATCCAGGGTGCCTGCTCATGGAATATCGCCAGGGCCTGACGATACAGCGCGGCCCGTTGCGCCTGGTCTGGCACCTGGCGGGCCTGGGTGATCAGGGCGTCGAACTCGGCATGACACCAGCCGGCCTGGTTCTCGCCGGATTGGGCGGCGGCGCAGGACAGATTGGGACTGAGGAAATTGTCCGGGTCGCCGTTGTCGCCGGCCCAGCCCATGAACACCAGGTCGTGCTCGCCGTTCTTCGCCCGCTTGATCAGTTCGCCCCACTCGAATACGCGGATCTCGGCCTGGATGCCGATGGCGGCCAGGTCGGCCTGGAGCATCTGCGCGCCTATGCCCGGGTTGGGATTGGTCGGGCCGCCGCCGGGGCGGGTCCAGATCGACAGCTTGAAGCCGTCGGCATGCCCGGCCTCGGCCAGCAGCTGCCGGGCGCGCGCGACATCATGGGGCCAGCCGGACAGCTCGGGATCGTGGCCCCAGAGTGTCGGTGGATAGGGCGCCACGGCCGGGTTGGCGCCACCTTGGCCATATTGCGCGCGAATGTAGGCGCCTTTATCGAAGGCCAGGTTGAGCGCCTGGCGCACACGTACATCGTCCAGCGGCGGGTGGCGGGTGTTGATGCCGATATAGGCGACCAGTAGCGAATCCAGTTCCAGCACCCGCAACGCCGGGTCGGCCTTGAGCGCGGGAATATCCACCGGGCGCGGGTACAGGGCGATCTGACAATCGTCGGCCTTGAGCCGCTGCTGGCGCACATTGGGCTCGGGGGTAATGGCCAGGATCAGCCGCTCGAGCGCCGGTGCGCCGGCCCAGTGGTCCGGATTGCCGAGAAAGCGCACCTGGGCGTCCTTGGCATAGCGTTCGAAGACGAAGGGCCCGCTGCCGACGGGCAGGCGGTTGAGCTGTTCGCTCTTGCCCTGGGCGAGCAGTTGCCCGGCGTATTCGGCGGAATAGATCGAGGCGAAGCCCATCGCCAGATTGGCCAGGAAGGGCGCCTCGGGGTGCCTGAGGACGAAGCGCACACGGTGCTCGTCGAGCTTGTCGATGCGCTCGATCAGTTGCGCCATGGCCATGGCTTCGGCATAGGGAAAGCCGCGCACGGACAGCTTGTGCCAGGGGTGCTGCGGGTCGAGTTGGCGCTGAAAGCTCCAGAGCACGTCGTCGGCATTCAACTCGCGGCTCGGGGTGAACCAGGCGGTGCGGTGGAATTTGACCCCCTGGCGCAGATGCAGGGTGTAGCTCAGACCATCGGCGCTGACCTGCCAGCGCTCGGCCAGCGCGGGGATCAGCTCGGTGCTGCCGGGGGCGAAGCCGATCAGGCGCTCGAAGACGGTTTCCGCGCTGGCATCGGCGGTGGTCGCCGCGGTGTACTGGACGATGTCGAAGCCTTCCGGGCTGGCCTCGGTGCACACCACCAGGCTGGCGCCGGCGGCATAAGCCTGGCCGGCCGCGGCAAGGGCGCCGCAGAGCAGCAGACGGAAAAACGGACGCAGGGCATTGGACATCTTTGCTGTTCCCAAACAACGGCGGTGCAAATCAGGCGTGACCGGATAGGCTACGACTGGCACGAAACCCGGGCCGGCGGATAACCGGCCCGGGTGTTCACTCGGGGCGGGTTACTCGACGCTTACCCCGTAGAAGGCGTTGAGCGCGAAGGGACTGATCCTGAAGTCCTTTACGCTCTTGCGCATCGGTTGATACACCGTGGAGTGGGCGATCGGGGTGATCGGCACTTCGCGCTTGAGAACCACCTGGGCCTGTTTGTACAGCTCGGTGCGCTCGGCCACGTCGGTGGTGCGCTTGGCCGCCTTGATCAGCTTGTCGTACTCGGCATCGCACCACTTGGAGAAGTTGTTGCCGTCCACCGCATCGCAACCGTACAGGGTGCCCAGCCAGTTGTCCGGGTCGCCGTTGTCGCCGCTCCAGCCGATCAGCATGGCATCGTGTTCGCCGGCCTTGGTGCGCTTGAGGTACTCGCCCCATTCGTAGCTGACGATCTTCACCTTGAGGCCGATCTTGCCCCAGTCGGATTGCAGCATCTCGGCCATCAGCTTGGCGTTGGGGTTGTACGGGCGCTGCACCGGCATGGCCCACAGGGTGATCTCGGTGCCTTCGGCGACGCCGGCAGCCTTGAGCAGCTGCCTGGCTTTCTCCGGGTCGTAGGCGACGTCCTTGATGCTGTCGTTATACGACCATTGGGTCGGTGGCATGCCGTTGACCGCCAGTTGGCCGGCGCTCTGGTAGACCGCGTCGATGATCGCCTGCTTGTTCACCGCCATGTCCAGGGCCTGGCGCACGGCGAGCTGGTCGAACGGTTTGTGCCTGACGTTGTAGGCGATATAGCCATCGTTGAAGCCGGGCTGCGACGGCATCTGGATATTCGGGTCCTTGGCCAGTGCCTCGAGGTCGGCCGGGCGCGGGTTGAGGGTGACGTGGCATTCACCGGCCCTGAGCTTCTGCATGCGCACCGAGGGGTCGGTGTTGATGGCGAAGATCAGGTTGTCGATCTTGACCTCGTCCGGCTTCCAGTAATCCGGGTTGCCCTTGAAGCGGATCTGCGAGTCTTTCTGGTAGCGGCTGAAGACGAAGGGGCCGGTACCGATCGGCTTCTGGTTGATCTCGGCGGGCTTGCCGGCCGCGAGCAACTGCCCGGCGTATTCGGCCGAGTGGATCGAGGCGAAGCTCATCGCCAGGTTCTGGATAAAAGCGGCGTCCACCTGGTTGAGGGTGAACTTGACGGTCAACTCGTCAAGCTTCTCCAGCTTGGCGATATTGGCGTCCATGCCCATGTCGGTGAAGTAGGGAAATTCGCTGGGGTAGGCCTTGCGGAACGGATGCTCCTTGTCGAGCATGCGGCCGAAGGTAAACAGCACGTCGTCGGCGTTGAAGGTGCGGCTCGGCGTGAAGTAGGAGGTCGAATGGAACTTGACTCCGGGGCGCAGGTGGAAGGTGTAGCTCAGGCCGTCTGCGGCGATGTCCCATTTTTCCGCGAGTCCGGGGATGACCGCGGTGCCGCCGCGTTCGAACTGGGTCAGGCGATTGAACATGGTTTCCGCGGAGGCATCGAAGTCGGTACCGGTGGTGTACAGCCCCGGGTCGAACCCGGCCGGGCTGCCTTCGGAACAGAACACCAGGTTGCTCGCGGCCTGGGCCAGCGGGGTGCTGGCGATCAGCCCAGCAACGACAAAAGCCTGGATGAAGGCGTTTTTACGCATAGTGACCTCATTGATTATTGTGGTTGTTCGCGTGAGGGGCCTCTTGTGGAGACCTCGGGTGACACTATGCACGGCATGTGCCGCCGGCAAGGGGCATGAGGCCTTCAGCGTAGCAACTGCGGGCGAGTTGTACGTGACTGTCGCATTCAAGCAATTTTCGTGGATAAAGCTGGCAATACGCCGCTATCAGGCCGTTGAAAAACTACCTGCGTTGGCAATACGGCGTTAAAAACGGCCTCGGAATGCTCATTTACAGCCAGTAAACTCCGCTTCCTCGGCCGTTTTTGCCTTGTCTTGCCTGCCTCGCCTACATTTTTCAACGGCCTGCTATCTGGCGACAACGGCGCTGCCTGTTTTTAGGGCACAGCTCAGGGCATCTGCACTTCGATCACGCCATCGGCATTGATCGTCACCTGGCTGGTGCCGGCTTCGATGTCCGGCGTCACCGCGGCATCCATCCTCTCCGCACCTTTCATCGCACTCATGCGCATCGGCATAGGGGGCTGAAAGCCGCCGCTGTTCAGGCTCAGGTTGACCAGTTTGTAGCCGCTGCCACCCAGGGCGTCGGTAGCCAGTTGTGCGCGGGCCTTGAACGCCGCCACGGCCTCCTTGAGCAGGGTGTCCTCGTGGCTCTTGCGCGTGGCGTCGGCAATGCTGAAGTTCATCCCGCCCATCTTCATGGTCTGCAGCATCTCGCCGGTAAGCCTGGACAGAGTGCTGAAGTCGGCGCTTTGCAGGCGCAGTTCGGCGCGCTCGCGCCAGGCGGTAATCTGCTGGCCTTTGTCATCGTAGACCGGGTAGCTGTGGCGGCTGCCCATGGCCACGCTGACGCCCTTGACCTTGCGCGCCTGGGCAAGGCTGGCGTTGAGGGTCTTGCTGATCTGCGCGGCGAGGGCGGCCGGGTCACTGTCTTGCGCCTCGCTGTAGAGGGTGACGTGCATCAGGTCGTGGGCGATTTCCTGATTGACCTCGGCGCGCAGGGAGATCTGGTTGTAGCGGGCCTCTTCGGCATGTACCGCGAGGCTGAACAGACCGGCGGCGCTGAAGACCAGGGCACTGGCAAGACGGGACAATGGCTGCATGACGATTCCTTGTGAGCGATGGGGATACAGAGAGTTAGGCGTGTTGCCAAGGGTAGACGTAGCGCTTCGACTATTCGGGTTAAATCCGGTTCATTGCCGTGTCCGCGGGTTTCGTGCAACCGGCGCAGGGTGGGTCGGGTCGTGATCGGTTGCCATCCGGCGCTGTGGCGTGTGTTATTCGGTGCGCGCGGCGGCCCCTACGTTCGCCAGCCGTGCACTGCGGCCAGTTGTCGCAGCGGGCCGGGCGGAGCCTTGGTTATACTCGCCGGGCTCGGCCCCCGAGCCCTTTTTGGAGAGCCCATGCTAGCACCCGTGCAGTTGCTGTCGGCCAGCCGGCAAAACCTCTGGCGCCTGACCCTGATCCGTATCCTGGTGTTGGCCGCCCAGGCCGGCTCGGTGGGGCTGGCCTACAATTCCGGGTTGCTGCCCTTGCCCTGGCAGGAACTGAGCATCACTCTCGGCATCTCGCTGCTGCTGTGCCTGCTGACCGCCTTGCGCCTGCGCGGGCCCTGGCCGGTCACCGAGGTGGAGTACGCGGTCCAGCTCGGCTGCGACCTGATCATCCACAGCGTGTTGCTGTATTACTCGGGTGGTTCGACCAACCCCTTCGTTTCCTATTATCTGGTGCCGCTGACCGTCGCTGCGGCGACCCTGCCCTGGTTGTTCACCATTACCTTGTCGGGGCTGGCGCTGGCCGGCTACACGCTGCTGCTGGTGTGGTCGCACCCGCTGGACTTGCCGCCAGGGCCGCGCGAGAGCCTGTTGATCTACGGCATGTGGCTGAGTTTCGCCCTGGCCGCGGGGCTGATCACCTTCTTCGTCGCCAAGATGGCCGAGGAGCTACGCGATCAGGACGAGTTGCGCGCCGAGCGCCGCGAGGAAGGTCTGCGCGACCAGCAGTTGCTGGCGGTCGCCACCCAGGCCGCAGGTGCCGCCCATGAGCTGGGTACACCGTTGGCGACCATGAGCGTGTTGATCAAGGAGCTGCGCCGCGAGCATCAGGATCCGTTGTTGCAAGAAGACCTGGCGGTGCTGCAGGAACAGGTCAAGCTGTGCAAGGAGACCCTGCAGCACCTGGTGCGCGCCGCCGAGGCGGATCGGCGCCAGGCGGTGATCGAACAGTCCTGTGTCGAATGGCTGGAAACCACCCTCAATCGCTGGCACCTGATGCGCCCCGAGGCCAGCTACCGTTATCAGTGCCTGGGGCTGGGCACACCACCGCGCATAATGCCGCCAGCGGACCTGACCCAGGCGCTGCTCAACCTGTTGAACAATGCCGCCGACGCCTGCCCGGACAAGCTGGACATTCGCCTCGACTGGGATCACCAATGGCTGAATCTGAGCATTCGCGACTTCGGCGCCGGCGTACCGCTGGCCATCGCCGAACAGCTCGGTCGACCGTTCTTCACCACCAAGGGCAAGGGCTTCGGCCTGGGTTTGTTCCTCAGCCAGGCCAGCGTCACCCGTGCCGGCGGCACGGTAAAGCTGTATAACCACGAAGAAGGCGGCACGCTCACCGAGCTGAAGTTGCCGCGCGCCTATGGCAGAGCCTGAGGAAGCATTGAGTATGAGTGACGAAGTCCTATTCGAAGGCGAAGAGCAGCCCCATCTGCTGCTGGTCGATGACGACCCGACCTTCACCCGGGTGCTGGCGCGGGCCATGAGCCGGCGCGGCCTGCGCGTGTCCACCGCCGGCTCGGCCGAGGAAGGCCTGGCCCTGGCCGAGCAGGATCTGCCGGATTACGCGGTGCTCGATCTGAAGATGGAAGGCGACTCCGGCCTGGTGCTGCTGCCCAAGCTGCTGGAACTGGATGCGGAGATGCGGGTGGTGATCCTCACCGGCTATTCGAGCATCGCCACCGCCGTGGAGGCGATCAAACGCGGCGCCTGCAACTACCTGTGCAAGCCGGCCGATGCCGACGATGTGCTGGCCGCGCTGCTGACCCAGCACGCCGACCTGGACACCCTGGTGCCGGAAAACCCGATGTCGGTGGACCGCCTGCAGTGGGAGCATATCCAGCGCGTGCTGGCCGAGCACGAAGGCAACATCTCCGCCACCGCCCGCGCCCTCGGCATGCATAGGCGCACCCTGCAGCGCAAATTGCAGAAGCGTCCGGTCAGGCGCTGAAAGGCTGTGGGGAAACACGGCCTACTGCGGTCGTCTGCGAACGCCCTGCGCGTCGACCAAAGACCTCACGCAAGCTGCAATTCGTAGGGGGCCACTCGCCGCAGGCAGTGCACCATTGGTTACTCGGCACTGCACAACATCCGGAGGGTTGTCGCTGTGCTCCGAACGGAACGCCGCCCGAGCCGTCCTACGCCCGCACGCCACCGGTTACCGCTGCACGGCAGGCCGACTTGCCGCGCACGCCTGGCGGCGACCTCGCAACGGCGCTCGATATTTTCACAACCGCTGAGGTCAGGTCTGCCCCACGCTGAGCCCGGATTCGCGTCGAGGTAAATACTGTTGGGTTGTCGTATCTCTTCTGTTGTTATGATTAGCCCCCTAAGTAAATCGTCTGCCCGGGGCCGCCATGTTCGCCGTCGTCCAGCAAACCCTAGCCATCACCGCGCCGGTCTTCTCGATGCTGTTTCTCGGCGTGGGGCTCAAGCGCCTGGGCTGGATCGATGATGCCTTTATCAATACCGCGTCGTCGCTGGTGTTTCGCGGCACCATGCCGGCTCTGCTGTTTCTCGGCATCGTCAAGGCGGACCTGAGCACTGCCCTGCAGCCGGCGCTGCTCGGCTATTTCGTGCTGGCAACCCTGGCGTGTTTTCTGATCGCCTGGGGTTGGGCCATCTGGCGCTGTCCGCAGGTGGATCGCGGGATCTACACCCAGGGCGCGTTTCGCGGCAATAACGGCATCGTCGGTCTGGCGCTGGCCACCAGCCTGTATGGCGATTACGGCTTGTCGCTCGGCGCGGTGTTGGGCGGGGTGGTGATCCTCTGCTACAACACCCTGTCGGCCATCGTCCTGGCGATCTACAGTCCGCACGTCAAGTCCGGTCCCTGGGCCATCGGCAAGAGCATCCTCGGCAATCCGCTGATCATCGGCGTGCTGGCGGCCATACCGATCGCCTATTGGCGCCTGCCGCTGCCGGACTGGCTGATGATTTCGACCCAGTACTTCGCACAGATGACCCTGCCGCTGGCGTTGATCTGCATCGGTGGCACCCTGAGCCTGGCCTCTTTGCGCGAGAGCAGTGGCATCGCCATCAGTTCCAGCCTGATGAAGATGGTCTGGCTGCCCTTGCTGGCCACCCTGGGCGCCTGGCTGTGGGGCTTCCGTGACGCGGACCTGGCGATCCTCTTCCTCTATTTCGCCAGCCCTACGGCTGCCGCCAGTTTCGTCATGGCGCGGGCGGTAAATGGCAATCATCGGCTGGCGGCGGCGATCATCGTGATCACCACCCTGACCGCGGTGGTGACCATCAATATCGGTCTGCTGTTGTTGCAGTGGGCCGGTTGGATCTAGGGGCTGCCGGGCAGGGGCAGGCGTTGATCCGGATCGCTGCGACGGCGGCCGCGGATCAGCGGTCTAAAAGCTCTCGCGCTGTTTATGCCAGGCACGCGCAGCGATCACCACCAGGGTCACCGCCGTCAGCGGCAGCACATAACCGAGCATGGCGTCGCCGAAGGTCTGGGCGAATGGGCGGCCGGTGGCGAACAGCACCAGGTAGAGGGTGTAGGCCAGGTAGTAGGCGAGGAACAGCAGGCCTTCCCAGCGGTTGATGCGGTAGCCGGCAAAGAAGATCGGCAGGCAGGCCACGGCCACGGCGATCATCACCGGGAAGTCGAAGGCCAGGGCGTTCGGCGATACCGAGATTGGTAGCGGCGATACCAGCGAGGCCACGCCGAGTACGCAGAGCAGGTTGAAGATGTTGCTGCCGACGATATTGCCCACGGCGATATCCCGTTCGCCGCGGATCGCGGCAAGGATCGAGGTCGCCAGCTCCGGCAGCGAAGTGCCGATGGCCACCACGGTCAGGCCGATGATCAGTTCGGACAAGCCGAGGGCGCGGGCCAGGCTGACGGCGCCTTCGACCAGGAAGTTGGAGCCGCTCACCAGCAGGATCAGGCCGGCGACGATCAGCGCCAGGTTGATCAGCCAGGCATAGGGCTTGGGCGCTTCGTGCAGACCGAACTCCTTGGCGAATTCATCATCTTCGGTGCTGCTCTTGTCCCGCAGGCTGCTGATGATCAGAAAACCGGTGTAGGCCAGCACGCCGGCGAACAGCAGGGCGCCATCGAGTCTGCTCAGGCCGCCGTCCCAGGCCAGGGCGTAGACCACCAGGCTGGCGCCGATCATGATCGGCACATCGAGGCGGATCAGTTGGCGCGAGACGATCAGAGGCGCGACCAGGGCGGTCATGCCGAGGATCAGCAGGACGTTGGCGATATTGCTGCCGATCACGTTGCCGATGGCCAGGTCGCCGCTGCCGTTCATTGCGGCCTGTACGCTGACTGCGGTTTCCGGCGCGCTGGTGCCGAAGGCCACCACGGTCAGGCCGATTACCAGGGGAGGAATACCGAATTGCGCCGCCAGTTTGGCGGCGCCGCGCACCAGCACCTCGGCGCCGGCAACCAGCAATACCAGGCCAGCAATCAGGTAGACGAAGGTCATCGGGGTCATTGCAAGGGGCTCCAGAAAAGTGCGGCTAGTTTAATCGTCCGCGGGCGTTGCGCCAGAGGGGGAGCGCCTATATTTGTCGGGGATTGCCAAGGCCGGCTCTGCGGTTGTGAAAAAACGCTCAGTCGGTCAGTTGCTGGACACGCACCGGCACCACGCCGGCGCGGAGCATGTCGAGTCGCTCGGCGGCCTGGCGCGACACATCGATGATGCGGCCTCTGACGAAGGGGCCGCGGTCGTTGATGCGTACCACCACACTCTTGTCGTTGCGCAGGTTGGTCACCAGCACCCGGCTGCCGAAGGGCAGGCTGCGGTGGGCGGCGGTGAGGGCGTGCTGGTCGAAGCGCTCGCCACTGGCGGTTTTCTTGCCGTGGTGGCGGGCGCCGTAATACGAGGCCCGGCCTTCGGCACGGTAGCCCTGAGAGTCGATGTCCTGGCTGGCGCAGCCGGCGAGCAGGACAAACAGGGTGGCGAGGATCAGGCCATTGCGGATCGGCTTATACATCCTGTAGGTCCTCTGTTTGTGTAGTGCACTCGGGCTGCGAGAGTTGGGTAGGGACGCTTTTTTTCTTCCACCATGGTTATTGGTGGATGGATGAAGTGTCATCCACCCTACGGTCTTGCAGAGAGCAAGACGCCGGGCAAGCCCGGCGTCTATCTGTGTCTCAGACCTTAACCTTCGAGCTTCTTCTTCAGCAGTTGGTTCACCTGGCCGGGGTTGGCCTTGCCTTTCGATGCCTTCATCGCCTGTCCGACGAAGAAGCCGAACATCTTGCCGCGCTTGGCTTCGTCACTGGCGCGGTATTGCTCGACCTGCTCGGCGTTGGCCGCCAGCACCTCGTCGAGCATGGCTTCGATGGCGCCCGAGTCGGTGACCTGCTTGAGGCCCTTGGCCTCGATGATTTCATCGGCGCAGGCACCTTCACCGGCGGCCAGGGCCTCGAACACCATCTTGGCGATCTTGCCGCTGATGGTGTTGTCCTTGATGCGCAGGATCATGCCGCCCAGTTGCTCGGCGGAGACCGGCGACTGCTCGATATCCAGATTGTCCTTGTTGAGCAGGCTGGACAGCTCGCCCATCACCCAGTTGGCGGCCAGTTTGGCGTCGCCACAGACGGCATTGACCGCCTCGAAGTAGTTGGCGAGCTCGCGGTTGGCGGCCAGCACGTCGGCATCGTAAGTGGACAGGGCGAACTCGCGCTCGAAGCGCGCGCGCTTCTCGACCGGCAACTCCGGCAGGCTGGCGCGAATTTCATCGAGGAAGCGCTGTTCGATCACCACCGGCAACAGGTCGGGGCAGGGGAAGTAGCGGTAGTCGTTGGCTTCCTCCTTGCTGCGCATGGAGCGGGTTTCGTCCTTGTTCGGATCGTACAGGCGGGTTTCCTGGACGATCTTGCCGCCGTCCTCGATCAGCTCGATCTGCCGTTGCACTTCATGGTTGATCGCCTTCTCGATAAAGCGGAAGGAGTTGACGTTCTTGATCTCGGCGCGGGTGCCGTACTCGGCCTGGCCGACCGGCCGCACCGAGACGTTGCAGTCGCAGCGCAGCGAGCCTTCGGCCATGTTGCCGTCGCAGATGCCGAGGTAGCGCACCAGGGCGTGGATGGCCTTGACGTAGGCCACCGCTTCCTTGGCCGAACGGATATCCGGCTCGGAAACGATCTCCAGCAGCGGGGTGCCGGCGCGGTTGAGGTCGATGCCGCTCATGCCGTGGAAGTCTTCGTGCAGGCTTTTGCCGGCGTCTTCTTCCAGGTGCGCGCGGGTAATGCCGATGCGCTTTTGCGTGCCGTCTTCCAGGGTGATGTCGAGGAAGCCCTTGCCGACGATGGGGTGATCCATCTGGCTGGTCTGGTAGCCCTTGGGCAGGTCCGGGTAGAAGTAGTTCTTACGGGCAAAGACGTTCTGCGGCGCGATATGGGCGTCGATCGCCAGGCCGAATTTGCAGGCCATGCGCACCGCTTCGGCATTGAGCACCGGCAGGGTGCCGGGCATGCCGAGGTCAACCAGGCTGGCCTGGGTGTTGGGCTCGGCGCCGAAGGCGATGGCGCTGGCGGAGAAAATCTTCGATTGGGTGCTGAGCTGGGCGTGAATTTCCAGCCCGATTACGGTTTCCCATTGCATGTCGGTCGTCCTCAGAATCCAGCCGGAGCTTGTGTGTGCCAGTCAGTGACCTGTTGGTACTGGTGGGCGACGTTGAGCAAGCGGCCTTCCTGGAAGTAAGGGGCGAGCAGTTGCACACCCACCGGCAAACCGTCGACGAAGCCGGCTGGCATCGACAGGCCGGGAATGCCGGCGAGGTTGGCGGTGATGGTGTAGATGTCTTCCAGGTAGGCGGCGACCGGGTCGTTGTTCTTCTCGCCGAGCTTCCAGGCCAGGTTCGGCGTGGTCGGGCCGAGAATCACGTCGACCTCGTTGAAGGCGGCAACGAAGTCGTTCTTGATCAGCCGGCGAACCTTCTGTGCTTTCAGGTAGTAGGCATCGTAGTAACCGGCCGACAGCGCGTAGGTGCCGATCATGATCCGCCGTTTGACCTCGGCACCGAAGCCTTCGCCGCGCGAGCGCTTGTACAGGTCTTCGAGGTTGACCGGGTTTTCGCAGCGATAGCCGAAGCGCACGCCGTCGAAGCGCGACAGGTTGGAGCTGGCTTCGGCCGGGGCGATCACGTAATAGGCCGGAATAGCATGCTGCATGGTCGGCAGGCTGATGTCCTTGACCGTGGCGCCGAGCTTTTTCAGCTCCTCGACCACCGCCAGCACCGTGTCGGCGATGCGGCCGTCGAGGCCGGCACCGAAGTATTCCCTGGGCAGGCCGATGCGCAGCCCATGCAGCGGCTGGTTCAGGGTGGCCAGGTAGTCGTCGACCGGCTGGTCGACGCTGGTGGAGTCCTTGGCATCGAAGCCGGCCATGGCCTGCAGCATCAGTGCGCAGTCTTCGGCAGTGCGTGCCAGGGGGCCGCCCTGGTCGAGGCTGGAGGCGTAGGCGATCATGCCCCAGCGGGAGACGCGGCCGTAGGTCGGCTTGATCCCGGTGAGGTTGGTCAGCGCCGCCGGCTGGCGGATCGAACCGCCGGTGTCGGTGCCGGTGGCGGCCGGCAACAGGCGCGCGGCGATCGCCGCGGCCGAGCCGCCCGAGGAGCCGCCCGGTACGCGGGTCAGATCCCAGGGGTTGTGTACCGGGCCATAGTGGCTGGATTCGTTGGCCGAGCCCATGGCGAATTCGTCCATGTTCAGCTTGCCCAGGGTCACGCTGCCGGCGGCAGCGAGTTTCTCTACGACTGTGGCGTCATAGGGGGCCTTGAAGCCCTGGAGGATTTTCGAGCCGCAGCTGGTCAGCACATCTTTAGTGCAGAACAGGTCTTTGTGGCCGATCGGCGCACCGAGCAGGGCGCCATTTTCACCCGCGGCACGGCGGGCGTCGGCGGCCTTGGCCTGCTCCAGGGCCAGTTCCTCGGTCACGCTGATGAAACTGTTGAGCTGCGGGTCGAGTTGCGCAATGCGTTGCAACAGGCCGCGGGTCAGTTCCTCGGCGGAAAATTGTTTGGCGGCCAGGGCGCGGGCTATTTCAGCCAGGGTCAGTCGATGCATCACTCAATCACCTTGGGAACCAGATACAGGCCGTTCTCGACGGCCGGGGCGATCGCCTGGTAGGCGTCGCGGTGGTTTTCTTCGGTCACCACGTCGGCGCGCAGGCGTTGGGTCGCTTCCAGGGGGTGGGCCAGTGGCTCGATACCCGTGGTGTCGACCGCCTGCATCTGATCGATCAGTCCGAGAATATTGTTGAGGGTCTCGGTGGTACGTGGAATTTCGCTTTCATTCAGGCCCAATCGGGCCAGATGGGCGATTTTTTCCACCTCGGAGCGTTCAAGCGCCATTGAGGTTCTCCAGTAGAGGGCAGCCAATAGAAATGTGCGCGGGTCGTCATGTCTGAGCTGTGCAGGGAACGGATTCGGGGAGCGGGTGGTCAAAGGCCGCGATGATGGGCCGTATGGCCCCGAAAAACAGGCAATCTAACATATTGCCGCCTTGCTCAAAATCCCTGTCGTTGTTAGAGTTTGCCGCACTTTTTATCTGCGCGTTGTCGCGAGGTTGATTATTTGCGCGTCGCCGCGCGGTTGATTACCTGCGCGTTACCCGCGCGTTGCTTTTACCCACGCGTTGCCTAGGGTCCCTCTCCCATGTTCAAAAAACTGCGTGGCATGTTTTCCAGCGATCTGTCGATCGACTTGGGCACTGCCAATACCCTGATCTATGTGCGCGAGCGCGGTATCGTCCTCAACGAACCGTCGGTCGTCGCCATCCGTACCCACGGCAACCAGAAGAGCGTCGTTGCGGTCGGTACCGAAGCCAAGCGCATGCTCGGTCGCACCCCAGGCAATATCGCGGCTATCCGGCCGATGAAGGATGGCGTGATCGCCGACTTCAGCGTGTGCGAGAAGATGCTGCAGTACTTCATCAACAAGGTGCACGAGAACAGCTTCCTGCAGCCTTCGCCGCGCGTGCTGATCTGCGTGCCGTGCAAGTCCACCCAGGTGGAGCGTCGCGCCATCCGTGAATCGGCCCTGGGTGCCGGTGCCCGCGAAGTGTTCCTGATCGAAGAGCCTATGGCTGCTGCTATCGGTGCCGGCCTGCCGGTGGAAGAAGCCCGCGGTTCGATGGTCGTCGATATCGGCGGCGGCACCACGGAAATCGCCCTGATTTCGCTGAATGGCGTGGTTTACGCCGAATCCGTACGGGTCGGTGGTGATCGTTTCGACGAAGCCATCATCACCTACGTGCGGCGCAACTACGGTTCGCTGATCGGTGAATCCACCGCCGAGCGGATCAAGCAGGAAATCGGCACCGCCTACCCGGGCGGCGAAGTTCGTGAAGTCGACGTGCGTGGTCGTAACCTGGCCGAAGGCGTTCCGCGTGCTTTCACCCTCAACTCCAATGAAGTTCTGGAAGCCCTGCAGGAATCCCTGGCCACGATCGTCCAGGCGGTCAAGAGTGCGCTGGAGCAGTCGCCGCCGGAGCTGGCGTCGGATATCGCCGAGCGCGGTCTGGTATTGACCGGTGGCGGCGCCTTGTTGCGCGACCTGGACAAGTTGCTGGCTCAGGAAACCGGTCTGCCGGTGATCGTCGCCGAAGACCCGTTGACCTGCGTCGCCCGCGGCGGCGGCAAGGCCCTGGACATGATGGATCGCCACACCATGGACCTGCTGTCCACGGAGTGAGCCGTCTGCGCCAAGTCTCGAGCTGCAAGCCGGGTTTTCACTCGCTTGCAGCTTTTTGTTTGCTGCTTGACGCTTGAGAGGAACTCGCCATAAAACCGCTATTTGCCAAAGGTCCTTCGCTCGGTGTGCGCCTGCTGGTGTTCACCGTGCTATCGGCTGCGCTGATGGTGGTGGATGCGCGACTCACCGTGTTGCAGCCGTTGCGCAGCCAGTTGGGGCTGATTGTCGAGCCGGTCTACTGGCTCGGCCGTTTGCCGGTGACCCTGTGGGACAGCGCCACCCAGGAGCTCAGCTCGCGCAGCGACCTGGCGGCCGAGAATGAGCAGCTCAAGGCCGAAAGCCTGATGCTGCAGCGGCGCCTGCAGAAGCTGGCGGCGTTGACCGAGCAGAACGTGCGCTTGCGCGAACTGCTCAACTCGGCGGCGCTGGTCGACGACGATGTGTTGGCCACCGAGCTGATCGGCATCGACCCCAATCCCTTCACCCATCGCATCCTGATCGACAAGGGCAGCAAGGATGGCGTGCTGCTCGGTCAGCCGGTGCTCGATGCCCGCGGCCTGATGGGCCAGGTGGTCGAGGTGATGCCCTACAGCTCGCGGGTGCTGTTGCTCACCGACACCACTCACAGTATTCCGGTGCAGGTCAACCGCAACGGCCTGCGCGCCATCGCCAGTGGCACCGGTAACCCGGAACGCCTGGAGTTGCGCCATGTGGCCGATACCGCGGATGTCAAGGAAGGCGACCTGCTGCTCAGCTCCGGTCTGGGCCAGCGTTTTCCCTCGGGCTACCCGGTGGCCGTGGTCACCGAGGTGATTCACGACTCCGGCCAGCCGTTCGCGATTGTCCGCGCCATGCCGACCGCCAGCCTGAATCGCAGCCGCTACATGCTCCTGGTGTTTACCGATCCGCGCAGCCCCGAGCAGCGCGCCAGCGATTCGGCCGAGGCGCAGGAGGTGGCGGATCGTCAGGCCCGCGAGCAAGCGGGTGGGTCACCACTAGCGCCTGCAGTTCCTGCCACCGCGAGCGATGCGCCAGTTACGTCCCCCACCCCTGCAGCGGAACCTCGCCAATGATCGCTTTGCGTGCACGCAACGTCTGGGTGATCTGGCTCAGCCTGGCCCTGGCCCTGCTCCTCAGCGTGGCCACCTTGCCCAAGTTCATGGAGGTCGGCCGGCCGCTGTGGCTGGCGTTGATCCTGACTTACTGGGTGCTGGCCTTGCCCCATCGGGTGGGCATGACCACGGCCTGGTGCGTCGGGCTGCTGGCCGATGTGCTGAATGGCGCATTGCTGGGGCAAAATGCCCTGATCCTGACTCTGGTGACCTTCCTGGTGCTGAGCCTGCACCAGCGCTTGCGCATGTTCCCCATGTGGCAGCAGAGCATGGTGCTGCTGGTGGTGTTCGGTCTGGCCCAACTGGTCCAGCTGTGGCTCAATGCCTTGACCGGTAGCCGTCCGCCGACCCTGGCGTTCGTCTTGCCGGCACTGGTCAGCGCACTGTTGTGGCCGTGGGTCTGTGTCATCCTGCGGGGTGCGCACAAGCGCCTCAACGTCAATTGAGTGCGGCTGGCCCTGCACGAGTTCGACAGGGAGAAGTCCGCATGACCACACTCTATCTGGCTTCCGGGTCGCCGCGACGTCGCGAGTTGTTGACCCAGATTGGCGTGCCCTTCAGCCCGCTAATCGTCCCCATCGATGAAAATCCATTGCCAGATGAGCTTCCCCGCGCCTATGTAGAGCGTCTGGCTCGCGCCAAAGCGCAGGCCGGACTGGCCGCCTTGGTTGATCCGCGCGATGCTGTAGTTCTCGGTGCCGATACCTCCGTGGTCCTCGATGGGCAGATTCTCGGCAAGCCGCAGGACCGCGACGAAGCCGTGGCGACCCTGAGCGCGCTGTCCGGTCGCGAGCATCAGGTACTGACGGCGGTAGCCCTGGCGTCGGCCAGCAAGGTGGTCGCGCGGGTGGTCAGCAGTCGGGTGCGCTTTCGCCGGTTGACGCGCGCCGAGATCGAGGCCTATTGGGCCACCGGCGAGCCCCGGGACAAGGCTGGCAGTTATGCTATTCAAGGGTTGGCGGCAGTGTTCGTCAGCCAGTTGCAGGGCAGTTACTCGGCCGTGGTGGGTTTGCCCCTGGGGGAAACCGCCGAGTTACTCGCAGAATTTGCTATTCCGTGCTGGCAGCAGTTGCCAGTCCACAGTCAAGAGGGTGCAGGTCGCGAGTGAGCGCCGAAGGCTGGCGCTGCCCGGCTTGCCGCTTCGTCGGACCAGAGATAGAGCCATGAGTGAAGAGATCCTGATCAATATCACGCCGATGGAATCACGCGTGGCGGTGGTGGAAAACGGTGTGCTGCAAGAGGTGCATGTCGAGCGTACGCAGAAGCGCGGTATCGTCGGCAACATCTACAAGGGCAAGGTGGTGCGGGTGTTACCGGGCATGCAGGCGGCGTTCGTCGACATCGGCCTGGATCGCGCAGCCTTTATTCATGCCTCGGAAATTTCCAGTCGTGAAGGCAGCGCGGTGGAAAGCATCAGCGCCCTGGTTCATGAAGGACAGGCCCTGGTGGTGCAGGTCACCAAGGACCCGATCGGCAGCAAAGGCGCGCGCCTGACTACCCAACTGTCGATTCCCTCGCGTTACCTGGTGTACATGCCGCGCACCAGCCATGTCGGCATTTCCCTGAAGATCGAGGACGAAGCAGAGCGCGAACGCCTCAAGCAGGTGGTGGCCGACTGCGTCGCTGCCGAAGGCATCGCCGAGGCCGGCGGCTTTATCCTGCGCACGGCTGCCGATGGCGTGGGTGCCGATGAAATTCTGGTTGATATCCGCTACCTGCGGCGCCTGTGGGATCAGATCGCGGCGCAGAAGCAGAGCGCGCCGGCCCCGTCGGTGATCTACGAAGACCTCAGTCTGGCCCTGCGCACCCTGCGCGACCTGGTCGGCCTGCGCACCGAGAAGATCCGCATCGACTCGCGGGAAACCTTTCAGAAGATCACCCAGTTCGTCGACGAGCTGATGCCGGAAATCGCCGACCGTCTGGAGCACTACCCGGGCGAGCGACCGATTTTCGATTTGTACGGTGTCGAAGACGAGATCCAGCGGGCGCTGGAGCGCAAGGTGCCGCTGAAGTCCGGTGGTTACCTGATCATCGATCCGGCCGAGGCGATGAGCACCATCGACGTCAATACCGGCGCCTTCGTCGGCCACCGCACCCTCGAGGAGACCATCTTCAAGACCAACCTCGAAGCGGCCACCGCCATTGCCCGGCAACTGCGCCTGCGCAACCTCGGCGGCATCATCATCATCGACTTCATCGACATGGAAGACGAAGAGCACCAGCGCCAGGTGCTGCGTACCCTGGAGAAACAGCTGGAGCGCGATCACGCCAAGACCAACATCATCGGCATCACCGAGCTGGGCCTGGTGCAGATGACCCGCAAGCGCACCCGCGAGAGCCTCGAGCAGATTCTCTGCGAACCGTGCGGCTGCTGCCAGGGACGCGGCAAGATGAAGACCCCGGAGACCACCTGCTACGAGATCTTCCGCGAGATCCTGCGCGAGGCGCGGGCCTACCAGGCCGAGGGCTACCGGGTGCTGGCCAATCAGAAAGTGGTGGACCGCCTGCTCGACGAAGAGTCGGGTAATGTCGCCGACCTCGAAGCCTTTATCGGCCGGACCATCAAGTTTCAGGTCGAGACGATTTACTCCCAGGAGCAATACGATGTGGTGCTGTTGTGACTCTGCCGTCCGTGTTCAGGGTATGAACTGAATGGCGCGTCTGGCTGGTTGGTTGATCGCGACGTTGCGCTGGGGCCTTGGCTTGTTCGCGTTGGGCCTGGTGCTGGCGGCGTTGTATGTCAGTCTCGGTCGCGAGCTGGTGCCATGGGTCGCCGAGTATCGTCTGGAGGCCGAAGACCAGGCCGCCGCGGCACTCGGTATGCCGCTGCGCATCGGTCGGCTGGAGGGGCGCTGGCAGGGCTTCGCGCCACTGTTGATCGCCCATGACGTGCAGCTGGGCGAAGGTGCCAGCGCACTGCGCCTGGATCAGGTGCGCCTGGTGCCGGACGTGCTCGCCAGTCTGTCGGCGCGTGAGCCGCGGCTGGCCAAGCTGGAGCTGGATGGCTTGCAGTTCAGCCTGCACCAGGACGAGCAGGGGGCCTGGACGGTGAAGGGGCTGCCGCAGCGCAGCACACCTGCGGCCCTGGATATCGCTCAGGTATTGCAGCAGCTGCAGGCGGTGAGTCGCCTGTCGCTGTTGAACAGCCAGGTGACGCTGGAAGCCCATCAACTGCCGGCCGTGACCCTTACATACGTCAACCTGAGCCTGCGCAATGGCGCGAGTCGTCAGCGTCTGGATGCGCGCCTGCTGCTGCCCGACGGCCAGCCCGTGGCGCTGCAGTTGCGCACCCGTATGCAGGCCGAGCGCTGGCGCGAGGTGCAGGCCGAACTGTACCTGAGCCTGCCGCAAAGCGATTGGGCGCGCTGGCTGCCGCCGAGCGTGACGCGCGAGTGGCGTCTCGAGCAGTTGCAGGCCGGTGGTGAAGTCTGGCTGGACTGGGCCGATGGCGCCTTGCAGCGTGCCGTCAGTCGCCTGCATGCGCCGCAATTGGCCGGCGCCTATGCCGAGCGTGAGGCGGCGCAGGTGCAGAATCTCGCCCTCAACGCCTATTTCGAGCGGACCGAACAGGGTTTCGAGCTGCTGCTGGACGACCTGGCGCTGAGTCAGGGCGAGACCCGCTGGGGCGAGGTGCAGCTGGCCATCAGTCATCGCCAGGACAGTCGCGACGCCGAAGAGCAGTGGTCGCTCGGCGCCGATCGCGTCGAACTGACGCCGTTGCTGCCGCTGGTCAAAGCCCTGCTGCCCTTGCCGGACAAGGCTATGGTGCTGCTCGACAGCCTGCAGCCACAGGGTGCCTTGCGCAATATTCAGGTGGATTACCGGCCCCGGGCCGAGGGCGACCAGCGCTTGCAGTTTGCCGCCAATCTCGAACGCATCGGTTTTTCCGCCCACCTGGCCTCGCCTGCGGTCGAAAACATCAGCGGCAGCGTGGCCGGTGACCTGGGGCAGGGCGAACTGCGCCTGGCGGCCGAGGATTTTTCCCTGCACCTGGACACCCTGTTCCCCGAACCCTGGCTGTACAGTCAGGCCAATGCCCGGCTGACCTGGCAATTGAACGAACAGGCCTTCACCCTGCGTAGCCCCTATCTGCAGGTGCTCGGTGAGGAAGGGCCGATTGCCGGTGACTTCCTGATTCGCCTGATGTTCGATCCCGAGGCCGAGGACTACATGGACCTGCGCGTCGGTCTGCGTGATGGCGATGCGCGTTATACCGAGAAATACCTGCCGACCCGCGCGCCGGGCTTGAGCGCGGAACTGGCCGATTGGCTGAAGACCGCGATTCGCGGCGGCAAGGTCAATGAAGGTTATTTTCAGTATCAGGGCTCGCTGAACAAGGGCGCCGCCGATGCCGCACGCAGTCTCAGTATGTTCTTCGCCGTGGAGGACGCCGAACTGGCCTTCCAGCCGGGTTGGCCGGCACTGCGCGAGGCGCGTGGCGAGGTGTTGATCGAAGACAGCGGGGTGCGGGTGCGGGTGGCCGAGGGGCGCATACTCGATAGCCGGGTGCGCAACGCCACGGCGGAGATTGCCCACGCGGCGCCGGGGCAGGCTCCACGGCTGCTGCTCGACAGCGAGCTGCAAAGCAGTGTCGTCGATGCCCTGAAGATTCTCCAGGATGCGCCCATGGGCACTGCCGAAATCTTCGCCGGTTGGCAGGGCGAGGGGCCGCTGTCGGGCAGGCTCAAGCTCGATCTGCCGCTGCGCAAAGGGCTGGCGCCGGCGGTGATAGTCGACTTTGCCACCGAAGGTGCGCGGCTCAAGTTGAGCAATCCCGAGCTGGAACTCAGCCAGCTGCAGGGCGCCTTTCGCTATGACACGGCCCGCGGTTTGAGTGCCCCGGCTATTCGCGCTCAAGCCCTCGGCCATGCCGTGCGGGGCAAGGCCATAGCGGAAGGTGAGCTTGGCCGGGCTCGTACGCGTATCGAGGCCAGCGGTCAGGTGCCGCTGAACACCCTGACGGCCTGGCTGGGCGTGACCGCGGCATTACCTGTGAGCGGCACCTTGCCCTATCGCCTGCGCCTGAGTCTGGAGGGTGGCGACAGTCAGTTGCGGGTGGATTCGAGTCTTCAGGGCGTGGCCATCGCGCTGCCTGCCCCCTTTGGCAAGCGCGCAACCGAGCAAAGCTATGCCGATTGGCGCATGACCTTGAATGGCGACGAGCGGCGCTATTGGCTGGATTACGCCGATCTGGCGAGCCTGGCCTTCGCGGCTCCGCCCGGTCAACTGGCCGAGGGCCGCGGCGAGCTGCGCCTGGGTGATGGCCCGGCATTGATACCGGCGGGGAAGGGCGTGCGCGTGCGCGGGCAGGTCAGCGAACTGGATTGGTCGGCCTGGCAGGCGGCACTCAAGCCTTATGTCGGTGTGGCGCGCGAGGATGCGCAGCAGGTGTTCAAGGACGCGCAACTGAAGATCGGTCGGTTCAGCGGCTTTGGCAGCACGGTCGACGACCTGACGATAGGGCTCAAACGTGCGCCTGCGGCCTGGTCGCTCGATCTGGATAGCCAGCTGCTGAAAGGTCGGGTCGACTTGCCGGATGCCGACGCGGCGCCTATCGCGGTCAATCTGGCGTACCTGCGTTTGCCGACGGCGGCGGCCAAGGATGGCGTGGCCGAGGACAAGCCGGATCCGCTGCTTGGCGTCGATCCGCGGCAGATTCCGGCCCTCGATCTGCGCATTGCCGAGGTGCGGCAGGGTACCGAGGCGCTGGGGGCGTGGTCGCTGAAAGCGCGGCCGAACGCCACGGGGGTACAGTTCAACAACCTGAACCTGGAGCTGAAAGGTCTGCAGCTGACCGGTAGCGCCGGTTGGCAGGGCACGGCAGAGGCCAGCAGCAGTTGGTACAAGGGGCGCATGCAGGGCGAGGACCTGAGCGATGTGCTGCTGGCCTGGAATTTTGCGCCGACGGCCAGCAGTGAAAGTTTTCATCTGGATGTCGATGGCCGCTGGCCAGGTTCGCCGGCCTGGGTCAGTCTCAAGCGTTTTTCCGGCAGCATGGATGCGACCTTGCGCAAGGGGCAGTTCACTGAAGTGCAGGGTCCGGCTTCGGCGTTGCGGGTGTTTGGCCTGCTCAACTTCAACTCGATTGGCCGCCGCCTGCGCCTGGACTTTTCCGACCTGTTCGGCAAGGGTTGGAGCTATGACCGGGTCAAGGGGCTGCTGGACGCCCGCGATGGTGTGTACGTTACCCGTATCCCCATTACCGTGACCGGGCCATCGAGCAATCTGGAGCTGGACGGTACCCTGAACCTGGTCGATGACCTGATCGATGCCAAGTTGCTGGTGACTTTGCCGGTGAGCAACAATCTGCCGCTGGCGGCGTTGATCGTCGGCGCGCCGGCGATTGGCGGGGCGTTGTTCGTGGTGGACAAGCTGCTGGGTGATCGCGTGGCGCGTTTTGCCAGTGTGCAATACAGCGTCAAGGGTCGCTGGCAGGATCCACAGATCAGCTTCGACAAGCCCTTCGAGAAGCCGCGCTGACAGGCCATTGAAAATCCACTGCGTCAGACGATGCAGTCGATGGCCATGGCTTGTAAGCTGAAGGCCCAACCATCCACCGACCAGGAGCACGCATGAGCCTCGCGGTGATTCAAATGGTCAGCCAGGCCGATGTGCCGGCCAATCTGCTCCAGGCCCGGCGTCTGCTCGAGCAGGCCGCTGCGGGCGGGGCGCGCCTGGCGGTGTTGCCGGAAAACTTCGCCGCCATGGGCCGCCGCGACCTGGCGGCGCTGGGGCGCAGCGAGGCGCGCGGTGAAGGTCCGATCCTGCCCTGGTTGAAACAGGCCGCCCGTGACCTCAGGTTATGGATAGTGGCCGGTACCCTGCCCTTGCCACCCGCTGGCCAGCCCGAGGCCAAGGCGCGGGCCTGTTGCCTGTTGCTCGACGAGCATGGCGAGCAGGTGGCGCGCTATGACAAGCTGCACCTGTTCGATGTGGAGGTTGGCGACAGCCAGGGCCGTTACTGCGAGTCCGATGACTTTGCCCATGGCAGCCGGATCGTGCTGGCGGATACGCCCGTTGGGCGCCTGGGTTTGACGGTGTGCTATGACCTGCGTTTCCCTGAGCTGTATGGTGCTCTGCGTGACGCCGGAGCAGAGTTGATCAGCGTGCCGGCGGCCTTTACCGCGCTGACCGGTGCGGCGCACTGGCAGATACTGGTACGCGCCCGCGCCATCGAGACCCAGTGCTACCTGCTGGCCGCCGGTCAGGGCGGCATTCACCCTGGCGGGCGCGAGACCTTCGGCCATTCGGCCATCGTCGATCCCTGGGGCCGGGTGCTGGCCGAGCAGGCGCACGGCGAGGCGGTCTTGCCGGCTAGTCGCGATGCCGCCGAGCAGGCGGCGATTCGCCAGCGCATGCCGGTGAGCCGGCATAAACGATTTTTTGCAGCGACCGAACCACGGTTGCCAGGTTTGCAGCAGTCATGAACGGGATAAAGCAGTTATGAGCGAGATGTTGTTGACGGTGAGTGAGCATCTACTGGGCCCGGGCGGCTTGACCCTCGACCATCTGCCAGGGGTGCTGGGCGAGTTGTCCGGGCCCGGTATCGATGCGGCCGATCTGTATTTCCAGAGCCAGGTGTCCGAAACCTGGGTGCTGGAGGACGGCATCGTCAAGGAAGGCAGTTTCAACCTCGATCAGGGCGTCGGCGTGCGCGCCCAGTCCGGCGAGAAAACCGGGTTTGCTTACAGCAACGCGATCACCGCCGAGGCGCTGACCCAGGCCGCCCGCGCGGCCCGCTCGATTGCCCGGGCCGGGCAGAACGCGCGGGTTCAGGCCTTCAGCAGCCCGCAGGTCACTGCCCTGTATGCGCCGGACAACCCGCTGGACGTGATCGGCCGGGCGCAGAAGGTCGAGTTGCTCAAGCAGGTCGATGTGGCCACGCGTGCACTCGATTCGCGGATCAAGCAGGTCACGGTCAGCCTCGCCGGGGTCTGGGATCGCATCCTGGTGGCGGCGCAGGACGGCGGCCTGGGCGTCGATATTCGCCCGCTGGTGCGCTTCAATGTCAGCGTCATCGTCGAGCAGAATGGCCGCCGCGAGCGTGGCGGCCATGGTGGTGGTGGGCGGACCGACTACCGCTACTTCATGAGCGAGGATCGCGCCATGGGTTACGCCCGCGAGGCGCTGCGTCAGGCCTTGGTTAATCTCGAGGCGATTCCCGCACCGGCCGGCACGCTGCCGGTGGTGATGGGTGCCGGCTGGTCCGGTGTGCTGCTGCACGAGGCGGTCGGTCATGGCCTGGAAGGCGACTTCAATCGCAAGGGCAGCTCCGCCTACAGCGGGCGCATGGGCGAGAAGGTCGCCTCGAGTCTGTGCACCATCGTCGACGACGGCACCCTGGCCGGCCGCCGTGGTTCGCTCAGCGTGGATGACGAAGGCACACCGACCCAGTGCACCACGCTGATCGAGAACGGCGTGCTCAAGGGCTATATGCAGGACAAGTTGAATGCCCGCCTGATGGGCGCGGCGCGCACCGGCAACGGCCGCCGCGAATCCTATGCGCACCTGCCGATGCCGCGCATGACCAACACCTACATGCTGGCCGGTGAAAGCGACCCGGAAGAAATTATTCGTTCGGTGAAGAAGGGCATCTACTGCGCCAACCTCGGCGGCGGTCAGGTCGACATCACCAGCGGCAAGTTCGTCTTCTCCACCAGCGAGGCCTACCTGATCGAGAACGGCAAGATCACCGCGCCGGTCAAAGGCGCCACCCTGATCGGCAACGGCCCGGAGGCGATGAGCCGGGTGTCGATGGTCGGCAACGACCTGGCCCTGGACAGCGGCGTCGGCACCTGCGGCAAGGACGGCCAGTCGGTGCCGGTCGGCGTCGGCCAGCCGACCCTGAAGATCGATGCGATTACCGTCGGCGGCACGGGAGCCTGAAACACGCGAGCGTGATGGTCGGTTAGCCGAAGGCGTAACCCACCATCACGCCAGGATCAACGCAACCCGCGTTGGGCTTCGTCCAGTTCGCGGAGGTATTTGAAGATTTTACGCGAGGCCGCGGGCGCTTTGTCCTGTGCCAATTCGTGCTGGGCCTGGCGGATCAACTGACGCAGGTGTTGCCGGTCTGCTTCGGGATAGTCGCCAACAAAGGCTTCCAGGGTGTCGTCGCTGCCGTTGATAAGACGGTCACGCCAGCGCTCCAGGCCGTGAAAGCGTTCGTTGTACTGGCGAGTAGAGGCATCAAGCTGGTCGAGCAGGGTAAGAATCGCGTCGATGTCCTGATCGCGCATCAGCCGGCCGATAAACTGCATATGGCGTTTTTTCGCGGAGTTGGCCGTGTGCTTGGGCGCCTCTTCGAGGGCGCGGCGCAATTCGTCGGTCAGCGGCAGTTTGTTGAGCAGGTCGGGCTTCAGGGTGGTCAGGCGTTGACCCAGGTCTTGCAGGGCGTGCAGCTCGCGTTTGACCTGGGTTTTACTCTTCTCGCCGGAGAAGTCATCAAGATATTCAGGCATGGGGGTGATCCAATGGAAAACGCCGCCATGATAGCAAGTATCCAACTGCAAGCGTTCGGCCCGCAGCATCATGCGCGACGCTCGCAGTAGATCCCGGACAGATTCTTAGGAGTTGTTATGAGTGCAGTAGATATTGTCGGCCCCGAGGCCGTGCCGCAGTTGCAGGCGCAGGTCGAACAGATCATCGCCGAAGCGAAGAAGCAGGGCGCCAGTGCCTGCGAGGTGGCCGTATCGGTGGAGCAGGGGTTGTCCACGTCGGTGCGCCAGGGCGAGGTCGAGACGGTTGAGTTCAATCGTGACCAGGGCTTCGGTATCACCCTGTATGTCGGTCAGCGCAAGGGCTCGGCGAGTACCTCGGCGAGTGGCGATGCCGCTATCCGGGAAACCGTGGCGGCGGCTTTGGCCATCGCCAAGCATGCCTCGGAAGACGAATCGGCGGGCTTGGCCGATGCCGCGCTGATGGCGCGCGAGCTGCCGCAACTGGATCTCTATCACGCCTGGGCCATCAGCCCGGAACAGGCCATCGAGCAGGCGCTGCGTTGTGAAGCGGCAGCCTTTGCCGCGGACAAGCGGATCAAGAACGCCGACGGCACTACCCTCAACACCCACCAGGGCTGCCGGGTGTATGGCAACAGCCATGGTTTTGTCGCCGGCTACGCCAGCACCCGACACAGCCTGAGCTGCGTGATGATCGCCGAGGATGGCGGGCAGATGCAGCGCGATTACTGGTACGACGTCAATCGTCAGGGCGAACTGCTGGCCGATGCCGCGGGCATTGGCCAGCGGGCCGCGCAGCGTGCAGTCAGCCGGCTGGGCGCGCGCCCGGTGCCGACCTGCGAAGTGCCGGTGTTATTTTCCGCCGAACTGGCGACGGGGCTGTTCGGGCATTTCCTCGCCGCCATTTCCGGTGGCAATTTGTACCGCAAGTCATCCTTCCTCGAGGGCGCCCTGGGCCAGCAATTGTTCCCCGACTGGCTGAGCCTCGATGAGCGTCCGCATATTCCACGTGCCCTGGGCAGTGCGGCCTTCGACGGCGATGGCCTGGCCACCTATGCCAAGCCCTTTATCGAGGGCGGCGAGCTGGTCTCTTACGTGCTGGGCACCTACTCGGGGCGCAAGCTGGGGATGCCGAGTACGGCCAACTCCGGTGGCGTGCACAACCTGTTCGTCAGCCACGGCGCGGAAGATCAGCAGGCGCTGCTCAAGCGCATGGGCCGCGGCCTGTTGGTCACCGAGTTGATGGGCCAGGGCCTGAACATGGTCACCGGCGACTATTCGCGTGGGGCTGGCGGCTTTTGGGTGGAGAACGGCGAGATCCAGTTCCCGGTGCAGGAGGTGACCATAGCCGGCAACCTGCGCGACATGTTCAAGCAGATAGTCGCGGTGGGCAACGACCTGGAGCTGCGCAGCAATATCCGCACCGGCTCGGTGCTGATCGAGAAGATGACGGTGGCGGGCAGCTAGGGCGGGTGGGGCTGCAGCGGTAAGCCTCGGGTCGTAGGCCGGGTTAGCGGCGCATGCCGCTGACCGAAGGCTGCTGCCGGACTAAGGCGCCGCGTAACCCGGTAGGGCATATCGCGGCTATTTGGAGCTGTTGGGTTACGGCGCGCCAAACTCTTTGGCATGCACGCTGATTGAGTGGATGCGCTTCACCCAACCTACGCCTATTCGCCTTCGTCGAAGTAGTTGTTGATCAGTTCGACCAGGGCGTTGAGTGCGTCATCGTCCTGCTCGCCTTCGGTGTGCAGGTGAATCGGTGTGCCTTTGCCGGCTGCGAGCATCATCACGGCCATGATGCTTTTGCCGTCCACCAGGCACTCCGGTGCGCGGCCGACCTTGACCTGGCAGGGGAAACGCCCGGCGACACCGACGAACTTGGCTGCTGCGCGTGCATGCAGGCCCAGCTTGTTGATGATGGTGATCTGGCAGGTGGGCATCGCGGCAGGATCCTTAGCTAAGGTCGCGGTGGCGAACCTGAACATTCTTCAGAATGGGTTTCAGGGTCTCGCCCAGGCGATTGGCCAGGTATACCGAGCGGTGATGACCGCCGGTGCAGCCTATCGCCACGGTGACATAGGCGCGGTTGCTGGCAGCGAAGCGCGGCAGCCATTTTTTCAGGTAGGCGAGGATGTCCTGGAACATTTCCTCGACATCGGCCTGAGCCGCCAGATAGTCGGCGACCGGCTGGTCGAGCCCGGAGAACTCGCGCAGGTCCGGCTTCCAGTAGGGGTTGGGCAGGCAACGCACATCGAACACCAGGTCGGCATCCACCGGCATACCGCGCTTGAAACCGAAAGACTCGACCAGGAAGGCCGTGCCCGGTTCCGGCTGATTGAGCAGACGCAGTTTCAGGCTGTCGCGCAACTGGTAGAGGTTGAGATGGGTGGTGTCGATCTGCAGGTCGGCGAGGTCGGTGATCGGTCCGAGCAGCAGGCTTTCATCGGCGATCGCCTCGGCCAGCGAGCGGTTCTCGTTGGTCAGCGGATGGCGCCGGCGAGTCTCGGAAAAGCGCTTGAGCAGGGTTTCCTCGTCGGCATCCAGGTAGATCACGTCGCACTTGATATGCCGTGCACGCACCTCCGCGAGGATTTCCGGGAAACGCTTGAGTTGGCTGGGCAGGTTGCGCGCGTCGATCGACACGGCGACTTGCGGGTGGAGCAGCTCGGTATCCTGCAGGGTGCGCTCCGCCAGTTCGGGGAGCAGGCCCGCCGGCAGGTTGTCGATGCAGTAGAAGCCGTTGTCCTCAAGGACATCGAGGGCAGTGCTTTTGCCGGAGCCGGAGCGACCGCTGACGATGATCAGGCGCATGGTCAGGCCCGGTTGAGCTGGCTTTGTATGTCCACCACGACCTGATACAGCGCATCGCTGTTCTGGGCTTGGCGCAAACGCTCACGCACATCGCTGCGGTCGAGCATGCTGGCGATCTGGCGCAGCAATTCCAGGTGTTCGTCAGTGGCCGCTTCCGGTACCAGCAGGACGAACAGCAGGTCGACAGGAGCACCGTCGATGGCGTCGAAGTCCACCGCCGCATCCAGGCGCAACAGTGCACTGATCGGTGCGTTACAGCCCGGCAGGCGACAGTGCGGAATGGCAATGCCATTGCCGAAACCGGTCGAGCCGAGTTTTTCGCGGGCGATCAGGCTTTCGAAAATGTCTTGGCCATCCAGGTCTGGCAGTTCGCGTGCCACCAGGTTGGCTATCTGTTCGAGTACGCGTTTTTTACTGCCTCCCGGCACGTTCACCAGGGAACGGCCGGGGGTCAGGATATTTTCGAGTCGGATCATAGGAGGGAGGCGATCTCAGCGGGCCGTAGCGCCCTGCTGGCGGTCGATCTGCTTTTCCTTGTGCTTGATGAGTTGACGGTCGAGTTTGTCGGTCAGCAGGTCGATGGCTGCGTACATGTCGTCGTGTTCGGCATTGGCGACCACTTCGCCGCCGGCGATATGCAGGGTCGCTTCGATTTTCTGCTTGAGCTTCTCGACCTCCATGGTGACTTGCACGTTGGTGATCTTGTCGAAATGGCGCTCCAATCGACCGAGTTTTTCGTCGATATAGTCGCGCAGGGCGTCGGTCACATCCAGCTGGTGTCCACTGATGTTGACTTGCATACCGTTTCTCCTTGTTGCCGCGTATGAGAGGCAGGCTATCGGGCCTGCCACCGGGATACTTTGGCGTGAAAGACGCTGGCAAGGCGCACCTGACCCGTTCGCTCTTCGGGTCTTGGCAGTGTGGCTGCTAGCGAGAGAGCGAGGCCGAGTGCGTTGCATGCCTTATGTGTTGGTCTTTCGTCGAGTGCCACCTTACATCAATCGCTTGCGCTCGCTGGAGGGCGCTATACCAAGCGATTCACGGTATTTTGCGACTGTGCGGCGGGCTACTTGTATGCCCTGTGCCTCCAGTAAACCAGCGATCTTGCTGTCACTCAACGGCTTTTTTGCATTTTCCGCAGCGACCAGTTTTTTGATGATGGCGCGGATCGCCGTCGAGGAGCATTCGCCGCCTTCGGCGGTGCTGACGTGGCTGGAGAAGAAATATTTCAGCTCGTAAATACCACGCGGGGTGTGCATGAATTTTTGCGTGGTGACCCGTGAAATGGTCGATTCATGCATGCCCACAGCTTCGGCGATGTCGTGCAGCACCAGCGGCTTCATCGCTTCATCGCCGTAGTCGAGAAAGCCGCGCTGGTGCTCGACGATCTGGGTGGCGACCTTCATCAGGGTTTCGTTGCGACTCTGCAGGCTCTTGATGAACCAGCGCGCTTCCTGCAACTGGTTGCGCATGAAGGTGTTGTCGGCACTGGAGTCGGCGCGTTTGACGAAGCCGGCGTATTGCGCGTTGACCCGCAGGCGCGGCATGGCTTCCTGGTTCAGTTCCACCAGCCAGCGCTCATTGTGCTTGCGCACGATGACGTCGGGCACCACGTATTCCGGTTCGCTCGACTCGATCTGCGAGCCGGGGCGCGGGTTGAGGCTCTGGATCAGCTCGATGACCTGGCGCAGTTCGTCTTCCTTGAGCTTCATGCGGCGCATCAGCTGGCTGTAGTCACGACTACCGAGCAGGTCGAGGTAGTCGTTGGCCAGGCGTTGAGCCTCTGCCAGCCAGGGGGTCCTGGCTGGCAGCTGGCGCAGTTGCAGGAGCAGGCATTCGCGCAGGTCGCGGGCGGCAATACCGGCCGGCTCGAACTGCTGGATGCGGTGCAGTACGGCTTCCACTTCGTCGAGTTCGATGTCCAGGTCGGGGTCGAAGGCTTCGACGACTTCCGCGAGGCTTTCTTCCAGATAACCCTGGTAGTTGATGCAGTCGATCAGGGTGATCCCGATCAGTCGGTCCTTGTCGGACATCGGCACCAAATTGAGTTGCCAGAGCAGGTGGCTCTGCAGGCTTTCGCCAGACGAAGTACGAGTGGTGAAGTCCCACTCGTCATCGTCGTTGCTCGGCAGGCTGCTGGCGCTGGTCTGGTAGACGTCTTCCCAGGCGGTGTCGACCGGCAGCTCGTTGGGAATGCGTTCGTTCCATTCGCCTTCTTCCAGGTTGTCCACGGTCTGTGGGGTTTCCTGGTGGCTGTTGTCCTGGTAGGACTCTTCCTGCTGAGGGGCGGGCGCCGGATTTTCGACACCGTCGGCCAGGGGGTTCGAGTTGTCGAAGTCGTCACCGTCTTCTTCGCGCTCGAGCATCGGGTTGGACTCCAGGGCCTCCTGGATCTCTTGTTGCAGATCCAGGGTGGACAGTTGGAGTAGGCGAATGGCCTGTTGCAGCTGCGGGGTCATCGTCAGCTGCTGGCCCATTTTCAGGACTAGCGATGGTTTCATTGCAGACCTTATTTGCCGGCGTCTGTGCGCAATCCACTACAGGGCGCCGCAGCGCCACAAGGAAGCAAATTATATGCCTGATCTGCAGTGGTTTGCCTAGCTCTGGCTGCTGTTCGGTAGAGAAAAACCGCTGTTACAGGCGGAACTCGTGCCCCAGGTAGACATCCTTGACCAGTTGGTTGGCCAGGATAGCGTCGGCATCGCCTTCGGCGATCAGTTGGCCATCGCTGACGATGTAGGCTGTTTCACAGATATCCAGGGTCTCGCGGACATTGTGGTCGGTGATCAGTACACCGATGCCCTTGGCCTTGAGGTGGTGGATGATCTGCTTGATGTCGCCGACCGAGATCGGGTCGACCCCGGCGAAGGGTTCGTCGAGCAGGATGAATTTTGGTGCGGTGGCCAGGGCACGAGCGATTTCCACGCGCCGGCGTTCGCCACCGGACAGGCTCATGCCGAGATTGTCGCGGATGTGGCTGATATGGAATTCCTGCAACAGGCTTTCCAGCTCCTTGCGGCGGCTGGCTCGATCCAGTTCCTTGCGGGTTTCGAGGATGGCCATGATGTTGTCGGCCACACTGAGCTTGCGGAAAATCGAGGCTTCTTGCGGCAGGTAACCGATGCCGGCACGGGCCCGGCCGTGCATCGGCAGGTGGCTGACGTCGTGGTCGTCGATCAGGATGCGGCCCTGTTCGGCCTGCACCAGGCCGACGATCATGTAGAAACAGGTGGTCTTGCCCGCGCCGTTGGGGCCGAGCAGGCCGACAATCTGCCCGCTGTCGATGCTCAGGCTGACGTCGCGCACGACTTGGCGGCCCTTGTAGCTCTTGGCCAGGTGCTGGGCTTTCAAAGTGGCCATTGCTACTGCGCCTGCTGTTCGGCTGGTGGGTTCTTCGGCTGGATCACCATGTCGATGCGCGGGCGTGGCGTGGTGATATTGGTGCCCGTGGCGCGCCCGGCGTTGACGATCTGGCGTTGGGTGTCGTAGACGATTTTTTCGCCCTCGAAGGTATTGCCTTCCTGGATCACCTTGGCCTGGTCGATCAGCACGATGCGCTCATTGGCGGCGAAATACTGGATGGTCAGGCCATAGGCCTTGACGATCTGCTTGTCTGCGGAGGGCTTCTGCTCGTAATAGGCCGGTTTACCGACCGAGGTGAAAATCTCGATGTCGCCCTGGGCGTTCTGGGTGATGGTCACGGTGTCGCCCGTGATCTTCAGTGTGCCCTGGGTGATGATCACGTCGCCGCGATAGACCGCGACGCCTTGTCGGTCATCGAGTTCGGCGCTGTCGGCCTGTACGCGGATCGGCTGCTCGCGGTCAGTGGGCAGCGCCCAGGCGCAAGCGCTTCCGAGCAAGGCACTCAAACTGAGCAGAAAGGGGAAGGTTTTAACGAACCTCATGCTGGCCTCTTACGTTGGACAGCAGGAGCATCCTGCCGTCATTCAAATACGCTTTCATTCCTTGTGCCGTGGTCACTCCATTGGCCGCGACGATTCTAACGGCTTGCTCGGTCTGCGCATATTCTTTATCCGGGATTACGGTCAGGCGACTGGTGGTCAGTATGGTTGGGCGACCCTTGGCATCGGTGCGTTCGACGCGGACTTTGTCGATCAATTCCACTTCCTTGCCTTGCGGTGCCACTTCGGCGCGTTCGCTGCTCACCTTCCAGGGCAGTTCGGTGCCGCGATACAGGTGCAGGAAGGGATTGGTCAGCAGGGTGATGTCGCTGCTCTTGATGTGCTCCAGTTTGTCGCTGGTCATCTCGTAATGCAGCTTGCCGTCGGCCTGGTACTGCAGGGTGTTGGCATTGACCACATAGAAGTCGATGGTGTTTTCGGCGCCGGATTGTGCCGGGCGCTCGGAGAAACTGTCGGGGTTGATGTTCCAGTAGCCAACGGCGGCGAGCAGTGCGGCCGCGAAAGTGTAAAGGACGGGTGTCAGCAGTTTGCGCAGCATAGTGGACTCTACAGGTAGGCGGTTTGGGCGGCGTCGAGGCGGCCCTGGGCGCGCATGATCAGCTCGCAGAATTCGCGGGCTGCACCTTCGCCGCCGCGGGCCTGGGTCACGCCATGGGCATGCTGGCGCACAAAGGGATCTGCGCTGGCGACCGCCATGCCCAGACCGACCCGACGGATCACCGGCAGGTCCGGCAGATCATCACCCAGATAGGCGACCTGCTCATAGCTTAGCCCGAGTTCGCCAAGCAGCTCATCGAGTACGACAAGCTTGTCTTCGCGGCCCTGGTACAGGTGCTGGATGCCCAGGTTTTTAGCGCGGCGTTCGACCACCGGAGTGGTGCGCCCGCTGATGATGGCGGTGCGCACGCCCGAGGCGATCAGCATCTTGATGCCGTGGCCGTCGAGGGTATTGAAGGTCTTGAACTCGCTGCCGTCGACCAGGAAATACAGCTTGCCGTCGGTGAGCACGCCGTCGACATCGAAAATCGCCAGTTTGATTGCCTGGGCGCGTTGTTGCAGGCCAGGGCTCATTACATCAGGGGTCATCACATTACTCCGGCGCGTAGCAGGTCATGCATATTCAGGGCGCCGACCGGGCGGTCGTCGCTGTCGACCACCACCAGGCCGCTGATCTTGTGGTCTTCCATGATCTTCAGGGCTTCGGCGGCGAGCATCTCCGCGCGTGCAGTCTTGCCATGCACGGTCATCACGTCATCGATCTTCGACTGACGTACATCGATACCGCGATCCAGGGTGCGGCGCAGGTCGCCATCAGTGAAGATCCCGGCCAGGCGGCCATCCGTCTCGGTGACCACGGTCATGCCCAGGCCTTTCTGGGTCATCTCCAGCAGGGCATCGCGCAGCGAGGTACCGCGCTGCACGCAGGGCAGGCTGGCGCCGGCATGCATGACGTTCTCGACTTTCAGCAGCAGGCGTCGACCCAGGGCGCCGCCCGGGTGGGAGAAGGCAAAGTCTTCGGCGGTAAAGCCGCGGGCCTCCAGCAGGGCAATGGCCAGGGCATCGCCAAGGACCAGGGAGGCGGTGGTGGAGGAGGTCGGCGCCAGGTTGAGAGGGCAGGCTTCCTGGGAGACGCGGGCGTCCAGGTTGACTTCGGCGGCCTTGGCCAGCGTTGACTCCGGGTTGCCGGTCATGCTGATCAGGGTGATGCCAAGACGCTTGATCAGCGGCAGCAGGGTGACGATTTCCGCCGTCGAGCCCGAGTTGGACAGGGCCAGCACCACGTCGTCGCGGGTGATCATGCCCATGTCGCCATGGCTGGCTTCGGCCGGGTGGACGAAGAATGCGGTGGTGCCGGTGCTGGCCAGGGTGGCGGCAATCTTGTTGCCGACATGCCCGGACTTGCCCATGCCAACCACCACTACACGGCCCTTGCTGGCCAGGATGAGTTCGCAGGCGCGAACGAAGTTGCTGTCGATGCGCGGCAGCAGCTCTTCAATTGCCTCGAGTTCCAGGCGGATGGTGCGTTGTGCGGATTTGATCAGCTCGTTGGACTGGCTCATGGCGTCTTTAATCGGCATGTCGAGTAAAAGGCGGCGATTATAGCGGGAAAGATTCGCCCGCTCACCTTTGAATCGTGCGCAGACAGGGCTTGGGTGCTTTGGGCGGTCATGGGCCGGTAAATGTTCAGCCGTGTGGTCGGCGTTCTGTAAGCAAATGATCGAGCTTGGGCAGGCTAATTCGGCAATGTTATAGTGCGCGGCGATTTTCGGCCGGTCCGGCCGCTGCGGTGTCTTCGCTGCGCTGGCGGGCGTCTGTCAGGGAGGCTGCATCCAAGGAGTCGAGATGAGTGCCGAGCAACAGTATGCGGTCGAGCTGAAAAATCTCAGTTTTCAGCGCGGCGACCGCGATATTTTCAAAGACATAGACATTCGCATCCCGCGCGGCAAGGTTACCGGCATCATGGGGCCTTCCGGCTGCGGCAAGACCACGCTGTTGCGCCTGATCGGCGCGCAGCTCCGGCCGAGCAAGGGGGATGTGTGGGTCAATGGGCAGAATCTGCCGGGCCTTTCGCGCAGCGAGCTGTTCGATGTGCGCAAGCAGATGGGCGTGCTTTTCCAGAGCGGCGCCCTGTTCACCGATCTCGATGTGTTCGAGAACGTCGCCTTTCCGCTGCGGGTGCACACCCGGCTGCCTGACGAAATGATTCGTGACATTGTCCTGATGAAGTTGCAGGCAGTGGGGTTGCGTGGTGCGTACGAGTTGATGCCGGATGAGCTGTCCGGTGGCATGAAGCGCCGCGTGGCGCTGGCGCGTGCGATTGCCCTCGATCCGCAGATATTGATGTACGACGAGCCTTTCGTTGGCCAGGACCCGATTGCCATGGGTGTGCTGGTGCGTTTGATTCGTTTGCTCAGCGATGCCTTGGGTATTACCAGCATCGTGGTGTCCCACGACCTGGCGGAAACTGCCAGCATCGCCGACTACATCTACCTGGTGGGGGATACCAAGGTGCTCGGTCAGGGCACGCCGGACGAACTGATGAACTCGGATGACCCGCGCGTTCGCCAGTTCATGAAGGGCATTCCCGACGGGCCGGTACCGTTTCACTTTCCGGCGGCAGACTACCGCGACGATTTATTGGGGGGGCGCTGATGCGCAAGACATCTACGCTCGAACGGATCCGTCTGCTCGGTCGTGCCGGCATCGATGCGGTTGCCACGCTTGGACGCTCGACGGTGTTTCTTCTGCGTGCGCTGTTCGGCCGGAACTCTGCGGGCAACCCGCTGCAGCTGCTGATCAAGCAGCTGTACTCGGTAGGCGTCATGTCCCTGGCGATCATCGTGGTCTCGGGGGTTTTTATCGGCATGGTCTTGTCGCTGCAGGGGTTCAATATCCTGTCTGACTACGGTTCGGAGCAGGCGGTCGGGCAGATGGTCGCCCTGACCTTGCTGCGCGAGCTCGGCCCTGTGGTCACCGCCTTGTTGTTTGCCGGCCGCGCGGGTTCCGCGTTGACCGCGGAAATCGGCAACATGAAGTCCACCGAACAATTGTCCAGCCTGGAAATGATCGGCGTCGATCCGCTCAAGTACATCGTGGCGCCGCGCCTGTGGGCAGGCTTCATCTCGATGCCGTTGCTCGCCTTGATCTTCAGCGTGGTCGGTATCTGGGGTGGAGCGATGGTCGCCATCGATTGGCTCGGTGTTTACGAGGGGTCGTTCTGGGCCAACATGCAGAACAGTGTTTCGTTTCGTGAAGACGTGCTCAACGGGGTGATCAAGAGCATCGTTTTCGGATTTGTCGTGACCTGGATCGCCGTTTTCCAGGGCTATGACTGTGAGCCGACCTCGGAAGGCATCAGTCGCGCCACCACTAAAACAGTGGTTTATGCCTCGCTCGCCGTGTTGGGGCTGGACTTTATTCTGACCGCTTTGATGTTTGGAGACTTCTGATGCAAAACCGCACACTGGAAATTGGTGTCGGCCTGTTCCTGTTGGCCGGGTTATTGGCCCTGCTGCTGCTGGCGTTGCGCGTCAGTGGTCTGACCGTGGGCAGCAGCAGCGATACGTACAAGGTCTATGCGCACTTTGAGAATATCGCTGGTCTAACCGTACGGGCCAGGGTGACCATGGCGGGAGTGACTATCGGTAAAGTGACCGCAATCGATCTGGATCGCGACAGCTACACCGGTCGCGTTACCCTCTCGCTGGATGACAGTGTGGACAACCTGCCCATCGATTCGACTGCGTCGATCCTGACCGCCGGTTTGCTCGGCGAGAAGTACATCGGCATCAGCGTTGGCGGTGACGAAGAGGTGCTCGTCGATGGCGGTACCATCTATGACACTCAGTCGTCGCTGGTGCTGGAAGACCTGATCGGTAAATTCCTGCTCAATTCGGTCAATAAAGACGAAACCAGATAATGAGGGCCCCCTCCATGCTCAAGACCCTGCGTAACAGCCTGTTCGCACTGCTGGCGGCCTTGCCGCTGCTGGCTGTCGCTGCCCCGAGCGCCCATCAGGTGGTGCAGCAAACCACCACCACGCTGCTTGAAGACCTGAAGGTCAATAAAGAGCAATACCGTAACGATCCGTCGGCTTTTTACGCCGCACTGAACGATATTCTCGGTCCGGTGGTGGATGTTGACGGCATTTCCCGTGGGGTGATGACCGTGCGTTACTCGCGCCAGGCCACGCCCGAGCAGATGCAGCGTTTCCAGGAGAACTTCAAGCGCAGTCTGATGCAGTTCTATGGCAACGCCCTGCTCGAATACAACAATCAGGATATTCGCGTGCTGCCCCCCAGCGGCAAGCAGAATCCGCAGCGTGCTGCGGTGAACATGGAAATCAAGGACGGCAATGGCACCATCTACCCGCTGTCCTACACCATGGTCAACCAGGACGACAGCTGGAAGATGCGCAACCTAATCATCAACGGCATCAATGTCGGCAAGTTGTTCCGCGATCAGTTTGCCCAGTCCATGCAGGACAACCGCAATGATCTGGACAAGGTCATCGACACCTGGGCCGATACCGTGGCCAAGGCCCGTAAGTCCACGGGTGAGTCGTGAGCGAGGCCGCTATCGTCGAACAGTCGTCGGGGCTGTTGCGGCTCTCTGGCGTGCTCGATTATCGCAGCGGTCCGCTCTTGCGCGAGCAGGGCGGACGGTTGATTGCCGCCAGTCAGGCGGCTAGCTGCGTGATCGACTGTGCGGCCGTGGACAAGTCAAGTAGCGTAGGTCTGTCGCTGTTGCTGGCGTTCATGCGCGATGCTCAGGCAGCAGGCAAGAGCCTGATGGTGCGCAGTCTGCCCGAGGATATGCGCGAGATCGCCAGCGTCTCCGGGCTGCTGGACGTGCTGCCGCTGGAAGCCTGAGCCCGGTTCCCGGTCGGTATGAGGTGCGCGGGGTTCGCAGGCGAGTGGCTTTTTTTGTATGATGCGCGGCCGCGAGCCTTGGCTCTGCTGTCGTTAATGAATGCGTTGATCGAGGTTGAGCATGCAGGCCTTAGAAGTGAAGAGCCTCCTGGAGGCCGAACTGCCGAACACCCAGGTGGAAGTTGAAGGCGAAGGCTGTAACTTTCAGCTGAATCTGATTAGTGATGAGTTGGCCGGCCTGAGTCCGGTCAAACGTCAACAGCAGGTCTACGCTCACCTGAACCCCTGGATCGCCGATGGCAGTATCCATGCGGTGAGCATGAAATTCTTCAGCCGTGCCGATTGGGCCGCGCGCTCCTAAATCGAGAGAGTCATGGACAAACTGATTATTACCGGCGGTGTGCGCCTGAATGGCGAGATCCGCATTTCCGGGGCGAAGAACTCCGCTCTGCCGATTCTCGCCGCCACCCTGCTGGGCGATGCGCCGGTGACCATCTGCAACCTGCCGCACCTGCACGACATCACCACCATGATCGAGCTGTTCGGGCGCATGGGCATCGAGCCGATCATCGACGAAAAGCTCAGCGTCGAAGTTGACGCGCGGGCGATCAAGACCCTGATCGCGCCCTACGAGCTGGTCAAGACCATGCGCGCCTCGATCCTGGTGCTCGGGCCGATGGTCGCGCGTTTCGGTGAGGCCGAAGTCGCCCTGCCCGGCGGTTGCGCCATTGGCTCGCGGCCGGTCGACCTGCACATCCGCGGCCTCGAAGCCATGGGCGCGATCATCGATGTGGAAGCCGGCTATATCAAGGCCAAGGCGCCCGAGGGCGGTCTGCGCGGTGCGCACTTCTTCTTCGATACCGTGAGCGTGACCGGTACCGAAAACATCATGATGGCCGCGACCCTGGCCAAAGGCCGCAGCGTGCTGGAAAACGCCGCGCGCGAGCCTGAAGTGGTCGACCTGGCCAACTGCCTGATCGCCATGGGCGCGAAGATTTCCGGTGCCGGCACCGATACCATCACTATCGATGGCGTCGAGCGGCTCGGCGGCGCGCGCTTCAGCGTGATGCCGGATCGTATCGAAACCGGCACCTACCTGGTGGCCGCGGCTGCCACGGGCGGGCGGGTCAAGCTCAAGGATGTCGATCCGACGACTCTGGAGGCGGTGCTGTCCAAGCTGCAGGAGGCCGGTGCGGAAATCACCAGCGGCGCCGACTGGATCGAGCTGGACATGAAAGGCAAGCGGCCGAAAGCCGTGAACCTGCGTACCGCGCCCTACCCGGCGTTCCCCACCGACATGCAGGCGCAGTTCGTCGCCCTCAACGCGATTGCCGAAGGGACCGGCACGGTGATCGAGACCGTGTTCGAGAACCGTTTCATGCACGTCTATGAAATGACCCGCATGGGCGCGCAGATCCTGGTCGAGGGCAATACCGCGATCGTCACCGGTGTCGACAAGCTCAAGGGCGCGCCTGTCATGGCCACCGACCTGCGTGCCTCGGCCAGCCTGGTCATCGCCGCCCTGGTCGCCGACGGCGATACCCTGATCGACCGCATCTACCACATCGACCGTGGTTACGAGTGCATCGAGGAAAAACTGCAGATGCTCGGCGCTAAGATCCGCCGCGTACCGGGTTAGGGTGGTACCGAACGCAGCGATGTCCAACAACCAGCTCGCAAGGGCTGGTCTGGTCCAGTTCCAAAGGAAACCTGCTTCATGCTGACCATAGCGCTATCCAAGGGCCGTATCCTCGACGACACCCTGCCGCTGCTCGCTGCGGCAGGCATCGTGCCGACCGAGAATCCGGATAAGAGCCGCAAATTGATCATCCCCACCACCCTGGATGATGTGCGCCTGCTGATCGTGCGCGCCACCGATGTGCCGACCTATGTCGAGCACGGCGCCGCCGATCTCGGCGTGGCCGGCAAGGATGTGCTGATGGAGTATGGCGGCCAGGGCCTGTACGAGCCCCTGGACCTGCGTATCGCCAAGTGCAAGCTGATGACCGCCGGTGCCGTCGGCGCGCCCGAGCCCAAGGGCCGGCTGCGGGTGGCCACCAAGTTCGTCAACGTGGCCAAGCGTTACTACGCCGAGCAGGGTCGCCAGGTCGACATCATCAAGCTGTATGGCTCGATGGAGCTGGGTCCGTTGGTGGGCCTGTCCGACAAGATCATCGACGTGGTCGACACCGGCAATACCCTGCGCGCCAATGGCCTGGAAGCCCAGGAACTGATCGCCCACATCAGTTCGCGGCTGATCGTCAACAAGGCGTCGATGAAGATGCAGCATGCGCGCATCCAGGCGCTGATCGAGACTCTGCGCGAAGCCGTAGAGGCACGACACCCCAGCTAATACCTGCCATGCGGCATTTAGCCGCGTGACCGCCAAGGACGGCGGAAATGCCGAACATGCAGGAGCAATTTTCGGCCGCCTATCCGCGTCATAGCCAATTATCTCGGGCGTCCATGCGGTGGGCTTGGTAGCCTAGCGACGCCCGAGCATTTGCCAATCATGAGGCCCGCTATGACCGCTCCCATCGCCATCCGCCGACTCGACGCCGCTGACCAGGACTTTGCCCAGCATCTGGATCATCTGCTGAGCTGGGAAAGTGTCTCGGACGATGCGGTCAACCATCGTGTGCTGGAGATCATCAAGGCCGTGCGCGAGCGCGGCGATGCGGCGTTGGTCGAGTTCACCAAGCAGTTCGACGGCCTGGATGTGGCCTCGATGGCCGACCTGATCCTGCCGCGCGAGCGTCTGGAGCTGGCCCTGACCCGCATCACCACGGAACAGCGCCAGGCGCTGGAAGTTGCCGCCGAGCGGGTGCGCAGCTACCACGAGAAGCAGGTGCAGGATTCCTGGACCTACACCGAGGCCGACGGCACGGTGCTGGGGCAGAAGGTCACGCCGCTGGACCGCGCCGGCCTCTATGTGCCGGGCGGCAAGGCGTCCTATCCGTCCTCGGTGCTGATGAACGCGATTCCGGCCAAGGTCGCCGGCGTACCGGAAGTGGTGATGGTGGTGCCGACCCCGCGCGGCGAGCTCAACGAACTGGTGCTGGCGGCCGCCTGCATCGCCGGGGTCGACCGGGTGTTCACCATCGGCGGTGCCCAGGCCGTGGCGGCGCTGGCCTATGGCACCGAGAGCGTGCCGCCGGTGGACAAGATCGTCGGTCCCGGCAACATCTATGTGGCTACCGCCAAGCGCCACGTGTTCGGCAAGGTCGGCATCGACATGATCGCCGGGCCCTCGGAAATCCTGGTGGTCTGTGACGGTCAGACCGACCCGGACTGGATCGCCATGGATCTGTTCTCCCAGGCCGAGCACGACGAGGACGCGCAATCGATTCTGCTCAGCCCGGATGCCGCCTTCCTCGACCGCGTGGCCGAGAGCATCGCCAAGTTGCTGCCGACCATGGAGCGCGCCGAGATCATCCGCGCCTCCCTGGAAGCCCGCGGCGCGCTGATTCAGGTCGCTGATATGGCCCAGGCCATCGAAGTGGCCAACCGTATCGCCCCGGAACATCTGGAGCTGTCGGTGGAAAACCCCGAGCAGTACCTGCCGCTGATCCGTCACGCCGGTGCGATCTTTATGGGGCGCTACACCGCCGAGGCCCTGGGCGACTATTGCGCGGGCCCCAACCACGTGTTGCCGACCTCCGGCACCGCGCGCTACTCCTCGCCGCTGGGGGTCTACGACTTCCAGAAGCGCTCGTCGATCATCCATTGCTCGGCTGCCGGCGCCTCCGAACTGGGCAAGAGCGCCAGTGTATTGGCCCGCGGTGAGTCGCTGACCGCCCACGCGCGCAGCGCCGAGTACCGCATCAAACCGTAGGATGGGTGGTGCCGCCGAGGTTAGCCGTAGGCGTAACCCATCGCAAACGTAACGAATTCGAGGAGAGAAGGGCAGATGAGCAAATTCTGGAGCCCCTTCGTCAAGAACCTGGTGCCTTACGTGCCGGGTGAGCAGCCGAAACTGGCCAAGCTGGTCAAGCTCAACACCAATGAAAACCCTTACGGCCCGTCGCCCAAGGCGATTGCGGCGATGCAGGCCGAGCTGAACGATGACCTGCGCCTGTACCCGGACCCGAATGGCGAGCGCCTGAAGCAGGCGGTGGCCGACTACTACGGCGTGCGGCTCGATCAGGTGTTCGTCGGCAACGGCTCCGACGAAGTGCTGGCGCATGCCTTTCACGGCCTGTTCCAGCACGACAAGCCGCTGCTGTTTCCGGATATCAGCTACAGCTTCTACCCGGTCTACTGCGGTCTCTATGGCATCGCCTCGGAGCAGATCGCTCTGGACCCGCAGTTCAAGATCCGCGTCGAGGACTACGCGCGGCCCAATGGCGGCATCGTCTTCCCCAATCCCAATGCACCGACCGGTTGCGTGCTGGCGCTGGACGCCATCGAGCAGCTGCTGACGGCCAATCCGGATTCGGTGGTGCTGGTGGATGAGGCCTATATCGACTTCGGCGGCCAGAGCGCCATCGCACTGGTGGACAAGTACCCGAACCTGCTGGTGAGCCAGACCCTGTCCAAATCGCGATCGCTTGCTGGCCTGCGCGTCGGTCTGGCAGTGGGACACCCGGACCTGATCGAGGCGCTGGAGCGGATCAAGAACAGCTTCAACTCCTACCCGCTGGACCGCCTGGCGATTGCCGGCGCCGCGGCCGCTTTCGCTGATCGCGCCTATTTCGAACGTACCTGTCGGCAGGTCATCGACAGTCGTGAAGTCACCGTGGCTGGCCTGCAGGCGCTGGGCTTCGAGGTGCTGCCCTCGGCTGCCAACTTCGTCTTCGCCCGTCACCCGCACAAGGATGCGGCGACCCTGGCGGCTGGCTTGCGTGAGCAGGGGGTGATAGTGCGCCACTTCAAACAGGCGCGGATCGCCCAGTTCCTGCGCATCAGCATCGGTACGCCGGAGCAGAATCAGGCGCTGCTGGATGCCTTGAGCAGCCTGTAAGCGCCGGGACATTAAAAAGCCGGGGCAGTGTGCTCCGGCTTTTTAATGTGTGCGCTGCAGGCTATTCGTGGTGGACTTCGCCGAGAAAGCTCAGCGAAGTGAACAGGCCACGGGTTTCGATATCCGCATCGTTGACCACCGGCAAGTCGACTTCGGCGGCAATGATATTCAGGCCTTGGTTGCGCACCTCGATTTGCGCACGCCCCTGGGCGTCGGTCTTGCCGCTGATATGGTGCGGCGCCCCACGGTAGTCGCCGATCAGCTCGATGCCCGCAGCGGGTTTGCCGTCGACCAGCACGCGCACCGGCAGCAGCTTGCCCACGCCGACTTCGAGCGGGTCGGCCTCCGGCACTATGACCATCTTCAACTGATCGAGCACCGGCAGACTGACTCCTTGGTGGTAGATCGCCAGGCTGTATTTGAAAGTGTGCAAGGATTTGGTCGAGGTGGGCACCTTGCTGCGGCCCTGGTTGATCCACTGCTGGTCCGGGGTCAGCGACCAGGGGCCGTTATCCAGCGCCACGGCAACCACGGCCGGTGGCTTCAGCGGCTGCAGGCGGGCATGGTCATCCAGGCGTTTGACCGTTACCGGGATCATCTTGCCGCGGCTGTCGTAGGCCCAGGCGCCGCTGATTTTCTCGGCCTTGAAGGCGTTGTCCTCGGCGCCGTGGCCGTAGATGGTTTCGATATTGCCGCGGCGTTGCTCGGTCCACAAACCGTGGGCATCGACCTGGCCGATAAACAGGGCAGCAGCGAGGAGGGGGAGCGCTTTTTTCATGGTGGTTTCCTTGGTTCAGAGATCGACAGTCAGGTTGAAACTCAGGTTGCGTGGCTCTCCGGGCATGACCCAGAGGCTGCTGTAGGAGCGTTCGTAGTACTTCTCGTCGAACAGGTTGTTGAGGGTGGCGCCGAGTTTCATGCGCTCGCTGATCCGGTAATGGGCGAGCAGGTCGAGGGTGCTGTAGGCCGGCAGCTCGAAGTCGCTGCCGGCCTGGCCGGAACGGTCACCGACATAGTTGAAGGCTGCGCCAATATCCGCGCCGCGCAGCCAGCCGTCCTGGAACTCGTAGACGCCCAGCAGGCTGCCGCTTTGCCGGGCAACGCCGAGTAAACGACTGCCGGCCGGCAGCGACTTGTCGCCTTTGGTCACCTCGGCGTCGATAAAGGCGAAGGCGCCAATCATCCGCAGTGCATCCGTCAGCTGGCCGCTGACCTGCAGGTCGAAGCCCTGGCTGCGTGCCTCGCCGGCGGTGGTTTGAAAGCCTGGGTCGAGCGGGTCGGCGCTCAGCACGTTTTTCTTGGTCAGGTGGAAGGCGGCCAGGGTGGCGCTGAGGCGGTGGTCCAACAGGTCCAGTTTCACGCCGGTCTCGTAACCGATGCCTTGTTCCGGGTCGAACGCTTGGCTGCTGCGGTTCAGGCCGTTGTTCGGTTTGAACGAGGTCGAGGCATTGGCGAACAGGCCGACCGCGGGCGTTAGTTGATAGAGCAGGCCGACACGCTGGGTGATCGCATCGTGGCTCTGTTTGCTGCGTGCACCATTGCTCCGGTTGTCGATCGACTGGTCGAAGTGCTCGACCCGTACGCCGATCAGGCCGCGCAGGCGTTCGCTGAAGACGATCTGGTCCTGCAGGTTGAGCGCCTGGCTCTCCACCTGCTCATGGTTGTCGCTGCCGGAACGGGTGCCATTGGGGCGTGGCCGGCCATAGATAGGGTCGTAGATGTCGATATTGCTGCGCGGGCGAATTTCGGTGACCCGTTCGTTCTTGCGGTAGTTCTCGTACTCGCCGCCAATCAGCAGCTGGTGTTGCAGGCCGGCGAACTGCACCTGGCCGCGCAGTTCGACCTGGCTGATGTTGTCGTGCCAGGAGGTTTCACGCTCGCGAAAGCGTCGCGTCAGGGTGCGGTCATCGGTGGCCAGCGCCTGGTTTTCCGAGGCATTGCCGGCCAGCTCGCCTTCCTTGAAATGGCTGGCCAGGCGCAGCTGCCACTGGTCGTTGAGATAGTGCTCGAGGCTGGACTGGATCAGGTTGTTGTCGTTCTCGATAGCGCCGTCGCTCGGCTCGCCGAGAAAGGTCGAGCGCGACACACTGCCCAGCCGGTCGTTCGGCGCGACCACGCCGCGGTCGAACACCGAGCGGTGGCGCACCACCTCGGCCTCCAACTGCAGGCGGGTGTCGGGGCTGAGCTGCCAGCTGAGCGAGGGTGCGGCGAACAGGCGCTCGCTGTCGACGTGGTCGCGGAAGCTGTGGTTGTCTTCGACGGCCAGGTTGAGGCGCGCCAGCAGATCGCCTTGTTCGTCCAGTGGGCTGTTTATATCCAGGCTGGTGCGGTAGCGATCCCAGCTGCCGGCGCTGGCTTGCAGGCGGGTGAAGGTATCGGCCTGGGGTTTCTTGGTGACGATATTCACCGTGCCACCAGGATCGCCGCGGCCGTAGAGGCTGGCGGCTGGACCCTTGAGCACCTCGATGCGTTCGATATTGGCCGCGTCCGGCGTGCTCGGGTAGCCGCGGTTGGCGCTGAAGCCGTCCTTGTAGAACTCGGACGTGGTGAAGCCGCGCACGCTGTATTCGTAGAGGGTCAGGCCGCCGAAATTGTTTTGCCTGGACACGCCGCCGGCAAAGTCCAGGGCGCGCTCGACGTTGTGGCTGCCGAGGTCGTCCAGTACGGCGCTGGGAATCACGCTGATGGCCTGGGGGATGTCGCTGAGCGGCGTGTCGGTCTTGGTGGCACTGGCCGAGCGGGTGGCGCGATAACCCTGTACCGGGCCATCGGCCCGTTCCGGGCTGGCGCTGATGATGCTGTCGCTCAGTTGGGCGGGGGTGGAGGGCGGTGCGGCGGAGACAGCAGGACCGAGCAGGCCGAGCGGTAGACTGACGAGTAGGGCGAAGGGCGGGCGCAAGCGAGCTTCTCTTTGTTGATTGGTTTATGTAATAACATAACATTAATCGCGAGAAGAGTTAGCGCTTACCTGTGAGCGGAGGCTATCAGCCTCCGTTCGCGGGTGGGCGGACGCCTATTTCGGCGCTCAGTTCCTGTAGTTTGCCGTTACGCATGATCTCGATGCGGATCTTTTCGCCGGGCTTGGTGCGGGCCACCTGGTTCATCGAGCGGCGGCCGTCGCCGGCCGCTTCGCCGTCGATATTGAGGATCAGATCGCCGGGTTGCAGGCCGGCCTTCTGCGCCGGGCCATCGCGGTAGATGCCGGCGACGACGATGCCAGGGCGTCCCTCCAGGCCGAAGGATTCCGCCAGTTCCGGGGTCAGCGGTTGCACTTCGATGCCCAGCCAGCCGCGAATCACCTGGCCCTGCTCGATGATCGCCTGCATTACCTCCAGGGCCAGTTTCACCGGGATGGCGAAACCGATGCCTTGCGAGCCGCCGGACTTGGAGAAGATCGCGGTGTTGATGCCGACCAGGTTGCCGTGGGCATCGACCAGTGCTCCGCCGGAGTTGCCGGGGTTGATCGCCGCGTCGGTCTGGATGAAATCTTCGTAGGTGTTGAGGCCCAACTGGTTGCGCCCGGTGGCGCTGATAATGCCCATGGTCACGGTCTGGCCGACGCCGAAGGGGTTGCCGATGGCCAGGGTGACGTCGCCGATCTTGATATTGTCCGAGCGCCCAAGGGTGATTGAGGGCAGGTCGGTCAGGTCGATTTTCAGCACCGCCAGGTCGGTTTCCGGGTCGCTGCCGATGACCCGGGCCAGGGTTTCGCGGCCGTCCCTCAAGGCCACCGCTATCTGGTCGGCGCCAGCGACCACATGGTTGTTGGTCAGCAGATAGCCTTCCGGGCTCATGATCACCGCCGAACCCAGGCTGGATTCCATGCGCCGTTGGCGCGGCAGGTTGTCGCCGAAGAACTTGCGGAACTGCTCATCCTCGAACATGGGGTGAGTCGGTTTGTTGATGAACTTGGTGGTATAGAGATTGGCCACCGCTGGCGAGGCAGTGCTCACCGCGTCGGCATAGGACACCGGGCCTTCCTGCATACGGCTATAGATGGGGGCCTGGCGCAGCTGCACATCCTGGGTCGGCAGGCCGACCCATTGTGGGTAGTACTGAATGATCAGCAGTGCCAGCAGCACACCAACCAGCAGTGGCCAGCCAAAAAAACGCAGGGCCTTGAACATCGATGAAATCCTGAGGGTTGCGGGGGGGCTGGTGCGCCCCTTAAGGTGCGCCATTATAGAGGGGCGATTGCCAATAAGGCAGCGGCCTGTAACAGCAGGTGAGGAATCCATATGGCTATTGCCTTGACCACCCTGGTGGAAGAAGCGCAGCGCTACCTGAATGCCGCTCGCATCAGCGACTACTGTCCGAATGGTTTGCAAGTCGAAGGGCGGCCCCAGGTGCGGCGTATCGTCAGTGGTGTAACCGCCAGCCAGGCGTTGGTGGATGCCGCGGTCGCGGCTGAGGCCGATGTGCTGCTGGTGCACCACGGCTATTTCTGGAAGGGGGAAAATCCGAGCATCACCGGGATGAAGCAGCGTCGCTTGAAAACCCTGTTGAGCAACGATATCAGCCTGCTGGCCTACCACCTGCCGCTCGACCTGCACCCGGAGGTTGGCAACAACGTGCAGTTGGCTGCCCAGCTGGATATTACCGTCGAAGGGCCACTCGACCCGGACGATCCGCGTACCGTCGGTTTGCTGGGTTCTTTGCGCGAGCCAATGAGTCCGCGCGATTTTGCCCGGCAGGTGCAGGACGTACTCGGCCGTGAGCCCTTGTTGGTCGAAGGCCCGGAGCTGGTCCGCCGGATCGGCTGGTGCACCGGGGGCGGTCAGGGTTATATCGACCAGGCCATCGCTGCCGGCGTGGACCTCTATCTGACCGGCGAGGCGTCCGAGCAGACCTTTCACAGTGCGCGGGAGAACGGCATCAGTTTTATCGCCGCTGGCCACCACGCCACCGAGCGTTATGGCGTGCAGGCGCTGGGCGATTACCTGGCGCGCCGGTTCGCCATCGAGCACCTGTTTATCGACTGTCCCAATCCAATCTGATGCCGCGTGTCTGGCCGATTCAGTGGGTATAAAGCTAGATCGTTTCGATCTAGTTAGCCTCCTGATTAGAAGCTGGCGCTGTGCTAGAGTGCGCCATCGTCCACGGCCCGCCGGCCCAATTCCACTGCAAACCGTGAGTAACCATGCTCGATAAATTGACCCACCTGAAACAGCTGGAGGCGGAAAGTATCCACATCATTCGTGAAGTGGCCGCCGAATTCGACAACCCGGTAATGCTCTATTCCATAGGTAAAGACTCCGCCGTGATGCTGCACCTGGCACGCAAGGCGTTCTTTCCCGGCAAGCTGCCGTTCCCGGTGATGCACGTCGACACCCGCTGGAAATTTCAGGAAATGTATTCGTTTCGCGACAAGATGGTCGCCGAGATGGGCCTGGACCTGATCACTCACGTCAATCCGGATGGCGTGGCGCAGAACATCAACCCGTTCACCCATGGCAGTGCCAAGCACACCGACATCATGAAGACCGAGGGCTTGAAGCAGGCTCTGGACAAGCACGGCTTCGATGCGGCTTTCGGTGGCGCGCGCCGCGACGAGGAGAAGTCCCGGGCCAAGGAACGGGTCTACTCGTTCCGCGACAACAAGCACCGCTGGGATCCGAAGAATCAGCGTCCCGAGCTGTGGAACGTCTACAACGGCAAGGTCAAGAAGGGCGAGTCGATCCGCGTGTTCCCGTTGTCCAACTGGACCGAGTTGGACATCTGGCAATATATCTACCTGGAAAGTATACCGATCGTACCGCTTTACTTCGCCGCAGAGCGCGAAGTGATCGAGCGCAACGGCACCCTGGTGATGATCGATGACGAGCGCATCCTCGAGCACCTGTCGGACGACGAAAAAGCCCGCATCCAGAAGAAGATGGTGCGTTTCCGTACCCTCGGCTGCTACCCACTGACCGGCGCCGTGGAATCCACCGCCGCCTCCTTGCCGGAAATCATCCAGGAAATGCTCCTGACCCGTACTTCCGAACGCCAGGGCCGGGTCATCGATCACGATGGCGCAGGTTCCATGGAAGAGAAAAAACGTCAGGGGTATTTTTGATATGTCGCACCAATCCGATCTGATCAGCGAGGATATCCTCGCCTACCTGGCCCAGCACGAACGCAAGGATTTGCTGCGCTTTCTCACCTGCGGCAACGTCGACGACGGCAAAAGCACCCTGATCGGCCGTCTGCTCCACGATTCCAAGATGATCTACGAAGATCATATGGAAGCCATTACCCGTGACTCGAAGAAATCCGGCACCACTGGTGAAGAAGTGGATCTGGCGCTGCTGGTCGACGGCCTGCAGGCCGAGCGCGAGCAGGGCATCACCATCGATGTGGCTTACCGCTATTTCAGTACCTCCAGGCGCAAGTTCATCATTGCCGACACCCCCGGCCATGAGCAGTACACCCGCAACATGGCCACCGGTGCCTCGACCTGCGATCTGGCGATCATCCTGATCGATGCCCGTTATGGCGTGCAGACCCAGACCAAACGGCACAGCTTCATTGCCTCGCTGCTGGGTATCAAACACATCGTCGTGGCCATCAACAAGATGGACCTGAAGGGCTTCGATCAGGGCGTATTCGAGCAGATCAAGGCCGATTACCTGAAGTTCGCCGAAGGTATCGCGCTCAAGCCGAGCTCGCTGCACTTCGTGCCGATGTCGGCGCTCAAGGGCGACAACGTGGTCAACAAGAGCGAGCGCTCGCCCTGGTATGACGGCCAGTCACTGATGGAAATCCTCGAAACCGTGGAAGTCGCCGGTGACCGCAATTTCACCGACATGCGCTTCCCGGTGCAGTACGTCAACCGTCCCAACCTGAACTTCCGCGGCTTCGCCGGCACCCTGGCCAGCGGCATCGTGCGCAAGGGCGACGAGGTGGTGGTGTTGCCGTCTGGCAAGGGCAGCAAGGTCAAGTCCATCGTCACCTATGACGGCGAGCTTGAGCATGCCGGTCCAGGCCAGGCGATTACTCTGACCCTGGAAGACGAGATCGACGTCTCCCGTGGCGACATGCTGGTGCACGCCGATAACCGCCCGCAGGTGGTCGACAGCTTCGACGCCATGCTGGTGTGGATGGCCGAAGAGCCGATGCTGCCGGGCAAGAAATACGACATCAAGCGCGCCACCAGTTATGTGCCGGCCTCGATTGCCAGCATCACCCACCGGGTCGATGTGAACACGTTGGAGCATGGTCCGGCGAGCAGCCTGCACCTGAACGAGATCGGTCAGGTACGAGTGGCCCTGGATGCGCCCATCGCCCTGGACGGCTATGCGCACAACCGCACCACTGGTTCGTTCATCATTATCGATCGCTTGACCAATGGCACCGTGGGTGCCGGCATGATCATCGCCGACCCGGTCGGTGCGCAGCATGCCGATGGCCACCACGGCAAGCTGGCTCACGTATCGACCGAAGAGCGCGCCGCGCGCTTGGGTCAGCAGCCGGCCACCGTGCTGTTCAGCGGCCTGTCCGGTGCCGGTAAGAGCACCCTGGCCTATGCCGTCGAACGCAAGCTGTTCGATCAGGGCCGTGCGGTCTACGTGCTGGATGGCCAGAACCTGCGCCACGACCTGAACAAGGGCTTGCCGCAGGACCGCGCCGGGCGTACCGAGAACTGGCGGCGTGCCGCCCATGTCGCGCGGCAGTTCAACGAGGCCGGCCTGCTGACCCTGGCAGCCTTCGTCGCGCCGGACGCCGAAGGCCGCGAGCAGGCCAAGGCGCTGCTCGGTGCCGAGCGCTTGATCACCGTCTATGTGCAGGCTTCGCCGCAGGTCTGTGCCGAACGTGATCCCCAGGGCTTGTACGCGGCGGCTGGCGACAATATCCCGGGGCTGTCATTCGCCTATGACGTGCCTCTGGATGCCGACCTGGTCATCGACACCCAAAACCTGTCGCTGGAAGAGGGCGTCAGGCAGGTGTTGGCATTGCTGCGAGAGCGCGGCGCGATCTAACGGGTCGCACGCCTAACAAAAAGCCCCGCTCTTGAGCGGGGCTTTTTGTTAGGCGATGTGCCAATAAGCGGATGTGAGTACTTATGGGTGCCATGCTCTTTGCCTAGGCGCGGATTTCGCGACTGAAGCGCAGCGCCATCCGGGCGCTTCCGCTGGGCCACGGTTGCCCATGCGGCAGCTAACACCAACGTGTTGCAGCCGTTAACCAGTCAGAGCCTTCTTGTTGGGCCGGGTTGACTATCACCCGGCTTCGAATGCGCTCAGCGTTTGTTCTTCAGGCCGTAGCTTTCATCGAGCATACCCGGTACATCGGCGCTTTTCGGTGCATAGTCCTTGGGCATCTCCTGGGAAGCCGGAGGCTTCAGGCGCTCGCGTCGTTCGCCGCCGTCTTCTGCGTGCAGGCTGGCGAGCAGGCGCTGGCGGGTCAGTTCGTCCAGTGCCAGGCGGTTGGCCCCTTCGGACAGGTGCTGTTGCACGTCCTGATGGCTCTGGGTGAGCTTCTTCACCAGATTGGCGGTGGTGTTGAAATGGGTTACCACTTCGCTCTGGTAGGCGTCGAAGCGTTCCTGGATCTCGTCCAACTGGCGTTGTGTGCGGCCGGGGGCTGCATTGGGCGCAAGGCGAGCAATCAGGAAGCCGATGGCGATGCCGGCTACTAGGGTGATGGCCGGTAACAACCAGGCTGTGAGCGTCTGTTCCACGAGTCCTTCCTCTCTAAACGGCTTTGCTTTACGTTAACGGCTGGAACCTGCGCTGTATACCGCAATGTAAAGCTGTGCGACGCAGGCTGTCAGCTAGACGAGTCGACCCTCTAAGAGGTCACGGAGTTCACCGTTGCTCACCCGCGAAACCCCCGTTTTAATCGATGGCCCCTGTGGCCAGTTGGAGGCCCTGTGGCTGGATACCCCCGACGCCCGTGGCGTGGCGCTGATCTGTCACCCCAATCCGGTGCAGGGCGGGACCATGCTCAACAAGGTCGTCTCGACCCTGCAGCGCACCGCCCGCGACGTCGGCCTGGCTACCCTGCGCTTCAATTATCGGGGGGTCGGCGCTAGTGCCGGTGGTCATGACATGCACAGTGGCGAGGTGGATGACGCGGAGGCGGTGGCCCATTGGCTGCGCCAGCACTATCCGCAGCTGCCCCTGACCCTGCTGGGCTTTTCCTTTGGCGGCTTTGTCGCTGCCAGTCTCGGTGGGCGCCTGGAACGTCAGGGCATAGAGCTGGCGCATTTATTCATGGTGGCGCCAGCGGTCAGCCGGCTGACCGCCGAGAATCCGCCGGCGCAGCGCTGTCCGCTGACGTTGATCCAGCCCGAGGCCGATGAAGTGATCGATCCGCAGGCGGTTTATGCCTGGTCCGCCGGCTTGGGGCGTGCCCATGAGCTGTTGAAAGTGGCAGAATGCGGCCACTTTTTTCACGGCAAGCTGACTGATCTCAAGGATCTGCTGCTGCCGCGCCTTTCGAACTGATTGCAGCCCTATAAGCGATAGCCATGACCACTCGTATCCTTACCGGCATAACCACCACCGGCACCCCGCATCTCGGCAACTACGCCGGCGCCATTCGTCCGGCGATAGTCGCCAGTCGCGCCGCCGATGCGGACTCCTTTTACTTTCTCGCCGATTACCATGCGCTGATCAAGTGTGACGACCCGGCGCGGATCCAGCGTTCGCGCCTGGAAATCGCCGCGACCTGGCTGGCCTGTGGCCTGGATGTGAGCCGGGCGACCTTCTATCGTCAGTCCGATATCCCGGAGATTCCCGAGCTGTGCTGGCTGCTCAGCTGTGTCGCGGGCAAGGGCCTGCTCAACCGTGCGCACGCCTACAAGGCGTCGGTCGACAAGAATGTCGAGCAGGGCGAGGACCCGGATGCTGGCATCACCATGGGCCTGTTCAGCTACCCGGTGCTGATGGCCGCAGACATCCTGATGTTCAACGCGCACAAGGTGCCGGTCGGTCGCGATCAGATCCAGCACGTGGAAATGGCCCGCGATATCGCCCAGCGCTTCAACCACCTGTTCGGCCAGGGCAAGGATCTGTTCACCCTGCCCGAGGCGGTGATCGAGGAAGACGTGGCGACTCTGCCGGGCCTCGACGGGCGCAAGATGAGCAAGAGCTACGACAACACCATTCCGCTGTTCGGCAGTGCCAGGCAGCTCAAGGACGCCATCGCCCGCATCGTCACCGACTCCAGGCTGCCGGGTGAGGCGAAGGATCCAGACAGCTCCCATCTGTTCACCCTGTATCAGGCCTTTGCCGCACCAACGCAGCAGGCGGATTTCCGTGCCGCGTTGGAAGGTGGGCTGGCCTGGGGTGAAGCCAAGCAGCAATTGTTCCAGCTGCTCGAGGCCGAATTGGGCGAGGCACGTGAGCGTTATCACGCCTTGATCGAAAAGCCGGCCGATCTCGAGGACATCCTTCTGGCCGGTGCGGCCAAGGCGCGCAAGATCGCCACGCCGTTCCTCGGCGAGCTGCGCGAGGCAGTCGGCTTGCGTTCGTTCCGCAGTCAGCCCGTCGGTGCCGAGAGCGGCAAGAAGAAGGCAAGCAAGCGCGCGCGCTTCGTCAGTTTTCGCGACGATGACGGCAGCTTCCGCTTTCGCCTGCTGGATGCGGCCGGCGAGCAACTGCTGCTGTCCATATCCTTTGCCGACGGCAAGTCGGCCGGGCAGGTGAACAAGCGTCTGCAGTCGGGCGAGCCGCTGGATCTGCGCGAGGAGGGCGACGCCTTCGGTGTGTGGCTGGACGGCGAGTGCGTGGCGCAAAGCCCGGCGTTTGCCGATGCCGCAGCGCGTGAGGCGGCTATCCAGCGTTTGCGCGAGGCACTGGCGGCGGAATAGCCGGCGGATAGGTTGAGCGCAGCGATACCCATGCTGTCTGGAAATGGGTATCGCAGGCTCAACCCATCTACGAGCTTGGTTGCCGCGCACTAATCGGATTTCCGCCCGTCAGCGCTGCTGGTCGATTGCCAAGCCGCGGGGGCGTCGTTAAAGTTACGCCCCCCGTTTTACTTGCCCGGCTAACGAATATGACTCCCCTTGCGCGCTACCAGGCCGATCTCGAACGGCCCGATTTTTTCCATGATGCGGCCCAGGAAACGGCGGTGCGTCATCTGCAGCGCCTGTATGACGATCTGGTTGCCGCTGACAAGAGCAGCCCTGGCGTGTTCGGCAAGCTGTTCGCCAGGAAGCCCCAGGGGCCGGTCAAGGGCCTGTATTTCTGGGGTGGGGTTGGCCGCGGCAAGACCTACCTGGTCGATACTTTCTTCGACTCGCTGCCGTTCGAGCGCAAGGTACGGACTCACTTCCACCGCTTCATGAAGCGTGTGCACGAGGAAATGAAAACCCTCAAGGGCGAGAAGAACCCGCTGGTGATCATCGGCAAGCGCTTTGCCGACGAGGCGCGGGTGATCTGTTTCGACGAGTTCTTCGTCTCCGACATCACCGACGCGATGATCCTCGCCACCCTGCTCGAGGAGCTGTTCAAGAACGGTGTAAGCCTGGTGGCGACCTCCAACATAGTCCCGGACGGCCTGTACAAGGACGGCTTGCAGCGCGCGCGCTTCCTGCCTGCCATCGCCTTGCTGAAAGAACACACCGAGATCGTCAACGTCGACAGCGGTATCGATTACCGCCTGCGCGCGCTGGAGCAGGCCGAGCTCTTTCACTGGCCATTGGATGCGGCGGCCGAAGAGAGCCTGGAGAAGAGTTTCAGGAGCCTGTTGCCCGAGCATTGCGTGGTGCAGGAAAACGAAGCGCTGATGGTCGAGAATCGCAGCCTGACTGCGCGCAAGGTCGGCGACGATGTGGCCTGGTTCGATTTTCGCGAGCTGTGCGATGGCCCGCGCAGCCAGAACGATTACATCGAGCTGGGCAAGATTTTCCATGCCGTGCTGCTGGCCAACGTCGAGCAGATGGGCGTGGCCAAGGAAGACATGGCCAGGCGCTTCATCAATCTGGTGGACGAGTTCTACGACCGCAACGTCAAACTGATCATCTCGGCAGAAGTCGAGCTGAAAGACCTCTACAGCGGCGGCCGCCTGAATTTCGAGTTCCAGCGCACCCTCAGTCGGCTGCTCGAGATGCAGTCCCACGAGTTCCTGTCGCGGCCGCATAAGCCATAAGAAGCAGCTTGCAGCTTAGGCCTTTCCCTCATGTTGGAACTGGCGGCGATACAGGTTGGGTGACCGCTCCGTGTGCTGGCGGAACAGGCGGGCGAAGAAGCTGGCGTCGTCGTAGCCGACCTCGTAACTGATGGTCTTGATGCTCTTGCGCGTGGCGCTGAGCAGGCTCTTGGCCGTTTCGATGCGCAGCCGTTGCAGGTAGTGCAGGGGCTTGTCGCCGGTGGCGGCCTGGAAGCGGCGCATGAAGTTGCGGATGCTCATGCCGTGTTCGCGGGCCACGTCCTCGAAGCGGAATTTGTCGGCGAAGTGCTCTTCCAGCCATTGCTGAATTTGCAGGATGGTCAGGTCGTGGTGCAGCTTCTGCCCGCCAAAACCGATGCGCCCCGGGGTGTAGCTGCGTTGCACTTCGTAGAGGATGTCGCGGGCCACGCCCTGGGCCACGCTGGCGCCGCAGTAACGCTCGATCAGGTAGATGTAGAGGTCGCAGGCCGAGGTGACGCCGCCAGCGCAGTACAGGTTGTCGGCATCCGACAGGTGCTTGTCCTGGTTGAGCAGCACCTTGGGAAAGCGTTCGGCGAACTCCCTGAAAAAGCGCCAGTAGGTGGTAGCTTCCTTGCCGTCGAGCAGACCGGCCTCGGCCATCCAGAAAACCCCTTTGGCTTCGCCGCAGATAGCGCTACCGGCCGCATGACGCTCCAGTAGCCAGCGCAGTACCTGCGGGTGACGCTGGCGCAGGGCGTCGAAGTCATCCCAGAAGGTGGGCAGGATAATTACATCGCTGGCGTCGAGGCCTCCGTCGACCGGGATCATGACGTTGCTGAAGCTGCGCACCGGTTGGCCGTCCGGGCTGACCAGGCGAATCTCGAAGGTCTCGGTCAGGCCGAGTCCCTGCTGTTTGCCGTAACGCAGGCTGGCCATGTGGAAGAAGTCCTTGGCCTGCATCAGGGTCGAGGCAAATACTCCTTCGGTGGCGAGAATACTGACGCGTCGCAAGGGCGATGACTGCTGGGTAAGCATAGTTGGTGTTCTTATCAAGGCTAAGTGGTCATTGGCTGGCTGGATCGTCTTATTTTTTGGCGGTTGTGTCCAGTGCGACCAAGCGTTTGCTTGGTTAAAGTCGAGGTCTCTCTAATCTGCTTCGCCGCAAGGTGCCATCATGATCCCCAGAACCCTGTTCAGCTCCGACCATGAGCTCTTCCGCGACAGCGTGCGCAAGTTTCTCGAGCAGCAGGCCGTGCCCTTCCATGCGCAGTGGGAAAAGGATGGGCATGTCGATCGCCAGCTGTGGAACAAGGCGGGCGAGGCGGGCATGCTCTGCTCGCATATCCCGGAAGAGTACGGCGGCATGGCTGCCGACTTTCTCTACAGTGCGGTGGTGATCGAGGAGGTCGGCCGTCTGGGGCTGACCGGCATCGGTTTCTCCCTGCATTCCGACATCGTGGCGCCTTACATCCTGCATTACGGCTCAGAGGCGCTGAAGCACAAATACCTGCCCAAGCTGGTGTCCGGCGAAATGGTCACGGCTATCGCCATGACCGAGCCAGGCGCCGGCTCCGACCTGCAGGGGGTGAAAACCACTGCGGTGCTGGATGGTGACGACTATGTGATAAACGGTTCCAAGACCTTTATCACCAACGGTTACCTGGCCGATCTGGTCATCGTGGTGGCCAAGACCGATCCGCAAGCCGGGGCCAAGGGCACCAGCCTGTTTCTGGTCGAGGCCAGTAGCCCGGGCTTCGCCAGGGGCAAGCGCCTGGAAAAGGTCGGCATGAAGGCCCAGGATACCTCCGAGTTGTTCTTCCAGGACGTGCGTGTGCCCAAGGAGAACCTGCTGGGTCAGGCCGGTATGGGTTTCGCCTACCTGATGCAGGAACTGCCCCAGGAGCGCCTGACCGTCGGGATCGGCGCCCTGGCCTCAGCCGAGGCGGCGTTGCAGTGGACCCTGGACTACACCCGCGAGCGCAAGGCGTTCGGCAAGGCCATTGCGGATTTCCAGAATACCCGCTTCAAGCTGGCGGAAATGGCCACGGAAATTCAGATCGGCCGGGTCTTTCTCGACCGCTGTCTCGAGTTGCACCTGCAGGGCAAGCTGGATGTGCCGACCGCCGCGATGCTCAAGTACTGGGGCACCGACCTGCAGTGCAAGGTGCTCGACGAGTGCGTGCAGTTACATGGCGGCTACGGCTACATGTGGGAGTACCCGGTGGCCCGCGCCTGGGCCGATGCCCGGGTGCAGCGCATCTACGCTGGCACCAACGAGATCATGAAGGAAATCATCGCGCGTTCGCTGTGAGCTGGTAGATCCTGTGTTTATGCGCAAGCCGCGCAGGGCGTAGGAGCGGCGGGGGCGCCTAGCCCATGGCCGCGATAGACCATGCCTGCAAAAAAGCATCGCGGGCATGGCCCGCTCCTACGAAGCCCCGGCATTTATTGATGCCGGGGCTTTCGTTCAGGGTGCCGGGTTGGGCTGCGTCTTGTGGATGGCCTCAATCCCGGCCAGGACCTCATCACTGAGTATCAGCTTGCTGCTGGCCAGGTTGCTGTCCAGTTGCTCCAGGCTGGTGGCGCCGATGATGTTGCTGGTCACGAAGGGTTGGGCGGTGACGAAGGCCAGGGCCATCTGCGCCGGATCCAGGCCATGTTCGCGGGCCAGGGCGACGTAGCGCGAGCAGGCCGCCTCGGATTGCGGGTTAGTGTAGCGGGTAAAGCGGCTGAACAGACTGATCCGTGCGTTGGCCGGGCGGGCGCCGCCTTCGTATTTCCCGGAGAGCATGCCGAAAGCCAGGGGCGAGTATGCCAGCAGGCCGCACTGTTCGCGCATGGCGACTTCCGCCAGGCCGACTTCGAAACTGCGGTTGAGCAGGTTGTAGGGGTTCTGGATCGACGCCACGCGCGGCCAGCCGCGGCTCTCGGCCAGCTGGAGGAATTTCATGGTGCCCCAGGGCGTTTCGTTGGACAGGCCGATGTGGCGGATCTTGCCGGCCTTGATCTGCTCGTCGAGCACCGCCAGGGTTTCTTCCAGGGCGGTGAATTCACTGTCCTGATGGCGATAGCCGAGCTGGCCGAAGAAGTTGGTCGGGCGCTCCGGCCAGTGCAGCTGATAAAGATCGATCCAGTCGGTCTGCAGGCGTTTCAGGCTGGCATCCAGTGCCGCGACCAGGTGCTCCCGGTTGAATTTCAGGTTGCCACCGCGGATGTAGTCGATGCCGTTGCCGGGGCCGGCGATCTTGCTCGCCAGCACCCAGTCGGCGCGATCGCCGTGCTGCTTGAAATACTCGCCAATGAACTGCTCGGTTTTGCTGTAGGTCTCGGCGCGCGGCGGCACCGGGTACATTTCGGCGGTGTCGATGAAATTGACGCCATATGCTTTGCTGCGTTCGATCTGGGCGAATGCCTCGCTGGCACTGTTCTGTTCGCCCCAGGTCATGCTGCCCAGGCAGAGGGCGCTGACGCGCAGATCCGTGCGGCCTAGTTGGCGATAATCCATGTGCTGCTCCTTGATTCGCAAATCAACCATACAAGCAGGTTGAATTTATTTTCGCAATCGGCATAATTGCGCACCTCTTTCTGCAGTGGAAGTGATGCGCCGCCTGCCGAAGAATCTTGCCGTATTACGGACGCGCTGACCCGAGCCCCCGATAGCGCCTGTTTTCGGCTGCCTTTGACTTGTCAAAGTAAGCACTATTCAGTAAGATCCGCCGTCTTATTTATCAGGGCGGCCCCTGAGGCTATAAAGAATGAAAACTTTTACTGCTAAACCGGAAACAGTAAAGCGCGACTGGTTCGTCGTCGACGCTGCGGGTCAGACACTGGGTCGTCTGGCTACCGAAATTGCCAGCCGTCTGCGTGGCAAGCACAAGCCTGAGTACACTCCGCACGTTGATACCGGTGACTACATCGTCGTGATCAACGCCGAGCAGGTGCGTGTGACTGGTGCCAAAACCACCGACAAGATGTACTACTCTCACTCCGGTTTTCCGGGCGGCATCAAGTCGATCAGCTTCGAAAAGCTGATCGCCAAGGCGCCAGAACGTGTGATCGAGACCGCGGTCAAAGGCATGCTGCCGAAGAACCCGCTGGGTCGCGACATGTACCGTAAGCTGAAAGTGTACGCGGGCGCTGCTCACCCTCACACTGCTCAGCAGCCCCAAGAACTGAAGATTTAACGGAATAGTTCATTATGTCGGCGACTCAAAATTACGGCACTGGCCGTCGCAAGACTGCAACCGCTCGCGTTTTCATGCGTGCCGGTACTGGCAAGATCTCCATCAATAACCGTACTCTCGACGGTTTCTTCGGTCGCGAAACTGCCCGCATGGTAGTTCGTCAGCCGCTGGAGCTGGTTGAAATGACCGAGAAGTTCGACATCTACGTCACCGTTCTCGGTGGCGGCGTGAGTGGCCAGGCTGGCGCAATCCGCCACGGCATCACTCGTGCGCTGATGGATTACGACGAATCGCTGCGTCCTGCTCTGCGCAAGGCTGGCTTCGTGACTCGCGATGCACGTGAAGTCGAGCGTAAGAAGGTTGGTCTGCGCAAAGCGCGTAAGCGTCCGCAGTATTCCAAGCGTTAATTCGCTACTTGCGTTCAAAAGCGCCCGGTTCCTTTTGGAATTGGGCGTTTTTTTTGGGCGTCTGATTGCTTGCGACATCATGCCGCAGCCGTGCGCGCCGCGCCCTGCAAGGTGTTGAGCCAGTTCCGGCAGGGTAATTACCTTGTCAGAAAAGGGGCTTTTCTTTACCATTTGGCGGATTTTTTGCGCAACTCGATTTTTACCTAGTAGAGGCCTGAACTAACAGGCCGCAAAGCTGATGGGAGACGACTGAATGAGCAATGACGGCGTGAATGCAGGCCGGCGTCGCTTCTTGGTGGCGGCCACCTCTGTGGTGGGCGCTGCTGGAGCGGTGGGTGCCGCGGTCCCGTTCGTGGGGTCATGGTTCCCGAGCGCTAAGGCGAAAGCTGCCGGTGCACCTGTGAAGGTGAACGTTGGCAAGATCGAGCCTGGCCAGCAAATGGTTGCCGAGTGGCGGGGGCAACCGGTGTTTATCGTGCGCCGTACCGAGGAAATTCTCAGCAACCTGATAAAGCTCGAGCCAAAACTGGCCGATATCGAATCTCAGGCATCTGATCAGCCGAGCTATGTCGATCCGAAAACCCGTTCGATCAAGCCGGAGCTGTTGCTGCTGGTCGGGTTGTGCACTCACCTGGGTTGCGCACCGTCCTTCCGTCCGGAAGTGGCGCCTGCCGATCTCGGCGCCGAGTGGGTCGGGGGGTATTTCTGCCCTTGCCACGGTTCCCGCTATGACCTCGCTGGCCGGGTCTACAAAGCGCAGCCTGCGCCCTTGAACCTGCCGGTGCCGCCGCACATGTACGAGTCGGATGATGTGATCATCATCGGTGTGGACCAGGAGCAAGCATGATGAGTAAGTTCATGGAATGGGTGGATGCGCGCTTCCCGGCCACCAAGATGTGGGAAGACCATCTGAGCAAGTATTACGCGCCGAAGAACTTCAACTTCTTCTACTTTTTCGGCTCCCTGGCACTGCTGGTGCTGGTCAATCAGATCGTTACCGGCGTCTGGCTGACCATGAGCTACACGCCCTCGGCTGAAGAGGCGTTCGCCTCGGTCGAGTACATCATGCGTGACGTCGAATACGGCTGGATCCTGCGCTACCTGCACTCCACCGGTGCTTCGGCGTTTTTCGTGGTGGTCTACCTGCACATGTTCCGCGGTCTGCTCTACGGCTCCTACCAGAAGCCGCGCGAGCTGGTGTGGATCTTCGGCATGCTGATCTACCTGATGCTGATGGCCGAAGCCTTTATGGGCTATCTGCTGCCGTGGGGGCAGATGTCCTACTGGGGTGCCCAGGTGATCATCTCGCTGTTCGGTGCCATTCCGGTGATCGGCGCCGACCTGACTCAGTGGATTCGTGGCGACTACCTGATTTCCGGGATCACCCTGAACCGCTTCTTCGCCCTGCATGTGGTTGCGCTGCCGATCGTGATTCTCGGTCTGGTGGTGCTGCACATCCTGGCACTGCATGAAGTCGGCTCGAACAACCCTGACGGCGTCGAGATCAAGAAGAAGAAGGATGCTAACGGCATACCGCTGGATGGTATTCCTTTCCATCCGTACTACACCGTGAAAGATATCGTCGGCGTGGTGGTGTTCCTGTTCATCTTCTGCTTCGTGGTGTTCTTCTTCCCTGAGATGGGCGGTTACTTCCTCGAGAAGCCCAACTTCGAGGCAGCCAACCCGTTCAAAACTCCAGCGCACATCGCACCGGTCTGGTACTTCACACCGTTCTACGCGATCTTGCGGGCGATCCCTGACAAGCTGATGGGCGTCATTGCCATGGGTGGCGCGATTGCCGTGCTGTTCGTGCTGCCGTGGCTGGATCGCAGTCCGGTCAAGTCGATGCGCTACAAAGGCTGGCTGAGCAAGACCTGGCTGCTGGTGTTCTGCGTGTCCTTCGTGATTCTGGGCGTGCTGGGCGTACTGTCGCCAACACCGGGTCGCACCCTGCTGTCGCAGGTGTGTACCTTCCTGTACTTCGCGTACTTCATCCTGATGCCGTTCTATACCAGGATGGAGAAGACCAAACCGGTTCCGGAAAGGGTGACTGGCTGATGAAAAAGCATTTTGCAGCACTGATTATTGCGCTTCTGCCGGGCCTGACGTTTGCCGCAGCTGCTCTTGAGTATCCCTTGGACAAGGTAGAGATCGATCTGACCGACAAGGCCGGTATGCAGGATGGTGCGCGCACCTTCGCCAACTACTGCATGGGTTGTCATAGCGCCAAGTTCCAGCGCTATGAGCGGGTGGCCAATGACCTGGGTATCCCGCATGAGCTGATGCTGGAGAACCTGATCTTCAATGACGCCAAGATTGGCGAGCACATGAAGATCGGCATGCAGGTCGAGGATGCCAAGGTCTGGTTCGGGGCAGCGCCTCCGGACCTGACCCTGGTTGCCCGTGTGCGTGGTACCGATTGGCTGTATACCTACCTGCGTACTTTCTACGATGATCCGAGCCGTCCGCTGGGTGCCAATAACAAGGTGTTCCCGAACGTCGGTATGCCGAACGTGCTGGTCTCCCTGCAAGGGCGTCAGTACATCGGTTGCAAGCAGGTTCAGGTGGTCGAGGATGGCAAGAAGCAGTTCGACCCGCTGACCGGCACGCCAATTACGCATGAGGCCTGCGATCAATTGGCCATCGAGCCGAAAAGTGGTGCCCTGAGCGAAGAGGAGTTCGACACCAAGATCAAGAATCTGGTGACCTTCCTGGCCTACTCGGCTAATCCGGTGAAGCTGGAAAGTCAGCGTGTCGGTACCTACGTGCTGCTGTATCTGGCCTTCTTCTTCGTCTTTGCCTACCTGCTCAAGCGTGAGTATTGGAAGGACGTGCATTAATCGTTTGTCGCTTCACCGTTGTCCTGCGCGCCCCTTTGGGCGCGCAGTTTTTTCTGCTTCCAATAACCTATATAAGCGAGGAGGACCGCCATGAGCGTGACCAACCGGTTAGCCTGCTACTCCGACCCCGCCGACCACTATTCCCACCGCGTACGCATCGTGCTCGCCGAGAAGGGTGTCAGCGCCGAGATCATCAGTGTCGAAAAGGGCCGTTATCCGGCGAGGCTGCTGGAGGTCAACCCTTACGCCAGCCTGCCGACCCTGGTCGACCGTGATCTGGCTCTGTACGAGTCGACTGTGGTGATGGAGTACCTGGATGAGCGCTATCCGCATCCGCCGTTGTTACCGGTTTATCCGGTGGCGCGGGCCAATAGCCGCCTGCTGATACATCGCATTCAGCGAGATTGGTGTGCTCAGGTTGATCTGATTCTCGACTCGCGCAGCAAGGAGTCGGCTCGCGTGCAGGCCCGCAAGGAATTGCGCGAGAGCCTCACCGGCGTTTCGCCGCTGTTCGCCGACAAGCCGTTCTTTCTCAGTGACGAAATGAGTCTGGTGGATTGTTGCCTGCTGCCGCTGCTCTGGCGTTTGCCGGTGCTGGACATCGAATTGGCCAAGCCGGCCAAGCCGCTGCTCGATTATATGGACCGTCAGTTTGCCCGTGAGGCCTTTCAGGTCAGTCTGTCACCTGTTGAACGCGATATGCGCTAAAGCCGAGGAGGTTTTAATGAACTCCAGCCGTCCCTACCTGGTGCGTGCACTTTATGAGTGGATCGTCGACAACGACTGTACTCCACATTTATTGGTCAACGCCGAGTTTGCCGGTGTGCAAGTGCCGCCAGGCTTCGCCAGTGATGGGCAGATAGTGCTCAATGTCTCGCCCAGTGCGGTGCGTCATCTGCACATGGATAACGACGCAGTGAGCTTCGAGGGGCGCTTCGGTGGGGCGCCGCACAGTCTGTATGTTCCGGCTGCGGCCATATTGGCGATCTATGCACGGGAGAATGGCCAGGGCATGGTCTTCGATCTGGAGCCTCCGGTGCCGGATGTTGAAGAGGATGATGGTCCGGATGATCAGGGCCCGCCAGACGGCGAGCCGCCGCGGCCCAGCGGAAGGCCCAGCCTGAAAGTGGTCAAGTAATACCCGGCCTCTGGCTGCAAGCCACAAGCTACAAGTAAAAAAAACAGGGCGCCATGGGCGCCCTGTTTTTTACTTGAGTTTTCTCGCAGCCTGTAGCTGCCTCTAGTCGGTGTATTGGAACAGCTTGACGATCTTCTGCACGCCCGAGGTGCTTTGCACCAGGCTGGTCGCCCGGTTGGCTTCCTGGCGCGAGACCAGGCCCAGCAGATAGACGATGCCGTTCTCGGTGATTACCTTGATCCGCGAGCCCGGTACAGTCGCGTCGGTTACCATCTGGGCCTTGATCTTGGTGGTCAGTAGCGAGTCGTTGCTGCGCGCGAGCAGCGAGGTCGGCTGCATTACCTGCAGTTCGTTATGCACCTTGGCGACGTTCTGAACCTTGCGCGCCGCTTGTTCGGCGGCGCTTTTCAGTTCACTGCGCGGCGTCTGGCCGGCCAGTAGCACAACACCGTTGTAACTGGTGATCACGATGTGCGAGGTCGGATCGGTCAGGTCGACATGAGCGCTGGTGATATTGGCGCGCACTTGCGGGGCGATGAACTGGTCATCGATTTTGTTGCCGATGCTGCGGCTGCCGCAACCGGCAAGAATCAGGCTGCATAGCAGTCCGGCAAGAATCAGTGGCGAACGGGTCATTCTTCACTCCCAAACAGTTGGCGGTCAATCAGGTCACACAGGCAGTGGATTACCAGCAGGTGGACTTCCTGAATGCGTGCGGTGATCTTTGACGGTACGCGAATTTCAACGTCTTCCGGCAGCAGCAGTGAGGCCATGCCGCCGCCGTCGCGGCCGGTGAGGGCGACTACTGTCATTTCACGGTCGTGGGCGGCCTGTATGGCCTGGATCACGTTGGCCGAGTTGCCGCTGGTGGATATGGCCAGCAGCACGTCGCCTGGCTGGCCGAGGGCGCGGATCTGCTTGGAGAAGATCTCGTTGTAGCTGTAGTCGTTGGCGATCGAGGTGATGGTCGAGCTGTCTGTGGTCAGGGCTATGGCCGGCAGGCTCGGGCGCTCGCGTTCGAAGCGGTTGAGCAGTTCCGAGGAGAAGTGCTGGGCATCGCCTGCCGAGCCGCCATTGCCGCAGGTGAGGATCTTGCCCTCGCTGAGCAGTGCCTGAACCATGGCCAGGCTGCCTTGCTCGATGAAGGGAACCAGTACTTCCAGAGCCTGCTGCTTGGTTTCAATGCTGGCCAGGAACAGTTGGCGGATACGGTCTTGCATTTCCATCGGAGATTTAACCTTCAGTGTGGCGCCGGTTCAGGTGTCAAAGGCGTTTTGGATCCAGTTCAGCCGGGGAGTCGAGTTGCCTTCGGCGGTTATGGCAATCACGTCGAACCGGCAGGGGTGTTTGGCCCAGCGCGATTCCTGCTGCAAAAAGTACATGGCGGCTTTCGTGAGCTTTTCGCGCTTGCGCGCATCGACGCTCTCCACGGCGCCGCCCCAGGCGGAATGTCGGCGGTAGCGGACTTCGACGAATACTACTGTATCGCCATCGAGCATGACCAGATCAAGCTCGCCGCAGCGGCAGCTCCAGTTCTGCGCCAGGAGCTTCAGGCCGTGTTGCTGCAGATGCAGGCGGGCCAGCTCCTCGGCCGCCTTGCCGCTGCTTTGCGTGCTGCTGTGGTCGATCAATTGAGGCTGTCTGGCAGGCGCTCGACGCGACCGCCGCGGAACTCGGCCCAGGGCAGTTGGCGCTCGATGCGTTGCGCCGGGTTGAGGCTGAGACTGCCGGACAGACCGTCGATCCGGGTCTCCGGCAGGGCCTTGAGCTGGCCCAGGCGCGGTGCCAGCAGGTAGGCGTCGGCGCCCATGGCGTAGAGCCGGCCGAGGCTGCCGCCGGCTTGCGGCCACTGGCTTTCGACCTGCTGGCGGACCGGGTCGTTGACGTTCAGCAGCCAGGGCGTCTCGCAAAAGCGGATGCCGTTCAGGTCTTGGTGCTGCGCATCGCTGTGGTTGCCGGTAAACAGGTGCGAAGTGGCGTAGACGGGCACGTCGCCCGCGTACTGGAAGGCCAGGATCGGTTTGATCTGTTGCGCCTGCTGCGGGGTGGCTGCCAGGAAGATGAAGTCGATGTCCTGGCGCCGAGCTGGCTGTGCGGCCACTGCAACACCCAGGGTGTTCTTCAGGCGCTTGGTGCGTGCTTCGCTTTCGCGCAATTGGAACAGTTCGGCGATTTGCCCGGCCAGTTCAACCGGCTGGTCGACGTGTTCGGCGGCGACCAGGGTGCCGCCCTGGGCTTGCCAGCTCTGACGGAAGGCATCGAGTACCCGGTCGCCCCAGTCACCACGGGGTACCAGGGCGGCGGCCCGGCGCATGCCGTCGGCCCAGGCGCGGCGTGCTGCTTCGCGCGCTTCGTCTTCGGCGGCCAGGCCGAACTGGAACAGCTGCGGCGGGCTTTCCTGGCCAGGGTCGCTGTAGTTCAGGGCCAGGGTAGTGATCGGCAATTGCTCGCGATCGCTGAGTTGCTTGACCAGTGGTTTTTCCAGCGGGCCAATAACCAGTTGTACGCCGGCAGCCTGTGCCTGACGGTAAAACTCATCCAGTGAGCTCAGGCGTGAGCTGTCATAGAACTGGATGTTGGGAGGGTTCTGCCCGGTCTGCTGGGCCTGATAGTGGGCCGAGAGGAAGCCGTCGCGCAAGGCACGCGCTACGGCTGCGAGCGGGCCTTCTTGCGGGAGCAGCAGGGCGATTTCCTGCAAGGGTTGGCTGGACAGTTCTTGCAGTTGGCTAAGTGCTGGCGGTAATTGCAGGGCGGCGGGATGCTGAGGGTGTTGCGCCAGCCAGTCATCGATGGCGGTTTGCTGCTGTTGCAGGGTGCCCGGGGTCTTGGCCGCGCGAGCCAGGCTCAGCCAGCCGGCCAGGTCGGATCCGTCGTTGGTTTGCAGTTGTTCGCTGGGCAGGCTGGAGACCAGGCTCCAGATGCTCTCGTGGTTGCGTGTGGCCGCTTCGTCGCTGAGCAGTGGCGCGATGTACACACGCTCGCGCGTGGCGGCAAGAAGCTGTCCGTCGGCCTGCAGGGCGTTGGCGCGGGCCAGTTGGGTGCGCACTTGTTGCTCGACCGGCAGTTCTGCCAGGCGCTCCAGGCTCGGGTGGCTGAGCGCTTTCAGGGCGGCTTTGGGTTTTTCCCGCGCCAGTGCCAGTTCGGCGGCCAGGGTGCTGGCGTAGATCTGCTGGGCAGGCTTCAGGCTGTTGAGTTGCACCTGTTCGAGAATGCTGTCGGCGCGGGCGATATTTTTCTGCTGGTAGGCCAGGTCCGCGGCAGCCAGGCGCAGTAGGGCGGCCTGCTCGGGCTTGCTCTCGTCGGCCTGCAGCAGTAGTTGCTCGATGCTGGCTTGAGGGGTGCGCGGCAGTTCTCCAAGAGTGGATGAGGGCGTGCTGGCGCAGGCGGTAAGCAGGGCTGCAAAGCAGAGAACGAGGAGCGGGCGCAGGCAGGCGATCATGTAAGCGTTCCTGATACTTGATCAAATGAACGGCGAATTGTACCCAAGGCCTGGCCCCGGCGCGATGTCGATGGCGCGAAACGGGCTACAATGCGCGCTTTTGCGATTGAAGAGGCTGGTGCTGTGACCACTCCCGGTGCATCGAACTCCACTCCTGGCACCCTCTATGTGGTCGCCACGCCGATCGGCAATCTGGACGATATCAGTGCGCGGGCGCTCAAGGTACTCGGCGATGTGGCCTTGATTGCCGCCGAGGATACCCGTCACTCCGTGCGCCTGATGCAGCATTTCGGTATTGCCACGCCGCTGGCGGCCTGTCACGAACACAATGAGCGCGATCAGGGTGGGCGCTTTCTCGCGCGGTTGCTGGCCGGCGACGATGTAGCGTTGATTTCCGATGCCGGTACGCCGTTGATTTCCGATCCGGGCTATCACCTGGTACGCCAGGCGCGGGCCGCCGGCGTCGCTGTGGTGCCGGTGCCGGGAGCCTGTGCGCTGATTGCGGCGCTGTCGGCGGCGGGCTTGCCGTCCGACCGGTTTATTTTCGAGGGGTTTCTCCCGGCCAAGACCGCCGGCCGTCGCGCGCGCCTGGAGCAGGTAAAGGAAGAGTCGCGCACGCTGATTTTCTATGAGGCGCCGCACCGCATTCTCGAGTGCCTGGAGGATATGCAGGCGGTGTTCGGCGATGAGCGCCCGGCACTGCTCGCGCGGGAAATCAGCAAGACCTTCGAGACGCTCAAGGGCCTGCCATTGGCCGAGTTGCGCGCCTGGGTGGCGGCTGACAGTAATCAGCAGCGCGGCGAGTGCGTGGTTCTGGTCGCGGGCTGGCAGGCGCCAGAGGATGAGGCGGCGGTGAGTGCCGAGGCGCTGCGTGTACTCGAGCTGTTGCTCAAGGAAATGCCGCTCAAGCGGGCGGCAGCGTTGGCGGCGGAAATCACCGGAGTGCGCAAGAACCTGCTCTATCAGGCGGCGCTGGACCGGCAGAAAGACGCTTGAGCCTTGTTCTATCGGGCGCGTGCCGGTAACCTTGGCGGCGGAGAGTCGATCGGACAGTCGCTGCCGTGTTTCGTTCTGCGAAATGCGGGGGAGGAAAGTCCGGGCTCCATAGGGCGGAGTGCCAGGTAACGCCTGGGAGGCGTGAGCCTACGGAAAGTGCCACAGAAAATAACCGCCTAAGCGTTTCGGCGCCGGTAAGGGTGAAAAGGTGCGGTAAGAGCGCACCGCGCGGCTGGTAACAGTCCGTGGCTAGGCAAACCCCACTCGGAGCAAGACCAAATAGGGTTCCATTGGCGTGGCCCGCGCTGGAACCGGGTAGGTTGCTAAAGGCGTGCAGTGATGTACGTCGTAGAGGAATGACTGTCCTCGACAGAACCCGGCTTACAGATCGACTCTCCACCTTTCCTCTATATCCGCGACACCCTTACTCCTCGCTTTTCTAAGACCAAAAAAATCTTACTCTTAACAAATCACTTTAAGTTCGAAGTGCAGCTTGCTGTACGTGCTCAATTTGACTCGAAAAACTCCGGGCAATGCTCCGCCCTTACTCCTCTTTAGTTTGCTAAATCGCCGTTCTGTAAGGATTTTTCCTTCCAGGCGCGCCTTGACGGTGGGGTGTGGGCGTTCCTATAGTGTGCGCAAGTGGCAAGAAGTGGCATGAAGTGGGTTTTTTTGGGCATGGATAGCTAATTTAAGGGGAAGCGCAGCTGTGTTTCGTGGAGCCAACGCCATCAGTCTCGACGCCAAAGGGCGACTCGCGATGCCAAGTCGGTATCGGGACGAGCTCGTGTCGCGTTGTGCAGGCCAGCTGATCGTGACCATCGATGCCATCGACCCCTGCCTATGTGTCTACCCGCTGGCCGAGTGGGAGCTGATCGAAAACAAGCTGCGCGAATTGGCCTCCTTCCGTGAAGAGAATCGCCGTTTGCAGCGCTTGCTGATCGGTAATGCCGTTGACCTCGAGCTGGATGCCAGTGGCCGCTTTCTGGTGCCTCCGCGTCTGCGCGAGTACGCCAGGCTGGATAAACGCGCGATGTTGGTCGGCCAACTGAATAAATTTCAACTGTGGGACGAAGATGCCTGGAATGCGGTCGCCGATGCCGATTTGGCGGCCATCAAGCAGCCGGGTGCCTTGTCCGACGAACTACGTGACTTGATCCTGTGACTATGACCAGCAGCTTTCGCCATATTACCGTGCTACTCGACGAGGCTGTCGACGGGTTGGCCGTGCGAGCCGATGGCTGCTACCTGGATGGCACCTTCGGTCGTGGCGGGCATAGCCGGTTGATCCTCGAAAGGCTCGGGCCGGACGGGCATTTGCTGGGGTTCGACAAGGACCCCTTGGCGATTGCCACGGGGAATGAGCTAGCGGCCGAAGACGGCCGCTTTGTCGTTGTGCAGCGCAGTTTTGCGGAACTTGGCGAAGAGATCGCTGTCCGCGGGCTGGCTGGCAAGGTCAATGGGGTTCTGCTGGATCTGGGCGTCTCCTCGCCGCAGCTGGACGATGCCGAGCGCGGATTCAGCTTCCTCAACGACGGCCCGCTGGACATGCGCATGGATCCCACGCGTGGCGTCAGTGCGGCGCAGTGGATCGCCAGCGCCAGCGAAGAGGAAATCGCCAGGGTGCTCAAGGAGTATGGCGAAGAGCGTTTCGCCAAGCGCATGGCCCGTGCCGTGGTGTTGCGTCGCGCGGAACAGCCCTTTGAACGCACCGCCGACCTGGCCCAAGTGCTGACGGTGGCCAATCCCGCCTGGGAAAAGGGCAAGAATCCGGCGACCCGCGCCTTCCAGGGGCTGCGCATCTACATCAATAACGAGCTCGGCGATCTGCAGCGTGGCCTCGACGCCGCGCTGGAGGCGCTCGAAGTGGGCGGCCGTCTGGTGGTGATCAGCTTTCACTCCCTCGAGGACCGTATCGTCAAACAGTTCATGCGCAAGCATGCCAAGGGCGAGCGGGACGCATACCCGCGCGACCTGCCGATCATTCCCAAGGCCTTCGAGCCTCGCCTGAAACTGATCGGCAAGCCGCAGTACGCCTCCGAGGCCGAGCTCAAGGCCAACCCGCGCTCGCGCAGCGCGGTCATGCGGGTGGCGGAGAAAATGCGATGAGTGCGGTCTTCGCCAAGCCATTGCCAAAGGGCAGCCTGCTGATGCTGGTGCTGTTCCTTGGCGTGCTCGGCAGTGCGCTGGCGGTCTCTTACAGTGCGCACTGGAATCGTCAGTTGCTCAACGGCCTGTATGCCGAGCTGAGCACCCGCGACCGGGCGCAGGCCGAATGGGGCCGTCTGATTCTCGAGCAGAGCACCTGGACCGCCCACAGTCGCATCGAAACCCTGGCCAGCGAACAGCTGAAGATGCGCATCCCCGAAGCCGCCGAAGTACGCATGGTGGCGCCATGATCCGGCTCGAGGGCGCACTCTATCCCTGGCGTTTTCGCCTGGTGCTGCTGCTCCTGGCTCTGATGGTCGGTGCGATCGTCTGGCGCATCATCGATCTGCATGTGTTCGACCATGATTTCCTCAAGGCCCATGGCGATGCGCGCAGCGTGCGGCATATCCCTATTCCTGCGCACCGTGGCCTGGTCACCGATCGCAATGGCGAGCCGTTGGCGGTCAGTACTCCGGTCACAACCCTGTGGGCCAACGGCAAGGAGTTGCAGGCAGGCAAGGCCCAGTGGCCGGCCTTGGCGGCCGCACTGGGGCAGGAGCCAAAGGCGCTTGCCGTGCGTCTGCAGGCCAATGCCGGGCGCGAATTCATGTACCTGGTACGTGGTCTTACGCCGGAGAAGGGGCAGCGGGTGCTCGACCTGAAGCTGCCGGGTGTATACGCCATCGAAGAGTTTCGCCGTTTCTATCCGGGCGGCGAAGTGACCGCGCACGTGGTCGGCTTTACCGATATCGACGATCGTGGTCGCGAAGGCATGGAGCTGGCTTACGAGGATTGGCTGGCCGGCGTGCCGGGCAAGCGCCAGGTGCTCAAGGACCGCCGCGGCCGGCTGATCAAGGATGTCCAGGTCACCCAGAATGCCAAGGCGGGCAAGGCGCTGGCGCTGTCGATCGACCTGCGTCTGCAGTATCTGGCGCATCGCGAGTTGCGCAACGCCCTGGTCGAGTTCGGGGCCAAGGCGGGCAGTCTGGTGATGATCGATGTGAAGACCGGCGAAGTGCTGGCCATGGTCAACCAGCCCACCTACAACCCGAATAACCGCCGCGATATGCAGCCGGCCACCATGCGTAACCGGGCAATGATCGACGTATTCGAGCCGGGCTCGACCATGAAGCCGTTCTCCATGAGTGCCGCGCTGGCGAGTGGTCGCTGGAAGCCGAGCGATACCGTCGATGTGTCTCCGGGTACCCTGCAGATCGGTCGGTACACGATTCGCGATGTTTCGCGCAGCACTGGGCCGTTGAGCCTTACCGAGATTCTGATCAAGTCGAGCAACGTCGGTATGAGCAAGGTCGCCTTCGATATCGGCGGCGAGTCTATCTACTCGGTGATGCAGCAGGTCGGGCTGGGGCAGGACACCGGCCTCGGTTTTCCGGGCGAGCGGGTCGGCAATCTGCCCAACCACCGCGAATGGCGCAAGGCCGAAACCGCCACGCTGTCTTATGGCTACGGTCTGTCGGTGACGGCCGTGCAGTTGGCGCACGCCTACTCGGTGCTGGCCAATGGCGGTCGCAGCGTGCCCTTGTCACTGACCCGCATGGATCGCAAGCCGGATGGCGTGCAGGTGATCCCCGAAGCCATCGCCAAGACCATGCAGGGCATGCTGCAGGAAGTGATCGAGGCCCCCGGTGGTGTATTCCGGGCCAAGGTTCCGGGTTACCACGTCGCGGGCAAGAGCGGTACCGCGCGCAAGGTTTCGACCGACTCCAGGGGCTATCGGGAGAATGCCTACCGCTCACTGTTCGCCGGCTTCGGTCCGGTCGATGACCCGCGGATTGCCGTTGCCATCGTCATTGACGAACCCAGCAAGGGTGGTTACTACGGTGGTTTGGTGTCTGCGCCGGTGTTCGGCAAGGTCATGGCCGGCGCCCTGCGCCTGATGAATGTCGTGCCGGATAACCTGCCACCGCCCGTCGAATCGCAAGCCACTGCGGTGAACGCAGTCAAGGGAGGGCGCATCTGATGCCCATGCCTCTGAATCAATTGTTGCCCGAAGCCGCCAGTGCGGTGCTGATCCGTGAATTGACCCTGGATAGTCGCAAGGTGCGCCCCGGTGATCTGTTTCTTGCCGTGCCGGGTAGCCAGCAGGACGGCCGCGTGCACATCGCCGATGCGATTGCCCGCGGCGCCGCGGCAGTGGCCTATGAGGCCGAGGGTGCGCCGGCGATGACGGCCAGCAGCGCCGAGCTGGTGGCGATCAAGGGCTTGGCCGGTCAGCTGTCGGCCATCGCCGGGCGCTTCTACGGCGAACCGAGCCGCAGGATGCATCTGGTCGGCATTACCGGCACCAACGGCAAGACCAGTGTCAGCCAGCTGCTGGCCCAGGCCCTGGATCTGCTGGGTCAGCGCTGCGGCATCGTCGGCACCCTGGGCAACGGTTTTTACAACGCGCTGGCCCTCGGTCGGCATACCACGCCGGACCCGATCGGCGTGCAAGCCACCCTGGCCGACCTGAAGAATGCCGGCGCCCGTGCGGTGGCCATGGAAGTCTCCTCCCACGGTTTGCACCAGGGTCGGGTGACCGCGCTGGCGTTCGACGTGGCGGTGTTCACCAACCTGTCGCGCGATCATCTGGACTATCACGGCTCGATGGACGCCTATGGCGAGACCAAGGCCGCCTTGTTCGCCTGGCCGGGTTTGCGTTGCCGGGTGCTCAATCTGGACGACGAATTCGGTCGTAAACTGGCCCGCGCCGAGCATGACTCGCGCCTGATCAGCTACAGCCTGGAAGATCCCGCGGCTTATCTGTACTGCCGCGACGCCCAGTTCGACGAGCAGGGAGTACGGGTCAAGCTGGTCACGCCGCGCGGCGAAGGTAACGTGCGCAGCGCGCTGCTGGGGCGCTTCAACCTGAGCAACCTGCTGGCGGTGGTCGGTGTGCTGCTGGGCATGGATTATCCGCTCGACGAAATCCTCAGGGTGCTCCCGCAGTTGCAAGGGCCGGTGGGGCGCATGCAGCGTCTGGGCGGAGTCGAGCAGCCATTGGTGGTGGTCGATTACGCGCACACCCCGGATGCCCTGGAAAAGGTCCTGGAAGCCCTGCGCCCGCATGTCAAAGGCCGGCTGCTGTGCCTGTTCGGCTGCGGTGGCGACCGTGATCGCGGCAAGCGTCCATTGATGGCTGCGGTGGTCGAGCGCCTCGCCGATGGCGTGCTGGTCACCGACGACAATCCGCGCAGCGAGGCACCCGAGCAGATCTTCAGCGACATTTGCGCAGGTTTTGTCGCGCCTGAGCGCGTGCAGTTCGTCCATGGTCGCGGCCAGGCCATCGCCCAGTTGATCGCCGCCGCCAGCCCGGCCGATGTGCTGGTACTGGCCGGCAAGGGCCATGAGGACTATCAGGAAATCAACGGCGTGCGCCAGCCATTCTCCGACCTGGTCGAAGCCGACAAAGCCCTGGCAGCATGGGAGGTGACGCATGCTTAAAGCCCTGCGCTTGAGCGAAGTCAGCGCGCCGTTGCATGCGCGCTTGATCGGTGAAGATTGCGCTTTCGATGCAGTCAGCACCGACAGCCGGACGATTCAGCCGGGTCAACTGTTCATCGCCCTGAGCGGGCCGAACTTCGACGGTCACGCGTACCTGGCCGATGTCGCCGCCAAGGGTGCGGTGGCTGCGCTGGTCGAGCGGGAAGTGGCGGGCGTCGCCTTGCCGCAGTTGTTGGTGGAGGACACGCGCCTGGCGCTTGGCCGACTCGGCGCCCTGAATCGTCAGGCCTACGGCGGCCCGCTGGTTGCGGTCACCGGCTCCAGCGGCAAGACCACGGTCAAGGAAATGCTCGCCAGTATTCTGCGCACGGCATTCGTCGAGCAGGGCAGTGCCGTGCTGGCCACCCGCGGCAATCTGAACAATGAACTGGGTGTACCGCTGACCCTGCTGGAACTGGCATCGCAGCACAAGGCGGCGGTGATCGAGCTGGGCGCCTCGCGCGTCGGCGAAATTGCCTACACCGTCAGTCTGGCGCAGCCCCATGTGGTCATCATCACCAATGCCGGTACCGCCCATGTGGGCGAGTTCGGCGGGCCGGAGAAAATCGTCGAGGCCAAAGGGGAGATCCTCGAAGGGCTAGGCGATGGTGGGGTTGCCGTGCTCAATCGCGACGACGCGGCCTTTGCGCGCTGGCAACAGCGCGCGGGCGGCCAGCGGATCCTCAGTTTCGCCCTGCACAATCCGGCGGCAGACTTTCATGCCAGCGACCTGAGTCGCGATGCGCGCGGTTGCTCGGCTTTCACCCTGCACTGTGCAGAAGGCCTGGCTCGTATCCAGCTCAACCTGCTTGGCGAGCACAATGTGGCCAATGCCTTGGCCGCATCGGCGGCGGCACATGCCCTGAGCGTGCCGCTGGTCGATATCAAGAGCGGCCTGGAAAACCTGCAGCCGGTCAAGGGCCGTGGCGTGGCGCAGTTGGCGAGCAATGGCGTGCGGGTTATCGATGACAGCTATAACGCCAACCCAGCTTCGATGTGCGCGGCTGTCGATATACTTGCCGGCTTCTCCGGACGCACCGTGCTGGTGCTTGGGGACATGGGCGAGTTGGGCGCCTGGGCCGAGCAGGGCCATCGCGAAGTGGGCAGCTATGCCGCGGGCAAGGTCGCTGCACTCTATGCGGTCGGCCCGTTGATGGCCCATGCGGTTGCCGCGTTCGGCGCCGCTGCCCAGCATTTCGCCGACCAAGCCAGCCTGATCGAGGCATTACGCCGCGAGCAAGGCGACACCACCATTCTAATAAAGGGTTCACGCAGCGCCGCGATGGAAAAAGTCGTGGCGGCGCTTTGTGGCATGTCTGGGGAGAATCACTAAATGCTGCTGCTGCTGGCGGAGTACCTGCAACAGTTCCACAAGGGCTTCGCGGTCTTTCAGTACCTGACCCTGCGCGGGATTCTCGGTGTGTTGACCGCACTGGCGCTGTCGTTGTGGCTGGGGCCGTGGATGATCCGCACTCTGCAGATCCGCCAGATCGGCCAGTCGGTGCGCAATGACGGGCCGCAGTCGCACCTGTCGAAGAAGGGCACGCCGACCATGGGCGGTGCGCTGATTCTCTCCGCCATCGCCATCAGCACCCTGCTCTGGGCCGACCTGAGCAACCGCTATGTCTGGGTGGTGCTGGCAGTGACCCTGTTGTTCGGCGCCATCGGCTGGGTTGACGACTACCGCAAGGTGATCGAGAAGAATTCGCGCGGCCTGCCGAGTCGCTGGAAGTATTTCTGGCAGTCGGTGTTCGGTCTGGCAGCGGCCTTGTTCCTTTATATGACCGCGCAGACTCCCGCGGAAACCACCCTGATCCTGCCGCTGCTCAAAGACGTCAGCATTCAGTTGGGCTTCGGCTTCGTGGTGCTGACCTACTTCGTCATCGTCGGCTCGAGCAATGCGGTCAACCTGACCGATGGCCTGGACGGCCTGGCGATTCTGCCCACCGTGATGGTTGGCGGCGCGCTGGGGATTTTCTGCTACCTGTCGGGCAACGTGAAATTCGCCGAATACCTGTTCATCCCCTATCTGCCGGGCGCGGGCGAGTTGATCGTGTTCTGCGCCGCGCTGGTCGGTGCCGGTCTGGGTTTCCTCTGGTTCAACACCTACCCGGCCCAGGTGTTCATGGGCGATGTCGGCGCGCTGGCACTGGGCGCGGCCCTGGGCACCATTGCCGTGATCGTCCGTCAGGAAGTGGTGCTGTTCATCATGGGCGGGGTGTTCGTCATGGAGACCCTGTCGGTGATCATCCAGGTCGCCTCGTTCAAGTTGACCGGCAAGCGGGTGTTCCGCATGGCGCCGATTCATCACCACTTCGAACTGAAAGGCTGGCCCGAACCGCGCGTCATCGTCCGTTTCTGGATCATCACCGTGATTCTGGTGTTGATCGGCCTTGCCACCTTGAAATTGCGTTGAGGAGACCATGAGCCTGATCGCTTCCGACCAGTTCCGCATCGTTGTCGGCCTCGGCAAGAGCGGCATGTCCCTGGTGCGCTTCCTCGCGCGCCAGGGCCTGGCCTTTGCCGTGGTCGATACCCGGGCCAACCCGCCGGAGCTGGCCACCTTGCGTGAGCAGTTCCCGCAGGTGGAAGTACGCTGTGGCGAACTGGACGTGGACTTCCTCTGCCGTGCCAGCGAGTTGCTGGTCAGTCCGGGCCTGGCGCTGGCCACTCCGGCGCTGCAGGAAGCGGCGGCCCGCGGCGTGAAGCTTTCCGGCGACATCGATCTGTTTGCCCGTTACGCCAAGGCGCCGATCGTCGCCATCACCGGCTCCAATGCGAAAAGTACAGTCACCACCCTGGTCGGCGAGATGGCGGCGGCGGCCGGCAAGAAGGTCGCGGTCGGCGGCAACCTCGGAGTGCCCGCGCTCGACCTGTTGAGCGACGACATCGAACTCTATGTCCTGGAGCTGTCCAGCTTCCAGCTGGAAACCACCGATCAGTTGAACGCCGAAGTGGCGACCTGCCTGAACATCAGCGAAGACCATATGGATCGCTACGCTTCGCTGGCGGCTTATCACCTGGCCAAGCACCGGATCTTCCGCGGCGCCCGGCAGGTGGTGGTGAACCGCGACGATGCCTTGTCGCGGCCGCTGGTGGCGGACGACCTGCCGTGCTGGTTGTTCGGTCTGGGCAAGCCGGACTTCAAGCGTTTCGGTCTGCTCATCGAGCACGGCGAGAAATCCCTGGCTTTCCAGTTCGATGCGCTGCTGCCGGTGCGCGAGCTGAAAATCCGTGGTGCGCACAACCAGTCCAACGCCCTGGCCGCATTGGCTCTTGGCCATGCGGCTGGCCTGCCGATGGCGCCGATGCTGGAGACCCTGAAGCGCTTCGCCGGTCTGCCGCACCGTTGCCAGTGGGTCGGTGAACGTAACGGCGTGGCTTACTACGACGATTCCAAGGCGACCAACGTCGGTGCCGCCCTGGCGGCCATCGAAGGCCTGGGCGCGGATATCGTCGGCAAACTGGTGTTGATCGCCGGTGGCGACGGCAAGGGCGCCGATTTCTCCGCCTTGGCCAAGCCGGTCGCGCAGTATTGCCGCGCCGTGCTGTTGCTTGGTCGCGATGCCGAGCGCTTGGCCGCTGCGCTCGGTGAGGGTGTGCCACTGATCCGGGTGGCGACCCTCGAGGAAGCCGTGCAGCGCTCCGCCGAACTGGCCCAATCGGGCGATGCCGTGCTGCTCTCGCCGGCCTGCGCCAGCCTGGACATGTTCAAGAATTTCGAAGAGCGCGGACGCCTGTTCGCCCAAGCCGTGGAGGCGCTCGCCTGATGCTCGCCTTCCTGCGCCCATACCCGTCCCCGCTGTTCAGCCGCCGCGGCCTGGACATGGACTTCCCGCTGCTGGCCGGTTGCCTGGCCCTGCTCGGCCTGGGCCTGGTGATGATCGCGTCTGCCTCGACCGAGGTGGCCGCGGTGAATGTGGGCAGCCCGCTTTACTACATGTTTCGTCACCTGATTTACCTGGTGATCGGTCTCGGCGCCGCCGTTGTGGTGCTGTTGATCCCGCTGGAAACCTGGCAGCGCCTCAGTGGTCTGGCGCTGTTGGCCGCCTTCGCCCTGCTGCTGCTGGTGCTGGTGCCGGGTATCGGCCGTGAAGTGAATGGTTCGATGCGCTGGATCGGCTTCGGTGCATTCAACGTGCAGCCGTCGGAAATCGCCAAGCTGTTCGTGGTGGTCTACCTGGCCGGCTACCTGGTGCGCCGTCAGGCAGAAGTACGCGAAAGCTGGGCCGGCTTCTTCAAGCCGTTCGTGGTGCTGCTGCCGATGGCCGGCTTGCTGCTGCTGGAACCGGACTTCGGCGCCACCGTGGTGATGATGGGTGCCGCCGCGGCGATGCTGTTCCTCGGCGGCGTCGGCCTGCTGCGTTTCGGCCTGTTGGTCGCCCTGGCCGTTGGTGCGTTGTTCGTGCTGGTGCAAACCCAGGAGTATCGCCTGCAGCGTCTGATCACCTTCACCGACCCCTGGGCCGATCAGTTCGGTTCCGGCTACCAGTTGACCCAGGCGTTGATCGCCTTCGGTCGTGGCGAGTGGTTCGGTGTCGGCCTGGGCAACAGCATTCAGAAGCAGTTCTATTTGCCGGAAGCGCACACCGACTTCGTGTTCGCCGTGCTCGCCGAAGAACTGGGCATGCTGGGCGCCCTGATTACCGTCGGCCTGTTCGCCTTCGTCTGCGTGCGCGCCCTGTACATCGGCCTGTGGGCGGAAAAGGCCAAGCAGTACTTCGCCGCCTATGTCGCCTATGGTCTGGCTTTCCTGTGGATTGGCCAGTTCCTGATCAATATAGGGGTGAACGTCGGCCTGTTGCCGACCAAGGGTCTGACCTTGCCGTTCCTCAGCTACGGCGGCAGCTCACTGGTGATCTGCTGCGTCAGCCTGGCGCTGCTGCTGCGGATCGAGTGGGAGCGGCGCACCCAGTTGGGCAGCGAGGATGTCGATTTTCAGGAGTCGGATTTTTTCGATGGCAATAACGCGAAGGAACCTGCCAATGCCCGCTAATGTGCTGATCATGGCCGGCGGCACCGGCGGGCACGTATTCCCGGCGCTGGCCTGTGCGCGCGAGTTCCAGGCGCGTGGTTACCGCGTGCATTGGCTGGGTACGCCGCGCGGCATCGAGAACGAACTGGTACCGGCCGCCGGCCTGCCGCTGCACCTGATCAACGTCACGGGTCTGCGTGGCAAGGGCAAGCTGTCGCTGCTCAAGGCGCCGTTTCAGCTGGTCAAGGCACTGTTCCAGGCTCGTAAAGTGGTGCGCGAGTTGCAGCCGGTATGTGTGCTCGGCATGGGCGGCTTCGTCACCGGGCCCGGCGGATTGGCGGCCCGCCTGGGCGGTGCACCGCTGATCATCCACGAGCAGAACGCCGTGGCCGGCACCGCCAATCGCATCCTGGCACCGTTTGCCAGCCGTGTGTGCGAGGCCTTCCCGAATACCTTCGGCGCTTCGGCCAAGCGCCGCACCACCGGCAATCCGGTGCGCGAGGAGCTGTTCCTGGAAACCCCGCGCGATTCGCTGCGCGATCGCCGGCCACGTCTGCTGATCCTCGGCGGCAGCCTGGGCGCCGAGCCACTGAACAAGCTGTTGCCCGCCGCCCTGGCTTTGCTGCCAGGCGAGTTGCGCCCGGAAGTGTTCCACCAGGCCGGCAAGCAACACGATGGCATTACTGGCGAACGTTACCGCGATGCGGGCGTCGAAGCGCAGGTCGCGCCCTTTATCAAGGACATGGCCCGCGCCTACGCCTGGGCCGATCTGGTGGTGTGTCGCGCTGGCGCCTTGACCGTCAGCGAGCTGGCCGCCGCCGGTCTGCCAGCGTTCCTGCTGCCGCTGCCCCATGCCATCGACGATCACCAGACGCGTAACGCCGAGTATCTGGCCGAGGAGGGCGCCGCCGTCCTTCTGCCGCAACGCTCCACAGACGCCGCCACGCTGGCCGCGCAGCTGTCCGAGGTTTTGATGCACCCTGAACGATTGAAAGAAATGGCGCGTACCGCACGGCGCCTGGCCAAGCCCGATGCAACCCGCAGTGTTGTCGATATTTGCCTGGAGGTGGCCCGTGGTTGAGAGTCGCAAAGCTATCCCGCAGCCTGAAATGCGCCGTATCCGCCGCATCCATTTCGTCGGTATCGGCGGCGCCGGTATGTGCGGCATCGCCGAAGTGCTGCTCAATCTGGGCTATCAGGTGTCCGGCTCCGACCTCAAGGCTTCGGCGGTCACCGAGCGTCTGGAAAGCTTCGGTGCGCAGATCTTTATCGGCCACAGCGCCGAGAACGCCGAGAACGCCGATGTGCTGGTGGTCTCCAGCGCCGTGAACACCGCCAACCCGGAAGTGGCCGCTGCCCTGGAGCGGCGTGTGCCGGTGGTGCCGCGTGCGGAAATGCTTGCCGAGTTGATGCGTTACCGGCATGGCATCGCCGTGGCCGGCACCCATGGCAAGACCACCACCACCAGCCTGCTGGCCTCGGTGTTCGCCGCCGGCGGCCTGGACCCGACCTTCGTCATCGGTGGTCGTCTGAATGCAGCGGGCACCAACGCCCAGCTCGGTACCAGCCGCTACCTGATTGCCGAAGCGGACGAGAGCGATGCCAGCTTCCTGCATCTGCAACCGATGGTCGCGGTGGTCACCAATATCGACATGGACCACATGAGCACCTACGAGGGCGACTTCAGCAAGTTGAAGAAAACCTTCGTCGAGTTTCTGCATAACCTGCCGTTCTATGGCCTGGCCGTCATGTGCGTCGACGACCCCATCGTGCGCGAGATTCTGCCGCAGGTGGCACGGCCGACCATGACCTACGGCTTCGGCGAAGATGCCGACGTGCGCGCGATCAACGTGCGCCAGCAAGGCATGCTGACCTTCTTCACCGTGTTGCGTACCGGCCGCGAGCCGCTGGATGTCTCGGTCAACATGCCGGGCAATCACAACGTATTGAATGCCCTGGCGACCATTGCCATCGCGACCGATGAAGGCATCAGCGATCAAGCCATCGTCCAGGGCCTGTCCGGTTTCCAGGGTGTCGGTCGGCGCTTTCAGGTCTACGGCGAGCTGCCGGTGGCTGACGGCAGCGTGATGCTGGTCGACGATTATGGTCACCACCCTCGTGAAGTCGCCGCGGTGATCAAGGCGGTGCGCGGCGGTTGGCCGGATCGTCGGCTGGTGATGGTCTACCAGCCGCACCGTTTCAGCCGGACCCGCGATCTCTACGAGGATTTCGTCCAGGTGCTGGCGGAAACCAACGTGCTGCTGCTGATGGAGGTCTATCCAGCCGGCGAAGAGCCGATTCCGGGGGCTGACAGCAAGCACCTGTGCCACAGCATTCGGCAGCGTGGCCAGCTGGATCCGATCTATATCGAGCGTGGTGTCGAACTGGCGCCGCTGATCAAACCGCTGCTGCGCGCCGGCGACATCCTGCTCTGTCAGGGTGCCGGCGATATCGGTGGCCTGGCCCCGCAACTGCTGCAAAGCGCGCTGTTCGCTGCGGCTGGCGGCGAGTCGAAAGAGGCTGAGTCGAAATGAGCGCCGAAACCTTGAAATCGAGCCTGCCAGTGACTGCGTTCGGTCGCGTTGCCGTGTTGTTTGGCGGCAAGAGCGCCGAGCGTGAGGTCTCGCTGAACTCCGGTAATGCCGTGCTCAAAGCCCTGCAAGGCGCCGGCGTGGATGCCTTCGGCATCGATGTCGGTGACGATTTTCTGCAGCGCCTGCTGGCCGAGAAAATCGACCGCGCCTTCATCGTGCTGCACGGTCGTGGCGGCGAAGACGGCAGCATGCAGGGCCTGCTCGAGTGCGCCGGCATCCCTTACACTGGCAGCGGCATTCTGGCTTCCGCCCTGGCCATGGACAAACTGCGCACCAAACAGGTCTGGCAAAGCCTCGGCCTGCCGACGCCACGGCATGCAGTCTTGGCCAGTGCCGAGGACTGCCATGCCGCGGCGGCGGAGCTGGGTTTTCCGCTGATCGTCAAGCCGGCCCACGAGGGCTCGAGCATCGGCATGGCCAAGGTCGCCGATGTCGACGCCTTGATCGCCGCCTGGCAGGACGCCAGCCAGTACGACTCGCAAGTGCTGGTCGAGCAGTGGATTCATGGTCCGGAATACACCATTGCCCTGTTGCGCGGCCAGGTGCTGCCGCCGATTGCCCTGGGCACCCCGCATTCGTTCTACGACTACGACGCCAAGTACCTGGCCAGCGACACCCAGTACCGCATCCCCTGTGGCCTCGATGCACTCAAGGAAGACGAGCTGAAAAGCCTCAGTGCACGGGCCTGCGAGGCGGTCGGCACCCAGGGCTGGGCGCGGGTCGATGTGATGCAGGATGCTGCCGGACAATTCTGGCTGCTGGAGGTCAATACCGTGCCGGGCATGACCGACCACAGCCTGGTGCCGATGGCGGCGCGAGCTGCCGGTCTGGATTTTCAGCAGCTGGTGTTGGCGATTCTCGCCGACAGCCTCGAGGCGCGGGGTTAAGCCATGGTCGCCACTCTGCGTCACCAGCCAGGTTCAGCACGCGCACCGTTGCGCGGCAAGCCTGCGCAGCGCGGCGCAAGCCGTCTGGTGGCCAAGGAGCCGATCAGTCTGCGTCTGCCAAGGCCGAATCTCGGCGTGCTCAAACGCATCACCTGGCCGCTGTTGCTGCTGGCGTTGGGTTTCGCCGCTTACGAACTGGCGCAACGGCTGCTGCCCTACGCAGATCGGCCGATCGCCAGCATCAGCGTCGAGGGCGACTTGAGCTACGTCAGTCAGCAGGCGGTGCAGCAGCGTATCGAACCCTTCGTCACGACAAGCTTCTTCAGTGTCGACCTGCCGGGTCTGCGCCATGAGCTGGAACAGATGCCCTGGATCGCCAGTGCGCAGGTGCGTCGGGTTTGGCCGGATCAGTTGCTGATCCGCCTGGAGGAGCATCTGCCGATCGCCCGCTGGGGCGATGAGGCCCTGCTGAACAACCAGGGTAAGGCCTTCGCGCCCAAGGAGCAGGCGAATTACCAGCACCTGCCGCAGCTGTATGGCCCCAAGCGGGCGCAGCAGCAAGTGATGCAGCAGTACCAGATGCTCAGTCAGATGTTGCGCCCATTGGGCTTTTCCGTGGTGCGTCTGGAGTTGCGTGAGCGCGGCAGCTGGTTCCTCTCCACCGGGCAGGGCATCGAGTTGCTGTTGGGCCGCGACCACCTGGTGGAAAAGATGCGACGTTTCAGCGCCATCTACGACAAGGCGCTGAAAGAGCAGCAAACGAATATCGCGCGGATCGATCTGCGCTACGCCAACGGCCTGGCCGTGACGTGGCGCGAGCCGCTCGCGCCCACGGCGGCTGACACCGCTGTCGTGCAGTGAATCAGGAGAAGGCAGGAAACATGACAAACGTGCAGAGCGGCAAGATGATCGTCGGCCTCGATATAGGCACCTCCAAAGTGGTGGCGCTGGTCGGTGAGGTGACTGCCGATGGCCAACTGGAAATCGTCGGTATCGGCACCCACCCCTCGCGTGGCCTGAAGAAGGGCGTGGTGGTCAATATCGAATCGACCGTGCAGTCGATCCAGCGCGCCATCGAGGAGGCGCAGCTGATGGCGGGCTGCCGCATCCATTCGGCCTTCGTCGGCCTGGCCGGTAATCATATTCGCAGCCTCAACAGCCACGGTATCGTCGCCATCCGCGATCGCGAAGTCAGCTCGGCCGACCTCGAGCGTGTGCTCGATGCCGCCCAGGCCGTGGCCATTCCGGCGGACCAGCGGGTGCTGCACACCCTGCCGCAGGATTACGTGATCGACAACCAGGAAGGTGTACGCGAACCGCTGGGCATGTCCGGCGTGCGCCTGGAGGCCAAGGTGCATGTGGTGACCTGCGCGGTCAACGCGGCGCAGAACGTCGAGAAGTGTGTGCGTCGCTGCGGCCTGGAAGTCGACGACATCATTCTCGAGCAGTTGGCCTCGGCCTACGCGGTGCTCACCGACGACGAGAAGGAGCTGGGCGTGTGCCTGGTCGACATCGGCGGCGGCACCACCGACATCTGCATCTTCACCGAAGGCGCGATTCGCCACACCGCGGTGATTCCGATCGCCGGCGATCAGGTCACCAACGACATCGCCATGGCGTTGCGCACACCGACCCAGTACGCCGAAGAAATCAAGATTCGCTATGCCTGCGCTCTGGCCAAGCTGGCCGGCGCCGGCGAAACCATCAAGGTGCCGAGCGTCGGCGACCGGCCGCCGCGCGATTTGTCGCGCCAGTCCCTGGCCGAAGTGGTCGAGCCGCGCTACGACGAGCTGTTCACCCTGATCCAGGCCGAGCTGCGCCGCAGCGGCTATGAGGACCTGATTCCGGCGGGCATCGTGCTCACCGGCGGCACCTCGAAGATGGAAGGCGCAGTCGAACTGGCCGAGGAAATCTTCCACATGCCGGTGCGCCTGGGCATGCCGCAAGGCGTCAAGGGTCTGGGCGACGTGGTGCGCAACCCGATTTATTCCACCAGCGTGGGCCTGTTGCTGTATGGCCTGCAGAAACAGGCCGACGGCATCTCGATGTCTGCCATCGGCAGCTACAGCGATGAAGCCAAGACACCGGTATTCGAGCGCCTGAAGCGCTGGATACAAAGCAATTTCTGATTTGAAAACCGCTTATGCAGTAGGCGTTACAACTAGAAGGCAAAGGAGAGGGAACATGTTCGAGCTCGTAGACAACATCCCGCAAAGTGCGGTCATCAAGGTCATTGGCGTGGGTGGCGGCGGCGGCAACGCAGTCAACCACATGTCGAAGAACAACATCGAAGGCGTCGAGTTCATCTGCGCCAATACCGATGCGCAGGCACTGAAGAACATCGGTGCGCGCACCATCCTGCAACTGGGCACTGGCGTGACCAAGGGCCTGGGAGCCGGTGCCAACCCGGATGTCGGTCGTCAGGCCGCCATGGAAGACCGTGAGCGCATCGCCGAAGTGCTGCAAGGCTGCGACATGGTCTTCATCACCACCGGTATGGGTGGCGGTACCGGCACTGGCGCTGCGCCGGTGATCGCTCAAGTGGCGAAGGAAATGGGCATTCTCACCGTTGCTGTGGTGACTCGTCCGTTCCCGTTTGAAGGCAAGAAGCGCATGCAGATCGCTGAGGAGGGCATTCGCGCCCTGGCGGAAAGCGTCGACTCGCTGATCACCATCCCCAACGAAAAGCTGCTGACCATCCTGGGTAAAGATGCCAGCCTGCTGTCGGCGTTCGCCAAGGCGGATGACGTGCTGGCCGGTGCCGTGCGCGGCATCTCCGACATCATCAAGCGTCCGGGCATGATCAACGTCGACTTCGCCGACGTGAAAACCGTGATGAGCGAAATGGGCATGGCGATGATGGGCACTGGCTGCGCCAGCGGTCCGAACCGTGCGCGTGAAGCCACCGAGGCGGCAATCCGCAACCCGCTGCTGGAAGACGTCAACCTGCAGGGTGCGCGTGGCATCCTGGTGAATATCACCGCCGGTCCCGATCTGTCACTGGGCGAGTACTCCGACGTGGGTAACATTATCGAGCAGTTCGCTTCCGAACACGCCACCGTCAAGGTGGGTACCGTGATCGATCCGGACATGCGCGACGAGTTGCACGTCACCGTGGTTGCCACTGGTCTGGGTGCGAAAATCGAGAAGCCGGTCAAGGTGATCGACAATACCGTGCAGGTCACGACCAGCAGTGCCGCTTCGTCGCCTGCGACGCCGGCTTCGCGCGGCGAGCAAAGCGTCAATTACAAGGACTACGAACGCCCGACCGTTCAGCGTCAAAGCCACGGCGGTGCCGCTTCCGCGGCCAAGTTGAACCCGCAGGATGACCTGGATTACCTGGACATCCCGGCCTTCCTGCGTCGTCAGGCCGATTAATGGAGGGGATCAGGAGTATTGGGGCGATTGGTGTTCAGCAAAGGCCGGTTCTGCTATCATCCCCGGCCATTGTTGAAAACTATTCGCAACTAGTGCTATAGCGGCCAAAGCCATGATCAGACAACGTACCCTGAAGAACATTATCCGCGCCACTGGCGTTGGCCTGCATTCCGGGGAGAAGGTATACCTGACCCTGAAGCCGGCACCTGTGGACACCGGTATCGTGTTCCGTCGTACTGACCTTGACCCTGTCGTGGAAATCCCCGCGCGGGCATGCAATGTTGGTGAAACCACCATGTCGACCACCTTGGTCAGTGGTGACGTCAAGGTGGATACGGTAGAGCACCTGCTTTCGGCCATGGCTGGCCTGGGCATCGATAACGCCTACGTCGAGCTCTCCGCATCCGAAGTACCGATCATGGATGGCAGTGCCGGTCCCTTTGTATTCCTGATTCAGTCCGCTGGGTTGCAGGAGCAGGATGCTCACAAGAAGTTCATCCGTATTCTTCGCGAAGTGACGGTCGAAGAGGGCGACAAACGCGCCACCTTCGTGCCTTTCGAAGGCTTCAAGGTGAGCTTCGAGATCGATTTCGATCACCCGGTTTTCCGTAACCGCACCCAGTCGGCCAGCGTGGATTTTTCCAGTACTTCTTTCGTCAAGGAAGTCAGCCGTGCGCGCACCTTCGGCTTTATGCGTGACATCGAGTTCCTGCGTTCGCAGAACCTGGCACTCGGCGGCAGCGTGGATAACGCCATCGTGGTGGATGAGTTTCGTGTGTTGAATGAAGACGGCCTGCGTTACGAGGACGAATTCGTCAAGCACAAGATCCTCGACGCCATTGGCGATCTCTACCTGCTGGGCAATAGCCTGATCGGCGAGTTCCGTGGCTTCAAGTCGGGGCATGCCCTGAACAATCGTCTACTGCGCGCCTTGATCGAGCAGACGGACAGTTGGGAAGTGGTTACTTTCGATGACATCAAGAGCGCGCCTATCTCTTATATGCGTCCGGCCGCGGCAGTGTAAGCAAAACCTCTCTTTCCCTTGTTTTGAAGCCACCCTCGGGTGGCTTTTTGTTTCTGCGCAACAGCCACAATCAGGTGTCCTGGTCTGGGCCGGTCCGGTGCTATTCGCCGGGTTGGCCGTGCTTGGCCAGTCGTTCCAGGGCGGCACGCAGCTTGGGGTCGGTTATGCCGTCTGCGGTGGCCTGGATGTTCTCGGCAGCGCTGCTGGATAGGCTGATAGTGCGACCTGGTGCACGCCTTTCGGCAGTTGGCGGTTGCACCTTGAACAGGATCTTGGTTAAGGTCGCGAACTCTTCGAGTGTCTGCAGCTGCCTGAGCAGGCGCCGTTGTTGATAACGCAAGCGGGTGGCCCAGTGGCCATCGGTGACTATAAGAAGCAGGCAACCCTCGCGCCAGGACGCTACATGACAGTGTTCGCGGGCCGCGGGTTGCAGCTGGCTTTCCAGCAAGTGCTGCAGGCGATCGATACGTTGCGCCTGGTTGAACAGCGCTTTCAGGGGCTTCGCTTCGCGCATTAGCGCGGCGGGTGCTTTAGCCGGCAAAGGACGAAACGACATGGCAGGACGCCTGAGATTGTGGGGCCGCCATGGTAGCAGAATCTCTGCCACCGACTTGGGCTCCGCCTTAGAGGGGAAGCCATGCACATCATACTACTCAATCGGAGTCACGGCGCCGCGCGCTCGCTGAGCCTGGATTTACGTTGGCTGCTGGTGGCGCTGGTCATGCTGGTGGCGGCGGCGCTTGGCAGTGGCGTCGCGGTAGGCGCATGGGTCGTGCCACACGTGGAGCAGGCGCCAGGCAGTGCCCAGTTGACCGAGGCGCTGGATCGCCAGCGTGCGGAAGTGGGGGCGGTGCGGGTCGATGCACAGCGCCAGCTGGATGCCTTCGCCGCCCATGTTGCCGAGTTGCAGGCGCGCTTGACCCGTCTGGATGCACTGGGCGAACGCCTCACCGAACTGGCCGAGCTGGACTCCAGCGAATTCGATTTTTCCCTGAATGTCGGTCAGGGCGGCCCGGACGAACTGTTCGGTGGCCCGGCTTACGCGCCGCCATCCTTTATCACCACGCTGGATGAATTGGCCCTGCGCCTGGACAGCCGCGAGCAGCAACTCGAAGTGCTGGAGCAACTGCTCGCCGACCGCCAGCTCAATGAGGCCGAATACCTCGCGGGGCGTCCGGTCATGCAAGGCTATATATCCTCGCCATTCGGCCGGCGTACCGACCCCCTGAACGGGCGTTTGCGCGTGCACAAGGGCGTGGACTTCGCCGCCAAGGCCGGTAGTGATGTGGTCGCGGTCGCCGCCGGCGTGGTGACGGCCTCGAGCCGGCGCTCCGGCTATGGCAATACCGTGGAAATCAGTCATGCCGACGGCTACGTCACCCTGTACGCACATAATCAGAGCAACCTGGTGCAGGTTGGCGAACTGGTGCAGCGCGGCCAGGTCATCGCCAAGGTTGGCAGCACCGGCCGCTCTACCGGTGCCCACGTGCATTTCGAAGTCAGCCAGAATGGCCGGGTAGTCAACCCTACCAGCTATATCGCTCGAGTCAGCGGCGTCGAATAACGCCGCTTTCATCATCTCCGTTTCCGGGTAGAATGCCCCCTTCGCACGCAGCCATGAGGGCTGCATGGGCGACTCATGGGCCGCCCTCCATCCATCACGCGTGGAAGACCCTGCCGATATGTTTGCGCCTTTGTTGAAAAAATTCTTTGGAAGCAAGAACGAGCGTGAAGTCAAACGCATGCTCAAGACGGTTCAGGCCGTCAATGCCTTCGAGGAGCAGATGCTCGCACTCTCGGATGAGCAACTGCGTGCCAAGACCGACGAATTCAAAGCCCGTCTGGCGAAAGGTGAAACCCTCGACCAGTTGCTCCCTGAAGCCTTCGCCGTAGCCCGTGAAGCGGGCAAGCGGGTGATGGGCATGCGCCACTTCGACGTGCAGCTGATCGGTGGCATGACCTTGCATGAAGGCAAGATTGCCGAAATGCGTACCGGTGAGGGCAAGACCCTGGTGGCGACCCTGGCGGTCTACCTCAACTCGCTGGAAGGCAAAGGCGTGCATGTGGTCACGGTCAACGACTACCTGGCCCGCCGCGACGCCAACTGGATGCGCCCGCTGTACGAATTCCTCGGTATGTCGGTGGGTATCGTCACCCCGTTCATGCCGCCTGAAGAAAAGCGCAGCGCCTATGCTGCCGATATCACCTATGGCACCAATAACGAATTCGGTTTCGATTACCTGCGCGACAACATGGCCTTCAGCCTGGAAGACAAGTTCCAGCGCGAGCTGAATTTCGCCGTGATCGACGAAGTCGACTCGATCCTCATCGACGAGGCGCGTACTCCGCTGATCATCTCCGGTCAGACCGAAGACAGCTCCAAGCTGTATGTCGAGATCAACAAGCTGATTCCGCGCCTCAGGCTGCACATCGAGGAAGAGGAAGGCGTGGTCACTCAGGAAGGCCATTACAAGGTCGACGAGAAGACCCGTCAGGTCGAGCTGAACGAGGCCGGCCACCAGTTCGTCGAAGAGTTGCTGACCGAGGTCGGCTTGCTGGCCGAGGGCGAGAGCCTCTATTCGGCGCATAACCTGGGCCTGCTGACCCACGTCTATTCCGGCCTGCGCGCGCACAAGCTGTTCAACCGCAATGTCGAATATATCGTGCAGAACGACCAGGTCATGCTGATCGACGAGCACACCGGCCGCACCATGCCGGGCCGCCGCCTGTCCGAGGGCCTGCACCAGGCCATCGAGGCCAAGGAAGGCTTGCCGATCCAGGCCGAGAGCCAGACCCTGGCCTCGACCACCTTCCAGAACTACTTCCGCCTGTACAACAAGCTGTCCGGCATGACCGGTACCGCCGACACCGAGGCCTTCGAGTTTCATCAGATCTACGGCTTGGCGGTGATCGTGATCCCGACCAACCGGCCGATGGCGCGCAAGGACTTCAACGACCTGGTCTATCTGACCCAGGAAGAGAAGTACGCGGCGATCATCACCGACATCAAGGAATGCCAGGCCCAGGGTCGGCCGATCCTGGTTGGTACGGCGACCATCGACAGTTCCGAATATGTCTCGCGCCTGCTGGTCCAGGAAGGCATCGAACACAAGGTGCTCAACGCCAAGTTCCATGAGAAGGAAGCCGAGATCATCGCTCAGGCGGGGCGTCCGGGCGCGCTGACCATCGCCACCAACATGGCCGGTCGCGGTACCGACATCGTCCTGGGCGGCAACTGGGAGGTCGAAGTGGCCGCCCTGGAACATCCCACGGACGAGCAGGTCGCGCAGATCAAGGCCGATTGGCAGAAGCGCCACCAGCAGGTGATCGAGTCGGGGGGCTTGCATGTGATCGCCTCCGAGCGCCATGAATCGCGGCGTATCGACAATCAGCTGCGCGGCCGCTCCGGTCGTCAGGGCGACCCGGGTTCCAGTCGGTTCTACCTGTCGCTGGAAGACAGCCTGATGCGCATCTTCGCCTCGGATCGAGTGAAGAATTTCATGAAGGCCCTGGGCATGCAGCCAGGCGAAGCGATCGAGCATCGCATGGTCAGCAACGCCATCGAGAAGGCGCAGCGCAAGGTCGAAGGACGCAACTTCGACATGCGCAAGCAGCTGCTGGAATTCGACGACGTATCCAACGAGCAGCGCAAGGTGATTTATCACATGCGCAACACCCTGCTGGCTGCCGATGACATTGGCGAAACCATCGCCGAGTTCCGCAAGGAAGTGCTTGACGGCATCATCAACCAGCATATTGCGCCGCAGTCGTTGCCCGAGCAGTGGGATATCGCCGGTCTGGAAGAGGCGCTCTACGCCGGCTTCAATCTCCGGCTGGCGATCCAGCAGTGGCTCGACGACGACCACAAACTCTACGAAGAAACCCTGCGCGAGCGGATTCTGCAAGAGCTGATTGCGGCCTACAACGAGAAGGAAGAACTGGCCAGTGCCGAGGCCCTGCGCTCCTTCGAGAAGCAGATCCTGCTGCGCGTGCTCGACGATTTGTGGAAAGACCACCTGTCGACCATGGATCACCTGCGGCACGGCATTCACCTGCGTGGCTACGCGCAGAAGAACCCCAAGCAGGAGTACAAACGCGAGTCCTTCACCCTGTTCCAGGAGCTGCTCGAATCGATCAAGCGCGACACCATCCGGGTCTTGTCCCATGTCCAGGTGCGTCGCGAAGACCCGGCCGAGGAAGAGGCACGTCTGCGTCGCGAAGCCGAGGCGCTGGCTGAGCGCATGCAGTTCCAGCACGCCGAAGCATCGGCCCTGATGCAACCCGACGTCGCGGCTGAAGACGGTGATGTGGCTGTTGCGCCACCGCCAGTGCGTGCCGAAGCGAAGATCGGCCGCAACGAACCTTGCCCTTGCGGCTCCGGCAAGAAGTACAAGCATTGCCACGGCCAGGTCAACTAGCCTTCGGCTGGCGAAGCTAAGCAGAAAGGGTAGCGGCTTCGGCTATGCTTGAGCCTGCCCCCAAACGCCGCGAACGGCTTTGCTGTTCGCGGCGTTTTACCATCGAATTCGGTCGTGCCCAGCGGTACGACACTTATATCCCTCAAGGAGCACACTCTATGGCTGTTGGTCTTGGCCCGCTGTCTACCCTGCACCCGGTTCCAGGTTTCGAGCTGGGTATCGCTTCGGCTGGCATCAAACGCCCGGGGCGCAAGGATGTGGTAGTCATGCGTTGCGCTGAAGGCTCCAGCGTGGCCGGGGTGTTCACCCTCAATGCCTTCTGTGCGGCGCCGGTGATCCTGGCGAGAAAGCGCGTGCTGGGTAGCGTGCGCTATCTGCTGACCAATACCGGCAATGCCAACGCCGGCACCGGCGAACCCGGCCTGCAGAATGCCGTGCGCAGCTGCGCCAGCCTGGCGCAGTTGGCCGGTGTCGATGAGAGTGCGGTGCTGCCGTTCTCCACCGGGGTGATCGGCGAACCCTTGCCGGTAGAGAAGATCGAAGGCGCCTTGCAGGCGGCCCTGGACGACCTGGCAGCGGATCACTGGGCCGAAGCGGCCACCGGTATCATGACCACCGATACCCTGCCCAAGGGCGCCAGCCGCCAGTTCGTGCATGACGGCGTGACCGTCACCGTCACCGGCATCAGCAAGGGCGCCGGGATGATCAGGCCGAACATGGCGACCATGCTCGGTTACATCGCGACCGACGCCAAGGTCAGCCAGGGAGTCTTGCAGGATTTGCTGCGCGATGCGGCGAACAAGTCGTTCAACCGCATCACCATCGACGGCGATACCTCGACCAACGATTGCTGCATGTTGATCGCCACTGGCCAGGCCGCCCTGCCGGAGATCACCCAGACCAGCGGCGCATTGTTCGCCGCGCTCAAGCAGGCGGTGTTCGAGGTGTGCATGGAGGTGGCCCAGGCCATCGTGCGTGACGGCGAAGGCGCGACCAAGTTCGTCACCGTGCAGGTCAACGGCGGGGCGACTTATCAGGAGTGTCTGGACGTCGGTTATGCCGTGGCCCACTCGCCGCTGATCAAGACCGCGCTGTTCGCCTCCGATCCGAACTGGGGACGCATCCTCGCTGCCGTGGGTTATGCCGGCGTGGCGCAACTGGATGTCAGCCTGATCGACGTGTTCCTCGGTGATGTATGCATTGCCAGCCGTGGTTGCCGGGCGGCCAGCTACACCGAAGAGCAGGGTGCGGCGGTGATGGCCAAAGAGGAAATCACCATTCGCATCGAGTTGGGGCGTGGTACTTGCAGCGAGACGATCTGGACCACCGACCTGTCCCATGAGTATGTGAAGATCAACGCCGAATACCGTACTTAAGCGGTACGCTGCGGGCGATCAGCGTCAGCTGCAAGCCTGTCCCCCCGCGCACAGGCCTGCAGCTGGCAGTCGGCTATTCCCGTTGGTCATGGGGGCATGAACAACGGGAATTTGCTATTGGGCGGCGCGGCATCTTAATGTCAATCGACCCTTCAGCAACCGCGTCACGCAAGGAGTGCCCCCCATGTCCCTGGTTCTTGTCATCGGCAACAAAACCTACTCGTCCTGGTCGCTACGCGCCGCCCTGGCCATGGAGCTGGCCGAGGCGCCGTATAGCGAAGTACTGATCCCGCTCGATCGTGCGGATAGCCGTGCGCGCATCCTCGAACATTCGCCGACAGGCAAGGTGCCGCTGCTGAAGACCGAGGAGGGCCCAGTGTGGGATTCCCTGGCGATTGGCGAATACCTCGCCGAGAGCTTCCCCGAGGCCTATCTGTGGCCGCGTGGCGAGTACGCCCGGGCGGTGGCGCGCAGTGTCTGTGCCGAGATGCACAGCGGCTTTGCGGCGCTGCGCACGCACCTGCCGATGGATCTCAAGCGCGATCAGGCATTAGACGAAATGCCGGCTGATGCCGAGGCCGATATCCGGCGCATCTGTGCGCTCTGGGCCGAGTGCCGCGGCAACTTCGGCGAGGGCGGCCCCTTCCTGTTCGGTCACGCCAGCCTGGCGGATGCCTTCTTCGCCCCTGTCGCGGCTCGGCTGCGCAGCTATCGGGTGGCGTTGCCCGAGGTGGCGGCGGCGTATGTGGCGACGGTCTATCAGTGGCCGGCCTTTCAGCGCTGGTATCAGGCGGCTCAGGAGGAGCGGTTGGAGTGAAACGCATTCATGTAGCCGCCGCGGTGATCCGTGCGGCAGATGGCCGTATGCTGATTGCCAAGCGCCCGGACGACAAGCACCAGGGTGGGTTGTGGGAGTTTCCTGGCGGCAAGGTTGAGCCCGGCGAGGCGGTGGAGGCCGCCCTGGCTCGCGAGCTGGAGGAGGAACTGGGGATTCGCCCAACCGATGCGCGGCCACTGATTCAGGTGCACCACGATTACCCGGACAAGCAGGTATTGCTGGATGTCTGGGAGGTGTCGGCCTTCGCCGGCGACCCCCACGGTGCCGAAGGTCAGGCGCTGGCCTGGGTCAGTTCGCGCCAGTTGGCCGAGTATCAGTTTCCGGCGGCGAATCAGCCGATCATTGCCGCAGCCCGTTTGCCCGACCGCTACCTGATCACCCCGGAGGGGCTGCCCCCACAGGCGTTGTTGCAGGGGGTGCAAGCGGCACTGGCCGCCGGCACCCGGCTGCTCCAGCTGCGTGCGCCGGGTATGTTCGATGCCCAGTACCGCGACCTGGCCCTGGATATCCAGGGGCTCTGCGCGGGCAAGGCGCAGCTGATGCTCAAGGGGCCGCTGGAGTGGCTGGGAGACTTTCCCGCAGCAGGCTGGCACCTGACCGCCGAGCAGCTACGTCGCTATGCCGACCAGGGACGACCCTTGGCCCAGGGTCGTTGGTTGGCGGCTTCCTGTCATTCGGCGCAAGAGCTGGCACTGGCAACACAGATGGGGGTGGATTTCGTCACCCTGTCACCGCTGCAGGCCACCCAGACTCACCCTGATGCACCGGCACTGGGTTGGGCTCTGGCCGGCGAATTGCTGCGCAGTTTCAATCAGCCAGCCTACCTGCTTGGCGGGGTTGGCCCGCAGCACCTGACGCGCGCATGGCAAGTGGGCGCTCAGGGTGTCGCCGGCATTCGCGCGTTCTGGCCATCGCCGGCGGATTGAGGGCGCAGGCCTACTGAAATGCTCTAGCCCGTGCAATTGCTGTTAGACACATCGAGCGGCTGCCCTTAACCTGCGCGATCACTTTCGCTCGCAGGTGATCCGGCCCATGGCCTCCGTGTTGAACGTTATCCTGCCGGTCTTTGCCCTGATCCTGGCCGGCTACCTGTGCCGGCGCACGGGCATTCTCGGGCCGAGCGCCGCCTCGGAAATCAATCGTCTGGTGGTCTGGCTATGCCTGCCGGCGTTGCTATTCGAGGCCACGGCCACAGCGGTGTGGGCGCAGATCTGGCAGCCGCAGTTCATCCTCGCCTACAGCCTGGGCACCCTGGCGGTGTTCCTGCTGACGTTGTTCTGGCGTCTGCGCCGGGTCGGCAATCTTGCCGATGCCAGCATCCAGGGACTCAGTGCGTCTTACGCCAACACCGGCTACATGGGCATTCCGTTGTGCCTGCTGGTATTCGGCGACGAGGGGCTGCAGCCGGCGTTGATCGCCAGTCTGATCGTGATCTGTGTGCTGTTCGCCCTGGCGGTGGTGTGCATCGAGGTCGCCCTGCAGGATGAAAAGAACCTGCTGCGTGCGACAGCCAAGGTGTCGCTGGCGTTGGCCAAGAACCCGCTGGTCGTCGCGCCGTTGTTCGGCGGTCTGTGGGCACTGGGCGGCCAGCCGCTGCCAGAGCCGCTGCACCGCTTTATCGACCTGCTGGCCAGCGCCACCGCGCCCTGTGCGCTGATTTCGCTCGGTCTGTTTCTTGCGCACAAGCAGGTCGGTCGCAGTGAGGGTAGCGTCGGCCTGGTGCTGATCAAGCTGATCGCACACCCGCTGATTACCTGGGTACTGGTGTTCCATGTCCTGCAGCTGCCCCCCATGTGGGCCGCTGCGGCTTTACTGTTGAGCGCGCTGCCGACCGGCACAGGGCCCTATATGCTGGCCGAGTTCTATCGCCGCGACGCGGCGGTGGTCTCCAGCACTATCCTGCTGTCGACGCTCGGCTCGCTGCTCAGCTTGTCGCTGTGCCTGCTGCTGCTTGAGCGTTGAGGCTGGCAACGGTCGCGGGGAGTGGTCGGTACAGCAGCAGCCGGTAGCAGCCCAGGCTGATCATCCAGTCGAACAGGGCCGTCCACAGGTTGTGCGAGAAGAAGTGCGCGCCCTGCAGCATGCGCCCGACCGAGAAGGTAATGCCCAAGATCAGGGCTACGGCGAGCGCGGCCCTGGCCAGGCCCGGGCGGCGGTCGCGCAGCACGAAGAACAGCGCGAGCAGCGCGAAACCCGCACCAGCGTGGCCGCCGGGCCAACAGCGCCCTGGCTTGTCGGTCGGCGCCCGGGCGCTCAGCAGCGGCGTGTAGGCTTCCTCGCCGCCGAACTCGCTGAGGCTCCAGGGGCAGTGCACGCCGGTCAGGGTTTTCACCGGCGTCACATAGCTGGTCGACAGACCCATCGCCAGTACCAGGTAGCCCAGCGGCCGGCGCCATGTCCGCCAGCGGCCTATCAGCAGGCTAAGTACGAAACCGACAATGGCCAGTACGCCGATGACGATCACTGCCTGTTTGGCGCGGTCATGCAGGATGTCTTCGAGAAATCTGCTATGGCGACCAATAAAGCCGGTCTGCGGGTCGTAGGCCAAGTGGGCGATGGCGAAGTCCAGCGCGGTTGGATCTGCCAGCAACAGCAATAGCATCAGCGCGAGGGGCAGGCCAAAGCCCAGGTAGAAGTTGAACGGCCTGGATCCGGCCGGGAGAAGTTCAAAGCGCATGGTCACGATCCTTGGTCCGGGCCGGAGAGCTGGCGAGTCGCTCGGTGCCGATTGCGCGAGTCTGCTGCCAGCCAAGCAGGTGATGGCTGAAGTCGTAACTGGCGCTCTGGTAGTAGCTGATATTGCGTTTGAGCAGCGGGTCGTCGGCCTTGGCGCTCGATTCGCGGCTGAGACCCAGGGCGTCCTCGTGGCGACGCATGCTCTTGCGTGGGCTGAGAATCGCCAGGTCATGCCCGTCGAACAGTCCGAGGTGCTGGTAATTGCCAATCAGGGCGCGGCCAGGCACTGCATCCGCGCGCAGTACATTGCGGCCGAAGAAGGTCGAGGTGTAGTCGACATTGAGCAGCCCCAGCAAGGTCGGGGCCAGATCAATCTGGCTGGCCAGGCCGGCATGTTCGCGTGGTTGGATAAAGGCCGGGGCGTAGATGAACAGCGGGATATGGTAGCTGGCCACCGGCAGGTCTTCGGTGCCGGCGCTACCCGCGGTGTGATCGGCGACGAAGACGAACAGGGTGTTGGCAAACCAGGGCTTGTGCCGCGCCTGTTCGAGAAACAGGCCGATGGCATGGTCGGTGTACTTGACCGCGCCTTCACGGCCATAGCCCGATGGGATGTCGATACGTCCGCTCGGGTAAGTGTACGGCCGGTGGTTGGAGGTGGTCATCAGCTGCAGGTAGAACGGTTTACCAACGGCGTGGTCGGCGTCGGCCAGCTTCAGCGTCTCGGTGTAGAGGTCTTCGTCCGACATGCCCCAGGCATTCTTGAAGTGGATGTCCTGCTCATTGACGCTGCTCTGGTCGACCACGCGGTAGCCATTGCCGCTGAAAAACGCACTCATGTTGTCGAAATAGCCGCGCCCGCCATAGACGAAGGCGCTGTCGTAGCCGAGGGCCTGGAATTGTTGGCCGAGGCTGGCAAAACCGCTTTCACGGCCGATGCGTTTGACGATTGAGCGCCCGGGCGTTGGCGGCATCGACAGGCTGATGGCTTCGAGTCCGCGGTCGGTGCGGGTGCCGGTGGCATAGAAGTTGGTGAAGAACAGGCTCTGCTGGTGTAGACGGTCGAGGTTGGGGGTCAGGTTGCGAGTGTCGCCGAAGCTGCCCAGGTACTTGGCGCTGAGGCTCTCTATGGTCACCAGTATCACGTTGCGCCGCTGTACCTGACCGGGATTATCAATCAGCCGGCGAATATCCATGGGTTCGCTGCCGATAAACCGTGCGTTGGGCTCGCTTAGCTCGGCGCGCAACTGCTGGGCGATTTCGTCCTGATCAAGGGTGGCGTAGAACTGTGGATAATCCAGCTCATTGTTGCGAAAGGCGGCGAAGAATTGGTAGGGGCCATTGCTGGCCAGTTCACGTTGATAAGTATTGCCGTCCGCACCGCGGGGGAAGTCCTGGTCGAGCAGCAGGCTACTGACGCAGGCCATCAGGACAATGCCGGCCGCTACCCCTGCACTGTTGCGCCAGCTCAGCAGCGGTGCCTTGAGGGCGGCGTCTGTGGCGCTGCGCAAGAGCATGGCGGCAACCACCGCCATGACGGCAAGCGCTGCCAGCAGCGGGTAGATCGGATATGACTCGAGGATGTTGTTGAGTACCTCGTCGGAGTAAACCAGGTAATCCACGGCGATAAAGTTGAAGCGCACGCCAAACTCGTCCCAGAACAGCCACTCCGCCACGGCGGTAAACAGCATGGCGAACAGGCTGACAGCCACTACGCCATGGAGCAGGCCGCGGTGCCAGGGCTGCAGCCAGATGCGTCGTGGGCACAACAGCAGGTACAAGGCCAGCGGCAGTGCCGCGTAAACCACAAAGCCCACGTCATAGCCCAGGCCGGTGGCATAGACACGGGCGAGTTCGCTCAAGCCGAGATCCGCTTCGCCGAGGTGACTGAACAGCAAGGCACTGCGGGTCAGGGTAAAGATCGTCAGCCAAGCCAGTAGAATTAGCGCCAGGTAACGCAGTTGAGCAAACTTCAAGGTTGGCATCGTATGATCCGGCAGCGGAAAGATGCCGTGCACTCTGCCGCTCTGGATGTGAGGTAAATGTAGAAGTCGCGTGAAAAAAACATCAAATCGTAGCGGCACGCTTGAGGATTGAACCGGCATGCGCATTCTTGTGGTGGAAGACAACCGGGATATTCTGGCCAATATCCTCGATTACCTGACCCTGAAGGGTTATAGCGTCGACTGCGCGCAGGATGGCCTGAGTGGCCTGCATCTGGCTGCCTCCGAGCACTATGACCTGATCGTGCTGGACATCATGCTGCCGGGCATCGATGGTTATCAGTTGTGCAAACGTCTGCGTGAGGATGCCCGGCGTGATACGCCGATCATCATGCTGACCGCGCGCGATGCCCTCGACGACCGGCTGCAGGGCTTGAGTGCGGGGGCCGACGATTACCTGCTCAAGCCGTTTGCCCTGTCCGAGCTGGTGGCGCGCATCGAAGCGATCCTGCGGCGCAGTCAGGGTAATCGTAAGCGCCAGTTGCAAGTCGGCGAGCTGGTCTATGACCTCGACACCCTGCATGTCAGTCGCGCGGGTCAGCCGTTGAAACTCAACCCCCTGGGCCTGAAGCTGTTGGCCGTGTTGATGCAGCGCAGCCCGGCGGTGGTGCGTCGCGAGGCCCTGGAAGAGGCCCTGTGGGGCGACGATTGCCCGGACAGCGACAGCCTGCGCAGCCATATTCATCAGCTGCGCCAAGTGCTTGACAAGCCTTTCGCCACACCCTTGCTGCACACCATTCACGGTATCGGGTATCGCCTGGCGGAGTCCGCAAGTGGTGTCTAAACAACCGTTGCTGAGGCGCATCGTGATCGCCTTCGTGCTGATGACACTGGTGGTCAGCGGCGTGTTTTCATTGAGCATCGTGGCGATTGTGCACTTCGTCGAAGAGCATCTGGTGTCCCAGGAGCTTGATCGTGAGTTGAGCATCGTTATCGATGAAGATCTACGGCGTGGCCAAAGGCCGCGGCTGGATTCCAGTACACGTTTTTTCGCCTCGCATCTGCCGGAGTTCCAGGTGCCGCTGCAGTTCGCCGAGGCGGCCGACGGGTTTTCCGAGGTGGTCGAGGGTGACCAGGCATTTTATCTGTTCAAGCGCAGCAAGAACGGTCGGGCCTTCATGCTGGTGCAGGAGCAGCACGAGTTCGAGGCCCGCGAACAGGTACTGTTCAATGTGGTGCTGGCCGGTTTTCTGCTCAGCCTGCTGGTCGCCTGGAGCCTTGGCTGGCTGTTGGCGCGGCGGGTGATGGCGCCGGTAATCCGTCTGGCCAATCAGGTGCGCCATCGCGATCAGTTGCATGCGCTGGCCCCGGCCCTGGCGCCGGACTATCCGGATGATGAGGTCGGTCACCTGGCGGCGGCCTTCGACAGCACCCTCGGCCAGTTGCGTCATTCCCTGGAGCGCGAGCGGCTGTTCACCAGTGATGTCAGCCATGAGTTGCGCACGCCGCTAATGATCATCGCCAGTTCCTGTGAGCTGCTTGCGGAGGCGCCCAACCTGGATGCGCGCCAGCTTGAACAGATCCAGCGCATCGCTCGCGCGACCGAGGAAATGGGTGGTCTGGTGCAGACCTTTCTGATTCTGGCGCGGGCCAGGCCTCAGGAATCGAGCCAGGGCGACAGCGCGACCCTGGCCGCGATCGCCGATGAGCAGAGCAAGCGCTGGGCACCACTGATGCACGAGAAGGGTCTGCAGTTCCAGTTGATCGAGGAGGGCGAGGATGACTCGCACTACAACCTGACGTTTCTGCGTACGGTGATCTCCAATCTGCTGCGCAATGCCTTGCACTACACCGAGCAGGGCACGGTGCGGCTGATCCTCCAGGACGGTGGTTTTCGGGTCGAGGACAGCGGCGTTGGCATCCCCCTGGATCAGCAGGAACAGATGTTCCAGCCCTTTGTGCGCGGTGCCCAGTCTCGTGGCGAGGGCCTGGGGCTGGGCCTGTCCCTGGTCAAGCGGATCTGCACGCATCAGGGCTGGACGGTGCAGGTGCATGACCTGCCCCCGCAGGGTAGTGCGTTCGAGGTCAGCTTGCGCAGCTGAAGGCCGTGCCGCGCGAACTGCGGCCGATGCAACCGGCGCTTCACGTTTTTTTCACAGTCTGTTGACGCTAACTTGATGCCTTGGTCGTTAGTTTGGCAGCCGTGGATTCCTCTGTGGAGCAGGTTGTCATGTCTAGCGCTAAACCCGTCGAGTTGGACTTCTCGCGCAAGTACGACCCCGAACACGCCCGTCAGTATTTGGCAAAGCATCAGGATGGCCTGTCCCGCCGGTTATCCCATTGGCGCGACGAGCAACTGGCACGACATGCCCTGAACTTGGCGGGCGAGCCCAACCTGGTGCTCGACTTGCCGTGCGGCGCCGGTCGATTCTGGCCGCTGCTGGCCAAGCAGCCGAACCGGGTGATCCTCGCTGCCGACAACTCACCGGACATGCTGGCAATTGCCATGGCCGGGCAACCGGCAGATGTCGTGGCGCGGGTAAAGCCCTTTCAAACCTCGGCGTTCGCCATCGATCTGGGTGACAACGCGGTCGACAGTATTTTCTGCATGCGCCTGCTGCATCACATCGCCGAGCCCGAACATCGTCTGACCATGCTGCGTGAGTTGCACCGGGTGACGCGCGATACCCTGATCATTTCGCTGTGGGTCGATGGCAACTATAAATCCTGGAAGCGCCGGCGCCTTGAGGCCCGACGTGCGGCGCAGAACAGCACGGTGAGCAATCAGAACCGTTTCGTCATCGCCCGGTCAACCATCGAGGCGGAGTTCAAACAGGCCGGGTTCGATATCCTCGGCCACAAGGATTTCCTCCCGGGCTATGCCATGTGGCGGGTCTATGTCCTGCGCAAGGGCAACTGAGATGAGTAGCCTGATTGCGCGAGTACAGACCGAGCAGGTGCCCAGCACCTTCGAGCGTTGGTGGCAGATCCAGGGCGAGTGGGTGGAGGCGCCCAATCAACGGCGTGGCGGCGAGAGCGGTGTACAGCGCCTGCATAGCCAGTCGGGGCGGCTGCTGTACCTCAAGCGCCAGACCGGGCACCTGCATCGCTCCTGGCTGCACCCCATGGGCCGGCCCACGGCGTTGCGTGAATTGCATGCAATGCAGCAACTGCAGCGTCTCGGCATCCGCGTGCCGAAGCTGGTCTATGCGGCTGCGCAAAAACAAGCCGGACAGTGGCGTGCGCTCTTGGTCACCGAGGCGCTGGAGGGCTTCGTCAGCCTGGAACAGTGGTACACCAGCGACGCGCTGCGGCATGGCGGCACGCAACTGAATCGGTGCATGCTGGAACAACTGGCGGCGATGCTCAGGCGCCTGCACCGGGCCGGCTGGCAGCATGGCTGCTTGTATCCCAAGCACATCTTCATCAAGCCTCAGGCTGTCGTCGACGGCGGTGGGGTCGAAGTGGCGCTGCTCGACCTGGAGAAAAGTCGTCGCCGGTTGTTCAGCCGCTCGGCTTCGCGGCGCGACATGGGCCAACTGTTTCGCCACCGTGGGGGCATGCCGGCTGCCGATTGGCAGCTGTTGCTCGAGGCCTACAACCGTTCAATGGCTAGCGTGGGGGCTGTTTGCCATGAGTTCTGAAGTCGCTGTCAGCGTGCTCGATGGCAGCGCGCTGAAGGGGCAAACCGGCTGGCGGCGTATCGTGCATGCTTTCGGCTATTCCCGGGCGGGGCTGTGGGCCGCGTTCAGGGGCGAGGCGGCGTTTCGTCAGTTGCTGCTGCTCAATGCCGTGCTGTTGCCCCTGGCGTTCTACCTGGATGTTGGCAAGGTCGAGCGTGCACTGTTGATCAGCGTATGTTTGCTGGCGCTGATCGTCGAGCTGCTCAACTCGGCGATCGAGGCGACGGTGGACCGTATCTCCCTGGAGTTGCACCCCTTGTCGAAACAGGCCAAGGACCTGGGCAGCGCCGCGCAATTGGTTACCATGGCCCTGATTGCCCTGGTCTGGGCGGTGATACTGCTGTAACCGTCCCGGCCTTTGACGCCAGGCGAGTGGCTGCGGCCTAATGGGCGCTGGTTACCTTTGCCGTTGCCCGCCGAGCCCCTCATGCCTGTGTCTGCCCGTTCCCCGTCCAACATGCGTCCCAGCACCCTGCATCTGCCCCAGGGCAACTGGCCGACGGTGCTCGATTGCCTGTGCGCACATTTTCCGGCGATCGATCGCGAGGTATGGCTGCAGCGCATGGCGCGTGGGCGGGTGCTGGATGCCGAGGGCGCGCCGATCGGCCCGGCGCATGCTTATCGGGTCGGCCTGCGCGTGCATTACTTTCGCGAGGTGGTGGCGGAGACGCCGATTCCCTTCGTCGAGACAGTGTTGTATGTCGACGAGCACCTGCTGGTGGCCGACAAACCGCATTTCCTCCCGGTGATGCCGGCCGGCGAGTATGTCGAGCAGACGCTGCAGGCGCGTCTGGCCAAGCGCCTGGGTAATGCCGATCTGGTGCCGCTGCACCGCATCGACCGGCATACCGCCGGGCTGGTGCTGTTTTCCTGCAATCCGCAAAGTCGCGGCCACTATCAGGCGCTGTTCCGTGAGCGGCAGATGGGCAAGCGTTACGAGGCCTTGGCGCCGGCCCTGCCGGAGCTGGAGTTCCCTCTGCGCCGGGCCACGCGGCTGGGCGCCGGCGAGCCGTTTTTCCGCATGCAGGAAGTCGCCGGCATGGCCAATACCGAGACCCGCATCGAGGTGGCGCAGCGGCTGGGTGAGCACTGGCTCTACGGGCTCTATCCGGTGACGGGGAAAAAGCACCAGCTGCGGGTGCACATGGCCGCCCTGGGCGCGCCCATTCTCAACGATCCCTTCTACCCCGAGATCAGCGAAGGCCCCGATGCCCCTGATGACTACAGCCGGCCGCTCAAGCTGCTGGCCCAGGGCTTGGCCTTCATCGATCCCCTGAGTGGCGAGCCGCGCCGCTTCGAGAGCCGCCTGAGCCTGCTCTGATCCCGTAGATCCTATGTGTGCAGGCCGTAGGAGCGGGCCATGCCCGCGATGCTTTTGCCGAACATGCCCTGTTCGCGGCCATGGGCCGCTCCTACGAATCCCCTGAGCCCCCGTAGCCCGGATGCAATCCGGGGAAGCGGACGCCCTTGCATCCGGCTTAAGCCTGTGGCTTCGGCGCCGCCTGCCAGAGCACTTCAGCGATGCGCTGGCGCTTGGCGATCAGGCGGGCGGCGACGAACAGCAGGTCGGAGAGACGGTTGACATAGGCCAGGCCGACGCCGCGTATGGGTTCCTCGGCGTTCAGGTGCTGGCAGCGGCGTTCGGCGCTGCGCGCCAGGCTGCGGCAGACATGGGCCTGGGCAACCAGACGGGTGCCGCCCGGCAGGATGAAATTCTGCAGCGGGCCGAGCTCCTCATTCCAGCTGTCGATGGCCGCTTCCAGACGTTCGACTTCGGTTTGTTGCAGGGCCTGGTACTCGGGCATGGCCAGTTCGCCGCCGAGGTCGAACAGGCGGTGCTGACAAGGCGCGAGCACCTCGATGACTTCGCTCAGCCCCGGCCACAGGGCCGCCTGTTCGGCCAGGTCGGCCAGCAGCAGGCCGAGCTGACTGTTGAGCGTATCCACCTCACCCATGGCCTCCACCCGTGGGTGATCCTTGGCCACCCGGCGGCCGTCGGCCAGCCCGGTTTCGCCGGCATCGCCGGTGCGCGTGTAAATCTTCGACAGTCGATAACCCATGTTCAATGACCTGTGTGGGGAATGGCGGCTGCCAGGGGCAGGCGCAGGGTGAAGCAGGTGCCCTGGTCTGCCTTGGACTGCACTTCCATCTGCCCTTTGTGGTTGTTGGTGATGATGAAGTAGGAGACCGACAGGCCCAGCCCGGTGCCTTGGCCGACTTCCTTGGTGGTGAAGAACGGCTCGAAGATGCGTTTGCGCACCAATTCAGGCATGCCGACACCGTTATCTTCCACCTGGATCTCTGCCCAGGGCGGAGCCAGCCGGGTACGCAAGGTGATCTGCCCGGGCGTACTGCAGTCTTCGCGCTGGTGAATCGCCTGGGCGGCATTTTTCAGCAGGTTGAGCAGCACCTGTTCCAGCTCGTTGGCGGTGCCGGGCACCGGGCCGAGCTTCGGGTCGAACTCGCGGTGGATGAGCAGGCTCTTGAAGTCGAAGCTTTCGGTCAGGTCGAAGTCGTTGCCGGCAATTTCCAGGGCCTGGTCGATCACGGCGGGCAGCTGGCAAGGCGCCAGTTGGCGGTTGCTGCGGCGACTGAAGCTGAGCATGTGGCTGACGATTTTCGCCGCGCGGGTGCCGGCCTGCTGGATGTCATCGAGCAGGCGCGGGATTTCCCGAGCCTGCAGGTAGCGGTCGATGGCCTGCAGGCTGATGCCGATGCGCTCGGCCTGCTCGCGGTTCTTTTCCAGTTCCGGCGACAGCCGGCGGCGAATGTTCTGCACGTTATGCAGGATGGCGCCGAGCGGGTTATTGATCTCATGGGCCATGCCGGCAGCCAGGCCGCCGACCGAGAGCATCTTCTCCGACTGCACCATCATCTCTTCCATGTTCAGGCGTTGGGAGATGTCATCGATGCGGATCACCACGCCGCGGCCACTGCCGCCCATCAGCGGGTAAAAGGTCAGGGCGTAGTGATGCGGGTTTTCGTCTTTGCTCCAGGTCACTCGCTCGATCTTCTCCACCTTGTGTTGTTCGACGGTGCGCTTGAGCATCGGCAGGAAGGGCTTCAACGGCGGGAAGGCGAGGAACACCGGCTGGTTCAGCGCCTCCGTCAGGGGGGTGCCGGAGAGGGCGCTGGCTTCCTGGTTCCACTGGGTGACGTAGAGCTGTTCGTCGAGGGCGATCAGGGCCGAGGGCATGGAGTCGATGATGCTGTTGAGGTAATTCTGGAAGCCGGTGAGCTTCTTCTCGATCTTGCTGCGTACCTGCACCTCCAGCTCCAGCTTGCGGTTGGAGTGGCGGGTTTCCTCGGCCAGGTTATGCGCCTGATCGAATGCGGCCTGGGCGTCGTCGCGGGCGCGTTTGAGTTGCTGCTCACGCGCCTCGATGCGCATCAGCATGGTATTGAAGGCATCGGCCAGGCTGCCGATTTCGTCCTGATTGCCGCGTCTGGCCCGCAGGGAATAGTTCTCCTCGCGGGTGACCTGGCGCGACAGTTCTTCCAGGCGGCGGATCGGCTTGGTCACCAGGCGGCGGATCTGTCGCGCCACCAGCAACCAGAGCAGCACGCTGAACGCAAGAATCGCCAGGCTGGCGGTCAGGGTGCCAGTGTAGAAGGCGCCGGGTAGCTCGCTGGACGCGACCAGCAGCAAGTAGCCGTGGTGCGCGTCGGGCTGCGGCAGTTCGACCAGCAGGTTGGTGCGGAATTCGCCAAGGCGCCAGCTGTCCAGTTGCTCGACGCGCTGTGGCAAGTTTAAGGATTCCCCGCGTTGCAGTTGCGCCAGGCTCGCGCCAGCGCTGTCGTAGATCACCGCGGCGCGCAGTGGCGGGTAGTCATCCAGGCGTTGCAGCAGGGCTTGGGCGGCGCTTGCCGAGCTCAGTGCCTCCTGGCCCAGGGTCGGGCTGGCGATCAGTCGGCCGAGGGTGTGCAAGGCCTGTGGTGCGACGCTCTGCTGGGAAATCCAGTAGGCCGCGCTGATGAACGCCAGGTTGGCCATCAGCAGCACGGCGGCCAGCAATACCAGGAGTGCGGCGAGCAGTTTGCGGCCAACGGGCAGATTTTCGAGGCGCTGACGCAATGGCATGGGCGGACAAGTCGCAGTGGCGAGAAGGTTCGAGCAGGGTAACGCGCGGCTTAATGACTGGGCAATCCGCGTATCTCAAGGTACTGCACCAGGCGCCCATGCAGTGCTGCCAAGTGCGGCAAGACCAGGCGATGGCGCTGCGCGGTGGCGCAGGCATGGCCGAGCAGGTAGGCGATTTCGGTGCGCCGGCCCTGGGCGACATCCTGGTGCATCGAGGAGTAGTTCGCCGCGGTAGCCTGGATCACCCGCTGCACGTCGGCATGCAGGTCCACCGCGGCGGCGGGCTGGCCACAGCTTTGCAGCAGTTGGCCGAGTTCGGCGCAGAGCGTGGCGACCTCGGCCGGATGGTCACTGAGGCCACCGTTGCGGCAATCGTAGAGCACGGTCAGTGGGTTGATCGCGCAGTTCAGTGCCAGCTTGCGCCATAGCCGGCTGAGAATGTCCGGGCTCCACTGGTGGGGAATGCCGCTGCGTTCGAGGTCAGCCAACCAGGCCGGAGGGCTGTCGTCGAGCGGATCGCCAAGCCAGGTGTGGCCATGGCCGGCGAATACCACGCGCCATTCTCCATCAGGCGCGGCGCCATCGCGAAAGGCGCCTTCGGTGCTCGAGGCGAGAATGCAGCGCGCCTGGGGTACTTGGGCGGCCACGGCAGCCTGGCTGCCCAGGCCGTTTTGCAGAAGTACCAGTTCCGCACCTGGCGCCAGCCGCTGGGCGATACTGGCAATGGCGGTTTCGGCGTCGTAGGCCTTGCACGCCAGCAGCAGGCGCTGGATGGGCGCTGAGTCGGCGGCGGTTTGCCCCGGCACGGGGTAGCGTCGGGCCTGTCCTTGCTCGACCAGGGTCAGGCCGCCCGCGCGCTGATAAGTGGCGAGGCGGCTCGAGTCGCGCAGGATCAACTGCACCGGTATGCCGGCGCGCGCCAGGCGTGCAGCCCAGAGACAGCCCAGGCTACCGGCGCCGAGTACATGCCAGCTCATCGCGGACTCCGCCTAGTTCGTCAGCGGCAGGCGCATGGCTGCGACCCGGCCACTGGCGTAGGACTCCGGCAGTAGTTTGCTCGCATGGGCGATCAGGCTGTCCGGGCTGACGGGCAGGGCTTTGGCGTCGAGGCCGACCAGGCTGATCCCGGCCTTGAGGCTGATAAAACCCTCGCTGGTCTTGAACGCCTTGAGGTTGATGCCCTCATGCAGGCGCTTGAAACTGCTCGGCGAACACTCATGCAGGTCTTCGAGCAGGGTGATCAGGGCGAAATGGTTGTTGTCCAGGCGCACCAGCACGTCAAGCGGGCGCACCAGCTGCTGCAGGCGGCGGGCGACGCCATGCAGCAGTTCGCTGTAGAAGCCGTCGCCATGACGCTGGCGCAGTTCGCCGGTTTCCTGCAGGCCGATCAACAGGTAACACAGCGCGCCGCCGCGCGACTCGATCTGGCGCAGGCTGTCGAGCAGCTTCTGCTGCAGGTAGCGGGCGTTGCCCAGGCCGGTAAGCGTATCGACCAGGTTGCGCTGTTCCAGGGTGGCGATGTTTTCCGTCAGCAGGCGGTTTTCCTGGAGCAGGCGCTGCAGGGTATTGCACAGGCGGTCGGCGGCGTAGACCCGCGGCACCAGTTGCTCATTCATCTGTGCCTTGTTGATGAAGTCGTCGACCCCGCGGTCGAAGGCTTCGCCCAGCACGTTTTCACCTTCCTTGCCGGTCAGCAGCATGACGTAGGTGTAGTGATCGGCCATTTCATCCAGTTGACGGACCCGTCCGGTCAGTTCCAGGCCATCCATTTCCGGCATCAGCCAGTCTGCCAGGAGCACGCTGGCCGGACGTTGTTCGAGCAGCCTGATGGCTTCTGCGGCGCTGTTGGCAAAGCGTAGGTCCTGGTAGCCGGCCTGGCTCAGGGCGCGACCGATCATGGCGCTGGAGAACTTGGCGTCGTCCACCACCAGGATGCTGAGATGGGGGTTGGGCATGGGCAGGCTCGTAGGGGAAGTCGCATGGGCCCGGTACATCGCCGGGCAGTGTTTGTTGCCAGAAGCCTGTCGGGCTTGACCGTTCGTAGCGAGGGAAAGTCCGTGGTCCGACATCTCGGCTCAAAGGGCAGCCCTCCGCGCAGTTTTGTCGTTCTTTCGAGGCGAATAGCTAGCTATTTAACGGGAAAGAACGGCAAAAATGAACGAATCCGGCTTTTTCACAGTAGAACAGTGTTAATCCGACAGGCTCCTAGGGCTATATAATGGCCGGGTTTTTCAACCGTCAACAAGCCGAGCGTGCCCCGTCCGTGATCTGGGTCGCGCCGTCTATCTGGAGGAATACCATGCCCTCGTTCGACGTGGTGTCCGAATTGGACAAACACGAAGTAACCAATGCTGTCGACAATGCCCTCAAGGAACTTGAGCGTCGTTATGACCTGCGCGGTAAAGGCAGCTTCGAGCTCAAAGACCTGACCGTCAACCTGACGGCCGATGCGGATTTTCAACTGGAGCAGATGGTCGAGATTCTCAAGCTCTGCCTGGTAAAGCGCAAGATCGATGTGCAGTGTCTGGAGTTCAAGGACGCCTATCCCTCGGGCAAGAGCGTCAAGCAGGAGATGACCCTGCGCGAAGGCATCGACAAGGAGCTGGCGAAGAAGATCGTCGCCCACATCAAGGACAGCAAGCTCAAGGTGCAGGCCGCCATTCAGGGCGAGCAGGTGCGCATTACCGGCAAGAAGCGTGATGACCTGCAGGAGGCGATCGCCGCCCTGCGCGCCAAGGACTTCGGTATGCCCTTGCAATTCAACAACTTCCGCGATTGATGCGGCAAGTGTGGCGGGCCTGGGTGGCTCGCCAGCAGTGATCGTCAAGCGACCGCCATGGCGGTTGCGTTTTATGCGTCGAAAAGGAGTGTCAAGTGGAGATGAATGTCGAGCAACTGGTGAAGCTGTCCGAGAGCTGGCTGCCGGTGGTGTTGCAATACAGTGGTCAGCTGACCCTGGCGATCATCACCCTGGTGGTCGGTTGGTGGCTGGTCAATGCCTTGACCCGCAAGGTCGCTGCCGTGCTGGTACGGCGTAACGTCGACCGTGCATTGCACAGCTTTATCGGCAGCCTGGCCGGCATCGTCCTCAAGGTGCTGCTGCTGGTCAGCGTGGCCTCGATGATCGGCGTGGCAACCACCTCCTTTATTGCGGTGATCGGTGCCGCCGGCCTGGCCATCGGCCTGGCCCTGCAAGGCAGTCTGGCGAACTTCGCCGGTGGCGTGCTGATCTTGCTGTTTCGTCCGTTTCGCGCCGGTGACTGGATCGAGGGGCAGGGGGTGTCGGGCAGCGTCGACAGCATCCATATTTTTCACACGACCCTGAAAACCGCCGACAACAAGGTGGTGATAGTGCCCAACGGCAGCCTGTCCAACGGCCATATCACCAACTATTCGCGCGAAGCTACGCGTCGCGCCGACATCAACCTGGGCATCGACTACTCCAGCGACATCAAGCAGGCCCGCGATGTGCTGCTGAAGATCGCCGAGGATCCGCGCATTCATCTCGATCCGGCTCCCGTGGTGTTCGTCACCGGTCTCGGCGATAGTGCGGTCAACCTGTCGCTGCGGGTGTGGGTCGCGACGGGAGATTTCTGGCCGGTGACCTTCGAATTTACCGAGTTGGCCAAGGAACGCCTGACCGAGGCCGGTATCGGTATTCCGTTCCCGCAGCGGGTGGTGCATCTGGTCCAGGCCAGCGAGCAGGCCGTTGAAGGACGTAGGCGAGGCAGCCTGGGCTAGCAGCCTGGTCGGGGTTCGCCCCCGAGCCTGCTAAACCGCCGCGCACGGCTCGTTTATGAAAAATGCCGCTTTCCCTTCGACAGGAAAGCGGCATTTTCTGGGTCCTGGCCTGCCGGGACTGCCCCGCGTTCTGCGGGTTACCTCGGCTGCTGCAATGGATCGGCCGTGCGGCCCACCCGGCACGGCTTGTCGGGCGTGGAGATTACAGGCGCAGGCCGCCGTCCAGCTCGAGGATGCGACCGGTGTAGTAGTCGTTTTCCAGGATGTAGGCCACCGAGTGGGCGATTTCCGCCGGTTTGCCCATGCGCCGCAGCGGAATGCCCGAGGTCATTTTCTCCAGGGCTTCCGGTTTCATACTCAGGGTCATCTCGGTTTCGATGAAGCCCGGGGCCACGCCGGCCACACGAATGCCGTATCGCGCCAGCTCCTTGGCCCAGACCACGGTGTCGGCGGCGACGCCGGCCTTGGCCGCAGAGTAGTTGGCCTGGCCGATATTGCCGGCGCGGGAGATGGAGGATATGTTGACGATCGCGCCCTGGTTCTGCAGTTCGATCATCTTCGCTGCCACTTCGCGGGTGCAGAGGAACACACCGGTCAGGTTGACGTCGATCACCGACTGCCACTGGGCCAGACTCATCTTGCTCATTTCGCCGTCCTTGACCCTGATGGTCAGGCCGTCACGCAGGATGCCGGCGTTGTTGACCAGGCCATTGATCGCACCGAAATCTTCGGCGACCTGGGCGACCATGTGAGTCACCTGCTCCTCAATGGCCACGTTGCACAGGTAGGCGCGTGCTTCTACACCATGGGCCTTGCAGGCGGCCACGGTTTCGTCGAGTTTTTCCTGGTTGAGATCGACCAGCGCCAGTTTTACCCCTTGGCCCGCCAGATATTCGCCCATGGCGCGGCCCAGACCCTGGCAGCCACCGGTGATGATGATAACTTTGTCTTTGAGTTGCATCGCGTATCCCCTCAAGGTAGGTCATATAGTCCCGCTGGCGCGCTGTAACAGCTATTCTAGGGCGCCTGTCCGTTAGTGACGGATTCTTTGCTAGGAGTCATAAGGTGAGCGTGAAAGCCGCTAAGCATGCCCGAGAATTGCTGCTCAAGGAATACCGCGGGGTGCTCTCGACTCATTCGAAGGCCATGCCGGGCTTTCCTTTCGGATCAGTGGTGCCCTACTGCCTGGATGCTCAGGGTTGGCCGCTGATCCTGATCAGCCGCATCGCCCAGCACACTCATAACCTCAAGCAGGACGCCAAGTGTTCGCTGTTTGTCGGCGAGCGCGGCGCCGAGGATGTGCAGGCGGTCGGTCGTCTCACGCTACTCGCCGAAGCACGACAATTGTGTGACCAGACCGCAATCGATGCGGCGGCGGCGCGCTATTATCGCTACTTCCCCGAATCACAGAATTACCACCGCGCCCATGATTTCGATTTCTGGGTGCTGGAGCCGGTGCGCTGGCGCTATATCGGCGGTTTCGGCGCGATCCACTGGCTGGCTCAGGTGGCGCAGGCCAACCCGTTCGCTGAGGCAGCCACTGCCGCGGCAGCCACCGCTGGAGGAAGCGAGCAGGGCATGCTGGAACACATGAACGCTGACCATGCCAGCGCCATCGCCCATTATGTCGCGCTGGCCGGTTTGCCGAGCCACGCGCCGGCCGAGTTGGTGGGTATCGACAGTGAGGGTTTTCACCTGCGCATCGGCCAAGGCTTGTATTGGTTGGCCTTTGCCGCATCTTGCAACACTCCCGTCGAAGTGCGTCAGGCCTTTGTTCAGCTGGCCCATGCGGAAACCTGGCCGACCGACGGCGCCGCTTTGGCTTGAATTAAGCGTAATACCCCCATATTTCACTCTTATTGGAAGCCCTTCTTCCGTTAAGGAATTCTTGATGCGTGTTTTTCTGATTTTGTTCTTGTTGTTCCCGGTCATCGAGCTGGCGCTGCTGATTCGGGTCGGCAGCGCCATCGGCGTGCTGCCCACCTTGTTGCTGGTGATAGGCACGGCGATCCTCGGCGGCATTCTGCTGCGCGTCGCCGGTGTAGCCACCGCCTGGCGCGCCCGCGAGAAGCTGGCGCGCGGTGAACTGCCCGAGCAGGAAATGCTCGAAGGCCTGCTGATTGCGGTCGGCGGTGGCCTGCTGCTGCTGCCGGGCTTCATCAGCGACATCTTCGGCGTGTTCTGCCTGATCCCCTTTACCCGCCGCCTGCTGGTCAACAAGATTCGTCTGCGTGCGGCCGAGCAAGCCATGCGCCAGCGGGCCTTTGCCGATGACCTGGCGGCGCGCTCCGGGCAGCCCCGGCCGGGTGCGGCCAAACCAAACGTGCTGGAAGGCGAGTACGAGCGCCGCGACTGACGAGGCTCCATGCACTGTAGGAGTGCGGCTGGGTCTTGCACCAGTCAGGAGCAGTTTTGCTCGCTTGGCGTGCGTCAATGCGTCGCTACAGGCGTTGATCTGCAGCAAAAAAAATCATCGCTGACCCTTGAAATCCCCTTGTGCGCCCTTATGTAGCGGTCACCGCAAGGTTTTCTGCCGGTTTCGGCAGAACAGACTTCCGCGTTGCACTTCGGTGCAGCGCAACCGGCCCCGCCGGACTTTGCTAACCCGCTGGTGTGAACACCGGCCGATGTAAATAACTATTTGGGAGAGATCGACAATGAAGCTTCGTCCTCTGCATGACCGCGTCGTGATCCGTCGCAGCGAAGAAGAGACCAAAACCGCAGGCGGCATCGTGCTGCCGGGCTCCGCTGCCGAGAAGCCGAACCAGGGCGAAATCGTCGCTGTAGGCACCGGTCGCGTGCTGGACAACGGCGAAGTGCGCCCGCTGGCCGTGAAGGTCGGTGACAAAGTGGTGTTCGGTCCTTACTCCGGCAGCAATGCCATCAAGGTCGACGGCGAAGAGCTGTTGGTCATGAGCGAGAGCGAAATCCTGGCCGTTGTCGAAGCCTGATTTCCGTCTCCGCTACAGCGTATTGCGTTCCACCAAAACGAATTTTGAGGAATATCCATCATGGCTGCTAAAGAAGTTAAGTTCGGCGACTCCGCCCGCAAGAAAATGCTCGCCGGTGTAAACGTCCTGGCTGACGCGGTTAAAGCGACCCTCGGCCCGAAAGGCCGTAACGTGATCATCGAGAAGAGCTTCGGCGCTCCGACCATCACCAAGGACGGCGTTTCCGTCGCCAAAGAAATCGAGCTGAAAGACCGCTTCGAAAACATGGGCGCCCAGCTGGTCAAAGACGTGGCTTCCCGCGCCAATGATGACGCTGGTGATGGCACCACCACGGCCACCGTGCTGGCTCAGTCGATCGTCAACGAAGGCCTGAAAGCCGTCGCTGCCGGCATGAACCCGATGGACCTCAAGCGCGGCATCGACAAGGCGACCATCGCCATCGTTGCTCAGCTGAAAGCCCAATCCAAGCCATGTGCCGACACCAAGGCGATCGCCCAGGTTGGTACCATTTCCGCCAACTCCGACACCTCCATCGGCGACATCATTGCCGAAGCCATGGAAAAAGTCGGTAAAGAAGGTGTGATCACCGTTGAAGAAGGCTCGGGCCTGGAAAACGAACTGTCGGTTGTAGAAGGCATGCAGTTCGACCGTGGCTACCTGTCGCCGTACTTCATCAACAAGCCGGACACCATGGTCGCCGAACTCGACGGCCCGTTGATCCTGCTGGTCGACAAGAAAATCTCCAACATCCGCGAAATGCTGCCGGTGCTGGAAGCTGTGGCCAAAGCCGGTCGTCCGCTGCTGATCGTTGCCGAAGACGTCGAAGGCGAAGCCCTGGCGACTCTGGTGGTGAACAACATGCGCGGTATCGTCAAAGTCGCTGCCGTCAAGGCACCGGGCTTCGGCGATCGTCGCAAGGCCATGCTGCAGGACATCGCCATTCTCACTGGCGGTACCGTGATCAGCGAAGAAGTCGGCCTGAGCCTGGAAGGCGCCACCCTGGAACACCTGGGTAACGCCAAGCGGGTTATCCTCAACAAGGAAAACACCACCATCATCGACGGTGCCGGCGTGCAAACCGACATCCAGGCGCGTGTTGCCCAGATCCGCAAGCAGGTCGAAGACACCTCGTCCGACTACGACAAAGAGAAACTGCAAGAGCGTCTGGCCAAACTGGCTGGCGGTGTTGCCGTGATCAAGGTCGGTGCCGGTTCCGAAGTCGAAATGAAAGAGAAGAAAGCCCGCGTTGAAGACGCCCTGCACGCCACCCGTGCAGCCGTTGAAGAAGGCGTGGTACCTGGCGGCGGTGTTGCCCTGGTACGTGCCCTGCAGGCTATCAGCGAGCTGAAAGGCGAGAACGCCGATCAGGACGTCGGTATCGCTCTGCTGCGTCGCGCCGTTGAAGCGCCGCTGCGTCAGATCGTTTCCAACTCCGGCGACGAGCCGAGCGTAGTGGTCGACAAGGTCAAGCAAGGTTCGGGTAACTACGGTTACAACGCGGCCACCGGCGAGTACGGCGACATGATCGAAATGGGCATCCTCGATCCGGCCAAAGTGACTCGTTCGGCGTTGCAGGCGGCTTCCTCGATCGCCAGCCTGATGATCACCACCGAAGCGATGATCGCCGAGGTCGCCGACGACAAGGCGGGCGGCGGCATGCCGGACATGGGCGGCATGGGCGGCATGGGCGGTATGGGCGGCATGATGTAAGCCAGCCTGCTTCCCGGCAGTCCCTGAAAAACCCGCGCCTTGGCGCGGGTTTTTTATTGGGCGCGCGAAAGTCTGTCTGGCTTGTGCATGCTGAATCGACTGCATTGCACTTGGCCGAGGCTGCCGGTAATGCGCCATGGGAGTGAGTGGATAGCGGCAGGATGACCTTGGCACCCAACGGCCACCAGTTGGTCCGGAACCGCAGGTTTTTTGTGTGGTGCGAAAATTGCTGTAAGTTGCACTCCGGCTGTCATCGTCCAGCCACTGGTCGATGCGGCCATGCAATCAGGGGCTTCAAGGGACTTGTGCGTCGGCGTGCGGAATTGGCTTTGGGTTACGCGATGGGTGTTTTGTTACTGTTGGTGACTGGGTAGGGCTTCTGGCCAAGTCTGGTTGTATTGATATTTGGCTTGCAGGCGAATGAAATGACAGCAGCGATGGCGTTCGATCAGTGGTGGCAACTGCAGGGTGAATGGGTCGAAGAACCGAATCATCGGCGCGGTGGCGAGAGCGGCGTGCAGCGTCTGTACCAGGACGATGGTCAAGTGCTCTATGCCAAGCGTCAGGTCGGGCACGTCTATCGCAGCCTGCGTTACCCGTTCGGTCGGCCCACGGTGCTGCGTGAGCGTGATGCCTTGCGGGCCCTGCCGCTACTCGGTGTCAAGGCGCCGAACCTGCTCTATTGCGATGTGCAGCGCGATGCTGCCGGGCTCTGGCGCGGTTTGCTGGTGTCGGAGGAGCTCAAGGGCTTTCAGGAACTCAATCACTGGTATGCCGAGGGTGGCCGTGAGCGATTCGGCGTCGCGGTCAACGAGCAACTGCTGGAGCAAGTGGCTGGCATGCTGGCGCGTTTCCATCGGGCAGGCTGGCAGCATGGTTGCCTCTATCAGAAGCATCTGTTCGTGCGAGTCGAGCAGGTGGGCGAGCGCATCGAGGTCGAAACGGCCCTGTTGGACCTGGAAAAAAGCCGACGGCGTTTCAGTTCGCGCCAGGCCGCTCGCCACGACATGCTGCAACTCAAACGCCATTCGTCGTGGAGTGCTGGTGATTGGGACCGATTGGTCTACTGTTACCAGCAAGCGTTTGGCAGCGCCATCAAGGGGTTGCGGTTATGAAGTTAGAAATTGCTAGAGGTATTTTCCTGATTGCGGCGCTGGGCGTGGCATCACTGGCCGCCGCTGCCTGGCATGAGCCAGGCCCTGTCATGCTGGGTAATGCCGGTGGCCTGGAGCACTGTCCACTGCCGCGCAAGGCCAGCGCGGGGATGCAACAGCTTGCCCCGGATAAGGATTTGCTGCTGTTCATGTTCAGTCTGTCGCAGAGTCTGGCCGGGCATAAATAAGCGAACGGTCTGTCCGACAAGCCTCATCGCCATGCCAATGCCGTGCACCCGACTCGAGTGCGCGGCATTTCTTTTTCTGCTGACTAGGTTGTCTGGCGTTTCAATCGGCTTGGCGTCATTGCGGCGCTGACACCGCCGGGCGCACGAGCGCCAATAGCCCGGGCATCACCCCCGGCTCGCGTCCCCGCTTACGGCTGCCGACACCGCGCCGGGCTCTGCGTCCGGCTTGGCCAGCAGGCTGTAGACGCAGGGCAGGACGAACAGGGTGAACAGGGTGCCGACCGACATGCCGGTGGCGATCACCAGGCCGATGTCGAAACGGCTGACCGCACCGGCACCGCTGGCGAGGATCAGCGGGATCATGGCGAAGACCATGGCGGCGGTGGTCATCAGCACCGGCCGCAGGCGAATCGCCGCGGCTTCTTCGACCGCCGCGCGGCGCGACAAGCCGTGGCGTCGGCGCAGCTGGTTGGCGAACTCGACGATCAGGATGCCGTGCTTGGTGATCAGGCCGATCAGGGTCACCAGGCCCACCTGAGTGTAGATGTTCATGCTGGAGAAGCCGAGGAACAGCGGGATCAGTGCGCCGCAGATCGACAGCGGTACCGTCACCAGGATCACCAACGGGTCGCGAAAACTCTCGAACTGCGCCGCCAGCACCAAGAAGATCAGGGCCAGGGCCAGGCCGAAGGTGGCGTACAGGGCGCTGCCCTCCTGGATGAATTGGCGCGCCGCGCCGGCATAGTCGGCGGCGAAGCCGGCTGGAGCCTCCTCGGCCATGATCTGCTGCACGGTCTCGATCGCCTCGCCCATGCTGACGATGGGTACGCCCTGGATGATCGCCGAGTTGAGTTGCTGGAACTGGTTGAGCTGGGTCGGCCGCGCGCGATCGCTGAGCGTGATCAGGCTCGACAGCGGCAGCATCTCGCCGCTTTCGCTCTTCACCTGATAGTGGCCGAGCCAGTCCGGGTTGTCGCGGTAGGCGCGCTCGACCTGGGCGATCACCTTGTAGCTGCGCCCGTCGATGGTGAAGCGGTTGATCTCGCCCTCGCCGAGCAGGGTCGCCAGGGTCAGGCCGATATCCTCCATGGACACGCCCATCTGCGCCGCTTTGGCACGGTCGATGTCGACCACCACCTCGGGCTTGTCGAAGGCCAGGTCGATGTCGAGGAAGGCGAACTTGCCGGAGGCCAGGGCGCGTTGCTTGACCCGCTCGGCGACCTGCAGCAGCGACTCGTAATCGTTCGGCGTATTGATCACGAACTGGAACGGCAGGCCTTCACCGGTGCCCGGCAGCGAGGGCAGGTTGAAACCGAAGATCTGCAGACCGGCGATCCTGTCCAGGCGCGCCTGGACCTGCGGCAGAATCTCCATCTGGGTGCGCTCGCGCTCGTTCCAGGGGGTCAGCAGAAAACCGCCGATGCCCGATTGCACGCCATTGAAGCCATTGATCTGGAACGAGGAGTAGTACTCGGGGAACGCCTTGAAGATCTCGACGAACTCGTCGGTATAGCGGTTCAGGTACTCCAGGTTGGTCGGCTGCGGCGCGTTGGCCATGAGGAAGACGATGCCCTGGTCTTCCTCGGGCGCCAGTTCGCTCTTGGTGAACATCAGCAGCAGCGGAATCAGGCACAGCACGATCAGGGCGAACACCAGCACCACCGGGCGAGTGTTCAGAGTGCCGTGCAGGGCGTGCTGGTAGCGCCGCTTGAGCGAGTCGAACAGCAGGTCCAGGCGGTGGGCCAGGCCGCTGGGGTTTTCGTCGTGGCGCAGCAGCTTGGCGCACATCATCGGCGACAGGGTCAGGGCGACGATGCCGGAGATGATCACCGCGCCGGCCAGGGTCAGGGCGAACTCCTTGAACAGCGCGCCGGTCAGGCCCTCGAGAAAGCCGATCGGGGCGTAGACCGCGGCCAGGGTGATGGTCATCGACACCACCGGCACGGCGATCTCGCGGGCGCCTTCGAGGGCGGCATCGAGGGGCGTCTTGCCCTCCTCGATATGCCGGTGGATGTTTTCCACCACGACGATGGCGTCGTCCACCACCAGGCCGATGGCCAGGACCATGGCCAGCAGAGTCAGCAGGTTGATCGAATAGCCCATCAGCTGCATGAAGAACAGCACGCCAATCATCGACAGCGGGATGGTGATCACCGGGATCAGTACCGAACGCAGTGCACCGAGGAACAGGAAGACCACGACGATGACGATCAGCACCGCCTCGAACAGGGTTTTCACCACCTCGTCGATGGATACCTGGATGAACAGGGTGGCGTCGTAGGCGATGGACACCTTGAGGTCGGGCGGCAGCTGGGCCTCGATCTCGGGCATGATCTGCCGCACTTCCTTGATCACGTCCAGCGGGTTGGCGCTCGGCGTGCCCTTGATGGCGATGTACACCGAGGGCGTGCCGTCGAAGGAGCTGATCGAGTCGTAGCTCTGCGCGCCCATTTCCACCCGCGCCACATCGCCGAGCAGCACGCGGCTGTCGCCGATGGTTTTCAGCGGGATGGCGGCGAAGGCCTGCGGCGACTTCAGGTCGGTGCCGGCATTGATGCTGGTGACCACGTATTCGCCCTTCACTTCGCCGGCGGCGGCGAGGAAGTTGTACTGGCGTACGGCGTCGTTGATATCGCTGGCGCTCAGTTGATAGGCGGCCATCTTCAGCGGGTCGAGCCACAGGCGCATGGCGAACACCTGGTTGCCGAGGATTTCCGCTTCGGCCATGCCCGGCAGGGTGGCCAGCTTGGGCTGGATCACCCTGGACAGGTAGTCGGTGATCTGCGGGTTGGACAGCTGATCGCTGTAGAAGCTGATGTACATCAGCGCCGAGGCGTCGGCTGCCTCCTTGCTCAGTACCGGGTCCTCGGCGTCCTGCGGCAGCTGGTTCTTCACCTCGTTGGCCTTGGCCAGCAGCTCGGTGAACAGGCGATCGCTGTCGGCGCCGATGCGCGCATAGATGGACACGATCGAGACGTTCTGCCGGCTCACCGAGGTCATGTAGTCGATGCCTTCGGCGCTGGCCAGGCTCTGCTGCAGGGGCTGGGTGATATAGCCCTGGATGGTCTCGGCATTGGCGCCCGGGTAGGCGGTGGTGACCGTGATCAGGGCGTTCTCCAGCTGCGGGTACTGGCGGATGGTCAGCTTGTCGAAGGCCTGCAGGCCGAGCAGGACGATCAGCAGGCTGACCACGGTCGCCAGCACCGGGCGACGGATAAAGGGGTCGGTAAAAGCCATAACAAGTTCCTGGGCTATTGCCTTATGTCGGAGCCGGGGCGGCGGGTCAATTTGTGGGGCCGGCCTGTTGCTCCGCTTCAGATTGCAGCGACTGGCCGTCGACTATCGTCACGTGGGCGCCGCTATCCAGCTTGAGCTGGCCGGCGCTGACCACTCGCTCGCCGGCCTGCAGGCCCTTGAGAATCACCACCTGGCCGGCGCGGCGTTCGCCGGTCTCGACAAAACGGCGCTGCACTTGCAGTTGCGCCGGCTGGTCACCCTCGGCGGCCTGTTCCTCGATCACATAGACCGAGTTGCCGTACAGGGTGTAGGTGATCGCAGTTTCCGGCACCAGCACCTGCGGGGTTTCGCTGGCGAGCAGCACCTGCAGGTTGGCGAACATGCCGGGCAGCAGCTTCTCGTCCGGGTTGGCCAGCCTGGCGCGCACCAGCAGGTTGCGTGTGGTCACTTCGACCTTGGGGTTGATCGCGTCGATCCGCCCCTCGAATACCTGGTCGGGATAGGCCGCCACTTGGACGCGCACGCGTTGGCCGATGGCCAATTGCGGCACGTTCTGCTCCGGCAGGAAGAAGTCGACGAACAGGGTCGACAGGTCCTGCAGGGTGGCGATGGTAGTGCCGGAGGCCAGGTAATCGCCGACGTCGACCTGGCGAATGCCGATGGTACCGGCGAAGGGGGCGAGGATGCGCTTCTTCGCCAGGGTGGCTTGCAACTGGGCGACGCTGGCGTTGGCTTTCTGCAATTCGGCGGAGAGCCGGTCGAACTCGCTCCTGGAGATGGCCTGACGAGTGACCAGGTTGCGCCCGCGCTGGTATTCGACCTGCGCCAGGCCCAGTTCGGCCTGGGCGGTGCCCAGGCTGGCCTGTTCCACATCGCTGTCCATCTGGATCAGCGGCTGGTCGAGGCGAACCTTCTCGCCGGACTGGAACAGCACATCGCGTGCGGTGCCGGCAACCTCGACGGTCAGGTCGATACCCTGGAAGGCCTTCAGCGTGCCAATGGCCGGCAAGCGACTCTGCCAGGGCCGTTCGACGGCTTCTGCGGCATTCACGCTGATCGGTGGCGGCGGCGCGGCGAACTGCTGGATTTCCCGGTAGATGGCCAGACCTTTGTAGGCGGCGAGGGCGAGTACTACTAGGGCGACCACGCCCAGCATGATCAACATGCGGCGGAGCAACATATTCCGGTTCCTTGGCTAGGCAAATTGGGCCTGGGAATAGGCAAGAAGAGCACATTAGTCCCCCTGGCGGGGTGAGTCAAAGCGTTGAGTTCGCGAAAGTTGGCGAGGGCGAATCAGGCTAGCAAAGTGTCCGGCGAGCCGACGGGAGCGGACCAGGATAAGCGTTTCCCGCTGTTGCCTTGTGCCGGGCACAAGCAGCGTTCAGCGTTGCCACGGGTTGGGGCAAACGCTGATTGTCCGGCAGCGGGCTATCTGTGTCAGGCGCTCAGGCGCTGGGTTACCTCGCTGAGCTGGCCGGACAGGTTGTGCAGGTTCTGGCTGGCGATTTCGGTACGCTGCACGTTTTGCTGGTTGCTGGAGGCGATCACGGTGATCTCCGTGAGGTTGCGCGAGATGTCCTCGGCCACCGAGGTCTGCTCGTCGGCGGCAGTGGCGATCTGTCGGTTCATGTCGCGGATCGCCTCCACCGCGGTGGTGATGCGTTGCAGCATGGCACCGGCCTCGGTGACCTGGGTCACGCCTTCCTCACTACGGTTCTGCCCGCTCTCGATGGCGCGCACCGCATTGATGGCGCCGGTCTGCACCGTGTTGATGATCTGATTGATCTCCGCGGTGGATTCGGCGGTGCGCTGGGCCAGGGTGCGCACCTCGTCGGCGACCACGGCAAAGCCGCGGCCCTGCTCGCCGGCGCGGGCGGCTTCGATGGCCGCATTGAGGGCCAGCAGGTTGGTCTGTTCGGCAATGCCGCGGATCACTTCCAGCACCTTGCCGATACGCCCGCTGTCGGTTTCCAGGCGGCGGATCACTTCGGCAGTGCTGGCGATCTCGCTGCGCATACCGGTGATGGTCTGGATGGTCGCCTGCATCACCTGCTCGCCTTGCTGGGCCGACCGGTCGGCGTCGTCGGCGGCGGTTGCCGCTGCGGCTGCATGACGGGCGACTTCCTGGGCGGTGGCGGACATTTCGTGCATGGCCGTGGCGACCTGGTCCGTGCGCGAGAATTGTTCGTGGGTGCCTTGCGCCATCTGGGCGGCGATGGCACTCAGCTCGTTGCTGGCGTTATCCAGGTTGGTCGTGCTCAGCTGCAGGCGACTGAAAGTGTCGGCGAGAAAGTCACGCAGGGTATTGGCGGCTTCGGCCAGGCGGCCGAGTTCATCGCGACGGCTGGTGTCGACGCGTTGCCCGAAGTTGCCCTGGCTGAGCTGGGCGATGTGTTCGATCAGTGCGCGAATCGGGGTGATCATGTTGCGATTGACCAGCCACAGGCTGAACAGGCCGATCAGTGCGCTGGATAGCAGCATGACTGTCAGGCCCAGCCACACCGTCTGCTCGGCCGAGGTGCTGATCGCCTCCGCCTGCGTCTGGCCGTGTTGATTGAGTTGGCTGACCAGCGTGCTCATCTGCTCGCTGGCGGCGCGGTCTATGCCTTTGACGGCAGTGTCGCCCACTGCGGGTTCTGCACCGGCAGCGACGAATGCCTGGTAACCCTTGCGGTAGGCATTGCCCATGCCTTGGTGTTCGCTGCGCAGGCGCTCGATCTGGTTTTGCAGCGCGTTGTCCTGCTGTGTGCCCGCGATATGGATCAGGTCGCCCAAGATGGTCTGTACCTTGTTCTCCTGAGCCTGGAACTGTTTCCAGTATTTATCCAGGTCGGCCGGATTTTTGCCGCGTAACAGGACGTTTTTCCACTCCTGTACCTGCACCTTGAATTCGACGTTGGCACTGTCCACCAGCCGCGAGGCGTGCAGCGTGCCGTCGACCAGGTTGCGGTAGGACTGAATGCTGCTGGAGAGGAAGGTGAAGCAGGCCAGGGCAATCAGCAGGATCAGAACCACGCTTGCGCCGAGCAGACCGAGGACTTGTGCACGCAAGGAGCGTTGTAGGGGCATGTTGTGTTTCACCTCGAAATAGCGAGTGGGAATCGGTCTGCGCAGCAGGTGAGGATTGGGCGATCGTTGAACCGGTAGCCAAAGAGGGTTAGCAGGCCGGGCGCATGGTCAGGCGAAATCAGCTGAAAACGCAGCGCAGTCTACGAGCTGTACATGAACATTGCTCGTTCCACTCGTCTGTAGGGTCAGCTATCGGCAGATATTTCGCTTCGCGACGCTGCCGCACGGCATAGGCGGGCCCAGTTGTCTTTCAATGCCCTGGCAGTCGCCAGTGGTGTCGGGATTGGCCGAGCAGTAGTCGGCCTGGCGTCAGCATTCTTTAATGCCGGCCAGCCTGCAGCTGATAGCTGGTGGCCACCTGGCCGGCGCTTGGCGTTGAGCGTTCGTCGCGCGGGACGGTCCGACAGTCTGTTAGGCCAGGCGCAGGTGGTTGTCCCATAGCCCGGCGGGCAGTTGCAGCGGCTGGGCGGTTATTTCGCTGCGGCGGCAATCGTACAGCCGGCAGCGCCCCACGCCCGTGCTGACCACGAAGCCCTCGGCCACCGCGCCAACCCCGGCGCAATCCGCCAGCGGCGCATCCAGGCGCAGGGCGGCGCTGTCCAGGTCCCAGATGAACACCCGGTTGCCACGCGGCGCGGTCAGCGCCAGCAGGCGCAGCTCGCTGTGAATCGCCACGCTGGCGCTGTACTGGATCATCGCCTGGCGTTGCGCTTCGCCCAGGGCAAAGTGCTGGAACGCCTGGCCCGGCCGTTTGATCGCCAGCAACGGCACCGGATCGGCAGGGTCGCCCATGTATTGCTGGGCGCTGACGATAGTGCCATCGCTGGCCACTGCCAGATGGCGCACGCTGTTCATTCGCTCGGGCAGCTGTTCCTTGCTCAGCAGGCTGCCGTCGCGGTCGAGCAGCACCAGGCTGGAAGCCATGCTGTCGAGGTTCATCTCCACCCGGCTCTCGGCTTCGGTACGGATGCCGCCGTTGGCCACCACCAGGGTCTCGCCATCGGGCAGCCAGAGCAGTTGGTGCGGCCCCAGGCCGTGGCTCGACAGTTCGCCGCTGCGTTGCAGCTGCCTGCCTTGCAGGCGATAGACGCCGAGCACGCCGCGGCCGGGGGCGCTGGTGTCGTTCTCGGTGGTGTACAGCCATTCGCCATCCTTGTGGAATACCGCGTGGCCGTAGAAGTGCCGCTGTGCCGGGGTGTGCAGGGTTTGCAGCAGACGGCCGTCGCGAGTATCGAGCAGATAACTCCGGGTGCTCGGTCGGCGGCCGACGAACAGCGCCAGCGGCAGGCTGGGGTGTGGCACCACGTCATGACAGCGCTCGCCAACCTTTGTGGCGAACACCTGGCTGCCATCCAGGCGATAACCCACCGCATAGTGCTGGCCGGCCGCATCGTTGCGCGCGGACAGCAGCAGGGGCCGCGCGCCGTTGTCGCTCAGGGTCCAGCCAGCGAAAGCGCCGGCGGCCACTGCGCCGGCGGCCAGGCTGGCGCCGGTCAGGCCGAGAAAAGCTCTGCGTTTCATCAAGCTAGTCACCATCGTGGGCGTTGAAGCCCATCTGGATGCCGAGGCTGTTCGCCAGTTCGGTTTCGTGCAGGCGGTGCAGGGCATTGAGGCTGTCGTACAGCGCGTTCAGCTCGCCGCGCCCGGTCTCGTCGCCGAGCAGTTCGCCGAGCGGGCGTTGCAGGGCCGCGAGGCGCTGGCGGGTGTCGCTGTAGGCGGCGTCGATGCGTTGTTGCAGGGCTGCCTGATCGCTACTCAGCAGGGCTTGCATGCCGTCCTGCTCGGCGCCGCGCCAGAGGCGTTCGGCGCTGGCCAGCCCGGCCGCCAGGTTGGCCAGGCTGGCCTGGCTGCGCCAGGCCTCGGCCTGATAGGGCTGCGGCTGGCCTTTGCTCTGGCGACCGAGTGGGGTGCCGAGCTTTTTCTTCAGGCCATCGAGGGCACTGACCTGGGTACGCAGCAGTTCGGCCACGGCTTCGGCTGCTTCGGCGTAGCGCTGGTTGGGGAAGCCTTGCAGTTGCGCGGCCATACCGTCCTTGGCTTGCCAGCGCTCGAGGACATCGGCTGCCAGGGCTTGCTGGTGCTGACCGATGGCGACCAGCAGCGGGCAATGACGGGCCTTCTGCTCAGCATTATCGAGGTCGATGGCCGGGTCGTACACCAGGTATTCGTAAGCGGTCAGGCCTTGCACCACCACGCTGGCTTTATCCAGATCGGCGGCTGTCAGCTCGGGTTTGTTCTTGAGCAAGGCGGCGACCTGACGCGCCACCAGGTTCTTCTTGTCCGGCCAGAACTGTACCTGCCAGGCGCGATTGCCTTCGGCCAGCGGGCCGATTTGCAGCGGCTGCAAGCCGGCCCAGGCGCTTTGCGCGGTGAGAAAGGCCTGGCGTGCGTCGCCCAGTGTCTGCTGGTCGGCGCAGAAGGCCTGGGCGCTGTTGGCCAGCTGGCTATTGGCCTCGGCCCAGCTGCTATAGGCCGGCAGCAGCACGCCGTTGGTCAGGGCGCTGCTGACAGCCTGCTGCGGATCGGCAGGGGAGCAGGCGCTGAGTGCCAGGCTCAGCAGGGCGAGGGTGAGGGGCGAACGGATCATGGGCAGCTCCTTACAGCGAATTCAGAAAGGCCAGCAGCGCGCTGCGCTGCTTGGCTGAGAAGGTCAGGACCTTCTGCTTGGATGCCTCGGCTTCGCCACCGTGCCAGGCAATCGCTTCCAGCAGGTTGCGCGCTCGGCCGTCGTGGAGAAACTGGGTATGGCCGTTGACCGTTTCGGTGAGGCCGATGCCCCATAGTGGCGAGGTGCGCCATTCGCGGCCAGTGGCGAGAAACTCGGCGCGGTTGTCCGCCAAACCTTCGCCCATGTCGTGCAGCAACAGGTCGCTATAGGGACGAATCGGCTGGTTGGCCAGCTCCGGCTCGGCGGCATCGCTGGAGGTAGTGAATTGCGGGGTATGGCAGCGCTGACAGCCGGCCCTGTGGAACAGCCCCTTGCCCGCGAGTACCTCGGGCGCATCGACATCGCGACGCGCCGGCACGCCCAGGTTGCGGCTGTAGAACAGTACGCTGGCGAGAATGCTGTCGCTGACTTCCGGTTCGCCACCATGGTTGGCGCTACGGCAGTCGCTTTGCCCTGGCGTGCAGTCGTCCGCGGTGACCAATGAACTGGTCAGGCCCATGTCGCCAGCGAAGGCGTGGGCATTCTGCTGGTTGAGCGTCGGTTGCCCGGCCTTCCAGCCGAAGCGGCCGAGCACGGTTTGCTCCAGGGCATCGTCCCAGACCCGGTTGGCGCGCCCGGAAATGCCGTCGCCATCGCTGTCGTCCGGGTCGGCATTGGCCAGGATCGCCGCTGCGGGGATGGCTTCGAGCAGGCCCAGGCCGATCATCGGCGGGGCGATGCGGGCGGAGAATTGGGTATCGGCATGCAGCGGGCCATAGCCGAGTTGGCTGATCTGCAGTTTCGGTTGGCGCAACTCGAGCGCACTGCCATCGGCGAAGCGCACGCTGTGCAGGCTGTAGCTGACCCGCACCTTGCCTTCGGGGGCTGTGCCGGGGTTGGCCATGTCTTGCAGCTGGCCGCCGTAGGTCGGTTCGGCGAGCACGCCCAGGCGCTCGATGATTGCCGCGTGCTCGCTGCCTGCCGGTAGCGACAGGCGCACCAGCATCGAGGCGGCACTGAGCGCATCCGGGCCGGGCGGGTGACCGCGGCCGTCCTTGATATGACAGTTCTGGCAGGCATTGGTGTTGAACAGTGGGCCCAGGCCATCACGCGCGGTGGTGGTGGCCGGGGCGATCACCCAGGGATTGCGGAAGAAGCTGTTGCCGACGCTGAAATCCAGGCGGCGCGAGGGCGCCAGATTGGCCGAGGGCAGGGAGAAGGCATTGTGGTCGTGCTTGAACACGGTGGCGTTGCCGGCGGACAGTGCTTCCCCTGGTTCGGCCTGGGTGAAGCGTGGCGACTGGTCACAGCCGGCCAGCCCCAGGAACAGGCACAGCAGCAGGCGAGGAAGCGGGGCAGGCATTGACAGGAATCCGCAGCAGAAAGTCAGGCGGCCAAGCTTAGCAGGCTAACTGAACTTAAATAAGACCGATTTGCGTTAGCGTTGGTGGCGAAAAGTCGCAGGCAGAAAAAAGCCGATGCGATCGGGCGATCACACCGGCTGTTGTTGCGCGCCGATTCAGAACGTGTGGTCGGCGGTGTCCGGGTTGAGGTCGCCGATGTTCAGCTTGCCGGCGACCTGTTCGATGGCGCCGGTCTGTTTGACCAGGGCGGCAATGGCGTCGCGCACGATCTGCTGGCCGGCGGTGTTGTCGGCGGCGATCAGCTGGTCGAAGTGCTGGTCGTTATTGGCGCTGTCGACCAGGGCCTGCAACTTGGCCTCTGTCGCTGCGAGGTCGGCTTTCAGGGTGCTATCGGTCTGGGCGTCGACCTTGGCCACCAGAGCGGACAGGCTCGGGCCGGTCAGGGTGGTGCCGTCGACCTTCTTGTACTCGCCAAGGTAGACGTTGCGGATGCCCTTGCCGTTGTAGAAGTGCGAGTTGTGGGTGTTGTCGCTGAAGCAGTCGTGCTCGTCTTCGGTGGAGTTGGCTTCCAGCGCGACCTTCATGCGCTCGCCAGCCAGTTCGCCGAGGGACAGACTGCCCATGCCGAAGAGCATCTTGCGCAGGCCGTTCTCGGCCGATTCGGCTTGCAGCTTGGCGCGGTAGTTGTCGGCATTGCCGGCTTGCCATTCAGTGACCATCGCATCGAGGTCGCTGACCAGCAGGTCGGCAGCCGCCTTGAGAAAGGCGCGACGGCGCTCGTTGTTGTCGCCAGTGGCGCCTTCGCCGACCACGAAGTCAGTGGCTGGGCGCTCGCCGGCACCGGGGTTGCTGCCATGCAGATCCTGGCCCCAGAGCATGAATTCGATGGCGTGGTAGCCGGTGGCGACGTTGGCTTCGGAACCGCCCAGCTCGTTCAGGCTGGCCAGTAGTTCCGGGGTGATTGTGGTCACGTCGAGCTGGTCTTCGCCGACCTGGATCTGCGTGTTGGCGATGATGTTGGCCGTGGCACCCGGGTTACCCAGGGCGTGCTGGTAGTCGGTGGCGACGTAATCGATCAGGCCTTCATCCAGTGGCCAGGCATTGAGCTGGCCTTCCCAGTCGTCGACCACGGCGTTGCCGAAGCGGAACACCTCGGACTGCATGTAGGGCACCCGCGCCGCCAGCCAGGCTTCGCGGGCGGCTTGCAGGGTGGCGTCGGTCGGGTCGGCGAGCAGGGCGTCGATGGCGCCCTGCAGAGCCTTGCCGGTGCTGGCGGCGTCGCTGAAGACGGCCAGGGCCAGGTCGGCATAGTGGCCGACCACGGCAGTGGCGGCGGCTTCGTCGATCTGACCGGTCGCGGCTACCGGGGCGTTGGCGCTGCTGGCGGCAGGTGCCGGAGTTTGGCTGACCGGTGCCTTGTCTTCGCCGCAGCCGGCGAGGGAGATAGCAATGGCCAGCAGGCTGGCGGAAGCCAGGGGCATACGAATCATGACGAATTCCTTTACATGGGTATTGAGAGGTGCACGCGGATGCGTACGCAAAGCTGCAACATAATGCGAAAGATTTGCATTTTGCGCAAAGGGTCGTTGCGATTAAATCGCATAAAGCCGTGCGCCCGGTCTCCATCCTCCCAGGCCGATGCCGCTAGAATGCCAGCATCCGGCTTTCCGCCAAGTCCGACCGGCTGCTAGCAGCCATGGCCCACCGTTACGGAGCTAACCGCATGAGTCTTACCAGTGTTGCCGTCCTCGTGATTGTGCTTCTGCTCGCCGCCTACGCGGTAATCCTCTACAACGCCCTGGTGCGTTTGAAGCACGGGCTGAGCAAGGCCTGGGCGAATATCGATGTGCTGCTCAAGCAACGCCACGAAGAGCTGCCCAAGCTGGTGGAGACCTGCAAGCAGTACATGCAGTACGAAGGTCGCACCCTGGAGCGGGTGATCGCCGCGCGCAATGCCGTCGCCAGTGCCCGCGAGCAGCATGATCTCGGCGCCCTGGGCAAGGCGGAAAGTGGCCTGCGTGTCGGCCTTGGGCAGCTGTTCGCCCTGGCCGAGAACTACCCGGAGCTGAAGGCCAACGACAGTTTTCAGCACCTGCAGCTGCGCATCAGCGGCCTGGAGAACGGCATCGCCGACCGCCGTGAGCTGTACAACGAGGCGGTCAACCTGAACAACGTGCGCATCGAGCAGTTCCCCGACGTATTGATCGCCCGGGCCTTCGCCTTCAAGGCAGGCGAATTGCTGGAGTTCAGCGACGCGGAGAAGACCGACGTCGATCTCAAGTCGCTGTTCAGTTAAGCCGTGGCGCTCGAAGGGCTGTTGCTCAGCCTGCTGTTCAGCAGTGGCGCGACTGTCGGTGGCGCCTGGTGGAGCCTGAAACGCTGGTCCCAGGCGCGCCACCTGCTCGACACGCCAACCTCGAAAATCCGCTCGGCGGCCCAAGGCTATGCCGAGTTCTATGGCGTGCTGGCCGCGCAGGCCGATGCGCAGTTGCGTGCTCCGCTGACCGGCAAACCGTGCCTGTGGTGGCGCTTCAGGATCGAGGAATACCAGTCGAGCGGCAAGAAACGCAGTTGGCGGATGGTCGAGAGCGGCAGCAGCGAAGCCTGGCTGCGCTTGACCGATGGCACCGGCGACTGCCTGATCGATCCGCGTGGCGCCGAGGTGCGTCCGCTAGTCCGCGAAGTCTGGCAAGGCCACCTGCGCCACCCGCTGGGGCCGGCGAAGAGCGGGTTGCTCGGCTGGTTGGGCAGCGGCAAGCGTTATCGCTACAGCGAGGAGCGCTTGCAGGTCGGCCAGCCGCTGTATGCCATCGGCGATTTTCGCAGCAGTGGCGGCGGCCGCCAGGCCCGCGACCTGGAGGCGGCGCAGAGCGCGGTGATCCGTGAATGGAAGGGCAATTTCAGCGGTCTGCTGCAGCGTTTTGACAGTGACCACAATGGTCAGCTGGATGAGCAGGAGTGGCGCCGCGTGCGTCTGGCCGCGCAACTGGAGGCCGAAGACCGCCACCGCCAGGAGAGTGCGCAACCTGCGCAGCACCACCTGGGCAAACCTGCCGAAGCGCGGCCGTTCATCCTGGCCAATGCCGGCGAGGACGAGCTGGCGCGGCATTTCCATTGGCAGGCGGCCGGTGGCGCCGCGCTCTGCCTGGTCGGCGCGCTGGCGACGGCCTGGTTGCTTGGGGTGAGGGTGTTGTAGCGCGGGGCAGAGGTCGGGGTCGGGTTACGCCGCGGCCGATCCGGCGTGAACGGGCCGCCGCATGCGCGGCTAACCCGGGCTATTACAGGGTGGCTGGATTGATGACGGCCTGGTTGATGCGCCGGGCCTGCTTGAGAAAGAGCGTCAGCTCACGGGCCGGCAGCGGCTTGCTGTAGAAGTAGCCCTGACCTTCATTGCAGCCCTGGGCAATGATATAGGCCTCTTGCTCGACCGTTTCCACGCCCTCGGCGATCACCTGCATGCCCAGACTCTTGCCGAGCTGAATGATGGCACGCACGATGGTGGCGTCGTCTTCGTCGTCGAGCAGATCCTGGACGAAGCTCTTGTCGATCTTGATCTTGTCCAGCGGCAGGCTTTTCAGGTAACTGAGCGAGGAGTAGCCGGTGCCGAAGTCGTCGATGGCGATCAGTGCACCGGAGCGGCGCAGGCTGAGCAGATGCTGGGCGGCGGTGGTGATGTCTTCCATCAGGCCGGTTTCGGTGACTTCCAGTTCCAGGCTGCGCGGCGGCAGACGATAGACCTGCATCAGGTTGTTGACCACCCGCGGCAGTTCGGCGTGGTGCAGCTGCACGGTGGACAGGTTGATCGCCATGCGCAGCTCGCTGAAGCCCTGATCGTGCCATTCGCGCAGTTGCCTGCAGGCCTGGTCGAGGACCCACTCGCCGATCGCGATGATGCTGCCATTCTGCTCGGCCAGCGGGATGAACAGATCCGGCGGTACCAGGCCATGCTGCGGATGTTGCCAGCGCAGCAGCGCCTCGACCCCGACTATCTGGTGATTGCGGTAGTCCACCTGGGGTTGATAGACCAGGAACAGCTGGTTGAGGGCCAGGGCTTCGCGCAGGTCCTTCTCCAGCTCGCGGCGGCGGCGCATCTCACTGTCGACGCTGGCGATATAGAACTGGTAGCGGTTGCGCGAGCGGCTCTTGGCCAGGGTCATGGTCTGCTCGGCTTTCTGCAGCAACTTCTCGGTGCTGTCGCCGTCTTCCGGGAACAGGGTGATGCCGATGGTGGCGCGCAGGCGCACTTCCTGCTGGTCGAGAATAAAGGGCTGTTCGAGGTCATCCAGCACGCTTTGCGCCAGTTCGGCGGCCTCATAGGGCTGCTCGATGTCGGCCTGGACCAGGGCGAACTGGTCACCGCCGAGACGGGCCAGGGCGCCGAGGCGACCACTGTGGCTGCGCAGACGGTCGGACAGGGCCAGGAGTAGCTGGTCGCCGGTCTGGTAGCTGAACTGCTCGTTGATGCCCTTGAAATCGTCCAGGCCGACGCAGAGCACGGCAACCCGGCGTTGCAGGCGGCCGGCATCGTCGAGGATCTGGTCGAGTTGCTGTTGCAATTGCTGGCGGTTCGGCAGGCCGGTGAGGAAATCGTACTGGGCCATGCGCAGCAGGCTGTTCTCCGCCTCGCGGCGCAGGTGCGTATTGCGTTCGATGGAGGAGAGCAACTGGTTGGCGGTATTGATCCACAGGCCCAGCTCGTTCTTCTCGTTGCCTTTGAGCATCGGCAGCTTGTGGGCGCTGGGGCGGTCCGGATTGATCTGGCTGAGATGCTCGATGATTTTCGACAGGGGTTTGGTCAGCAGCCAGTGGTAGACCAGATACAGCACCAGGCCCATGGCCAGTGCACGGAGCACCCCGGCGATGAAGATGACCACCGAGCTGGTGACGAAGCTCTCGCCGTAACGCGCGGTGTCGAGGGTGATGCTGAGGTCGCCGTAATACTCGCTGTAGGGACCGCGGCCCACCAGCTGGGTGGTGAAGCTCTGTTCCTGGCCGAGGATCGGGTCGGTCAGCCAGCGGGTGGGCAATTGCGCCAGCTCACGGGACTTTTCCGCGAGCATCGGCTCGTTGGGATGGCCGATGGCCGCCACCCGTACCGATTCGTGTTGAAACAGGCCTTCGATGACCTGCATGCCCATTTCGCGATCCAGGCTGTAAACCGCCTGGGTCGAAGGGTCGCGGAACATGCCGAGAATGCGCTGGGCATCGTTGGTCACGGCCTGGCGGGTCTTGTAAACATCAAAGACAATTTGCGCGCAGCTCAATACCACCCCAACGGCAAGCGCCGAAAGCAGTACTACACGTAGCAGCTTCAGAGACAGGCTGTGCTTGAGTTCCAGCTTCAAATGGCGGTTCCTTGTTCGATGCCAGAGGCGTCAGACCGCTGTGAGTATTAGCAAACTCGCGGTTGTCGTCAAAGGGCCATTACATCAATGCGCGGCAGTCGACCGGGTGAGACACTCTGGCGCGACTGCGGCAGGGTGTTTGCAGCCTCTCAATATGTCGGTGCGAAGGGCTGAGAGCTTGAGCAGTATTTACCGATTATTTCACTGAACGCCTGGTCGCGGCCTGCTCCGCGCATCGTCGCCCGGCCTGCTCGGCATGTCGAGTCGGACATTGATCCTACTCTGTTATCAGGGGGCACGGCGAGGTGCGGGTGGTGCTCCCTGCATTGGGGTTGGCAAGGGGCTGTAACGCGGGGGGCGGCGTGTCGTGGCAAGTAAAAAGCCCGGCTGATAGCCGGGCTTTTTACTTCTTGCGCCGGCCCTGGGGGCCGCGCAATAGCAGGTCTCAGGCCGCGTAGTTGTTCGCTACGAAGTCCCAGTTGACCAGGTTCCAGAACGCTTCGACGTACTTCGGACGTACGTTGCGGTAGTCGATGTAGTAGGCATGTTCCCAGACGTCGCAGGTCAGCAGCGGGGTGTCGCCGCTGGTCAGCGGGTTGCCGGCGCCGATGGTGCTGGCCAGGGCCAGGGAACCGTCGGCCTTCTTCACCAGCCAGCCCCAACCGGAACCGAAGGTGCCGATGGAAACCTTGCTGAACTCTTCCTTGAACTTGTCGAAGGAACCGAAGGCCGCGTTGATCGCGTCGGCCAGGGCGCCAGTCGGTTGACCGCCGCCGTTGGGCTTCATGCAGTTCCAGTAGAAGGTGTGGTTCCAGACTTGAGCGGCGTTGTTGAAGATGCCGCCCGAAGAGGTCTTGACGATCTCTTCCAGTGTCTTGCCTTCGAACTCGGTGCCAGGCACCAGGTTGTTCAGGTTCACGACATAGGTGTTGTGGTGCTTGTCGTGGTGGTATTCCAGGGTTTCCCGGGAAATATGCGGCTGCAGAGCGTCATGTGCGTACGGCAGTGGCGGCAATTCGAAAGCCATGGTTGATCTCCTAATCAGGTCAGGTGCGGTGTGCGCGAAGCCGATCACGGGCGGCCATATCTGCGGCGGGAATTATATCTTTGCGCCGCGAACCCGGAATCATAGCATTGGCTCCGCGGCTTAAACACGCGGGAACTGTGTGGGAAACCAACTTGAGGCGGCTGTCCCGGGCTCGTCGACCGGGTGGCTCAGACTGCTGCGGGAGCGGCCAGCAATTGCCAGGCGATAGTGAACATCATCAAGGCCACGGCCAGATCGATCAGCCGCCAGGTGAGCGGTCGTGCCAGTTGCGGGGCCAGCCAGGCGGCGCCGAGCGCGAGGCTGAGGAACCAGATCAGCGAGGCACTGGCGGCGCCCATGGCATAGGCCCCGGGCACGCTTTGCTGGGCACCGAGCGAGCCGATCAACAGCACGGTATCGAGATACACGTGGGGGTTGAGCAGGGTCACCGCCAGTGCCGCGAGCAGCACGGCGCGCAGCGACCGCGGGGTGGCCTCTGCCGCTTGATCGAGCCCCTGCGGGCGGCAGGCGCGCAGCAGGGCCTGGGCGCCATACCAGAGCAGGAAGGCCGCGCCGCCCCAGCGTGCGACGCCCAGTAGCAGCGGGTTCTGCGCCAGCAGCGCGGCCAGGCCGAACACCCCGGCAGTCACCAGCAGGGCATCGCAGGCCACGCAGAGCAGGGCCACCGGCAGGTGATGCTCGCGCCGCAGGCTTTGTGCCAGGACGAAGGCGTTCTGTGCGCCGAGGGCGATGATCAGTCCGGCGGCGACCAATAGACCATTCAGATAGCTGTGCCACATATTGGTTATTCCGCGCTGTCGGTGAGCTGTTGCAGGACGGCCAGCGCACGTGGCCCATCGGCGTGGGCGACGAATAGGTGGTCGTGGTAGAAGCCGGCAATCACGTTGCAGCTGATCCCGGCTTGAGCCAGTGCGCCGGCAACGGCGGCCGTCAAACCGACTGCTTCCAGCGCCGAATGCACGTGCAAGGTCAGCCAGGCCGCGACATAGCTGTAGGGCAAACGCAGTTGTTCGGCCTGCAGGCGCGACAGGATCACGGTGAGGCCTTCAGCCTCTTGAAAACTGCCCAGTGGCTGTACGCCGTCCATCTGCGCGGCATCGATCAGGCTGCAAAATACGTAAGCGCCATCGTTCAGCTGTGGGTTCATGCTGCGCAGCAATGTCGTCAGTGAAGCTTCGCCGGCCATGCGGATTGCCTTGTTCGAGGTGGTTGATGCTGGCCAGTCTGGGTGGTCTGGCTGTATAAGAAAAACCAATCTTGCTGATTGCTCATTAGGAGAACTGATTTGTTCGATTACAAACTGCTGGCCGCCCTGGCCGCGGTGGTGGAGCAGGCCGGTTTCGAGCGGGCGGCCCAGGTGCTGGGCTTGTCGCAGTCGGCGGTGTCGCAGCGGATCAAGCTGCTTGAGGCGCGGGTTGGCCAGCCGGTGTTGGTGCGTGCCACGCCGCCGGCACCCACCGAGATCGGCCGACGCCTGCTCAACCATGTGCAGCAGGTGCGTCTGCTCGAGCGCGATGTGCAGGCGCAGGTGCCGGCGCTGGACGAAGGCGGGGTGCCCGAGCGTCTGCGCATCGCCTTGAACGCCGACAGTCTGGCGACCTGGTGGGCCGCTGCCGTGGGCGAGTTTTGCGCCCGGCACCAACTGTTGTTGGAGTTGCTGGTGGAGGATCAGGACGTCGGCCTGAAGCGCATGCGCGCCGGTGATGTGGCGGCCTGCGTATGCGCCACCGACAGGCCGGTGGCCGGTGCGCGCAGCCAGGCCCTGGGCGCCATGCGTTACCGTGCGTTGGCCAGCCCGGCATTCATTGCCCGGCACTTTCCCCAGGGCGTCACCCCGGCGGCGTTGGCGCAGGTACCGGCCATCGTGTTTGGCCCGGATGACCTGTTGCAGCATCGCTACCTGGCCGAACTCGGCGTCGAGGGGGGATTTATCCATCACCTGTGCCCGTCTTCCGAAGGCTTCGTTCGCATGATCCTGGCGGGCTTGGGGTGGGGGCTGATGCCGGAACAGCAGGTGCTGAATGAGCTGGCGCGCGGTGAGCTGGTCGAGTTGCTCGCCGAGCGGCCAGTCGATGTGCCCTTGTATTGGCACCATTGGCGCAATGGTGGCGAGTTGCTCAATCGCTTGACGGATCACCTGCGCAAGGCGGCAAGCGAATCGCTGGTAGCGCTCGCGCCGTAAGCAGAGATGCCGTGGCGGTGCACGCTACTGCTGCAGCATTGCCGGTGACGAGGCAGCGCGCCGGGAGGTGCGCTGCGATGAGTCCAGCTCGACAACCTGCTAGAGCTGGAAGTGCGCCACCAGTTGCTGCTGGCTGCCAGCGACTTTCTGCAGGTGCTCGCCGCAGTCGCGCGTATGGGCCGCGGTTTGGCGGTTTTCCCCGGTCATCTGGTGCAGGCGATGCATGTGCTGATTGACCTCCTGGGTGGTCGCCGCCTGCTGCTCGGCGGCCGCGGCGATCTGGAAGGCCAGGGCATGCACGCCCTGCAGCGAGTCGTCGAGGTGGGCGAGCGAGCCGAGCACGGCCTGGGTCTCCTCCTCCAGCGCCTGGGCCTGCGCGGTCGAGCCCTGCATGCAGTTCTGCGCCTCGTTGGAGGAGGCACCGATGCTGGCGATGGTCTGCTCGATTTCTTCGGTGGCGGTGCGGGTGCGCAGGGCCAGGCTGCGCACCTCGTCGGCGACCACGGCAAAGCCGCGACCCTGTTCGCCAGCGCGAGCGGCTTCGATTGCGGCATTGAGGGCGAGCAGGTTGGTCTGCTCGGCGATGCCGCGAATCACCGCCAGCACCGAACCGACCTGCTGGCTGCTGGCGGCCAGGGTGTGCACCACGCCGTCGGCCTGGCGCAGGCCGGCGAGCAGCTGGTCCTGGCGGCCGATCATGCGCTGCAGGGTGTCCTGCATGGTGGTGAAGGCCTCGCGCGCCGCGGCGCTGCCATCGGCGCTCTGGCTGGCATTGGCGGCGATCTCCTGCACGGTGGCGGCCATCTGGTCGACCGCACTGACCACCATCTCCAGCGCTTCCTGCTGCTGGTCGAGGCGGCTGCTGGTCTGGCCGGCGGCGCCGAGGATATCGCCACTGGCATCGCCGACCGCTTGGCTGGCGTGGCGCAGCTGTTCGATGACCGTGCGCCAGGCCCCGGCCATTTCATGCAGGGCCTGCATCAGACCACTGTGACCGGCCGCCTGCGCGGGCAGGCGCAGTTCGCCCGCGGCCAGACTGCGGGCCAGGGCCGCCATGCTGCTCGGCTCGCCGCCCAGGGGGCGCATCACGCTGCGACTGACCAGCCAGGTCGCCAGGGCCACCGCGCCAATGGTCAGCAGACCGAGTACCAGCATCTGCCACATCAGCTGGCGCACCGCGGCAAAAGCCTGGGCCTGGTCCATCTCGGCGATCAACGCCCAGTGCTGGCCACCAAACTCGAGCGGCACGAACGCCTTGAAGGCCGCCTGGCCGTCCAGGCCGGGTTCGGCCAGGCGGCCCTGCTGTCCCTGCAGGGCCTGGGCGATTGCAGCGCCGGCGAGTGCAGTGCCCGGCTGCTCGCCGCGGCTGACCCGTTGCTCGGCGAAGCGTGCCGAGTCGGAGCGCAGCAGGCCGTCGGCCCCAACCAGATAGGTCTCCCCGGCTTCGCCGAGACCCTGGCGGGTCTGCATCACCTGATTGAGCGGGGTGATCGGCAGTTCCAGCATCAGCAGGGCCAGTAGCTCACCGTCGGAGATGATCGGCGCAGCCAGGAACTGGCTGGGTTCGCCGCTCTGCGGGTTGACCACCAGGTCGCCGATCTGGATCTGCTGGCTGCTCAGGGCGGCCTTGGCCAGCCGGGCCATGGGCAGGTCGCGCCATGCACCGTCGTCGAGGTTCTGCTGGTAATCGGTGCCGCGCTGCACGCTGAAGATCACGCGGGCGTCGCTGTCGATCAGTTTCAGCTCGCTGAAACCGAAGGTCTTGATGAAGTTCTCGAAGATCGGCCGGTCGTAGTTAGCCGCGCTGACCAGTGCCGCATCGTTCAGGCCTTGATAACTGGTGGCCAGGTTGCTGGCCAGGGTGCTGAGCTGGTTGTGGCGAGACTGCCAGTTGTCCAGCAATTGCCGCTGTTTGATATTCGCGACAGCCTCCAGGGCGTTGAGGGTCTGCTCCTGCAGCGCCTGGCTGGCCTGGTGGTAGGCGGTAAAAGCCATGGCGAGCACCGGAATAAGGCCAATTGCCAGGTAGCTGAGGGCGAGTCTGAGGCGTAATGGCATGTTCGGGGCTCCGCGGGTAGAAGGGTTACACAGTGAGAGGGCTGTTGAATATTTTGCAAGATTCGTGCGAGTTATTTGACGGGTGTAAAAAATAAGCAGCGCTGGCTCGTGCGGCAGCCCCCTGCCGGGCCGTGCAGGGCCTGGCAGGAGGGCAGAGTCGACGGAAAACAGGGGCGGGCGCCTGGTTCGCCCGGTCGCTGTTCTGGCGTGTTGCGACACGGCGAGCCGGCGTCGGCACTGCTAGAGTGCGCAGACGGTCAGGTACGGCGGGGAGTGGCGATGAAGATTCTGGTTACCGGTGCAAGTGGCTTTATCGGCGGACGCTTCGCCCGCTTTGCCTTGGAACAGGGCTTGAGCGTGCGGGTCAATGGCCGCCGGGCCGAAGGGGTGGAGCATCTGGTCAAGCGCGGCGCCGAGTTTATCCAGGGCGACTTGTCCGACCCCGAACTGGCGCAGCGGCTCTGTCAGGATGTCGAGGCGGTGGTGCACTGCGCCGGGGCGGTGGGCGTGTGGGGCAACTATCAGCACTTCCATCGGGCCAATGTGCTGGTGACCGAGAACGTCATCGAAGGCTGTTTGAAACAGCATGTGCGGCGTCTGGTGCACCTGTCATCGCCGTCGATCTATTTCGATGGCCAGTCGCATGTGGCGATCAAGGAAGAGCAGGTGCCCAAGCGCTTCTTCGATCATTACGGCAAGACCAAGTACCTGGCCGAACAGCAGGTGTTCGGCGCCCAGGAGTTCGGTCTGGAAGTGCTGGCCCTGCGCCCGCGCTCGGTCACCGGCGCCGGTGATACCAGCATCTTTCCACGCTTGATCAATATGCAGCGCAAGGGACGTCTGGCGATCGTCGGCAACGGCCTCAACCGGGTCGACTTCACCAGCATGCAGAATCTCAACGATGCCCTGTTCAGCTGCTTGCTGGCTGCCGGGCCGGCGCTGGGCAAGGCCTACAACATCAGCAACGGCGCACCGGTGCCGCTGTGGGATGCGGTCAACTATGTGTTGCGCCAGCTCGAACTGCCGCCGGTGACCCGGCACCTGCCCTACGCCCTGGCTTATGGCGCCGCGACGATCAACGAAGGGCTGTGCAAGCTGCTGCCCGGCCGCCCCGAGCCAACCCTGTTTCGTCTGGGGGTGGCGCTGATGGCCAAGGACTTTTCACTCGATATCAGCCGCGCGCGCGAGTTCCTCGACTACGAGCCGCAGGTCAGCCTGTGGACGGCGCTGGATGAGTTCTGCCTGTGGTGGAAGGCCCATCATCCCGGCTGAAGGCTCTCAATCCGTGAAGGCTCAGGCGTAGACCCGTTGGCCGCGGTACATGCGCAGCGAGCCGCTCGTCGGTTTGGCCTGCAGGCGGGGCGTCGAGCCCTCGGCAGCAGGGGTGAACGGTTGGTCGCTGTACTGGGCGAGGAGCTGGCCGAGCTGGCGGGTCTCTTCGCTGCTCGAGGTCAGACAGGCGCTGAGCATCGTGTTGATCGCGCCCGGCTGGCTCATGCGGATATCCACCGCCAGTTCCTCGCGCAGTCTGCGGCGCAAACGCTTCATGCAGTCCAACACTTCTCTGTTCAGTTCCATATGTCTTCCCCTGTTCGTGGAGTGGGCTGGGTGTCGCTCATCCTGAAGGACACCAAGCGCGTTCTGTCGGTAGAAAGCGTCAAGGTCGCCGCCTCCATCTGACCCAAGCGCTGTGAGCAGGTCGCATATGGAAGATTGCAAAGCGCGTACCAGTTCACAGGGTGTGGAACTGCGCGGTCTGTAGTCGGTCACTGTGTCAGTGCCGCGCTCCGCCTCGGTGCGTCTTGCACCGGCTTGGCGCGACACTGAAGCGTCGCGCGCGAACCGTTATACTGGTCGGCATTTCGCTTCTTCAGCGTTTTTTAAAGGTTTACTCATGCGTAACGATGCCCACGACGAACTCGATCATGTGCCCAGCCTGACCACCGATATGCTTGATAGTGATGATTTCGATACGGGTCGCGAGCCCAGCGTGCGGACTCCCTCCCGCGCCGCTACGGCGCCGCCCAAGGCGGCCAGTACCGGCGCGCTGTGGGCGCTGGTCGGCGCCCTGACGATTGCCCTCGGCGGGCTGGGCTGGTGGAGTTTCCAGCAGATCAGCCTGATGGAGCAGCAATTGGTGGCCACCCAGGAAAGCTTCGCGCGGATCAGCGAGGAAGCTGCCGGTCGTATCCTGGACATTAGCGGCAAGGTGGTGGCGACCGAGTCCACGGTCACCAGCGGCAGTGAAGCGCTCAAGCTGCAAGTCAAGCAGCTGGAAAACAAGCTGGTCGAACTGAGCAAGCAGCAGCAGAGCGTGGCCGGTCAGCAGAGCGGCCAGGAAAAGCGCATCGAGCAGTTGACGGCCGAGCTGAAGACCCAGCAAGGCGCGACCAGCATGGTCGCCGGCAGCCTGAAGAGCCTGAGCAGCGAGCAAATGGCGCTGAAAAACGCCCAGGCTTTGTTGCGAGCCGAACAGACCTCCCTGAAAACCGCGCAAGCCGGGTCGGCCAAATTCGAAGGCCAGCTGAAAAGCCTGAGCGGCGAGATCGAAGCGTTGAAAAAGATCGGTAACCCGAATCAGGCCATCGGTCGCGTGGAGCAGGACCTGCTGGTGCTGCGCAGCGAACTGGACAATCGTCCTGCACCGAAAAGTAACACCGCCGAGTTCGATGCCTTCCGCGCCCAGATGACCCGCAACATCAGTACCCTGCAAGGCCAGATTCAGAACCTGCAGCAGCAGATCGACGCGCGCTGATGCCGAGCGGATCCACCATGTTCGCCTGTCGGCCCGGGCGCTCAGGGCGCTTGGCGCATGCGCCGGCGGAATGCTCCCGGGGTTTCGCCGCAGAGTTGCTTGAACAGTTTGGCGAAGGTCGCCCGATCGGCATAACCGACCTGTTCGGCAACCTGCTCCAGCGAGCGCGCAGGCTGGCGCAAGGCGTTTTGTGCGGCGCCGATGCGCAGGCGCTGCAGGTAGTCGTTGGGCGTCAGCCCGGTACTGGTCTTGAAGCGACGCAACAGGGTCCGCGGCGAGCAATTGGCCCGCTCGGCCAGGCGCTTGAGGTCGATCGGCTCGGCATGATGCTGCTGCATCCACTGCAGTAACGGGGCGAGCGGGCTGTCAGCGGCGCTGCTTGCCGGTAGCAGCGGGGCAAACCGCGACTGGCGGCCGCGCTGGCTGTCGAACACCAGGGCGTTGGCGACTTGTTGCGCCAGCCACTCGCCGGCATGCCGGGTGATCAGGTATAGGCACAGGTCCAGCCCGGCGTGGGCGCCACCCGAGCTGTGCAGGTTGCCGTCGTGGCAGAGCAGTTCGTCGATTTCCAGGTGTACCTGCGTGAAGCGCTGGCGGAACTGGCTGGCCAATGCCCAGTGGGTGGTCGCCCGACGGCCATCGAGCAGGCCGGCGGCACCGAGCAGAAACGCACTGCTGCACAGGCTGGCGATTACTTGGCTGCTCGGGCGTTGCGCCAGCCAGGGCAGCAAGGCGGCATTGGCGGCAAGACTCAGGTCGATGGCGCTGCCGATGGCCGGCAGCATCAGCAGATCGGCCTGCTCGGCCAGCGCCAGGCCGCCGTCGACCTGGATTCGCGCGAAGTCGAGGTCGACCGGCTGGGCATCCAGGCTGAAGCGTTGCAGCTCGAACAGCGGCTTGCCGGCCAGGTGATTGGCCAGGGCAAAGGCATCGCAGGCCATGCTCAGGCTGGAGCAGACGGTTTGCCGGCAGACGTAGAGTGCAATGGTGAGCATGGTGAGTGAGTCATTGCTGGTTTGTGGCGATTATTGACACAAAGTTGGCGCATGCGCCAATCGCCATCTATCCCTTTGCCGACAATACTGAGGACTGTCTCACCTCTGGAGCCATGCCCATGAATCATCCCAACGCCGAACTCATCAGCCGTTTTTACCAGGCTTTCCAGCAGCGCGACGCCGAGGCCATGGCGGCCTGCTACGCCGAGGATGTGCGCTTTAGCGATCCGGTGTTCCAAGACTTGCGCGGTCGCGAGGCAGGGGACATGTGGCGGATGCTGACGGCACGGGCGCAAAATTTCTCGCTGACCTTCAGCGATATCCAGGCCGACGAGCGCCAGGGCCGCGCCCAGTGGGTGGCGACCTATCTGTTCAGCCAGACCGGCAATACAGTGGTCAACCGTATCGATGCCCACTTCGTCTTTCGCGACGGCAAGATCGTCGAGCATCGCGACCATTTCGACCTGTGGCGTTGGGCGCGCCAGGCCTTGGGCATGAAAGGCCTGTTGCTGGGCTGGGCGCCGCCGGTGCAGAGCGCCATTCGTCGTCAGGCGGCCAAGGGGTTGGCGCAGTTCAGGGCGTCTCGATAATCCATGGTGCAGGGCTTTTCGCCGCAACAACGAACGCAGTGGTAGGCTTTCTGGTCTGAACTATCAGCGACTTCAGGCGCAGCTTGTAAACCTGGACTATTCGTTGAATGAAGGGCCGTGGCTGAACGCGGCTTAACCGAGTGCAGTTGTCCTTCAACTGCCTGCCAAGAGCCAGTCCGTCAGGAAGCCTGATCATGAGTGTAATGTCGCTATCCGCAAGCGAAGCCAAGGCCTGGAGCGTACACGCCGTCACCGCCAGCGGGGTGATTCTGGCCTTGCTGGCCTTGCTGGCCGTGCTCGATGGTCACCCACAAGTCTGTCTGCTCTGGTTGGGGGCGGCGCTGTTGGTGGACGGCCTGGATGGCACCCTGGCGCGCAAATTCGACGTCAAGGTGGTGTTGCCGCACTTCGATGGTTCGACCCTGGACCTGGTGATCGACTACCTCACCTATGTGTTCATCCCGGCGATCTTCGTCTATCGCTTCATCCCTTTGCCCGAATACAGCCTGCTGCTGTCGGTCGGGGTGATCCTGCTGTCGTCGTTGTTCTGCTTCTGCAACCTCAACATGAAGAGCAAGGACAACTACTTCATCGGCTTTCCGGCGGCCTGGAACGTGGTGATTGTCTATCTCTATCTGCTGGACTTCGCGCCCTGGCTGAGCCTCGTCACCATCCTGGTGCTGGCGGGCCTGACCCTGACCAAGATGAAGTTTCTCCACCCGTTTCGGGTCAAGCAATTCATGCCGCTGAATATCGGCGTGACCCTGCTGTGGATGGCCGCCTGTGCCTTGCTGATAATGCAGTACCCACTCAACCAGAGCTGGCTGCTGCTGGTCTGGGGGCTGGCCAGCGTCTATTTCGTCGCTATCTGCCTGTGGCGCACGGCCCGCGAATGGTTGGCTTGAAGCTGTGCATGGGCGCTGTCGGCGATGACTGAAGCTATGGACAAAGCCTGGTTCGTCTACCTGGTGCGGGCGCAGAACGGCGCGCTGTATTGCGGTATCAGCGACAACCCGCAGCGGCGTTTCGCCCAGCATCAGAGCGGCAAAGGCGCGCGCTTCTTCTATTCCAGCCCGGCGACGGCGCTGGTCTATATCGAAGCCTGCGCGGGCAAGGGCGACGCGTTGCGCCGGGAACGGGCGATCAAACGCCTGGGCAAGCCGGCCAAGGAAGTGCTGGTGGCCGGCGGAAGTCTTATCGCTGTGGCTGATGGCGCGCTATCAGGCTGAGCGGGTAGGCCGCAATGGGCTGCACAGGTAAGCTGGCTGCTTTCTGAATAGCTGCGGAGCCTGTCATGCACGAGTTGATCCTGCACCATTACCCCACCTCGCCGTTTGCCGAAAAGGCACGCCTGATGCTGGGCTTCAAGCAATTGTCCTGGCGCTCGGTGCTGATCCCCGCGGTGATGCCCAAGCCGGATCTGACCGCCTTGACCGGCGGCTACCGCAAGACCCCGGTGCTGCAGGTCGGTGCCGACATCTATTGCGATACCGCACTGATCGCCCGGCGCCTGGAGGCGGAAAAAGCCACGCCGGCGCTGTTCCCCGAAGACCAGGAATTCAATGTTGCCAGCTTCGCCCAGTGGGCTGACGCGCTGGTGTTCCAGCATGCGGTGAGCCTGGTGTTCCAGCCGGAGTCGGTGGCCGTGCGCTTCGGCAAACTGCCGCCCGAGGCGATCAAGGGTTTCCTGGCCGACCGCGCCGGGCTGTTCAGTGGCGGCAGCGCCAGCCGCCTGCCGCTGGAGCAGGCCAAGCACCAATGGCCGGTGCTGATGAGCCGTTTGCAACAGCAACTGGAGCGCGAGCAGGGCGACTTCCTGTTCGGCGAGCCGTCGCTGGCCGACTTCGCCATGGCCCACCCGCTGTGGTTCCTGCGCGGCACCCCGGTGACCGCGCCGCTGGTTGACGAGTATCCGGCAGTGGCGGCCTGGCTCGGTCGGGTGCTGGGTTTCGGCCATGGCTCGCACAGTGAGATGAGTGGCGAAGAGGCCGTGGCGATTGCCCGTGACGCAACCCCGGCGGACCTTCCCGACGAGGCATTGACTGATCCCAATGGCTTCGAGGTCGGCCAGCGGGTGGCCATTGCGGCCATCGATTACGGTGTCGACCCGGTCGAGGGCGAGTTGCTGTTCAGTGGCAGCGAAGAGTTGATACTGCGCCGCGAAGACCCGCGTGCCGGGGTTGTGCATGTGCACTTCCCGCGCCTGGGTTTCCGCATCGAGGCGCGCTGAGGCGCGCTTGCCTACGGCCTGCGACAGCTGTCGCAGGCTTGCAAGGCCGCCTGGCGCAGGCGCGGCAACTGCACGGCAAGCAGCTGAAAATGCGCCAGGCGTTCGTAACACAGCATCAGTTCGCCGCCGGTGCGGCTGTACCAGGCGTCTGGTGCGCCGCAGTTGGCCAGGCGCAGCACCAGGTCACGGGGCAGGCGGTACGTCTCGCTGGCGCGGGCGGCGATGGCCTCCACCTCGCCCGAGTGGCGGATCTGTTCGAGCAGACGCTGACTCTCTTCCAGGCGCAGGCTCGGTGGCTCGTAGATCACCTGGATACGATGCTCAACCGGCTCGCCCGGACGGCGGCCGTGTTGTTGCTCGACCCAGGCCAGGGCCTTGCGCACCTGGGCGTATTCCTGGTCGCAGTAGAGGGCGCGCTCCACCGGCAAGCCGGTGATCTTGGGCACCCATTCCAGCCGATCCGGATCGCTGCCATAGATCAGGCAGGCCAGATTGTAGAAACGCTGGGCGTCGAGTCCATGGCTGGCCCAGGCGAACACTTGCTCATGCTCCGGTTTCGCCCGTTGCCATTCCAGCCGCCAGTAATCGGCGATGTCCAGCAGTTTGGCGTAGAAGTCGGCGTCGCGCAGACGCCCGGAGGCGAGGAACAGGCTGATGAAACCGAGTTGATCGGCGGCATCCTCCTCGCGGCCGAGCACCGGAAGACTCAGCTCGGCGATCAGCAGGTGGCCCATCTCGTGCGCCAGGGTGAACTCGGCATTCACGGCGACGAAGCGTGCACTGTCGCTGCGCAGTGCTTCCGGTGGCGGTTCTTCAGTGGCCATGCTCGCCGCGCCGATCAGTAGCAGTGCCAGGCATAGCGTGGCGCGCACAACCAGGCGGCGACCCAGAGTCGCCAGGCTGGGGTGGCTGCAGGGCGGTTTCATCCCCGGCTCCTCTCGGCAGACGGTAGAACCATTACTTCTGACTCTAGCAGCCTGTGGGGGCTTGGGGCTGAGCGTGTGGACGCGGCTGCAGCCGCGGCTAAAGCGCAGTGGCGCTAGTCCGCATCCAGCAGGTCGGCCGCCGTGAAGGGCGGCGGGCGCTGCGGCCATTCGAGCTGCAAACGCTCGAACTCGCGGGCCAGCAGGCTGGCCAGCAGCCAGTCGCGCAGCCAGCGGTGCTCGGCCGGGATCACATACCAGGGCGCCGATTGGCTGTGACTGGCCGTCAGCAGTTCGCTCCAGCGGTGCTGGCGCTGAGCGTATTCGCGGTAGGCCCGGAGATCGCTGGGACGCAGTTTCCAGCGTTTGTCCGGGCGCTGCAGGCGCTGCAGCAGGCGCGCCTTCTGCTCGTCACGGGAGATCTGCAGGTAGCATTTGAGCGGATGCAGGCGCTGTGCCGGCAGGCCCGCTTCCAGGTCCAGCACGCGCTGCAGGCGCGCCGGCAGCTCGGCGGCGCCGATCAGGCCGTCGAACAGATCGCTGGCCAGGCCTTCGTAGTAACTGCGGTTGAACACCCCGAGCAGTCCGGGGGCGGGCAGCCGCTGCCGATAGCGCCAGAGAAAATCATGGCGTCGCTCGCAGGCATCCGGTTGCTTGAAACTGTGCAGGCGCAGGCCTTGCGGGTCGATGCTGTTGAGTACGCGCCTGATCACGCCGTCCTTGCCGGCGCAGTCAGGGCCTTGCAGCACCAGCAGCAGGGCATCCTGGCCGTTGGCCCAGAGCCGCCGCTGTTGGTCGTTGAGCCAGGCGCGCAGTTCGGGCAGGGCCAGTTGCGCGGTCTTTCTGTCCAGGCCGAAGTCGCGCGCCGGATCCTGGGCAAACGGCGCCGCCGGATCGAGCCGGCAATCGTCGAGAACACAGTCGGGCAGGCGTGACATGGCTCAGTCTTTGCGACGTTTCAGCTGGTCGGTCAGTTGGGTCGGCAGGTTGCGGATGATCAGGGTGCCCTGGCTCTCGTCGTATTCGACTTTCGAACCGAGCAGGTGGGCCTCGAAGCTGATCGACAGGCCTTCGGCGCGACCGGTGAAGCGCTGAAACTGATTGAGGGTGCGCTTGTCCGCCGGGATCTCCGGAGACAGGCCGTAATCCTTGTTGCGAATGTGTTCGTAGAAAGCCCGCGGACGCTCCTCGTCGATCAGCCCGGACAATTCCTGCAAACCCATGGGCTCACCGATCTTGGCCTGGCTGCTGGCGTAGTCGACCAGGGTCTTGGTCTTTTCGCGGGCCGCTTCTTCCGGCAGGTCCTCGCTTTCGACGAAGTCGCTGAAGGCCTTGAGCAGGGTGCGGGTTTCGCCCGGGCCGTCGACGCCTTCCTGGCAGCCGATGAAGTCACGGAAGTACTCCGAGACCTTCTTGCCGTTCTTGCCCTTGATAAAGGAGATGTACTGCTTGGAGTTGGCGTTGTTCTGCCATTCGGAAATGTTGATCCGCGCCGCCAGGTGCAACTGGCTCAGATCCAGGTGTTTGGCCGCAGTGACGTCCAGCGCCTCGTTGACCGCCACGCCTTCGCTGTGATGCAGCAGGGTGATCACCAGGTAGTCGGTCATGCCCTGCTGGTAGTGGGCGAACAGCACATGGCCGCCGGTGGACAGGTTGGATTCCTCCATCAGCTTCTGCAGATGCTCGACCGCCTGGCGGCTGAAGGCGGCGAAGTCCTGGCCATCGTCGAGGTAATGCTTCAGCCAGCCGCTGAACGGGTAGGCGCCGGACTCCGGGTGAAACAGGCCCCAGGCCTTGCCCTGCTTGGCGTTGTAGCTCTCGTTGAGGTCGGCGAGCATGTTCTCGATGGCCTGCGAGGCGCCCAGCTCGGTGTCGCGGGCATGCAGCACGGCGGGGGTGCCATCGGGTTTCTTGTCGATCAGGTGGACGATGCAGTGGCGGATCGGCATGGGCGGTCTCTTGATGCGTTAAGCGTTGGGCAGACGCTGGCAGAGTGGCTGCTGGCAATGGTCTGGCAATGGTCTGGCAATTGCCGCGCAGTTTACCCGACGGAGTCGCTCGCGGTCGCCCGGCGCTTTTGCAGGGTACGCAGCCGCTCGATCACATAGCGCAGGTGCACGTGCAGCTCGTACAGCTCGTTAGAGTAGGACAGCGGCACCTCGACCTTGGCCAGTTCGTCTTCCAGCTGTTCCAGGCGCTCGACTTCGGTGTCCAGGCGATCCGGCAGGGTGCCGGCATCGAGTTGCCGGTCGATCTCGCGCAGGTGCTTGTACCAGCGGTAGATGCGCGCGCGGATGCGCCAGCGATAGAGCGGGCCGACTGCCTTGAGCAGCGGGATCAGCACCACCAGCAGGGGAATCAGCAGGATGATGTAGCGGTCGGCCAATGAGGCGATGCGAAACGGCAGGTAGCGTTGCAGCAGCGGCGGGCCGTTCTTGTAGTAGTGCTCGGCGTCGCCGGACAGGGTGAAGGTCCGCGGTTCGGCGCTGGGAAAGGCGCCGGCCTGGTCCAGCAGGCTGCCGTTCTTCATCACCTCACGCGTGGCCTCCAGAACCAGCGGCACCAGGCCGGGATGGAAACCCCGGTTGATCACCAGGGTGGCGACCGGCGAGAGGGTGACGGTGGTCTGTGGCGGGCTGTTCTGCGCCAGGTTGAGCAGTCCTTCGTCGATGGTTACGCGTTTGAAAAATGGCAGGCGCGCCTCGTAGGCGGCGGCGCGGCGAAAGTTGGCCAGGCTCAGTTCGGGGTTGGCAGCCAGCTGTTGCACTCGGGTGTTTTCCGCCGGGCCGACGAAGAAGGCGGCGTCCAGCTCGCCGGTGATCAACGCGCTGGCGGCCTTGTTGCCGCCCAGGCTCTGCCAGGTAGTGGGGTATTGCGCGGGATCGATCGCGTTGGCGTCGAGGATGGCCTCGGTCGCGGCCCGGGTGCCACTGCCTGCAGTGCCCAGGGCCAGGCGTAACGGCAGCAGGTCGGCGATACGATCGAGGCTGATGTCCTTGCGGTGGAACAGCCACAACGGTTCCTGATAGACCGCGCCCAGGCTGTGCAGGCGGGCATTGTCGGCGGCGTCGAGCTGGCGCTCCAGGCCACTTTGGACCAGGGCGATCTCGACCTGGGCATCCTCCGCCAGCAGCCGTTCGAGGTTGTCCCGCGAGCCGGCGCTGGGCACCAGGGTCAGCTCGAAGCCTTCCCTGGCCAGCTCCTGCTTGAGCTTCTCGGCGAAGATCCGGTAACCGCCGCCCTCGGCGCCGGTGGCCATGCTGGCGCTCATCGGCGGCGGCGGGGCGACGAAATAGAACACCGCGCCAATCAAGGCCGCCACTACCGGGACTATCCACAGGTTGGCCAGGAGCATGATCTTCAGGTCTTTGAGCACGCGGTGCATGTGGCTTCCTTTCGACATTCTTTGCCCAAGGATAGAGGCAGGCGGCGTGCGCGGTCACCTTTGTAATCGGAGGAATTGGCTGTAGGCGCGAATTTATTCGCGCCTACAGCTACAGGTTGCTCAGGCCGGAGGTGGGGTTTCGCCCAGCAAGCGGCGCGAGCGCAAACTGCGGCCGTAGTCGAGCAGCGCCAGCAAGGCAAACAAACCCAGGGCATACCCGGCATCGCCGCCGAGCATGACCAGCACCAAGGCGCAGAGCAGCGTGCTGAAGCCGGCCAGCCAGCGCCAGATGCCTTTGAGCAAGACTGCGCCGGCGGCCATGCTCAGCAGGTAGATGACCACGAAGTTGCCGTTGGCGTAGCGGATCAGGTCGTCCACCGAGAGGTTCAGCAGGCCGGCCAGGCTGGCGCACAGGGCGCAACTCAGGACCACCAGCAGCAGGGCGCGGGCGGGTACGCCGTGGTGGTTGCGCCGGGCCAGACGGGCCGGCAGTTTGCCTTCCTCGGCCAGGCTCCAGATCAGCCGGGCGAAACCCTGGATATAGACGTTGATCGAGGCGAAGCAGGCCAGGTAGCCGACTACCGCGATCAGCCAGCGCGCGCGCTCGCCCAGCAGCAGATCGAACAGGCGCGGCAGCGAGGCGGCGTCGCTGTGCACATTGCCGTAAGCCTGAAAGCTCAGCACCGCCACCGAGCACGCCCAGTACACCAGGCCAGCGAGCAGTACACCGAACAGCAGGGCCAGGGGAAAGTCGCGTGCGGGATTCTTGAATTCCTCGCCCATATGGGTGAAGGCCTCGATGCCGACGAAACACCAGAACATCACCCCCAGCGCGGCGGGCAGCAGGTGCCAGGAGCCCGCGATGGGCGGCAGCAGCGGCTGGCTGCTCAGGGGTAAGTCGCCGGCCCACCAGATCAGCCCGACGCTGCCGACGATCGCCACGGCGATCAGGCCCTGCACCAGCCCCGAGGCCTTGGCTGGCCGCTGGCCGAGCAGCAGGATGGCGCCCAGGGTGGCGAGCTGGACGGCCAGCGCCTGGCTGCGATCGAGGTCGACCACGGCCTGCCAGAAGCCGCTGGCGATATTCAGCGCCGCCGGCAAGCCGACCGGCAACACGGCGAGGAACAGCAGAGCGCTGAGACGTTCCATGCGCGGGCCGAAGGCGCGCCCGATCAGGTGCGGCGCACCGCCGGCATGGGGATAGTGACGACCGAGTTGGGCGAAGGTAAAGGCGATCGGCAGCACCAGGGCGATGAGGATCATCCAGGCCCACAGCGAGGCCTCGCCCGCCGCAGTGGCGGCCAGCGCCGGAACGACGAAAATCCCGGTGCCGAGCAGGGAGGTGCTCAGCAGACCGATGCCTTGCAGCAGGCTCAGCTCTTGGTTCAGGCGGCTCATGTTGTATGCTCTGACGTTTCGTTCGCCATCATAATTCGCCCGCCTGCTGCAGGATGCTGGCGAAGCGTCGGCTTTGTCCGACGAACTGGCGGAATTGACCGGCAAATTGCCTTTTTCCGAGAGCCCAAGTGGACAAGTTCGATCAGCAGATCCTCGCCCTGTTGCGCGCCGATGCGCGCGTGCCGGTGAGCCAGATTGCCCGCGCAGTCAACCTGTCGCGTTCGGCGGTGAGCGAGCGCATTCGCCAGCTGGAGCAGCGCGGCATCATCAGCGGCTACCACGCCCAGGTCGCCCCCCCGGCCGATGCCGGGATCAAGGCCTACCTGGAGTTGTTCTACCAGGGCGGGCGCTGCGAAAACTACGTGGAGCGCATGCGCAGCTTCAGTGAAGTACGCCGCTGCAGCGGCATCAGCGGCGAGACCGACATGCTGGTGTATATCGAAGCCGCCTCGATGCAGCGCTTCAGCGAGATCCGCGGGGAGATCGAAAACTACCCCGGCATGCAGAAGGTCAAGACCCATATGGTGGTCAAGGATTGGGCGATGTGATCAGGCTTATGCGCATCCTCCATCCCTGCGGTTGGCGACTCGGTTAGAAAATCCGCGAGGCCCAGTGCCAAGTATTTGCGCCTGGCTGATCTTGACGTGATGGGGTAAGTGGAAGGGCGCATTAAGGAAGGGATGCGGCCGGAGGGGATTCCGGCCGGTGGGCTCAGTTGATGGGGATCAGTTGCTCGCGCAGGTGCTCCGGCACCTGATCCAGTGTCATCAAGGTCAGGCTGTCGGCCGCTTTTGCGTCAGCTGTTAGCGGTGCCAGGGTGGCGGCAGTATCTTCCGGCAGCTTGTACATGGCACCTGTCGCGGGATCGACGGCGAGCATGCCGATCAGGCCACCAAACAGGATGTTGCCCCAGTACCAACCATCCAGGCTGGTGTTCAGCGTGGTTTGCTGAGCGGTAAAGCCTTCCTTGCGAAAGGCAATGGTGTACACCTCGCCTTTGAAATAACCAGCACCCGACTTGAGGGTAACGCTGCCTGGTGTGGTGCCCGAATGGATCACCTGGCCAGCACGGTTACGGACTTCGAAGTTGGCGCCGGCAGGCGTGCTGGAAATGCTGACTGGGTACTGCGAGTCACTGATGATGCTGGCGCAGCCACTCAGAATGGCGAGTGCAGCTGGGATCAAGGCGAATCGAAAGTTGAGTTTACGCATTTCAGTAGTGCTTCCCTTTGTGTTGGATGGGTCCTTTGCCCGCGAGCGGGCGGGGCGATCTTAGGGCGTGTCTTGGTCATGCGCAATATCAAAGTGATATCATTGCGGGTCGTCATAGATATCGAATGATCTGCTCGGGGCGTGTTGCCCGCGGCAGTCGCGGACGATTTGCGCTCGGCCTGAGAAAAATGACATGGTTTGTACTTTTACCCGCCGTCCAGCTAAGGGCACTGCTTGAGCATGCGCATCCTCCATACCTCCGACTGGCACCTCGGCCAGCACTTCATGGGCAAGACCCGCCAGGCCGAACACCAGGCCTTCTGCGCCTGGCTGATCGAGCAGGTGCGCGTGCATGAGGTCGATGCGCTGCTGATCGCCGGCGATATCTTCGACACCGGTGCGCCGCCCAGCTATGCCCGCGAGCAGTACAACCGCTTTATCGTCGAGCTGCGCGGCAGCGGTTGCGAGCTGGTGGTGCTCGGCGGCAACCACGATTCGGTGGCCATGCTCGGCGAGAGCAAGACCCTGCTGGCACAGCTGGATACCCGGGTGATCCCCGGCGTTTGTGCGGATCTGGCCGAGCAGCTGCTGGTACTGAAAAAACGCGATGGCACGCCCGGCGCGCTGCTCTGCGGCATTCCCTTTATTCGCCCGCGCGATGTGCTGCAGAGCCAGGCCGGGCAGAGTGCGCAGGACAAGCAGCTGTCGTTGCAGCAGGCCATCCAGCAGCATTACCAGGCGCTGTATGCCCTGGCCGAGGCTAGGCGCGCGGAGCTGGGCGGCGAGCTGCCGATCATCGCCACGGGGCACCTGACCACGGTCGGCGCCAGCGCCAGCGAGTCGGTGCGCGAGATCTATGTCGGCAGTCTGGAAGCCTTCCCCACCAGCGCCTTCCCGCCGGCCGCCTATATCGCCCTGGGCCATATCCACCGGCCGCAGAAGGTCGGCGGCCTGGAGCATATCCGCTATTGCGGCTCGCCGATCCCCTTGAGTTTCGATGAGGCCAGGCAGCAGAAGGAGGTGTTGCTGGTTGAGCTGGATGGCGGTGGCTTGCGTGACATCAGCGCCTTGCCGGTGCCGCGTTTTCAGCCGTTGCTGTCCGTGCGCGGCTCGCTCAAGGAGCTGGAACAGGCGATCGCCGAGGCCGCGCAGCAGGGCAGCAGCGCGTTGCCGGTATGGCTGGAGGTGCAGGTGAGCAGCGATGACTACCTCAGCGATTTGCAGCAACGCATCGCCGCGTTGTGCGAGGGCCTGCCGGTCGAGGTGCTGCGCATCCGCCGCGAGCGCGGCAATGCCGTAGCCGCGCTGCAGGGCCAGGCCAAAGAAACCCTGGACGAGCTGAGCGTGGAGGAAGTGTTCGCCCAGCGCCTGAGCAGCGAAACCCTGGACGATGCGCAGCAGGCACCCTTGCTCGCCTTGTACCGCCAGGTGGTTGGCGAATTGCGCGAGGGCGAGGCATGAAGATCCTCAGCCTGCGTCTGAAGAACCTCAACTCGCTGAAGGGCGAGTGGAAGATCGATTTTACCGTCGAGCCGTTCAAGGACAACGGCCTGTTCGCCATCACCGGGCCGACCGGTGCCGGCAAGACCACCCTGCTCGACGCCATCTGCCTGGCCCTGTACCACCGCACGCCGCGCATGAGCAGTGTGTCGGCCAGCGCCAACGAACTGATGACCCGGCACACCGGCGATTGCCTGGCCGAGGTCGAATTCGAGGTCAAGGGCGCGCGCTACCGGGCGTTCTGGAGCCAGCGCCGCGCCCGCGACAAGGCCGGCGGTGCATTGCAGGCGCCCAAGGTGGAACTGGCGGCGGCCGATGGCACCATCCTCACCGACAAGATCAACGAGAAGCTGCGCGAGACCGAGCGCCTCACCGGCCTGGACTTCGAGCGCTTCACCAAGTCCATGCTGCTGGCCCAGGGCGGTTTCGCCGCCTTCCTCGAGGCCAACGCCAACCAGCGCGCCGAGCTGCTGGAAGAGCTGACCGGCACCGATATCTACGGGCAGATTTCCCAGCGCGTGTTCGAGCAGACCCGTGAGGTCAAGATCGCTCTCGATCAGCTGCGCGCCCGCGCCGAAGGCGTCGAGCTACTGGGCGAGGAGCAACGCGGCGAACTGCAGGGCGAAGCCGAACGCCTGGGCGCCGCAGACACCCGCCTGCAGGCCGAACAGGCCGAACTGCAGCGCCAGCGCCAATGGCGCGACGAGTTGGCCAAGGCGCACAGCCAGCAACACAGCGCGGCGCTGGCCGAGCAGCGTGCCCAGGACGAATTGCAGGCCGCTCAGGTGCAGCTGACACAACTGGCCGCCAGCGAGCCGGCAGCAACGTTGCTGCCGGTCCATCGCGACTGGCAGCAGGCGCAGCAGGCCGTGCGCCAGAGCGAGAAGGCCTTGCAGCAGACCCGGGCCGAGCAGCAGCAGGCCGCGCAACGCATCGGCGAATGCCTGTGGCAGGCCCGCCAGTTCAGTCAGCAACTGCTCGGCGAGCGGCAGCAGGCGCGCGACCATCTGGCCGCGCAGCGCCAGCAACTGGAGACCCGCCTGGCCGAGCAGGCGCAACACGGCCGGCTCGGTGAGCAACTGGGCGCCTGGCGCAGCCAGTTCGCGGCGCGGCAGCAGTTGGACGCGGACCTCGGCCAGCTCGACAACCGCCAGCAGCAGACCGTGCAAGCCGTACAGGCGTTGCAGATAGGGTTGGCCGAGCAGGCCACCCGGTTGAGTGGCGAACAGGCGCGCCTGCTTGCCGCGCAGCGAGCGGAAGGCGATCAGCAGCGGCAACTCGATGACCTGCTGGCCGGGCGCAGCGAGGCCACCCTGCGCGAGCGCTGGCAACTGCTGCACCGCCACAGCGGTCTGCTGGCCCAGCTCAAGCAGCTGGCCGCCAGTCGCCAGCAGCTGGACGAACAGCAAGTGCAGCTGGACGCCACGCTGGGCGGGTTGCACGGCCAGCACGCCGCCAAGGATGCCGAGGTGATGGCCCTGCGCGCGCGCTACAAGGAGGTGCAACAGCAGGTGCGCGACCAGGAAAAACTGCTGGAGCAGGAACAGCACATCCAGGCCCTGGAAAGCTACCGCGCCCAGTTGCAGGAAGGCGAAGCCTGCCCGCTGTGCGGCTCCCACCAGCACCCGGCGATTGCCGCCTACCAGGCGCTGGACGTCAGCGCCACCCAGCAGGCCCTGCTGGCGAAGAAGGCCGAGCTGGAAGCCCTGACCTCCAGCGGTCAGCGCCTGGCCAGTGAACTGGCGACCCTGGCCAGCCAGCTCGAACAGCACCGGCAACAGCTGCAACGCAACCGCCAGGAGCACGATCAGCAGGGCGAGCGCTGGCAACAGTTGACCGAGCAGCTCGGCAGCGCGCTGGCCGATACGGCGGCCCTGACCGAATACGAAGGGCAGCAGGCGGCCGAACTGGATGCGATCCAGCGCAGCCTCGAGCAACTCGATCGGCTCAAGGTAGCGCTGGAGGGCGCGCGCAGGGTGCGCCAGCAACTCGAGCAGAGCTGCGCCACCATGCAGCAACAGCAGGCGTTGGCCAGCCAACAGTTGCAGCATCAGGACAGCCAACTGGCGGACATCGCCATGCGCCTGGAGCAGCTGCAGCGCCAGCGCAGTGAACGCGACAGCAGCCTGAGCGAGGAACTGGCCGCATTCGGCTACAGCTTGCCGAGCGACGGCGCCGCCTGGCTGCGCGAGCGTGAAACGCAGTGGCACAGCTGGCAGCAGGCGCAACAACAGCGTCAGCAACTAGAGGGCGAGCAGCGCGAACTGGAACACGCCCTCGACGTTGCCCGCGAACTGCACGGCAACTGGCTGCAGCGTTGGGCGGCACTGCAGCAGGCCGAGCCACCGCCACTGGCCGCGGTTACCGATGCGCTGGCCGCCCTGCAGCAAGCCGAGGCGCGGCTAACCCAGGAGCACAGTCGTCAGCAGCAATTGCACGGCTCCCAGCAGACCCAGGCGCAGCGGCTGAGCGAGGATCAGCACGACCTGCAGGCCAAAGCGCAGCAGTGGGCGTCGGCCCTGGTCGCCAGCCCGTTCGGCGACGAGGGCGCCTTCCAGGCCGCGCTGCTCGACGAGCAGCAGCGCGGTGCGCTGGTTCAGCTCAAGGAGCGTCTGCATAAATCCCTGGCCGAGGCCCAGGCGCTGAAAAGCGCCGCCGACCAACAGTTGGCCGCCTTGCAGGCCAATCCGGCCAGCGAACTCGAGCGCGAACAGCTCGAAGAGCGCCTGCAGCTGCTCGGTGCCGAGTTGAAAACCCTGACCCAGCGCCAGGGCGAAATCCGCGCGCAACTGCAGGGCGACGAGGTGCGGCGGCAGAATCAGCAGAGCCTGTTCGCCGAGATTGCCGCCAAGCAGGGCGAGTACGACCTCTGGCAGCAACTCAACAGCCTGATCGGCTCGGCCGACGGCGCCAAGTACCGCAAGTTCGCCCAGGGTTTGACTCTCGATCACCTGGTCTACCTGGCCAACCAGCAACTCGAACGCCTGCACGGCCGCTACCAGTTGGCCCGGCGCGGCAGCGGCGAACTGGAACTGGAAGTGATCGACACCTGGCAGGCCGATGTCGCCCGCGACACCAAGACCCTGTCCGGCGGCGAAAGCTTCCTGGTCAGCCTGGCGCTGGCCCTGGCGCTGTCCGATCTGGTCAGCCACAAGACCAGCATCGATTCGCTGTTTCTCGACGAAGGCTTCGGCACCCTCGACGGCGAAACCCTGGAAATCGCCCTGGATGCCCTCGACAGCCTGAATGCCAGCGGCAAGATGATCGGCGTGATCAGTCACGTGGAAGCGATGAAGGAGCGGATTCCGGTGCAACTGAAAGTGCACAAGGGCGTGGGCATGGGCTATAGCGGGCTGGACCGGCGCTTTGCCGTGCCCGCTCGGGGCGATTGATCTGCAGCAACGTGGCTGGGCCATGCTTATATCTATACTTGCCGCATCTCAGGAAGAAGGTGCCCGGCTACCCAGGGCAGGCAACCCTCGTTACGCTTATGGAGCAATGCGCATTGGCCAAGGCCTTTTTCTGTTTTGTCCTGGGGTGTCTACTTTCAGGCGTGCTGCCAGCTGCCGCCGCCGTTTCTGCCGATGCCTCGGCGCTGAAGCTGTGCTACGAGGATCAGGATTCCTACCCCTGGGTAATGAGCGACGGGACCGGCCTCAACCTGCAGTTGCTCGGCCTGGTCGAGCAGGCCCTGGCACTGCGTTTCGAGTTCGTCCCGGTGCCCTGGAAGCGTTGCCTCTCCGGCCTTGAACGGGGGATTTACGATGGCGCCTTCGCCTCCAGTTACAAGGCCGAACGTCTGACCCTCGGCCGCTACCCGCTGGACGACGACGGTCGCCTGGATGAGCGCAAGCGCCTGCATACCTCGAGCTATGCCCTGTACCGGCGCAAGGACAGCCAGGTGGGCTGGAACGGCAAGGAGTTCCGTCAGTTCGATGGTCGCATCGGTTCGCTGAGTGGTTTCTCCATCGTCGACTTTATCCGCGAGCATGGCGCAGAAGTGGATGAAACCAGTCGCGATCCTCTGGCACTCCTGCAGATGCTCCGCCATGGTCGGGTGCAGGCGGCGGCCCTGCAAAGCCTGCGCGCCGATTTTCTCCTGCAGGCCCACCCGCAGTTGGCGGCAACGATCGAGAAGGTAAAATTGCCGCTCGAGGAGAAGGCCTATTACCTGATGCTGTCCAATGCCTTGGTGTTCGCCGATGCGGCCCTGGCGCTGGCCATCTGGAGCGAGATCGAACGCCAGCGCGAGTCGCTGGCCTACCAGGCGCGCGTGCAGGTGTTTCTTGCCCAGCCCGGGACTTGAACGTTGCCGCGGATTGCATCCGGGTTTCGCCTTCCCCCTGATCCTTGGCAACCGCTTGTAGCGCTCCGTGGCTAGGGGTTGGCGGCAATGAACGCCACCACCACTTCGGCGAGCCGTTCGCCCTGGTCTTCCTGGAGGAAGTGGCCGGCACCGGCGATGGTGGTGTGGGCCTGGCCGCGGGTACCGGGGATCAGCTTGTGCATCAGCTTGTCGCCGCCAGCGGTGATCGGGTCCGAGTCGCTGAAGGCAGTCAGGACGGGTTTCTGCCACTGGCCGAGCACCTGCCAGGCGGCTCGGTTCTGTGCGCTGGCCGGGTCGTCCGGGGTGATCGGCACCAGCAACGGGAACTGGCGTGCACCTTCCTTGTAGCGTTCGTCCGGATAGGGCGCATCGTAGGCGTCGATCACCGCCTGGGGCAGGGGCGTGACGGTACCGCCCTTGATCACCCCGCCGGCGGGGAATACCGGCACCTCCTGGGAGAACTGCTGCCACTTGAGGAACGCTGCGCCGGGCTGGTGATCGCCGGTCGGCAGCATGGTGTTGGCGGCTACCACCCGGGCGAAACGCTCGGGATTTTCCGCCGCCAGGCGCAGGCCGATCAAACCGCCCCAGTCCTGGCAGACCAGGGTGATGCGCTCGAGCCGTAACTGGTCGAGCAGCGCCTGCATCCAGTCGACATGACGCTGGTAGCTGTAGTCCCGGCGCCGGCTTGGTTTGTCGGAACGGCCGAAACCGACCAGGTCGGGGGCAATCACCCGGTGCCCGGCGGCGACCAGGATGGGGATCATCTTGCGGTACAGGTAGCTCCACGACGGCTCGCCATGCATCAGCAGCACGGGATCGGCGTGGTGCGGGCCTTCATCGAGGTAGTGCACGCGCAACTGACCGCCTTCACCGTCATCCACCAGCAGGTAGTGGGGTGCGAAATCGTAGCCGGGCAGGTCGCGGAAACGGCTATCGGGGGTTCGCAAAAACTCCATGGTTGTTTCCTCTTTGGGGCGAAGGAGTCAGCCTGCTCTTGGCAAGCGCTGCTGGACAGCGAATCAGCTGTGCTGAATATCGGTGCATTACTTGGGGGGCGTGTCCGTGCAAAATGCTCAAGCGGGCCGCCGGCTATGGAGCGAGGACTGCCGCCAGCTGCTAAAGCTAGTACAACCATTCAACGCAGGATTGCCAGTGATCATCGTCTTTCTAGTTAATACCCTGATCGTGATAACCGCGGTCATCATCCACTACGAGTTCCTGTTTCGGCTGACCCTGCTGCTGCCGCGCATTCAGGTGCGCCATCGCTTTCGCATCGTGCTGGGGGTCGGTGGCGCTCTGCTGGCCCATGCGGTCGAGGTGTGGATATTCGCCATCGCCTACTACCTGATGCACCGCGCCGATGGCTGGGGCTACCTGGAAGGCAACTTCAACGGCAGCTTTATGGACGCTGTGTATTTTTCCTTCACGATCTTCACCACTCTCGGCTTCGGCGATATCCAGCCGCACGGTGATCTGCGTTTTCTCACCGGCATCGAATCACTCACCGGGCTGGTGCTGATTACCTGGAGCGCGTCATTTCTTTTCGTCGAAATGCAGCGCTTCTGGAATCCCCGATAGCGCGGGGCGTTGCCGCGCCGTCATTTTTGCTGAGCGGCTTGCCCGTTGGTGACCGCTGCCGGGCAGGCGCGTGATCACTGCGGGTGCTGACGAGCATCGCCAATGGCCGTACCCCCGGTTACGCCTCCTGCAGCCGCCGCTCTCGGACATTTTTCAAGCTGGCCGGCTCCGTCACGCGTATCGGTGGTGGTCTGCTGGCAGGCTGTCCGAACATACGGTTTTTGTAGGTTGGGCCGGGCCGCGTAGGCCGGGGCGCATGGGCTTCGCTCTGCGAAGCCCAGCGGGCTGCTAGCGGGCGGTGCGCGCGCTAGGCGTTACGGCTCTGCCGAGTCGGCCTCTAGCTCGCTTGCCTGGACTGGCGTCTGCTGATAGTGGCCCGCCTGCAGATCGCGGAAATACTGCTCATAACGGCCGCTGTCGCGATACTGCTGCAGGCGGCGGTTGAAGCGTTCGCGCAGCGCCGGACTGCCCGCGAGCTGCTTGGGGAACATCAGGTAGCTGAGGTTGTTCAGGAGTGGCTTGGGGTGGTGGGTGATCTTGGCGATGTCGGCCGGGGTGAAGTCGCTGTGCAGCGCGGCGTAGCCGACGTTGATTTCCTGCGGGTAGAGCACGATGCGTTCCCTGAGCAGTTTCTCGAAGTTCTGCATGTCGCTGGAGACCCGCTCCATGCGCACTTGTCCGGTGCTCAGGAACGCATCGAATTTGGCGCCGTAGCTGTATTTCAGGCCGCCACCGAGGGTCATGCCGGTCAAGTCGTAGGGGCTGCGCCAGTCGAACGGGAAACTTTTCAGGTGGAAAAACACGAACTGTTCGTCGAGCAGCGGCGCGCTGTAGAGGAAATCGGCCTCGCGTTCGTTCTTGTGCATCCACACCGCGCTGGCGTCGAATCTGCCGGCGGCCGTTGCCGCATAGGCACGCGGCCAGGGCAGGAACTGGAAACTGACGCGATAGCCTTCGTCGGCGAACAGGTCGCTGATCAGATGGGCGATGACCCCGTTGTGCTTGAGGTTGGCAGACAGGTAGGGCGGCCAGTCGCCGACGCTGATGCTCAGCGCCTGCTGTTCGGCGGCCTGAGTGTTCAGGCACAGCAGCAGACAAAGGCTCGAGCACAGTCTCTTGCAGTTCATCCATGACTCCAGTCAGTGAGAAGGCGGCCACTGCAGATGGCCGCTTGGCAAGTGGCGGGTCAAGCCTGGTGGGGGGCGTTCAGTCGCCGCTGAGGTGTCATCAAGGCGTCACTTGGGCTGCACAGACTGCTGCGGATTTTTCCATTTATCCATTTTCTGCAAAAGGATAGTTGCCATGCTGCGTATTTCCGCCCTGTGTGCGCTGTGTGTTCTGGCCCCGTTGGCCGACGCGCTGGAATTGAAACCATTGTCAATCTACCAGAGCGGCTTCCCTGCCGGAACCGAGATCGTCAGCGTGCAGGCATCCAGCATGCGGGTGATCGTCTCCAACAGCAGCCAGGGGCTGGTGGATATTCTCGCGCTCGACCCCGACAAGGGCCTGAGCCGGGTGGCCCGGCATCAGTTGCTGGGCGAGGGCGCTGGCGAGATGACGGCGGTGGCATTCCATCCCGGCGAGGATTTTTTCGCGGTCTGCGTGCGCGCCAGCGACGGCCTGAGCAACGGCCGGGTCGAGTTCCGCGCGGCAGGCGATGGCAAGCTGCTGGGCAGCGTGAAGGTCGGTGTGTGGCCGGACAGTCTGGCCTTCTCGCCGAACGGCGAATTCGTGGTGGCGGCCAACGAGGGCGAAGGTTATGTGCGCGATGGCGAGGGTTTGCGCAGCGGTGAGGGTTCGATCAGCCTGATCGACCTGCGCCAGGGCCTGGCCCAGGCTCGGCACAGTCTGATCGGGTTGCCGGATCTGGCCGGCGTCGAGGGGGCGACCCAGGCGGCGCACCAGCGTCTGCTGGAGCGGGTGATCGATGGTGAAGAGCTGAAGATTCCGTTCGGCACCGGCCCTGAGCATATCGAGCCGGAATACGTGGTCTTCAGCCCGGACGGCGCGCGCGCCTATGTCAGCCTGCAGGAGAACAACGCCATCGCCGTGGTCGATGTGCTGCAGGGCCGGCTGCAGCAGGTGTTCGGTCTGGGCACGGTGCGGCATGCGGCGGATCTGGCCGACGACGGCCGCTACGCGCCGAGCGCCGAATTGTTCGCCCTGCGTGAACCGGACGGCATCGCCGTGAGTGCCGATGGCCGCTATCTGCTGAGCGCCGACGAGGGCGATAGCGATCCCAAGGCGTCCAAGACCAAGGCCGGCCTGCCGACAGGGGGCGGGCGCACCGTCAGCGTGTTCGATGCCTTCAGCGGCAAGCTGCTCGGCGACACCGGCAGCCAGCTCGACGATATGGCGGCCAAGGCCGGTGTCTATCCGGATCAGCGCAGCCCGAACAAGGGCAGCGAACCGGAAGGCGTGGTCAGTTTCGATGCGTTCGGCAAGCGCCTGGCGGTGGCTGCCCTGGAACGCGCCGATGCGCTGGCCTTGATCGATCTGGATCGACCCGCGCAGCCGCAGGTGCTTCAGGTGCTGGGTGTCGAGGAGGGTGCCGGCCGGGGCGCGCTGGCACCTGAAGGGCTGGCGCATGTCGAGCACGGCGGTCGGCATTTCCTCGTCAGTGCCCAGGAGAAGAGCGGCAACGTCGCGCTGTTCGAGTTGCTCGAATAGGTCGCTGTCCCGCTGCCGCCATCCTGCCGTGCCACCGCACTACGGGCGCGGCCCTGGCCTGGGGTATCGGAGAATCCTCTGTAGGCGCGGTTCCATCGGCGAACTGCCCGGCTGCCGTGCAACGCCTACGGCGGGCCGGCGCCTGGTCGGCTCTGCAAGCAGATGCGCGGCGGCCAATCAGACGGCGCGGCTGTCATTGCCCGGCTGCATCTTCTACGCTTTGGTCAAACCAACAGGGTGGATAAACCATGTCTTTACTGGGCAAACAATTGGGTCGTGTGCTTGCGCTGCTGGCGCTCTGTGGGGTGCTGGGGGCCGCGCAGGCGCAATCGACTGTGGTGGTCGCCTCCAAGATCGATACCGAGGGCGCGGTGCTGGGGCAGTTGATCTATCAGGCGCTCAAGCGTGGCGGGGTGCCGGTTGAGGATCGCACCCAGCTCGGCGCCACCAACATCGTGCGCAGTGCCCTGATCGCCGGTGAGGTCGGCATCTACCCGGAGTACACCGGCAATGGCGCATTCTTTTTCGACAGCGCCGACAGCAGTCTGTGGAAAAACGCCGAACAGGGCTACGCCAAGGTCAAGGCGCTGGACCTCGAGGCCAACCAACTGGTCTGGCTGCCGCCGGCCAACGCCAACAACACCTGGGCCATGAGCGTACGCGGCGACCTGGCGCGCGCCCATGGTCTGCAGACGCTGGACGACCTGGCCCGCTACCTGGCGGACGGCGGCGTCTTCAAGTTCGCCGCCAGCGCCGAGTTCGTCGAGTCGCCGACGGCGTTGCCGGCTTTCCAGCAGGCCTACGGCTTCACCCTGACGTCCGAGCAGTTGTTGATCCTGGCCGGTGGCAATACCGCGGCGACCATCCGCGCCGCGTCCTTGCAGACCAACGGGGTCAATGCGGCCATGACCTACGGCACCGATGGCGGCCTGAGCGCCCTCGACCTGCTGGTGCTGGAAGACACCCGCGGCGTGCAGCCGGTCTATCAGCCGGCACCCGTGGTGCGCGCGGATGTGCTCGAGGCCTACCCGCAGATCGCAGGGATTCTCCAGCCGATCTTCGCCGCCCTGGATCTGCAGACCCTGCAACGGCTCAATGGCGAGGTGGCGGTGCAGGGTGCCGAGCCGGCGCAAGTGGCGGCGGCGTTCCTCGACAGCCTGGGCCAATGATGCCGGCATGAACCTGCCACTGCCGAGCAATAGAGCCATCCCGGTGCTGGCGCTACTGGCGCTGGCACTGCTGTGGAGCCTGGACTTCGTCAGCATCCAGCCCAACCGCATCGCTCCGGGCAATGGCCTGGGACTGCTGGCCGCTCTGGGGCCGAGTTGGGCGCTGCTGCTCACGGGGTCGCTGCTGACCTGCGCGTGGTTGGCGTTGCGGCCGCCGCGTCCGGGCTACTGGCCGATCCTGGCGATCGTGCTGCTGCTGTTGCTGCAATTACCCCTGAGCCTGGCCTGGAGCATAGGGCGCCACATAGGCGCGGACCTGCCCTACGCGCGGGTCGGCATTGGCGCCGGTTGCTGGAGCCTACTGTTTCTGCTCGGCTTGCTGCTGATCGAACTGCAGCAGCGCCTGCGTCTTGCGCGCGTCTGGCTGCTTGGTGGTGCCGTCGCCCTGGCTGTGCTGCTGGGCTGGCTGGCCCAGCAGGATTGGCTGGAGCCGCTGGCGTTGCTGCGCGAGTACCAGTCACGCCGCAGCCAGTTCGCCGCTGCCTTGTCCAGCCACCTGGCCCTGGTGGGCGCTGCGGTGGGCTTGAGCCTGCTGTTCGGCGGCGCCATCGCCCTGTTGCTGCAGCGTTATCCGGGGGCGCACAAGGGCAGCATCGGTCTGCTCAGTTTTATCCAGACGATTCCCAGCCTGGCGCTGTTCGGTCTGCTGATCGCGCCGCTGAGTTACCTGTCGGCGCAGTTTCCCCTGCTCCAGCAGCTGAATATCCGCGGCATCGGCTGGGCGCCGGCGCTGCTCGCCCTGATCGCCTACAGCCTGCTGCCGATCGTGCGCAACACCTGCGTCGCCCTGCAGGAGGTCGAGGCCGGCGTGATCGAGTCAGCCCGCGGCATGGGCATGAGCCCCGCCCAGGTGTTCCTCCAGGTGCGCCTGCCGCTGGCCATGCCGTTGATCATCGAGGGCGTGCGGGTCACCAGCATTCAGGCGATCGGCCTGACCGCAGTGGCGGCGCTGATCGGCGCGGGCGGCTTCGGCACCTTTATCTTCCAGGGCCTGGGCCAGTCGGCGATGGACCTGATCATCCTCGGCGCCTTGCCCATCATCGTCCTGGCGCTGCTGGCGGACGGCCTGTTCAGCCTGCTGGGCGAACGTTTTTCCAGCGGAGTGAGGCGATGATCGAGCTGTGCAACGTCAGCAAGCTGTTTGACCAGACCCGGGCGGTTGACGATATCTCCCTGACCGTGCAAACCGGCGAGCTGTGCGTGCTGGTCGGCACCTCCGGCTGCGGCAAGTCGACCACTCTGCGCATGATCAACCGCCTGATCGGGCACTCGGCCGGCAGCATCCGCATCGATGGCCGGGACATCGAACGGATCGACCCGCAGCAACTGCGCCGCGGCATCGGCTATGCGATCCAGAGCACCGGCCTGTTTCCACACTGGACGGTGGCGCGCAACATCGCCGTGGTGCCCCGCCTGCTCGGCTGGCCGGCCGCCCGCATCCGCCAGCGGGTCGAGGAACTGTTGCAGTTGCTCGAACTGGCGCCGGCCGAGTTCGCCGACAAGTACCCCAGCCAGCTGTCGGGCGGCCAGGCCCAGCGGGTCGGCGTGGCCCGCGCCCTGGCCGGCGACCCGGACATCCTGCTGATGGACGAACCCTTCGGCGCACTCGACCCGATCACCCGTGAGAGCCTGCAGAACGAGCTGTTGCGCATCCAGTCGCAGGTGCGCAAGACCATCGTTTTCGTCACCCATGACATGGACGAGGCGCTCAAGCTGGCCAACCGCATCGTGGTGATGAACAAGGGGCGGATCGTCCAGCAGGACAGTCCGCAGGCGCTGCTGGCCAAACCGGCCAATGCCTTCGTCGAGAACCTGCTCGGCGGCCAGGAACGCGGCCTCAAGCAGGCCGGGCTGCTGCACGTGGCCGCGCTGATGCAGGCGCTGGCCACGGCCGCCGCGCCGGCCGCCGGGCCCAGGATCAAGGCCACGGACACCCTGCGCCAGGCGCTGTCGCTGATGCTCTGGCACCGCTGCAGCAGCCTGCCGGTGATCGATGAGCAGGGCCGGCAGGTCGGCGTGCTGCAGTTGGATGCGCTGATGAGTCGGCCCCAGTGATGGCGGGTTCGTCTGGGCGCCTGAGCGGTTGCTGGTCGCCGCTGCTGTGGCTGGCCCTGCTGCTGGCGGCGGCGCTGGGGCTGGCCGAGCTGGACGGGCTGTTTCGCCTGATCGAGCCGGACAGCCGCACGGTGATCTACGGCCGCGCCGCCTTTATCGACCTGCTCGGCAGCCATCTGCTGCTGGTGGCGCTGGCGGCCTGCGTCTCCAGCCTGGTCGGGGTGGGCGCGGCGATCATGGTGACCCGGCCCTGGGGCGAGGATTTTTTGCCGCTGGTCAGCCAGGTTGCCTCGATCGGCCAGACCATACCGCCGGTGGCGGTGCTGGCCCTGGCGGTGCCGGCGCTCGGCTTCGGCAGCGGGCCGACCCTGTTCGCCCTGATGCTCTATGGTCTGTTGCCGATCCTGCGCAACAGCCTGGCGGGCCTGCGCGGCATCGATCCGGCGGTGCTGGAGGCGGCGCGCGGCATGGGCATGGCGCCGCTGCAGGTACTCTGGCGGGTGGAATTGCCGCTGGCCCTGAACGTTATCCTGGCCGGCATCCGTACCTCTGTGACCATCAATATCGCCACTGCGGCCATCGGCTCCACCATCGGCGCCAGCACCCTGGGTGACCCGGTGATCTCGGGGCTGGTGACCGGCAACACGGCCTTTATCCTGCAGGGCGCGATCCTGATCGGCCTGCTGGCCGTGGCGGTCGACAGCCTGTTCGAGCAGCTGCAACGGCGAGCGCCGGGAACCCGCCAGGCAAAGTGAATGGCATTTTCGTAGCCCGGATTGCATCCGGGCTACGGGACTGCAAAAAGCATCGCGGGCATGGGCTAGGCGCCCCCGCCGCTCCTACGATGTCTAAGTCCTGCGAGGCTTGCACATAAACATAGGATCTACGTTATGGCGATTTGACCATTTGCGGCAGGTCTTATTGCCAGCGTGCTTGCCGCCAGTCCTGGCGCTGCTGCGGCGTGAGGAAGGTCCAGGCGACGAAGCGGCTCTGTTTCTGCCCCTGGGCCATTTCCACGGTGCGCACCTCGAGCGCGCCGGCCTTTTTCAACGCGCTGTAGACGCCGGGCAGGTTGCTCGCCTTGGAGATCAGGCTGCTGAACCAGAGCACCTGCTGGGCATGCTGCGCGCTTTCCGCGATCAGGCGGCTGACGAAGGCCGCTTCGCCGCCCGGGCACCACAGCTCCGCCGCCTGGCCACCGAAATTCAGCACCGGCAGTTTGCGCTTGGGGTCGAGTTTGCCCAGGTTGCGCCACTTGCGCTTGCTGCCGCTGCTGGCCTCTTCCGCGCTGGCGTGGAAGGGCGGGTTGCACAGGCTCAGGTCGAAGCGCTCGTCGGTGCCGAGCAAACCCTGAAGGATGTGCTGGCTGTCCGGCTGTTGGCGCAGTTCGATGGCGCCGGCCAAGCCGGGGTTGGACTGCACGATGGCCTTGGCCGAGGCAATGGCGCTGGCGTCGATGTCCGAGCCGAGAAACTGCCAGGCATATTCGCGGTTACCCAGCAGCGGGTAGATGCAGTTGGCGCCGACGCCAATATCCAGCGCGCGCACCTTGGCCCCGCGCGGTATCTCGCCAGCATTGCTGGCGGCCAGCAGGTCGGCCAGGTAATGCAGGTAATCGGCACGGCCGGGGATTGGCGGGCACAGGTAGTCGGCCGGAATATCCCAGTGCGCGATGCCGTAGAACTGCTTGAGCAGCGCCCGGTTGAACACCCTGACCGCCGCCGGGTTGGCGAAGTCGATGCTCTCATTGCCATAGGGGTTGATGATCACGAAGGCCGCCAGCTCCGGGCTGGCCTCGATCAGCGCGGGGAAGTCATACCGCCCCTGATGACGATTGCGCGGGTGCAACTGGCCTTTGTCGGCATCGGGTTTGGCCGGGGCAGGGCGCGGCGCGGCGGGTTTACGGTTGGGGCGTTTGGTCGGCGATGACATGCTGGCGCTTTCGGCAGGGGCGGAGCGCGGCATTTTCCCATAGCTGCTGCGGTCGTGCTGGAAAAGCGTGTGTTCGATGGTTTGGTTCCGCCGCCCGTGGCCGGCTAAGCGATATCCAGCCACATCGCCAAATAATCGAAGAACAGGCAGTACAGCGCGATCGGCAGTGGCAGGCCAAGCAGGGTGCCGAGCAGGTAGGTGCGAAAGGGCACGCCGGACAGGGCGAGGCTGTAGTTCAGCGCCGGTACCGTCTGGAACAATGTGCGCAGGGCGATGATGCTGGCCAGGGGGTGGCGGTCGAGGCCGGCCAGCAGGCGCTGGGCCAGGCGGCTGTCGAGTTCGCGCAGGGCGTTGCCGCCCAGGTAGCGGATGGTCAGGAAGGTGAATACGCAGGAGACGATGGCGGCCAGGTAGGTGGCGATGCCGCCATAGACCCTGCCCAGCGCCAGCACCGCGGCGGCGAGAAACAGCCAGCCGGGAATCTGGATCAGGTTGCCCAGGGCAAACAGCAGAGTGAACAGCAGCAGACCTATGACCGGGTGCATCAGGATCGAGTTCTGCAGGGCTTCGAGGCTGAACTGGGCGCGGATACCCAGGGCCTCGAACAGCAGGAACAGGCCCAGCAGAAACAGGAGCACCAGTAACAGGCGGTGGGAGCTGCGCATGGAGAGTCTCTTGCTCAGGGATAACCGAGTATGGTCCTGATCTGCGCCAGGTTGGCCGCGATCCACTGTGGGTTGATCGCGCCCCAGTCACGAATGGCGTAGTGCCCGGCATTGTTGCGCTCGCCCGCCTGCTGGACGAAGACGCAGTCGATATCCAGATCGGCGAGTGCCGCCAGGGTGTCCTGGGCGGTACGCCGAGGCATGCCGGTGGCGTCCATCAGGGCCGGCACGCTGCAGGCGCTGCCACTGTCGATCAGCCAGGCCACATAGAGGCGGCGGTAGAAACTGCTTTTGGTTTTGCTCACGTCCATCGGCTGAGGATCCTGCTGTAAGGGATGGGGGGCGCCCTAGCGCGGGCGCCCCCCAGCCTAAGCGGCTGCCGGCTGTCAGGCCAGCGTGGCGATGCCGATATAGGTCGCCGCACCGGCCAGGTAGCCGATCAGGGCTAGCAGACTGATCTTCTTCAGGTACCAGATGAAGTTGACCTTCTCCATGCCCATTGCCGCCACGCCGGCCGCCGAGCCGATGATCAGGCAACTACCGCCGGTGCCGGCGCAGTAGGCCAGCATTTCCCAGAAGGTGCCATTGACCACGAAGTTGCCCAGCCAACCATTACCGCCGGCCGCCGCCAGCGTCTCGGGGTTGACCAGCGGGTACATCTTCATGGCACCGGCCACCAGCGGCACGTTGTCGACCACCGAGGACAGCAGGCCGATGGCGATGTTGATGGCATAGACGTTGCCCAGGCTGTCCTTCAGCGCGCTGGCGACCTGAGTCAGGTGGCCGGCGGTGGCCAGGCTGGAGACGGCGAGCAGGATACCGAGGAAGAACAGCACGCTGGTGGTGTCGATCTTGCGCAGTACGCCGACCACCGAGAGAGGGTGCTTGTCTTCTTCATTCTTGCCGCGGTGCAGTATTTCGGTGACCACCCAGAGGATGCCAAGGCCGAAGAGGATACCCATGTAAGGCGGCAGGTGGGTGACGGTCTTGAACACCGGGACGAACACCAAGGCGCCGATGCCAAGGATGAACACCAGGTTGCGCTCGAACGGGGTGGTCGGGTCGCGGCGCTCCTCCCTGGTTGGCTTCACCACCGGGCGTTCGAATTCGCCCTTCATGGTCAGGCTCACCACCAGCAGCGGTACCAGCAGGCAGACCAGGCTGGGGAGGAACAGTTGGGCGACGATGCCGCTGGCGGTGATCTGGTTGCCGATCCACAGCATGGTGGTGGTCACGTCGCCGATCGGCGACCAGGCGCCGCCGGCATTGGCGGCGATTACCACGATGCCGAGGAAGAACCAGCGCTCGTGCTTGTCCTTGATCAGCTTGCGCAGCAGGGAAACCATGACGATGGTGGTGGTCAGGTTGTCCAGCGCGGCAGACAGGAAGAAGGTGATGAAACCGACCATCCACAGCAGGTGCACGCGCTTGTTGGTGCGGATGCGGTCGGTGATGACCTTGAAGCCTTCATGGGCGTCGATCAGCTCGACGATGGTCATGGCGCCCATCAGGAAGAACAGGATCTCCGATATTTCGCCGAGGTGGTGGCGCAGTTCGGTCGTGACCTCGTGGCCCGAGCTCTCGCCCAGTAGCGGCAGGATGCTGTCGGCCCCCAGCACCAGTACCGTCCAACAGATGACAGCGGTGAGGATGGCCGAGGCGGCCTTGTCGATTTTCAGTGGGTGTTCCAGGGCGATGCATAGATAGCCGAGCACGAAGATCACGGCCATAAGCATGTAGGCATACATAGGCGAGGTTTCCAGTCAGAGGTTTAAGGTTTGAAATGATTAGAAAAATAATGGGCGGCAGGATGCACCAATAGACCGGCAACTGGAAGGCGTTGGGTGTCTTGGGGGCGTTAATCGTGACTAAATGTCGCAGTGCCTTGACGACCGACAAGAAAGGACTACTGCTCGCCGCAGGCAGTGCCCCAGGTCTATCGGCGCGGCGCAAAGCTGGCGGATTGTCGCTGCGCTCCGAAGCCGCCCTACGTCCCGAGCGAGCGGCTGGATCTGGAGCATGCCGCAATCCGTAGGGTGGCACTCGCCGCAGGCAGTGCACCGTGGTTTCTCGGCGTGGCACAAGCCCCGGTGGGCTCTGTGCGAAGAAAAAAGCCCGCGGTCTGGCGACGGCGGGCTTGGCGTTTGCAGCTTGGTTATGGTTTACAGGCTGGCGATGCGCTCGCGCTGTTCGGCCAGCTTGCCAAGGGCCTGTTCCGCCTCGGCCAGTTTGCCGCGCTCCTTGTCGAGCACCTCGGCTGGCGCCTTGGCGACGAAGCCTTGGTTGGCCAGCTTGCCGCCGACCCGTTTGACCTCACCCTCCAGGCGCTGGATTTCCTTGTCCAGACGCGCCAGTTCGGCGTCCTTGTCGATCAAGCCGGCCATCGGTACCAGCACTTGCATGTCGCCAACCAGGGCGGTGGCGGACATCGGCGCCTCTTCCCCGGTTTGCAGCACGCGCACCGATTCCAGCTTGGCCAGCTTGTTCAGCAGCGGCGCGTTGTCGGCCAGGCGGCGCAGGTCTTCATCGCTGGCGTTCTGCAGGATGATGTCGATGCGCTTGGCCATGGAGATCTTCATCTCGCCACGGATCTGCCGCAGGCCGAGCATCAGCTGCTTGACCCACTCGATATCGCCTTCGGCGGCGGCGTCGATGCGGCTCTCGTTGGCCACCGGCCAGGCCTGCAGCATGATGGTCTCACCGCTGACGCCGGCTTGGCCCTTGATCCGCTGCCAGATTTCTTCGGTGATAAAGGGCATGAACGGGTGGGCCAGGCGCAGGGCCACTTCCAGCACGCGTACCAGGGTGCGGCGGGTGCCGCGCTGGCGTTCGATGGAGGCGTGCTCGTCCCACAATACCGGCTTGACCAGCTCCAGGTACCAGGCGCAGTACTCGTCCCAGATGAACTCGTAGAGCGCTTGCGCGGCCAGGTCGAAACGGAAGGCGTCGAGCTGGCGGGTGACTTCGGCTTCGGTGCGTTGCAGGGCGGAGATGATCCAGCGGTCCACCGAGGACAGCTCGACTGCCTCGCCGTTGACGCCGGTGTCCTGGCCATCGGTGTTCTCGATGACGAAGTTGGCGGCGTTCCAGATCTTGTTGCAGAAGTTGCGGTAACCCTCGACCCGGCCCATGTCGAACTTGATGTCGCGGCCGGTGGAGGCCAGCGCCAGGTTGGTGAAGCGCAGGGCGTCGGTGCCGTAGGCGGCGATGCCGTCGGGGAACTCGGCGCGGGTCTGCTTGGCGATCTTCTCGGCCAGCTTGGGCTGCATCATGCCGCTGGTGCGTTTGGCCACCAGGGATTCCAGGTCGATGCCGTCGACGATGTCCAGCGGGTCGAGCACGTTGCCTTTGGACTTGGACATCTTCTGGCCCTGGCCGTCGCGCACCAGGCCGTGGACATAGACGGTCTTGAACGGCACCTGCGGCGTGCCGTCGTCGTTCTTCACCAGGTGCAGGGTCAGCATGATCATGCGCGCGACCCAGAAGAAGATGATGTCGAAGCCGGTGACCAGCACATCGGTGGGGTGGAAGGTCTTGAGAAATTCGGTCTGCTGCGGCCAGCCGAGGGTGGAGAAGGTCCACAGGCCGGAGCTGAACCAGGTGTCGAGGACGTCTTCGTCCTGGCGCAGCGGCTGCTCGCCGAGGTTGTGCTTGGCGCGCACTTCGGCCTCGTCGCGGCCGACATAGACGTTGCCGGCTTCGTCGTACCAGGCCGGAATGCGATGGCCCCACCACAACTGGCGGCTGATGCACCAGTCCTGGATGTCGCGCATCCAGCTGAAGTACATGTTTTCGTACTGCTTGGGCACGAACTGGATAGCGCCGTCTTCCACGGCCTTGATTGCCGGTTCGGCCAGCGGCTTGGTGGAGACGTACCACTGGTCGGTCAGCCACGGCTCGATAATGGTGCCGGAGCGGTCGCCTTTCGGCACTTTCAGGGCATGGGCATCGATGCCTTCCAGCAGGCCGGCGGCTTCAAACGCAGTAACTATCTGTTTGCGCGCGACGAAGCGATCGAGGCCGGCGTATTCGCCCGGCAGGCTGCCATCGACTTCAGTGTTGACGCTGCCGTCGACGTTGAACACCTGGGCGGTAGCGAGCACCGCGGCGTCCTTGTCGAAGATATTGATCAGCGGCAGGTTGTGGCGCTTGCCGACTTCGTAGTCGTTGAAGTCGTGGGCCGGGGTGATCTTTACGCAGCCGGTGCCTTTTTCCATGTCGGCATGCTCGTCACCGACGATGGGAATACGGCGATTGACCAGCGGCAGCATGATGAATTTGCCAATCAGGTCTTTATAGCGCGGATCTTCCGGGTTTACCGCCACGGCGGTATCGCCCAGCATGGTTTCCGGGCGGGTGGTGGCTACTACCAGATAGTCTTTGCCATCGGCGGTCTTGACGCCGTCGGCCAGCGGGTAGCGGAACTGCCACATATGGCCTTTTACATCACGGTTTTCCACTTCCAGATCGGAGATGGCGGTGTGCAGCTTGGGATCCCAGTTCACCAGGCGTTTGCCACGGTAAATGAGGTCGTCTTCA
>NZ_JAWVXU010000011.1:0-213062 GCF_033723075.1 Pseudomonas sp.
CGAAATCGTCGTGGTGTCGATTGGTCCGACTGCCGCTCAAGAGCAGCTGCGTACCGCTCTGGCGTTGGGTGCTGATCGCGCCATTCTGGTCGAGTCGAATGACGAGCTGAATTCCCTGGCGGTGGCCAAGCTGCTCAAGGCAGTGGTCGACAAGGAGCAGCCGCAGCTGGTGATCCTTGGCAAGCAGGCGATCGACAGCGACAACAACCAGACCGGCCAGATGCTGGCGGCGCTGAGCGGTTATGCACAAGGCACCTTCGCCTCCAAGGTCGAAGTGGCTGGCGACAAGGTCAACGTGACTCGCGAAGTCGATGGTGGCCTGCAGACCGTGGCGTTGAATCTGCCGGCGATCGTCACCACCGACCTGCGTTTGAACGAGCCGCGCTACGCCTCTCTGCCGAACATCATGAAGGCCAAGAAGAAGCCGCTGGAAGTGCTCACCCCGGACGCCCTGGGTGTTGCCACCGCTTCCACTGTGAAGACCCTGAAAGTCGAAGCGCCGGCTGCCCGCAGCGCCGGGATCAAGGTCAAATCGGTGGCTGAACTGGTCGAGAAACTGAAGAACGAAGCGAAGGTAATCTAATGACTATCTTAGTTGTTGCAGAACACACTAACGCTACCCTGGCCCCCGCCACTCTGAACACAGTTGCTGCCGCGCAGAAGATCGGTGGCGACATCCACCTGTTGGTCGCCGGTAGCGGTTGTGGCGCAGTGGTTGACGCCGCGGGCAAAGTCGCTGGCGTGGCCAAGGTCCTGGTGGCCGACAACGCCGCCTTCGCCCATCAGCTGCCGGAGAACGTTGCACCCCTGGTAGCCGAGTTGGGTAAGGGTTACAGCCACATCCTGGCTGCCGCCACCAGCAACGGGAAAAACATCCTGCCGCGGGTCGCCGCTGCGCTGGACGTCGATCAGATCTCCGAGATCATCGCCGTGGAAAGCGCCGACACCTTCAAGCGGCCGATCTATGCCGGTAACGCCATCGCCACCGTGCAATCGTCGGCGGCGGTCAAGGTGATCACCGTGCGTGCCACCGGGTTCGACCCGGTCGCGGCCGAAGGCGGCAGCGCTGCCGTTGAAGCCGTGGCTGTTGGCGGCGACGCCGGCAAGTCGGCGTTCGTCGGTGAAGAGCTGGCCAAGTCCGATCGTCCGGAACTGACCGCAGCCAAGATCGTCGTATCCGGCGGCCGTGGCATGCAGAACGGCGACAACTTCAAGCACCTCTATGCGCTGGCCGACAAGCTCGGCGCGGCAGTCGGTGCCTCGCGCGCCGCGGTCGACGCCGGTTTCGTGCCCAACGACATGCAGGTCGGTCAGACCGGCAAAATCGTCGCACCGCAGCTGTATATCGCCGTCGGTATCTCCGGCGCCATCCAGCACCTGGCCGGCATGAAAGACTCCAAGGTGATCGTCGCGATCAACAAGGATGAAGATGCGCCGATCTTCCAGGTTGCCGATTACGGCCTGGTGGCGGATCTGTTCGACGCTATCCCGGAGTTCGAGAAACTGGTGTAAGCCGGCTTCCCCTGCTCCATGAAAAAACCCGCCTTGAGCGGGTTTTTTCTTGTGGGCGATTTGGCGTTATTCACGCTCTGCTGCGACGCTGTCCAGGAATGCCTGGTAATGCTCGGCGGTTTCCCGGGGGCGTTCGAGCATGGGCGCGTGCCCGCAGTTCTGCATGACCACCACGCTGGGCCGTTGTAGCAGCGGGCGCATGACCTCGATACTGGAAACATGCAGAACCCTGTCCTGGGCGCCCCATAGCAGTAGCGTCGGCGCCTGGATCTTCGGCAGTACGGGTTCGAGCGGAATATAACGACTGACCAGTTGGGCGAACACCTGCTCGTTATGCATGCTGTTGGCGACGCTTCTTTCAGCCAGCGCCTGCTTCAGACGCTCGGGCATACTTGGCACTTCGACGAAAATGAACGCCAACAACTGCTCGAACTGTTGCGCTGTTTTCACGATCAGCGGGTTGGGTTCGCCACGTTCGAGACGCTCGATCAGCTCGCTTTTCTGTGGCGAGTCGATGCCGGCATTGCCGAGCAGCGCCACCGACAGGATCTGCTCGGGATAGCGTGCAGCATACAGGGCACTGATATGGCCACCCATCGAGCTGCCGATCAGGTGCAGTTTTTCGATCTGCAAGGCTTGAGTGAACGCGGCGAGGCGCTCGGCTTGGGTGCCAACATCGTAACTGGCGTAGGGCTTGCTGCTGTCGCCAAAGCCGGGCAGGTCAAGGGCGATTACCCGGTAGTTTTCGGTGAAGTAGCGGGCGTAGTGCAGCCAGTTGTCCTTGCTGGCACCGAAGCCGTGGACCATCAGAATGGTTTCGCCGTCGCTCGGGCCGCCCTGGTAGTAATGAATGCTAAGATCGCCGACAGTCACCCGCTTGGCGCTGAGATCCGCCTGTTGCAGTGCGACCAGTTGCACAGTGGCCAGCAGCGCGGCGGGGCAGAGATAGAGCGTCATTGCAGAGCCGCCGAGCAACAGTATCAAGCCGAGAATCAGTTTTTTCATGGCGCGCCCTTATCGCGAATTATTATTGAGCCGGTTGTACGCTAACATGCAGTCGGCATTCACCCGTGTTCGCATGCCCAGAAAGCCCATCAACAGTTCAGCCGAGAAATCGCCATGCTCGAACGTGGTTTGTTGAAATCCGTATTGCTTTTGCTTGGCGTGGCGCTGTTGCCAGGGTTGAGTGCTGCCGCCGGCAAGTGTGAGCGCCTGGTCGCCACCGGTAATGCCGAGTATCCGCCTTATTTGTGGCGTGACCCGCAGAATCCGCAGCAGTTGATCGGTGCCAATGCCGACTTGCTCAAGCATTTGGCCAAAGAGTTGGATCTGGTGATCGATGTGATCTACACCGGGCCCTGGTCTCGCGCCCAGGACGAAGTGCGCACGGGGCGGGTCGATTTGCTCGCGGGTGCTTTTCTGACCTTGCCACGCCTGGAAAGCATGGATTATGTGCACCCGGCGTTTTTCTTCACCCCTAGCGTGGTCTGGGTGCGTAAGGGCGCGGAATTTCCCTATGCCAGTTGGGCTGACCTGCATAGCCGCACTGGCAGCACATTGGTGAATAACAGTTTCGGTCAGCAGTTCGACGCCTATGCCAAGGCCAACTTGACCCTGGAGGGGGTGTCCAGCTTGACTCAGGCATTCCGGAAGCTGTTGTTGGGGCGTAGCGACTACGTGCTCTATGAGCGTTTTCCTGGTTTGGCGCTGGCTGCAGCGCAGGGCATCGAGGACGAGTTGCTGGTGCTGGATCCGCCCGTTTCCAGCGAGGGCTTGTACCTGACCCTGTCGCATAACTCGGCATGCAACGACCCCTGGCTGCGCGGACAACTGGCGAAAAAGATGACAGAATCGGTCGCTGCCGGCCTGCCGGAAACCTTGCTGCAGCACAATCTATTGCGCTGGGAAGAGCAGCAGTTGCAACCCGCAAGCGTCCCGAATCCGTAGGAAGTTTTTTTTGTGATTAATCGTTTTTCATGCGCCGCAATGGTGGCGCTGAGTTTGACCGGTTGCGCCAGCGATCCGGCGCCGACCGAGCAATTGCGCCTCACCGAGCAAGCTCTGACGCAAGCCAAGGCTGTTGGTGCCGATGAGCAAGTGGCTGAACTGGCAATGGCCGAAGCCAAGTTGCAGCAGGCGCTATCTGCCATGCAAGGTAACGCTTTCAAGGAGGCGCGCATGCTTGCCGAACAGGCCGAACTGGATGCCCGCCTGGCGGAAGCCCATGTGTTGACGCAGAAGAGTCAGGATCAGCTGAACGAACTGAATAACCAGATCAATCGCCTGCGCAAGCAGTTGGGGGAGCGGTGATGAATGCTCGGCCTCGGCTGCTGGGAGGCGCTCTGTTGGCGTTGCTGCTGGGTGGTTGCGCGGGTTCGCAGCAGCAGAGCAGCAGCGAGGCACTCGAGAAGGCCCGTAGCGGCTTTCAGGCGGTAAAGGAAAATTCCGATGTGCTGCGCAGTGCCCCGAAAGATGTGATCCGTGCTGGCGAATCCCTGGCCCGTGCAGACCGCTTGTCGAGCTATTGGGGCAGTACGGATGACGTTAGCCATTACGCTTACCTCAGCCAGCGTTACAGTGACATCGCCGGACAAAACAGTGCCTTGAGCCTGAATCAGGAGCGGGCGGTCAAGCTTGAGTTGGAGCGCCAGCGCCTGCAACTCGCCCTGCGCGAGGCCAAGTTGCTCAGTGTGCAGGAGCAGAGCAACTGGCTGGAGGAGCAGATGGTCAGCCTGGCAACCAGCGAAACCGAGCGCGGTTTGGTGATGACCCTGGGCGATGTGCTGTTCGATGCCGGACAGGCCAATCTGAAAGCGTCGGCCAATCGCACAGTACTGAAGCTGGTGCAGTTCCTGCGGTTGAACCCGCGCCGGGTGGTACGCATCGAGGGCTACAGCGACAGCCGTGGCGACAAGCTGGAAAACCTCGAGCTGTCCCGCGCACGGGCGCAAACCGTCGCCGATGTCTTGATCGATCTGGGCATCGATAGCAAGCGTATCGAAGTTCAGGGCCATGGCGAGAGCTTCCCGGTGGCGGAGAATGCTTCGTCCATGGGCCGGGCGCAAAACCGCCGGGTCGAGATCGTATTCTCCGACGAGCAGGGGCGTCTGGGTTTGGCACGCTGAGCCAAGCATCATTCAAAGCCCTGGCGCGCCTTTTACTGGTCATGTGCCAGTTATGCGTTCATGGCACAACGTAGGGTGGGCTTCAGCCCACCAGGGGCGGATTTAGCGGCGCTGGGCTAAAGAGGAGCGCCGCCCGGCTCACCCTTCAATGGCGCTCGATTTTTTCACAACCTCATACTCGCCCTACAGGGTGCCAACAACTCCAATAACAGTTGGCTCCTTGGTGAATTGATCCCATACAGTCGCTGGCGGATAGCCGCTGTTTCGTCCACAATTTATGGAACTGTACCGGTGCACTTTCGGTTCGCCGGGTTACTGTAACGGTTCAATAAAGCGGGAAGGCGGCCATGACCAGTCTGTTGCTCTATCAGCGTATCGCCCAGCAATTGGCAGAAGACATCCGCCGCGGCGTCTATCAGCCGGGAGAGCGGGTGCCGTCGGTGCGCAAGATGAGCTCGCAGCTCAGCGTCAGCCATGCCACGGTGTTGCAGGCGTATGCCAACCTGGAGGACCAGGGCCTGATCCGCGCGCGCCCGCAATCCGGTTTCTACGTGCACCAGACCCCGGCCTTGACCGCGCCGACCCCGGATATCGCCCGGGTCGAACGTCCCAGCTTGGTGACGCGCAGCAGCATCATCAATCAGATCCTCACCGAGTCGCGCCGTGAAGGGGTATTCCCTCTCGGCGCGGCAGTGCCGCATGTCGACTACCTGCCGGTGCGCGCCTTGCATCAGCAGTTGGCCAAGGTCACCCGCTTTCAGAGTCCGCGCGCCTTCAGCTATATGTTCAGTCCGGGTTTCGAGCCGCTGCGTCGCCAGGTGGCGATCCGCATGCGCGATGCCGGCGTAGTGGTCGACCCCTCCGAGGTAGTTATCACCCACGGCTGTGTGGATGCGCTGCAGATGTCTCTGCGGGTGCTGACCAAACCGGGGGATTTGATCGCCACCGAGTCGCCGACCTATTACGGCCTGCTGCAATTGGCCGATCTGCTGGGCTTGAAAGTCATCGAGATTCCCAGCGATCCAAGCACGGGGATCAGCCTGGAGGCGTTGCAACTGGCGGCCAGTCAGTGGCCGATCAAGGCGCTGGTGCTGACCGCACGCCTGAGCAATCCGCTTGGCGGTAGCATCCCCGAACCGCGGCAGAAGCAGTTGTTGCGCCTGGCCGGAGATTTCGATATTCAGATCGTCGAGGACGACATCTACGGCGAACTGATGTTCGAGCAAGGCCCGATCAAGGCGCTCAAGTCGCATGACCGTGAAGGGCGGGTGGTGTATTGCTCGAGCTTCTCCAAGACCCTGTCGCCCGGGGTACGCATCGGCTGGATCATCGCCGGCAAATACCAGGAGGAAATCCAGCGGCTGCAGACCTTCAGCACCCACTCGGCCTGTAGCGTCACGCAGATGGCGGTGGCCGCCTATCTGGAGAACGGCGGCTACGACCGTCACCTGCGCTATATCCGTCAGGAATACCGCAAGAACCTCAGCGCCTTCCAGCTGGCGATCCAGCAGCACTTCCCCGAAGGCACGCAGATGACCCGGCCCAACGGCGGCTTCATCCTCTGGATCAGCCTGCCGGTGCGGGTCAACACCAAGGACTTGCACGTGCGCGCCCTGCAGCAGGGCATCAGCATCGCGCCGGGGCTGATCTTCAGCAACACCGAGCAGTTCAATCACTGTGTGCGCCTGAATTGTGGCATCCCCTGGAACCGCGAGGCCGAGCGGGCCCTGATGACCCTGGGCATGCTGGCCAGCCAGTTGTGTCAGGAGGCGACGGCGAGTAGCTGAATGACCTCGCGATTAACCCGAATCGGTAAGGCGTTGCGTCTACCAGGGCGAAGAGCTTTTTCGCCCCAAGGAGATGCGTCATGTCGAGGATTCGTGCGTTACATCCACAACCGTTGCTGCAGGGTTTTTCCGGTAGCCTGCTGCTGACCCTGGTCGCCTGCAATGCCGCACAACCGGAGCCGCCGCAGAGTCATGTTGCCGATCGGCAAGAGATAGTCGCGGTCCTTGAGCAATCCCAGGCGTCGCCGCGGGCGAAAAAAGCCGAGTTGCGGCGTGATGCCGCCAACGCTGCGCTGTCGGTGGCGGGGCAGCCTGGTGCGCCTATGGCGGATCATCTGCCGCCGGCGTACCGCGTGCAATACCGCGAGCAGTATCAGAAGTTGGCCGACAACCCTGTGCACGCGGTAGCGGAAACCCCGGTGTCGACCTTCAGTATCGATGTCGATACCGGCAGCTACGCCAACGTGCGGCGTTTCCTCAATCAGGGCCAGTTGCCGCCGACCGAGGCGGTGCGCCTGGAGGAGCTGGTCAATTATTTCCCCTATGCCTATCCGCTGCCGACCGGCGATACGCCCTTTGGCGTCGGCACCGAGTTGGCGGTGACGCCGTGGAATCCGCAGAGCCGGCTGCTGCGTATCGCGATCAAGGCCTCGGATATGCAGGTTGCGCAGCTGCCGCCGGCCAATCTGGTGTTTCTGGTAGACGTCTCCGGTTCGATGGACAGGCGCGAAGGCTTGCCGCTGGTGCAGAGCACCCTGAAGTTGCTGGTCGGGCAATTGCGCGCCGAGGACAGGGTTTCCCTGGTGGTCTATGCCGGTTCCTCCAGTGTGGTGCTGGAGCCGACCGCAGGCAGCGACAAGGCCAGGATCCGTGCGGCCATCGATCAGTTGCGTGCAGGCGGTTCGACGGCTGGCGAGTCGGGTATCCAACTCGCTTATCAGCAGGCCCAGCAGGGTTTTATCAAGAACGGCATCAACCGCATCCTGCTGGCCACCGATGGCGATTTCAATGTCGGCATCAGCGACTTCGAGACGCTCAAGCAACTGGCGGCCGACAAGCGCAAGAGCGGGATTTCCCTGACCACCCTGGGCTTCGGCACCGATAACTACAACGAGCGGTTGATGGAGCAATTGGCCGATGCCGGCGATGGCAATTACGCCTATATCGACAACCTGCGCGAGGCGCGCAAGGTGCTGGTCGATCAGCTCGGCTCGACCCTGGCCACCGTCGCCAGCGATGTGAAGATCCAGGTCGAGTTCAACCCGGCTCAGGTCAGCGAGTACCGCCTGCTCGGCTATGAAAACCGTGCGCTGAAGCGTGAAGACTTCAGCAACGACAAGGTCGATGCCGGCGAGATCGGTGCTGGCCATACCGTCACCGCGCTCTATGAGATAGTCCCGGCTGGCAATCAGGGCTGGCTGGAGCCGCTGCGCTACCAGCAGGCGGAAAAAGCCGCCGGCAAGCAGGGCGAACTGGCGCTGCTGCGCATCCGTTACAAGGCGCCCCAGCAGAGCAGCAGCCGCTTGCTGGAAATCCCCATCGAGGCGCAAGGCAACGTCCCTGCGATTGCCCAGGCCAGCGAGGATCTGCGCTTCGCCGCCGCCGTCGCCGCCTTTGCCCAGCAGCTGAAAGGCGCACGTTACACCGGCGATTTCGACCTGACTGCCAGCGCTGAACTGGCGCGCAGTGGCAAGGGCAAGGATCGCTTTGGCCTGCGCGGCGAGTTCGTGCAACTGGTCGAACTGGCGCAAAGCCTGCAAACTCCGTCTTCACTTCCCGCACCCAGCGCTGCCAAGGTCGACTAAGCGTGACTGCCCATCCTGTTGCCCCCCCGCCCGACGAAGACGACGCCGACTTGTTGCGGCGTTATCGCCAGGGCGATGCCGAGGCTTTTGCGCTGCTTTATCAGCGCCATCGCCTCGGCCTGTTCCGTTTTCTCTGTGGCCTGTGCGGCGACCCGACGCTGGCTGAGGAGGTATTCCAGGACACCTGGATGAGCCTGATCCGCAGCCAGTCGCTGCAGCGCGAGGCGGTGCTGTTCAAGACCTGGCTGTACCAGATCGCACGCAATCGCCTGATCGATCACTGGCGCAAAACCGGCCGCCAGCAGGGCAAGCATGAGGCGTTCGACGAGCAGCTGCATGACCGGCCGTGCAGCGAGACCAACCCTGAGCAGCAGCTCAGCTTGAGTCGCGATCAGGAGCGCCTGCAGGCCGCGCTGGCCGATCTGCCGGCCGAACAACGGGAAGTCTTCCTGCTGCGCGCCCACGGCGATCTGGAGTTGCACGAGATCGCCGAGCTGACCCGCACGCCGGCGGAAACGGTAAAAAGCCGTTTGCGCTATGCGCTGCAGAAATTACGTCGGCTGCTGGCTGACCCGGCCGCCGAGGAGTTATCCGCATGAACCGCGATCAACACGAGCCAGATGAGCAGGCGTTGCTCGAGCACTTTCGCGCCCAGAGCCAGGCTGAGCCCAGTGCCGAGCTGGACGCGCGCATCCTCGCCGCGGCCCGCGCCGCGCAGATATCGAGCACGCCAAGCTGGAGTCAGCGCCTGCATGCCTGGTTGTTCGGTCAGGGTGGTCGGCAGCGCTGGTCGCTGGCGCTGGCCGGTTTGGCCTGCGTCGGCATCGGTGTGAGCCTGACCTGGCGTACGCTGGAGCAAACGCCCGATAACCTTGAGGGGTCAATGCCGCGGGCCGTAATGGCCCCGGCCGCGCCCATGGCCGATACAACAGCGCCGCCTGTTCCGGCGCGCGAACAAGCGGCAGCGCCGGCCATGCAGCGTTACGCCGAGCCGCGGCAAAAGGCCGAGAAGAAACAGTCAATGTCAGTCCTGATGGAGGACGCGGGCAAGCAAGCACCTGGCGCGACCGAAGCCTTGGCCGATGCCCCCGTGCCCAGTGCAGAGCTGCCCATGGCGGAGGAATCTGCGCCACAGGCCAGCATGGCGGTCAAGCCGGATGCGGAGAAAGCGCTCATGCAGCTGCTCGACCTGCGTCGCGCCGGCAAGGCGCAGGAGGCGCAGCGCCTGCAACAGCATCTGCAGCTGGAATACCCGCAGATGGATATCGAGGCGCAACTCGAACGACTCGAGAAGAGCCGCTAACGTACCTTGCCGCGGCTTAGTTTCAGTTCTTCCTTGGCGAAGTCGTCGACGTCGATCACCACGCGCCGCGCGGTTTCGGCTTGATGCAGGCTCAGTGCTTCTTCTGCAGTGAGGATGCCGGCACCAACTGCGGTATCGATCAGGCTGTGTCCCGGTGCTTCCTGCACCAGACCTTCCTTGAGCGCCTTGTCCAGTTTCTTCTGCAGGGGTTGCGCGTTTTGCAGCAGGTCCATCGCCTGCTGCAGGGCGGCCACCGGGTCGTTCTCCGCTTGCGGTCGGTAGCAACCGGCGAGCAACTCTTCCAGGGCTGGATCGCCGCTGTTGCGTCCGATGATCTCGGCGACCTGGGCATCCTGTGCGTCGCTTGGGCCTTTGTGTCGGCGGCCGAAGGGGAAAACCAGTACACGCAGGACATAGCCGAGCAGTTTGCTCGGGAAGTTGCTGAGCAGTTCATCCAGCGCCTGTTCGGCATGGCCCAGGCTTTCTTCCATGGCCCAGCACAGCAGCGGGCGCGAATGCGCCGGGTAATCCAGGTCGTGGTAGCGCTTGAGCGCCGCCGAGGCCAGGTACAGATGGCTGAGCACGTCACCCAGGCGTGCTGACAGCCGCTCGCGGCGTTTCAGTTCGCCGCCCAGCAGCATCATGCTCAGGTCGGCAAGCAGGGCGAAGGCTGCAGCCAGGCGATTGAGGGCGCGGAAGTAGGGGCGGCTGAGGTTATCGCCCGGTACCTCGCTGAAGCCGCCCAGACCGAGACTGAGGATCAGGCTGCTGGCCGCGTTGCTCACGGCGAAGCCGATGTGTTGCAGCAGCAGTTGATCGAACTCCAGCAGCGCTTGTTCCTTGTCTTCGCGACCGGCCAGGGCCATTTCCTTGAGTACGTAGGGGTGGCAGCGGATCGCGCCCTGGCCAAAGATCATCAGGTTGCGCGAGAGGATGTTGGCGCCTTCCACTGTGATGAAGATTGGTGCGCCTTGCCAGGAGCGCGCCAGGTAGTTGTTGGGGCCCATGATGATGCCTTTGCCGCCATGCACGTCCATGGCGTGGCTGATGCACTCGCGGCCACGCTCGGTCAGGTGGTATTTGAGAATCGCCGAAAGCACCGAGGGTTTTTCGCCCAGATCTACCGCGTTGGCAGTCAGGATGCGTGCGCTGTCCATCAACCAGGCATTGCCACCGATACGGGCAAGGGCCTCCTGAATACCTTCGAAGGCCGCCAGCGGCACATTGAATTGCTCGCGTATCTGGCTGTACTGGCCCGTGACCAGGCTGGTGAATTTGGCCGCGCCCGTGCCTACTGCCGGGAGGGAGATGGAGCGGCCGACCGACAGGCAGTTCATCAGCATCATCCAGCCTTTGCCGAGCATGTCCTGGCCGCCGATCAGGAAATCCAGCGGGATGAACACGTCTTTCCCCGAGTTCGGTCCGTTCATGAAGGCGGCGCCGAGTGGCAGATGACGGCGGCCGATTTCCACCCCGGGCGTGTCGGTTGGCACTAGGGCCAGGCTGATGCCGAGGTCTTCCTGCTCGCCGAGCAAGTGATCCGGGTCGTAGGCCTTGAATGCCAGGCCGAGCAGGGTCGCGACCGGACCCAGGGTGATATAGCGCTTTTCCCAGGTCAGGCGCAGACCGAGCACTTCCTCGCCTTGCCACTGACCCTTGCAGATGATTCCGCTGTCCGGCATGGCCCCGGCATCCGAGCCGGCCAGCGGGCCGGTGAGGGCGAAGCAGGGGATGTCATCGCCACGGGCCAGGCGCGGCAGGTAGTGCTGGCGCTGCTCGTCGGTGCCGTAGTGCAGCAGCAACTCTGCCGGGCCGAGGGAGTTGGGCACCATCACGGTGGAGGCCAGGTCGCCGCTGCGGGTGGCCAGTTTCATCGCCACCTGGGAGTGGGCATAGGCGGAAAAGCCCTTGCCGCCATATTCCTTGGGGATGATCAGGGCGAAAAAACCGTGCTGCTTGATGTGTTCCCAGGCCTTGGCCGGCAAATCCATCTGCTGGCCGATTTGCCAGTCGCTGACCATGGCGCAGAGTTCTTCGGTGGGGCCGTCGAGAAAGGCTTGCTCCTCCTCGCTCAGTTGCGCCTTGGGGTAGGCCAGCAGTTTGTCCCAGTCCGGGCGGCCGCTGAACAATTCGCCATCCCACCAGACTGTGCCGGCTTCGATGGCATCGCGCTCGGTATCCGACATGGGTGGCAGCACCCGCTGAAACCAGGCGAACATGGGGGCGCTGAACAGTTTTCGCCTTTGTTCCGGCAGCACCAACGGTAGCGCCACCGCCAGAAGCAATAGCCAGAAGACAGCCAGCAGCCAGGTGGGTGCATGGCTGAACAGGCCCATGAGGACCAGGTAGGCGGCCACCCCGCCGAGAGCGGGCAGCGGTGCAGTGCGGCGGTGGGCCATGTAGGCCGTGCCAACCAGCAGAACGAGTAACCAGACAACGAGCATGCAAAATCCTCCATGACGACGGGCTGGAATGAACCAGTGATGAGAGCTTGTGAAAAAACTCTCGCCTACTGCGACCGCCCCCTGGCGTCCGCTGCTGGCGTTGCGCTACGCGAAAGACGGGGGTCATTTAGCTCACTAAACTTCCCCACTTTTCGCGTAACGCGCCTTGCCGCGAACACCCGGAGACGCTCTCGCTACGGCGTTCGATATTTTCACAATCTCTGAGTTTAGCCGGCATCCATACAAAGATGGCCGCAAGGGCGCCGAGCTTGGCCGGAGTGTCGTGACACGCGCTCGCGCGGCGTCGTTAGACTGGGTGTTCTACCACGGAGAACCATCAATGCGTGAATTCCTGGAGCCCGGCCGCTGCATCGATAGTGACCACCCTGCGCTGGTGGAGTTCGCCGAAAAGTCGCGCGGCAGCAGTCGCGATCCGGTTGAGCAGGCGGTCAGGCTGTATTACGCGGTGCGCGATGGTATTCGCTACAACCCTTATACATTCAGTCGTGATCCGCAAACGTTGAAAGGTAGCCATGCGCTACTCAGTGGCGAGAGCTACTGTGTGCCGAAGGCTACGCTGCTGGCGGCTTGTGCGCGGCATTGCGGGATTCCCGCGCGAATCGGTCTGGCCGATGTGCGTAACCATTTGGCCACCCCGCGGCTGCTGGAACTGCTGCGCAGCGAGGTGTTCGCCATGCACGGCTATACCGAGTTGTATCTGCAGGGGCGTTGGGTCAAGGCTACTCCGGCTTTCAATCTGGAGCTGTGCCGGCTATTCAAGGTCGCGCCGCTGGAGTTCGATGGGCTTGGCGACAGCGTGTTCCATCCATTCAACCGGGAGGGCCAGCGTTACATGGAGTATCTGGTCGACCATGGCCGCTTCGCCGACGTGCCGCAAGAGCTGTTCTTCAGTCATTTGGCGGCGGTCTATCCACATTTGTTCGGCGAAGATGCGCCGCTGCTTGTGGGGGATTTTCAGGGCGAGGCCGCGCATTAGAGTCTGCGTCCGACCCACCCTGCACAAGACGGGTCGTCTGCATCTGGCTGAAAATTGTCGCTAGCCAGGTTTGCTCATGGCGTGGAGCTGATCAGTTATTGATCAGGCTGAGAAATTCGCTACGGGTGGCGGCGTTGTCGCGGAATTCGCCGAGCATCACCGAGGTGACCATCGAGGAGTTCTGCTTTTCCACGCCGCGCATCATCATGCACATGTGCTGGGCTTCGATCACCACGGCGACGCCAAGGGCGCTGGTCACTTGCTGGATGGCTTCGGCGATCTGCCGGCTGAGGTTTTCCTGGATCTGCAGGCGGCGGGCGTACATGTCGACGATCCGCGCGACCTTGGACAGGCCGAGCACCTTGCCATTGGGGATATAGGCGACGTGGGCCTTGCCGATGAACGGCAGCAGGTGGTGCTCGCACAGCGAATACAGTTCGATGTGCTTGACCAGCACCATTTCACTGTTGTCGGAGCTGAACAGCGCGCCGTTGGTGACTTCTTCCAGGGTCTGCTGATAACCGCGGCAAAGGTACTGCATGGCCTTGGCGGCACGCTTTGGGGTGTCGACCAGGCCTTCTCGGGACGCGTCTTCGCCAAGTTGGCCAAGAATCGCGGTGTAATTTTGTTCCAGGGTCATGATCTTCCTGTGGCACTGACGGCTGTGAAACGGATATAGGTGGGCAGACGCGCAGGGTAGGGCGGCGCTGCCGGGCTGGCAAGAGATCGACCTCAGTTTTCCTCGGGCGGCTCCAGATTGGCGGCCCAGCTTTCGGCCCATTGGGTCAGCGGCAGGAACTGCTCGATCAGCTCCATGCCCACGCGGGACAACTGGTAGCCCTGGTCGCCATTTTCCAGCAAGCGCGCCTCGCGCAACTCGTTCAGGCGGGTATTGAGCACCGAAGGCGACAAACCTTCGCAGCGGCTTTGCAGCTCACGGAAGTTGGCCGGGCTCTGGTGTAATTCCCAGAGGATACGCAGGCTCCAGCGTCTGCCGAGCAGGTCGAGCAAGACCATGATCGGCCTGCCGGTGCTGGAGCCGCGAACCCGTTGCCCGGGTTTTACTACGTTCATCAGGTCTCCTTGCTACGTTTTTAGTAGCTTGACAGCCCGATAGGAGATTTGCCTATGAACAGCCCGCGTATTCAGCCAGCACCACCCCCTTATGCTCCTGAGATTCAAGCGGCGTTCGACCGGATAATGCCGCCCGGTGTACCGCCCTTGAGGCTGTTCCGCAGCATGGCGCATAACCCGCGGGTGTTGCAGCGCTTTCTTGCCGGCGGCTTGCTTGATCGGGGCAGCATCAGTCTGCGTGAGCGCGAATTGCTGATTCTGCGCACCAGCGCAATCTGTGGCGCCGAGTACGAGTGGGGCGTGCATGTCGCGGCCTTCAATGGCAAGGCCGGCTTCAGTGAGCCGCAACTTGCCGATACCTGCGCTGCCAGCACCAATACAAGCCTGTGGAACGCTGCGGAGCAGGCGCTGCTGGCGTTGGCCGATAGCCTGCATGCCGGTTCGACGGTGGACGATGGGCTGTGGCAGCGGCTAGGCGAGCATTACCGCGAGGAGCAGTTGATCGAATGCCTGCTGCTGGTGGGGCTCTATCATGCGGTGTCGTTCGTGGTGAACGGCCTGCGCGTCGAGCACGAAGCCCATGCGCCGCGTTTCCCCGCTCGATAGCTATTCGTCGCGGCCATCCAGCATGGTGCGTTTGAGTATCACGTACACCGCGCCGGTGCCGCCATGCTTGGCCAGGCAGGAGGTGAAGCCAAGCACCTGCGGGTGCTGGCGCAGCCAGGTGTTGACGTGGCTCTTGATCATCGGTTTGCGCCCGTCCATGCGCACTGCCTTGCCGTGGGTGATGCGCACGCAGCGCACTTCCAGCTTGCTGGCCTCGGCAAGGAACTCCCACAGGGTGTCGCGGGCCTTTTCCACGGTCATGCCGTGCAGGTCGAGGCTGCCGTCGAAGCTGATCTGGCCGAGTTTGAGCTTGCGCATCTGGCCTTCCTGCACGCCATTGGCGACCCAGTACAGCGGGTCTTCGGCGCCGACGTCGATGACGAACTGGTCGGACAGACCGTCGACTTTTACCGTGTCCACGCGCAGGGTCGCCGCTTGGCGCAGGCTGGCCAGATGTTTACGGTCGGGCTTGGCTTTGCCGGTATCGGCGCGGTCGTGCTTGATCGGCTTGACGCCGCGCAACTCGGCCTTGAACAGGGCGCTGTCGTTGTCTTCTCTGCTGTCGTCTTGCATCTGGGCCTCCGCGAAGGCCGCTAGTGTAACCAAGGCTGAGAGCTTGTGAAAAACTCTCGCCTACTGCGACCGCCTTCAGGCGCCCGCTGCGGCGTTGCGTTACGTGAAAAGCACGGTCATTTAGCTCACTAAACTCCTCTGCTTTTCACGCCGCGCGCCTTGCCGCGAACACCTGGAGACCGTCTCGCGACGGCGCTCGATATTTTCACCAGCTCTGAGGTTTAGTGCGGCATCGATCGATGGGGCGGCCGTCAGTCGCGTTTCTTCATCAGGTGCGGCGCCATGCTCAAATCGCTGGAGCGGCGCAGGCGGCGTCGGCACATGCGCCACACCGCGATACCGGCCCACAGCAGCGACAGGCCTACCACCAGGAGTGTGGCCGCTGCGCCGGTCGAGTCGTTCAACGCGCCAAGCGTCGGCGCCCGGCCGAGCAGGCTGGCTGCGCCGGCCATCGCCAGCAGCACGCCGAAGGCGGCAAACAGGGCTGCCAGTATGGCTGCGAAGCGCATGCGCCAGTTGCTCGCCCCACGTGGGCGCAGGCGGCGAGCATCGAAACCATCGGATAACTTCATTCCGATTTCCTCAGTGAGTATCGGCGGTAAGACCGGCAGATGGTGTGGTGGTTCCGGCGGGATGCCAAGCCTGGCGGCAGGATGTGACCTGGTCTGGGTTTGCTCATCGTCCGCCTCAGAGGTTGTGAAAATATCGAGCGCCGTAGCGAGAGCCTCTCCGTGCATTCACCTAACGCAACGCCAGCTGCGGGCGCCTGGGGCGGTCGCAGTCGGCGAGAGTTATTTCACCGCCGCTTAGATCAGGGCGCTGGCTTGCGCCACCACCGCCGCGAAGTTGTCAGCCAGGGCGATGATCTCCGCGCGGTGCATGTCGGCGGCGCTGATGACCTTGCCATCCAGTGTTGGCAGGTCGCGGGTGGCGCAGGCGGCATCGACCACCGTACAGCGGTAGCCGTAGTCCTTGGCCGCGCGCACTGTGGTGCTGATGCTCGAATGGGTCATGAAGCCGCAGACGATCAGGTCGAGGTGGCCAAGCGCTTGCAGTTGGTCATGTAATTCGGTCCCGGAGAAAGCGTTGGGCATGCGTTTCTCCACCACGATCTCGCCGGGCAGTGGGGTCACCTCAGGCAGGTGGTGGCCGCGGGGGCCGCGGGGGTCGAGCAGGCCGTCGGGAATGCCCAGGTGCTTGACGTGGACGATGGCGGCGCCGGTGTTACGCGCGGCGGTCAGCAGTTTGGCGATCTCCGCGAGTGCCGGATCCAGCCCAGGCAGTTGCAGCACGCCGCTGCGGTATTCCTCCTGAGCATCGATGATCAGCAGGGTCGCATTACCCAGGGTGGCGGGGGCATGGCTGCGCCCTGTGAGCTGAAACAGGCTTTGTGGATGAGACATGACGGGGGCTCCTCGCTGGCGCGGACGACAGCGTTCATTGTCCGCTTGTGTGACGCTGCTGTGAACCTCTTCGGCGCGCAGCCTTGCGCGCTAGCGTGGCGACGAACAGAATCGAACCTATCCAGAGGGTCTGGAGTCGTACGCAAAAGGAGTTGCTTATGGATCTGCTATCACTGTTTTCCGCACATTTCTGGCTTTTGTTCGCCTTGGCGGTTTCCATCGCGGTATTTCGCGAGCTCAGGCGTGTGCCGAATGAACCGTCCTCGCGCGCGCCGCGGCGCAAGAAAACCGAGTGAGCGCCCGGCCGGTCGCCGGGCGCTGCTCGGTCAATGCAGGCCGAAGACCTGGAACTGCAGGTACCAGATGCCCAGCGAGCCGAAGAAGTTGACCAGGATGGCCGGCAGGAACTTCAGGTGCACGCCAAAGCTGTAGCTCTTGTCCAGCGACATGGCCATGACCCCGGCGGCCGAGCCGACCACGGTCAACGAGCCGCCAATCCCGACCATCAAGGCGTTCAGTGCCCACTGATCGAGGCCCAGTTGCGGGTTGGACATCAGGGCGGCAGCTTCGACCGGCACGTTATCCATGACCCCGGAGGCCACGCCGAGAATCACATTGACCCCGGTTGGGCTCATGACCTCGAACAGTTGCGAGATATAGGTCAGCCAGCCGACGTGGTTGAGGCAGGCCACCGAGGTGATGATGCCGATAAAGAACAGCAGGGCATTCCATTCGACCTTCTGCAGTTGGTCCTGCCAGGGCAGCTCGATGCCGCGGCGCATCAGCAGCCAGGCGTAGAGCGCGACCAGGCCCAGGCCGATGCCGATGGCGAACTCGATGCTGACCTTGAGCAGGATGTTGCACAGCACCGCACCGACCACAGCGAAGAAACCAACGATGGCCAGGCCGGCACCGCCGGGTTTGAGGCCGGTTTCCGACGCATCGGCCAGGCGGATCAGAGCCTGGCCATCCAGCTTGCGCAAGTAGAAGAAATGCAGGGTGGCGGCGAACAGCAGCCAGCCGATCAGTGCCGAGGGAATCAACAGCAGCAGTCCGGCGATGCTGATCTTGCCCGCCAACACCACCATCAGGCTGGTCGAGGTGCCGAGAAACCACACGCCGCTGTTGGACGCCACGACGATGTTGCACAGCGCTACATGGGTATAACGCTGGTTGGTCGAGATGCTTTTCACCGTTTTGCCGAAGATCATCGCGGTGGTGATGTTGTTGAGAAACGGCGAGAGCAGCGCCGACAGGGCGCCAGTGGCCCAGAACATGCCTTTGGCACCCAGACCCTTGCGCATCAGGTAGCCGTTGAGCGCGGTAAACACATTCCGCTCGTTGAGCAGTTCGACCACCATCCACATGAACGCCATGAAGGCGATCAGGCCGAACAGTTCTTCCTTGGTCTCGCTTTGCGCGTGGAGGAAATACTGGAAACCGTTGGGATCGTTGATGGCGTAGTGGGCGCCGATGACGATCAAGCCGGACATCATGAACATGGCCGGCTTGAATTTATCCATCTCCAGTTGTGCTTCAAAAACGATAAGCGTCATGCCAAACAGGAATATCGCCAGCACGAGCAAGCCCGTGAGCGAGAAGGGTTCTATGACCATTTGGGGTGGATCTCGGAAGGAAGGGGTAGGGAAGGGTTGAGAATTCGTTACAAATTATATCGAAGCCCCTGGCGCGCGGGCAGTAGCCGGAGCTCGACTGGGCAGATTTATTTTCGCCTCCGCGTGCAAGGCGGGTGGTTCGGCTAAACTGCGGCGACTTTTTCCAGGAGAGACTCTCGTGACTGCAGTGCCTACCCGTCTACGTACCCTGCGTGATTACATCCGCTGGGCAGTCAGCTGTTTCAACCGCGAAGAACTGTTCTTCGGGCATGGCAGCGACAATGCTTGGGACGAGGCGCGCCAGTTGGTGCTGGGTGCGGTGCATCTGCCCTGGGAAATCGCCGACAGCTACCTCGACTGCCGGCTGGAGGATGACGAGCATGCACATCTGCAAGCCTTGCTCAAGCGGCGCATCGAGGAACGCATACCGACCGCCTACCTGCTGGGCGAGGCCTGGTTCTGCGGCCTGCCATTCATCGTCGACGAGCGCGTGCTGATTCCGCGCTCACCGATTGGCGAGTCGATCGAACAGCATTTCTATCCCTGGCTGCCCGAGGAACCTGCGCGGATCCTCGACCTCTGCGCGGGCTCCGGCTGCATCGGCATCGCCTGCGCCTACGAGTTCCCCGAGGCCGAGGTGGTCTTGGCTGACCTGTCGTATCAGGCGCTGGAGGTGGCCAACCAGAATATCGAGCGGCATCAGCTGGATGAACGCGTCTACACCGTGCAGGGCGATGGTTTTGATGGGTTGCCGGGGCAGCGCTTCGACTTGATCGTATCCAACCCGCCCTACGTCGATGCCGAGGATTTCGCCGACATGCCGGCCGAATATCAGCACGAGCCGGCCCTGGGTTTGGCGTGTGGCGAGGATGGTTTGAATCTGGTGCGGCGCATGCTGGCCGAAGCGGCCGATCATCTGACTGACAAGGGCTTGCTGATCGTCGAGGTCGGCAACAGCCAGGTACATGTCAGCGCCCTGTACCCGGAAGTCGACTTCACCTGGCTGGAGTTCGAGCGCGGCGGCCATGGCGTGTTCCTGCTGGCGGCCCAGCAGTGCCGTGAGCATCAGGCGCTGTTTCGCCAGCGTCTTGCCGGCTGATGGAGCTGCCTCGACGTTAGCGCACCCGGACCCAGCAGCGTTGCTGGGGTAACGCGGGCTGTTGACGGTTGTGCTGCGGCGCGCTCAGGGATTGTGAAAAACTCTCAGGTGCGCCGCCACCGGCTTGGTATCAGCGGCTCAACAACGAGGCCGCGCCAGCGCCGCCAAACAGGGCTGCGCTGACCCGGTTGAACCACGCCTGGCCTTTGCCCGAACGCAGGTAGCGCGCCGCGCCGCGGGCGCTGAGGCCATAGAATAGTTTGCAGCTCAGATCGAGCACCGCCCAGGTGGCGATCATCACCAGCAGCTGGGTCGGCATCGGCCGTTCGGCGCTGATGAACTGTGGCAGGAAGGCGGCGAAGAACAGGATGTCCTTGGGGTTGCTGGCGCCCAGGCCGAAGGCCTTCCAGAACATGCTGCGAAAGCTCGGATTGACCGGCTGTTCTTCGGTGCCGGTCGGCTGGACGGCCTGGCGCGAGGCCTGCCAGCTCTGCCAGGCGAGGTAGAACAGGTAGAGTGCGCCGACGATCTTCAGGGTGCTGAACAACTGCTCCGAGGCCAGCAGCAGGGCGCCGAGGCCGAGCGCCGAGGCGCTGAGCAGGCAGATCGACGCCGACACGCCGCCGATAAAGGCCGGCAGCGAGCGGCGCAGGCCATAGTTCAGGCTGTTGCTGACCATCAGCAGCGACAGTGGTCCGGGAATCAGGATCACGATCAGCGCGGCGCTGCTGAACAGCAGCCAGGTTTCCAGGCTCATTGCACGTCACTCCAGATACGGGAAAGCCCCGGCGGATAAACGCCGAGGCCGGTTGCTACCTGATTCTCCTTAGAGGAAGGCGAACTTGGCGATGAATATGATGCACAACACATACAGGCTGACGGAAACCTTGTCACGCTGGCCGGTCAGCAGCTTCAGTGTGGCGTAGGTCAGAAAGCCCAGGGCAATGCCGTTGGCGATGGAGAAGGTCAGCGGCATCATCACCACGGTGACGATCGCCGGGATGGTATCGGTCTGATCTTTCCAGTCGATATGCGCCATGCCGCTCATCATCAGCATCGCCACATAGATCAGCGCGCCGGCGGTGGCGAAGGCGGGAATCATTCCGGCCAGCGGGGCGAAGAACATCGCCGCGAGGAACAGTACGCCGACTGTGACCGCGGTCAGCCCGGTACGCCCGCCGGCGGCAACGCCCGAAGCGCTTTCCACGTAGCTGGTCACCGGTGGGCAACCGACCAAAGAGCCGACCACGCTGGAGGTGCTGTCGGCTTTCAGGGCCCTGGACAGGTTCTGGATCTTGCCGTCTTCATCGACCAGGTTGGCCCGGTGCGCCACGCCCATCAGGGTGCCGGCGGTGTCGAACATGTTGACGAAGAGGAAGGCCAGAATCACGCTGATCATCGCCACGTTGAAGGCCCCGGCAATGTCCATGGCCAGGAAGGTCGGCGCCAGGCTTGGCGGCATCGACATCAGGCCGTTGTACTCGACCAGACCCATGGCCCAGCCCAGGGCGGTGACGCCGAGCATGCTGAACAGGATGGCGCCGAACAGGTTGCGGTGACTGAGTACCGCGATCAGCAGAAAGCACAGCGCGGCCAGCAGCGCGGTCGGTTCGCCGAACGAACCCATGGTCAGCAGGGTGGCTGGGCTGTCGACGACGATGCCGGCGGTTTTCAGGCCGATCAGCCCGAGGAACAAGCCGACCCCGGCGCCCATGGCGAAGCGCAGGCTCATGGGGATGCTGTTGAGCAGCCATTCGCGAATGCGCGACAGGCTCATGATCATAAACAGGATGCCGGAGATGAACACTGCGCCCAGGGCGATCTGCCAGCTGTAGCCCATCTCGCCGACCACCGTATAGGTGAAGAAGGCGTTCAAACCCATGCCGGGTGCCAGGCCGACCGGCCAGTTGGCGTACAGGCCCATGAGGAAGCAACCCAGCGCCGCACCGATGCAGGTGGCGACGAAGGCCGCGCCGTGATCGACCCCCGCGCTGGCCATTATGCTGGGGTTGACGAAGATGATGTAGGCCATGGTGACGAAGGTCGTCAGGCCGGCCAGCAGCTCGGTTTTGATGGTGGTGCGGTGTTCGGTCAGCTTGAAGAAGCGATCGAGCAGGCCAGGTTTGACCAACCCTTGGACGTGAGTCGCCTGTTGTTCTTGTTTAGCGCTTTCCACAGTGGGTACTCCTCATCTCTCTTGTTGTGTACCACCCAGAGTCGTTATTGGCACGCTTCGGCTCTCTGAGGTAGGTGGTGCGTTTAGGTGTGCTCACTGGGTCAGTTGTTGACCGAAAGGTCAGAAAGCTACACTGAGGCGATTATGCTGTTGTATACAAAAAAAGCAATTAATGTTTTCTATTTTCGCTGCGGGTGTCCGCTAACTATCGTAGGCCGGGCAGTATCGCTACCAGTGGGGAAAATGCCAGCCGTATACCCTTTAAAATCTATTTGAATCAAATAGATAAAAGATCAACTGAGCGCTTTTCGGCATTCGTTGTGAGCGCTCATAGCGCTGGCATAAGCGCCGTCGATGGAGTCTTAAGCTGATTTTTGGCAACAAACCCGCTTCTTATAAGAAATTAATTTAGGAGCATCAGGCCGCTGGTGAGAGTGGCCAGCAAAGCTGGGGCGCTGAGTTTCGATCAGGCCGTGTCGCAATGGGCATACAGAATCTGTGCGAATTGATCGAATTGTGTACAATGCGTCGGTATTTTCCCTGTTGTTTTTCACCACATACTGCTTGCCAGTCACCGGGTGAATAGCAGTAGGGTTCTCTGAACAGGCCGAACCTCTTTAGACGCGAGCCAGAATGAACGAGCAATTGCAGCCCCTCAAGAAGCAGCCGGGTACCGGTAAAAGCAGCCATAGCGGGACTCAGGACGATGTCGTCTACGCGCATATCTTCGACGCCATTCTCGAACAGCGCCTGGCGCCTGGTACCAAACTGAGCGAAGAAGCCCTCGGCGAAATCTTCGGCGTTAGTCGCACCATCATCCGCCGCGCCTTGTCGCGCCTGGGTCATGAAAGCGTCGTGCTGCTACGACCCAATCGTGGTGCGGTGGTAGCCAGCCCGAGCGTGGATGAGGCCCGACAGATTTTCTATGCACGGCGCATGGTCGAACGCGCGATTACCGAATTGGCGGTGGTGCATGCCACGGTCGAGCAACTGGCCGAGTTGCGACAGATGGTCAAGGACGAGCAAACCTGCTTCTCCCGTGGCGACCGTGGTGCGGGTATCCGCCTGTCCGGCGAGTTCCACCTGAAACTGGCCGAGGCGGCGAAGAATGCGCCGCTGATCAGCTTCCAGCGCAGCCTGGTGTCGCAGACCTCGTTGATCATCGCCCAATACGAAAGCGGCAGTCGTTCGCATTGCTCCTACGACGAACACAACCAGTTGATCGATGCCATCGAGGCCCGCGATGCGGTCAAGGCCGTGAGCCTTATGATGCATCACATGGACCATATCGACAGCAAGCTCAACCTCGACGAAGAGAGCGCCTCTGACGACCTGCACGCGGTATTTTCGCATCTGATGCAGACCGGCAAGAAAAAGCCGGGGCGCATGGCCCCCTCTCGCTAGTCGACTATTGTAGGAGCGGGCCATGCCCGCGAAGCAGACAAAACAAAAAGCTTCACGGGCATGGCCCGCTCCTACGGTAAATCAAAGGCCCCACGGCATAAGCGGTGGGGCCTTTGCATTTCAGCGGCGATGCACCGACTGGCCGGCGGCGAAGGTTTCCTTGATCGCGCGGTCGTCGCCGAGCATGGTCAGGGCAAAGAGCTTCTCGGCCAGGCTCTTGGCCTGCTGCATGCGATAGTCGATCAACGGTGTGGCCTTGTAGTCGAGCACGACGAAATCCGCATCCTTGCCACTGGCGAAATTGCCGAGCTTGTCGTCCAGGTAGAGCGCCTCGGCACCGCCCAATGTGGCCAGGTACAGCGACTTGAACGGGTCGAGCTTCTTGCCCTGCAGCTGCATGATTTTGTACGCCTCGTTTAACGACTGCAGCTGGCTGAAGCTGGTGCCGGCGCCCACGTCGGTGCCCAGACCGACACGCACACCGTGCTGTTCCAGCTTGTTCAGGCCGAACAGGCCGCTGCCGAGGAACAGGTTGGAGGTCGGGCAGAAGGCCACCGCCGAGCCGGTTTCGGCCAGGCGCCGGCATTCGTCGTCGCACAGGTGCACGCCATGGGCGAAGACCGCGCGCGGACCGATCAGCTTGAAGTGATCGTAGACATCCAGGTAGCCCTTGCGCTCGGGGAACAGTTCCTTGACCCATTCGATCTCCTGGCGGTTCTCCGACAGGTGGGTGTGCATATACAGATCCGGGTACTCGCCGAGCAGCTTGCCGGCCAGGCTCAGTTGTTCCGGTGTGCTGGTCGGGGCGAAACGCGGGGTGACGGCGTAATGCAGGCGGCCCTTGCCGTGCCAGCGCTCGATCAGCTCCTTGCTCTCGGCGTAGCCGGATTCCGCGGTGTCTGTCAGGTAGTCCGGGGCGTTGCGGTCCATCAGCACCTTGCCGGCGATCATCCGCAGGTTCAGTGCCTCGGCGGCCTCGAAGAAGGCATCCACCGATTGTTTGTGCACGCTGCCGAACACCAGGGCGGTGGTCGTGCCGTTGCGCAGCAACTCCTTGAGGAAGATGCCGGCCACATCCGCCGCGTGGGCCTTGTCTTCGAACTGGCGCTCGGTGGGGAAGGTGTAGGTGTTCAGCCAGTCCAGCAACTGCTCGCCGTAGGAGGCGATCATCCCGGTTTGCGGGTAATGGATATGAGTGTCGATAAAACCGGGGGTGATCAGCGCATCGCGGTATTCGCTGATCTCGACACCCTTGAGCGTGGGCAACAAGTCGGCGGCATGGCCGACACGGGCGATCTGGCCATCTTCGACGACCAGCACGCCATCCTCGAAATATTCATAGGATTGCTCGACACCAACCACAGCGGGGTCGGCGAGGCTGTGCAGGATGGCGGCGCGGTAGGCTTTGACGGTGTTGGTCATCGGTTACATCTCGTTAATACGTAGGGTGCGCCGTGCGCACCGGATTCTATGGGGTATTGGTGCGCGCAGCCTAGGCGGCCCCGCACACCCTACGGAGTGGCACGGCGCGAATTGGGCAGCAGCTTGGCGACGCTGCTTTCGCCTTTTTTCACGTCCTGGCCAAAGGCGGCGTTGTAGGTGGCGATCACCTCGCCGGCGATGGATACGGCTATTTCGATCGGCAGTTTGCCTTTCACTTCGGACAAACCCAGGGGGCAGCGCATCCGTTGCATCACGTCGGGAGTAAAGCCGCGATCGCGCAGGCGGTGTTCGAATTTGGCGCGTTTGCTCTTCGAGCCGATCAGCCCGTAGTAGGCGAAATCGTTACGCCTGAGGATCGCCGCGGTCAGTTCCAGGTCGAGCTGGTGGTTGTGGGTCATGACGATGTAGTAGCTGCCGGCCGGCATGCGCTCGACCTCATCGACCACGTCGTCCTCGACCACCTTGTCCACCCCGGCGGGGATCTGCTCGGGAAACTCGTTTTCCCGCGAGTCGATCCAGCGCACCTTGCACGGCAGACTGGCGAGCAGCGGCACCAGGGCGCGGCCGACATGGCCGGCGCCGAACACGGCGATCTGCGCCTGGGGCTGGCCCATGGCTTCGAACAGCAGCACGGTGGCGCCGCCGCAACACTGGCCGAGGCTGGCGCCGAGGTTGAAGCGCTCCAGGCGGGTGTCCTGGCTGCGGCTTTCGAGCATCTCGCGGGCCAGCTCCATCGCCTTGTATTCCAGGTGACCGCCGCCGATGGTCTCGAAGATGCGATCCATGGTGACCACCATCTTCGAGCCGGCGTTGCGCGGGGTCGAGCCGCGCTCTTCGATAATGGTCACCAGCACGCAAGGCTGGCCTTGCTGCTGCAAGTCGGCGAGGGCGCTGATCCAGCTCATTTGCTCAGCCTCCAGGTGGGTGGCAATTGTCCCGGGCGCGGCAGGCGCCAGTTGCTCGGCGACGGGTCCAGTATCGGAACCGGTGCCGGACGAATCGGTTGGTTATTCGGTTCGGTGTGTTTTGTCATTGTTTTACACCTGCTTTGTTCTTCATTCGCGACCCTGGTGGAAAAGGCTTCGCGGTTTTCCACCCTACGGAGCGGCCCGTAGGGTGGATCGGGGCGCGTAGCTGTCGGCAGCATATCCACCCGGGGGGTGGCGTTACGCCGGTTCGACCTCTGCAGCCGCGGCCTTGGCCGGCTGCTGCAGTTTCTTCATCTGCTCCACGCCCCAGAGCACGCGCTCGGGGGTGGCCGGGGCGTCGATATTCGGCTGCACCTTGTAGTCGGCGAGGCTGGCTACCGCATCCTTGATCGCGCACCACACGGCGATGCCGAGCATAAAGGGCGGCTCGCCCACGGCCTTGGAGTGGAACACGGTGTCTTCCGGGTTCTTGCGGTTTTCCACCAGCTTGACCCGCAGGTCCAGCGGCATATCGGCGATGGCCGGGATCTTGTAGCTGGCCGGGCCGTTGGTCATCAACTTGCCTTTGCCGTTCCACACCAGCTCTTCCATGGTCAGCCAGCCCATGCCCTGAACGAAGGCACCTTCAACCTGGCCGATATCGATGGCCGGGTTCAGCGAGGCGCCGACGTCGTGGAGGATGTCGGTGCGCAGCATCTTGTACTCGCCGGTCAGGGTGTCGACTATCACCTCGGCGCAGGCCGCACCGTAGGCAAAGTAGTAGAACGGCCGACCGGCGGCCTTGTCGCGGTCGTAGTAGATTTTCGGCGTGCGGTAGAAGCCGGTGGAAGACAGCGAAACCTGGGCGAAGTAGGCCTTCTGGATCACTTCCTCGAAGCTCAGGAACAGATCGCGCACACGCACTTGGCCGTTGCGGAACTCGACGTCTTCCGGGGTGACCTTGTATTCGCGCACAAGGAAGTCGACCAGGCGCTGCTTGAGGGTTTCGGCAGCGTTCTGCGCGGCCTTGCCGTTCAGGTCGGCACCCGAGGAGGCGGCGGTCGGCGAGGTGTTCGGCACCTTGTCGGTGTTGGTCGCGGTGATCTGGATGCGCGAGATATCCACCTGCAGCACCTCGGCGACGATCTGCGCGACCTTGGTATTCAGACCCTGGCCCATCTCGGTGCCGCCGTGGTTCAGGTGGATCGAACCGTCGGTGTAGATATGGATCAGCGCGCCGGCCTGGTTGAGGAAGGTGGCGGTGAAGCTGATGCCGAACTTCACCGGGGTCAGTGCCAGGCCTTTCTTCAATACCGGGCTCTTGGCATTGAATGCGCGGATCTCTTCGCGGCGCTTGGCGTACTCGCTGCTTTCTTCCAGCTCGGCGGTCATCTCGTGGATGACGTTGTGCTCGACGGTCTGGTGGTAGTGGGTGACGTTGCGCTCATCCTTGCCGTAGTAGTTGAGCTTGCGCACCTCGAGTGGGTCCTTGCCCAGGCTGCGCGCCACCGCATCCATGATCTCCTCGATGGCGACCATTCCCTGCGGGCCGCCGAAGCCGCGGTAGGCGGTGTTCGAGGCGGTGTTGGTCTTGCAGCGATGACCGTTGATGGTGGCGTTGCCGAGGAAGTAGGCGTTGTCGGCGTGGAACATCGCGCGGTCGACGATGGAGCCGGACAGGTCCGGCGAGTAGCCGCAGTTACCGGCCAGCTCGATCTGGATGCCGTGCAGCAGGCCATCGTCGTCGAAGCCGACGTCGTATTCGACATAGAAGGGGTGGCGTTTGCCGGTGATGCTCATGTCTTCCATGCGCGGCAGGCGCATCTTGGTCGGCCGGCCGGTAAGGTGGGCGATCACCGCACAGAGGCAGGCCGGGCCTGCGGCCTGGGTTTCCTTGCCGCCGAAACCGCCGCCCATGCGGCGCATGTCGATAACAATCTTGTGCATCGGTACGCCGAGCACTTCGGCGACCAGTTTCTGCACTTCGGTGGCGTTCTGCGTCGAGGTGTAGACGATCATGCCGCCATCTTCGCTCGGCATCACCGAGGATATCTGGGTTTCCAGGTAGAAGTGTTCCTGGCCGCCGATATGCAGGCTGCCTTGCAGGCGTTGCGGCGCGGTGGCCAATTCGGCGGCGGAATCGCCGATCTTGTGCTGATGGCTGTCGAGCACGAAGTGCTTCTTGCGCAGTGCGTCGACCACGTCCAGCACCGGCTCCAGGTCTTCATATTCGATGATCGCCGCCATGGCCGCCTTGCGCGCGGTTTCCAGGCTATCGGCGCCGACCGCTATCACCACCTGGCCGACGTATTCGACCTTGCCGTCGGCCAGCAGCGGATCGCCGGCAACCACCGGGCCGATATCCAGTTGGCCGGGTACATCCTTGCTGGTGATGGCGATGGCCACACCAGGGATCGCATAGCAGGGCGAGGTGTCGATGCTGACAATGCGTGCATGGGCGCGGTCGCTCATGCGGGCATAGACGTGCAGCTGATTGGGGAACTCCAGGCGGTCGTCGACATACACGGCTTCGCCGGACACATGCTTGTCCGCGCTCTCGTGCTTGACGCTGCGGCCGACGCCAGTGGTGATGTCGGCGCGGAACAGTGCAGCCAGTTCGGCTTGGGTTTTGCTGGTTTTGTGATGACTAGACATAGGCGGTCACCCGGGTTTCGACGTCGGGAGCTTGCAGCTCGAGGAAGAATTTACGCAGCAGGTTCTGTGCGATGAGCAGGCGGTATTCCTTGCTGGCGCGGAAATCGCTGAGCGGGGTGAAGTCCTCGGCCAGGGCGCTGCAGGCGCGCTCGATTGCGGCGTTGTTCCAGGCGGTGCCCCGCAGCGCGGCTTCGCAGGCGGCGGCGCGTTTCGGGATAGCGGCCATGCCGCCGAAGGCGATGCGCGCGTCCTGCACCACGCCGTCTTCGATACGCAGGTTAAAGGCGGCGCAGACCGCGGAAATATCGTCGTCCAGGCGCTTGGAGACCTTGTAGGCGCGGAATGCCTGATTGTGCTGGGCGCGCGGTACCAGGATCTTCTCGATAAATTCGGCTTCCTGGCGGGCGGTCACCTTGTAGTCAAGGAAATAGTCCTCGATCGGCAGGTTGCGGGTGTCGTTGCCTTTGCGCAGCACGATCTGCGCACCGAGGGCGATCAGCAACGGCGGGGCATCGCCGATTGGCGAGGCGTTGCCGATATTGCCGCCCAGGGTGCCCTGGTTGCGGATCTGCAAGGAGGCGAAGCGGTGCAGCAACTCGCCGAAGTCCGGGTATTCCGCCGCCAGTGCGGCATAGCTGTCGGACAGCGAAGTGGCGGCGCCGATCTCGATGTTGTCGGCGACTACTTCCACGCGCTTCATCGATTCGATATGGCCAACATAGATCATCACCGGCAGCACGCGGTGGAACTGAGTAACCTCCAGGGCCAGGTCGGTGCCGCCGGCGAGCAGGCGAGCATCGGGGTTGGCGGCGTAGAGGTCGGCCAGATCGGCGACGGTCAGCGGCAGCAGGCAGCGTTTGTCGCCGCTGTTGAGCTCGGCGGTGTCACTTGGGGCGATGCTTTTCAGCTGGGCCACGGTTTGCGCTTCGGCGGCGTCGAACTGATCCGGCTGCTGCTGGCAGCAGGCCTGCTCGGCGGCATCGATAATCGGTCGGTAGCCGGTGCAGCGACAGAGGTTGCCGGCCAGGGCTTCCATGGTGTCGGCCTTGTCGAAACCATCTGAGTTTTTCTGCAACGCGAACAGCGACATGACGAAGCCGGGCGTGCAGAAGCCGCATTGCGAGCCATGGCAGTCGACCATGGCCTGCTGCGTGCTGTGCAGTTGGCCCTGGTGCTTGAGGTCTTCGACGCTGATCAGTTGCTTGCCGTGCAGGGAAGAGACGAAGGTCAGGCAGGAATTGAGCGTGCGATAACGCACGCGCTCACCGTCCAGTTCACCGACCACCACGGTGCAGGCACCGCAATCGCCCGAGGCGCAGCCTTCCTTGGTGCCGGTTTTGCCGACATGCTCGCGCAAGTACTGGAGCACGGTGACGTTGGGGTCCAGGGCATGCTCGGTACGCAGCTCCCGGTTGAGTAAAAACTGGATCAAGGACGACCTCCAGGCACTTTGTTGTTGTCGTATCAGACCTGCTAGAACGCCGGCGCAACAGCGTGCGGCGTTTTGACACGGCTTGGCATGGGCTAAATCTAGAGATTTCTGACTTTTCGGTCAACAAATATTTGACCTGGCAGTCAGGTGGTTGTCATGCGATTCGGTTATGAGCGCAAAAAAAGCCCGGGGTTGCTTAACGCTAGCCGGTTTTGTGCCAGGTACGGCTTGAGTTGGGGAAAAGAAGGGAGGCGGTGACGAGCAATCCTAAAGACTTTTGCCGTGGAGTAATGGAGGGGGTGGTTTGGAAGAGGGGCTGTTGGCATGTCGGGGCGGATCAGGCCGGCAAGGCTCGTTGTTGAGCGCTTGCCGCTAAAGCGCCTTCCACAGGTATCGGCTGGCGCTATCGAACCAATGTCTTGGCTGCCGGACTGTGGGTGGGTTTTAGCCGCGACTGCAGGCTAGCACCGGTCGCGGCCGAGGTCGCTCCTCGCGGGGCAAGCCTGGTTTATGCCCCCTCGTAGCGTTGCAGCGTCACCGGCACCCCGTTCAGCACCGCATTGCCCGACAAGGTGTCGACCAGGTGCTCGTCGGTGATGTCGTTGATGCTGACGCCCGGGTGGGCCTGGGCGATGCCGATGCGCATGCCGGGGCGGTGATGGCCCCAGCCGTGGGGCAGGCTGACCACGCCGGGTTTGATGTCCTCGGTGATCTTCACCGTCACCAGCAGTTCGCCCTTGGCCGAGACCAGGCGCGCCTGGTCGCGGTTGCCCAGGCCGTGGGCGGTGGCATCCTGCGGGTGGAGGAACAGCGCGCAGCGGTCCTTGCCCTTCACCAGCCGGTAGCTGTTGTGCATCCAGGAGTTGTTGGTGCGCAGGTCACGCCGGCCGATCAGCAGCAGGCCGGGCTTGGCGGCCTGCTCGCCGAAGCGTTGGCACAGCCGGTCCAGGTCGGCCACCAGGATGGCCGGCGCCAGGTCGATTTTCTTGTCCTTGGTGAACAGGCGGCCCGGCAGCGACGGCTTAAGCGGCCCCAGGTCCATGCCGTGGGGGTGCTTCTTCAGTTCCGCCAGGGACAAGCCTTTGCGGGCGAAGGGATTGAGCCTGGACAGCAGGCCGCCGCCATTGCCGTAAGCGCCGCTGCGCAGGCCTTGGTCGAGGATGCGCTGGGGCGTGAAGTATTCGCCCAGGCGCGCGTTGGCCAGGTACTTGAGGCGCTGCCGTAACGGTTTGCCTGCGATCTTGCGGCGTTCGATGCGCTTGCTCAGCTCGCCGAAGATATCCCCGTCGGAACGCGTGCCGGGCGGATGGGCGAACAGCGGGTCGGCGTATTTGGCCACGTCGTGCACCGAGAACGAGTTGAAAATCAGGTCGTACTGTTCATGTTCGAACGGCCCGGTCGGCGGCAGGATGATGTGGGCATGGCGGGTGGTCTCGTTGAGGTAGAAATCCACCGAGACCATAAAATCCAGCTGCTCCAGGGCCTGTTCCAGTTGCCGGCCGTTGGGCGAGGACAGCACCGGATTGCCGGCAATGCTGACGAAGGCGCGCACCTGGCCCTTTCCGGGCTGGAGCATTTCCTCGGCCATGGCCACGGCAGGCAGTTCGCGGTTAAATTCGGGCAAGCCGCGCACCCTGCTGCGATAGCGGTCGAAGCCGCCGCGCCCGGTGGTTTTCAGCATGTCCACCGCCGGGGTGCTGAACATCATGCCGCCGGCGCTATCGAGGTTGCCGGTGAGGATGTTCAACAGGTTGATCAGCCAGTGGTTGAGGGCGCCGAACTCCTGGGTGGCGACGCCCATACGGCCGTAGCACACCGCTTTGTCGGCGCTGGCGAATTCGACGGCGATGCGCTCGATGTCGGCCGCGGCGATGCCGGTCTGTTCGGCGATGCGGGTCAGCGGAACCCGCTCGAGCAGGGCGCTCAATGCCTCCCAGCCCTTGCTCAGTTCCAGTAGCCGGCCCGGCTTGCTCAGGCGGCGCTCAATGATTACCTGCAGCAGGCCGAGCAGGAACAGTGCGTCGGTGCCGGGCTGGATGAATTGATGCTCGCTGACGTACAGCGCGGTTTCCGTGCGCCGCGGGTCGATCAGCACGATCTTGCCGCCGCGGCCGGTGATGGCCTGCAGGCGGCCGAGCACGTCGCCGGCAGACATCAGGCTGCCGTTGGAGGCCGCCGGGTTGGCACCGAGCATCAGCATGTAGTCGGTGCGGTCGATGTCGGGGATGGTGAACAGCTGGCTGTGCCCGAACATCAGGTAGGACACCAACTGGTGTGGCATCTGGTCGAGACTGGAGGCAGAGAACAGGTTGCGTGTGCGCAGCGCCTGGCGGAAGCGCCCCATGGTCAGCAGGATGCCCAGGTTGTGGGCGATGGGATTGCCCCAGTAGCCCGCCACCGCATCGTTGCCGTGGCTCGATTGGATATCCGTCAGGCGGTTGGCGACTTCCTCCAGGGCGTCGTCCCAGGAGATCGGCAGCCACTGCTCGCCGACGCGCCTGAGTGGCGTCTTCAGGCGTTCCGGATCGTTGTGCAGGTCCTGCATGGCGTAGCCCTTGGGGCAGATATGGCCGTGGCTGTGCGGGTCGTCCGGGTCGCCGGCGATGGAGAGAATCTTGTCGCCCTGGTACTCGATCTTGATGCCGCACATGGCCTCGCACAGGGTGCAGGTGCGCAAGTGGGTCTTGATCTCGGCGCTGGCGATGCTCGCGCCTTGCTCGTTGGCGGCGTTCTTTGCAGCGCTCTCTATAGAGGAAGTCGTGGCCGGCTGTGCCTGGTCGGCCTGCTGCCGTCGATCGCGGATGATTTCCAGCATATGCGCGACGTCCACCACCTTGCGCCGCGGGCGACCCTGGGGCTCGCCCTGTTCGCATTCATGCGCGTCGAGCAGGGTCCAGTCGTCGAACGAGACGAACTCGATGCCGCGTGCCTCGAGCAGGGCCAGCACGTCCGGCGTCTGTCCCGGCGCCAGCGGTGCGGGCGCCTCGGCCAGATCCGCCACCAGGCGGCCGACGGAATCCACCGCGCACTGCTTGTTGCTGCCGATCACCCCGCTGGCGCCACGCTTGATCCAGCCCGCCGCATATTCCTTGGCGGACACCTCGCCCTGGCCGGCGAGGACCCGGCCGTTGTCGTTGGCGATCACCCCGCGGCGCTCGTCGAAGGCGACCCCGGCAATGGCTACGCCCTGGTAACCGGTGGCATTCAGCACCAGGCTGGCGTCGAAGCGAAATTGCCGGTCGCTGGCCTGGGCACTGACCGAGCCGCGGCCGTTGTCCTGCAGGCTGTTGTGCACGCCCTGCATGGCGACGACGCGGTTGTCGGCGCCGGCGAAGCCGCTGGGCGAGGCCTTGAAGACGAAGCGGATAGCCCTGTCGCCGAGGCGTGGCCGAGCCTGGGCTTCTTGCAGCAGGCTGAGGTTATGCCGGGCTTCGGTGTTCAGCGGCTCGGCCAGCTCGGCGGCGCTGGCGGCGTCCAGCTGCAGGTCGTCGGCCTCCACCAGGATATCCACGCCTTGGGTGTCGAGCAGTTGGCGCAGCTCCTTGGGGGTGAAGGCCGCCTGCACCGGTCCGCGCCGGGCGACCAGGCAGACCTCGCGGATCTTGCTCTGGCGCAGGGCCTCCAGGGCGTAGTCGGCGATGTCGGTACGTTCCAGTTCCGCCACCGGCATGGCGAGGATGCGCGCGATATCCAGCGCCACGTTGCCCATGCCGATCACCACCGCGGTGTCGCCGGACAGGTCGACCTGCAGGTCGCGGCAGTCCGGGTGGCCGTTGTACCAGCCGACGAAGGCCGAGGCGCCCAGGATATTGCCCAGCTCGGCGCCGGGCAGGGCCAGCGGGCGGCTGGCCGAGCCGCCGGTGGCGTAGAGCACCGCGTCGTAATGCGCGAGCAGTTCGTCGCGGCTCAGGTCGCGGCCCAGCTCGACGTTGCCGAAGAAGCGCACCTTGGGCGAGCGGGCGATCTTGTCGAAGCTGGCGGCTACCGATTTGATCTTCGGATGATCCGGGGCGACCCCGTAGCGCACCAGGCCGAAGGGCGTGGGCAGACGCTCGAAGATGTCCACGGTCGCTTCCGGCAGCTGCCGGCGCATTTCGTCGGCGGCATAAAAGCCCGAGGGGCCGGCACCGATCACCGCCAGGCGGCGGGCCGGGCCGACCGCACGCGACGCCTTGGCCGTCTTGCCGGCCTGGCTGTCGTCGACATCCAGGCTCTCGGTGATCGGCGGGTACTCCTTGGCCATGCGGGCGTTGAGTTCGATGTAGTCCTGCATCGGCTCCGGCACGGCGGAATCCGGGTAGATGGCGCGCACCGGGCATTCGGTCAGGCAGGCGTTGCAGTCGATGCACACCAGCGGATCGATATAGAGCATCTGCGGGCCTTCGCGGAATGCGTCCACCGGGCACACGTCCACGCACTTGGTGAACCTGTCGCCCAAACAGCTTGCGGTTACGACGTATGCCATTTTTTTACTCTCCTGCCCATGACCCGTTGGCCGCTCCCGGGAATCCCCGGCTTGCAGCATTGACTGCTGGCAATCTAGGGCCTGCGGGTCCCGGCGTCTTGACAGCAGGGCGTCCTGTTTGACATTTTGTGCCATGCCCCTGGCAATCCGGAACCCGCATGTCGAAGGATGTCTATATCTCCTGCGCCCTGGCCGAAACCCTGCGCGACTACATCGACAAGAACCAGCTGGCCGCGCCCGATGTGCTCGAGGCCCTTGCGCCTTACTCCAGCAGTCAGCGCATGCCGATCCTGCTGTACTGGGGCGCGCTGGAGCGGCTGCAGGCCCTGCACCCGGTACCGGCGCTGGGCCTGCGTATCGGTCGCTGCGCCAAGCCGCAGCATTTTGGCGTGGTCGGCTACCTGGCCGCGTCCTGCAGCGGCCTGGGCCAGGCGCTGATGCGCTACCGGCGGTTCCAGACCCTGCTGGTGAGCAATCTCGATATCCAGGTGAGTCGGCAGGGCGAGCTGATCCGCTACAGCTGGGGGGAAGGCGAGCATCACACCACGCCGCTGGCCAGCGAGTTCGGGGTGGCGGCGTTCGTCAACCTGTACCAGGCGCTGATCGGCCAGGCCATTGCGCCAAGCGCCATCGAGATTCCCTACGCGCGGCCAGCCGAGGCCGCCATCTATGAAGCGCTGATGGGCTGTCCGGTGCGTTTCGAGGCGCCCTGTCATGCCCTGGAAATGCCCGCCAGCCTGCTGGCCATGCGGATCACCAGCAGCGACCCCTATATGCGCGGGCTGTTCGACCAGCAAGCCCAGGCCATGCTGGCGCAACAGCCCAGGCCCGACCGCTTCATCGAGCAATTGCAACAGCAGATGATGGTCGCGCTGCAGGAAGGGGAGCCCTCGGCGGCTGTCCTGGCCAGCAGCATGAACTGTTCCCTGCGCTCCTTTTATCGGCAGTTGGCGCTGCATGGCTTGCGTTACCGCACCCTGCTCGGCGATGTGCGCTTCAAACTGGCGCGCATGTACCTCGCCGATCCTCGTCTGTCGCTGGCGGAGATTGCCCTGTTGCTGGGCTATTCCGAACAGAGCGCCTTTACCCGCGCCTTCCGCGCCTGGAGCGGCAGCACCCCGCAGGGCTACCGTCGCCACTTGCAACCAGTGTCCTCTGCTGCCTCGCCCTGACCCGGTCGGCTGCCCCTTGGCCCGCCAAGGCCCTGTGTTACACTCGCCGCTGATTTTTTGCCCCGCGCCAGCTCTGGCGGGGGCCGCAGCCAAGCCCGCACGCCCGATAGATCAGTAGAGTCGAAGGATAATCATGACGTTGACGGCGCCGGACAGCCTCTCGGAACAGATCGCTCATCACCTCGCGGAACGGATCATTCGTGGTGAATTGAAAGCGCGTGAGCGCATTCAGGAGCAGAAAGTTACCCAGTCGCTCAGCGTCAGCCGTGGTTCGGTGCGCGAGGCGCTGCTGATCCTCGAGCGGCGCCACCTGATCGTGATCCTGCCGCGCCGCGGTGCTCAGGTGACCGAACTGACCCCGCACAACGTCAAGAGCCTCTACGCTCTGGTCATCGAGCTGTACATTCTGCTGGCGCGGGCGGTGGCCGATGGTTGGCGGGTCGAGGCCGATCTGGCACCGTTTCGGGTCATCCAGCAGCGTCTGCTCGGCAGTCTGCAGCGCGAAGACATCAATGCGTTCGTCGAGGACAGTTTCAACATCATGCGTGCGGCCTATCCGTTCTCGAACAACCCCTATCTGCATGAAACCGTCGAGAACCTGTTGCCGGCGATCAGCCGTACCTATCATCTGGCGCTGGAGCGGCGCAAAAGCGAAATGGGGCAATTCCTCAACGCCTTTGGCGAGTTGCTCCAGGCGATCATCGGCCGAGATCACTCGCGCGCCCGTGAAGTGCTGCTGGCCTATGGCGAGCACAACTGCCAACTGGTCCTGGCCAGCCTGGACGAGCGCCAAGGATGACTGCGTATGCGGCTTAAGTGCATCAAGCTGGCCGGCTTCAAGTCCTTCGTCGACCCGACCACGGTGAACTTTCCGAGCAACATGGCGGCGGTGGTCGGGCCTAACGGTTGCGGCAAGTCCAACATCATCGACGCCGTACGCTGGGTAATGGGCGAGAGTTCGGCGAAGAACCTCCGCGGCGAGTCGATGACCGACGTCATCTTCAACGGCTCCAATACGCGCAAGCCGGTGACCCAGGCCTCCATCGAACTGATCTTCGACAACTCCGACGGCACCCTGACCGGCGAATACGCCGGCTACAACGAAATCTCGATCCGCCGCCGGGTAACCCGCGACAGCCAGAACACCTATTTCCTCAACGGCACCAAGTGCCGCCGGCGCGACATCACCGATATCTTCCTCGGCACCGGCCTGGGCCCGCGCAGCTACTCGATCATCGAGCAGGGCATGATCAGCAAGTTGATCGAGGCCAAACCCGAGGACCTGCGCAATTTCATCGAGGAAGCCGCCGGCATCTCCAAGTACAAGGAGCGCCGCCGCGAGACCGAGAACCGCATCCGCCGCACCCACGAGAACCTGGCGCGCCTGAGCGACCTGCGCGAGGAACTGGAGCGCCAGCTCGAACGCCTGCAGCGCCAGGCCCAGGCCGCGGAAAAATACCAGGAATACAAGGCCGAAGAACGCCAGCTGAAAGCCCAGCTGACGGCCTTGCGCTGGCAGGCGCTGAATGAACAGGTCGGCCAGCGCGAGGCGGTGATCGGTAATCAGGAAGTCGGCTTCGAGGCGCTGGTCGCCGAACAGCGCAATGCCGATGCCAGCATCGAGCGCCTGCGTGACGGCCACCATGAACTGAGCGAGCGCTTCAATCTGGTGCAGGGGCGCTTCTATTCGGTCGGCGGCGATATCGCCCGGGTCGAGCAGAGCATCCAGCACGGCCAGCAGCGTTTGCGTCAATTGCAGGACGACCTGCGCGAGTCGGAGCGCGCGCGCCTGGAAACCGAATCGCACCTGGGCCACGACCGTACCCTGCTGGCCACCTTGGGCGAAGAGCTGGCCATGCTCGAACCCGAGCAGGAACTGACCGCCGCCGCCGCGGAAGAGTCGGCGCTCATCCTGGAACAATGCGAAACCACCATGCACGGCTGGCAGGAGCAATGGGACGGCTTCAACCAGCGCAGTGCCGAGCCGCGCCGCCAGGCCGAGGTGGAGCAATCGCGGATCCAGCAGCTGGAGCAGAGCCTGGAGCGACTGGCCGAGCGCCAGCGCCGTCTCGGCGACGAATTACAGCAACTGGCCGCCGATCCGGAAGATGCCGCCATCCTCGAACTGGGCGAGCAGATCGCCGCCAGCGAACTGGGCCTGGAAGACCTGCAGCTCGCCGAAGAACAGCAAGCCGAGCGCCTGCAGCAACTGCGCAATGACCTGCAGCAAACCGGCCAGTCCCAGCAACAGGCGCAGGGCGAACTGCAACGGCTGAACGGCCGCCTGGCCTCGCTGGAAGCCCTGCAGCAGGCGGCACTCGATCCCGGCAAAGGTGCCGGTGACTGGCTGCGCGAACAGCAGCTCAGCGAGCGTCCGCGCCTGGCCGAAGGGCTGCGGGTCGAGGCCGGCTGGGAGTTGGCGGTGGAAACCGTGCTCGGCGCCGACCTGCAAGCCGTGCTACTGGACGATTTCAATGGCCTGGATTTTGCCAGCCTGGCCCAGGGCGACCTGCGCCTGGCCAGTCTGGATCAGGGTGGCGTGCGGGTCGCCGGCAGTCTGCTGGACAAGGTCGAAGCCGCTGTCGACCTTGCGCCCTGGCTGGCCAAGGTCAAGCCGGTGGCCAGCCTGGACGATGCCTTGGCCGCGCGCACCAGCCTGGGCGAAGGCGAAAGCCTGATCAGCCGCGACGGTTACTGGGTCGGCCGGCATTTTCTCCGCGTGCGCCGCGCCAGCGAGGCGGAAAGTGGTGTGCTGGCGCGTGGCCAGGAGCTGGAACGCCTGGGCCTGGAGTGCGAAGAACGCGAAGCGGCGCTGGCGCTGCTCGATGAGCGCCTGCTGCATTTGCGCGAAGGCCAGAGCCAGCAGGAAGAAGTGCGTGAGCAGCAGCGCCGGCAGTTGCAGGATCGCGCCCGCACCCTGGGCGAGCTGAAGGCCCAGCTGTCGGCCGGGCAAGCCAAGGTCGAGCAGTTGACCCTGCGCCGCCGGCGCCTCGACAGCGAGCTGCTGGAACTGGCCGAACAGCGCGAGCTGGAGCAAGAGCAGTTGGGCGAATCACGCCTGCAGCTGCAGGACGCCCTGGACGCCATGGCCAGCGACAATGAGCAGCGCGAAAGCCTGCTGGCCAGCCGCGATGCCCTGCGTGAAAAACTCGACCGTGTCCGCCAGGAGGCCCGGCAGCACAAGGACCACGCCCACCAGCTGGCCGTGCGCCTGGGCTCGCTCAAGGCCCAGCACGATTCCACCCGACAGGCCCTGGAGCGCCTCGAGTCGCAGGCCGAGCGTCTGCATGAGAAGCGCGAACAGCTCAGCCTCAACCTGGAAGAGGGCGAGGCGCCGCTGGAAGAGCTGCGCCTGAAACTCGAAGAGCTGCTCGACAAGCGCATGGCCGTCGATGACGAACTCAGACTGGCGCGCCTGGCCCTGGAAGACGCCGACCGCGAACTGCGCGATGCGGAGAAGCGCCGCACCCAGGCCGAGCAGCAGTCCCAGCTGTTGCGCGGTCAGCTGGAACAGCAGCGCATGGAGTGGCAGGCGCTGACGGTGCGGCGCAAGGCCCTGCAGGATCAGCTACTGGAAGACAATTACGACCTGCACGGCGTGCTCGCCACGCTGCCGGCCGAGGCCAGCGAGAAAGCCTGGGAAGAAGAACTGGAACGCCTGGCCGCGCGGATCCAGCGGCTCGGCCCGATCAACCTGGCGGCCATCGACGAATACCAGCAGCAATCCGAGCGCAAACGCTACCTGGACGCACAGAACGCCGACCTGGTCGAGGCGCTGGATACCCTGGAAAACGTCATCCGCAAGATCGACAAGGAAACCCGCAATCGCTTCAAGGAGACCTTCGATCAGATCAACGGTGGTTTGCAGGCCTTGTTCCCCAAGGTTTTCGGTGGCGGCAACGCTTATTTGGAACTCACCGGCGAAGATCTACTCGATACTGGGGTAACCATCATGGCGCGCCCGCCGGGCAAGAAGAACAGCACCATCCATCTGCTCTCGGGTGGTGAAAAGGCGCTGACCGCGCTGGCCCTGGTGTTCGCCATATTTCAGCTCAACCCGGCGCCGTTCTGCATGCTCGACGAGGTCGACGCGCCATTGGACGACGCCAACGTCGGGCGTTATGCCCGTTTGGTCAAGGAAATGTCTGAGACGGTGCAGTTCATCTATATCACCCATAACAAGATCGCCATGGAAATGGCCGATCAACTGATGGGCGTGACCATGCATGAACCGGGTTGTTCGCGCCTGGTGGCCGTGGATGTGGAAGAGGCGCTGGCTATGGTGGAGGCCTGAGGCTACTGGTCGTCGCTCGCGCAGCAAACTGGGTCACTCAAGGATCAAGACCGTAGGATGGGTCGGGCCGCGTAGGTTAGGCGCCTGCAAGTAGGCAACATAGCGTTTTTAACGGCCCGTTGGCTGTGTAAAGTTATCTTTTGTCGTGCTAGCTTATCGTCCACTTTTGTTACGCGTGGGAAACGCCCGTCAGAACATGGAGTTGGCACCACGTCTTACAGTTGACGCAGCAGGGGCAGGACGCCTTTTTTCATAATATTTCAATCAGGGGTCAAGGTATTTCATGGAATTCGGTCTGCGCGAATGGCTGATAGTCATCGGCATTATTGTGATCGCTGGCATCTTGTTCGATGGATGGCGACGCATGCGCGGTGGCAAGGGTAAATTGAAGTTCAAACTCGACCACAGTTTTGCCGATCTGCCGGAAGCCGATGGCGATCCCGGCCTGCTCAGCACGCCACGGGTTATCGATCGCCACCAGGAACCGTCGCTGGACGAACACGATCTGCCCTCGATGAGCGCCCGCGAGTTGAGTCGCCGCCGCGGTGGCGAACCACAACAGGGGGACCTCAATCTGGGCCTGGACGAGCCGGTGCCGACGCTGCTCAATCCGGTGGGTCAGGGCACGGCCGAATCGCGCAAGGATAAGGCGCACGACGCCGGCAAAGAGCTGCCACCGGTCGAAGAAGTCCTGGTGATCAATGTGATCGCCCGCGACGACGACGGCTTCAAGGGCCCGGCGTTGCTGCAGAATATTCTGGAAAGTGGTCTGCGTTTCGGCGAGATGGACATCTTCCATCGTCACGAGAGCATGGCCGGTAACGGCGAAGTGCTGTTCTCCATGGCCAATGCGCTCAAGCCGGGGACTTTCGACCTCGACGATATAGAGGGCTTCAACACCCGCGCGGTGAGCTTCTTCCTCGGCCTGCCGGGGCCGCGCCATCCCAAGCAGGCGTTCGACGTGATGGTGGCGGCCGCGCGCAAACTGGCCCACGAACTCAACGGCGAGCTCAAGGACGACCAACGCAGCGTGATGACTGCGCAAACCATCGAGCATTATCGCCAGCGTATCGTCGAATATGAGCGCAAGCAGTTGACCAGCAAGCGCTAAGCCGGCTGCAAACGACAAGCCTCAAACTACAAGCCGTGCGCTTGGTTTGGGGCTTTGCTTTTTCTGCTGGTGATGGTTTCCCCACCGCGAAAACCTGTAGGTGCGCCGCCTCCGGCGCGATGCTTTTGGTTTTTTGCCCCCCGCTGGCCAACAGCTGTTCAGCGGCAGAAGCCTCGCGCCCACATAGCCAAGGCAGGCCCGCCTGCAAACGGCTAGAATCCTGCGCCTGAATATCAACCAAAGGTTGAGCTGGGCACCAGGGCCGGAACTACCCGGCAACCGCCTCCAGCTTCATGCCTGCAGCTACGGCTTGTGAATTATGTCCACCACCCAGACCGCCGCCGAACGCATTGCCCAGTTGCGCAGCGAGCTCGATGCGCACAACTACCGCTATTACGTACTCGACGAGCCGAGCGTGCCGGACGCCGAGTACGACCGCCTGTTCAACGAACTCAAGGCGCTGGAGGCCGAGCATCCGCAACTGGTAACCCCGGATTCGCCGACCCAGCGCGTCGGCGGCAGCGCCTTGAGCGCCTTCGGCGAGGTCAGGCACGAAGTACCGATGCTCAGCCTCGGTAACGCTTTCGAGGAGGCCGATCTGCTGGATTTCGACCGCCGCGTGCGCGAGGGTCTGGACTTGCCGTCCGGCGACCTGTTCGGCGGCGCCGAGGTGGAATACAGCTGCGAACCCAAGCTCGACGGTCTGGCCGTCAGCCTGTTGTACCGCGATGGCCTGCTGGTGCGCGGCGCCACCCGTGGCGACGGCAGCACCGGCGAGGACATCAGCGTCAATGTGCGGACCATCCGCAATATCCCGCTCAAACTGCAGGGCAGCGACTGGCCGCGCGTGCTGGAAGTGCGCGGCGAAGTGTTCATCTCCCGGGCCGGCTTCGAGGCGTTGAACGCCCGGCAACTGGAAAACGGCGCCAAGCCTTTCGCCAACCCGCGCAACGCCGCGGCGGGCAGCCTGCGCCAGCTCGACCCGAAGATCACCGCCAGTCGTCCCTTGCAGTTGTGCAGCTACGGCATCGGCCAGGTCCAGGGCGAGTTGCCGGACAGCCATATCGGTATCCTCGAAGCGCTCAAACGCTGGGGCCTGCCGATCAGCCACGAGCTGAAACTGGCCAAAGGGGTGCAGGAGTGTCTGGCCTATTACCGCGCCATCGGCGAGAAGCGTGACGCCCTGCCTTATGAAATCGACGGCGTGGTGTTCAAGGTCAATAACCTGGCCTACCAACGCGAGTTGGGCTTTCGTGCGCGTGAGCCGCGTTGGGCCATCGCCCACAAGTTTCCGGCAATGGAGGAGCTGACCGAGCTGCTGGATGTCGAGTTCCAGGTCGGCCGTACCGGCGCCGTCACCCCGGTGGCGCGCTTGAAGCCGGTCAAAGTGGCGGGCGTCACGGTATCCAATGCGACCCTGCACAACATGGACGAAGTGGCGCGGCTGGGGCTGATGATCGGCGATACGGTGATCATCCGCCGCGCCGGCGACGTGATTCCGCAGGTCGTGCAGGTGGTGGCCGAGCGCCGCCCAGCCGATGCGCGAGCGGTGCAGATCCCCGAGAGCTGTCCGGTATGCGGCTCCCAGGTCGAGCGAACCCAACTGGTCAAGCGCAGCAAAGGCAAGGAGTCGTTCAGCGCCGGCTCGATCTACCGCTGCGTCGGCCGCCTGGCCTGCGCCGCCCAGCTCAAGCAGGCAATCATCCATTTCGTCTCGCGTCGCGCCATGGACATCGAAGGCCTGGGCGAGAAGAGCGTCGAGCAACTGGTCGACGAAGGCCTGGTCAGTTCGCCGGCGGATCTCTACACCCTGAAGTTCGAGCAGATCGTCGGCCTCGACGGTTTTGCCGAACTGTCCAGCAACAACCTGCTGGCGGCCATCGCCGCCAGTCGCCAGCCGAGCCTGGCGCGCTTCATCTATGCCCTCGGCATCCCCGATGTCGGCGTGGAAACCGCCAAGGTGCTGGCCCGCGCGTTGGCTTCGCTGCGGCGCATCGAGCAGGCGCTGCCGGAGGTGCTGACCTACCTGCCGGATGTCGGTCTGGAGGTCGCCTATGAAATTCACAGCTTTTTCCGCGACGCGCACAACCGCAAGGTAATCGCCCAGTTGCTCGAGCATGGCATCGAGCTGCAGGGGGAGGGCGAGGTGCACCCGGAGTTCGCGGGCTGCGCGACCCTGGCGGATCTGCTCGACAAGCTGAATATCGCCGGCATCGCCGTCACCGGGGCGAAGAACCTGGCGGACAAGGCCGGCAGCCTCGAACGGGCGATCGAGCTCAGCCAGGACTGGCTGGAACTGAGCGTGATGAAGGGCCTCAACGAGAAGGGCAAGCAGGCGCTCCGCGAGTTCTTCGCCAACCCGGCCAATGTCGAACATGCACGCGCCATCGAGGCGCAGTTGCGCGAGTTCGGCATGCATTGGCAGAGCGAGAAGAAAGCCGTCGAAGGCTTGCCCCTGGCCGGGCAGACCTGGGTGCTGACCGGCAGCCTGGAAATCATGAGCCGCGATATGGCCAAGGACAAACTGGAAAGCCTGGGCGCCAAGGTGGCCGGCTCGGTGTCGGCCAAGACCAGCTGTGTGGTCGCCGGGCCAGGCGCCGGCTCCAAGCTGGCCAAGGCCAGCGAGCTGGGGGTGCGGGTGCTGGACGAAGCGCAGTTCCTGGCAGAGCTGGAGCGCTTGGGCTAGAGCCTGCGCCGTGCACACCAGGCACCTCCCGCCAGCGGTGCGCATGGCGCACCCTACGACGATAATCGGCGCGATGCCCGGCTTGCAGAGTTTGCCGCGTGCACCGTTGTATTCGTAGGAGCGGCCCATGGCCGCGATGGCTTTCAGGGTGTGCCGCGCGCACCAGACGTCTCCGGAGTGGTGCGCATGGCGCCTCTCTGTGGCTGAACACATGGCGCACCCTACGTAAATTCGTTCGCGGTCAGGCGCGAATGCCGGGCCTTTGGCCGCCGGGTACTTCGACCGTCGTCGGCAATTCGGGTGCGGCTATCAGCGGCACTGTGGGATGGCAGGCCTGGCGGTATTCGCTGGGGGTGCAACCGACGTACTGTTTGAAGGCGCGGGCGAAATAGGACGGGTCCTTGAAGCCGGCCTCGTAGCCGATGCTGGTGATCGGCATCTGGCTATGGTTCAGCCGCTCCTTGGCGAAGTCCATGCGTTTGTTCAGGACGTAGTCCATAAAGCCAACGCCGACGACTTCCTTGAACAGGCGGCTGAAGCGAAAGGGCGTCATGCCGAAGCGCCCCGCCAGTTCCTTCTGGTCGATGCTTTCGCGAAAATGCTGCTCGATGTAGTCCAGTACCTTGTTCAGGGCCTGGTGTTTCTGGTGCTCCGCGGTCAGCCGGATGCTGTCCGGCAGGGACGGGTAGCGCTCGATCAGCGGCTTCTGCTGCTGACCATGAGTGCTGCTACGCAACTCGCACAGTTGATTGAGCGAGTGCAGGTAGCGGCTTTTCTCGGCGGCCGAGAGCGGCAGCACTATGTATTCCCACACCCGCGAACGCATGGCCCAGATGGCCAGCTCTTCCGAATGTTGCACGGTGAACATGGTGATCGGCAGCGAGGGCGCGGAGCGTTTGACCTCCAGCAACAGGTTGAGCCCGAGTGCATCCGGGCGGTCGAAGTGCATGCAGATCATGTCCGGCTGTTGCGCGTGGGCCTGCACGGGCAGGGCAGTATTTTTTGCCAGCCGGCAATCGCAGCTTGCACGGAAGTGGCCGATCAGCTCTTCAACCGATCGGTCATGGGTTAGATCGAGCCATAGCAATAATGGCTTGGTGGCCGAGTTAGACTTCATACCCTTAGCTCTGCGCCTCAGTGTTGTCTCTCCCCGCACTTGAGTATTGTCACTGTGCCACTACTGTAAAGGGCGAATCCTGAAAAATGCTGGTCTTGGTTAGTTCGGTCCGCTCTGGTGCGTAGCGCTGAACGCTTTGTGTCCTGTGGCTTTCAGGCCCTTCTCAGCGATGAACGGCTGGCAGCCGTTGGTCGCTTGAGAATCGGATCCAGAACCATCCGTAACTCATTCCTTTTCCTGGACTTTCCCTTGCTGGCGCCGCCTGTGCCGTCGGTATTTTTGCGGCCTGGGCATTGCGCGCAAAAAAGTCCTGGTGATTCGCAAAAAACTCCTAACCCCTATTTTTTCCCCTGACTAGGGTTCAAGCAGGCGGGGCGAGCAGTGCCGCCGGTTTCCTGGAAGAACAACTTTTCTAGTGAGGTGGGCGAAATGACTTTTCAAGCAATCAAGACTTCGGTGATGAAGTTCGTTAAGGACGAGGATGGGCTGACCATCGTGGAGTATGCGGTGGCGGGTGGGCTGATAACGCTGGGCGCTGTTGCTGCATTCTCAACGTTGGGTGGCACCGTGTGCGGCGTGATAGATGCTCTGGAAGACGCAATCAGGGGCACCAACGCTACAGGCACCATTGGTACCTGCTAATAAGAAGGTGATGCAGCGATGTCCATGGAGCAGATGTTCCCCGTCATTGTGCTACTAGGGCTGCTGGGAGTTGCGGTGGCGAGTGATCTGCGCCGCCACCGCATCCCCAACCTCTTGGTGTTGTTTGGCATTGCCTTTGGGCTTGTGAGCCAAGTTTATTCCGTTGGAATGAGTGGATTGAGCATAGGTTTGCTGGGGATGTTGACTGGCTTTGTCATTTTACTGCCCCTCTATGCCTTGGGGGGGATGGCCGCCGGCGACGTCAAACTGATGGCCATGGTCGGCGCCTTCTTCACCCCGAGCAGTGCACTCTGGGCGGCCTTTTACAGCCTGATTGCGGGCGGGATGTGCGGCTTTCTGATTGTCCTTGTCCGTGGCCAGCTATCGATGACCCTGGGGCGTTACTGGCTGATGTTGAGGGCGCGGGCCTATTTTGCGCCAGCGGCGGATGAGGTGGCGGGCAAGCCTTTCCCTTATTCGGTCGCGATCCTGCTAGGAACCCTGATCAGCATCTTCTGGCAACCATTCGGTCAGTAACTCGGGAGGCTAACCATGTACGCCATCAGCGACAGCGACGCCTACCCCAGCGAACGCGAGGCCGTAGAGCGCCTGGCGCCGCAGCCGCGGAGCATTCGCGAGACCGGCCTGGCGGACAATTTGCTCGGCGACCTGCTGTGCAAGCACCTGCACGATGCCGGGGTGCTGGCCATGCCGCAGCTGGTCGAGCGCCTGGCGCTGACCGGCGCGGTGCTGGAAGAGATCCTGGCGTTTCTGCGCAAGGATGGCCGGGTCGAGGTGCTAGGTCAGGCGGCTGGCCAGACCGCTGGTCAGGGGCTGCGTTACGGCCTGACCGAGCGTGGCCGCAGCGCCGCCCGCGATGCCCTGGCGCGCAGTGGCTATATAGGTGCGGCGCCCTATCCGGTGAGCAGTTACCGCTCGCTGCTCAAGGTGCAGACCATCCACCACGGGCGCATCACCGCCCGCGACATGCGGGCCACCTTCGGTGGCGTGGTACTGAGCGAAGGCATGCTCGACCAGCTGGGCGTGGCCCTGAACTCCGGGCGCGCCATCATGATTTACGGCCCGGCGGGCACCGGCAAGACCTATATCAGCAGCCGCCTGATCCGCCTGTTCGCCGAGGCCATCTGGGTGCCCTACGCCATCGCGATCAACGAGGCGGTGATCGAGATCTACGACCCCCAGGTGCACCAGCGTCTGGATGACCCGGATGAGCAGCAGAACAGCCTGATGCTCAGCGAGGGCATCGACCGCCGTCTGCTGTGCTGCAAGCGCCCGGTGCTGATCACCGGCGGCGAACTGAGCATGGAGCAGCTGGATATCCGCTACGACCCGTTCAGCCGCCAATACCAGGCGCCACTGCAACTCAAGGCCAGCAACGGCCTGTTCATCATCGACGACATGGGCCGTCAGCGCATGGCGCCGGCCGAGTTGCTCAACCGCTGGATAGTGCCGATGGAGGAGAAGCGCGACTTCCTCAACCTTGGCGGCGGGCGCCACTGCGAGCTGCCATTCGACCTGGTGCTGGTGTTCTCCACCAACCTCAACCCGCTGGAGCTGGCCGACGAGGCCTTCCTCCGGCGGATCGGCTACAAGCTGCACTTCAACTACCTCAAGGCCGAAGAGTACGAGCGCATCTGGCGCCAGGAATGCGAACGTCTGGGCATCGCCTATGACCCGGTGCTGCTGCGCTACGTGCTGCAGGGCTTGTACGAGACCGAGGGCATGCCGCTGGTGCCTTGCCACCCGCGCGATCTGCTGAGCATGGCGCTGGATCGCCAGCGCTACCTGGATGGCAGCGGGCCGCTGTCGCCGCGCGAGCTGGAGTGGGCCTGGCACAACTACTTTATCCAGCTCGACTTTCTTGGATGACACGTCCTTGGATGTGGTTGCTGGATAACTTTCTTGGCTAAGGAGATACAGACATGAGTGCGCGTACCCTGACCCTGGTTGCCCTGTCCCTGATCCTCGGGCTGGGCGCCGCCTGGATGGCCAACAACTGGCTGAGTGCCCGGCTGAATGCCGGCCCGGACGACAACCTGCAGAGCGTGGTGGTGGCCACCGTGGAAATCCCCTTCGGCCAGATGATCGAGGCCCAGCACGTCAGCCTGGTGCGCATGCCCAAGGGCACGGCACCGGACGACGCCTTCGATACCACCGACAAGGTAATCGGCAAGATCGCCACCTTCAGCATGCTGCGCGGCGACATTCTGCGCGGCGCGCGGCTGGCCGAACACCTCGGCGGCAGCACCCTGGCCTCGCTGATCGAGGCGAACAAGCGTGCCATCTCGGTGCGGGTCGACGATGTGGTCGGGGTCGGCGGCTTCCTGCTGCCGGGCAACCGGGTCGACGTGCTGGCGACCAGGAAGAGTGGCGGCAACAACAACGAAGCGGAGTCGAAGACCATCCTCGAAGACCTGCGGGTACTCGCCGTCGACCAGACCGCCAGCACCGACAAGACCCAGCCGGTGGTGGTGCGTGCAGTGACCCTGGAGATGAGCAGCACAGAGGCCGAGGTGCTGGTCAAGGCGCAAACCGAGGGCAAGCTGCAGCTGGCCCTGCGCAACCCGCTGAACAACCAGAAGAAGCTCGAAGCCGCCGCACCGCTGGCGCTGGTCGAGGCGCCTGCGCCGACTCCGGTCGCAGTGTCGGCGCCGGCCAAGCCACTGGTGCGACGCAGCGGCGCTGGTGTTGGGGTCACGATCATTCGCGGTACCGCGGTCGAGGCGACGAAGGTGCAGTTGTAGGGCGGGAGAGGGGAGGGCGCGGGCCAGGCGGGGTTCTCGCACTCCCCATTCTCTTCACAGGACGAAGAACGGCTACGCAGTGGCAGCGGTTTTCCGTTGCTCCGCTAAGCAGGTAAGGCCACATAACAAGCAAGGAGTAGGGCATGGAGATCATCCTGAGACTCAGGTCATACGCGCTGTACGCACTGGGCGCCTGGCTGCTGTCGAGCATCGTGGTGCAGGCGGCTGAAACGCCGTCGGCGGTAAGCGCCATGCCGGCAGCCAATACCAGTAATATCGAGGTGCCAATCTATAAATCGCGGGTGCTCAGCACGCGCGCCCCGGTGAAGAAGGTCTCGGTGGGCAATCCGGAGATCGCCGATATCCTGATCACCAGCCCGACCCAGCTGTACCTGCTCGGCCGCTCCCTGGGCAGCACCAACGTGCTGCTGTGGGATAGCCGCAATCGCCTGATCGACAGCCTCGACCTGGAGGTGGTACACGACCTCGGCGGCTTGAAAGGCAAGCTGCACCAGTTGATGCCCAACGAGCGTATCGAGGTATTCAGTGCCCAGGGCGCGCTGGTGCTGCGCGGCCAGGTGAGCAGTGCGGCGGCCATGGATACCGCGGTCAAACTGGCCAAGACCTATACCGCACAGACTGCCAGCGTGGTCCAGGGCGAGGGCGAGGCGGCGGCTGCGGCGCCGACCCAGTCGCTGGAGGTGATCAACCTGCTCACCGTCGGCGGCAGCCAGCAGGTGATGCTGGAGGTCAAGGTGGCGGAGATGAAGCGCAGCCTGGTCAAGAGCCTCAATGTGCGCTTCAACGCCCTGGACTTCGGCTCTTCCAGCCGCTGGAGCGGCGGCGGTGCCAATAATGGTCTGACCCCGGGCGGTTCTATCCTGCCTGATACTGGGTTGCTTGGTACTGGCACTGGAATGTTCGCCCGATTCCTCTCGGGAGATTTTCTCTTCAACGTGGCGCTGGATGCGGCCAGGGATGATGGTTCGGCCAAGGTACTGGCAGAGCCGACACTGACCACCCTGAGCGGGCAGCAGGCCGAGTTCATCTCCGGTGGCGAATTTCCCATTCCGGTCAGGGATGATGATGGCATCACCATCGAGTTCAAGGAGTTCGGTGTCGGAGTGAAATTTCTACCGACCGTATTGGACTCGGGACGGATCAACCTCAACCTGAATGTCTTGGTCAGCGAGCTGGTGGCGGCCAATAGCCTGGTGGTGAATACCGGGGACGAGGTGGGGGCCTCCTTGCTGGTGCCTGCGCTGACCAAACGCAGCGCCCAATCCACCGTGGAACTGGGCAATGGTCAGACCATCGCCATCGCCGGGTTGATCAGCGAGAACACCCGCGATTTCGTCAGCCGCTTCCCCGGCCTGGGCGATATACCCGTGCTCGGCCACCTGTTCCGCAGCCAGGAGTTCGTCAACGGTGAAACCGAGCTGGTGATCCTGGTCACCCCGCACCTGGCCAAGCCCATAGATGCCAGAAGCGTGCGCCTGCCCACCGAGAAATTCGTCGAGCCGAGCGACCTGGACTTCTACCTGCTCGGCAAGACCAAGGGGCGCGAAGCCGGGCGTCCGGTGCCGGTCAGCCTCGGCACCAGCGAGGGCAGTTTCGGCCACGATTTGAATTAGGTGCGTTGGTGTAGGAGCCCGCTCGCTGGCGATCCGGCACTCCGGCGCTGGCTGACAGGATCGCCGGGACGCCGGACCGCAGCAAGGACTAGGCGTCCCCCTGGCTCTACAAAGGCAACGGCCGGCCGGGTCAAATTTGCAAGGGTGGCTCGCCTGGCGGGCTGCGCAGGATCAACCAGTGGAGGCAACCACGATGAAACGCACAATGATTGTGACGCTGCTGTTGCTAGGGCCAAGTGGATGCATGACCTACGAGGAGGGCCGGGTTGGCCCGTTGGGTTCGAGCATCTACGACATCCACTACCAGCAGATCGCCGACAAGGCGTTGGCGGCCAACCCGGGCACCGAGGTCTCGCCCAGCGGCACCGATGGCCCGCTGATTGAGAGGGCCATGGACAGCTACCGCGGCGTCACCGGCGATGCGACCCAGGTCGCCCAACCGATCCAGATCAACATCGGCAACTGAGGGCTTGATGATGAAACCCCTTATGCATCGGCCGTTCACCGCGCTACCGCACCGTCAGCGGGGTGCGGTGATCGTGCTGGTGGTGATTGCCCTGGCGGCCATGCTGCTGATGGCCGCCCTGGTGCTGGATGGCGGCCATATGCTGGTGAACAAGAGCCGCCTGCAGAATGCGGTGGATGCGGCAGCGTTGAGCGGGGCCAAGACTTTGAGTCAGGTCATGGGCTCGGGCAATGCCTCCAGCCAGACGCGCGATGCCGCGCTGGATACGCTGGCGCGCAATGCCAACGCCGACGGCAATGGCGAACTGGCCAGCGCCATCGGCACTGCTGGTGGGGTCGGCGCCTTCGCGGTAGTGGAGTTGGCCACCACCGTCGAAGGGCCTTTCGCATATCCGGGGCCGGTGGATGCCCGCTTCGTGCGGGTCAGGGTGGTGAGTTACCCCTTGAGCCGCTTTTTCTGGGGCTTCGCCCAGGCCTTCGGTGCCGGCAACCTCGGCAACAAGGCGGTGGCGGCCATCGCCACCGCCGGACCGAGCCCGACCGCGCCGTGCAATCTCGCGCCCTTGATGGTCTGTGGCGACCCCGACCAGTACGACCCGGACAACGGCATGTTCTGGGGCTACCGGTTCGGCGACCTGGAGGTGCTGAAGAGTGCGGCCGGTAACGCGCCGGCTATCGGGCCCGGCAATTTCCAGTTGATCCGCCTGGGTAACAACACCGGCGCTGACGATATCCGCGACGCCCTGTGTCAGGGGGTCGACCAGTGTTTGACCTCGGGCGAGGCGATCGAGACCGAACCGGGCAACAGCGTGGGCCCGGTGGCCCAGGGCCTCAATACCCGCTTCGGCGAGTACAACGGGCCGGTCAGCGCCGCGGCCTGTCCGCCGGACCTGGTGACCAGCTTCAGCACGCCGCGGATGACCTATAACGAGCCCAATGTGGTGCACCAGAGCCAGCTGGTCCAGTTCAGCGATGGCGATCTGTATACCACCAGCACTGCGCTGCTCGACTACAACGACTGGGTCGAGAGCGTCGCCAGTTGTCCTGGCGGCTGCGAAGCCAACGGGGTGTTCGAACGGCGCCTGTTGAAGATCGTAGTGGGCAACTGTGATGGTGCTTCGGGCGGGCAGACGTCGGTGCCGGTGCTGGGCTATGGCTGTTTCTTCCTGGTACAGACGGTCAGCCAGCAGGGCAACCAGGCGCAGATCTTCGGCCAGTTCGTCACCGACTGTGCGGGAGACAGCGTACCCGGGCCGGTGGTGGATGACGTGGGGCCGAAGATCATCCAGCTGTACAAGACCTATATCACTCCGACGACGCCGAGCCCCGATTCCTAGGCGGCCCAAGGCGAGACAGTGTTTTTGTAGGCATAAGGCAATGGGGCAGTTTTTTTGAGAAGAGGTGTGCGATGAGACGTCCGACCTGCAAACAGCTTCAGGCCCAGCGTGGAGTGGCCATGGTCGAGTTCGCCATCGCCTTGCCGCTATTGCTGTTGCTGTTGCTGGCCATCGGCGAGTTCGGCCGCATGCTCTATCACTTCAACAGCCTGCAGCAGGCCAGTCGCGACGCCGGACGTTTCGTCGCCGGGCAGGCCTGGAACGCCACCCTTGGGCAGGTCGAGTTGAACAGCGATCTGCAGAACAGGACCAAGAGCGTCGCCGTCTTTGGCGTGCCGGCCAACCCGGGCGGTTATCCCCCGGTGGTGCCGGCGCTGAGCACAGATGACGTGACGGTCACTACGCCGGATAGCGAGCATGTACAGGTCAGCATCAGCTATGTGTTCCGCCCGGTAATCGGCAATTCGCTGCCGAGCTTTTTCGGCAGCTCCATCCCGCTCGGCATCTCGCTGAGATCCACCGTGGTCATGAGGGTGCTGTGATGAACAGGAAACGCATGGGAGGCGTATACGTGGTGGAGTTCGCCATCATCGGCCTGCTGCTGTTTACCCTGCTGTTCGGCGTGCTGGAAATCGGCCGGCTGTCTTTTACCGTGGGCGCCTTGAACGAGGTGGTACGGCGGGGGGCGCGGCTGGCGGTGGTGTGCACGATCAGCGATCCGGTGGTATTGCGGCGGGCCATTTTCAATGCGGCGAATAATAGCGGCGCCAGCGGTTTGATCGGCAACCTGACGACAGCCAATCTGACCCTGACCTATCTGGGCGAGGACGGTAGCGTGGTGAGCAGCCCCAATGACCCCGCGAACTTGAGCTCCATCCGTTTCGTGCAACTCAGTATCGAAAATTTTCCCTTCACGTTGTTGATCCCGGCTCCACTGGGTGGGGACATTACCCTGCCGGTGTTCAGGGCGATTCTGCCTCGCGAAAGTCTCGGCTCCGATGGCGTTGGTGGAGACACATCATGTTGAAGTCCAGAGAAACCCCAGCGCTATCCCGGGCGACCGGTAAGCAGGGCCTGCACCTGTTGATCAGCAGCCGCGATGCCTCGGCGCTGAATCACCTGAAGACAGTCAGCCAGCGTCTGCCAGGCCTGCAGGTGAACACACGCCTGGTGAGCAATGGCCATACCGACCCGCTGTATGGATTGGAACGGATGCCCGACCTGCTGTTGCTGCGGGTCAGCCATTTATGGCGCGAGGAGCTGGCGTCCCTGCTGCTGCGGCCGGCCCATGAGCGCCCGCCGTTGCTGGTCTGCGGGCCGCTGGAGGAACGCGAGGGCATTCGCCTGGCGATGCAGGCCGGCGCCCGGGATTTTCTGCCTGAACCGGTGGCCGCGGATGAGCTGTTGGCCGCCCTGGGCCGGATGATCCATGAGACCCATGCGGGGCATGCAACGGGCGGTCAGTTGATCGCGGTGATGAATGCCAAGGGCGGCTCGGGCGCCACCCTGCTGGCCTGCAACCTGGCCCATCAGTTGAGCGTACAGGGCGGCAGCACCCTGTTGCTCGATCTCGATCTGCAGTTCGGCAGCGTCGCCCATTACCTGGACGTGGTGCCGGCGCACAGCCATGTCGACGTGCTGCAGCAGATCGAGGAAATGGACAGCGTCGCCTTGCGCGGTTTCTGCAGCCATTTCAGCCCGACCCTGCATGTGCTGGGCGGGCGTAGCGGTGAGCTGTGCCTGCCGCAGGATGTGCGTCTGGAACAGCTGGAGGCGCTGTTGCGCCTGGCGCGCAGCAGCTACGACTGGGTGGTGGTGGATCTGCCGCGGCAGATCGACCACCTCACCGGCACCACCCTGGAGCAGGCCGACCGGGTCTATGTCCTGGTGCAGCAGAGCCTCAGTCATCTGAAGGACGCCACTCGCCTGGTGCGCATCATGCGCGAGGAGCTGGGGGTGCAGGGTGACCGCCTGCAGGTGGTGGTCAACCGTTACGACAAGGCCTCGCCGGTCAGCCTGAAGGATATTGCCGAGGCGCTGCGCTGCGGCGATTTGCAGAAACTGCCCAACGACTATGCGGTGGTCAGCGCCAGCCAGAACACCGGGGTGCCGTTGCAACTGCATGCGCCACGGGCGCCGGTGACCCTGGGCATGCGCGAGTTGAGTCAGGCGTTGCACGGCAGCAAGACGGTCGAGCAGGGTCTGCTGAAACGTACCTTTGGCCGACTGTTCGGGGGATAGACCATGCTCAGTGAATTTCGCAACCGCCTGCGTCAGCAGTCCGCCAAGAGCGCGCCGGCAGCGGCGCAGGACGCGCAGGCCAAGGACGCAGAGGGCGCCAGCACGCCGATGGACTGGGAAAGCAGTGCACCGGATACCCTGTATGAGACCCGCTCGCGGCTCAATCCGATGGAGACCGAGTGGCGGGAGAGGATCTATCAGCAGTTGCTCAAGGTCATGGACCTGTCGCTGCTCGATTCGCTGGAGCCGGCCGAGGCCGGGCGGCAGATCCGCGAACTCAGCCAACGCCTGCTGGACGAGCACTCGGCGCCGGTGAGCGCCAGCAGCCGCCAGTTGATCATCAAGCAGATCACCGACGAAGTGCTCGGCCTCGGCCCGCTGGAACCGCTGCTGGCCGACCGCAGCGTGTCGGACATCCTGGTCAACGGCCATGCCTCGGTGTACGTCGAGCGCTTCGGCAAGCTGCAGCGCACCGACGTGCGCTTTCGCGACGATCAGCACCTGCTGAATATCATCGATCGCATCGTTTCCAACCTGGGCCGGCGCATCGACGAGTCCTCGCCGCTGGTCGATGCGCGCCTGAAGGACGGCTCGCGGGTCAACGCGATCATCCCGCCGCTGGCCATCGACGGGCCGAGCATGTCGATCCGCCGTTTCGCCGTGGATCTGCTGAATACCGAGAGCCTGGTGCAGATGGGCACCCTGACCCCGGCCATCGCCCTGGTGCTCAAGGCCATCGTCCGCGGGCGCCTGAATGTGCTGGTGTCCGGTGGCACCGGCAGCGGCAAGACCACCATGCTCAACGTGCTGTCCGGCTTCATCCCGCACAACGAGCGGATCGTCACCATCGAAGACTCGGCCGAACTGCAACTGCAGCAGCCACATGTGGTGCGCCTGGAAACCCGGCCGCCGAACATCGAAGGCCGTGGCGAGGTCAATCAGCGCGAGCTGGTACGCAACAGCCTGCGCATGCGCCCGGACCGCATCGTCATCGGCGAGGTGCGTGGCGCCGAGGCGTTGGACATGCTGACGGCGATGAACACCGGCCACGACGGCTCGCTGACCACCATCCACGCCAATACCGCGCGCGATGCCCTGGGCCGGATCGAGAACATGGTGTCGATGACCGGTGCGACCTTCCCGATCAAGGCCATGCGTCAGCAGATCGCCTCGGCCATCGACGTGGTGATCCAGCTGGAACGCCAGGAGGATGGCAAGCGGCGCCTGATCAGCGTGCAGGAGATCAATGGCATGGAGGGCGAGATCATCACCATGACCGAGATCTTCGCTTTCGTCCGCCGCGGCATGGGCGAGCACGGCGAGGTACTCGGCGATTACCGACCGACCGGCATGGTGCCGGCCTTCCGCGATGTGTTGGCTAAACGCGGCATCGAGTTGCCGCTTAATCTGTTCCGCCCGGAATGGATGGAGGGGCAGTCATGAATCAGATTCCCGGTGAATTTATCCTGGCGTTCCTCGGCATGGTGTTCGCTGCGGTGTTCCTCCTCAGTCAGGGCCTGGTGGTGCCGGTATTCGGCGAGGCGGGGCGGGTACGCAAACGTATCCGCGGGCGCCTGCATGTGCTGGAACATGCCAGCAACCTGCCGAACATGCAGACGGTGCTGCGCCAGAAGTACCTGCGCCGCCTGTCACCGCTGGAGGCTCGGCTGGAGCAGTTGCCGGCGATGGAGGCCCTGGCGCAGATGATCGAGCAGGCCGGGCATAGTTACCGGGCGTATCGGGTGCTGTTGCTCGGGTTGCTCCTTGGCGTGGTGGCGGGCATCGTGCTGTGGCTGTTCACCCGGCAGTGGTGGCTGGCGCTGCCGGTGGCCGTGTTGGCCTGCTGGCTGCCGGTGCTGAAGATCGCCAGCGACCGCGGCAAACGCTTCGCCCAGTTCGAGGAGGGGCTGCCAGATGCCCTGGACGCCATGTGCCGCGCCCTGCGCGCCGGCCATCCGTTCAACGAGACCCTGCAACTGGTGGCCGAGGAACACCAGGGCCCGGTGGCCCACGAGTTCGGCCTGACCTTCGCCGATATCAACTACGGCAACGACGTGCGCCGGGCGATGCTCGGCCTGCTCGAGCGCATGCCGAGCATGACGGTGATGATGCTGGTGACCTCGGTGCTGATCCACCGCGACACCGGCGGCAACCTGACCGAGGTGCTGGAGCGGCTGAGCAGCCTGATCCGCGGGCGCTTTCGCTTCCAGCGCAAGGTCAAGACGCTGTCGGCGGAGGGGCGCATGTCGGCCTGGGTGCTGGTGTCCGTGCCCTTCGTGCTGGCGGCGGCGATTGTGCTGTCGAGCCCGACCTATCTGCCTTTGCTGCTCAAGGAGCCCTTGGGTCAGAAGCTGGTTACCTGGGCGTTTGTCGCCATGCTGATCGGGATTTTCTGGATCCGCAGAATCATCAGGATTCAGGTTTAGAGTCGCGTCACAGATCAACCTGCGGTTAAACGGCTTCTCGTAGGGTGGGTTAGGCGCATGTAGCCGATAGCGATGATCCAGCAAGATCCGTTGCGCCGTAATCCACCATCGGAGCAACGCAGGAGATCGCTTGGTGGGTTACGCGGCGCGCCACGATGGCGGTGCCTGATCACTCTGCGCTTGGCGCCGCTAACCCACCCTACGGTGTTCTGACATTTCAGGGTTGACGCGACACTAGGCACTGGCGTTCGTAGAGGAGGTATTTGTCATGGATTATCTGCTGAGTCTGCTCAACCGGGTGGTGGGCAACGAGGAGTTGGCGCGCCTGTTGTTCGTCGGCGCCATCGGTCTGAGTGCGGTGCTGGCGATGGTCACCCTGGCCATGCTGGTGCTGGGGCTGCGCGACCCGGTGCAGCGCCGCCTGAGCCTGATCAAGCGCGGGCAGGGCGGCTTTGTCGCTGGCCAGGAGGCGCCGAGCAACCTGCAACTGATGCTGGAACAGGTGGGTCAGCGCTTCAACTCCTCCGAACAGGGCCAGGACTCGGCCACCCGCACCCTGCTGACGCATGCCGGTTATCGCTCGCCCGCGGCGGTGCAGTCCTACTGGGCGGTACGCCTGCTGGCGCCGCTGGTGCTGGTGGGGCTTAGCCTGCTGGCAATGCCGCTGATCCCCAAGCTGTCTCTGCCCATGGGCATTGCCCTGGTGGCCGGCGCTGCCGCCGTGGGCTGGCTGGCGCCGGCCATCTATGTCGACAAGCGCAAGCAGGCACGCATGACTCGACTGCTGGTGGCCTTTCCCGATGCCCTGGACCTGATGGTGGTCTGCGTCGAGTCGGGGTTGTCCTTGCCCCAGGCGATCGAGCGGGTGGCCGACGAGATGGCGGTCAGCCAGCCGGAGCTGGCGGTGGAGCTGGCCCTGGTCAACGCGGAGATTCGCGCCGGCATTGCCAGTACCGAAGCGCTCAAACATCTGGCCGAACGCACCGGCCTGGAGGACATCCGTGGGTTGGTCAGCCTGCTGGCGCAGAGCATCCGCTTCGGCACCAGCGTCGCCGATACCCTGCGTATCTACGCCGAGGAGTTTCGCGACCGGCGCACGCAGAAGGCCGAGGAGACGGCGGCGAAAATCGGCACCAAGCTGATATTCCCACTAATCTTGTGCCTGTGGCCGAGCTTTTTCCTGGTGGCCATCGGTCCCGCCATCATCGGGGTGCTTAAAGTCTTCGGGAAGTTATGAGATGAAAAGGATCAGTCTGCTGTTGGCCATGACGGCCGTGTTGTCAGGATGTCAGACCATGGGGCTGGAGCCGGAACTCGATACCCGCTCGGTTTATCGCGGTGACAATTCGCTGTTGCACAAGGTGCGTAAGCAGGCCACTTCGGCCGACCAGGCCATGCAGATGGCCGCGATGGCCTACCAGGCCGGCGACCTGGATCAGTCGCTGTATCAGTATCTGCGCGCCATCGAGCTGGAGCCGGAAGGCTACGAGGCGATGGTCTGGATCGGGCGCATCCACCGCGAGCGCGGGAATACTCAGCTCGCCGAAATGGCCTTCGGCGATGTGCTGACGAACCAACCGGAGAACCCCGACGCCCTGGCGGAGATGGGCATGCTGCAGCTGGCCAGGCGCAACCATGAGGCTGCGCAAGGACTGCTGTTCAAGGCGGTGGCACTGGATCAGCGGCGCCTGGGCAGCGACAAGGGCGACGGCCTGCACGACGTGGGCGCACTCAAGGTGGACAGCAAGTCGCCGTTGAAGGTCTACAACGCCCTCGGCGTGCTCGCCGACTTGAACAACGATTTCCCACTGTCCGAGGCCTATTACCGTTTGGCCATGCTGATCGAACCGCGCTCGGTGCTGGTGCAGAACAGCCTGGGCTATTCCTACTACCTGGCCGGGAAATGGCCTGAGGCCGAACGCACCTACCAGCGCGGCATCGGCTACGACGCCGGCTACAAGCCGCTATGGCGCAATTACGGGCTGCTGCTGGCACGCATGGAGCGTTACGAGGAGGCACTTTCCGCCTTCGAGCAGATCGGCGATCGTGCCCAGGCCAGTAACGATGTCGGTTACGTCTGTCTGGTGGAAGGCAAGCTGGATGCCGCCGAGCAGTTCTTCCGCAGCGCGATCGAACAATCCCCCGCGCATTACGACATGGCCTGGGACAACCTCAACCGGGTTCAGCAGATCCGGCGGGTTCGTCAGATGGGTGGCAATCCCGGCTCGGTAGCCGCCGTCCCGCTGGAAGAGCCAGTGGTGCAGTAAGCGGGACATGCCTCCTGCAGGCGATTGGTGGTGTCTGCTGCTCTTGTGGGAGGGGCCGGGCGGCGTTCCGTGACCTCGGCGCGATGCTGTTGGTTTTTTGAGCGGGTTGCGTGAGGTTGAGACCCTGCTGTTCAGCGCGGGTAGAGCGGTGGCAGTGGGCTGGTTTCCTGGGTGGTGGCAGTCGTGGTGCCGGCTTGGTTGCTGGGCAGGGTGCGAATGGCTAGCCAGAGGTCTTCGCCTTGCCAGTGCTGGCCGGTTTCGCTGTAGAGCGCACCATTCAGGCCGTCCAGGGCGTCGGACAGGGGCACGAAGCGGGCTGCCATTTCGGCAAGGGTTTCCGGCTGTTGGCGGGCCCAGGCGTCGAGGGCGTGGCGGGTGGCTAGCGAGTCGTTGGCCAGGCAGGCGCGTTTGAGGTCGTCGAGCAGGCTGCGTGGGCTGGGGCCGGTCTGGTTGGCGCGGGCGATAGCCGGCTGGCGGCGGGCATGCCACCAGAGGCCGAAGCCGAGCAGGGTGCTGAGGCTGAGGAGGGCGCTGCTCAGTTGCCAGGGCCACAACGGCGGGCCCTGGACCCAGGCTTGGGTCGGCGTATCGCTGGGCAGTGGTTCTGTTTCCAGGTCTGGGGCGGGTGCCACCTCGAGGCTGCGTGCCGGCAGGCTGGTGCGCTCCAGACGATCTTCGTGGGTATTCCACCAGACGATTTCTACCGCCGGCAGTTCGAATTGGCCGCTGCGATTGGGCACCAGGGCTTCGCGTTCCTCACGGCTGCCGATCACGCCGCTGTCGCTGATCTGGTTGGCCAGTTGCGCTTGGTCCGGGTAGCGCCGCAGGCCTTTGACCTCGGTGGCGGGCAAGGGATTGAGTTGCGCACTGGAGAGTCCATCGACCTTGAGCATCAGGTTGCGCGTCAGCGAGTCGCCGACGTTGGCGTTGTCCGGTTGCGGGCTCCAGGTTTCCGCCAGGCTCAACGCGCGGGCCGGTAGCCAGGGCGCATCGCTGGGGTAGTCGGCGGGCTTGGCTTTGACCGTCAGGGGGATTTCCGGTGACTTGACCCGTGCGACCTTGCCGGGGCGCGGGCCGAATGGCTGGAAGTCGTTGCGGCCGGCGCGGTCGACCAGGGTGGCGCTGAACGCCTGGGCGGGAATGGTCAGTTCGCCGCTGCGCTGGGGGAAGATCGCGTAGCGCAGTTCGATCACGCCATGGCGGATGCCGTTGATGTCTTTTTCGTAGGTGCGTGGCTTGCCGAGTTGCTCGATGCGTGCGTCAGGCATTTCCAGCGGGCTCAGGCTGCTGTCGTCATACAGCGAGACGGAGTGGTAGATGCGCAGGGTCAGCACGCTTTGTGCCTGCACGTAGACGCTGGGTTGATCGAGGCTGGCGTCGATGAATACCGGTGCCAGTTTGCTGGCCGCGCTGTCGCCGTTGGCTTCCTGCACGTGCAGGGTGATCGGCAGGGTCTGCAGGTCGCCCAGGCTCAGCGGCGGTACCACCACGTAGCCGCTCTGCTTGGGCTGCAGGGTGAGAATCCAGCGGGTGATGGCGCGGGACTCGCCGTCGACCGTGGTCAGGCGATTGACCTGGCGGCTGCCGAGCACCTCGAACAGGGTGTCGAGCGGGCTGAGGTCGGGTTTGCCGAATTGGGTGGCGTCGTCGGACTCGAGGGTCAGCTCGAAGGTTTCGCTGGCACTCAGGCGGGCGCGATCGATGCTCGCGGTGAAGCTTTGCGCGCTGGCCTGGAATGCCAGCAGGCTGAGGAGAAGGGTGCAGAGCAGGCGGGTCATCGAGTCTGTTCCTGACGCTGTTGCTGTTCGTACCAGAATTTACGCCGCAGCAACTCACCCGGTTCATCGGGGATCTGCCGTAGCCATTGCTCCAGGGCCTGGCGCCGTTCGCCATCGAGAGGTTGCGCGGCACTGGCGATCTGCTCTTCGCCCTGCAGGTCATCGTCCGGTTCGCTGGGTGTCGGCGTGTCGCTGTCACCGGGCGTGGGTTGGCTGGGCGCTTGTTCCTGGTCATCCGGGCCGGATTGGCCGGCGGCGGGCGGCGACTTGTCGGCATCGGGCTCGGGCTCGGCTGACCCTGCCTGCGGTTGCGGCGGCGGGGTGGGCGTGCTGTCCGCTTGTGGCTCCTGGTTTTGCTCCTGGCTCTGTTGTTGCTGGCGTTGCTCCAGCAATTGTTCGATCAGGGCCTTGTTGGTCTGCGCCGGGAGCAGGTCGGGCTGCAATTCCAGGGCTTGGCTGTAGGCATCCAGGGCGGCTTCCAGTTCATTGCTGCGGGCCAGGGCATTGCCGCGGTTGTAGTGGGCGATGGCGTTATCGCCGCGGGCGAAGCGCTCGGCCGCGGCCGGGTAATCGCCTGCCTGGTAGAGCGCCAGGCCTTGCCACTGCGGATCGGCGAAGCGTTCGGCGGCTTCGCCGGGGCGTTGCGCCTCGAGCAGACGCTGGCCTTGTTGATCGGCGCGCCACCAGAGGTCGTCAAAACTGAAGGCATAGCTGTTCTGCGGCACGCCGAGCATCAGCAGTGGCAGGCAGAACAACCAGCCACGGCGGCCGGCACAGGCGGCCAGCAGCAACAGCGGCAGGAGCAGCCAGTGGCCTTGATCGGCCCAGGCTTGCAGAAGCGTCTGTTCGCTGCCGCTGCGCAACTGCTGGGGCGCGGGGAGCAGGCCGAGGTCGTGCAGGTCGCGGTCATCCAGGCTGGCCTGGCGATAACGCCCGCCGATCTGCCGGGCGAAGCGGGCAAGGTCGGCGCTGTCGAGGCGCGGGATGAGGATCGCGCCCTGGGCGTCTTTGAGAAACGCGCCGTTTTCCTGAACGATAGGTGCACCCTCGGCGCTGCCGATGCCGAGCATATGCAGGCGCTTGCCGTTGTTGCCGAGTGCCTGGCGGATGCCGAGGCGCTCCTGCTGATCCAGGCCGCTGCCGATCAGGAGGATGCGGCCCGGGCCCTGGCCGCCCTGTTCCAGCAGTTGCAGCGCCTTGTGCAGGGCCAGGTCGGCACGCCGGCCGGGCTCGGGCATGATCGAGGGTTTGAGCGCTTCGAGCAGGTTGCGGCTGGTGGCCAGGTCGTCGGACAGCGGCACCAGGGTGTGGGCGCTGCCGGCGAACACGACGATCGCGGTCTGCGCGTCGCGGCGCGCCTGGAGCAGGTCGAGCAGCTTGCGCTTGGCCTGCTCCAGGCGGTTGGGCGAGCTGTCGCTGGCGAGCATCTGCGGGGTCAGTTCGAGCATGATCACCAGCGGGTCGGCGGGTTTCAGGTTGCTCTGCTCCAGGCGTTGCCAGCTGGGTCCGAGCAGCGCCAGCAGGGCCAGCAGCCAGGCCAGCCCGAGGGCGATCCAGGGCAGGCGGCTGGTACGACCCCGGCCGCCGCTGAGCAGCGCCGCATGAAACGCCGGCGGCAGCAGCAGCTGCCAGCGACCGGCGCGTTTCTCCCGGTGCCAGAGTTGCCAGAGCAACCCAGCCAGCAGCGGCACCACCAGCAGCCAGTACAGGCGCAGCCAGTGGGGCCATAAACCCAATAGCCAGTCTTCGATCATGGCTGTCTCCGCCAGGGACGTTGTGCCAATAGACGCAGCCGTTGGCGCAATTGCGGCCAGTGTTCGCGGCCTACCAGCAGCACGCTGAGCAGCAGCGCGGCGCTCAGTGGCCAGGTATACAGCGCCTGGGCCGGGCGGGCCAGGGTCGGCTGCTGCGCCACCGGTTCGAGGCGGTCGAGCTGCTGTTCGATGGCGCGCAGTTCCTGGCTGTCGCGGGCGCGGAAGTATTCACCGCCGGTCATGTCGGCTATCGCGCGCAGGCTCGGTTCGTCCAGGTCCAGCCCCGGATTGAGGCCGAACAGACCGGCGATCCCACCTTGTTGCGGATCCGCGCCAATGCCGATGGGGTAGATCTTGATCCCTTCCTCGGCGGCCAGACGTGCTGCGATCATCGGCTCGATCTCACCACCAGTATTGGCGCCATCGGTCACCAGCACCAGCACGCGGCTATCCGCCGGACGTTGACGCAGGCGCTTGACCGACAGGCCGATGGCATCGCCGATGGCGGTGTTCTTGCCGGCGATGCCGATCACCGCTTCGTCGAGCCAGGTGCGCACGGTGCGCCGGTCGAAGGTCAGGGGTGCCTGCAGATAGGCCTGGCTGCCGAACAGGATCAGGCCGACACGGTCGCTCTGACGGCCTTCGATGAAGTCACCCAGCAGGTGTTTGACCAGGGTCAGACGGTCGACCTCCTCGTCTTCCCAGCGCATGTCGGCGTAGGCCATGGAGCCGGATACATCCACCGCGAGCAGCAGGTCGCGGCCGCTGGCGGGCATTGGCAGCGGCTCGCCGACCCATTCCGGGCGGGCGGCGGCGCTAAGCAGCAGCAACCAGAGCAGGGCGAAAGGTGCCTGCTGGCGCCAGGCTGGCAGATTGGCCCGTGCGCGGCGCCCAGCCAAACCCTCGAGCTCGCCGAGGAAGCTGACTTTCAGGGCCGCCTCGCCGCTGTCCGCCGCTGGCAGCAGCAGGCGCAGCAACCAGGGCAGCGGTGCGAGCAGGATGATCCAGGGCCAGGCGAATTCAAACATGCTTGCGAATCCAGATGGCGACCGCCTGGTTGAGCCCGTCGATGGCCTTGTCGTCGAGCGTGCAGTGCGGTCGATAGGCGCCTTCGACCAGAATCATCCAGCGGGTCAGGCCGGCCGCCGGGCAGCGGCTGTCGAGAAATGCCAGCCAGCCACGACTGCTCAGGGTGTGGCTGTGGCTTTGCGGGTAGTGCTGGCGGCACAGACGCTTGAGCAAGCCATTGAGCTGTTGCAACCAGAGACCGGCTGGCGCGCCGTCGTAGGGTTTGGCCAGTTGCTCGAGTTCCGCCAGGGCGGCGACCCGCAGCGGATCGAGGGCGTTGTCGCTGACGTCTGCCTTGAGCCTGTGCTTTAGCCGTTGCAGCAGGCGCATCAGGCCCCAGAGCAGCAGTGGCACGAGCACGGCCAGCAGCCACCAGCCGGGCGCAGGCGGCCACCAGTCGATCGGAGCCGGAGCGATCAGGGGCTCGAGTTGGTCCAGCGGGTTCATAGCCGTTTACCGGGGCGTTGCGCGTTGAGGTGGTCGCGCAGTTGCTCGATCATCTCACGCTGGGTGCTCAGCGCCAGCAAGGGCACGCCAAGCTTCTGCGCCAGGCGTTGCCAGCGCGCCTGGCGCGCCTCGCCCTGGGCGCGGTAGGCCTGACGCAGGCCGGCGTCATGGGTGTCGAGTTCCAGTTGCGCACCGCGCTCGGCGAAGCGCAGCAAACCGGCGGCCGGCAGGGCATGGTCGAGCGGGTCGGAGATCGGCAGCAACAGCAGGTCGGTGTGCCGGGCCAGCAGGTTCAATTGTTGCTCGCTGCTGTCGCCGAGGGTACGTTCGTCGCAGATGACCACCGCCAGACTGCCGGGGCGCAGCACTTCGCGGGCGCGGCGCAGGGCCAGGCCGAAACCGTCACGGCTGGCTTGGCCGTCGCTGGACAGCGCCTGGTTGGCGCGGGCCAGGCGATTGAGCAGCTGCAGCAGGCTCTGCTTGCTGCGCCGCGGTTTGATCTCGTGTTGCTCCTCGCCGCCGAATACCAGGCCGCCGATGCGGTCGTTATGACCCAGGGCGGCCCAACCGATCAGGCTGGCGGCTTGGGCGGCGAGCACCGATTTGAACATCAGCCCGGAGCCGAAAAACAGCCGCTGGCTCTGCTCCACCAGGAGGTAGATCGGCCGCTCGCGCTCTTCATGGAACAGTTTGGTGTGCGGCTCCTGGGTGCGCGCGGTGACCCGCCAATCGATGGTGCGCACGTCGTCGCCCGCCTGGTACACCCGCACCTGGTCGAAATCCACGCCGCGCCCGCGCAGCTTGGAATGGTGCAAGCCGATCAGCGGGCTGCGCTGCGCCGGCGTGGAAAACAGCTGCACCTCGCGCACGCGGTGACGCATCTCGATCAGCTCGGCGAGATTGACCCGGACGCCGGGTTGGCTGGGCTGGCTGTGCATGGCGGTTCAGCAGCTAGCCCGGATGCAATCCGGGCGCGTTGTTCGCTGATTCCCGGACTGCATCCGGGCTACGTGGGCATTGGGCATCAGGCTACCGCCACCGCATCGAGGATGCGTTGCACCACGCGATCCTGGTCGATGCCGGCCGCTTCGGCCTCGAACGACAGGATGATGCGGTGACGCAGCACATCGAACAGCACCGCCTGGATATCTTCCGGGCTGACGAATTCGCGCCCGGCCAGCCAGGCGTGCGCGCGGGCGCAGCGATCCAGGGCAATCGAGCCGCGCGGGCTGGCGCCGTAGGCGATCCACTCGGCCAGCTCCGGGTCGAACTTGGCCGGCGTGCGGGAGGCCATCACCAGTTGCACCAGGTATTCCTCCACGGCATCGGCCATGTACAGGCCGAGGATTTCCTTGCGCGCGGCGAAGATCGCCTGCTGGCTAACCCGGTGCTCGGGTTTGGTTTCGCCATGCAGCGCCTCGCCGCGGGCCTGGGCGAGGATCTTGCGCTCGACGTTGGCATCCGGGAAGCCGATCTTCACGTGCATCAGGAAGCGGTCGAGCTGGGCTTCGGGCAGCGGGTAGGTGCCTTCCTGCTCGATCGGGTTCTGCGTGGCCATCACCAGGAACAGCGGCGACAGCTCGTAGGTGCTGCGGCCCACGCTGACCTGGCGCTCGGCCATGGCTTCGAGCAGCGCCGATTGCACCTTGGCTGGTGCGCGGTTGATCTCGTCGGCCAGCACCAGGTTGTGAAAGATCGGTCCCTGCTGGAACACGAAGCTGCCGGTTTCCGGCCGGTAGATCTCGGTGCCGGTGATGTCGGCGGGCAACAGATCCGGGGTGAACTGAATGCGGTGGAACTCGGCCTCGATGCCTTCGGCCAGTTCCTTGATCGCCTTGGTCTTGGCCAGCCCGGGCGCGCCTTCGACCAGCATGTGACCGTCGGCGAGCAGGGCGATCAGCAGCCGATCGATGAGTTTTTCCTGGCCGAGGATCTGGGTGGAAAGAAAGGTTCGCAGGGCGAGCAGCGCTTCACGGTGTTCCATCGTTGAGCTCTATGCAAAAGGGTCAAGCCGTACCGGACGCACGACGGCCTAGACTTTAAAGCATTTGCCGAGGCGCAGGCTATGCGCGGCTCTGCATCCTGCGATGCAACAAGCCATTGTTCCAGAAAGAGCGGGCAGCTAGTCGCTGCTATGCCGCCACTGTCCGAGCAAGCGCAGATGGCTGTCCTGCGCGGTCTCCTGCAGCATCGGCACCAGTAGCAGTTGCTCGCCGGGCAGGCATTGCGCCAGGCGGGCCACTGCCTGTGGGGTGAGGGCGCCGAGGCGCGGGTAGCCGCCGATGGTTTGCCGGTCGTTGAGCAGGATGATCGGCTGGCCATCGGGGGGTACCTGCACGGCGCCCAGGGGAATGCCCTCAGAAATGGTCGTCGAGCGCCGCGTCTGCAAGCGCGGGCCGAGTATGCGCATGCCCATGCGGTCGGCGCGTGTATCGATCTTCCAGGAACTGTTGAACACATCGAACAGGCTCTGGCCGCTGAAATCGCCGATCTGCGCGCCCAACACCAGTTCCAGGCGCGGCGAGGGTGTGAACTGCGGAATCAGGCGTGTGTCCATGGGCCGTGGTGCCGCTACCGATTGCAGCCACTGCAAGCGGTCGCCGACCGCCAGCGGTTTGCCGTCGCCGTGCAGGCCGCCCAACTGTTCGCGGGTCATGCTCGAACGACTGCCGAGCACCGCCGTCGCGCTGAAGCCACCTGGCGCGGCCAGATAGGCGCGGGCGCCCAGGCGTGGCTGGGCGAAACGCAACTGCTGACCGCGGCGCACGCCGAAGGTGCGCCAGGGGCGCAGGGGTTCGCCGTCCAGGGTGGCGCCGAGATCGGCGCCGGCCAGGGCCAGGCAGCCGTCCTGCTCGCAGCACAGGTCGAAATTGCCCAGGGTGATTTCCACCACCACGGCGTCCAGGGCATTGCCCAGCAGCCAGTTGGCCCAGTACATGGAAATCCAATCCAGGGCGCCGCTTTGGCTGACGCCGAGGTGGCGCACGCCGAAACGCCCGGCGTCCTGCAGTTGGATAAAGGGGCTGCTGCGCTCGATGCGCAGCCCGCCTGCGTCGCGATTCATAGGGACGTCTCCAGGGGGCTGTCGTCGCCGCCGAGGCGGATGAATTCGGCATGATCGATGGGCACGAAGCGCACCCGATCGCCCGGTTGCATCAGGCTGTAGCCGTCGATCGAACGGTCGAAAAGTTTCACCGGGCTGCGCCCGAGCAGGTTCCAACCGCCCGGCGAAACCACCGGGTAGATCGCGGTCTGGCGCTCGGCGATGCCCACGCTACCGGCCGCGACGCGTTTGCGTGGGGTGCTCAGGCGCGGCGCCGCCAGGGCTTCCTCGACCAGGCCCATAAAGGCGAAGCCGGGGGCGAAGCCGATGGCGAACACCTGGTATTCATGACGGCTGTGGCGTTCGATCACCTGGGTTTCGCTGAGCCCAGTGCGTTGCGCCAGCAGCGGCAGCTCGGGGCCGACGCTGCGGTCGTACCAGGTCGGCAGCTCATGGCAGCGGCCGCCCTCGGCACTGGCCGGTTGCAGGTCGGTGAAGGCTTCGGCAATCAGCTCGCGCACGCGCATCCCGGCCATGCGTTCAAGATCGTAGTGCAGCAACAGGGTGGTGTAGGACGGCACCAGATCGATCAGCGCGTCGCCGAAGCTGGCGCGCAGGCGTTGGCTGGCGGCCAGCATCCAGGGCATGTTGCTTTCGTCGATGTGGTCGAACAGGCGCAGGATCAGGCTGTCGATGCCGGCGACTTCGAGTTTCGGGATTGGTGCGCTCATGCGGGCCTCAGGGCGTCGAAGGCTTCGCGGATGCGCCGCACCGCTGCCACGGAGCTGGCGTTATCGCCGTGCACGCAGAGCGTGTGGGCCTGCAAGGATAAGGAACTGCCATCGCTGGCCAACAGCGCATGGCCCTTGGCCAGGCTGACCGCTTGATCGACGATCAGCTCGCTGTCGTGGTGCACCGCGCCGGGTTGGCTGCGCGCGACCAGAAAGCCCGCCGGGTCGTAGGCGCGGTCGGCGAAGGCCTCGAACCACAGGGTCAGGCCGAACTCGGCGGCCATGGCCTGGGCCTGGCGATTGTCGCGGGTGGTCATCAGCATCAGCGGCAGGCTGCGGTCATAGCTGGCCAGGGCACGCATCACCGCACTCAGGATCGGCGGTTTGCGCATCATGTCCTGGTACAGCGCGCCGTGGGGTTTGACGTAGCTGACGCGGCTGCCCTGGCTGCGGCAGATGGCCTCCAGAGCGCCGATCTGGTAGAGCAGCAGATCCTCGACTTCCTGGGGCGAGCAGTCCATCGAACGGCGGCCGAAGCCGACCAGGTCCGGGTAGCCCGGATGGGCGCCGATACGCACGCCATGTTCGACCGCCAGGGCCACGGTCTTGCGCATGGTGCCGGGATCGGAGGCGTGGAAGCCGCAGGCGATATTGGCGCAGTCGATATAGGGCATGACCTCGGCATCCAGACCCATTTTCCAGGCGCCGAAGCTCTCGCCGATATCACAGTTCAGAAGCAGGCTGTTCAAGGGATGTTCCTCTGTGCGGGGTGCCTCGTCGGTAGGCGCAGGCAGAGCGCTGGCGAACGGGCGGCCGCCTGTTATGGAATGACCTGTGCGGCATTCTTGAGGGGCGCGGGGCGGGCGTCCAACTAATAAAAATGAGCGGTGGGGATAGGAAAAGTCGATGGCGCTGATTCCAGCACAGCCTTGAGCGCTCGCTGCGGCAGAGGTGCGGGGCATAAGCTTTTTCGATCATAAGCCTGTGTTTTTTCTCGTTGGACACTGGCCCCGGCAACTCCGACAGTCGTGCTGTGGTTTGCTCCACTATTCGCGCAGCAAACACCTCGCGCGCACCCCTGGCCGGTCCACCATCTCGGCCAGGGGTGTCCTTTCCATCGGCCGGGCGCCGTGGTTGTTCCGGATAGATCGTTGGCCTGGCTCCCTGATTCCACGACTCATGGACACGCCAATGAGACCCTCTCTTTATTTGCAGTTCCCCGCGGTACTCGCCGCCCTGGTCAGCGCCGTGACGACCGCTCAGGCGGCCGAGCTCTGGAACATGTCGGCCGAGCAACCGACCAGCAACTTCATTACCCGCATCGCCCGCGACTTCGCCCGTCAGGTCACGCGCGAGAGCAAGGGCGAGCTGGACATCCGCGTCTCGCCCAACTCGACGCTATTCAAGCGCGCTCAGGTGAAAGCCGCGGTGGCGCGCGAGGACATCCAACTCGGCGATCTGTTCATGTCCGTACTGAGCGAGGAAGACCCGCTGTATGCGCTCGATAGCCTGCCGTTTCTGGTCACCGACTACGACCAGGCGAAACGACTCTGGCAGGCCAGCCGGCCGGCCATCGAACAGCGCCTGCTGAAAGACGGCGTGCGTCTGCTGTATGCCGTGCCATGGCCGCCGCAGAGTTTGTACAGCAACAAGCCGGTGACCCGTATGGCGGATTTTCAGGGCCTGAAATTCCGCTCCTACAACCCGACCATCGCGCGCATGGCCGAGCTGGTTGGCGCCGTGCCGACCACCATCGCCACCGAGGACGTGCCCCAGGCGTTCGGCAGCGGCGAGGTGCAGGCGATGCTGACCTCCTCGGCCACCGGGGTCGACCTGCAGGCGTGGAAATTCGCCAGTCATTTCTACGACATCAAGGCGTTCATCCCGAAGAACATCACCGTGGTCAACGAAGCGGCATTCCAGCGTTTGTCGGTCACTGCGCAGCAGGCGCTGCTGACGGCGGCGAAGCGCGCCGAGATGCAAGGCTGGGAGTTGTCCTGGGCGCTGAACGCCTATCAGATCAGAACCCTTGAGCGTCGCGGCCTGACAGTGGTGGAGCAAGCCCCGCCGGAAGTGCGTGCCGGCCTGGATGCCATCGGCCGGACGCTGGCCTGGGAGTGGTTGGGCCAGGCGGGCGAGCAAGGCCGGGAAATTATCGATGAATACCGCGAAGGTTCTGCCAGGAACCAGGCGGAGTAAGTCGGCTAGAAGCCTGACAGTCAAGGCCCGCTGCGAAGTCGCAATGCCGTTCACTTACGCAGGTGAACGGCATTTTTGTAGCCGGATGAAATCCGGGAAAAATTCCGCACCGACAAATCGCTTCCGGATTGCATCCGGGCTACGGGAGCAGCTGATCGTTCCCACGTGGACGGTTCGACGCCTCGATGTGGGAACGATCAAAGTCACCCAATGGTAGCCCGGGTTGAGCGAAGCGATACCCGGGTATCGGCGCCCTGGGTATCGCTGCGCTCAACCCAGGCTACGTGCTGCTCAGTCATGATCGCAGTCGCAATGCCGCTCACCCAAGCAGGATGGGCGGCATTGTTTTGTCTATGTACCCGTTGCCTGTTGCATGGAGCACCTGGGTAAGCGTGACGTTTGCTTGCAGCGGCCGCAAAGGTAGGGGGGGGCGCCTAGGCCGTGCGCGCCAAAAAACTGCGCCGAGGCTGGGGCGCACGGCGCACCCTACGAAGTCAGCCCCCGACATTCCGCGAAGAACCATTTTTTGTAGCCTGGATAAGCGCAGCGCACTCCGGGATCGGCAGCCCCCCATCCCGGATTGCGCCAAGGCCTGCTCTATAAATTTAGGCGGGCTACCAGACCACGCTAACCGATCTGAAACTGCTGCGCACTCTGGCTCAATGCCTGGATCTGTTCGGACAGGCTGTGGGTCTGCTGTTCCAGGGTCAAACGCAGGCCCTTGGTCTGGCCGGTGTGCAGGTTGATCTCCTCCATCTTCTCGGCGATATCGCCGGTGGTGCTGGAGATCTCTTCGATGGCCACCACCACCTGATTCATTTCCCCTGTGAGCTGTTCCATCGATTGGGTGATCGCCTCGATGGCCGTGGCCACCTGCCCGGCGTGTTCCTCGCTCTGCGCCGCCAGCGCCAGGCCGTTACTCATCAGGCCATCGATACTCTGGGTCTGCTGGTTGAAGTCGCCGATGATGCGCGCGATGTCGGTGGTGGCGGATACGGTTTTCTGCGCCAGCGAACGCACCTCATCGGCCACCACCGAGAAGCCACGCCCGGCATCGCCGGCACGCGCCGCTTCGATGGCGGCATTCAAGGCCAGCAGGTTGGTCTGGTCGGCCAGGCTGTTGATCACATCGATGATGCCGCGCACCTTGCCGCTGGATTGGCTGAGCAGGGCGACCTGGGCGTGGGTCTGCTGGATCAGTTGCGACAGCCGGCGCATGTTGTCGACGCTGGCGTCGATCACCGTGCTGCCCAGGCGCGCCGACTCGTAGGCGCTGTGGGTCGAGTTGCCGACGTCCGAGGTGCGCTGGGCCATTTCGTTGATGGTCGCGCAGATCTGCTGCGAGGCCGAAGCGGCCTGCTCCGTCTGGATTTCCACCTGGCTGCTGTTATCGCCGAGGTCGCGCATCGAGACGCCGAGATAGGCGTGCAACTCGGTCAGGGCGCGATTAGCCTCGACCACCTGGCAGAGAATCCGGCTGATGCCTTGAATCATGCGGTTGCAGGCTTCGCCCAACTGATTGAATTCATCCTTGGGGTTGTTGCCGATGGCCAGGCTGCCGGTGAGGTCGCCGGACGCGACCTGGGTGAGTAGGCGGGTGACCTTGTGCAGCTGGGCCATCAATGTGCGCGATGCCTGGCTCAGGGTGAGCAACAGAAACAGCGCGACGCACAGCGAGGTCAGGCCCATCAGCCAGTTCGCCGAGTGCCTGGCCTGTCGTGCCTGCTCTGCGGTGCTGGCGAGGATGCCGTCCTGCAGCATGCGGTTCTGCTCAAGGATGCGCTGCTCGGTTTGCCGGCGTTGTTCGGCGAGCTGTGCTTCGAGGGCGCGCAGTTGCTGGATCGATGCATCCGCTTGGGCGAAGGCCGCACTGAAGGCCGTGACCGTCTGGCCGATCTGGTTATCGCCCCAATCCAATTCCTGCAGCTTGGTCTGCAATTCGCCGATGGCGCTATGGGCCTGCGCGGCGTAATCGCTGTCGAAGGTCGACAGGTAGTTGCGCTGGTTGCTCAGGGCTGCGCCGATCAGCGGCTGGATCAGGCCGATGGTGATGGCTTCCAACTGCTTGGCGCTGACGGCAAGTGCCTGGCGTTGACCGTGGAATGGCGTCAGGCCCAGTTGCCGGGACAGCGCCAGCCAGCTTCTTTGTTGGCCGGTTTCGGCCAGGACCAGGGCTTCGATCTGCTTCGCGCTCTGGCCGATGGCGCTATCGCCCAGGCCGTGTGCCTGCCTGACGAATTGCCCAGCGAGCTGTTCCAGGGCGTCGATGCGCGCGAGAAATTCTTCGCCGCCGGCGGGCGTGAGCTCCCTGCGCAGGATGCCGACTTTGAGCCAGTCGTTAACCAGAGCGGAGGAGGCGCCGGCGAATGCCGTGGCGTTTTCCCGGGCTTGCAGCGCCGCATTGACTTGGCGGCTGGCCCAGAACGAGGTCGCGGTGATCAGTCCCAGGCCGAGCAGGGTGATGACGATCAGCAGGCGGAATTTTTGTTGCCAGGACAGGAATATCTGCATGGGAGGCTCCTCGCCCCCTTCCCGGTAGCAGCCACGAAGGTGGGTCAGTCATAGGACGGCATAGGTGTCGCCAGGATGAAGTCCGTTCTCGCCAGGCGGTTAGAGAGTGGCCGGCGATCGCAGCCGCCGGCAGGCTGCGTGAAAACTACTGCGCTCGGTTATGCGGCGTTAAAAACAGGCTCGGGTGCGAGCTCAGTCGGAATGCTCATTTACAGCCAGTAAACTCGCGTGCGAGCCCAGTCCGCTTCCTCGCCTGTTGTTGCCTTGCCTAACCTTCGCTCGCTGCGTTCTCACGCAGCCTGCAGGCCCGTCTGTTACCAGAGCGACAGGCTATAGCTGAGGATCAGGCGGTTCTCGTCGAGGTCGTTGCCGAAGTTCGAACGCACGGTCGCGTTACGCCATTTCAGGCCGAGGTTCTTCAGCGGGCCGCTTTGCACCACGTAGCCCAGATCCATGTCGCGTTCCCACTCCTTGCCGCCGTTGCCGGCGCCGACTTCGACGTTATCGCCGGAGATATAGCGGGTCATGAAGGTCAGGCCGGGAATTCCCATGGCGGCGAAGTTGTAGTCGTAGCGGGCCTGCCAGGAGCGTTCCTCGGTGTTGGCGAAATCGTTGATCTGGACGAAGTTGACCAGGTACGGATCGCTGTTGGCGATATAGGGGAAGGGGTCATCGCCGCTCATGCGCTGGTAGCCGGCACCGAACGCATGACCACCCAGGGTGTAGGTGAACATGGCGCCGAAGGCGGTGTTGTCGATGTCGCGGAAGTTGCCGTCTTCGCGGCTTTTGGCCATGCGCAGGTCGGTCTTGAACGACTGACCTTCGCCCAGCGGCTTGAGGTAGACCAGGGTGCCGTAGTGCTGCTGGTAGATGCCTTCCAGCTCACCGTAGTGCAGGCCCAGGCTCAGCTCGGGGGTCAGCTTGTAATCGCCGCCGGCGAATACGAAGGAATCGCTGTTGCCGCCGATGCGGTTGGCGCTCATCTCGGTGTAGTCGGTGGAGGCGTTGGCCCTGACCCGGTCGATCTTGCCGCCTTGCAGGGTCAGCTTGTCGACCTCCTGCACATTGAGCAGGGCGCCGCGAAACGAGCCCGGCAGCAGGCGCGAGTCGTTGGACGAGACGATGGGGCTGCGAAACGCCAGTGAGCCGATGCGCAAGGTGCTGTTGGAGGCCTTGAACTTGGCGGTGACATCGAGTTTGGCGTACTCGCTCTGCGAGCCGCCGGAGCGGTCTGCCGGCAGCAAGCCGCTGCCCGCGGTGCCCTCGCCGGAGTCGAGTTGGAAACCGACCATGCCCAGCGCATCGATGCCGACACCGACCGTGCCTTCGGTGTAGCCGGACTCCATGCGCAGCAAAAATCCCTGCGCCCATTCTTCAGCCTTGTCGCGCGCATTGTCATGGCGGAAATCGCGATTGAAGTAGAAGTTGCGCAGCTCGAGGCTGCCTTTACTGTCGCTGATGAAGTCGGCACTGGCCACGCCGGGCACACTGCTGATGGCGAGCAAGGCTGCCATGCGGTGGATCTGGTTCATGAGAAATCTCTCCTGTGAGGTAAAGCGCACAGCGGTGCATACCGTCTGCTTGGCAGGGCGCTATTTGCGGTCTGTTGTTATCGGGCTTGAGTTGCCGCGGGGGTATTCTTGGTAGCAGCGTGAGGCAGCGTCCAACGAGAAAAAGCAGGGGCCGTCGATCAGAAAATCTGATGCGCCCGCTGGGGCGTTTTACCAAGCGCTGGCATGTAACCTGCTTCGTATGCCGCTGGCAAAACGCCGTTATCCGTATCACACGAGGGCCGAACAGCCATGAATCTGAGATTTCTCGAGACCTTCGTCTGGGTCGCACGGCTGAAGAGTTTTCGCCTCACGGCGGAAAAGCTGTTCAGCACCCAGGCCTCGATTTCCAGCCGCATCGCCGCGCTGGAGGACGAGTTGGGGGTTCGTCTCTTTCTGCGCGATTCGAAGGGGGTTTCGCTGACCCCGGAGGGGCGCAAGGTGCTCGAATACGCCGAGCGCATGCTCGACACCATGCAGGCGTTGAAACAGTCGATCAGCGAGACCGGCAACATCCAGGGACGCATCCGTTTAGGCGTGATGGACACAGTGATTCACACGCTGCTGAGTCCATTCGTAACAAAGATCATGGAGGTCTATCCGGCGGTGGAGATCGAGCTCACCGCCGATACCGCGCGCAACCTCTGCGAGCAATTGCAGAAGGGCTATCTGGACATCATTTTCCAGACCGATGTGCTGCGCGGCGATGGTGTGCGCAACCTGGTAATGGCACGTTACCCGGTGCAGTGGATCGTCCTGACCGGCTCGATCTACGACCGCGACTACGCCTCGATGGATGAGTTGGCCAAGGAACGCATCATCACCTTTTCCAAGAACTCCCGTCCGCACCAGGACATTCTCAACCTGCTGCACGCCGGCAACGTCGCCGCGCCGCGGATCAGCTGCGTGAATTCGGTGGCGGCGATGACGCGCCTGATTCGCGATGGCTTCGGCATAGGCGCGTTGCCCGCGGCCTTGGTCTGCGAGGAACTCAAGCAGGGTCTGGTCACCGTCCTCGGCGACGTGCCACAACCGCCGGCACTGGATATGGTGCTGACCTGGCGCACCGGCGTCGGTCTCGAACTGAGCGAGGACATTGTCGCGCTGGCCGGCGAGGTGTTGCAGGAGTACGCCAAGCAGTTGGGCGACAGCATGATTACCCTGCTGCCATTCGCCAGCGATCAGGGAATGCCCTGATTGCGTACGTGCCGGATATGGGATGCGTGCGATTAGTCTCCTCGCTCCTTCGGGGAGAGGGCTGGGGGCGCCCGGCTAGGGTGAGGGAGCGATTGATGCCTCTATCCACCTTTGAAGGTCCGGGCGCCACCCGGCAGTACGACGCCTCACGTCAACTTGGCTATCTTTAGCGCACTGTTTATCGCCAGCGTGCCCCGTTATTGCTCATAACGATTTCCGATCATGCGTTCTTGGTTTTTCTAGTTGGACAGCCTTGCCGCCTAGACAGAGACTCGAAACCAGGCCTTCCGGCAATTGTCGAACCAGGCCATTCGCCTTCCTTTAATCTGGAGAAAATAATAATGAATAACCTCTCTCGCCTCGCCATGGCCGCCATGGCCTGCACCCTGGGTCTGCAAGTGGTCAGCGCGCAGGCCGCTGAACGCTGGAACATGACCGCGGAGAACCCCGAGGGCAACTACATCACCGCAGTGGCCAAAGAGTTCTCGGCGGATGTCGAGAAAGCCACCGCAGGCGAACTGAGCATCCGCGTGCACGCCAACTCGGTGTTGTTCAAGCGGCCCGAGGTCAAGCGTGCGGTGCAGACCGGCCAGGTTCAGCTTGGCGACGTGCTGATGTCGGTACTGGGCAACGAAGACCCGATCTATGAAATCGACAGCGTGCCCTTCCTGGCGCGCAACTACAGCGATGCGCAGAAACTCTGGAAGGCCAGCCGCCCGGCGGTGGAAGCACGCCTGGCCAAGCAGGGCATCAAGCTGCTGTACGCCACCCCATGGCCGCCGCAAAGCATTTACAGCAAGACCCCGATCAGCGTCATGGATGATTTCAAGGGCATGAAATTTCGCGCCTACAACCCGGCCACCTCGCGCATGGCCGAGCTGATGGGTGCGGTGCCCACCGTGATCAACGCCGGCGAAGTACCGCAGGCGTTCAGCACCGGGATCATCACCGGCATGATCACCTCGCCGATGACCGGCGTGGACACCCAGGCCTGGGATTTCGCCAAGTACTACTATGACGTCAAGGCGTTCATTCCGAAGAACTTCGTCATCGTCAACGAGCGCACCTTCAAGCGCTTGCCAGAAGCCTCGCAGAAGGCGCTGCTGGAAGCGGCCGAACGTGCCGAGCAGCGCGGTTGGGAAATTGCCGAGGCGCAAACCAGCAAGCTGGTCGCCACCCTCGTCGAGAACGGCATGCAGGTCGATCCGGCAGCGCCGGCCCCGGTCGAGGCAGGCTTCCAGGCCATCGGCCAGACCATGGCCGCGGAGTGGCTGAGCAAGGCCGGCGCGGATGGCCAGGCGATCATCGACGCATACCAGAAGTGATTGGCTGAATGAGCCGAGGCCAGGCGTCCTTGGGACGATCGGCCTCGGCATCTCTAGTATCGGAGCCTCAGACAATGAAACTCTTGCACAAGCTCTACACCCTCTGCGGGCTGCTCTCGGGCCTGTTCCTCATGCTTATTTGCCTGCTGGTGATCTCCCAGGTCGTGGCGCGTCAGCTTGGCGGCATGGTGCCGTCGGCCGACGAATTCGCCGCCTATGCCATGGCCGCGTCGGGTTTTCTCGCCTTGCCATACGCCCTGCAGCGCGGCGCGCATATCCGCGTCGAGCTGATGTACCGCCTGCTCTCGACCCGCGGGCGCTTCGTCGCCGAGGTGCTGAGCAATCTGGTGGGTCTGGGCATCAGCGTTTACCTGGCCTGGTATTGCGCATTGTTCGTCATCGAATCCTATGAATTCAAGGAAGTGTCGACTGGGTTGTTGCCCATTCCGATGTGGATTCCGCAGTTGCCGATGCTGCTGGGCACCTCGGTGCTGGCGGTGGCGATGGCCGAGCGGCTGTTCGTGGTGTGCCGGGGACAGCGCTTCGAGAGCCCCGACGCTGGCACAGCGCTGAGCGAATGAGCTCGCGAGCTTTATCAGACCGTTGAAAAACTACCTGCGTTGCCGATGCGTCGTTAAGAACAGGCTCAAAATGCTCATTTACAGCCATGTAAACTGCGCTTTTTCGCCTATTTTTGCCTAGCCTCGGCTGCCTCGCCTACGTTTTTCAACGGGCCTGTTATCCATTTTTGCGGCCTCGGCCGCACCGGATCAGTGAGTTAACCGTGGACTACACAATAATTACTATCACGCTGCTGGTGGCCTTGTTTGCCTTGCTCGGTGGCGGCGTCTGGGTCGCCCTGTCGTTACTGGGTGTCGGCATCATCGCGATGGAGCTGTTTGGCGGTGCGCCTGCCGGCTCGATCCTCGCCACCATCAGTTGGGCGTCGAGCGCCAGTTGGACGCTGACCGCATTGCCGCTGTTTATCTGGATGGGCGAGATTCTCTACCGCACACGCCTGTCCGAGGACATGTTCAACGGCCTGTCGCCCTGGCTGCGTGGCCTGCCGGGGCGCCTGCTGCACGTCAACGTGGTGGGCTGTGGCATCTTCGCCGCAGTCAGCGGTTCGTCCGCGGCGACGGCGGCGACTATCGGCCGTATTTCCCTGCCCGAGTTGAAGGCGCGCGGCTATCCGGAAAGCATCGCCATCGGCTCACTGGCCGGCGCCGGCACCCTGGGTCTGTTGATCCCTCCGTCGATCATGATGATCGTCTATGGCGTGGCGGCACAGGTGTCGATCTCGCGGTTGTTCATCGCCGGGATTCTGCCGGGCTTGATGCTGCTGCTGATTTTCAGCGGTTTTCTGATGATCTGGTCGCGGATCAACCGCGAGCAGATGCCCGATGACCACGAAACCCTGCCGTTTATGGAAAAATTGCGCCGCGGCAAGCTGTTGATCCCGGTGGTCACGCTGATCGTTGCGGTGATCGGCTCGATCTATGCGGGCATTGCAACGGCGACCGAGGCCGCCGCAGTCGGGGTGGTCGGCGCATTGCTGATCGCCTGGTACTCCGGCTCGCTGAACCGAGAAACCTTTATGGGCAGCCTGATGGGAGCGGTCTGCACCTCGTGCATGATCTTCTTCATCCTGCTCGGCGCGCACTACCTAACCTCGGCCATGAGTTTCACCGGTCTGCCATCGGCCCTGGCCGACTGGATCATCGCCAAGCAGCTTTCGCCTTACGTGCTGCTGTTGGCGCTGACCCTGCTGTTCATCATTCTGGGCTGCTTTCTCGACGGCATTTCGATCATCCTGCTGACCACCGCGGTGGTGCTGCCGGCGGTGCAGGCGGCGGGCATCGACCTGTTGTGGTTCGGCATCTTCGTCATCCTGGTGGTGGAGATGGCGCAGATCACCCCACCGGTGGGTTTCAACCTGTTTGTAGTACAGAACCTGACGGGCTACGACATGTGGAAGGTGGCCAGGGCCAGCTTTCCGTTCTTCCTGTTGCTGGTGCTGGCGGCGATCCTGATCACGGTTTTCCCGCAGATCGTGCTGGGGCTGCCGCAGGCGATGCGCGGGGCTTGAATCCACAGCGTCTAGTCCCGCCCTTAATCGGCGGGGCAGGGCGAATATGTCGATTAGCGCTGAACCAAGGCTACCGCCAGACGGGTAATCGGCGAGTTTTTTCCGGCGAAGTATCTGCGGTGAAAGAAAATGTCGCAGCGTGGTAAGCGCTGCAAGCTGTTCCGTCGTTAAGCTCGGTCGATAAATGTGACCAGCGAGTCGCCGATGGCGCCATACCCATGGGGCAAGCATTTTCAATGCAGCAATTGCCATGTGGACTAACGTTGTGGCGTAAGCGCAAGACTCGCGACTATCCAAGCCTGCTAATCGAATCTCAAGCCAACGGAGCATAATAAACATGGCGTTCTTTACGGCGGCCAGCAAAGCCGACTTCCAGCATCAACTGCAAGCGGCCCTGGCGCAGCACGTCAGTGAACAAGCATTGCCACAAGTCGCGCTGTTCGCCGAGCAATTCTTCGGCATCATCGCGCTTGACGAACTCACCGAGCGGCGGCTCTCCGACCTGGTCGGTTGCACCCTGTCATCCTGGCGCCTGTTGCAGCGCTTCGATCATGCCAAGACTGAAATTCGCGCCTTCAACCCCGATTACGAAAAGCACGGCTGGCAGTCTACCCATAGCGCAATAGAAATCCTGCGCAGCGACATTCCGTTTCTGGTCGATTCGGCGCGCATAGAGCTGAATCGCCGCGGTTACAGCATCCATACCCTGCAGAACACCGTGTTCAGTGTGCGCCGCAACAAGCAGGGCGAGCTGCTGGAGATCCTGCCCAAGGGCTCTCAGGGCAAGGACGTGCTGCAGGAAGCGCTGATGTTCCTCGAGATCGATCGCTGCGCCAGTGCCGGCGAGTTGCGCATCCTGGAAAAAGCCCTGCACGATGTCTTCTCCGAAGTGCGTCTGAGCGTCGCCGATTTTCAGCCGATGAAGGCCAAGGCCCAGGAGCTGCTGGCCTGGCTGGACAAGACCAAGTCAGGCCAGGCCGGACTCGGGGTCGAGGCCGCCGAGCTGGAAGAAATCAAGGTGTTCATGCGCTGGATGCTGGATGACCATTTCACCTTCCTCGGCTATGAAGAGTTCAGCGTGGTCGATGCGCCGGACGGCGGCACCATTGTCTACGACGAGCAGTCCCTGCTCGGCCTGTCCAAGCGCCTGCGTAGCGGGCTGAAGAGCGATGACCTGCATATCGACCCGGAGGCGCTCAGCTATCTGCGCGAGCCGCTGCTGCTGTCCTTCGCCAAGGCCGCGGTACCGAGCCGCGTGCACCGTCCGGCCTACCCGGACTTCGTCTCGGTACGTGAACTGGACAGTAAGGGCCGGGTGGTCAAGGAGTGCCGCTTCATGGGCTTGTACACCTCGGCGGTGTATGCCGTGAGCGTGTGGAACATCCCCTATATCCGCCGCAAGGTGGCGGAGATCGAGCGGCGTGCCGGCTTCGACAGCAAGGCGCACCTGGGCAAGGAACTGGCCCAGGTGCTGGAAGTGCTGCCGCGCGACGACCTGTTCCAGACCCCGGTGGAAGACCTGTTCAACACCGCCATGGCCATCGTGCAGATCCAGGAGCGCAACAAGATTCGGGTGTTCCTGCGCCGCGATCCGTATGGCCGCTTCTGCTACTGCCTGGCCTATGTGCCGCGCGACGTCTATTCCACCGAAACCCGGCAGAAGATCCAGCAACTGCTGATGGAGCGCCTGCAGGCAGCCGATTGCGAGTTCTGGACCTTCTTCTCCGAATCGGTACTGGCGCGGGTGCAGTTCATCCTGCGCGTCGACCCGAAGAACAAGGTGCAGATCGACCCGGTTCGCCTGGAAAAGGAAGTGATCCAGGCGTGCCGCTCATGGAAGGACGATTACGCCAGCCTGATGGTGGAAAGCTTCGGCGAGGCCCAGGGCACCAATGTGCTGGCGGATTTCCCCAGTGGTTTCCCGGCCGGTTACCGCGAGCGCTTCGCCCCGCATTCGGCGGTGGTCGACATGCAACACCTGCTCAGCCTGAGCAGCGAGCGCCCGCTGGTGATGAGCTTCTACCAGCCGCTGACCCAGGTCGGCCAGCAACTGCACTGCAAGCTGTACCACGCCGATACGCCGCTGCCGCTGTCGGACGTCCTGCCGATCCTGGAAAACCTCGGCCTGCGAGTACTTGGTGAGTTCCCTTATCGCCTGCACCAACAGAACGGCCGCGAGTTCTGGATCCACGATTTCGCCTTCACCTACGCCGAAGGCCTGGATGTGGATATCCAGCAGCTCAACGACACCCTGCAGGATGCCTTTATCAATATCGTCGGCGGCAATGCCGAGAACGATGCCTTCAACCGCCTGGTGCTGACCGCGGCCATGCCCTGGCGTGAGGTGGCGCTGCTGCGCGCCTATGCACGTTATTTGAAGCAGATCCGCCTGGGCTTCGGTCTCGGCTATATCGCCAGTACCCTGGTCAACCACACCAACATCGCCAAGGAATTGGTGCGGCTGTTCAAGACCCGCTTCTATCTGGCGCGCAAACTCGGCGCCGAAGACCTGGAGAGCAAGCAGCAAAAGCTGGAACAGGCGATCCTGACTGCGCTGGACAACGTTGCAGTGCTCAACGAGGACCGCATCCTGCGGCGCTACCTGGACCTGATCAAGGCCACCCTGCGCACCAACTTCTATCAGAGCGATGCCAGTGGCGCGGCGAAGTCCTACTTCAGTTTCAAACTCAACCCGCGGGCGATTCCGAATATTCCCAAGCCGACGCCCAAGTTCGAGGTATTCGTCTATTCACCACGCGTGGAAGGCGTGCACCTGCGTTTCGGCGACGTCGCCCGCGGCGGTTTGCGCTGGTCGGACCGTGAAGAAGACTTCCGCACCGAGGTGCTCGGCCTGGTCAAGGCTCAGCAGGTGAAGAACGCCGTCATCGTGCCAATGGGCGCCAAGGGCGGTTTCCTGCCGCGGCGCATGCCGATAGGCGGCTCGCGTGACGAGATCATGGCCGAGGGCATCGCCTGCTACCGGATCTTTATCAGCGGCCTGCTCGACATCACCGACAACCTCAAGGAAGGCGTGGTGGTGCCGCCGGCCAACGTGGTGCGCCACGATGCCGATGATCCCTACCTGGTGGTCGCCGCCGACAAGGGCACCGCGACCTTCTCCGATATCGCCAACGGCATCGCCGCCGAATACGATTTCTGGTTGGGTGATGCCTTCGCTTCCGGCGGTTCGGCCGGTTACGACCACAAGGGTATGGGCATTACCGCCAAGGGCGCCTGGGTCTCGGTGCAGCGCCACTTCCGCGAGCGTGGCATCGACGTGCAGAAGGATTCCGTCACGGTGATCGGCATCGGCGACATGGCCGGTGACGTATTCGGCAACGGCCTGCTGCTGTCGGACAAGCTGCAACTGGTCGCCGCCTTCAACCATCTGCACATTTTTATCGACCCCAACCCGGATGCGGCCAGGAGCTTCGTCGAGCGCCAGCGCCTGTTCGACCTGCCGCGCTCGAGCTGGGCCGATTATGACGCTTCGCTGATTTCCGCCGGTGGCGGGCTGTTCCTGCGCAGCGCCAAGAGCATCGCCATCAGCGCGGAAATGAAAGAGCGTTTCGATATCAGCGCCGACAAGCTGGCGCCTAACGAGTTGCTCAATGCGCTGCTCAAGGCCCCAGTCGATCTGATCTGGAACGGTGGCATCGGCACTTACGTCAAGTCGAGCAAGGAAAGTCACGCCGATGTTGGCGACAAGGCCAACGATTCGTTGCGCGTCGACGGCCGCGAGCTGCGGGCGAAAGTCGTTGGCGAGGGCGGCAATCTCGGCATGACCCAGTTGGGTCGCGTCGAGTACGGCCTCAACGGCGGGGCGAGCTATACCGACTTCATCGATAACGCCGCCGGGGTGGACTGCTCCGACCATGAAGTGAACATCAAGATCCTGCTCAACGAGATCGTCACGGCCGGCGACATGACCGGCAAGCAGCGCAACAAGCTGCTGGTCGAGATGACCGATGCGGTGGGTGGCTTGGTGCTGGGCAACAACTACAAGCAGACCCAGGCCCTGTCGCTGGCCGAACGCCGCGCTCGCGAGCGCCAGGGCGAGTACAAGCGGGTGATGGCCGGACTGGAGGCGGCGGGCAAGCTGGATCGCGCCCTGGAGTTCCTGCCTTCGGACGACGAACTCAACGAGCGCGCCATCAAAGGCCAGGGCCTGACCCGTCCGGAGCTGTCGGTACTGATCTCCTACAGCAAGATTGACCTGAAAGAGTCGCTGCTCAAATCCCTGGTGCCGGATGACGAGTACCTGGCCCGCGAGATGGAGACCGCCTTCCCGCCGTTGCTGGCGAAGAAGTTCGGCGAGCCGATGCGTCGCCATCGCCTCAAGCGCGAGATCGTCAGCACGCAGATCGCCAACGACCTGATCAACCATATGGGCATTACCTTCGTGCAGCGCCTGAAGGAATCCACCGGTATGAGCTCGGCCAACGTCGCCAGGGCCTATGTGGTCGTGCGCGATGTGTTCCGTCTGCCGCATTGGTGGCAGCAGATCGAGGCGCTGGACTACCAGGTGCCGGCCGAGCTGCAACTGCAGATGATGGACGAACTGATGCGCCTGGGGCGTCGGGCTACCCGTTGGTTCCTGCGTAATCGGCGCAATGAGCTGGATGCGGCGCACGACGTGGCGCATTTCGCTCCACGTATCGAAGCGCTGGCCATGAAGCTCGACGAACTGCTCGAAGGCCCGGCCCGCGAGCAGTGGCTGGCGCGTTTCCAGACCTATACGGAGGCCGGTGTGCCTGAGGTGCTGGCGCGCATGGTGGCTGGCACCAGCCATCTGTACACCCTGTTGCCGATCATTGAGGCCTCGGATGTCACCGCCCAGGAGCCGGCCAAGGTGGCCGAGTCCTACTTCGCGGTTGGTGGCTCGCTGGAGCTTTCCTGGTACCTGCAGCAGATCACCAATCTGGCGGTGGAAAACAACTGGCAGGCCCTGGCCCGGGAAGCCTTCCGCGACGACCTGGACTGGCAGCAGCGGGCGATCACCGTTTCGGTGTTGCAGATGATCGACGGGCCGGCGCAGATCGAGGCGCGGGTGGTGGTCTGGCTGGAGCAGCATCGTCGGCTGGTCGATCGCTGGAAATCCATGCTCGCCGAGTTGCGTGCGGCGACAGGTACCGATTACGCCATGTACGCGGTCGCCAACCGCGAACTGATGGATCTGGCACAAAGCGCCCAGCCTGGCGTCTGCGTGCTCTGAGTCGCGCCTGAGCTGAACCCGAGCCCCGCCTAGTGCGGGGCTCTTTGCTATGTGTGCGCCAGTTCGGTTGGCCTGATCGCTGTTATCGCGGCTAAAGCCCCTCCCACAGAGGGTTGCGGGGGCGTTTGCGATTGGCTGTTGTTCGACTCGCAACGGCAACCCGCCACTGTTGTGGCGCAGCGATGATGTATGGCGAACAGCCTGTGGCCGGCGTTGCGTTTAGCGCGTAGGGCTTGCTTTGGATCCGTGTGCTGCCAGCTCTTGCAGATAGAGCACCACATCCGGCGCACCGGCCAGGCGCAGGCCTTCGCCCAGGGCTGTGGCTTCGGCGGAGTGCTTGGGCAGCAGGAGAAACTCCGGCGCGTCAGGGGTGCGCAGCAGTGACAGGCGGGCATACGGCAGGCCGGTATCCAGCAGCAGGCTCATGAACGCCGGGGCGCTCCAGGCCGCGCCAGGCATGGCCAGGACGTGATAGCGCTGTTGCAGCTCCGTCAGGCCGCTGCTGTTCAGGCGGTAGCGGGACAGTTCGGCGGGCAGGGCAATCTCCAGTTCACGGCGGCGTGCGTAGGCTACGGCGCAGGCGAAGGCTTCGCCATGCTGCTCGCCTGCCCAGAACACCCGATCGCCATGCCAGCTGGCCTGGCGCAGGCTGATGGGCTCGTCGGCGAGAAAGCGCGGCAAGGCCTGGCTGATGGTTTTGACGAAGTCTTTGTAGCTGATGATGCGCACCTGGCGGCAGGCTTCGCTGGCGGCGTAATCCTCGAAGCTGGTGCAGTGGGTCTGCCCGGGGGCGCAGCTGCTCAGTCCGTCGACCAGGCGCAGGTCGAACGACGCCAGTTGTTGCTGTTGCACCTCGACGATTTTAATCAGTACGGCATGGGCCTGGGCTTTGTCTTCCTGTACCGGGCCGGACAGGGCGCCGCGTGGCAGTTCGACCAGGCGCTGCAGTGGCGGGCCTTCGAGCCAGCAGATGCTGTCTCGGGTCACGGGCATGGCGTTGAACGGCAGCTGCAGTCGGCTGGCACGCTCAAGTATCAATCGCGGCGCGCGGCCACTGCGGCCCAGACGCTGGATCAGGGCGGCAAAACGCGAGCTGAGGGAGGAGGGTGGATCGAACAGGCTCATGAGCGGGTGCGAACTCCATGGACACCGGGGCAAGTGTGGCAGAGCCGCAAGGCGGTTGCACAGGCTTTGCTGGTCAAAAACGCAGGTTCTGCGCGGAGCTTGGCGGCTGCTTGTGGCAAAATTGCTGCATTCGTTTGCCAAGGTGCCTGCATGGCCAGTCTGCTGCTGGATCTCGCGTTATCGGCCGAGCGCATGCGTGCGGTCTATCAGGGGCGGGCCAACCGTATCCTGGTGCAGAGTCGTGACGGTAGGCGGGTCAGTGTGCCGGCCCATCATTTCCGGCCGTTTCTGACTCATGAAGGCGTCTACGGCTGCTTCGAACTGGAGTTCAACCCGGCTGGCCAATTACTCAGCCTGCGCCGCCTGGACTGATGCCGCTTGCAGTTTCTGCTGGGGTTACAGCCAGCACAGACCCTAGTCCACCTTCGCTCGCTAGCTGTTCCCCCGGCCTGTATAATCGCTGCCTTTCCGACTCCGCCATTATCGAGCTAAGCCTGCCCATGTATACCCTGGCCCGCCAGCTACTGTTCAAACTCTCCCCGGAAACCTCCCACGAGCTGACCATCGACCTGGTCGGGGCTGGCGGACGTCTGGGGCTCAATGGCCTGCTGTGCAAGGCGCCGGCGAGTTTGCCCGTCAAGGTGATGGGTCTGGAGTTTGCCAATCCGGTCGGTCTGGCGGCCGGTCTGGACAAGAACGGCGATGCCATCGACGGGTTTGCCCAGCTTGGTTTCGGTTTCGTCGAGATTGGCACCGTGACACCGCGTCCGCAGCCGGGCAATCCCAAGCCGCGGCTGTTCCGCTTGCCGGAGGCCGAGGCCATCATCAATCGCATGGGCTTCAACAACCTGGGCGTCGACCATCTGCTGGCCAGGGTGCAGGCGGCCAAGTACAAAGGCGTGCTGGGCATCAATATCGGCAAGAACTTCGACACCCCGGTCGAGCGCGCGGTAGACGATTACCTACTGTGTCTGGACAAGGTTTACGCCCATGCCAGTTACGTGACGGTCAATGTCAGCTCGCCGAATACCCCGGGCCTGCGCAGCCTGCAGTTCGGCGACTCGCTCAAGCAGCTGCTCGAGGCTTTGCGCCTGCGTCAGGATGACCTGACCCGGCAGCATGGCAAGCGCGTGCCGCTGGCAATCAAGATCGCCCCGGACATGAGTGACGAAGAAACCGTCGAAGTGGCCAAGGCTCTGGTCGAGGCCGGCATGGATGCGGTGATTGCCACCAACACCACTCTGGGCCGTGAAGGCGTCCAGGGCCTGGAGTTCGGCGATGAGGCCGGCGGTTTGTCCGGCGCACCGGTGCGCGACAAGAGCACCCATATCGTCAAGGTTCTGGCTGCGGAGCTGGCCGGGCGTTTGCCGATCATTGCCGTAGGCGGCATCACCGAAGGCAAGCACGCAGGCGAGAAAATCGCTGCCGGGGCGAGTCTGGTGCAGATTTATTCCGGGTTCATTTACAAGGGGCCGGCGTTGATCCGCGAAGCGGTGGATGCGATTGCCGGATTGCCGCGCAAGGGCTGAGCGACGCCGGTTTTTGTAGGGAGGGTATACGGCAGGCAATAAAAAAGGGCTCCCTGAAGGAGCCCCTGGGCTCTCGCCCGCCGCCCGGATGGGGCGTGCTTGATGAAGTCGGTAGATTCCTTGAGTTAGTTAGCCGACAGCGTGGAGTTCGTTGAGTCGATGGATACCGGCGGTGCCGGTCAGTCCGTCCCAGTTGTCACCGCGACCTTCGCGCCAGCCGTTTAACCAGGCTTGACGAACGGACGGAAGAGTAAAAGGACACATTTCGCGGGATTTGCCATGGATGCCGTATTGGTAGCCGCGCAAAAAAGCTCTTTCTAACGGATCACGCTTAAGTCTTCTCATAGGGTATTGCCCTCAATGTTGACTGTTATGTCCCTTAGACCTCGGCGACCTCGTCGCGAGGTCAGGCAGAAAGATCTGCCAGGGGAGAAAGCCGCTGCCGGCGTGGCGGTTCTGCCCCGTGCCCTCGTCGTTGCGACGAAGGCCTGGGTAGATTTCTATCGAATGCTTGGGTGCCTGGGAATGATCGTTTTGTCATAAGGGAGTAACACTTTTGCCGCTCAAGCCATAAGGCGATGCGGAAAAGATCCTGTTTCTTGGGGCCACCACCGATGGCGCGGGCGTTTGCCGCGTGCGTACTGGTGTTTTGCCACTGCGAAATAATCGCGGTTGCACGTTCTGTTTATTCCGATGAAGGGTCGCCTTGCGACGTTTTGTCACTTATTTTGGCCGTGTTGACTCGTTCACCTGCCGTTTACTGCCTTAGGCACTGGATATTCCCATGTCGGATCGTTACGAACTCTTTCTCACTTGCCCCAAGGGCCTGGAAGGCTTGCTGCTTGAAGAAGCAGGCAACCTGGGGCTCGAGGAGGCTCGCGAGCATACATCCGCCATTCGGGGCGTCGCCGAGATGGAGACGGCTTATCGCCTGTGTCTGTGGTCGCGCCTGGCCAACCGGGTACTGCTGGTGCTCAAGCGCTTCCCGATCCAGGACGCCGAAAGCCTCTACGAAGGCGTGCTGGAGGTCGACTGGTTCGAGCACCTGGAACCCAACGGCAGCCTGGCCGTGGAGTTCAGCGGTAATGGTTCGGGCATCGACAACACCCACTTCGGGGCGTTGAAGGTCAAGGACGCCATCGTCGACAAGTTGCGGCAGAAGGACGGCACACGACCGTCGATCGACAAGCTCAATCCCGACATGCGCGTGCACCTGCGCCTGGATCGCGGCGAGGCGATTCTTTCCCTCGATCTGTCCGGTCACAGCCTGCATCAGCGCGGTTACCGCCTGCAGCAGGGTGCCGCGCCGCTCAAGGAAAACCTCGCCGCTGCCGTGCTGCTGCGTGCCGGCTGGCCGCGTATCGCCGCCGAGGGCGGTGCCCTGGCCGACCCCATGTGCGGGGTCGGCACCTTCCTGGTGGAAGCGGCGATGATCGCCGCCGATATTGCGCCGAACCTCAATCGCGAGCAGTGGGGCTTCAGCAATTGGCTGGGCCATGTGCCGGCCTTGTGGAAGAAGCTGCACGCCGAAGCCGAGCAGCGTGCGACAGACGGGCTGGCCAAGCCGCCGTTGTGGATTCGTGGTTACGAGGCCGACCCGCGCCTGATTCAGCCGGCGCGCAACAATATCGAGCGGGCTGGGCTGAGCCACTGGATCAAGGTCTATCAGGGCGAGTTGGCGACCTTCGAGCCGCGCCCGGACCAGAACCAGAAAGGTCTGGTGATCTGCAACCCGCCCTATGGCGAGCGCCTGGGTGATGAGGCCAGCCTGCTGTACCTCTACCAGAACCTCGGCGAACGCCTGCGCCAGGCCTGTATGGGCTGGGAGGCGGCGGTGTTCACTGGCGCACCGGACTTGGGCAAGCGCATGGGCATTCGCAGCCACAAGCAGTACGCTTTCTGGAACGGTGCCCTGCCGTGCAAGTTGCTGCTGATCAAGGTGCAGCCCGAGCAGTTCGTCACCGGCGAACGACGTACCCCGGAGCAGCGCGAGCGTGAGCGCGAACAGGCTGAAGCCGACAAGGCACCGCTTGAGCCGCAGGAGCGTCAGTACAACAAGAACGGCAATCCGCTCAAGCCTGCGCCGGCACCGGCGCCTGTAGTCGAGCAGGCGCGCTTGAGCGAAGGCGGGCAGATGTTCGCCAATCGTCTGCAAAAAAACCTGAAACAGCTGGGTAAATGGGCGCGCAAGGCGGGCATCGACTGCTACCGCCTGTACGACGCCGACATGCCGGAATACGCGTTGGCCATCGACCTGTATGAAGACTGGGTGCACGTACAGGAATACGCCGCGCCGAAATCCATCGATCCGGAAAAGGCCCAGGCGCGGCTGTTCGATGCCCTGGCTGCAATTCCCCAGGCGCTGAACGTCGACAAGAACAAGGTGATCATCAAGCGCCGCGAACGGCAGAGCGGCACCAAGCAATACCAGCGTCAGAGCGCGCAGGGACAGTTCATGGAGGTCAGCGAAGGCGGGGTAAAGCTGCTGGTCAACCTCACCGACTACCTCGACACCGGGTTGTTCCTCGATCATCGGCCGTTGCGCCTGCGCATCCAGCGTGAGGCCGCCGGCAAGCGCTTCCTCAACCTGTATTGCTACACCGCCACGGCGAGCGTGCATGCGGCCAAGGGCGGCGCGCGCAGCACCACCAGCGTCGATTTGTCGAAGACCTACCTGGACTGGGCGCGGCGCAACCTGTCGCTCAATGGTTTTTCGGACAAGAACAAGCTGGAGCAGGCCGATGTGATGAGCTGGCTGGAGGAGGACCGCGGCGAATACGAGCTGATCTTCATCGATCCGCCGACCTTCTCCAACTCCAAGCGCATGGAGGGCGTATTCGACATCCAGCGCGACCATGTGCAGTTGCTCGACCTGGCCATGGCACGGCTGGCGCCGGGCGGCGTGCTGTATTTCTCCAACAATTTCCGCAAGTTCCAGCTCGACGAGGGGCTGGCGGCGCGTTATGGAGTGGAGGATATCAGCGCCGCGACCCTGGATCCGGATTTTGCCCGCAACCCGAAAATCCACCGCGCCTGGCGTTTGACTGCGCAAGGCTGAGCACTGCTGCAAAAGCTGTCGCCTACTGCGGCCGTCATGACGGCCGCAGTAGGCGCCTGCCCATTATCTCGGGCAGTCAGCGATTCGTCGGGGCATTCGCCGCAGGCAGTGCACCATTGGTTTATCGGCGCGGCACCGATTCTGGTGGGCTGGCGCCGCCCACACCGCCTAAAGGTTCAAAACCAGAAAGGCATCACGTCTGAACTGGCCTATACGGCCTGTCACTCGCTGAGCGTTTGCAGCCACTCCTTGGGAACATCGCGTTTCAGCGCCAGCTGGCATTGCTGGCTTTCCGGGTCGAAGACGATGACCGCCTCGCCTTTGTCGAGGGCGTGGCGTACACGGTTTACGCGGGTTTGCAGTGGGGTTTCGTCGCCATTGTCGGTGCCCTCGCGGGTGACGAAGTCCTCGATCAGGCGGGTGAGGGTATCGGCTTCGAGCAGGGACGCGGGGATCAGCACGGTTTGTTTCTCCAGAACGCAGCGGCGATGCTAACGCGCCTTGGGCGTGCTGGCCATGCCTGCTGGTCTGTTGAGACCGGCCAGACCTCAGTTGGCAGTGGCAGAAAACCGTTCAGAAGGACAATAGAACCTGAGTAGCGGGGCATCGGCCGCCTTCGCGATTTGCAGTTGTGTGCACCGACTGTTGTAGGTGCGGATTTATCCGCGCAATTTGGAGGGCTTGTCTCGATACATGTGAGAGCAGCTTCAGCCGCGAAAGCCCCTCCCGCAGAGGCTTGCGGGGGAGTTTGTGATTGGCAGCTTGCCTCGCTCGGAGGGAGGCGTGTTCCTTAGCTGTCTAGCGCCTGCCCAAGCAGGTAGCGTTCCAGGGTGCTGTAGAGCTGGGCGCTGTCCAGTGGCTTGCCGAGAAAGTCGTCCATGCCGACCTCGCTGCCATGCTGGCGGTGTTCGTCGAGGGTGTGCGCGGTCAGGGCGATGATGGGCACCGCGCCGAGCTTTTGCTGCCGCTCCAGCTGGCGAATTTTTTCGGTCGCGGCGAAACCGTCCATTACCGGCATTTCGCAGTCCATCAGGATCAGTTGTATCGCCGCCGGGTCGCGCTGGTATTCGTTGAATGCGGCCAGGCCATTGGTGACCAGGCGCACGCTGTAGCCGCGTTTCTTCAGGAAGCCTTGCACCACCAACTGGTTAACCGGGTTGTCTTCGGCGACCAGGATGCACGGGCCTGCATCCGGGGCAGGGGGGGCTTCCCGCTGCAGGCTGCGCACTGCGGCGCGGGGTTCTGCATAGAGTTCGACCAGGGTGTCACGCAGGGCGCTGACCGTTAGCGGTTGCGCCAGGCTGAGCAGACGCAGGCTGGTGCTGGATGGCAGTTGCTGGCACTGCTGCGGTGGGCAGAGCAGCAATATGCGCTGGCCGGGTTGCAGGTACGGGTGCAGCGAGTCCAGCCAGTGGTCGGCGCTGCCGGGCCAGGGCGACATCAGTACCAGCAGCGGCGCAACGGCGAAGTCTTCCAGATAATTGTGCAATTTGTCCGGGTTCAGGCAGTGTTCGGTGCGCATGCCCCAGCGTCCGAGCAGGCGGCTCAGGGCGTCCAGGCCGAGGCTGTCGAGCGAGCAGAGCAGGGCGGTGCGCCCTTTGAGCAGCAGGCTCAGGGAATCGACTTCGCGTACTTCGTCGTCGAGGGGGATGTCGAAGGCGAAGCGTGTGCCTTGGCCTGGCGTGCTCTGTACTTCGATGCGTCCGTGCATCATTTCCACCAGTTCCTTGCTGATGGCCAGACCCAGGCCGCTGCCGCCATAGCGTCGGGTGGTGCTGGAATCACCCTGGGAGAAGGATTCGAAGAGCCGGGCCTGATTCTGCGGGTTGATACCGATGCCGCTGTCGCTTACCGAGAACACCAGATGGGCCTGGCCGAGTGAGTCGCTACGGCGGCAGACATTCACGCCGACATAACCTTCGTCGGTGAACTTCAGGGCGTTGCTCAGCAGGTTCATCAACACCTGCTTGAGTCGGGTCGGGTCGCCGCGTATGTATCGCGGCACGCCCGCATCCAGGCTGATGTAGAGGCGCAGCTGTTTGTCCAGCGCTTGCCCGGTGAACAGGCTGAGGGTGTTGGAGGTCAGTTCTTCGAGGTTGAAATCGATATGCTCCAGGCTGAGCTTGCCGGACTCGATCCGCGCATAGTCGAGGATGTCGTTGATCACCGCCATCAAGGAACTGCCGGAGCTGGAGATGGTGTCGACATAGAAGCGTTGGCTGCGATCCAGTGGGGTTTCCCGCAGCAGTTGCAGCATGCCCAGCACACCGTTGAGCGGGGTGCGGATCTCGTGGCTCATCATGGCCAGGAAGCGGCTCTTGGCCTGGTTTTCGATTTCCGCCTGTTCGGCAGCACGACGCGAACGGAAGCCTTCTTCCTTGAGGGTGTTGATGCGATCGGCCAGGCCGATGGACAGGGCGATCAGTTCGATGGTCACGCCGACTTTGACCACCGCTGCGCCGTACAGGCCGAACAGTTCGACGCCCAGCGAACCCGTGGTGGCAATGATGAACGAGACCAGCAGAATGCCCCAGGCGAGGATGTAGTAGGAGCCGTAACGCAAGCCCCGGCGCCAGACATAGGCGCCGCTGAGCAGCAGTGCCAGGGAGACCGCCAGGACGGTCAGACTGGCCAGGATGTTCCAGGCCTGCAGGCCGATCAGCGGCAGCGACAGCAGGCAGCCGAGCGTGGCCAGCATGAACAGGCGCAGGCCCAGGTCGAGGCGCGGGAAGTATTGTTGGGTGTGCAGGAAGTGACGGCTGAACTGGCTGGCGCTCAGGCAGTGGAGGAACATCAGGATGTAGATGCTGATCGACTGCAGGCCGATGTAGTGCGGCAGCAATTTGAACAGCATGCCGTCGAAGCTGGCGCTGAACAGAGCGATATTCAGGCTGTAGACCAGGTACCAGAAATAGGCTGATTCGCGTAGTGAGATAAACAGGAACAGGTTGTAGCAGAACATCGCGAACAGCACACCGTAGAAGGCGCCATTGAGGCCCATGAGGTTTTCCTGGGCGGCCGCGCTGGCGTTGTAGGTGCTGAAGAACAGCGGTATGAATACCGTGCTGCTGGTGTCCACGCGCACCAGCAGGGTGTTGTCGCCCGGGGGCAGGGTTACGGGAAACCAGAAATTGCGCACCTGCACCGGGCGCTGGGTGAATGCGTAGCGGTCGCCACTCTCCTGCGTGAGCCAGTTACCGTCGCTGCCGCTCAGGTAGATCTGGATATGATCGAGCAACGGGTAATTGACTTCCAGATAGCCAGGCAGATCCTGCGCCAGGCTGTTGTGCAGGCGTACCTTGAACCACCAGACCGAATCGTTCTTGCCGAGGTTGGCGTGCTCGCTCCGGACCACCTCGAAGCGCTCGTCGCTCAGGCCGCTGACCTGTTCGAGGGTCAGGTTGCCCTCCGGGTCTTGCAGGTAGCCCATGGCGGCGCCGAGGGACAGGCGCAGCTCCGGTTTATCCAGTTCTACGGGTAATAACGCCCACGCCGGGCCACAAAGCCAGAGCAACAGCACAGCCAGGCACATCCGCGGCATCCCGCGCCCCCCATTTTCGTTATTGGGGCGCGTGAAGCACGCCACGCCGTCATCCCATGCCCGCCACTTTGCCCGGATGTGCGTTGGCCTTCAAGCGTCCTTGTCGCGCTGGCCGAGCAGGCTGTCGACGGTCGGAACGCGGGTTTCGCTTTCCATCTGCGCATCGTGTTCCAGTTGATGGCTGAAACGCTCCAGCGAACCCTTGGCCGGTTGCGCGTCGCTGGTGAATACCGGCGGGCTGAGCATGTAGGCGCTGAGCATACGGGTCAGGGCCACCAGGCTGTCGATGTGGGTGCGCTCGTAGCCATGGGTGGCGTCGCAACCGAAGGCCATCAGGGCGGTGCGCACATCGTGGCCGGCGCCGACCGCCGACTGCGCGTCGCTGTGGTAGAACCGGAACAGGTCGCGACGCACCGGGATGTCATGCTCGCGGGCCAGGCGCAGAAGCTGGCGCGACAGGTGGTAGTCGTGGGGCCCGCCGGAGTCCTGCATGGCCACGCTGACCGTGTGCTCGCTGGAGGCCTGCCCCTCGGCGACCGGTGCAATATCCACGCCGACGAACTCGCTGACGTCCCAGTGCAGCGCCGCCGCTGCACCTGAGCCGACTTCCTCGGTCACGGTGAACAGCGGGTGGCAGTCGATCTCCAGCTCGGCGCCGCTCTCGACGATGCCCTTGAGTGAGGTGAGCAGGGCGGCGACGCCGGCCTTGTCGTCCAGGTGTCGGGCGCTGATATGGCCGCTCTCGGTGAACTCTGGCAGCGGATCGAAGGCGACGAAATCGCCTATCGAAATCCCCAGGGATTCGCAATCGGCGCGGGTCGCGCAGTAAGCGTCCAGGCGCAGTTCGACGTGGTCCCAGCTGATCGGCAGCTGATCCACCTCGGTGTTGAAGGCATGTCCGGAGGCCAGCAGCGGCAACACGCTGCCGCGTATCACGCTGGATTCGGTGAAGACGCTGACGCGGCTGCCCTCGGCGAAGCGGCTGGACCAGGTGCCGACCGGGGCCAGGCCCAGGCGGCCGTTGTTCTGCACCTCACGGACGATGGCGCCGATGGTGTCGAGGTGGGCCGACACCGCGCGGTCCGGGCTGCTTTGCTTGCCTTTCAAGGTGCCGCGAATGGTGCCGCGGCGGGTCAGCTCGAAGGGGATGCCGATCTCCTCCAGGCGCTCGGCGACATAACGCACGATGGTGTCGGTAAAGCCGGTCGGGCTGGGGATGGCGAGCATCTCCAGCAGGACTTTTTGCAGGTAGTCGAGATCCGGTTCGGGTAGTGGCTGCATGGCAGTCTCCTGGTCGGGCCGAGTAGGAGCCAGCTTGCTGGCGATCGGGGGCAGCGAAGATCGCCAGCAAGGACTAGGCGTTCCCCTGGCTCCTACAGGTGTGTTGCTTCAGCCCACCTGGCTGAGCGGGAAAAGCAGGTCGATGAAGCGCTCGGCGGTCGGTTGCGGTTGGTGGTTGGCCAGGCCGGCGCGTTCGTTGGCTTCGATGAACACATAGTCGGGCTGGTCGGCCGCCGGCACCAGCAGGTCGAGGCCGACCACCGGGATATCCAGTGCGCGCGCGGCTTTAGTCGCCGCTTCGGCCAGCGCCGGGTGGAGGATCGCGGTGACGTCCTCGAGGCAGCCGCCGGTGTGCAGGTTGGCGGTCTTGCGCACGGCCAGGCGCTGGCCCTGGGGCAGGATGCTGGCGTAGTCGACCCCGGCGGCATGCAGGGTGCGCAGGGTTTCCGCGTCCTTGGGAATGCGGCTCTCGCCGCCGGTGGCGGCCTGGCGGCGGCGGCTCTGGGCGTCGATCAGGTCGCCGATGCAGTGGCGGCCGTCGCCGATCACTTCGGCCGGGCGGCGGATGGCCGCGGCGACCACCTCGAAGCCGATCACCAGGATGCGCAGGTCGAGGCCCTGGTGGAAGCTTTCCAGCAGCACCCGGCTGTCGAAGGTGCGGGCACGTTCGATGGCGTCCTGCACCTCGGCCGAGCTGCGCAGGTCGACCGCGACGCCCTGGCCCTGTTCGCCGTCGACCGGCTTGACCACCAGGCTGGCATGTTCGGCGAGGAAGGCGGCGTTCTCTTCGGCGCTGCCCGCCAGGCGCTGGGCCGGCAGGCTGAGGCCGGCACGGCTGAGGGTGCGGTGGGTCAGGCGCTTGTCCTGGCACAGGGTCATGCTCACCGCACTGGTCAGGTCGCTCAGCGATTCGCGGCAGCGGATGCGCCGACCGCCGTGGCTGAGGGTGAACAGCCCGGCCTCGGCGTCGTCCACATGCACTTCGATACCGCGGTGCAGGGCCTCGTCGACAATGATTCTGGCGTAGGGGTTGAGCTCGGCTTGGGGGCCGGGGCCGAGGAACAGCGGCTGGTTGATGCTGTTCTTGCGCTTGATGCTGAAGGTCTGCAGCTCGCGAAATCCGAGCTTGGCATAGAGCCCCTTGGCCTGACGGTTGTCGTGCAGCACCGAGAGGTCGAGGTAGCTCAGGCCACGGCTCATGAAGTGCTCGATCAGGTGGCGCACCAGCACCTCGCCGACCCCGGGCCGGATGCTGCGCGGGTCGACCGCCAGGCACCAGAGGCTGCAGCCGTGCTCCGGGTCGCGGTAGGCCTTGTGGTGGTTGAGGCCCATGACGCTGCCGATCACCGCGCCACTGTCCTCGTCCTCGGCCAGCCAGTACACCGGTCCGCCCTGATGCCGCGGGGTGAGTTTGCCCGGGTCGATCGGCAGCATGCCGCGCATCTGGTACAGGCAGTTGATCGCCTGCCAGTCCTCGGCGTGCTGTGCGCGGCGGATGCGGTAGCCGCGAAAACCGCTATGCGCCGGGCGGTAGTCGCTGAACCACAGGCGCAGGGTGTCCGAGGGATCGAGAAACAGCTGTTGCGGCGCCTGTGCCAGCACCTGCTGCGGGGCTGCAACGTACAGGGCGATATCGCGTTCGCCCGATCGCTCAGCCAGCAGGTCGTGCGCCAGCTCGGCGGCATCGGGGTAGGTATGGCCGATCAGCAGGCGGCCCCAGCCGCAGTGCACGGCAAGGGGGTTGCAGGGTTCGGCACCGTGATCCTCGGCGAAGCGGGCTTGCAGGCGCTCGTAAGAGGGCGCCTGGCCGCGCAGAAGACGTTGGTTGAAGGCAGTGGCTCGCATTGGAGAAGTGTCCTTTGCTGTCTGCAGCGCCCGGATGGGTTCCGGGGCGTGAATGGGATCGTGACATCCCCGATTGCATCCGGGGACGGCCGTTCTTGCTGGCTCTCGGATAGGGCGGAGCCCGTAGGCGCGGCCAGGCGGCACTCCGCTCCTGCGTCCGGTGTTACAGGCCTTGCTCGCTCAGCCATAGATTGAGCGCGGCCATTTGCCACAGCTTGGAGCCGCGCAACGGCGTGAGCTGGCCATAGGGGTCGCTCAGCAGGCGGTCGAGCATGGCCGGGTTGAACAGCCCGCGATCCTGGCTCGGGTCGATCAGCAGGTCGCGCACCCAACCCAGTGTAGCCCCCTCCAGGTGCTTGAGGCCGGGCACCGGGAAGTAACCCTTGGGTCGGTCGATCACTGCCGCCGGGATCACCTGGCGCGCCGCTTCCTTGAGCACGTGCTTGCCACCGTTCGGTAACTTGAAACGACCCGGAATGCGCGCCGATAGTTCCGCCAAGCGGTAGTCGAGGAACGGGGTGCGCGCCTCCAGGCCCCAGGCCATGGTCATATTGTCGACTCGTTTGACCGGGTCGTCGACCAGCATCACCGTGCTGTCCAGGCGTAGCGCTTTGTCCACCGCGGCGATGGCGCCAGGCTGGGCGAAGTGCTGACGGACGAAGTCGCCAGCCGCATCGTTGGTCAGCCACGCGGGCTGCACGCATTCGGCGTATTCGTCGTGGTCGCGGTCGAAGAAGGCCTGGCGGTAGGCAGCGAAGGCATCCTCGGCACCGTCCACCAGCGGGTACCAGTGGTAGCCGGCGAACAGTTCGTCGGCGCCCTGGCCGCTCTGCACCACCTTGCAGTGTTTGGCCACCTCGCGCGACAGCAGGTAGAAGGCGATGCAGTCATGGCTGACCATCGGCTCGCTCATGGCGCGGAAGGCGGCGGGCAATTGTTCGAGGATCTGGTCTTCGTCGATGCGTAACTGATGGTGGCGGGTGGCGAAGCGCTCGGCGATCAGGTCGGAATACTGGAACTCGTCGCCGCGCTCGCCACCGCCATCCTGGAAGCCGATGGAGAAGGTCAACAGCTGCTCCACCCCGGCCTCGCGCAACAGGCCGACCAGCAGGCTCGAATCGACCCCGCCGGACAGCAGGACGCCGACCTCCACCGCCGCACGCTGGCGGATCGACACCGCCTCGCGCATGCCGTCGAGTACGCGTTCGCACCAGTTGTCCAGGCCGAAGGCGATTTCATCGCGACGCGGGCCATAGTCCAGACGCCACCAGCTCTGCTGTTCGCAATTGCCCTGGACGTCGAAGCGCATCCAGCTGGCCGCGGGCAGCTTCTCGACGCCGGCGAGAATGGTGCGCGGCGCCGGGACTACGGCATGGAAATTCAGATAATGGTTGAGTGCGATCGGGTCGAGCGTCTTGCCGATGTCGCCGCCCTGCAGCAGCGCCGGCAGGCTGGAGGCGAAGCGCAGGCGCTGGCCGGTACGCGACAGGTACAGCGGCTTGACCCCCAGGCGATCGCGAGCGATAAACAGTTGCTGGCTATCGCGCTCCCACACGGCGAAGACGAACATGCCATTGAGTTTGGGCAGCAGATCCTTGCCCCAGGCGTGGTAGCCCTTGAGCAGCACCTCGGTGTCGCCACCCGAAAAGAAGCGATAGCCGAGGGCTTGCAGCTCGCTGCGCAATTCCGGGTAGTTATAAATGGCGCCGTTGAATACCAGCGACAGGCCAAGTTCGCTGTCGATCATCGGCTGGCCGGAGGCTTCGGCCAGGTCCATGATCTTCAGCCGACGGTGACCGAGGGCGATCGGGCCCTGGCTGTGAAAACCGTGGGCATCGGGGCCGCGCGGGGCCAGGTGATGGGTGATTCGCTCGACCGCAGCCAGATCGGCCGGCCGTTGATCAAAACGCAGTTCTCCAGCAATTCCGCACATAATTCCTTACCGGTGTGGCCGTTGGGGAGTGCTCGGGGCTTGTCGAGCCTTTTACAGGTAAACAAAAGAATGATTTCATGTCAAAGCGTTGATCTGGGTTTGGAAGGCATCTATGGCCGATAAAATAGTTTCTGCTGAAATAGATTTGTCATCTGTGATGGCGCTCGATCTGCCGATTTTCCAGTCGCTCAGGCGCCTGCAGCAGGCCGGCGAGGTGCACGCCAAGCGCCTGGCCCGTTTCGGCGGGCTGACGCCCATGCAACTGATGATCCTCCAGGTGCTGGCCGGCGAGGCACGCTTGACCGCCAGCGACCTGAGCGGACGGGTCAGCCTGACGGCGGCGACGCTGTCGGGCATGCTCGATCGCCTGGAGGAGCGCGGCCTGCTACAGCGCCAGCGCGACGACCAGGATCGCCGCCGCCAGTGGCTGCTGCTCAGCGAGGCCGGCCGCGAACTGGTTCAGCAGGCGCCGACGCTGCTGCCGCCGGAGTTTCGCCAGCGCTTCGCCGCGCTCAAGGATTGGGAGCGGCACAACCTGACCGCTGCGCTGCTGCGTGCGGCGGAATTGTGCGGCGAGATGGAGTGAGCGAACCGCGGGAGGTGTCACCGAATGACAGTTGGCCCCGTCAGATCTTGAGCAGCCCGCGATCCGTAGGGTGTATCTCGCCGCAGGCAGAGCACCATTGGTTTATCGGCGTGGCCACAAGCTGGCGGGCTGTCGTTGCGCTCCGAACGGAGCGCCGCCAGAGCAGCCCTACGATCTCGACAATTCGCCAGATCTGAACCAAAGCACTCAAACGGTACTCTGCAGGAGCCAGCAAGGACTTGGCGTCCCCTCTGGCTCTCAGGTGTACTTGGTGAAAATGGCGCGAACCCGGGCCAGGGTTTCACCAGGGTCATGCTCGGGGTCGAGCACGGCTTCTTCCAACAGGCAGGCGAGCATCTCCTGATAGGCCTTGTCCAGGGCCTTGCGGGCGGCGGCGAACTGCTGGGCGATGGCTTCGCAGTCCTCGCTGCGGCGGATCATGGCCTGGATGCCGCGGATCTGTCCTTCGACCCGGGCCAGGCGTTTGAGCATGGCATCTTCATGGGCGGCGCGGGTTTGTTCGCTCATGGTGTCGCCTCCGCCAGCGTGCGGCGCAGGGTGAAGGCGCCGCGCAGTTCGCCCAGACCAAAGCCAGTGGCCTGATCCTCGGGGTAGTCCTGTTCGATCTGCGCCGCCACCTCGGGCTTGATCGACTGGCCGTGGCAAGCCAGGCACGGCTCGCCGGTGGCGATGGCTTGCATGTAGCGGAACTCGCCGTCGACTACTGCCGATGCGCTCATCTGCGTCAGCTCTTCGCCGGCGCTTTGTCGCTGTAAAAAGTCTTCCAGCACCTGACGTTCCCAGGCATCCGGTCGATTATCCGGGTTGCGCAGGCGCAGAGCGGTGCGCCCGACTTTCCAGGGCTGCTGGCTGTGCTCCGCGGCGATCGTTGGCGCGAGCAATTGGCAGGCTTGCACGGCCTGCACCGGGCCGCCCTCGGCGACTGCCTGTTTTACCGTCTGCATCAGCTGTTGCTGGAAGGGGGGGATAAGGCCGGCGGCTTCGCGTTCTAGGCTGGTCAGGTCTGCAGCAGGAGCGGCCCAGGCCAGCGTCGGCAGGACAGCGAGTACGAGGATCAGGCGCATGCGATATCACTCCGTGTCTGTATACCCCGCAGGGTATGGCGGGTCACGTTTGCAAGCAAGCGCCGCGTCCGGGGTTGCGACTATTGGCCGCGTATCAGCAGGCGCAGGGCGAAACGGTTGGGGTGGCAGGCCTCGGCGACATCGCGGGGCACAGGCAGCGGTTCGGCATCGAGCCAGGCGGCAATCAGTTCGCCGGACAAGGGCGCGGTGATCAGCCCGCGTGAACCGTGGCCGCTGTTGATATACAGGCCGTCGAGCCAGGGGCAGGGGGTATCCGGCACCTGGCGGGCATCCTTGGCCAGCACTGCGTAGGCCTCGAGAAAGGCCGGGCGGTCGGCCAGAGGGCCGACGATCGGCAGGTAGTCCGGGCTGGTGCAGCGAAAGGCGGCGCGGCCCTCGAGCTGCGCCGGGTCGAGTCGGGCGCTGTGCAGGCGTTCGGCCAGGTCGCTGGAGATTTCTTCGAGCAGGGCGAGGTTGTCCGCATGGTCGGCGCTGTTGAGTGTCAGGTCGTCGCTTTTGAAGTCGAAACTGGCGCCCAGGGTGTGCTCACCCAGGCGCGCCGGGGCGATATAACCCGAGGCGCACACCACGCTGCGCAGGGCCGTGCTCTGCGCGGTGGCCGGTACCCGGCTGATCTGTCCGCGAATGCGCTTGAGCGGCAGCTCGGCGCTATAGGGGAAGCGCTTGATCTCGGCGGCGCCGGCCAGCACCACCACGGCGGCACTGGCGAGTAGCTGTGTGCCGTTCCAGGCCTGCCAGGTTTGCCCATCGCGGCGCAATTGCAGCGCTTCCTGGTGCAGTTGCAGGCTTATATTCGGCTGCTCGGCCAGCAATCGGCACAGCGCCGGCGGGTGGACCCAGCCGGCCTGCGGGTAGAACAGCCCGCCGGCCGGCAGCTGGATGCCGGCTTTGGCTTCGGCGCTGGCCTGGTCGAGGTTAACCAGCAAATCACTGGGGAAGGCGGTCGCCAGTTGCGCCTGGCGTTGCACTTCCTTGGCGTCGAGGGCCAGTTGCAGTACCCCGCAATTGTCCCAGTCCCGGCCTTTTTGCAGGCGTTCGAGCAGGCGGCGGGTGTGGCCGAAGCCGCTGACGATCAATCTAGAGAGCGCCGTGCCGTGGGCCGACAGTTTGAGGTAGAGCACGCCTTGCGGGTTGCCCGAGGCTTCCTCGGCGATAGCCGTGTGGCGCTCCAACAGGGTCACCTGCCAGCCGCGTGCCGCCAGGCTGGCCGCGGTGGCGCAACCGGCCATTCCCGCACCTATGACCAGGGCCCGGCGTTCGCGCGGGCGCTGCGGCGGGCGGGCGAACCAGGGTTTGTTGGCGCCCGTAGCGCTGCCGAGAAACTGGCCCTTGAGCACTTCCCATTTCTTGCCCAGGCCCGGCACACGCTTCATCTTGAAACCGGCATCGTTCAGGCGCCGACGCACGTAGCCTGTGCTGGTGAAGGTGCAGATGCTGGTACCGGGGGCGCTTAGCCGGGCCAGCTCGACAAACAGTTCCGCGGTCCACATCTGCGGATTCTTCGCCGGGGCGAAACCGTCGAGAAACCAGGCATCAATGCGCGCGTCGAGTTGCGTCAGCAGCTCCAGGGCATCGCCAATCAGCAGGGTCAGGATGACCCGTCCGCCGGCGAACAGCAGGCGCTGAAACCCCGGATGGAGGGCGACGTACTGGCGCAGCAGCTCGTGCGCGAATGGCGCCAGCTCTGGCCACAAGGCCAGGGCGCGCTGCAGGTCGGCGTAGTCGAGCGGGTATTTTTCGACACTGACGAAGTGCAGCCGCGCGCCAGTGGGTGCCTGCTGCTCGAACAACTGCCAGGCGCAGAGAAAGTTCAACCCGCTGCCGAAGCCGGTTTCGCCTATCGCCAGTTGCTCGCCGTCGCCCAGGGCACTGAAACGCGCCGACAGATCATTATTGGCGAGAAATACATGGCGGGTTTCGGCCAGGCCATTCTGGTTGGAGAAATAGACATCGCCGAATAGCCGCGATAACGGCTGCCCCTCGGCATCCCAGTCGAGCTGCGCGTTTTGGGTGGCGGGTAGGTCGAGCGGGGAGTCGGGCATGGCGAGAGCACCAGATTGAGCAGGCGGGCATTCTAACTCGGTTGCCCGAGCACTTCAGGGGGCGCCGTGGCTTTTGTCGCCGGGCCGACCCAGCGCGCGGCTCGATCTGCCAGGCAAGCGTAGATGGTTCACCCCACCGCTCGCGCGATCCGCTAGGCTCTGCTGATCACATCAGGGAGCTATCCATGTTCGAGTCCGCCGAGATTGGTCATTCCATCGACAAAGCCACGTTCGACGCCGCCGTACCCGCGTTGCGCGAGGCATTGCTGGAGGCGCAGTACGAATTGAGGCAGCAGGCGCGTTTTCCGGTGATCATCCTGCTCTGCGGGATCGAGGGCGCCGGCAAGGGCGAGACGGTCAAGCTGCTTAACGAGTGGATGGATCCGCGCCTCATCCAGGTCAGTACCTTCGACCAGCAGACCGATGAAGAGCTGGCGCGGCCACCGGCCTGGCGCTATTGGCGGCAGTTACCGCCCAAGGGGCGCATGGGGGTTTTCTTTGGCAACTGGTACAGCCAGATGCTGCAGGGACGGGTGCATGGGAATTTCAAGAACGCCGTGCTCGATCAGGCAACCGATGCGGCCTCGGCGCTGGAACGCATGCTCTGCGACGAGGGTGCGCTGATTTTCAAGTTCTGGTTTCACCTGTCCAAGAAGCAGATGAAGGCACGGCTCAAGTCGCTGCAGGACGACCCCTTGCACAGCTGGCGTATCAGTCCACTGGACTGGCAGCAATCAAAGACCTACGACAAGTATGTGCGGGTCGGCGAGCGGGTACTGCGCCGCACCAGTCGCGACTATGCGCCCTGGTATGTGGTCGAGGGCGTGGACGAGTATTACCGCAGCCTGACGGTCGGGCGGATTCTCCTCGATGGCTTGCAAGCGGCGCTCAAGGTCAACAGCCGGCCGCTGCCTCAGCCCCATGCGGCGCCACTGATCTCCAGCCTGGATAACCTGGGCTTGCTCGACAGCCTGGATATGACCCAGGAGCTGGACAAGGCCGACTACAACGAGCAACTGGTCGGCGAGCAGGCGCGGCTGTCGGGTTTGCTGCGCGACAAGCGCATGCGCAAGCATGCCCTGGTGGCGGTGTTCGAGGGTAACGACGCGGCGGGCAAGGGCGGCGCGATTCGCCGGGTGACGGCGGCGCTCGATCCGCGCCTGTATCGCATCGTGCAGGTGGCGGCGCCGACCGACGAGGAAAGCGCGCAGCCGTACCTGTGGCGTTTCTGGCGGCATATTCCGGCGCGCGGCAGGTTTACCATGTTCGATCGTTCCTGGTACGGCCGGGTGCTGGTGGAGCGGGTCGAGGGTTATTGCACGCCCGCCGATTGGCTGCGTGCCTATGGCGAGATCAATGACTTCGAGGAGCAACTGACCGGCGCTGGCGTGGTGCTGGTCAAGTTCTGGCTGGCAATCGACCAGGAAACCCAGTTGCAGCGTTTCAAGGAACGTGAACAGACCCCCTTCAAGCGCTTCAAGATCACCGAGGACGACTGGCGCAATCGCGACAAGTGGCCGCTGTACCGCGATGCCGTGGGCGATATGGTCGACCGTACCAGTACCGAGATCGCGCCCTGGACCCTGGTCGAGGCCAATGACAAGCGCTTCGCCCGGGTCAAGGTGTTGCGCACCATCAACGAGGCCCTGGAAGCGGCGTTCGCCAAGGACTGAAGGCCTGTTGTAGCCCAGCCTTGCAGCGGACCCCCAGGACCTGGCGGAAGATGGTCGCGCATATGGCTGGTGAATGATCGTCGCGGGCTGAGATTGTTCAGCCTTATTCTCGTGGCATATCCAACGTCAACAACAATTGAGGTGCGTCATGCGTGAAGTGGTGATTGTCGATAGCGTGCGGACTGGCCTGGCCAAATCCTTCCGTGGCAAGTTCAACCAGACCCGTCCGGACGATATGGCGGCTCATTGCGTGAATGCGCTGCTGCAGCGCAGTGGCCTGGACCCGGCGCTGGTCGAAGATTGCATTGTCGGTGCCGGTTCCAACGAAGGCGCCCAAGGCATGAACATCGGTCGCAACGTGGCAGTGCTTTCCGGCCTGGGCACCCAGGTTGCTGGCATGACCCTCAACCGCTTCTGTTCTTCGGGTCTGCAGGCCATCGCCATCGCCGCCAACCAGATTGCCTCGGGTTGCAGCGAGATCATCGTCGCCGGTGGTGTCGAGTCGATCACCATGACCATGAAAAGCATGAACACCGACAATCTGTTCAACCCCATTCTGCAAAAGGATGTACCGGGTATCTATTACCCCATGGGCCAGACTGCCGAGATCGTCGCACGGCGCTACAACGTCAGCCGCGAAGCCCAGGACGCCTATGCCCTGCAGAGCCAGCAGCGCACCGCGCGGGCCCAGGCCGAAGGCCTGTTCGACGACGAAATCGTGCCGATGAGCGTCAAGTACCTGGTCGAAGACAAGGCCACTGGCGAGAAGAACATCGTCGAAGGCGTGGTCGAGCGCGACGACTGCAACCGTGCCGACACCACCCTGGAAAGCCTGGCCGGACTCAAGCCGGTGTTTGCCGATGACGGCTCGGTAACGGCCGGCAACGCCTCGCAGTTGTCCGATGGCGCCTCCATGACCCTGGTGATGAGCCTGGAAAAAGCCCTGGAGCTGGGCCTCGAACCGAAAGCCTATTTCCGCGGCTTTGTCGTCGCCGGTTGCGAGCCTGACGAAATGGGCATCGGCCCGGTGTACTCGGTGCCGAAGCTGCTCAAGACCAAGGGCTTGAGCGTTGCCGATATCGACCTGTGGGAGCTTAATGAGGCCTTCGCCTCGCAGTGCCTGTATGCCCGTGATTGCCTGGGTATCGACAATGACAAGTACAACGTCAATGGCGGCTCGATCTCGATTGGCCACCCGTTCGGCATGACCGGCTCGCGTCAGGTCGGTCATCTGGTGCGCGAGCTGCAGCGGCGCAACCTGCGTTACGGCATCGTTACCATGTGTGTGGGGGGCGGCATGGGGGCTACTGGCCTGTTCGAGGCTTATCGCTGAAGCGCAGTCATGTAAGTGTGGGTTAACCACAAAAAAACCGCGTCGATCCAGGCGCGGTTTTTTTATGGGTGGTGGGCAGCACAACCTTGTTCAGAATGCTCGACTCTCGATGATGTCGCTGGCTTGAATCATGCGGCGGATATAGAAGGCGATCTCCCGTTCTGCGTCGATGCGAGTGAAGTAGGGGCCTTCGAGAGTGCCTTCGCGGGTGGCGAAGAAATACTGGCCGTTGACCGCGGTGACCCGCTCACTGCGGTAGTGCGTGCCGGGGCTGGGGTCGATGGTGCGTTGACCGAACATGGCGAGAACCTCATGCAATAAGCCGAACAGTTTGAGTCTAATCCCCGTGGGTCAAGTTGTTTGAGTTGACGACCAATGGTTGGTTTTTTGACTTTAACTGCATGTTTTACGCTGATTTATGCGCTTTTGACGCCAAATGTGTGACTGTGCATTGTCCGTAAGCAGTACAGTTGCGGTACGCGACCCGGCTTAACTGTGACTGTGTCGGTAGGCCGAGGCGGCATAAAATAGCCGATTGCGGCATCAGCTTGCGTTCGAGGCAGTCATGCATATCTCTTCCGGTCGTTGGCTCTACGGCATGCTCCTGGCGCTGCTCACCGCTCTGCTCTGGGGCGTGCTGCCGATCAAGCTCAAAGAAGTGTTGCAGGTAATGGACCCAGTCACGGTCACCTGGTATCGCCTGCTGGTTGCCGGCTCGATTCTGCTGGCCTACCTGACGGCGGCCCGGCGCTTGCCGCGCTTTCGCCCCTTGGGCAGGAAGGGGGCCTGGCTATTGGCCCTGGCGATTGCGGCGTTGAGTGCCAACTATGTGCTCTACCTGATGGGCCTGAGCCTGCTCAGTCCCGGCACCACGCAACTGGTGATCCAGGTCGCGCCCATCTTGCTGCTGATCAGCAGCCTGTTCGTCTTCCGCGAACGCTTCAGTCTCGGCCAGGGTATTGGCCTGGCCGTGTTGCTGCTCGGCTTTGTGTTGTTTTTCAATCAGCGCCTGGGCGAGTTGCTGACTTCGCTGACCGATTACACCGCCGGGGTCCTGACCGTGCTGCTGGCGGCGTTTGTCTGGGCGTTTTATGGCCTGGCGCAAAAGCAGTTGCTGACGGTGTGGAATTCGTTGCAGGTGATGATGGTGATCTACCTGGCCTGTGCGCTGCTGCTGACGCCCTGGGCACAGCCGCAGCAGGTCTTCGAGCTGAGTGCGTTGCAGGCTTGGCTGCTGTTCGCCTGCTGCCTTAACACCCTGGTGGCCTATGGCGCGTTCGCCGAGGCGCTGGCGCACTGGGAAGCCTCGCGGGTCAGTGCGACGCTGGCGATCACGCCGCTGGTGACCATGGGTTCGGTGGCGTTGGCGGCGACCTGGTGGCCGGACCATGTGCTGCCCGAGCAGATCAATTGGATCGCCTATGGTGGTGCAGCACTGGTGGTGCTGGGTTCGGCACTGACGGCCCTCGGTCCATCGCTGATGGCCAGCTTGCGTGCCCGCCGGGTACGCCTGGCGGCGTAGGCCGGGCGGGCAACATGGAAAATGACAGGCTCATCGAGCGTCGTATAACCCGGCGCAGCGGTGTTGGGTTAAGACGCGGCGGCTCCTGGGCCAGGAGGCAGATATCCGCATGCGCCTAACCCGCCCTACGATTTGCCTGGCTGCCCCCTCAGGCGCGGCTGCCGAGTGTTTCGGCGCGGCGTAGCCAGCTCTGTCGCTGTTCCTCGGAGGAGGGCCGCACCGGGGCGAACTCGCTCAGGCGGCGGGTTTTGATGCCGCTGAAGCCGAGGATGGTGCGGGTCATCTGCCGATGTGCCGGTGCGCCATAGATCCAGCGGAAGTACCAGGGCGGGGTGTCCAGGGTCACCAGCAAGTCGGCGGTACGGCCACTCAGCAGTTTGTCCCACAGCTGCGAGCGCCCGCGGTACTTGAAGGCGAAGCCGGGCAGGAACACCCGGTCGAAGAAGCCCTTGAGCAGTGCCGGCAAGCCGCCCCACCAGACCGGGTAGACGAATACCAGGTGCTCGGCCCAGTGGATCTGCCGCTGGGCTTCGAGCAGGTCCGGCTCCAGCGTCTGGCTTTGGTCATAACCGTCGTGCAACACCGGGTCGAAACTCAGTTCGCCAAGTTTCAGTTGCCGCACCACATGCCCTTCGTTGCGCGCGCCCTGGGCATAGGCTTCGCCGAGGGCGTGGCAGAGGCTGTTGCTTTTCGGCGTGCCGAGGATCATGAGGATGCGTTTACCGTCGCCTTCGATCGGGGTAGCACCGCTTTTGCCCGCTTCAGTCATGGTCGCCAGCCTCCAGCATGGTTTCCGGACGGACCCAGGCGTCAAATTGTTCTTCTGTCAGATAACCCAGTTGCAGCGCGGCTTCGCGCAGGGTGCTGCCGTCCTGATAGGCTTTCTTGGCGATGTCCGCGGCCTTGTCGTAGCCGATATGCGGGTTCAATGCGGTCACCAGCATCAGGCCGCGCTCGAGGTGCGCTGCCATCTGCGCTGCATCCGGTTGCAAGCCGGCGATGCAGTGCTGCTGGAAATTGCGGCAGCCATCGGCGAGCAAGCGAATCGATTGCAGCAGGTTGTGGATGATCACCGGTTTGAACACGTTCAGCTGCAGGTGTCCTTGGCTCGCGGCAAAACCGATGGTGACATCGTTGCCCAGAACCTGGCATGCCAGCATCGACAGCGCTTCGCACTGGGTCGGGTTGACCTTGCCCGGCATGATCGAACTGCCGGGCTCGTTGGCCGGTAGCCTGACCTCGGCAAACCCTGCGCGCGGGCCGGAGCCGAGTAGGCGCAAATCGTTGGCGATTTTCATCAGGGCCACTGCGAGGGTTTTCAGCGCGCCGGACAGGCTGGTCAGGGCTTCGTGGCCGGCCAGGGCGGCGAACTTGTTGGGCGCGCTGACCAGCGGCAGGCCACTCAAGGCCGCCAGTTCGGCAGCGATGGCTTCGGCAAAGCCCTGGGGCGAGTTGAGCCCGGTGCCGACGGCGGTACCGCCCTGGGCCAGTTCGCAAACAGCCGGCAGGGTGGCACGGATTGCCCGTTCGGCATAGTCGAGCTGGGCGACGAAGGCCGACAGTTCCTGGCCGAAGGTGATCGGCGTGGCATCCATCATGTGGGTGCGCCCGGTCTTGACCAGTTTGCTGTGGCGGGCGGATTGTTCGGCGAGCCCGCCGGACAGTTCGGCCAGGGCCGGCAGCAAGTCATGCTGCACGGCGCCGACAGCAGCGATGTGCATGGCCGTGGGGAAGCAATCATTGGAGCTTTGCGCACGGTTGACGTGGTCGTTGGGGTGCACAGGGCTCTTGCCGCCGCGTGGGCCGCCTGCCAGTTCGTTGGCACGGCCGGCGATCACTTCGTTGACGTTCATGTTGCTCTGGGTGCCGCTGCCGGTTTGCCAGACCGCCAATGGGAATTGCGCGTCGTGCTTGCCGGCCAGCACTTCGTCGGCGGCTTGCTCGATCAGCCGGGCGATGTCCGGCGGCAGGTCGCCGATGCGGTTATTGATCCGCGCGGCGGCTTTCTTGATCAATGCCAGTGCATGCAGCACGGCCACCGGCATGCGCTCTTCGCCGATGGCGAAATTGATCAGCGAACGCTGGGTTTGTGCGCCCCAGTAGGCCGTTTCAGGCACTTCGATGGGGCCCAGGCTGTCGGTTTCGGTGCGGTTCATGAAAGCTCTCCGGGGGCGAGTCAGCAAGTTTAGGCCGCTGTAACCGGCTGCGGGTTCCCTTGGTCGGGAGGGATACTTACCAGCGGGCGCGGGTCGCACCGAGCCAGCCGAGCGCACCGTCGACCGGAACGCATTCGCCGCTGGGGCCACGCAGTATGCCGTCAAAATGACCAAACCACTGTTGGGTATCGGCGTAGAAGGGGCCGAAGCGCGGACAGACTTGATGCCGCTGCTGCGGGCTGAAGGTCAGATCGACGCGCTCGTCGGCGCTGCGCAGGCGCCACGGCGCCAGCGGGTCGTGCAGGCTTTGTTCGATATGCACCGGTCCGTCCAGGTGCAGCAGCTCGCCGCCAAACCACAGGGCGTTTTCCGATAGCCCGCTGTGATCGGTCCAGCCGGCGCCGAAGTTGCCGGCAATGCCGCCCGGCGCGGCAAAGGCGGCGCGGGTCCAATGGCTGTGCAGTGGCCAGACGCCGCGGCCAAAGTCCATGGCGGCAAAGCTTTGTCCGGCTACGCAGCTGTAGCTGCGGTTGCCGAGTTGTACGCTGCCGCTGGTGGGCAGGCCCATTTGCCGACAGGTGGCGTGAAAATGCCGTGGGCCGAGCGGGGCGACCAGATTGACCGAGTCGAGGTGGGCGGGACGCTGGATATCCAGGTCAACCTGCAGTGGTTGTCCGCCAATGTCGGGTGCGGCGACCGTCAGGCGCAGGCGTCCAGGCTGTTCAATGACGCGCAGCTGCAGGCGCGGGTGACAGAATTCATGGCTTTGCTCGGGCTGATCCGGTAGCCCGCAATCGCGCGCAAGCAGGCGCAACTGGCTATGCGCGGCCGCCTGGCCGCTGCTCAGGTCGAGAAAATAGGCGGCGCCGTAGCCTATATAGTCGAGGTCGGCCTGGGTCAGCACCAGCATCCAGTGCGGGGTGGTGATGCACCAGTGGTTCCAACGTTTGCGTCGGCCGAAGCGTCCGGGGAGTGCGCAATCTACCCGGGGGCGGGGCGACCAGCCGATGGCCTGCGGGTTGAGTTGGCCTCGGGAATCGCACAGCGCTATCGCGCAGGAGGCGTGCGGGCGGGTGAAGCTGTTCATTGGGCACGTCCATGTGTGTGCTGCTGCAGATGACGCTGTGAGATTGCCGTCATTGAAGAGCATTGGGGGTTACTGGAATAAGTTGAGCTTGCCCACACCTTCTGGGTTGGGCAAGTGCTGGCATTTTGATCCATGAACAAGCCGTGCGCCAGTACACAGCATGACTAGCGAAGACTGATATGACCTGGCGTACTTGAGTGGCGGGCGGGTTGGGGCACAAAATGACAGGTTCTGGGTCAGATGTGATTCGTCCCATTAATCAGGAGCATCCGATGTCTCGTTTATCTGCCCTTTGTGCTGTCGTTCTGTTGACCTGCGGCAGCGCTCAGGCGTTTGCCGATGCCAGCAGCCATGCCGCCGACGCGGAGCGCTTTCTACAGCTGGCACGGGCTGACAAGTTGGCCGTGCCGGTCTATGCCCAGGTGCAACAGATGTTCGCCCAGCGTTTTGCCGAGAGCGGCACGCCCGAGAGCAAGCAGGCGTTGTTGGAAACCTACCAGGCCAAGGCCAATGCGGAGCTGGATCGGGCGGTTGCCTGGGACAAGCTCAAGCCGGACATGGTTAAACTCTACACCAGCAATTTCAACGAGCAGGAACTGCAGGAATTGGTTAGCTTCTACCAGTCGCCGTTGGGGCAGAAAGTCTTGCAGAAGATGCCAATGCTGACCGAGCAATCGGCACAACTGACCCAGGGTAAACTGGAGTCGGCGGTACCGAAAGTGAATAAACTGCTGGCGGACATGACCGCCGAGCTGGGGCCGAAAAAACCGTGACCGGAGTTTGAATATGTCGAAACTAGCTCAACTGCAGACTGCCTTGGCTGCACTTGACCCCCTGCATCTCGAGGTGCTGGACGAAAGTCACATGCACAGCAGGGGGCTGGAAAGCCATTACAAGGCCGTGATCGTCAGCCCTAAATTTGCGGGTTTGAGTGCGGTAAAGCGGCACCAGAAGGTTTACGCCAGCCTGGGCGAACTGATGAGCGAAGTGCATGCCCTGGCGTTGCACACCTATACCCCCGAGGAGTGGGCGCAACAGGGAACAGCGCCGGCTTCGCCGACCTGCAAGGGCGGGCATTGAGGGCCGACGGAGTGAAGCAGGCATTGTCCCGGTAGCCCAATGAAATCCGGGCTATGGCAATGTTTTTGTGTCGTGGCCTCGGCGCACCAGTTTCGTCGCCCGGATGAGGTCCAGCGCAATCCGGGGTAATCGTTCCCGGATTAGGCCACCGGCTTATCCAGGCTATCGAGCTACCGAGCTGTTGAGTCAGTGGTGAGTCAATCCGCCCCTACACGGCAAGCCCCAGGAAAAGTAAACTACGCAGCGCGCCGGCTCACGCCGGCGCGCTCGTTTGCAGACCCAGTCCGCCCTTTACGTGGGCGACTACTGAAGGAAAATGTTCGATGAGTGACAAGATCGTTGTGGCCGCGCTGTACAAGTTCGTCTCCCTGCCGGATTACCAGGCATTGCGCGAGCCCCTGCTGCAAAGCATGCTGGCCAATGGTGTCAAGGGCACCTTGCTGCTCGCCGAAGAAGGTATCAATGGCACCGTTTCCGCTTCGCGCGCCGGCATCGACGGCTTGCTCGCCTGGTTTGCCCTGGATCCGCGCCTGGCGGATGTCGACCATAAAGAGTCGTACTGCGACGAACAGCCGTTCTACCGCACCAAGGTCAAGCTGAAGAAGGAAATCGTCACCCTGGGCGTGCCGGGTGTCGACCCCAACCAGCAGGTCGGCACCTACGTCGAGGCTCACGATTGGAATGCGTTGATCAGCGATCCGGAAGTGCTGCTGATCGACACGCGCAACGACTATGAGGTGGCGATCGGCACTTTCGAGGGCGCGGTCGACCCCAAGACCAAATCCTTTCGTGAGTTTCCCGAGTACATCAAGGCGCACTTCGACCCGACCAGGCACAAGAAGGTGGCGATGTTCTGCACCGGCGGCATTCGCTGCGAGAAGGCGTCCAGTTACATGCTCGGTGCCGGCTTCGAACAGGTGTTCCATCTCAAGGGCGGGATCCTCAAGTACCTGGAGCAAGTGCCCCAAGAACAGACCAAGTGGCAGGGTGACTGCTTCGTCTTCGACAATAGGGTCACCGTGCGGCATGACCTGACTGCGGGCGATTATGACCAGTGCCACGCCTGCCGCACGCCGATTTCTGTGGAAGATCGCCAGTCCGAGTACTACACCGCAGGCGTAAGCTGTCCGCATTGCTGGGATTCGCTGCCCGAGAAAACCCGCGCCGGCGCTCGCGAACGGCAAAAACAGATCGAACTGGCCAAGGCCCGCAACCAGCCGCATCCCTTGGGTTACAACCCACGCCAAGCCAACGAGGGCTAAACCATGCAAGCGCGCCTGCTCTACGTGATGGACCCGATGTGTTCCTGGTGCTGGGGGTTTGCCCCGGTGCTCGAGTCCCTCGCCGAGCAGGCGGCTGCGGCCGGCGTGCCCCTGCAACTGGTGCTCGGCGGCCTGCGGCGTGATGGCGTGGCCATCGACGCGGCGGCGCGGGTGCGGTACCTGGGCTACTGGCAGGCGGTCAATGCCAGTACCGGCCAGCTGTTCAATTTCGTCGACGGCCTGCCCGGGGGCCTGGTCTACGACACGGAGCCGGCCTGCCGGGCGCTGGTTACCGCACGTAGTCTCGATGTGCAAAGCGTCTGGCCGCTGACCCAGTTGATCCAGCGCGCTTTCTATACCAAGGGCGAGGATGTCACCCGGGCCAGCGTATTGGTCGGGCTGGCCGAGCGTGCCGGGATTCCGCGGATCGAATTCGCCGCCGCGTTCGACAGCGCCGAGCAGCGTGAAGCCACCCTGGCCGATTTCAGCTGGGTGCAGGATCTGGGCATTTCCGGCTTTCCCACCTTGCTGGCCGAACGCAACGGCCAATTGGCTCTGCTGACCAATGGTTATCAGCCGCTCGAGGTTCTGGCGCCTTTGCTCGGTCGCTGGCTGGAGCGTGCGGCTCATGCCTGATCGGTTGAGCTGGGCAGAAATTCGCCGCCTGGCCCTGCACCACAAGAAAGCCCTGGTCCTGGCCAATCTGGTGGCTTTGTTCGCCACCCTCTGCAGCGTGCCCATCCCGCTGCTCCTGCCGCTGCTGGTCGATGAAGTATTGCTCCACGATGGCGATGCCGCGCTCAAGGTGATGGATCGCTTTCTCCCGGCCGGCTGGGAAACCGCGGCCGGCTATATCGGCCTGATGCTGGTGCTGACCCTGCTGCTGCGCGGCTCGGCGCTGATCTTCAACGTGTTGCAGGCGCGCCTGTTCGCCCGCCTGTCGAAAGACATCGTCTACCGCATTCGCATCCGCCTGATCGAGCGACTCAAGCGCATTTCTCTCAGTGAATACGAGAGCCTCGGCGGCGGCACCGTGACCACGCACCTGGTCACCGATCTGGAGACCCTGGACAAGTTCGTCGGTGAAACCCTCAGTCGCTTTCTGGTGGCCGTGCTGACCCTGGTCGGCACCTCGGCCATTTTGCTGTGGATGCACTGGCAACTGGCGCTGTTGATCCTGTTGTTCAACCCACTGGTGATCTACGCCACGGTGCTGCTGGGCAAGAAGGTCAAGCACCTGAAAAGGTTGGAAAACGACAGCACCTCGCGTTTCACCCAGGCGCTCACCGAAACCCTCGAGGCGATCCAGGAGATCCGTGCCGGCAATCGCCAGGGTTACTTCCTTGGCCGTCTCGGTGGGCGGGCCCGTGAGGTGCGCGACTACGCGGTGGCTTCGCAGTGGCGGACCGACGCCTCGAACCGCGCCAGCGGCTTGTTGTTCCAGTTCGGTATCGATGTGTTTCGCGCAGCCGCGATGCTCACCGTGTTGTTCTCCGATCTGTCGATCGGCCAGATGCTCGCGGTGTTCAGCTACCTGTGGTTCATGATCGGCCCGGTCGAACAGTTGCTCAACCTGCAATACGCCTTCTATGCCGCCGGTGGTGCGCTGGCGCGGATCAACGAGTTGCTCGCGCGTCGCGACGAGCCGCAATACCCGGGCGGGGTCGATCCGTTCAAGGGGCGCGACACCGTCGGTATCGAGGTGTGTGGGCTGACGTTCTCCTACGATGACGAGCCGGTGCTGGAAAACCTCAACCTGAGCATTGCGCCGGGTGAAAAGGTGGCCATCGTCGGTGCCAGTGGCGGCGGCAAGAGCACCCTGGTGCAGCTGTTGCTTGGTCTCTATACGCCGCAGGCGGGGACTATTCGCTTCGGTGGCTGCAGCCAGCAGGAGATCGGCCTGGAAACCGTGCGCGATCAGGTCGCGGTGGTGTTGCAGCACCCGGCGCTGTTCAACGACACGGTGCGTGCCAACTTGTGCATGGGCCGCGAGCGCAGCGACGAAGCCTGCTGGCGCGCCCTGGAAATCGCCCAGTTGGCCGGCACCATAGGCGCGTTGGCAAAAGGTCTGGACAGCATCGTCGGCCGTTCCGGCGTGCGTCTGTCCGGCGGCCAGCGCCAGCGCCTGGCCATCGCCCGCATGGTGCTGGCCGAGCCCAAGGTGGTGATTCTCGACGAGGCCACCTCGGCCCTCGATGCCGCCACCGAGTACGCCTTGCATCAGGCCCTGGGCCAATTTCTCAACGGCCGCACCACCCTGATCATCGCCCACCGCCTGTCGGCGGTGAAGCAGGCGGATCGGGTGCTGGTATTCGATGGCGGCAGCGTCGCCGAGGACGGCGATCACCAGCAACTGATCGCCGATGGCGGGTTGTACGCCAAGTTGTATGGGCATTTGCAGCATTGAGATTGTTAAGGCGCCGCTGGCGAGTCACTCGGGTCGCTGGCCCACTGCTGCAGCTGTTGCGCGCGCGCCTGGCTTGCGCCCACTTGCTTGTCCAGCGCCTCCTGGTAGTCGCTCAGCCAGCTGCGTGAGCCCGCGATCATGCCGGCGAGGTCGCGCATGCCGTTTTTCAGGGCCCCGAGGCTGTGCTGGAAGCTCTGCTCCTGGCCGATCAGGGTTTGTGCGACTTGTTGCTGCACGGCCCGGTTGTCGCCGCTGCTCAGCGGTACTGCCGACTTGCTGCTTTGCAGGGCGCTCAGCTGATGGCCGTGCTGGCCCACTTGCTGTTCGAGCTCGGCGACCTGTTTTTGCAGGATCGCGGCCTGTTCTTGCAAGCTTTGGATCTGGTTGGCGTCGCTGTTTTCTTCCGGCTCACCGGGCTGGCCAAGCAAGCCGATGGTCAGCCAGCTGGCGAGCGTCATCGCCAGCACTGCGGCAAGGATGAACAGCAGGATGCGGTCGAGTCGGTGGCCTTTCTCCAGCAGTTCCAGGCGTTGCTCTGCGCTGATGGGTTCGCCGGTATCTTCTTGTGGGTCATTGCTCATGGCTTTTCCGTCGCGTGGTTGCACTGGTCGAAGTGGCAGATCCGTTGGTGGCAGTATGCCACTATTCTAGTGTGGCTGACGCTTTGTGTCATCGCCTGCTCCAGGCGTTAAATATTCAGCGCCTTGAGGGTTGGGCCACTGTTCAGTGCCAGCGTTCAATCACTCCCTCACCGGGCCTGTTCAGTCGTAACTGACAGTGCTGGTCAGGAGTTTATGCCGTAGCCGTCGGCAGAGTCCGTGCATGTTTGGCAGTTAAATGCGCCGCTTTGTAAATAAACCGTTACGCCTTGTCCGGCTTTTTAGCGTGGCCTGGAGGCTTTGGCTGGTGTTTGTCAGGTTGTAAGGTTTTATTGCCAATGGGGCGGGCAGGGTGTCGTTGCACGGCGCCTGGACCGTCTTGTGGGGCGCGCTTGCCTCGGTTGTCATGGAGCTATCGACGTCGTCCTGTCTGTTTGTGATGGCGCTGAATCCACAACAATAACGAGGAGGCGTAATGACCGCCGTGAACAAGATCGAACAGCACAATCCCATCGGTACCGACGGCTTCGAATTTGTCGAGTACACCGCGCCGACGTCCGAAGGCATCCAGCAGTTGCGTGAACTGTTCACCGCCATGGGCTTTACCGAAACCGCCAAGCACCGTTCCAAGGAAGTCTGGTTGTTCCAGCAGAACGACATCAACTTCGTGCTCAACGGCAGCCCTACCGGGCATGTCCGCGAATTCGGCCTGAAACACGGGCCCAGCGCCTGCGCCATGGCTTTCCGGGTGCAGAACGCTGCCCAGGCGGCAGCCTATGTCGAGTCGCAAGGGGCCACGCTGGTCGGCAGTCACGCCAACTTCGGCGAGTTGAATATCCCCTGCGTCGAAGGCATCGGCGGCTCCTTGCTGTATCTGGTTGACCGCTATGGCGACAAGAGCATCTACGACGTCGACTTCGAGTACATCGAAGGCCGTACGCCGCAGGACAACGCGGTCGGTTTGAAGGAGTTGGATCACCTGACCCACAACGTCAAGCGTGGACAGATGGATGTCTGGTCGGGCTTCTACGAGCGGATTGCCAATTTCCGCGAGATCCGCTACTTCGATATCGAAGGCAAGCTCACCGGTCTGGTTTCGCGGGCCATGACTTCGCCGTGCGGCAAGATCCGCATCCCGATCAACGAGTCGGCCGATGACAGGTCGCAGATCGAGGAATTTATCCGCGAATACCACGGTGAAGGCATTCAGCACATCGCCCTGAGCACCGACGACATCTACGCCACCGTGCGCCAGTTGCGCGCCAGCGGCGTGGATTTCATGAAAACCCCGGGCACCTATTATGACAAGGTGGACACCCGCGTTGCCGGCCATGGCGAGCCGACCGAGTTGCTGCGCGAACTGAATATCCTGATCGATGGGGCGCCGGGGGATGACGGCATTTTGCTGCAGATCTTCACCAATACGGTGATCGGCCCGATCTTCTTCGAGATCATCCAGCGCAAGGGCAACCAGGGCTTCGGCGAGGGCAACTTCAAGGCGCTGTTCGAGTCGATCGAGGAAGACCAGATCAAGCGTGGCGTGATCAAGGCTGATTGACCTTGTGCCGCGCACATGTTGACGAGGTTAATGGTGCGCAGGGCGCACCCTACGATGGAGTTCTGTCATGAGCCGCAAATGGATCAGCTTCCCCTTGCGCGAAGGCGACTGTTCGCGCCAGGCGCACTGCGACTTTCCCGAAGGCACCTACGAGCGCGAGATGGGGCGCGAGGGCTTCTTCGGCCCCACCGCGCACCTGCACCACAAGCATCCGCCGACCGCCTGGATCGATTGGCAGGGCCCGTTGCGTCCGCACGCCTTCAACTTCAACGACATCGCCAGCGAGCGCGATTGTCCGCTGGAGGCGCCGCTGACCCTGCACAACGCCGATATGAAGTTGCGCCTGTGGAAGACCCACGGCGCCATGCGTCACCTGGTGCGTAATGCCGATGGCGATGACCTGCTGTTCATCCATGAAGGGGCAGGGGAGTTCTACTGCGATTTTGGTCACCTGAGCTACCGCGATGGCGACTATCTGGTGATTCCGCGTGGCACCGCCTGGCGCATCGAGACCAGTGAACCGACCTTTATGCTGCTGATCGAAAGCACGGATGGCGCCTATCAGTTGCCGGACAAGGGTCTGCTTGGTCCGCAGGCGATCTTCGATCCGGCGGTGCTCGATTACCCGAAGCTGGATGAAGCCTTTAAGGCCCAGCAGGACGAGAACACCTGGCAGCTGCGGATCAAACGACGCAACCAGGTCAGCACCGTGACCTACCCCTATAATCCGCTGGATGTGGTCGGCTGGCATGGCGACAACACCGTGGTGCGGCTCAACTGGCGCGATATCCGTCCGCTGATGAGCCATCGCTATCACCTGCCGCCGTCGGCGCACACCACCTTCGTCGCCAATGGTTTCGTGGTCTGCACCTTCACCCCGCGGCCGGTGGAGAGCGATCCGGGGGCATTGAAAGTGCCCTTCTATCACAACAACGACGACTACGACGAAGTGCTGTTCTACCACCGCGGCAACTTCTTCAGCCGCGACAATATCGAGCAGGGCATGGTCACGTTGCATCCCTGCGGCTTCCCCCATGGCCCACACCCCAAGGCACTGCAGAAGAGCCTGGAGAGTCCGGCGACCTTCGTCGATGAGGTGGCGGTGATGATCGACGCCCGTCGCGCCCTGGAGATAGACCCGGCGGCCGCGCAGGTCGATGTGCCCGAATACGTCAACTCCTGGCGTGCGCCTGGCTTGAAGTAGGCCGCGCGCACCGCAACCCGACGGATATCTGTGGTGCGTACGGCGCACCCTACGAGGTTTGAGCATGAAACTCGCATCACTGAAGCAAGGCCGTGACGGTCTGCTGGTCGTGGTCTCCCGCGACCTGACCCGCGCGGTAAAAGTCCCGGCCATTGCCGCCACCCTGCAGGCCGCGCTGGATAACTGGGCAGCGGCCAAACCCAAGCTGGAAGCGGTGTACCAGCGCCTCAACGATGGCCTGGAACAGGACACTTTCGCCTTCGAACAGGCGGCCTGTCATAGCCCGTTGCCGCGCGCCTACCACTGGGCGGACGGCAGCGCCTACGTCAACCACGTCGAACTGGTGCGCAAGGCTCGCGGCGCCGAAATTCCGGAAAGCTTCTGGCATGACCCGCTGATGTACCAGGGCGGCGCCGACTGCTTTATCGCGCCGCAGGCGCCGATCCAGATGGCCGACGAGGCCTGGGGCATCGACCTGGAAGCCGAGATCGCGGCGATCACCGACGACGTGCCGATGGGGGTTACCGCGGCCGAGGCCGCGCAGCACATCCAGTTGCTGATGCTGGTCAATGACGTGTCGCTGCGCAACCTGATCCCCGGCGAGTTGGCCAAGGGCTTCGGCTTCTACCAGAGCAAACCGTCGTCGAGCTTCTCGCCGGTGGCGATCACCCCGGATGAACTGGGCGACTGCTGGAAAGACGGCAAGGTACACCGGCCGCTGGTCTCGCAGATCAACGGCGCATTGTTCGGCCAGCCGGATGCCGGTACCGACATGACCTTCAACTTCCCGACCCTGCTGGCCCATGCCGCCAAGACCCGACCGCTGGGCACGGGCACCATCATCGGCTCGGGCACCGTCTCCAACTACGACCGCAGCGCCGGCTCCTCCTGTCTGGCGGAGAAACGCATGCTGGAGATCATCGAACAGGGCGAGGCCAAGACGCCGTTTCTCAAATTCGGCGACCGGGTGCGCATCGAGATGTTCGATGCGGCCGGCCACAGCATTTTCGGCGCCATCGACCAGGTGGTGGAAAAGTATGAACCGTAGGATGGGTTGAGGAGCGTAGCGACGATACCCATCGAGTACAGCTGCGGTCTGCAAGCGCATCGCCGTGATGCCGGACCGCAGCAAGTTGGCTCCTGCAGAGAGAATTTACATGTTGACGCTTTATAGCTACTGGCGCTCCACCGCCGCCTACCGGGTGCGTATTGCCTTGAATCTCAAGGGCCTGACCTGTCGGCAGGTGCCGGTGCATCTGCTCAAGGACGGCGGCCAGCAGCACTCGGCCGAGTACCGGGCGCTCAACCCGCAGGAGCTGGTGCCGCTGCTGGTCGACGGCGAGGTCAGGGTCGCCCAGTCCGTGGCGATCCTCGAATACCTGGACGAGGTTTACCCGCTACCGGCGTTGTTGCCGGCCGATCCGGCGCAACGGGCCGAGGTGCGGGCACTGGCGTTGCACATTGCCTGCGATGTCCATCCGCTGAATAACCTGCGCGTGCTGCAGTACCTGGCCAATGAACTTGGCGTGGACGAGGAGGCGAAAAACACCTGGTATCGGCACTGGGTCGATACCGGGCTGACGGCAGTGGAGCAGGGACTGGCGGCGTTCGAGGGACGCCTGTCCCTGGGTCAGCACCCTGGCTATCTGGAAGCCTGTCTGATTCCGCAGCTGTACAACGCCCGCCGTTTCAACTGCGCGCTCGATGCCTACCCGCGCATCCTCGCCATGGCGGCGCGCTGTGAATCCCTAGAGGCCTTCCAGCAGGCCGCTCCAGAGGTGCAGCCAGACGCCCAGTGATTGTGGTCGCGGTTGCCCGGTTCGGCTGCGGATTGGATGCTGCGGCGCGCCGGAGGATGAGCCTGCTGTTCGTCATCAGACATACAAAAAGAGGCGCCCGACATCGAGTCGCGCGCCTCTTTTTTATGCGCGCGTGATCGACGCAGACGAGTATCCGGCGATCGGCAGATCGGCGAATAGCCGCCACTTGCAGGGTTTGATCGGCGGAAAGTCGCCGACACAGGTACGGGCAAGAGGCGGGGCGCAGCCATGACCCGAGTGGCCGTGCATCCTTGATCGCCTCTGCCCTAATGGTTCGCGGCAAGCGGTCGACTATATAAAGGAGGTAAAGGTTAAAGCTGGCACAAGGGTTGCGGTGCTCCAGGCTTGAAAAGTCGATGCCGTGCACCTGCATGCCAGCCAAACCGCTCCCCGGAAGGCGGGTCGGCGTGTCGAATAACAATAATGGAGTTGTGCTTATGTTGCTGTCTGCCTCCCGCCTGTTTACCAACCTTGCCGTGAGCAAGAAGCTGCTTTGCGGTTTTGCCCTGGTGTTATTGCTGACCATTGCTGTGGCTGCCAGCGGCTTCATCGCAGTGCAGACCATCCTGCAAGGGCACAACCTGACCGGGCAATTGGCGGCCGTGAATATGGAGATTCTCCAGGCGCGCCGACTGGAGCGTAATTTCGCCATCGAGCACAGCAGCGAGAGCGCCGAGCGAGTGCGCAAGAGCCTGGCGGCAGTTACAGAGTTGCTGGTTCAGTTGGAACAGGGAGTCCCGACGGCGCAAGCCAAGCACTATCAGACCATGCGTCAGGCAGTTGCCGACTATCTGAGCCAGTTCGACACCTATGTCGACTTGCAGATCCGGGCGGGCGAGGCGCGTCAGGACATGGGCAATGCCGCAGTCGAGACGCGCGGTCAGTTCGAGACGCTCGAACTGGAGATGTACGACGCCGTGCGTGAATTGCGCCTGCAGGGTGACCGGCTGCGCGGCAGCGATCCACTGACGCTGGCTGAAACGGCGTCCGGCATGAGCAAGCGCATGCTCGATCTACGCGGGCAGGAGAGTTTGTACATCATCGACAGTTCGGCCGAGGCGTTGGAAGAGTGGGCCTACGTCAGCGAGGATCTGCAGAGCGTCGCCCGCAGCCTGATGGTGTGGCTGAGCGATGAGCAGAAAGCTGCGATCGAAACGGCCTTGCAATCGTTGACCACCTACCAGCGCTCCTTCGGCTATTACCAGCAGGTTCGCGAACAGAGCCGTAGCACCGAGAAGGCGATGATCGAACGGGCGCGGGCAGTACTCAGTCTGGCCGAGGCGGCTCAAACCGGGGAAGAACAGCGCATGGCTGCCGCCAGTCGCCAAGCCGTGCTGCTGCTCGCGGCCATGGGCGTGGCGGCGGTGATCCTCGGCTTGCTGGCCGCCTGGTTGATCACCCGTTCGATCGTCATCCCCCTGCGCCAGAGTGTGGTCATTGCCCAGCGCATTGCCCAGGGCGACCTCAGCCAGGACTTGCCGCTCGATCGCCGCGACGAACTCGGCCAGTTGCAGGCGGCCATGCAGGGCATGACCAGCAGCCTGCGCACTCTGGTCGGGCGGATTGGCACCGGCGTCAGCCAGATCGCCGCCGCGGCCGAGCAACTCTCGACGATCACTGCGCAAACCAGCGCCGGGGTGCACAACCAGCGTCAGGAAACCGAACAGACGGCCACCGCCATGCACCAGATGGCCGCCACCGTGCAGGAAGTGGCACAGAACGCCGAGCAGGCGTCCATGGCCGCCCGCGAGGCCGACCGCGAGGCGCAGCAGGGCAATCAGGTGGTGCAACAGGCGGTGAGCCAGATCGGCAGCCTGGCGCTGGAGGTCGAGCAGTCGGCCGCCACGATCCAGGCGCTGAATCAGGAGAGCGTGCGCATCGGCGGTGTGCTGGAGGTGATCCGTGCGGTCGCCGAGCAGACCAACCTGCTGGCGCTCAATGCGGCCATCGAGGCCGCCCGTGCCGGTGACCAGGGTCGCGGCTTTGCCGTGGTCGCCGACGAAGTGCGGGCGCTGGCGCGGCGTACTCACGATTCGACGGAGGAGATCGAAGGCCTGATCAGCAGCCTGCAGCGTATGGCGGCTGGGGCGGTGGAACAGATGGAAAGCAGCCGTACCCTGACCCAGGGCACCGTCACCCTGGCCGGCGAGGCGGGCGCTGCCCTGGGTCGTATCACCCAGGCGGTGAGCACCATCGAACAGATGAACCAGCAGATCGCCGCCGCCGCCGAAGAGCAGAGCGCCGTGGCGGATGCCATCAGCGAAAGCATTACCCGGGTGCGCGATATCGGCGAGCAGAGCGCCAGTGCCAGCGAGCAAACCGCCGCCTCCAGCGCCGAACTGGCGCGCCTGGGGGTCGAGTTACAGGGCCTGGTCGCGCAGTTCCGTACCTGAGGCACACCAAGGGTTTGGCGCGATCCGGCAGCGGCATGGCAGGCGATGAACTTCCCTGATTGCATCCGGGCTACGAGAGCTGTAACTGGGTGGATGTCGCAGATCAGCGGCACGATACACATCCGGCAGGCCGCCGCGTCGCGCCGAATGGACGCCGACGCTGGATAGTTTCACCTCCTCCGCGTTTGGCTACGCTCCGCTGCAGTCCAGCGCCCACACGCAGTCAGCAGTCATCGCGCTCGGCAGCGCATACCTGCCGGGCGGCGCTGAGCAGGGGCTTGCCCAGTTCGCTGGCCCAGGCCGCCAGGGGCACCTGCAGATCCGGCTGCCAGATGCGTCGCCACAGCACCTGCAAGCGCCCCAGGTCGGTCAGCCCTGACGGCCAGCGATCGATCTGCTGATGAATCAGCCATTCACCGTTGTGCTTGTGGGCGAAGTCGAAGCGGAACGGATGCACGCCGGTCATGCCCAGGCGTATGTCGGTGACCACCAGGTGCTCGCCGATCTGGTCGTAGCGCAGCACGCCATCGGTGAACCAGGCCAGGCGTTGATGCGCGGCCGAGTCCGCGAGTACCTCGGCCAGTGCAGTGCCGCGCGGCAGGCGGCTGAGTTGCGGCGGCTGCGGGTCGAACCAGCCGACCAGGGCTTCGTGGTAATGCGCGCCATCCAGCACTATCACGCGCCAGAGCAGGCTGTTGAGCGGGGTCGGGGTGCTGAACAGCGCTTCGGCCTGGATGCCCTGGCGAGCCAGTTGCGCCTCGACACGTTGCTCGGCCATGGATTTACCGGCCAGGGTCGAACCCAGATAAAGGGTCGACAGGGCCAGGGCGACCAGCGGCGCCTTGGCCAGTTTGTCGCGCAGGCCGAAGGCCAGCCCCAGTAGCACGGCGATGATCAGCGGCACCGTGTAGAGCGGGTCGATGATGAAGATGCTCGACCAAGCCGTGGGCGTCGGCATCAGCGGCCAGAACAGCTGGGTGCCGTAGCTGGTGAAGCTGTCCAGCAACGGGTGGGTGAGCAGTACCAGGGCCAGGGTGGCGAACAGGCGTTGCGTCGAATAGCCCGGATGCGGTCGAAAGCGTCGCAGCAGCCAGGTCAGCAGCAGCGCCACGCCGAAGAGGACGAACAACGAATGACTGAAGCCGCGGTGGTAGGTCATCTCTGCCACCGCATCGCCGTAATCGATGATCACGTCGAGATCGGGCAGGGTGCCGAGCATGGCGCCATACAGCAGCGCCTTGCGGCCCTGCCAGCGGCCGAGCAATGCGCCCTGGATGCTGGCGCCGAGCACTGCCTGGGTGATGGAGTCCATCGGTTGGTCGTCCGTTTTGTCGGGACGCTTAGATTACCTCCACAATAGTTGCTGCTGTTGCTCGGAAATCCCAGGCAACGATTTTGCCTGGCGTGCGCCTGGAGTTATGCCGCGCGCATCGATCCGCTGCTTACTGCACCTGCAGGCGTTTTTTCAGCATGGGCCGGGCGAGAAAGTCGCCATGCCAGGTGATCAAGGCCGGCACGGGCATGGGTTTGCCGTACCAATAGCCTTGAGCATGATCGCAGCCGAGGTCGACGACTTGCTGGGCATCGTTTTCATCCTCGATGCCTTCGCAGGTCACCGTGAACCTGAAGGTGTGGCAAAGCTCGACGATACTGCGCACCACGCGCTGCAGTTGTTGGTCGTGACTTATGCCCTGAATGAACGACTTGTCGATTTTTATCCGTTGTACCCGCAGTTCGCGCAGGTAGGACAGCGACGAGTAGCCGGTGCCGAAGTCATCCAGTGCCACCGCGATACCTTGCTCATTGAGCTTGCGCAGGATGGTGCGACCGTCACTGAAGTTGGCCACGGCAATCGACTCGGTCATCTCCAGAACCAGTTGGTTGGCGCGGATCGGCGCCTCGCCAAGCCATTGCTCGATTTGCTCGGGCAGGCTGGCGGTAAATTGCGCCGGGGAGAGATTTACCGAAAAGTATAGGGCCTCGCGCAGGCCCTGGGGCAGGCGGAGCAGGTCCTGCTTGAGTCGCTGCAGAATCCACTCGCCGAGCTTTTGCCCCAGCTGATTGTTCTCCGCCAATTCCACCACTTCCAGCGGCGAGATATAGCCCAGTGTCGGGTGGCGCCAGCGCAGCAGGGCTTCAACCCCGGTGCTGGTGTCGACCAGGCCGACAATCGGCTGGTAGTGGAGGCTCAGGCCCGAAGACTCGGTTTGTGCCATGGCCTGCTTGAGGTCGTCGAGCAGGTTCTGACTGCGCAGATAACGGTTGCTGATCTCTTCATCGAATACCTCCAGGCCTTTGTGCTTGCCCGCGCGCAGTTCGCGCGCGGCCAGGGTGGCGAAGTAGTACAACTTCTGCAGGCTGAAACTGTTGTCGGGATTGAAGCTCAGGCCGATGCGCGTACCCACCTGAAACAGGTGTTTGTCGCTCTGGAAATCGAAGCTCAAGGCGTAGGCAAGACTGTTCAGGACGCTGATAACCAGCTCTTCGGGAAACCCCTGAGGAAAGGTCATGACGAACTCGTCACCGGCCATCCGGGCAATGAAGCTACCTTGCGGTCTCAGCTGGTTGAGGGTTTCACCGATGCGCTGTAGCAGGCGATCGCCGGCCTCGTGGCTGATGCATTCATTGACCGCGCGAAAATTGCTCATCTCGATTACCGCCAGGGCGCAGCAGTTGGTAGCCCGGGAGTCGTTCTGCAGGGCTTGAAAGCTGTTGCGATTGGGCAGGTTGGTCAAGGCGTCATTGCGGCCCATCAGACGATTCTGCCGCGCCTCCAGATAGAACATCAGAATCAGTCCGCCGCCACAGAACAGCAGGCCGAGCAAGAGCAGGTGGCTAAGGCGCTGGTTATGGTGGATTTCGTCGATGATCCGCGCCGCTTCCGGACCGGTGAAATTGTTGATGATCACCTGCCGAATGGGCATCAGGTACTGGTTGTAACGTTCGATGGCCTGCTCGATCGGCGCGCCTGGTTGCAGGTCGGGGCTGAAGAGCAGTGCTTCATCGTTGCGCAGTTGGCTGAACAACTTTGCAACCATCTCGCCGGCATTGAAGCGTTGGCGTATCGCGTTGTTTTCCTGACCGGAGAGAAAGGCGTCGAGGCGGCTCCAGAACAGCTCGTAATCGAACTGCAGCTTTTCCTGGGAGACGCCTCCGGCCTGGAACAGTTGCAACGTGTTGACGAAGCGCAGGTAGTCGGATTCCAGCTGGGCAAGCGACCAGGCGGAAAGCTGGATGCGCGCCGAGGTGATTTGCGAATTGCGCTGGTTGTAGACCAGCGAAGTCGCAATGCCAACGGCAAAGCCCAGGGTGATCAGCAGCAGGAACAGGTAGCGCAAGCGACGCATTGGCGTTTATCGGCCAATGTTCAGCGATTTGAGTTGCCAGACCATCGCCTGGTGATGCTCTTCCTTGCGCAGCTCGGGGAAGTCGCTCAGCGGGTAGATGACCCAGATGGGACCCTTGTCGCGCACCCTCATGACCTCGCCGTTCTTGCGGGTTGCCAGGATCACCGGGTACTTGCGCGCGGCCGGCAGGTTCAACAGCATGCTGTAGTCGTTGAGGGCGGTGGCGTCGATGCGCTGGCCCCGGGCCTTGAGCTCGTCGAGCAGAACGCTGAGTCTGACGCCCTGATAGCTGTCCTCCTGATCGGTCCAGGGCGTCAGGGTTTTCACCTCCACCTGGGGCAGGGCATCGAGGCGCTGCAAGTCGAACAACGCCTGGCTCTGCGGGCAGCAGCCCAGCTCGCCGGTGACCGTCAGGATCAGCGGGTTTGCCGGAAGCGCCTGCCAGTCATCTGCGGCATTCACGGCAGGGCTTGCCAGGCAGATGGGCAATAGCAACGGGATGAGGCGCTTGAACAGTGATGGCATGCTGATAACCCGCTATCTGGTGGTGCATGAGGCCGGTGGATGCCAGCATGCCCGGAGTTGTCGAGGTTCTGCTGATTGGCCATTTACGCAAGCTGCTGTGCTCGCATCTGTACGCTATCAGACAGATGGCAGTATGCCATGGCTTGCACAGAGTGCCTGCGGTTTCGGGTGCTTTGTTTTGCCCGGTTACAGGGGAATGACAGCTATTGTCCAGGTTGCCGTCGGGGCGACTACTCGCCGGCGGTGGAACTGAACAATCGCGCTTGCTGCGACCTTTTCCAGGCGCACTTGGGTATATCCTGACGGCCCTTTCTGCCGAAGCCCTTTGCCATGCTGGTTATTTCCAACAGCGTTCACCTGCCCGACGCTGAAATCGAGTTGACCGCCATCCGTGCGCAAGGCGCCGGAGGGCAGAACGTCAACAAGGTCTCCAGCGCCATGCACCTGCGTTTCGACAGCCAGGCCTCGTCCTTGCCGGCGTTCTACAAGGAGCGCCTGCTGGCGCTGCGTGACAGCCGCATCACCGCCGAGGGCGTGGTGATCATCAAGGCCCAGCAATACCGCACCCAGGAGCAGAACCGCGCCGATGCCCTCGAGCGGCTGGCCGAGTTGATCCGCAATGCCGGTAAAACCGAAAAGGCCCGGCGCCCGACCAAGCCGACCCTGGGCTCGAAGAAGCGCCGGTTGGAAGGCAAGAACAAGCGCGGGGCGATCAAGGCGGGCAGGGGTAAAGTGGATTTTTGACGGTCCGCTTAAAGCTTGAAGAAACTGACCTTGTCGCTCAAGCGATTGGCCAGGGTCGCCAGTTCGCGGCTTGAAGAAGCCACCTGGGTGGAGCCGGCCGAGGTTTCCAGGGTGGCATTGTGAATGCGGTTGATGTTCTGGTTGACCTCTTCGGCCACCGCGCTTTGTTCTTCCGAGGCACTGGCGATCTGCGCATTCATATCGTTGATCGCGGTCACCTCAGTGCGGATCTTGTTCAGCGCACTTTCCGCCAGGCCGGTTTGCTCCACTGTCTGCTTGGCCAGCTGGCGGCTGCTGTGCATCACTTCGGCGGCTTTGCCGGCGCCTTCCTGGAGCTTGCCGATCATGCCGCGGATTTCCCGGGTGGAGTCCTGGGTGCGGGTGGCCAGGGAGCGCACTTCGTCGGCCACCACAGCGAATCCGCGACCATGCTCGCCGGCCCTTGCCGCTTCGATGGCTGCATTGAGCGCCAGCAGGTTGGTCTGCTCGGCGATGGCGGTTATTACCTCTATGATTTTCTCGATGTTTTCGCTGTCGCTGGAAACCTGTTGCACGCTTTCGGCGGCGCTTTCCAGAATCTTCGCCAGGTTCTGGATGGCCTCGGCGGTTTCGCTGACCATGCGGTTGCCGGTCGCCACTTCGCTGTCGGCGGTGCGGGTGGCGGAGGCGGCGCTTGCGGCGTAGCCGGCCACTTCATTGACGGTGGCGGCCATCTCATTGACCGCGGTGGCCATCTGCTCGGCTTCGCTCGATTGCAGGCGAATTTGCTGGTTGTTGCGGTCCGAGGTGATTAGCAATTGCTCGGACGATAGGCTCAGCTCGCCAGCCGCGCTGCGTACCTGGGCGATGGTGTCGGTAAGGCGTCCGAGCATGTTGTGCAAAGCGCCCATGACGCTGTGCGGGTAGCGGGTATCGATGCGCTGATTCAACTCGCCGTCGGCAAGGCGCTGGATGGCTTGGGCCACCTCGTAGGGTTCGGCGCCCAAGGTCGATTTCAGCTTGCGGATTATCACTAGCGACACGCCGATGCTGAGGGCGATAGCCACCGCGGTAACCAGCAGGATCAGCAGGCGGAAGCCGCCGGCTGCTTCGCGCACCGCGCTGATATCCTGGCTGATGACGTGTTCCTCATGGTCGATAAGGGCGTTGATGCGCTTGAGCCATTCGCTGTAAGCCGGTGACACGTCACTTAGCAACAAGGCTTGAGCGCCTGGGATATCCCCAGCCTGACGCTGACCAATCAGCCTGTCGGTCAGGGCCAGGGTGCTGCGCTCGATATCCTTGACATCGTTCAACAGTTTCTCTTCGGTCGGTGTCGGAGCGCCCTCGGCGAACAGGCGGTCCATCGGTTGGGCGGATTGTTGGTAGTAGGCATCCAGGCGAGCGATCTCGTCCAAATGGCGGTTCAGTTCCTGGTCATTGTTCACCAGAACCGCGTCGCGAATGGAAATGGCGCGGTCATGCACGCTGCCGCGAAAGTTGATGGCGTGGCGCTGCCGCACCGTGGCCCCTTCGCTAATGGAGGTCAGCGTGCTGTCGATAAAGCCGACTCGCTGCATGCCGATCAGGGTGATCAGGACCATCAGCGACAGAATCAGGCCGAACCCCAGGCCCAGACGCTGGGCGATGCTCAGTTGTGCTTGCATTGAAACGCTCCTTCTTACCCCGGCGGGCGGTGGCAGGTGGGTGTAGTTGGAGGGTGCAGGGCGCGGGTGACTTTTTTCTGGCAGTTCGATTGGTCGATTTCGCCGCGCCTAAAACCCTGATATTGCGTTATTGCTGTTTGCCATAGTGGGCTATGGCTTATCGCAGTGCGCTGATGTTTGACAATACTTATACAGTAATAATTATCTGTATAGCTATTTGTGATTTCAATTAGCCATCAGGCAATTGTTAGTCAGGTTCTGGCTCGGAGCTTGGGCTGTACAGGGTTGCGCAATCACGTACAGAAGTGGCGGTTGCGGTTATCTTTGCGATTCAATCTGGCCGAGACATGCTGCATGCGGGTTATTTCCGATGGCGTCCATCTGCCCAGCGACGGAATCGAGTTGGCCGCCATCCGTGCGCAAGGCGCGGGCGGGCATAACGTCAACGAGGTCTCCTGCTCCGTGCTCCTGCGCTTCGACAGCCAGGTCTTTTCCTTGTCGCCGTTCCACAAGGAGCGTTTGCTGGCGCTGCGCGACAGCCGCATCGCTGCCGGGGGGGCGTGGTGATCATCAAGGCCAGCAATACCGCACCCAGGAGCAGAACCGCGCGACGCCCTCGAGCGCCTGGCCGAGTTGATCCGCAACGCCGGCAAAACCGAAGAATCCCGACGCTCGACCAAGCCGACCCTGGGCTCGAAGAAGCGCCGATTGGGAGGCAAGGACAAGCGCGGGGTGATAAAGGCGGGCAGGGGCAAGGTGGATTTGTGGCGGTCCGGCGGCCCGGCAGCCCGGCACCTGGCTTTCGCCGAGCGACTCTCGATGCTCGGAGCATGGTGCACCGCTTAGACCACGGCTTTGACCTCGGCCTCTTCGGCCAGCTCCTGGCGCGCATGGCGCATCACCTGATAGGAGGCAGTGACCGCCAGGCCGGCCATGAGGCTGGCCACCAGCAGGTCCGGCCAGGCGCTGCCGGTACCGAATACGCCGAGGGCGGCGAACAGCACGGCGATATTGCCGAGGGCGTCGTTGCGCGAGCACAGCCAGACGCTGCGCATATTGCTGTCACCCTCGCGGTAGGCGTAGAGCAGGCCTGCCACGCCAACGTTGGCCAGCAGTGCCAGGGTGCCGACCACGCCCATGATGGGGGCGTCGGGCACCTGGCCGCTGAGCAGGTGCCAGATCGCCGCGATCAGCACGCCGACGCCGAATACCAGCATGGACAGGGCTTTGAACAGCGAGGCTCTGGCGCGCAGGGTCAGGCTCATGCCCAGCACCGCCAGGCTGATGCCGTAGTTGGCGGCATCGCCGAGAAAGTCCAGCGAGTCCGCCAGCAGCGATACCGAGTCGGCACGCAGGCCGGCGATGATTTCCACGCCGAACATGCCCAGGTTGACTACCAGGGCGATCCAGAGAATCTTGCGGTAGCGTTTGCTGAGGCGGGTGGTTTCGCAGCTCGATACTGTGTTGCAGCAATTGGCGCCCATTTGGCTTCTCCTGGAAGGGTATGGGCGCTACGCTAAACCCTGTAGTCACTACGGAGTCAAGCCATGGGCAAACCGCTGACCATCAGTGGGTTGAGCCGCGAGAGCGGGGTCAATCTGGAGACCATTCGTTTCTACGAGCGCAGTGAACTGCTGCCGCCACCCAGACGCAGCGCCTCGGGCTATCGCCATTACGAAGAGGCCGATATCCGCCGGCTGCGCTTTATCCGCCGCGGCCGCGAACTGGGTTTCAGCCTGGAGGAGATTCGCACCTTGCTCGGCTTGGCCGCCCAGCCCCACAGCCCCTGCGCGGAAGCCGACCAGTTGGTGCAAGCGCATTTGCTGACTATCGAGGCGCGGATTCGCGACTTGCAGAAGATGAAAGCGGAGCTGAGCAAGCTGGCCGGCTGTACCAGCGCCGAGGCCGAGCACTGCCGCTTGCTGGAGGCCCTGGACAGCCGCGATTGCTGTGCCGGTGAGGGCGGTCAGGCGGGGTGAACGCTGGCCCGGCTCGCCCGCTTCTTGCCAGCAGCGCGCATCCGCTTCGCCTGGGGTCTCCAGGACGCTTACCCCGGGCGGGCTCAACGGTACGAGGTGTTGCGAATACCCGCCGCGTCCTAGACTGCAGCGCAAGCGGGGCTGGCCAGCGTCGGATCATCCCGGTCCAGGCGACCGCTCCAGGCCGTCAGGGCCAGCGCCAGCAGCACCACCAGCGCGCCGATCCAGGCGGTGTGGATCAGCCCCAGATGCATGACTATCAGGCCGCCCCCCCAGGCGCCGCCGGCGATGCCGAGATTGAAGGCGGCGATGTTCAGGCCCGACGCCACATCCACTGCCTGTGGGCTGAAATGCTCGGCCTGGCGTACCACATACAGTTGCAGACCCGGCACGTTGCCGAAGGCCACCGCACCCCAGAGCAGCACCGTACCCAGCGCCAGCCACTGGTTGTGTGCGGTAAACGTGAGCATAAATAGCACCGCGGCGAGCAGCAGGAAGATGATCTTCAGGGCGCTGATCGGCCCGTGTTTATCCGCCAGCTTGCCGCCCCAGATATTGCCTACGGCAACGGACACGCCATACACCAGCAGTACCAGGCTGACGCTGCCGGCGCTGAAACCGGCGATGTCCTGCAGGATCGGTGCGAGAAAGGTGAAGGCGGTGAAGGTGCCACCGTAGCCGATTGCGGTCATCGCATAGACCAGCAGCAGGCGCGGTTGCTTGAGCACCCGCAGTTGCTGCAACAACGAGGCCGGCTTGCTGTGCTGGATGTTCTGCGGCACGAACAGCAGGCTGCCGATAAAGGCGATCACCCCCAAGGCGGAGACGGCGAGGAAGGTTTCGCGCCAGCCGAAATGCTGGCCGATGAAGGTGCCCAGCGGTACGCCGGTGACCAGCGCCACGGTCAGGCCGGTGAACATGATGGCGATAGCGCTGGCGGCTTTTTCCTTGGGTACCAGGCTGGTGGCGATGGTTGCGCCGATGGAGAAGAACACGCCGTGAGCCAGGCCGGTGACGATCCGCGCAATGACCAGCGACTCGTAGCCGGGTGCCTGCCAGGCCAGCAGGTTGCCGAGGGTAAACAGCACCATCAATGACAGAAGCAGCAGCTTGCGCGGCACTTTGCCGGTCAGTGCGGTGAGCACGGGCGCGCCAATGGCCACGCCGAGGGCGTAGAGGCTGACCAGCAAACCGGCGGACGGCAGGCTGACGCCGAGGTCGGCGGCGATGGTGGGCAGCAGGCCAACGATAACGAACTCGGTGGTGCCGATGGCGAAGGCGCTGAGGGTAAGCGCCAGCAAGGCGATGGGCATGGCAGGGACTCCAGGGGAAACTGTGAGGTGCGCAGTGTCGCCCGGCTACTCATGCGTAAAAATAGGGTTTCGAGCACAAGATAGTTGACTAATATGCACGAATGAAAACGACCCTCGATGAATTGCTGGCCTTTGTCAGCGTGGTGGACAGCGGCTCTATTACCGCTGCGGCCGAACACCTGGCGCAGACCGCTTCCGGCGTCAGTCGTGCCTTGAGCCGGCTGGAAGACAAGCTGGATGTCACCCTGTTGCGCCGTACCACCCGGCGCCTGGAGCTGACCGAGGAGGGCCAGGCCTTTCTCGCCCAGGCGCGCAAGATCCTCGACGCGGTCGAGGACGCCGAAGAGCAGATGAAGGTGCGTCGGCAGAAGCCTGCCGGGCGTCTGCGGGTGAATGCCGCCGCGCCGTTCATGCTGCATGCCGTGGTGCCGCTGATTGCAGGCTTTCGCGCGCAGTACCCGGAAATCCAGCTGGAACTGCACAGCAGCGACCAGATCATCGATCTGCTCGAGCAGCGCACCGATGTCGCCATCCGCATCGGTCCGCTGCGCGATTCGACCCTGCATGCGCGCGCGCTGGGCAGCAATCGCCTGCGCATCCTCGCCAGCCCGGCCTACCTCGAGGCTCGGGGCATGCCGCAAAGCGTCGAATCGTTACGCGACCATAGTCTGCTTGGCTTCACCCAGCCGGACAGCCTCAACCAGTGGCCGCTGCGCCATCCGCTGGGCGATGCCCTGGCGATCAGCCCGAGCCTGCAGGCTTCCAGCGGTGAAACCCTGCGCCAGCTGGCCCTGGCCGATGCCGGCATCGTCTGTCTGGCCGACTTCATGACTCACGCCGACCGCGCCCGCGGCGAGCTGGTGCAGATCCTGGCGCAGCACACGGTCGAGGTGTGCCAGCCGATCCATGCGGTCTACTACCGCAACACCGCGCTGACTTCACGCATCACCTGCTTTCTCGATTATCTGGGCGAGCGGCTGGGCGACCAGACGGATTAGTCGGGGTAGCCATAACGCCGGGCAATCAGATGGTCGATGGCCAGCAGCCCCGGCCCCTTGGCCACGAGCAGCAGCAACACCGCCGCCCAGACCCCGTGGGTCGGGTAGGCATCCGGGTAGACGAACAGCTGAATGACCAGGGTCATGCCGAACAGGGCCAGGGCGGAGAAGCGCGTGGCCAGGCCGAGCAGGATCAGCAGTGGAAACAGGTGCTCGCTGAAGGCGGCCAGCTGCGCGGCCAGTGCAGGCGCCAGCAGTGGCAGCTGGTACTCATGTTCAAACAGCGGGATGGCCGAGGCGGAGAGCCTGGGCAGGCCGAGCTCGAAGGTCCCGGAGATGATGTCGATGGCCAGGCCTTCGATCTTGGTCTGCCCGGACTTCCAGAAGGTCGCGGCAATCGAGAAGCGCGCGAGCAAGGCGATCAGGCTGTAGGGGATCCGCGTGCACAGCTCGATCGCGCGGGCGATCAGGCGAGCTGGGGTAGTGGGGTGGGTCAGGGCATGAGCGGTCATGGCAGTGGCCTTTGCTTGTCGTATGCACAGTGGGTGATTGCACCTGCGCGTAGCAGGTAGGTCAGGCTGGTGCCGAGGTCGAAGGCCGGGTCGGACGCCAGCGCTAGCTGCGCGGCGGCGCCCAGCGGTTGGTCCCGGAGCAGGGCCTGGATAAACACAGCGTCGCCTGAGCGGATGCCGAGCACCTCGACTGCCAGGCCGTTGCGCAGCACCAGGGCGCATTGCGCCTGGTCGGGGTCGACCTCGGCCAGCGCCAGCGCGCCCTGATGGGCGGCCCACAGCGAGACCACCGCGAAGGCCGAGTCGAGCAGGCCGAGCGCGGGCTGCAGGTGCAACAGCAGGCCGCCGAGGCGCTCGGGTGCCGCCAGAGCCGTGGCCAGCACCTCCGCGTTCATGGGCGCGGCGTCGGCCGCGTGGTAGGCGCGGATGCGCAGCCGTTCGAGGCGCGCCACGTCCGCCAGGTACGCCAGGCTGCCGGCCGGGGCGAAGTCCTCGATGAATGCCGGGAAGTCGGCGCCGTAGTCGGCCAGGATGCGCGTGCGCGGCGGCGAGTGGCGCACGAAGACGGCCGCCATGGCGCGGAAGAACGCCTCGCCCACCAGTTGCTGCACCACCGGGAAGCTGGCGGCCAGGGCGTCGATCAGCGAACTGAGGACGTTGTTGCGGTAGACGGCGAAGCGCGCTGCCGGATCCGAGCCGTTCCAGGCTTTCAAGTCCGCCGGGCAATCGTGCTCGGGATCGAGCAGGGCGGCGACAAACGCCTGTTGGCTGTTCATGCAGAGGCCTGCCGTCGAGTCGGCTGAGTGGCGTCGAGCAGCGTCTGTGCGCGCTGCGCCTCCTCCAGCAATAGATCCAGGGGCGGAATGGCGTTGTCCCGTTCGAGCAGGGTCGGGGTCGCGCCGATCAGTTGCAGCACCTCGCTGTAGAGCCGCCATACGGCGTCGTCGACGGGCGCGCCGTGGTTGTCGATCAGCAGGCGATCGCCCGCCGCGTCGCGGTCTTCGGCGAAGCCGGCGAGGTGGATTTCACCGACTGCGTGCAGCGGCAGGGCACGCAGGTAGGCCTGCACGTCCCAGTGATGATTGATGCTGGAAACATAGGCGTTGTTGACGTCCAGCAGCAGGCCGCAGCCGGTGCGGCGGACCACTTCGCCGATGAAGGCGGCTTCGTCCATGCTCGAGTTGGCGAATTCGACATAGGTCGCCGGATTCTCCAGCAGCAGCTGGCGCTGCAAGCGGCTTTGCACCTGATCGATATGCGCGCAGACCCGGTCCAGGGTCGCGGTGTCGTAGGCCAGCGGCAGCAGGTCATTGAGAAACACATCGCCATGGCTCGACCAGGCCAGGTGTTCGGAAAAAGCCTGCGGCTGATAGCGCTCGAGTAGGCTGGCCAGGCGCTCGAGATGTTCCCGGTCGAGCGGCTGCTGCGCGCCGATCGACAGGCCGACGCCATGGATCGACAGCGGGTAGCGTTCGCGGATCAGGCCCAGGTAGTGGTGGAAGGGCCCGCCCGCCACCAGGTAGTTCTCGGCATGCACCTCGAAGAAGCCGACTGCAGGGTTGGCCTCGAGGATCTGTTGGTAATGCTGCGATTTCAGGCCGATGCCGGCCCGAGATGGCAGCTGGGGCCGCAGTGCGGGAGCGCCGTGGGTAGCCTGGGTTGACGAGACGATCATCTTCGGCGCTCCTGCGGAGTGGCTCAGGTGGGGTGGCAAGCGCGGCCGCCCCGGCATTCGCAGCGTCAGCAGCGGGTGCCTGGAGCGGTCGCAGCAGGCGAGAGTCCTAGGATTGCTTCACTTCCTCGAAGGCCTCGAGCTGGCCGAAGCCGGTCGGCGAGGTTGGCGAGGCGGTCTGTTCGCAGGTGCCCTGGGGTACAAGCTTCCAGGCGTTGCCCTGGTAGTCGACCTTGGAAGTGCCGGCACAGGTGGTGCCGGGGCCAGCGGCGCAATCGTTCTTACCCTGCATGGCGACGCCAAAACATTTCTCGCTGTCCGCCGCCTGGGCGGTGAGCGGCGCGCTGGAAATCGCCAGGGCTGCGCCCAGGGCGAGAGCGAGCGCAGCGGCCGAAACAGCGGTATGGGAAGCGGTGGTGTTCATCTGGGTTGCTCCGTCTTAGCGATTGATTGGTGCGGGTCAGCATGGAGCGGCATGTCGCATCGGGCGTTTCGCCTCGGCTGCGTTTGCGGTTCCTGCATCTAGAGACGGAGCGGATTTGGTTTTGTTACAGGCACGCTCGAACAAAAAACGCAGGCATGCCAGAGCGCGACATTGCGGAATGCGGGAGTGGCTGGGGCGGCGGACAGGGCGCCGCTGCCTGCAGGCGCCGCGTGGTGCGCGCGGCGTCAGGGGATTATCGCTCGGGTGACGCGGCAGTCAGCTGCGGGCGGCGAGGTAGGCGCTGTAGTCGGGGATGCGGTAGTCGTGGGCCTGATCCAGTAGCGCGCTGCTGAGCATGTAGTCGGCGCTGCTTTCGTTGCACGCCACCGGGATGTTCCACACCGCAGCCACGCGCAGCAGGGCCTTGATGTCCGGGTCATGGGGCTGCTGTTCGAAGGGATCCCAGAAGAACACCAGCATGTCCACCCGCCGCTCGGCGATGCGCGCACCCAGTTGCTGGTCGCCGCCGAGCGGGCCGCTGATCATACTTTCGATCGGCAGGTGAAGGCGTCGGCCGAGCAGCAGGCCGGTGGTGCCGGTGGCCAGCAGGTGGTGCCTGGCCAGCTTGTCACGTTGGCGTTCGCTCCAGTCGAGGAGAAATTCCTTGCAATGGTCGTGGGCGACCAGGGCGATGCGCTTGCGCTCGGGCAGGCTGGCGGTGGTAAAGCTGATACGGCTCATGCTGGGTTCCTGGTCTCGCTAGCTGTGCGGGTAATCGATCAGGCTCGGTACGCCTGGTAGCCCGGATGCAATCCGGGGAAACGCTGTCGCGGATTGCGTCCGGGCTCCTGCACAGACCGAGGTGCCGCCCGCAATCGCCTTCAAGCCGCGTTATGCAGGGCCAGGCAGGTATCCAGCATGCGGTTGGAGAAGCCCCATTCGTTGTCGTACCAGGCCATGACTTTCACCAGCTTGCCGCTGACCTTGGTGTGGTTGGCGTCGAAGATCGACGACAGCGGGTTGTGGTTGAAGTCGCAGGAGACCAGCGGCAGGCTGTTGTAGCCCAGCACCGGCGAAGTGCGGCTGGCGCTCAGCAGCAACTGGTTGATTTCTTCGGCGGTGGTTTCGCGCTTGACCTGCAGGGTCAGGTCGACCAGCGAGACGTTGATCACCGGCACGCGCACGGCCATGCCGGTCAGTTTGCCGGCCAGTTCCGGCAACACCAGGCCGACCGCTTCGGCGGCGCCGGTCTTGGTCGGGATCATCGACTGGGTGGCCGAACGGGCGCGGTAGGGATCGCTGTGGTAGACGTCGGAGAGGTTCTGGTCGTTGGTGTAGGCGTGGATGGTGGTCATCAGGCCGTGTTCGATGCCCAGCTCGCGCTGCAGCACCTGGGCCACCGGGGCCAGGCAGTTGGTGGTGCAGGAGGCGTTGGAGATTATCTGCATGGACTGGCGCAGAATGTCGTGATTGACGCCGTAGACGATGGTGGCGTCGGCGCCCTTGGCCGGTGCCGAGATGATCACCTTGCGTGCGCCGGCGGCGAGGTGGGCGGCGGCCTTGTCGCGCTCGGTGAACAGCCCAGTGCACTCGAATACCACGTCGACCTTGAGCGCCTGCCACGGCAGGTCGGCCGGGTTGCGAATGGCGCTGACAGCGATACGATCATCATTGACGGTGAGGCTTTCGCCATCGCAGTCGACGCTGCCGGCGAAGATCCCGTGCACGCTGTCGTACTTGAGCAGGTGGGCATTCATCGCGCTGTCGCCGAGGTCGTTGATGGCGACCACCTGCAACTGTTGACGGTAATCTTGACTGTAGAGGGCGCGGAGCACGTTGCGGCCGATGCGGCCAAAACCGTTGATTGCGATGCGGATAGTCATAGGAGAGGTCTCGACCTGGTTTTGTTGTTGGAATTACAAGATTATGCCGCTAATTATAGAAATCAAGTGTTTTAAGTGGCAGTATTTTTGTAGTAAGTACAAAATACCGCTATCCATCAGCCTGGAGTCAACCACATGCATCCCCGCGTACTTGAGGTAACCGACCGCCTGATCGCCCGCAGCCGCGCCACGCGCGAGCCCTATTTGGCGATGATTCGCGCGGCGGCCAGCGAAGGCCCACAGCGCGGCAAGCTGCAATGCGCCAATTTCGCCCACGGCGTGGCCGGCTGCGGCAGCGAAGACAAGCAGACCCTGCGGCTGATGAACGCGGCCAACGTGGCGATTATTTCTGCCTATAACGACATGCTCTCGGCCCACCAGCCCTATGAAAACTATCCCGAGCGAATCAAGCAGGCCCTGCGCGAAATCGGTTCGGTCGGCCAGTTCGCCGGCGGCGTGCCGGCCATGTGCGACGGCGTGACCCAGGGCGAGCCGGGCATGGAGCTGGGCATCGCCAGCCGCGAGGTGATCGCCATGGCCACCGCGGTGGCGCTGTCGCACAACATGTTCGACGCCGCGTTGTACCTGGGGATCTGCGACAAGATCGTCCCCGGCCTGATGATGGGTGCCCTGCGTTTCGGCCATCTGCCGAGCCTGTTTGTGCCGGCCGGCCCCATGCCGTCCGGACTGTCGAACAAGGACAAGGCCGACGTGCGCCAGCGCTATGCCGAGGGCAAGGCGACGCGCGACGAACTGCTGGCCGCCGAGATGGCCGCCTACCACAGCCCCGGCACCTGCACCTTCTATGGCACTGCCAACACCAATCAATTGCTCATGGAAGTGATGGGCCTGCATCTGCCGGGCGCCTCCTTCATCAACCCCAACACCCCGCTGCGCGATGCCCTGACCCGCGAGGCGGCGCAGCAGGTCACCCGCCTGACCACGCAGAGCGGGCAATTCATGCCGCTCGGCGAGATCGTCGACGAGCGTTGTCTGGTCAATTCCATCGTCGCCCTGAGCGCCACTGGCGGCTCGACCAACCACACCCTGCATATGCCAGCCATCGCTCGGGCGGCGGGGATCCAGCTGACCTGGCAGGACATGGCCGATCTGTCGGCCGTGACGCCGACCCTGGCCCACGTCTATCCCAACGGCAAGGACGACATCAACCATTTCCAGGCGGCCGGCGGCATGGCCTTCCTGATTCGCGAGCTGCTCGATGCCGGGCTGCTGCACGAGAACGTCAACACCGTGGCCGGTCATGGCCTGAGTCGCTACACCCGCGAACCCTTCCTGGAGGACGGCCAGCTGGTCTGGCGCGACGGCCCGAGCAAGAGTCATGACGAAAGCGTGCTGCGCCCGGTGGCCAATCCCTTCTCCGCCGAGGGCGGTCTGCGTCTGATGCAGGGCAACCTCGGTCGCGGGGTGATGAAGGTCTCCGCCGTGGCCCTGGAACACCAGTTGGTCGAGGCGCCTGCGTTGGTGTTCGAGGATCAGCAGCAGCTGGCCGATGCCTTCAAGGCCGGCGAGCTGGAGCGTGATTTCGTCGCGGTGATGCGCTTCCAGGGACCGCGCAGCAACGGCATGCCGGAGCTGCACAAGATGACCCCATTCCTTGGCGTGCTGCAGGATCGCGGCTTCAAGGTGGCGCTGGTTACCGACGGGCGCATGTCCGGCGCCTCGGGCAAGATCCCGGCGGCCATTCACGTCTGCCCCGAGGCCTACGGTGGCGGGCCGTTGGCGCTGGTGCGCGACGGCGACATGATCCGCCTCGACGGTCACACCGGCGAATTGCAGCTGCTGGTCGATGTCGCCGATCTGGCGGCGCGCGAGCCGGCGGTCGGCACCCTGGACAATGCCGTGGGCTGCGGCCGCGAGCTGTTCGCCTTCATGCGTCAGTCCTTCAGCTCGGCAGAGCAGGGTGCCTGCGCCTTCACCACCAGCCTGGAGTCGCTGAAGTGAAACTGGCCCTGGTCGGTGACATTGGTGGCACCAACGCGCGCTTCGCCCTGTGGCGCGACGAACAGCTGGAGTCGGTGCGGGTGCTGGCCACCGCCGACTATCCGGGGCCGGAACAGGCGATCCGTGCCTACCTGAGTGAACTGGGCCTGCCGCCCGGCTCGGTGGATTCGGTGTGCCTGGCCTGCGCCGGGCCGGTCGACGGCGACCTGTTCCGCTTCACCAACAACCACTGGCGCCTCAGCCGCTCGGTCTTCTGCCGTGAGCTGCAGGTGCGCGAGTTGCTGTTGATCAACGATTTTTCCGCCATGGCCCTGGGCATGACCCGCTTGCGCGATGACGAGCGGTTGCCGGTCTGTCCCGGCACGCCCGAGCTCGAGCGGCCCTGCGTGGTGATCGGCCCGGGCACCGGCCTGGGGGTCGGCACGCTGCTGGCCCTGGCCGATGGCAGCTGGCTGGCCTTGCCCGGCGAGGGCGGCCATGTCGATCTGCCGATCGGCAGCCCGCGCGAGGCCGAGTTGTGGCAGCAGCTGTATCGCCAGCTCGGCCATGTGCGCGCCGAGGATGTGCTCAGCGGCAGTGGCCTGCTGCTGCTCTATCGCACCGTTTGCGCGCTGGATGGACATGAGCCACGCTTGAGTTCGCCGGCCGAGGTCACAGCCGCGGCGCTGGCTGGCGATGCAGCGGCGGTGGCGGTGCTGGAACAGTTCTGCTGCTGGCTGGGGCGCGCCGCCGGCAACAACGTGTTGAGCCTGGGCGCGCGCGGCGGCGTGTATATTGTCGGCGGCGTGGTGCCGCGCTTCGCCGAGTTTTTCCTGGCCAGCGGCTTTGCCCGCTGCCTGCGCGACAAGGGCCGCATGAGCGACTACTTCGAGGGTATCCCGGTATGGTTGGTGACGGCCGAGTACCCGGGTTTGATGGGCGCGGGCGTGGCCTTGCAGCAGGCGATTGGACGGCCTTAGGCGCTGCCCCTGCAGGAGCGGGGGGACGCCTAGTTGCCATGCCCGCGATCTGCGGTCTGCCAGTTGCCCGCCGGAATGGCGGACAAGCCTGCGGCATGTTCGCCCTACGATCTGGTGCGCACGGCGCACCCTACAAGAATGAGGAAGGCCCGCTGTGAGCCAGCCCGGAAAATCGATTCTGCTGGTCGATGACGACCAAGAGATTCGCGAACTGCTGCACACCTACCTGAGCCGTGCCGGCTTTCAGGTGCGTACCGTCGGCGACGGTGCCGGCTTTCGTCAGGCCCTGTGCGCCGAGTCGGCCGATCTGGTGATTCTCGATGTGATGCTGCCCGACGAGGATGGTTTCAGCCTGTGTCGCTGGGTGCGCGAGCATCAGCGTTTTGCCCAGGTGCCGATCATCATGCTCACCGCCAGCTCGGATGAGACCGACCGGGTCATCGGCCTGGAACTGGGCGCCGACGATTACCTGGGCAAGCCGTTCAGCCCGCGCGAGCTGCTGGCGCGGATCAAGGCCCTGTTGCGCCGCGTGCACTTCACCCAGGAGCGCGGCAGCGATATGCTGGCTTTCGATGAGTGGCGCCTGGACATGGTCAGCCACCGCCTGTTCCATGCCGATGGTGAGGAGGTGATCCTCTCCGGCGCCGACTTCGCCCTGCTCAAACTGTTTCTCGATCACCCGCAGCAGATCCTCGACCGCGATACCATCGGCAACGCCACTCGCGGCCGCGAGGTGATGCCGCTGGAGCGCATCGTCGACATGGCGGTCAGCCGCCTGCGTCAGCGCCTGCGCGATACCGGCAAACCGGCGCGGCTGATCCGCACCGTGCGCGGCAGCGGTTACCAGTTGGCGGCGACGGTCACGCCGCACAGCCATGCTTAGCCTGCGCAAGTGGTTGTCGCTGCCGCGCTCGTTGCTCGGGCGCATGCTGCTGTTGACCTTGTTGGTGGTGTTGCTGGCCCAGGCGCTGTCCAGTGTGATCTGGGTGTCGCAGTTGCGTGCCAGTCAGATGGAGGGCCTGCTCACCAGTGCGCGCAGCCTGGCGCAGTCGATGGCCGCCAGTGTCGGCTACTTCCGCTCGCTGCCGCTGGGCTATCGGCCCATGGTGCTCGATCAACTGCGCAATATGGGCGGCACGCGCTTCTTCGTCTCGCTCAATGACAAGCCGCTGGATATGCAGGTATTGCCGGAAACGCCGCGCAAGCGTGCGGTGCTCGATGCGGTCGACGCCACCCTGCGCGAGCGTCTGGGCAAGGACCTGGATGTGTCGGCGCAGTTCGTCAGCCCGGATGACCTGCGTATCTTCAACAACGCGCTGAAGCTGGACGAGCTGCCGCGCTCTTGGGCGCATTATGCCCTGAGTCTGGAGCCGCTCAATCCGCCGGTACTGGTGACGCAGATCCAGATCGCGCCGAACGAGTGGCTGTACCTCGCATCCTTGATGCCCGAACCCTATGTCAGCCTGGAGCAGCAGGGGCTGCCGGCCCAGCAGCTGTGGTTCATCATTCTTACCAGCAGCTTCCTGTTGCTGTTCATCGGTATTCTGGTGCACTGGCAGAGCCGGCCGCTCAAGCGCCTGGCGCTGGCGGCGCGGGAAATGTCGCTGGGCAGCGAGGTCGAGCCGCTGCCCGAGGCGGGTGGCAGTGAGGTGGTCGAGGTCAGTCGCGCGTTCAACGCCATGCGCGAACGCATCGGTCGTTACCTGCGCGAACGCAGTCAGCTGTTCAGCGCCATCTCCCATGACCTGCGCACGCCCATTACCCGTCTGCGCCTGCGCGTCGAGTTGCTCGACGACGAAGTCGTGCAGGCCAAGTTCAGTCGCGATCTCGACGAGCTGGAGATGCTGGTCAAGGGCGCCCTGCAATGCGTCAAGGACACCGACATTCACGAAAATATCGAGCCGGTCGACCTCAATAAGTTGCTCAATTACGTGGTCGAACCCTATCTGGCGCCGGCCGGCAATGGTCGGGTGACCCTCGATGGTCAGGCGCGTGCGGCCTATCCCGGCAAACCCCTGGCGCTCAAGCGCTGCATCGGCAACCTGGTGGACAACGCGCTGAAGTACGGGCAGAACGCCCACCTGCACATCGAGGACGATGCCGCCGCCTTCGTTCTGCATGTCGACGACGAGGGCCCGGGCGTGCCCGAGCAGCGCCTGGAACAGGTGTTCGAGCCGCATTTCCGCCTGGCCGGACAGCAGCAGGGCTATGGCCTGGGCCTGGGTATCGCGCGCAACATCGCCCACAGCCACGGCGGTGAGGTGAGTCTGCGCAATCTGCGCGAGGGCGGCTTGCGGGTGACCCTGAGTCTGCCGCGCTTCACCTAGGCGGTCGTTGAAAAACCAGCGACGTTGCAAACGGCATTGAAAACGGCCAGCTAGCTTTATGGCAGCGGTTTCGGCCGAAACCTGCTTCCTTCGCGAGAGGCAGGAATTTTGTGGGTGGGGCCCTTCACAAACGCTCGGCGAGGCCGATAACCCAGTTGATGCCCCGGCAGGTTCGCCGGCGCAGCGCGCGTGCTGCGTCGCCGAATCCTATCTTTTAGCCAAGTCGCTGGTTAGCTGTTGAAGCATCGCCAGGCTTTGATTTCATGTATTCCTGAATTTGCTGTGGATCCAGTAACGGCGCAGGTTTACGACGGGCATCGAAAACTTGCTGCAGGTTATCGGGATATGGCCTATTTTTTACGACACAGCGTCCGTCCCCGGGTCGTCTGACCCCCCGAGTGGCCGCTGTCTGCCCCAGTTCAATTCCTGCGCATAACTATAAAAACAGGGTGACTTATGAACGTATTACAGGGTTACAGCTTCAAGTCACGGTTGGTGATGCTGGTCAGCCTGACCACGGTACTGATGGTCGGGATTGGTAGCATGGGGCTCAAAGGCATGCTCGACTCCAACGCCTCGCTCGACAGTCTGTACCACGATCGCTTGGTCGGCACGGGGCAGGTGGGGCAGATCATGGCGCTGATGCGGGATAATCGGGTCGAGCTGCTCCTGGCCCTGCAGCACGATCCGCAAAACAGCTTCAAAGACCTGCACGCGCACCCGATAACCCTGCACAGCGATATTGTCCAGGGCAATATTGCGAAGATCAGCGCCATCTGGCAGGACTATATGACTCACCCACGGGGGGCCGAGGAGCAGCGGCTGGCAGATGATTTCAGCGCCACCCGGGCGATCTTCGTCAACGAGGGGCTGAAGGCCGTGATGGCGGCGCTCGAGGCCGAGCAATTCGAGCAGGCCGGCAGCCTGACGCTGACCCGTCTCGATGAGTCCTTCGCCGCTGCCAATGCCGCCTCGGAAAAACTCCTGCAGGTGCAACTGGATCTGGCCGAGGCGCAATTTGTCGCGGCGCAAAGTCAGTACCGGTGGATTCGCAATGCCGCTGTCGGGCTGCTGGCCGTCGCGCTCGCCCTGTGCATATGGCTGGCCTGGGGCATCATCAGCGCCATCGGCAAGGCTGTTGCCGCGCTCGAACGCGCCAGCGGACAAATGGCCCAGGGGGATCTGACCATAACCGCCGATTATCAGGGCGAGGACGAGCTGGGCCGGGTGGCCAAGGCCTTCAATCAGATGCGCGAACGCTTTCACTCCATGGTGCAGCAGGTGGCCAGCGCCACGGCTCAGCTTGCGGCTGCCGCGCAACAGACCTCTGCGGTAAACATGCAGACCGGTGCCGGGGTGCGTCGGCAGCAATCGGAAATCGGGCAGGTCGCAACGGCTATGCACGAAATGACCGCTACCGTTCAGGAGGTGGCACACAGCGCCTCGGGCGCGGCCCAGGCCGCCCAGCAGGCGGACCAGGAAGCTGTAGTCGGCAAGCGCGTGGTCGGTCAGACCGTCGAGGTCATCGATGCTCTGGCCCACGAGGTGGAGAAGGCGGCAGCGGTCATTCGTCAGCTGGAGCAGGACAGCGACAAGATCGGCGGCGTGCTGGAAGTGATCCGCAGCATTGCCGAGCAGACCAACCTGCTGGCCCTGAATGCCGCTATCGAAGCGGCGCGGGCCGGTGAACAGGGCCGCGGCTTCGCCGTGGTCGCCGATGAGGTACGCACCCTGGCATCGCGTACCCAGCAGTCAACCACCGAGATCCAGGGCATGATCGAAAAGCTGCAGAGTGGCTCCTCCAGCGCCATGAAAGTCATGGAAGCCAGCTGCAGTCAGGCGCGCAAGGGGGTGGAGCAGGTCGCTCAGGCGGGCGCTACCCTGGATTGCATCACCCGATCCGTCGCGACCATCAACGATATGAACGCGCAGATTGCCTCGGCCGCCGAGGAACAGAGCTCGGTGGCCGAGGAGATCAACCGCAACATTGTCACCGTCAGCGAGGTGGCCGAGCAGGTCAGCGTCGGTGCGCAGCAAACGGCGACTACCAGCGAAGAGCTGGCCCGCCTGGCCGAGCAGCTGCAGGGCATGGTCGGGCAATTTCGCACCTGAACCCGGACGGGTTGTTTCCCGGGTGGCCGCAACGGCTGCCCGCGGGGCTCGCCCCTGGTTTTGCCTGCGCACAGTGACTTGCCACGGGCTGCGCCGGTGGCGAGTCGAGCAGGGGCCGGCCCTGTGCCGAGCAAGTCTATGTCACCATCCTGTGACCTTTGCGCATCCCTTCGTTACCCGCGGCGGCGCCGACCCTGGTTAGACTCGATTCCAGCGCAAGCACCAGACTTGCCTGTGAATAACAACAAGAAAGGAACCTGCTCAAATGAATGCGATTTCTCGCCTGTCCACCGCTATTTCCCTCGCTGCCCTGATGCCGCTGACCGCCCTCGCCGGCGAAGTCGAAGTGCTGCACTGGTGGACCTCCGGTGGCGAAAAGCGCGCTGCCGATACTCTGCAGAAGCTGGTCGAAGACCAGGGCCACACCTGGAAAGATTTCGCCGTCGCCGGTGGCGGTGGCGAAGCGGCCATGACCGTGCTGAAAACCCGCGCCGTCTCCGGCAATCCGCCGGCCGCCGCGCAGATCAAGGGCCCCGACATCCAGGAGTGGGGCGAACTGGGCCTGCTCGCCGACCTCAATCAGGTGGCCGAAGAGAACGGCTGGAATGAGCTGCTGCCGCCCCAGGTGATCGAGGCGATGCAGTTCGGCGGCGACTACGTGGCGGTGCCGGTCAACGTGCACCGGGTCAACTGGCTGTGGATCAACCCCGAGGTGTTCGCCAAGGCAGGTGCCAAGCCGCCAACCACCCTCGATGAATTCTTCGCCGCCGCGGAAAAACTCAAGGCCGCCGGCTTCATGCCCCTGGCCCACGGTGGTCAGCCCTGGCAGGACAGCACCGTATTCGAAGACCTGGCCCTGGCCGTGCTGGGGCCCGATGACTTCTACAAGGCCTTCGTCGAGCTGGACGAGTCCGTGCTGACCAGTGCCAAGATGGTCGAGGTATTCGCCGCCCTGCAGAAACTGCATGGTTACGTCGACGCCAATGCCGCCGGGCGTGACTGGAACAGCGCCACCGCCATGGTCATCAACGGCAAGGCCGGCATGCAGATCATGGGCGACTGGGCCAAGAGCGAGTGGACCGCCGCCGGCAAGGTCGCCGGCAAGGACTACCAGTGCCTGCCATTCCCCGGCACCCAGGGCAGCTTCGCCTACAACATCGATTCGCTGGCCATGTTCAAGCTGAGCAATGCGGACAACCGCAAGGCCCAGGAAGACCTGGCGCGCACCGTGATGGAGCCGGAGTTCCAGGAATTCTTCAACAAGAGCAAGGGTTCGATCCCGGTGCGTACGGATATGGACATGAGCAGCTTCGATGCCTGCGCGCAGAAGTCCATGGTCGACTTCAAGGAAGCCGCCGCCAGCGGTGGTCTGCAGCCGAGCCTGGCCCACGGCATGGCCGCCTCCAGCTATGTGCAGGGCGCGGTGTTCGATGTGGTGACCAACTTCTTCAACGACACCAAGGCCGATCCGCAGAAGGCTGCCCAGCAGTTGGCCGCGGCTATCCAGGCCGTGCAGTAGAGTCGGCCCGGCCGCCGGTGCGCCGGCGATAACCCACTACGTTTGACCTGCTTGTCCCTGGCGCATGCCCTCCGGCGCGCGCCACGGGATCGGCCGTGCCGGATTTCTGTAGGAGCCAGGGGGACGCCGAGTTCTTGCTGGTGATCCATCAACCGCAGTCGCGCTGATCGCCAGCAAGCTGGCTCCTACAAGTGGCGCAATACGCAACGGAGTCACCCATGAGTTCAATCGCAGTTTTCACCAAGGCCTCACCGCTGGATGCGCTGCAACGCTGGCTGCCCAAGCTGGTGTTGGCGCCGACGATGCTGATCGTGCTGGTCGGTTTCTACGGCTACATCCTCTGGACTTTTGTGTTGTCGTTCACCAGCTCGCGCTTCATGCCCAGCTATTCCTGGGTTGGCCTGCAGCAGTATGCCCGCTTGTGGGACAACGACCGCTGGTGGGTGGCGAGCCAGAACCTGCTGCTGTTCGGCGGCCTGTTCATCGGCATCAGCCTGGTGATCGGCGTGCTGCTGGCGGTGCTGCTGGATCAGCGCATTCGCCGCGAAGGTTTTATTCGCACCATTTTTCTCTACCCCATGGCACTGTCGATGATCGTCACCGGCACCGCCTGGAAATGGCTGCTCAATCCCGGCCTGGGCATCGACAAGATGCTCCGCGACTGGGGCTGGGAAGGCTTTCGTTTCGACTGGCTGGTGGACCCGGATCGGGTGGTCTACTGCCTGGTGATCGCCGCGGTCTGGCAGTCCTCGGGCTTCGTCATGGCGCTGTTCCTCGCCGGCCTGCGCGGGGTCGATCAGTCGATCATCCGCGCCGCCCAGGTCGATGGCGCCAGCCTGCCGAACATCTACCTGCGCATCGTCCTGCCGAGCCTGGGCCCGGTGTTCTTCAGCGCCCTGATGATCCTCTCGCACATTGCCATCAAGAGCTTCGACCTGGTCGCCTCGATGACCGCCGGCGGCCCCGGCTACGCCTCCGATCTGCCGGCGATGTTCATGTATGCCCACACCTTCACCCGTGGCCAGATGGGCCTCGGCGCCGCCAGTGCGATCCTCATGCTCGGCGCGGTGCTGGCGATCCTGGTGCCGTACCTGTACTCCGAACTGCGAGGCAAACGCCATGACTAAGCCCGTCAGCCTGAGCCGCATGGCGATCTACGCCACCCTGTTGGCCGCCTGCGCGGTCTACCTGATCCCGCTGGTGATCATGCTGTTGACCAGCTTCAAGAGCCCGGAAGACATCCGCACCGGCAACCTGCTGTCCTGGCCCGAGGTGTTCACCGCGATCGGCTGGCTGAAGGCCTGGGACGGCGTCGGCGGCTACTTCTGGAACTCGGTGAAGATCACCATTCCGGCGGTGCTGATCTCCACCGTGGTCGGCGCGTTGAACGGTTATGTGCTGGCCATGTGGCGTTTCCGCGGTTCGCAGCTGTTCTTCGGCCTGCTGCTGTTCGGCTGCTTCCTGCCGTTCCAGGTGGTGCTGCTGCCGGCGTCGTTCACCATCGGCCAGCTCGGCCTGGCCAACACCACCAGCGGCCTGGTGCTGATCCATGTGGTCTACGGCATGGCCTTCACCACGCTGTTCTTCCGCAACTACTACGTGAGCATTCCTGATGCCCTGGTACGGGCGGCGCGGCTGGATGGCGCGGGCTTCTTCACCATCTTCGGACGCATCCTGCTGCCCATGTCGACCCCGATCATCATGGTCTGCCTGATCTGGCAATTCACCCAGATCTGGAACGATTTCCTGTTCGGCGTGGTGTTCGCCAGCGGCGATACCCAGCCGATCACCGTGGCCCTGAACAACCTGGTCAACACCAGCACCGGGGCCAAGGAATACAACGTCGACATGGCCGCGGCGATGATCGCCGGCCTGCCGACTCTGGTGGTCTATGTGCTGGCCGGTAAGTATTTTCTGCGCGGCCTCACAGCCGGCGCGGTCAAAGGTTAGGAGAACGATATGGCAACCCTCGAACTGCGTAACGTCAACAAGTCCTACGGCAGCGGCCTGGTGGACACCCTGAAGAACATCGAGATCTCGATCGACTCCGGCGAGTTCCTGATCCTGGTCGGGCCCTCCGGTTGCGGAAAGTCGACCCTGATGAACTGCATCGCCGGCCTGGAAGACATCAGCGGCGGAGCGATCCTGGTCGACGACCAGGACATCAGCGGCATGAGCCCCAAGGACCGCGACATCGCCATGGTCTTCCAGTCCTATGCGCTGTACCCGACCATGACCGTGCACGGCAACATCGCCTTCGGCCTGAAGATGCGCAAGATGGCCCCGGCCGACATCGAGGTGGAAGTGGCGCGGGTCGCCAAGCTGCTGCAGATCGAGCATCTGCTCGGACGCAAGCCCGGCCAGCTGTCCGGCGGCCAGCAGCAGCGCGTGGCCATGGGCCGGGCGCTGGCGCGGCGGCCGAAGATCTACCTGTTCGACGAGCCGCTGTCGAACCTCGACGCCAAGCTGCGCGTCGAGATGCGCACCGAGATCAAGCTGATGCACCAGCGCCTGAAGACCACCACGGTCTACGTCACCCACGACCAGATCGAGGCCATGACCCTGGGCGACAAGGTGGCGGTGATGAAGGACGGCATCATCCAGCAGTTCGGCACCCCCAAGCAGATCTACAACGATCCGGCCAATCTGTTCGTGGCGAGTTTTATCGGCTCGCCGCCGATGAACTTCATTCCCCTGCGTCTGCAGCGCCGTGACGGTCAGTTGCTGGCGCTGCTCGACTCCGGTCAGGCGCGTTGCGAACTGCCGCTGGGGGCGATGGAGGCGGGCTTCGAGGATCGCGAAGTGATCCTCGGTATTCGTCCCGAGCAGATCCTCCTGGCCACGGACGAGAGTCGCAATCAATCCTCGATTCGCGCCGAGGTCGAGGTCATCGAGCCCACCGGGCCGGACACCCTGGTGTTCGTCGAACTCAATCAGACCAAGGTGTGCTGCCGCATGGCCCCGGACGATGCGCCGCAGGTGGGGCAGACCCTGGAACTGCAGTTCGATCCGAGCAAGGTGCTGCTGTTCGACGCCAAAAGCGGCGAGCGCCTGCTGCCGGGCAAGCCCCTGGCCAGCGGAGGCAAAGTGGCCCAGTTCAAGGCCGGCTAGCTCGGTAGGGTGCGCGGGGCCGCCTAGGCCGCGCGCACCCTACAGGGCCGCTGAGTACGTAGAGTGCGCTGTGCGCGCCAATGAATTTCACAGAATCCGCCCTTGGGCGGTTAATCGCAGCACTTCACACAATAAAAACAATCAGGAGCAGCCATGAAGATCAGTCTCAACCCAGTGCTATCCCGCAGCCCCCTCGGTGCGCCCTGCCTGCTGGCCTTGGCCCTCGGCCTGGCCTTGCCCCAGGCCCAGGCGCTGGAGTTCAGCGGCTACGTACGCAGCGGCGCCGGCAGCGCGGACGGCAATGGCAGCCAGTCGTGCTTCCAGTTGCCCGGCGCGCAGTCGAAATACCGCCTGGGCAACGAGTGCGAACACTATATGGAGCTGGATCTGCGCCAGGACCTGCTAACCCTGGACGACGGCTCGGTACTCAGCGTCGAGGGCATGGCCCAGCTGTACAACCAGTACGGCCACACCCCGGAGTTCAGCGGTGACTACGGCTTCGCACGGATGAACCAGATGTACGCCGAATTGAGCAACATGCCGGCGCTCAATGGCGGTTCGTTCTGGGCCGGGCGGCGCTTCTACAAGCGCAACGATATCCACATCTCCGACTTCTACTACTGGAACCAGAGCGCCACCGGCGCCGGTATCGAGGACTTCGAGCTGGGCGGGCTGAAATACAGCTACGCCTTCTCGCGCAAGGACAGCTACTTCCAGGAACCCTATATCAACCGTCACGACTTCAACGTCGCCGGCTTCAAGACCAATCCGGGCGGCGAGCTGGAGTTCGGCCTGAGCTATATCGACAAGCCTGACAGCACCGATGCCAACAGTGGCTGGGCGCTTACCGCACAGCATGTACAGAGCGACTTCCTTGGCGGCAAGAACAAATTCGCCTTGCAGTATGGTCGCGGTCCGGGTACCGGCCTGGGTTACACCGGCGACGTGAGCCTGGATCGTGACAACAAGAGCTATCGCCTGGTGGAGTTCTTCGACTGGCAGATCACCCCGCGCCTGGGCGGCCAGGTGCAGTTCGTCTATCAGAAAGACGTGCGCCCGGATGGCAGCGACCAGGACTGGCTGTCGGTCGGTGGGCGTACCAGCTATGCCTTCACCGAACAGTTCAAGCTGGTCGGCGAGGTCGGTCACGATCAGGTCGATGCGGTCGATGGCACACGCAAGCTGAGCAAGTTCACCGTAGCGCCGACCTGGTCGCCGGCCGGTCCTGGTTTCTGGGCGCGTCCGGAAGTGCGTCTGTACTACACCTATGCCAGCTGGAACGCAGCGGCGCAGCGCGCGGCCAGCGCATTGGCGGCGGGCTCGGCCTTGTCCGATAGCGGTGCCTTCGATAACGCGCGGCATGGCTCCAACTTCGGCGTGCAGGTCGAATACTGGTGGTGATCGCCAGGTACGGGCGGGGCGATGCTGCCGGCTAAGCCGTGGCGTTCGCCCGGCGCGTCGACAACCCGGCCAGGGGCTGCTGCAGAGCATCCCCTGGCCGGGTTGTTTGTGCCGTCCACCGGGCCAGCCTTGCGCTGGGTGACTCACCAGGAGCGTGAATTGCTGCTGGTCGAGCATGCGCGTTTCCAGGCCATATTCAGTCGCCAGGGCGGCCAGCTGCTGCACTTCCAGCCCCGCGGCCAGCGGCCCTGGCTGTGGTGCGCCAGTCATTGGCCGCGCGGCGGGGCGATTCGTGGTGGCGTGCCGGTGTGCTGGCCCTGGTTCGGCCGTCACCCCAGCGAGAGCGGTTGGCCGTCCCATGGCTGGGCGCGGCTGAGCGACTGGCAGTTGCTCGGCAGCGAGGTGGACGAGCAGGGCGTGCGCCTGACCTGGCAGCTGCAGCTGTGCGACTGGCAGGTGACCCTCGAGGCCGAACTGGGCGAGCGGATGAGGTTGCGCCTGCGCACCTCGCACCAGGACAGCGAACCCTGTCGGCTCAGCCTGGCCCTGCACGCCTATTGGCAGGTCAGCGATGTCGCGCGGGTGGCGTTGCTCGGCCTGGATGGCGCCCAGGGCTACGACCTGCTGACGCGCGGCGACTGTCGGCAGCAGGGCGAACTGCGCGTCGAGGAGGGCTGCCACCGGATCTTCCGTCCCGGCGCGCTCGTGCAGGTGCAGGACCTGACCTGGCAGCGGCGCCTGCTGGTCGACACCCGTGGCGGTGCCAACAGTGTGATCTGGCATCCGGGCAGCCGGCCGCTGACCGATGTGAGCTGGCGCGAGGCGCTGGGTTTTGTCTGCGTCGAGGCCGCCAGTTGCGGGCCCGACAGCCTGTGCCTGGCGCCGGGGGACGAGGCACTGCTGTGCTTGCAGGCCGGCCTGGGCTGAGAGCTTGTGAAAAAAACTCCCGCCTGCTGCGACTGCCCTCTGGATCTCGCTGCTGGCGTTGCGTTAACGCGCCTTGCCGCAAAGGCCTGGAGACGGCCTCGCAACGGCGCTCGATACTTTCAAACCTCTGAGCCCGGGGCTGTCCGGTGCGTGGCCATTTCCGCGCATGACGCATCGACGATTACTCCTTCTCACCGGCTTTGTTCGCGAGGCTGGCGGCTGTTCGGGCGCCCTGGTGCGGGTGGATTTCAGTCGGTGCCAGGAGTTCGGAGCTATCAAGCGTAAATGTTGTAATAAAACAACATTTACGCTTGATGATTGGGTTTGTGTCGGATAACAATAGCTTTGTTTAGTAAAGCAACCACGTATGTGGCGACTGCCCGGGTCGATGGCGCAGTGAGTGGATTGTCTGTTGCGCCCTCTCCAAAAAAGCGGCGTCGCCAGTGCCTTTGCTTATCCCTGTCCAAACCGTCGTTGAGGAATCTGAGCTATGCGCCGAAGAACCAAGATCGTGGCCACCCTGGGGCCGGCTACCGAGAGTCCCGAGGCGATCGAGGCGCTGGTCAAGGCGGGGGTGGACGTGGTGCGCCTGAACTTCTCCCACGGCGCCGCCCAGGAGCACATTGCCCGCGCCGCGCTGGTGCGCGAGATGGCGCGCAAGCACGGGCGCTTCGTCGCCGTGCTGGCCGACCTGCAGGGGCCGAAGATCCGCATTGCCCGCTTCGCCGAGGGCAAGGTGCAGCTGTGCAAGGGCCAGGCCTTTGTCCTCGACGCCGGGCTGGACAAGAACGCCGGCGATGCGCAGGCGGTCGGCATCGACTATGAGGCCCTGATCAGCGATAGCCGCCCCGACGACATCCTGCTGCTGGACGACGGCCGCATCGAACTGGTGGTGCGCCAGGTCGAGGCCAGTCGGTTGCTGTGCGAGGTGCTGGTCGGTGGTCCCCTGTCCAACAACAAGGGCATCAACCGCAAGGGTGGCGGCCTGTCGGCGACGGCCCTGACCGACAAGGACTGCATCGATATCCGCACTGCGGCCGAGATGCAGGTCGACTACCTGGCGGTGTCCTTCCCCCGTGATGCCGCCGATATCCAGCTGGCGCGCCGCCTGCTGCATGAGGCCGGTGGCGAGGCCGGGCTGATCGCCAAGATCGAGCGGGCCGAGACGGTCAACGATCTCGCGGTGCTGGACGCGATCATCGAGGCTTCCGACGGGGTCATGGTGGCGCGTGGCGACCTCGGCGTGGAGATCGGCGATGCCGAGCTGGTCGCGGTGCAGAAGATGATTATCGAGCGTGCGCGCACCTTCAATCGGCTGGTGATCACCGCGACCCAGATGATGGAGTCGATGATCACCCAGTCGATGCCGACCCGCGCCGAGGTGTTCGATGTGGCCAACGCCGTGCTCGACGGCACCGATGCGGTGATGCTGTCGGCCGAGACCGCTGCCGGGGCCTATCCGGTGGAGACCGTCGAGGCCATGTGCCGGGTGATCGTCGGTGCCGAGAAGCACCCGCTGGCGCATCGCTCCAAGCACCGCATGGACGAAGTGTTCCACAAGATCGACGAGTCGATCGCCATGTCGGCGATGTACGCGGCCAACCACCTGCACGGGGTCAAGGCGATCATCTGCATGACCGAGAGTGGCGACACGCCGCGGCTGATGTCGCGGATCCGCTCGCACCTGCCGATCTATGCCTTTTCCCGCAACCCGCGCACGCAGAACCGGGTCGCGCTGTTCCGCGGGGTGCAGACCATTCCATTCGACAGCGACAGCTACCCGATCGCCGAGGTCAACGGCCGCGCGGTCGACGAGCTGCTGCGTTGCGGGGTGGTCGTCGAGGGCGATCATGTATTGATTTCGCGTGGCGATCACGCCAATGCCCAGGGTGGCACCAACTGCCTGCGGGTGATCCGCGTGGGCGATCGCATTTGTTAATCGAGGAACTGCCTGTGAACCGATCCAGTATCCACAACGACCGCACGACGGTCATCGCGACGGCCGACGCTGAGTGGCCGCGCGACTTCGATTTTCGCGAAGCCTACGCCGAGCAGCAGGAGTTGCTCGAGCAGGCGCCCCTGTGTCGCGAAACCCCAACTCCTATCCAAGGTGCCGAGCGCAATGACTGACATGACCCTGATCCAGCAAGTGGCCGCCCGTGAAATCCTCGATTCGCGCGGCAATCCGACCGTGGAGGCTGTGGTGACCCTGGCCGGTGGCGCCGTGGGCGTCGCCAGCGTGCCGTCCGGCGCCTCTACCGGCAGCCGCGAGGCGCTGGAGTTGCGTGACGGCGGCGAGCGCTACAAGGGCAAGGGCGTGCTGCGCGCCGTGGCCAATGTCAACGGGCCGCTTGGCGATCGGGTGCGCGGGCTGGATGCGCTGGATCAGCGTGCGGTCGATGCGGCGATGATCGCGCTGGACGGCAGCGAGGACAAAAGCGTGCTGGGCGCCAACGCGATCCTCGCGGTTTCGCTGGCCACCGCCAAGGCCGCCGCGGCGGCGCAGCAGCTGCCGTTGTACGAGCACCTGGCGACGCTCTATGGTCAGCCGGGCCGCTTCAGCCTGCCGGTGCCGATGATGAACATCATCAACGGCGGCGAGCACGCCGACAACAACGTCGACATCCAGGAGTTCATGATCCAGCCGATCGGCGCCAGCTCCTTCAGCGAGGCCTTGCGCATGGGCGCGGAGATCTTCCATACGCTCAAGCAGGTGCTCGGCGAGCGCGGCCTGAGCACCTCGGTGGGCGACGAGGGCGGCTTCGCGCCATCGCTGGCGTCCAACGAGGAGGCGCTGGTGGTGATCCAGGAAGCGGTGCGCCGCTCCGGCTATGAGCTGGGCAAGGACATCAGCCTGGCCCTGGATTGCGCCGCCTCGGAATTCTATCGCGACGGCCGCTATGTGCTGGCTGGCGAGGGCAAGAGCTTCGACTCCGCCGGTTTCGCCGACTACCTGGCCGGGTTGTGCCAGCGCTACCCGATCGCCTCGATCGAGGACGGCATGGACGAAAGCGACTGGGATGGCTGGGCCTACCTGACCGAGCGGCTGGGCAAGACGGTGCAACTGGTCGGCGACGACCTGTTCGTCACCAACAGCAAGATCCTGCGCGAAGGCATCGAGCGCGGCATCGGCAACTCGATCCTGATCAAGTTCAACCAGATAGGCAGCCTCAGCGAAACCTTCGACGCCATTCGCATGGCCCAGGATGCCGGCTATACGGCGGTGATCTCGCACCGTTCCGGGGAAACCGAGGACACCAGCATCGCCGACCTGGCAGTGGCGACCTGCGCCGGGCAGATCAAGACCGGCTCGCTGTGCCGTTCCGACCGGGTCGGCAAGTACAACCAGCTGCTGCGCATCGAGCAGGCACTGCAGGGTCGCGCGGCCTACAGCAGCGCTTCGATCTTCCCGCAGAGGAGTTAATGCCATGACCACCGCCAATCGTCTCGACAACCTGTTTCCGAGCCTGGCCGAGATTCCCGAGCAGTACCGTTTCGGCGCACCCATCGAGCAGCGCGACTACCTGGTCGATGGCCAGCTGCGCACCTGGAACGGGCCGCTGGCCAGCGTGCGCAGCCCGGTGTTGCTCAAGTCCGAGCAGGGCGAGCAGCAGGTGATCCTCGGCAGTACGCCGCTGCTCGACGCCAAGACCGCGCTGGTCGCTCTGGACGCGGCGGTGCGTGCCTATGCCAATGGCCAGGGCGCCTGGCCGAGCCTGCGCGTGGTCGAGCGCATCCAGCACGTCGAGACCTTCCTGGCACGCATGCGCGAGCAGCGCGAGCGAGTGGTCAAGCTGCTGATGTGGGAGATCGGCAAGAACCTCAAGGACTCGCAGAAGGAGTTCGACCGCACCTGCGACTACATCGTCGACACCATCGAGGCGCTCAAGGAGCTGGATCGCCGTTCCAGCCGCTTCGAGCTGGAGCAGGACACGCTCGGCCAGATCCGCCGCGTGCCGCTGGGCGTGACCCTGTGCATGGGGCCCTACAACTACCCGCTGAACGAGACCTTCACCACCCTGATCCCGGCGCTGATCATGGGCAATACCGTGGTGTTCAAACCGGCCAAGTTCGGCGTGCTGCTGATCCGTCCGCTGCTCGAGGCGTTCCGCGACAGCTTCCCGGCCGGGGTGATCAACGTGATCTACGGCAGCGGTCGGGAGACCGTCAGCGCGCTGATGGCCAGTGGCAAGGTCGATGTGTTTGCCTTTATCGGCACCCACAAGGGTGCCAGCGATCTGAAGAAGCTGCACCCGCGCCCGCACCGGCTGCGCGCGGCCCTGGGCCTGGATGCGAAGAACCCGGGGATCGTCCTGCCCGAAGTCGACCTGGATAACGCGGTCAGCGAGGCGGTCACCGGCGCGCTGTCGTTCAATGGCCAGCGCTGCACGGCGCTGAAGATCCTGTTCGTGCATGAGGATGTGGTCGAACGCTTCCTCGAGCAGTTCGCCGCCAAGGTCGCCGCGCTCAAGCCGGGCATGCCCTGGGAGGAGGGCGTGAGCCTGACGCCGCTGCCCGAGCCGGGCAAGGCCGAGTTCCTCAGCGGCCTGCTGGCCGATGCCGTGGCCAAGGGCGCGCGGGTGGTGAATGCCGGCGGCGGCGAAAGCCGCGGTTCGTTCTTCTATCCTGCCGTGCTCTACCCGGTGAGCGCCGACATGCGCCTCTACCAGGAGGAGCAGTTCGGCCCGCTGGTGCCGGTGGTGCCCTATCGCGACCTGCAGACGGTGATCGACTACGTGCTCGATTCCGACTTCGGCCAGCAGCTGAGCATCTTCGGCAGCGACTCCGCCCAGGTCGGCCGGCTGGTCGACGCCTTCGCCAACCAGGTGGGGCGGATCAACATCAACGCCCAGTGCCAGCGCGGCCCGGACAGCTTCCCGTTCAATGGGCGCAAGAACTCGGCCGAGGGCACCCTGTCGGTGCATGACGCGCTGCGGGTGTTTTCCATCCGCACCCTGGTGGCGACCAAATTTCAGGAGAGCAACAAGGCGCTGGTCAGCGAGATCATTCGCAACCGCGACTCGAGCTTCCTGACCACCGACTACATCTTCTGAAGGCAGCCGCGATGAGCACACGTACTCTGATTATTCTGGATGGCGTCGGCTTGCGTCAGGAGAGCGAGGCCAACGCCTTCGCTGCGGCGCGCACGCCGACCCTGGACGGCCTGCTGCAGTGCTTTCCGCATAGCCGGGTCGCCACTTCCGGGTTGGCAGTTGGCCTGCCCGAGGGGCAGATGGGCAACTCCGAAGTGGGCCACATGAACCTCGGCGCCGGCCGCGTGGTGTACCAGAACCTCACGCGCATCGACCGGGCAATCGCCACCGGCGAGTTCGCGGCCAATCCGCCGTTGCTCGACCTGGTCGATGGTGCCCGGCGCCGCGGTGGTGCGGTGCACCTGCTTGGCCTGCTGTCGCCGGGCGGCGTGCACAGTCACAGCGAGCAGATACTCGCCGCCTGCCGGGTGCTGGCAGCGCGCGGTATCGAGCGGTTCTACGTGCACGCGTTTCTCGATGGTCGCGACACCCCGCCAAAGAGCGCGCAGGCTTCGCTCGACGCGTTGCAAGCGGAGCTCGCGGGGCTGGGGCGCGGGCGTGTCGCCTCGCTGATCGGCCGCTACTACGCGATGGATCGCGACAACCGCTGGGAGCGGATCGAGGCGGCCTATCGGCTGATCGTCGAGGGCCGCGCCGAGTTTCATGCGACCAGTCCCGACGAGGCGCTGAGTGCGGCCTACGCACGCGGCGAGTCGGACGAATTCGTCCGCGCCACCGCGATTGGCCAGGCGGTGCAGGTGGCAGAGGAGGACGCGCTGATCTTCATGAATTTCCGCCCCGACCGGGCGCGCCAGCTCTGCCAGGCCTTGGTCGATCCCGGGTTCGACGGCTTCGCCCGGGCGAAGCCGCTCGACATGCAGCGGCTGCTGACCCTGACCCGCTATTCGGATCGACTCGATGGGCCTTGCGCCTATGCGCCGCAGGCTATCGCCAACAGCCTGGGCGAGTACCTGGCGGCGCTGGGCAAGACCCAGCTGCGCATCGCCGAGACGGAAAAATATGCCCACGTCACCTTCTTCTTCAATGGCGGTCGCGAGCAGCCGTTTGCCGGTGAGCAGCGGATTATGATCCCCTCGCCGAATATCGCGTCCTACGATCTGCAGCCGCAGATGAGCGCTCCTGAGCTGACCGAGCAGCTGGTGCAGGCGATCCACAGCCAGGCCTTCGACCTGATCGTGTGCAACTACGCCAATGGCGACATGGTCGGTCACACCGGCTCGTTCGATGCGGCGGTGCAGGCGGTCGAGGCGCTGGATGCCTGCCTGGCCGAGGTGGTCGAGGCGACCCTGGCGGCGGGCGGCGAGTGCCTGATCAGCGCCGATCACGGCAATGTCGAGCAGATGCTCGATGCCGTGTCGGGTCAGGTGCACACCGCACACACTCTCAACCCGGTGCCGCTGATCCTGGTCAGCGGCCGCGCCGAGAATTTCGCCCTGAGGGACGGCCGGTTGTGCGACATCGCCCCGACGCTGCTGGAGTTGATGGGGCTGGCGGTGCCGGCGGAGATGGATGGACGGTCGCTGCTGGTGGGCGGTTAGTTACCTGCCAGCCAACACTGTCGCCGTAGGGTGCGCTGTGCGCACCGCTGGGGCCGGGTGCACCCTACGGGCTGGGTCGATGATTCCGGGAGGCGGGTTAGCTCGGTTCCTCGTCCAGCGGATAGCGGCTGGCGTTGAGGCTTTCCTTGATCTTGCGCAGGTGCGGCTGGAAGTCCACGCCGCGGCGCAGGGTCATGCCGGTGGCGAGCACGTCGAGCACGGTGAGCTGGATGATTCGCGAGGTCATCGGCATGTAGATGTCGGTGTCTTCCGGCAGCGGGATGTTCAGGCTCAGGGTGCTGGCCTTGGCCAGCGGCGAGTCGGCGGCGGTCAGACCGAGCACCGAGGCGCCGTTTTCCCGGGCCAGACGTGCGACTTCCACCAGCTCGCGGGTCCGTCCGGTGTAGGAGATGATCACGAACAGATCGCCGGTGTGCGCCACCGAGGCCAGCATGCGCTGCATCAGCACGTCGGCATGGGCCGATACCGCCAGGTTGAAGCGGAAGAACTTGTGCTGGGCATCCAGTGCCACTGGGGCCGAGGCGCCGAGGCCGAAGAAATGAATCTGTCGGGCCTGGATCAGCAGGTCGACCGCGCGGCTGATCAGCTGCGGATCTATGGCCTGGCAGGCGCTGTCCAACGAGGCAATGGCACTGCCGAAGATCTTGCGGGTATAGGCTTCGGGGGCGTCGTCGGCTTCCACCGCGCGGCTGACATAGGCGGCACCGCTGGCCAGGCTTTGCGCCAACTGCATCTTCAGTTCGGGGTAGCCGCTGACGCCGAACGAGCGGCAGAAGCGGTTGACCGTCGGTTCGCTGACCAGCGCGGCTTGGGCCAGGGCGGCGATACTCAGGCGGGTGGCTTGCTGCGGGTTGCGCAGAATCACCTCGGCGACTTTGCGCTCGGCCTTGTTCAGGCTGTCGAGTCGGCTCTGGATCTGCTCCAGAAGATTGCGCACGCGGTCCATTGTCATTCCTTAGCCAGGGCTGAAATTGCTGGCCTATCGTACTGATGGGGCCGAGGGGCTACCACTGGAAAGTATTTTTTAGCAAAATGTTGTTTTTATTACTACATATGGCCTTGATAAAATCCCGGTGACAGGGTATTTCTAGCTTAACTTGATAAAAGAACAAACATCATGCCTTTGATAACCGTTGAATCCTGTAATTTTGCCTTGTTCGGCGCGCTGGGCGATCTGGCCCTGCGCAAACTGTTTCCGGCACTCTACCAGCTCGACCGTGCAGGCCTGCTGCATGCCGATACGCGGATTTTTGCCCTGGCGCGCGAGAATGGCGAGGCGCAACAGCATCTGGCTTGTATCAGTGAGCACCTGCTCCGTCATGTGCCGGCCAACGAGGTCGACAAGGCAGTGCTGCAGCGCTTCCAGGCGCGCCTCAGTTACCTGACCATGGACTTCTTGCAGGCCGATGACTACGACGCGCTGGCCGAGCAGGTTGGCAGCGGCGAACGGGTGATCGCCTATTTCGCCACGCCGGCCTCGGTCTATGGCGGAATTTGCGCCAACCTGGCGCGGGTCGGTCTCAGCGAGCGGGCGCGGGTGGTGCTGGAAAAGCCCATCGGTCACGATCTGGAGTCATCGCGGGCGGTCAACGATGCTGTTGCGCAGTATTTCCCGGAAACCCGCATCTATCGCATCGATCACTACCTGGGCAAGGAGACGGTGCAGAACCTGATTGCCCTGCGGTTCGCCAACAGCCTGTTCGAAACCCAGTGGAACCAGAATCACATCTCCCACGTGGAAATCACCGTGGCCGAGAAGGTCGGCATCGAGGGCCGCTGGGGTTACTTCGATCAGGCCGGTCAACTGCGCGACATGATTCAGAATCACCTGCTGCAACTGCTCTGCCTGATCGCCATGGACCCGCCCAGCGAGTTGTCCGCCGACAGCATTCGCGACGAGAAGGTCAAGGTGCTCAAGGCCCTGGAGCCGATCACTTCTGCGCAACTCAGCCGCCAGGTGGTGCGTGGTCAGTACGTGGCCGGCAGCAGCGATGGCAAGGCAGTGCCGGGTTATCTGGAGGAGGAAAACTCCAACACCCAGAGCGATACCGAAACCTTCGTCGCCATCCGTGCGGACATTCGCAACTGGCGCTGGGCCGGCGTGCCGTTCTACCTGCGCACCGGTAAGCGCATGGCGGAAAAAATGTCGCAGATCGTCATCCACTTCAAGGAAACCCCGCACTACATCTTCGCCCCGGAGCAGCGCCAGTTGATCGGCAACAAGCTGATCATCCGCCTGCAACCGGACGAGGGTATTGCCCTGCAGGTGATGACCAAGGATCAGGGCCTGGACAAGGGCATGCAGTTGCGCAGCCACGCCCTGCAGTTGAATTTCTCCGACACCTACCGCAGCGCACGTATCCCCGACGCCTATGAGCGGTTGCTGCTGGAAGTGATGCGTGGCAACCAGAACCTGTTCGTGCGCAAGGACGAGATCGAATGTGCCTGGCTGTGGTGCGATCAACTGATCGCCGGCTGGAAGCAACTGGGCGATGCACCGAAACCCTATGCCGCCGGCACTTGGGGGCCGATGGGGTCAATTGCTTTGATCACCCGCGACGGGAGGTCCTGGTATGGCGATCTCTGATCTCGACTTACCGCTGGGCGTGGTGGCGCGCAGCCTGAGCAATCCGGCGCAGCTGGCCAAGGCCCTGGCCCAGGCGGTCGCCGAGGCGTTGCGCGTGGCGATCGAAACCCAGGGCCACGCGACCCTGGTGGTGTCCGGTGGACGCAGCCCGATAGCGTTTTTCGAGGCCTTGGCTCAGCAGCCACTGGACTGGGCGCAGGTGGTGATCAGCCTGGCTGACGAGCGCTGGGTGCCGGTCGCCCACCCCGACAGCAACGAAGGCCTGGTGCGCCGTCATTTGCTCCGTGGCCCGGCCGCCGCCGCACGGTTCTTCGGCTTGTATCAGCCGGCTGCCAACCTGGAGCAGGCGGCGCTGAAGGCCGACCAGGCCCTGGCCGAGTTGCCGCCGATCGACGTGCTGGTGCTGGGCATGGGCGACGATGGCCATACCGCCTCGCTGTTCCCCAACAGCCCGAATCTGCACGATGCCTTGCAGGTCGGCTGCCCGCGCCGCTGCCTGCCGATGCTGGCGCCCAGCGTGCCGCATCAGCGCCTGAGCCTGACCTTGCCATTGCTGGCCTCCGCACGTTTGCCGCTGCTGGCCCTGCAGGGTCAGGGCAAGCTCGCGACTTTGGCCGCCGCCTTGGCTGCCGGCGAGGTGGCGAGCATGCCGGTGCGCGCGCTATTACATTCCCCCCTCGAGATTTACTGGTGCCCCTAGGGCCGAAGGACCAGCCAATATGATGACCAACGACCAAAGCCCGCATGCCCGCATGGCTGCAAAAATCGCCCAGATCGACAGCCTCTGCGCCCGTGCGCGGATCATGCCGGTGATCACCATCGCCCGCGAGGCGGACATCCTGCCGTTGGCCGATGCCCTGGCCGCTGGCGGCCTGAGCGTGCTGGAAATCACCCTGCGCTCGGCCCATGGCCTGACCGCCATTCGCCTGCTGCGCGAGCAACGGCCCGAACTCTGTGTCGGCGCCGGTACCGTGCTCGACCTGCAGATGCTCGCCGCCGCCGAGGAGGCCGGTGCGCAGTTCATCGTCACCCCCGGCTCTACCGCCGAACTGCTCAAGGCCAGTCTGGACAGTACGGTGCCAATGTTGCCCGGCACCAGCAGCGCTTCGGACATCATGCTTGGCTATGCCCTGGGCTATCGCCGCTTCAAGCTGTTCCCCGCGGAAGTCTGCGGCGGCACGGCGGCGCTCAAGGCCCTTGGCGGTCCCTTTGCCGATGTGCGGTTCTGCCCCACCGGCGGCATCAACCCCGACAACCTGCAGCGCTACATGGCGCTGGCCAACGTGATGTGCGTCGGCGGCACCTGGATGTTCGACAGCCAGTGGGTCAAGAACGGCGATTGGGCGCGCATTCAACAGTGCAGTGCCGAAGCCCTGCAGCTGCTGGGCTGAGAGCGCAGGACGCGCAGGATCGCCCAGGTCCTGCGCACCGGTTTTCCTCTCGGCCACATGGTGCGCACGGCCTAGGCGGCCCCGCACATCCTACGGGCGTTCGTCCGACTCCTTATTGGAATCCGCTAGCATGAATCCGCCACCGATTGAGCAGCCCCTGCTGCTCGGCATGATGCGCCTGCTCGATTATCCCGAGTTGGCGACTGCGCAGGCCCTGCTGGGCTTTGTCGAGCGCTGCATCGAGCAGGGCTTGAATGCCTTCGATCACGCCAATATCTATGGCCTGGGCCAGTGCGAGGCGCACTTCGGCGCGGCCTTGCGATTGCGCCCGCAATTGCGCAGCCAGCTGCAACTGATCAGCAAGGCCGATATTGTGCCGGCGGCGCTGGACGGCTCGCGCTGGCAGGTCAAGCACTACAACACCGGAGGGGCCTACCTGACCGCCGCGGTCGAGGCTTCGCTGGCGCGTCTGGGCGTCGAGCGGCTGGATGGCTTTCTTCTGCACCGTCCCGACCCGCTGCTGTGCGCCGACGAAGTGGTGCGTGCCCTGCAGGCCCTGGTCGAGAGCGGCAAGGTCGGCTGGCTCGGACTGTCCAATGCCGCGCCGTTGCACTGGCAAAGCCTGGGCCGCGAGCTGCCGCTGCGCTGCAACCAGATCGAACTGTCGTTGCTGGCTCAACAAAGCGCCTGGGATGGCCAGCTGCAGACCATGCAGGCCGACGGTTTGCAGGTCCTGGCCTGGTCGCCGTTGGCCGGTGGGGCTTTTCCCCCGGCCTTGCAGCAGGCCCTGGCCGAGGTGGCTGGCGTCTTGCAGGCAACCCCCAATCAGGTCGCCCTGGCCTGGTTGCGCCGTTTGCCGGGCAGCCCGCGGCCGATTCTCGGTAGCCTGCGCTGGTCGCGGATCGAAGAGGCATTGAAGGGCGCGGCGCTGCAACTGGACGCCCCGACCTGGTTCTACCTGGCCGAAGCGGCGCGCGGTCACAAGGTGCCCTGACGGTCCTTCGCAGTTGCCCTGATCAGTGACAGCACGGCTGTTGCAGGGCAGATTCTGCGTGCGTTACACGGCCGCAGAGCACCAGAGTTGGATATTCTGCAGTAGCAACGGTCGCCTGCAGACGCCCGCTGCCGCGTTCACAATCGCTGAGTTTGCAGCTAGTGCAGAGCACTCACGCGCCAGATCAGGTTGCCCACGTCATCGGCCACCAGTAATGCGCCTTGCCTGTCCAGTGCTACGCCGACTGGCCGGCCGTAGGCGGTGCCTTCCTCGCTGAGGAAGCCTGTAAGCACGTCAACCGGAGCGCCGGCAGGTTGGCCGCTTGCAAATGGCACGAAGATCACTTTGTAGCCACTGCGTGGCCGCCGGTTCCATGAGCCATGCTGGCCGATAAACATGCCGTTGCTGAGGCTTGCCGGTAGCTTGTTGCCGGCCGACCAGGCCAGACCCAGCGAGGCGGTGTGCGGCCCCAGGGCGTAGTCCGGTTTGATCGCCTTGGCCACCAGTTCTGGCCGTTGCGGTTGTACCCGCTCGTCGACATGCTGGCCGAAATAGCTATAGGGCCAGCCGTAGAAGCCGCCGTCGCGTACCGAGGTCATGTAGTCGGGAACCAGATCGCTGCCAATCTCGTCGCGCTCGTTGACCACCGTCCACAACGCACGGCTGGCAGGCTCCCACGCCAACCCGTTGGGATTGCGCAGGCCGGAGGCGAAAATACGCGATGTGCCGCTCTTGACGTCCACTTCCCAGATAGCGGCTCGTCCGTCCTCGGCTGGCATACCCCGTTCGCCCACATTGCTGTTCGAGCCTACGGTCACATAGAGTTTGCTTCCGTCCGGGCTGGCGATGAGGTTCTTGGTCCAGTGATGGTTGATGTCACCGGCCGGCAGTTCCACCACCAGGATGCCCGGCGTGGTGATGCGCGTGCTGCCTGTCACGTAAGGGAAGCGCAGTAGCGCATTGGAATTGGTCACATACAGATCGTTACCCACCAGGGCCATACCGAAGGGGGAGTGCAGCCCTTGCAGCAGCACCGCGCTGAAATCCGCTACGCCATCGCTGTCGGTGTCGCGCAGCAGGGTGATGCGGTTGGCGCTGGGCACTGCTGCGCCGGCACTCTTCATTGCCAGCCCCTTCAGCCAACCCTTGATGCCCTTGGCATCGTCAGGTTTGGGTGGTGCATTGGTCTCCGCCACCAGCACGTCTCCGTTGGGTAGCACATACAGCCAGCGCGGGTGATCCAGGCCGCTGGCGAATGCGACCACCCGGGTGCCGGAGGCGGCTTGCGGTACTACCCCGGATGGCCAACCCCTGGCCGGTGCGATGTTGATCGTTGGGATCAGCGTCTGCCGGGGGGCTGGCAGCGCAGGCTGTGGCCCGGTACCGGCCGAGACAGGTAGCTGGGCCACTTCGCTGCAGGCGCTGAGTGCCAATACTGCGCTCGCAATCAGCAGGCCACTGGCACGCTGTCGCAGCGGGCTGATTGCGCGGCAGCAACTGCTCATCACAGCCTGCCCATCAGCAGCAGAGCGATCAGAATGATCACCAACACGCCTAATCCGCCGGTGGGCCCGTAGCCCCAGCTTCTGCTGTGCGGCCATGCCGGTATGGCGCCCAGCAGTAACAGGACCAGAACGATCAACAGTATGGTTCCCAGGCTCATGGCTATTTCCTCGAAAGCGTGAGTAAGCAGACCCGATTCGCTGGCGCTGACGCCGTAACCTGCTGTTTGTATGCCATCAGCCTGAGCGCAACTGTCGGGCTGATCTGTGCGTCAGCACACACAGGGGGCTTGGTTTCGCCGCCGCTGCAACTGGGTCGTTTCGTCGGTGGGTTGTGCCTTCGGCCAACGCCTGGTTCGGGCGCTGACGCTCATTTGTTAGCTGCGTCCGAGGCGCTCCTCTGCTGGCGCTGGATTTCCTTGCGCTTCATGCTGAGGTACTGGTCGCGCTCGAGTTCGTGCAGTTGCGCCGGGTATTGCTCGACAGCGGTTTGCCAATGATCCAGACGCTTCTCGAACTGCTCCGCTGGCGGCTCCGACAATGCACTCAGGTAGGCCTCGATTGCCAGGTAGTAACGCATGGTGTTGCGCTCGATCACGCCGCGCATGCCATCGATGTAAACGGGCTGACCCTCGGCGCTGCGTTCCACGATGCTGAAACCCACCTTGTCCCGTCCCAGGGTTGCCAGGTAGCCCTGGGTGGCCAGGCGGGCCGCCATGCCGTACGCATAGGAGTAGGACAGGTGCAGGAAGCTGCGTCGGTCATCGAGTGCCACTGCTTCGAGTTTGATGCGGTAGCGGCTGGTGCCCAGCGGTCCGTCCTTGGCCTCCAGCAGCACCTGGAGGAACTCGGGCGTAGCCGTGGCGACCCGGTAGGCAAACTCGAACAGGTAGGCATCGGCCAGCGCCTGCTCGAACTTGCGGCCGATATGCAGACGCAGGACTTCTCCGGTCGGATCCGATGAGGCGCGACAGCTTTTCACATTCAGGTGCAGGATGAGGATATCGCACCAGGGCTCGCCGCCTTGCAACGCCGTGCCGACCACGGCATAGGGCTGCTCGATCACGGCGTAGATATCGCCTTGCAACGTGTCTTCCGTTTGCCGGGATTCGAGATGCAGCGGGCGTTGGAACGGGTTGTCGTCGAGCTGTTCAGTCAGGGCGGCATGTCGGGTCTTGAGCGCCTCTGCATCCTGCGCGTAGGCCGGCGCTGCAGTCAGCAGAGCCAACAGCACGGCCGCGCCTAGCCACTGCAAATAGTCTGCGCCGGCTGGCAGCAAACGCCTCACAGCCAATACTCCCACAGGCGCCCGAGCAGTTCCTTGACTCTGGCGTCGAGGGGGCGACGGCGCCATTGTTCCAGGGTGATCTGCTCCGATTTATCCAGGTCATCGAGAAAGGCCGCGCGCATCTTGCCGCCGAAATCCGTGCCGAGCACCACCGCATTGACCTCCTGGTTGTGCAGAAAACTGCGCCAGTCGAGGTTGGTCGAGCCGACGGTCGACCAGACTCCGTCGATCACTGCGGTCTTCACATGCAGCAAGGCATCGCGGCGCTGGTGCAGCTTGACCCCGGCCTGCAGCAACTCGCTGTAGTAGGCGCGGCCGGCATGCAAGACCAGCCAGGAATCACTGCTGCTGGGCAGGATCAGCTGCACGTCGACGCCGCGCGCCGCTGCCTGCTTGAGCGCTGCGAGCAGCTGCGGGTCGGGCACGAAGTAGGCATTGGTCAGCCAGATCTCGCTTTGTGCGCTACGCAGTGCCGAGATCAGGGTGACGTAGATCAGGCTGTAGGGATCGTCCGGCGAGCTGCCGACTGCGCGTACCACATCGTTACCCTGGTGTTGGCTGACCGGGAAGTAATCGCGCTGTATGAGGGCGTTGCCTTGCTGCTTTTCCCAGGTCTGGATGAACAGCTTTTGCAGCTCGCCGACCACCGGACCCTCGAGCCGCAGGTGGGTGTCGCGCCAGGGTAGCGCCGCGCCGGGGCGTTGGTACGACGGCTGGCTGAAGGAGCCGCCGGAATACACGCTGCTGATGTTGACACCGCCGAGGAAGGCGATGCGCCCGTCGATGATCAGCAGCTTGCGGTGGTCGCGCTGGTTCACCGTCCAGCCGGTCTTGGCGGTCAGCGGGTTGACCGGGTTGAACTCCAGCACCTGGACACCGACCGCGCTGAGGCGGGTGAAGAACTTGCTCGGGGTGCGGAGGGTGCCGACGCTGTCGCGGATCAGGTTGACCTGCACACCGGCCAGCTGCTTGGCGATCAACGCATCGGCGAAACGCTGGCCGACTTCGTCGTCTTCGAGAATGTAGGTTTCCAGGTTGATGTGGTCTTGAGCGGCGTCGATCGCATCGATCATCGCCTGATAGGTGTCGGGGCCGTCCTGCAGCAGTTCGACCTTGTTGCCGGTGGTCAGAGGGCTGCCGACGATGGCTTCTTCGACTGCCAGGTGCAGCTCGAAGATATTGGTCTCGGCACCAGGCGCCTGCAGCCGATCGAGAATAGCCTTGCTGCGTGTGGCCGAGAGAGGCCCATGGGGGCCGTCGAGCTGCACCGGCGGCGCATCGCGGCGCGCCATATCGGGCGTGAGGGTGGGCAATGAGCTACAGGCGCTCAGCGCCAGGCTGAGGATTGCCATGGTACTCAGTTTCGAGCAATAGGCTGCTCGCATTGGCCATCCTCCGGGGAGGTCTATCGCGCGGCAGCCGACGGACTGTCGAAGCGATACATTCGCCTGAATGTACATACAAAAGAATAGTCACGATGCCATATACAGCGAACTGGCCAGCGCTCGGTGCTCTTGGTTGGGTGAGCGCTATGTTCGATAACGCACCGAACTGAGCGCGCTATCCGTTCAAGCTGTCCGGGTGCCGAGTCGAGAAGGGTTGATCGAAGTCGCTCAACGCGGATCGGCTTGGTTCGCCATAGTGAGCTTGAACCATTCAAGGAGAACGCCATGAGCTTGGGAACGATTCTGTTGATCGTGCTGATATTGATGCTGGTGGGGGCTTTACCCGCGTGGCCGCATAGCCGGGGCTGGGGCTATGGTCCCACTGGCGGATTGGGCCTGGTGTTGATCATCGTACTGGTCCTGCTGCTGATGGGCCGGTTGTGAAAAATGCCGCCTTCTCGTCAATGCATTGATCGATGCATCCGCCGCTGGCGGCTGCCAGGTAGGGTCAGCGGCATCGGTTTTTATGTTCGATAGCGTACAGATGGCATGGTAAATATGGATATGCTGTCACCGAGGGGCGGTTATGCCCCCATTTATAGAGCGCGATATGCCTGAGATGCACGCTACACCACAACAGAATCATCTTTTGGCTGCCCTGCCTGCTGACATTCAAAACCGTTTGCTGCCCAAGCTGGAACTGGTGCAACTGCCTCTGGGCAAGGTTTTGTATGAGTCTGGCGACGCCTTGCGCCACGTATATTTCCCGATCGATGCCATCGTCTCGCTGCTCTACGTGATGGAGAACGGCGCGTCGGCGGAAATTTCCGTGGTCGGTAATGAAGGGTTGATTGGCGTCGCCGTGCTCATGGGCGGCGAGAGCACCACCAGTCGCGCCATCGTGCAAAGCGCCGGCTACGCTTATCGACTGCCATCGCGGCAGTTCATGGAAGAGGTCAACCGCTACGGCGAGATGTTGCACCTGATGCTGCGTTATACCCAGGCGCTGATCACGCAAATGGCGCAGACGGCGGTGTGTAACCGCCACCATTCGATTGACCAGCAACTGTGCCGCTGGTTGCTACTGTCGCTCGATCGCTTGCCAAGCAATGATCTGGTCATGACCCAGGAACTGATCGCCAACATGCTGGGAGTGCGCCGCGAGGGCGTCACCGAGGCGGCTGGCAAGCTGCATAAAGCCGGGGTGATCGAATACAGCCGCGGGCGTATCAGGGTGATCGACCGGCCTAGGCTCGAACAGATGAGTTGCGAGTGCTATGCGGTGGTCAAGAAGGAAACGGATCGCTTGCTGCCCTTTGCTGTGCCAGCGGCTGCGCTGGATTAAAGCGCCGAGCGACACAGCATATTCGATGTCAATCAAGGTATTAGCGCCATCCGTACCATAGCGAACAGACAAGCCAGCGCCGCTCAATCAGACTGCCGAATCGGGACTGTTCGGCACCTTTCCTGTGTCGCTTCCCGACTTTCTCGTGCTGCAGGACGGTTGAATGTCAGCAGCAATACGGGTTCCCGTGGTTAACCAGCTGCTTGCAAGCTTGCCGCACCAGGAGTCGACACGAATCTTGGCGTGCTGCGAACCGGTCGATCTAGTGTTCGGCAGCATCCTCTGTGAGTCGGAGCAAACCTTACGCCACCTGTACTTTCCGCTGACCGGGTTTATCTCGCTGGTCACCACGCTGCGTGACCATCAGCCGCTGGAAATGGGCCTGATCGGCAATGAAGGCATGCTCGGTGCGACCCTGGTTCTGGGCGTGAACAGCGTGCCGATGCGGGCAGTGGTGCAGGGCACTGGCACGGCATTGCGGATCAGCGCGGCTGATTTTCGCCGCGAGCTGCAGGAGTGCCCGGAGCTGCTACGCCTACTCAATCGCTATCTGTATGTCCTGATGGCGCAGCTGTCGCAAACCGCCGCCTGCACCCACTTCCATGAAATCGAACCGCGTCTGGCACGCTGGTTGCTGATGACCCATGATCGCGCCCATGCCGATCACTTCTACCTTACCCACGAATACCTGGCCGACATGCTCGGGGTGCGCAGAAGTGGCGTCACCGTCGCCGCAGGTGCCTTGCAGCTGCGCGGCCTGATTCACTACACCCGTGGCGAGATCAGCATCCTCGACCGTAAAGGGCTGGAGGCCGCCTCCTGCGAGTGTTATGACGCCGCCATCGATGACTACGCACAGTTGTTGAGTTAGGGCCGCGCGGTTGTCTGTAGATTGCATGGGGTCAGGCTGTAGCAATGTCACGGTCATGCAGATTGAAGAGCTCTGCCGTGGTGAGCTCAAGGCCATCATTTATAGCTCGTAGGGCTGATACCCGTTTGCAGCAGGGCAGCGAATTGTGCCACCTCCAGCGGCCGGCTGAAAAAGTAGCCTTGGCCTTCCTCGCATAACTGTTCTTGCAGAAATGCCAGTTGCGACTGTTGCTCCACACCTTCAGCGATCACCCGGTGATTGAGACTGGAACCCATGGCGATCACCGCGCGGACAATGATGCCGGTGCCATCGGTGCTGCCGATTTCCTGGACAAACGACCGGTCGATCTTGAGTGTGTCAAGGGGAAACCGATTCAGGTAACTCAGGCTGGAAAAGCCGGTGCCAAAGCCGTCCACCGCCAGCTGTATGCCCATGTCCTTGAGCTGGTGAAGGATCTCGATACTGGCCTTGGCGTCGCGCATCAACACCCGCTCGGCCACTTCCAGTTGCAGGATGCCGGGCGCCAATCCGCTTTCGCTCAAGATGGCGCGAACCCCCGCGATGAAGTCCCGGTGACGAAACTCCTGGGCAGAGATGTTGACTGCAACCGTGGTCGGTTCTGCGCTGGCGTTTTGCCAGAGCTTTGCTTGGGCACATGCTTCGCGCAACACCCAGCGACCAATCGGCACGATCAGCCCGCAATCCTCTGCAATCGAGATAAAGCGGGCGGGCGGTACCAGGCCCCATCGCGGATGCCGCCAGCGCAACAGTGCCTCGGCACCGGTAATGGCGCCGCTGCTCAGATTGATTTTTGGCTGGAAATGCAGGACGAATTGCTGCCGCTCCAGCGCATGGTGCAAATGGCTTTCGATGAGTTGCCGCTCGACCGCCCGCACATTCATGTCCTGGGTGAAGAACTGGTAGTTGTTGCGCCCCCTGTCCTTGGCCTGGTACATCGCAGTGTCGGCATTCTTGATCAGGGTTTCCGCGTCCCGACCATCGGCCGGGTAGATGCTGATGCCGATGCTGGTGGTGATATGCAGCTCATGCTGACCAATGGCATGGGGGCTGGTCAGCGCGGCGAGGATTTTTTCCGCGGTCAAGGCCGAGTCCTGTGCGTCATGCGCTTCGGAAAGCAGCACCACGAACTCATCGCCACCCTGGCGGCTCACCGTGTCGGAATTGCGCACGCACGTAGACAGACAGCGCGTGACCGATTGCAGCAATTGGTCGCCAACGGCATGGCCGAGCGAATCATTGATGTGCTTGAAATTGTCCAGATCGAGGAACAGTACGGCCAGCGACGTGCCCTGGCGCTCGGCCAGGCTGATCGCTTGAGCGATACGGTCGTTGAGCAGGACGCGGTTGGGCAGGTTGGTCAAGAAGTCGTGTTGCGCCAGGTGGGCCATCTTCATGGTCATCGCCTGGGCGGCAGTGGTGTCATGAAACACGATCACAGCGCCCCTGATCTGGCCGCTGGAGTCGTGAATCGGCGCGGCGGAGTCTTCGATCGCCGCCTCGCTGCCGCTGCGTTTGACCAGTATCGCGCCCGCCGCCAAGAACTTCGCTTGGTTGTGCAACAGCACCGACTCGATCGGGTTGGCCAGCGGCTCGCGTGTGGTGCCGCTGATGATCTGCATCACCTCGGCGATGGGGCGACCGCGGGCGTCTTCGCGCGACCATCCGGTGATTGCCTCTGCCGCCACATTCAGGTAGTCGACATTGCCCGCCATATCGGTGCCGATCACCGCGTCGCTGATCGAGTTGAGGGTGATTTCGGCCCGGGCCTTTTCCAGGAAAACGCTTTCCTCAACCGCTTTGCGCTGAATGATGTTGCGCAGTGATTGGGGCACCAGATAACTGCCAAAGTGGCCTTTCGACAGATAGCCCTGCGCGCCACGCTCTACGGCTTCGATGGCCAGTTCCTCGTCATCGGCTTCACTCAGCGTCATGATCGGCGTCTGTGGGGCGCAGGCGAACAGCTGGTCGAAGGTCTCGATGCCTTGACTGTCGGGTAGTGACAAGTCGCTCAGGATCGCATCGATGCAGCCGGTCTTCAGGCTCGCCAGGGCATCGGCCAGGTTTTGCTGCCATTCGAGGATGAATGGGCCGTCTTTGGCCTTGTTCAGAACGTTCTGCAGAATCGCGGCATCTTCGGCATCAGCGGTGATGATCAGTATTCGATTGGCCATGTCGCACATTCACTCCTTTTGAATAACGCATAAGGCCAGACCAAATGGCTGCCTGCATCCTTTAGAACCAGAGCTTGCGGGCTGTCACCGAGTTAAAACTTGAATCCCTCCCGATTGACGCTGTTGGCTTCATCTCTACTTTGCGCACGGCCAAAGGCTGGAGTCCGCTGCTCGGGGTTATCTGCGCCGCCGCTCAGCCAGCCGCTGTTAGTGCGGTTGCCCGGCGGCCCGGGATCGACAGCTTTATGGGCGGGGGAAATAGCCGATTCGTCGAGATTACCGTTCCAGCTGCCGCGCCACGCATGTTCGGCGAAATACGCCGGTTTGTCGGAGCGGTCAGCTGGTTTCGGCAATGGGGCTTCGGTGTGCGCAACGATCTGGTTATCCACTTCGACCACACCCTCGACGCCTAGTGCTATGAGCTTGGCCAGATTTTTGCTGAGCTGTCCTTCGACCTTGCCGGTGAGCGTGGCTTTGCCGTTGACTACGGCCACTTCGAGGGTGTTGGCACGCAGGTATTGGCTTTGCGCATAGGCCCGCCAGATTTGGGTTTCCTGCCGGGCGTCGGTGGTCTGCTGGGACGACCTGTCTGCGCCGCTCATGGCGACTACGGCAATGGCGATAGCCGATGTGAATGCCAACGTACGCGGATAGGGGAGCATGCTGTTCTCCACAGTTTTAAGCGGCATCGAAGCTCGATGCCGCGGGGTGCAGAGTCGTTGTTCCCGGAACCCGTTCACTTCCCCAGGCGTTCTGCTGTTAGGGAAACGCATTGACTGATGCGACGTGGAAAGAATGAGAAATAACGAGAGTGGCGTCCGTTCGCTAGCGCACCCATGTGGGCAATAAACGAGAAAATGCGCCAGTGCGCGCTGCGCTCGTCGTCAGGCAGGTGATAGTGCTGGCGGAATGGGGTTAAGCGGGGCAGCGGACAGACAAGTCCCGGGCGTAGCGGCAGACTGGGTTACCATCGAGCTGCAGTCGCCCGGCAGGGCTTGCCGTCATTAGCCGGCGAGCGCTGCGCCTGTTGCGGTCTGTCGAGCAAACGTCGCCAACCGCCAACTCTTCCGCCGGAGGCCGAACCTGGGTCTTGTGTGCGCTCCGCTACTCGCCAAGGATCAGCCGCCATGCTCAGCCAACAGACCCCGCTCAACCCCGCGCCACTTTCGCCCGAGCAGCTGCGCAAGCTCAACGCCTACTGGGCCGCCAGCAATTACCTGGCGGTCGGGCAGATCTACCTGTATGCCAATCCACTGCTCAAGCAGCCGCTGACCCTCGCCCACGTCAAGCCACGCTTGCTCGGTCATTGGGGTACCACGCCGGGCTTGAACTTCATCTATGTGCACCTCAATCGGCTGATCAAACAGCACGAGTTGAACGTGCTGTATGTCGCCGGGCCTGGACACGGTGGCCCGGCGCTGGTGGCCAATACCTATCTGGAAGGCAGCTACAGCGAGGTGTATCCGCACATCTCCCAGGACGAGCAGGGCATGCAGCGGTTGTTCAAGCAGTTTTCCTTTCCGGGCGGGATTCCCAGCCACGTGGCCGCAGAAACCCCTGGGTCGCTCCACGAAGGCGGGGAGCTGGGCTATTCGTTGTCCCATGCCTTCGGTGCGGCCTTCGATAACCCGGATTTGCTGGTGGCCTGCGTGGTTGGCGATGGCGAGGCGGAAACCGGCGCGCTGGCCACCAGCTGGCATTCCAACAAGTTTCTCAACCCGGCGCAGGACGGTGCGGTGCTGCCGATTCTGCATCTGAACGGCTACAAGATCGCCAGCCCGGCCATCCTCGCGCGGATTCCGCATGACGAGCTGTATGCGCTGTTCTACGGCTACGGTTATGCGCCGTATTTCGTCGAGGGCGACGATCCCGCGAGCATGCACCAGTTGATGGCGGCCACCCTGGACGCTGCAGTGGCCGACATCCAGCGCATCCAGCATGAGGCGCGGGTCAACGGCGTTACTACGCGGCCACGCTGGCCGATGATAATCCTGCGTTCGCCGAAAGGCTGGACCGGCCCGGCGGAGGTCGATGGGCAGGCGGTCGAGGGCACCTTTCGCGCGCACCAGGTGCCGATGGGCGAGATGAGCAAGCCGGGGCATGTGCAGATTCTCGATACCTGGATGCGCAGCTATCGCCCCGAGGAGCTGTTCGATGCAAGCGGCAAGCTGCTGGCCGAACTGGCCGAGCTGGCGCCCCAGGGCAAGCTGCGCATGGGCGCCAACCCGCACGCCAATGGCGGTGTGTTATTGCGTGAGTTGCAGCTGCCGGACATACGCGACTATGGCGTGGCGCTGGAGCGCCCCGGCGCGGTCAAGGCCGAGGCCACGCGGGTGATGGGGCGGTTCTTGCGCGATGTGATGCGGCTCAATCTGGCGAGTAACAACTTCCGCCTGTTCAGCCCCGACGAGAACAACTCCAACCGCTGGCAGGACGTGCTCGATGTCACCCCGCGCAGCTGGATGGCCGAGCAGTTCGACTACGACGACAAGCTTGCGCCTACCGGGCGGGTGATGGAGATGCTCAGCGAGCACCAGTGCCAGGGCTGGCTGGAAGGCTATCTGCTGAGCGGGCGCCACGGTTTCTTCTCCTGCTACGAAGCCTTTATCCATATCATCGACTCGATGTTCAACCAGCACGCCAAATGGCTGAAAAATGCCAACCAGATTGCCTGGCGGCAGCCGATAGCCTCGCTCAACTACCTGCTGTCGTCGCACGTCTGGCGCCAGGATCACAACGGCTCCAGCCATCAGGATCCGGGCTTTATCGACCATGTGCTGAACAAGAAGGCCGAGATCGTGCGGGTCTACCTGCCGGCCGATGCCAATTGCCTGCTGTCGGTCACCGACCACTGCCTGCGCAGCCGCAACTACATCAACGTGGTGGTCGCCGGCAAGCAGCCCGAGGCGCAGTGGCTGGACATGGACGCCGCCATCGCCCATTGCCGCGCCGGCATCGGCGTGTGGTCGTGGGCCAGCAATGAGCAGGGCGGCGAGCCCGATGTGGTGTTGGCCTGCGCCGGCGATGTGCCGACTCTGGAAGCCCTGGCGGCGGTGCAGTTGCTCTGGGAACATTTCCCCGCGCTCAAGGTGCGGCTGATCAATGTGGTCGACCTGATGCGTCTGCAGCCGGCCAGCGAACATCCGCATGGCTTGGCCGACGCCGACTTCGATGGGCTGTTCACCACGGATAAACCGATCATCTTCGCCTATCATGGCTACCCGGCACTGATCCACCGGCTGACCTACCGCCGACGCAATCACGCCAACCTGCATGTGCGCGGCTTCAATGAGGAGGGCACCACCACCACGCCGTTCGACATGGTGGTGCTCAATCAGCTGGACCGTTTCCACCTGTTTGCCGAGGTGGTCGCGCGCCTGCCGCAACTGGCTGGGCAGGCCGCCGCAGCCCGGCAGTTGGTCGACGCCAAGCTGCTGGAGCATCGCCGCTATATCGAGGAACACGGCGAAGATCTGCCGGAGATTCGCCAGTGGCGCTGGCTGGGCAAGACGGAGTGAGCTGCGGCGGGGCGATCGGCGATTGTGCCGGCGCCTGTTAGGCTAGGATCGTGTCAATCCTAAAATGTCGGGTCACTGTAGGGTGGGTTAGCGGCGCCAACCTCCGAATGATCAGACACCGCTATCGTGGCGCGCCGCGTAACCCACCAGGCGATATGCCTGCGTTGCGCCAATGGTGGGTTACGGCGCAACGGATCTTGCTGGTTCATCGCTATCGGTAGCATGCGCCTAACCCACCCTACAGGGGATCGCGGTACATGGGTAAGACCACGATTAACCGACATTTCAACGTTGCCGTGACACTAGCAGCCTGTACAGATTATTCAGGGAGACAATTTTGAGTTCACGCATCCATCCATTGGCCGGCAAGCCGGCGCCTGCAAAGATGCTGGTCGATATCGAACAACTGCTGGCTGCCTACTTCGACCTGCAGCCCGATCCCGGCGTGGCCGCCCAGCGCGTGGCCTTCGGCACCTCGGGGCATCGCGGCAGTTCGTTGGCATCCAGTTTCAACCAGTGGCACGTGCTCGCCATCAGCCAGGCGATCTGCGATTACCGTGAAGCGCAGGGCATCGATGGTCCGCTGTATATCGGCGCGGACAGCCATGCCTTGTCGCAACCGGCGCTGGACACGGCGCTGGAAGTGCTGGCCGCCAATGGCGTGCAGACCATGATTTCCGCCGGCGGCGAGTTCACCCCGACCCCGGCGATCTCCCACGCCATCCTGGTGCACAACCGGGGCCGCAGCACGGGCCTGGCCGACGGCATCGTGATCACCCCGTCGCACAACCCGCCGGACAGCGGCGGCTTCAAATACAACCCGTGCAATGGTGGCCCGGCCGACAGCGACATCACCAACTGGGTGCAGAACCGCGCCAATGCCTTGCTCGAAGGCGGCCTCAAGGCGGTCAAGCGCATGCCGCTGGCCCAGGCGCGCCAGGCGGCGACTACCCATGAGCACGATTACCTGGCGGCCTATGTCGGTGACCTGGGCAGCGTGATCGATTTCGAGGTTATCCGCGCCGCCGGCCTGCGTATGGGTGTCGATCCGCTGGGCGGCGCGGGCGTGCATTACTGGTCGCGCATCGCCGAGCGGTACCGGCTCGATCTGCAGGTGGTCAGCCAGGTCATTGACCCGCAGTTCGCCTTCATGAGCCTGGACTGGGACGGCCAGATCCGCATGGACCCCTCGTCGAGCCATGCCATGCAACGGCTGATCGGCCTCAAGGATGGCTATGACATCGCCTTTGCCTGCGACACCGATTACGACCGCCACGGCATAGTCGCGCCCAGTGTCGGCTTGCTGCCGGCCAACCACTTTCTCAGCGTGGCCATCGATTACCTGTTCCAGCATCGCCCGCAGTGGAGCGCCACGGCGGCGGTGGGCAAGACCCTGGTCAGCAGCGCCATGATCGATCGGGTCAGTGCCCGTCTGGGCCGGCCCATGCTGGAGGTGCCGGTCGGCTTCAAGTGGTTTGCCGGCGGCCTGTTCGACGGTTCCCTGGGCTTCGCCGGTGAGGAAAGCGCCGGCGCCACGTTCTTGCGCCGCGACGGTAGCGTCTGGACCACCGACAAGGACGGTATGGCGCTGGCCCTGCTGGCGGCGGAAATGACTGCCAGTCGCGGTCGCGATCCCGGTGAACTGTATCGCGGCCTGACCGAGGAGTTCGGCGCGATAGTGGCCGACCGCGTCGATGCGCCGGCCACCCCCGTGCAGAAAAAAGCCCTCAGCCAACTCGCGCCGGAGCAGGTGCGCAGCACCCAGCTGGCCGGCGATACCATCACTCAGGTGCTCGACAAGGCCCCGGGCAACGGCGCGCCGATTGGCGGGATCAAGGTGATCAGCGACGGCGGCTGGTTCGCCGCGCGACCCTCGGGTACCGAGGACATCTACAAGATCTACGCCGAGAGCTACCGCGACCAGGCGCACCTGCAGCGGATTCTTGGCGAGGCGCAGCAGATCGTCGATGTGGCGCTGAGCAAGGACTGAGAGCTTGCTGGCGCGCCCGCAGATAGTGGGGCGCGCCAGCATTCAAGCAGGTAAAAACTGCACGCTGACGGCAAAGCCGTCGGGTTTACCGGGTGCCGGCGAAGCAAACAGCAGGCTGGCGCCCACCCCCTGGGCGATAGTCTTGGCAATCGCCAGACCAAGTCCCGATCCTTCGGCCTGGCTGTTGCCGCGCACGAAACGGCCACTCAGTTGCGCCAGCAGTGCCGGGGGAACCACCGGGCCTGCATTCACCACCCGTAGCAGGGCGGTGCTGGACAGACTCACCTCGATAGCCTGACTGCTTGCGCCATGTTTCATGGCGTTCTCGATCAGGTTGCGCAGCAGAATGGCGAAGGCATCCGGATCGATTGTCACGAGCACCGCCTCCATGCGCGGCAACTGCAGGTGCAGAGGCACGTCTGCCGTGCGGCGCAGGTCATCGACAACATGCACGAGCAGCGGCAGCAGATCTTGCGGCGTCTCGGACAGCAGGCCGCCGCCTTCGGCTTTGGCCAGTTGCATGAGCTTTTCCGAAAGCCGTGCCAGTTCGCGCAGTGACGTCTCGATCTGCGCCGCTCGCTCTTGCAGCGGGCCGTCGGGGGCTTCGCGGCGCAGGCGCTGGACTTGAGCCAGGGTCGACGCCAGCGGAGTGCGCAATTCATGGGCACTGTTGGCGGTAAAGCTGCGCTCGGCATCCAGTGCCCGGCGCAGTCGCTCCATCAGGTGATTGACGGCATCCGCCAGCGGATTGATCTCGGCGGGTAATTGCGCCGCTTTGATCGGGGATAGATCGCCGGCCCCGCGGGTCTCGATGGCGCGCCGATAGGCCAGCACGGTGCGCAGGCTCAGGCGCACCCATAGCCAGGTGCCGAGCAGGCTGAGCGGAATCAACAGCAGCAGTGGCAGCAGCAGTGCCAGGGATGTTTCCCAGGCCGCTTCGCGGCGATGCGCCAGCGGCTCGGCGACCTCGATGAATACGGTTTCGCGCAGCGCGCTGGCGGCATACAGGCGATGCGTGGCGCTAGTGGTAAAGCCTTCGAGCGGCTGCGCATTGAATATTGCCGGATCGGCATCATGGGACTGCAGCAGGGTATTGCCGTGGTTATCGCGCACCAGATAAGTCAGGTACTCGTTGTGCGCTTGCAGTGAGGCAATATGCTGCAGCGCGCGGGGTTCCTCACGGTTGACAATCTCGAGTACGGCCAGGGGCAGAATCCGCTGCGCGGTTTCCTCCAGGGCACTGTCGAAGGCCTCATTCAACTCATGTTGCACAACCACTCCGGCGATTGCCGTGGCGATCAGCCAGAGCACGCTAATGCCCAGGGTCAGGCCCAGGCCCAGACGTTTTTGCAGACTGGCGGCAGGTTTCATTTCGACCCCAGCCGATAGCCCATGCCACGCACGGTTTCGATCAGCTCGCGGCCCAGTTTCTTGCGCAGGCGGCTGATGTACACCTCGATGGTATTGCTCTCGATCTCGGCGCCGAACGCATACAGGCGTTCTTCAAGCTGCGATCTCGACAGCAGGGCGCCGGGACGCTGGATAAAGGCTTCGAGCAATGCCCACTCGCGCGCGGTCAGATCCACGCCAGTGCCGGCGCGCACAATGCTGCGGGCAGACAGGTCGATGCGCAGTTCACCCAGCTGCATCTGCGGGTTGGGGTTGCCACTGTAGCGGCGTGCCACTGCGGCAACCCGTGCGGACAGTTCGAACAGGTCGAAGGGTTTGACCAGGTAATCGTCGGCCCCGGCATTCAAGCCGGCAATCCGGTCGGAGATCTGATCCCGGGCCGTGAGGATGATCACCGGGGTGGCATCGCCAGCGCTGCGGCGTTGGTGCAGAAAGTCCAGGCCACGCCCGTCCGGCAGCATCAGATCGAGCAAGATCAGGTCATAGGCGGTCGTGCGTACGCTCGCTTCGGCATGCGCGAGGCGTTGCACCCAATCCACCGCATGACCGTCATCGGCAATCTGTTCGCGCACAGCTTCGCCCAGACCCACCGAGTCCTCGATCAGCAATACCCGCATGTCCACACCTCTTGTGCTCAGTTGCTGGCCTGCAGATTAACGGTTGTACCTGACGGCAACCTGAAGGGTGGCCCTTCAGGTTGCCGTCAGGAAGTCACGCTAGGGTATGCCACACATGCCCAGGCAGGAGGAAACATCATGAACGCTGCGTTTTATGTCAGTGCCGCGCTACTCGGTACGCTGGTGAGCGGCAACGTGTTGGCCAGCGACGATTGTGTGGATCCGGTAGCCGACTGGCAACCGCGCGAAGTACTGCGCCAACAGGTCGCGCAGTACGGCTGGACCGTGCAACGGATCAAGGTCGACGACGGCTGTTACGAGGTCCGTGGGGTCGATCGTTGGGGTAACAGGTTCGAGGCCAAATTCGCCCCCGCCTCGTTGTCGATTCGCACCCTGGAAATTGACTTCAGGCCCGACGGCGATGCCTCCGAATACCTGCAGAGCAGTCAGTAGACCCAGTGACCCGCCTACGAAACTTGCGTCAGCGCGTTCAGCTTGCTGTCAGCTCTCGGCGCTAGGGTACGGGCCATAACCATTGAGCCGGAGATCCACGATGAAACCCTATGCCATGAAAAAGATTGCGGCCGCCGTTTGTCTGGCTGGCGCCATTGCGCTGCCAGGCTTTGCCCAGGCACGTGAAGTGACCTTGACCACCGAGCTGAAGAGCTATCGAGGTGACGACGCCTACCTGGCGTTTTACCTCACCGATGGCAATGGCCAGTACCAGAGCACGCTCTGGGTCGCCGGCAAGAAGGCCAAGTATTACAAGCATCTGCGCGATTGGGCGCGTGGCAGCGGCTTGAACGCCAGCGAATTCGATGGTGTCACCGGTGCCAGCGTTGGCAGTGGGCAGACCCTGACAGTGACGGTTGAGCTGGCCGATGCGCTGATCGATGCCGGTTATGAAATACGCGTGGACAGTGCGGTCGAGGACAAACGCGATAACCGCGCCGAGGTAAAAGTGCCGCTTACCACTCAGGGCGCCGGCAAGCCAGCCAGCGGCAGCGGCTATATCGACTCCTTCAGCTACGACCTGTAAGGCCAACCAGAGGAGGTACGCCATGCTACGCCAGCTTCATTCACTGCCCGGTCTGCTTGCCGCTCTGCTGGTCATGGTACTGGCGCTCAGTGGTGCAGTGCTGTCGGTCAATCCGGCGCTGGAACGACTAGACGCCAGCGTGCCTGCCGCCGGTCAGATCAGCGTCGCCGAGTTGGCGGGGCGGGTGGCGCAGCACTATCCGGGAGCCGAGCAACTGCAGCGTAGCCCCTCCGGCACGCTCACCGTTTATTACAGCGAGAACGGCCAAGCCGGTGCCGCACGCATTGACCCGCGCACAGGGCAAGGTATCGGCGCCTATGCCCCGGCGGATTTCTTGCCCTGGGTGAAAGAGTTGCATCGCTCGTTGTTGCTCGATACCCCGGGGCGTGCGATCTCGGGCGTTGCCGCTTTGCTCATGCTGCTGTTGTCGGTCACCGGGGCCGCCTTGCTGGCCAAGCGTCTGGGCGGCTGGCGCCAGCTGCTGCGTCCATTGCGTGGCGGTTTCAGCCAGCGCTGGCATGCCGAAGTTGGCCGTCTGGTGGTGTTGGGCCTGCTGCTGTCCGCACTGAGCGGGATCTATATGTCGGCGGCGACCTTCGGCCTGATTGCCGATGGCATGCAGCGTGAACCCGAGTTTCCGCAAGCAGTGGACGCTGGTCCGGCTGCTTCGGTGGCAAGCCTGGCGGCGCTGCGGGCTACCGATTTGAATGACCTGCGCGAGCTGGTGTACCCCAATCCAAACGATTCCAGCGATGTCTATTCGCTGCGTACCGCCCAGGGCGATGGCTATGTCGATCAGGCCACTGGTGCGCTGCTGTCCTACCAGGCGCATGATGCCGCGCGTCGCACCTATGAGTTGATCTACCAGTTGCACACCGGGGAAGGGCTCTGGTGGCTCGGTCTGCTGCTGGGTGTATGCGCGCTGGGCGTGCCCCTGATGAGCGTCACCGGCGCGCGGCTCTGGTGGCTACGCCGCCAGGCCATGCCGCGGCTGGCCAATAACTGCGCCGCGCAATTGGCCGACACGGTGATTCTGGTTGGCAGTGAAAGCAACAGCACCTGGGGCTTTGCGAAAACCCTGCATGACGCCCTGCACCAGGCTGGCTTGCGCGTGCACACGGCGGCAATGAACCAGTTGGCGAGTGAATACCGCCATGCACAACGCCTGTTCATCCTCACGGCCACCTATGGCGATGGCGATGCGCCGGCTTCGGCCCGGCAATTTCTGGCGCGGCTGGCCAAGACCAGGGTTCGGCCTGGGGCAGGTTTCGCCGTGCTGGGCTTTGGCGATCGGCAGTTCCCGCAGTTCTGTCAGTTCGCCAAGGTGACTGAAACGGCTCTGCTTGAGCGGGGCTGGTCGCGCTTGCTGGCGCTCGAGACCATCGATCGCCAATCCACTCAGGAGTTTGCCCGCTGGGGCCATGCCGTCGGCCAGTTGCTCGGCCAGGAGCTGGCTCTGGTACACACGGCCACACGTCCGCGTTGCCAGTCCTGGCAACTGGTGGAACGGGTCGAGTATGGCGAGCAGGTGCAAGCGCCTACCAGTGTGTTGCGCTTCAAGGCGGCTGCGCCGGCGGGTGATGTCGGCTGGCTGAAGCGCATGCTCGGGGCTAATCGCCTGAGCCATTTCGAGGCCGGCGATCTGCTTGGCATAGTGCCGCCGGGCAGTCCGGTACCGCGTTTCTATTCGCTGGCCAGTGGTTCGCGTGACGGGGTGCTGGAAATCTGTGTGCGCAAGCACCCCAATGGCCTGTGTTCCGGGTTTCTGCATGACATGCCGCTCGGCGCCAGGATGGACGCCTTTATCCAGCCCAACCCGGATTTCCGTCCGGCGTCGGGTAAAGCCCCGGTGATCCTGATTGGCGCCGGCACGGGGATCGGGCCCCTGGCCGGCTTTATCCGCAACAACCGCGCCAGGCATCCGATGCACCTGTACTGGGGCGGGCGCAATCCGGCTTCCGATTTTCTCTATGAGCCAGAACTCAACGACTACCTGGCGGATCGTCGGCTGACCCGGTTGAATGCGGCATTTTCGCGGGTCGATGACTGCAGTTATGTGCAGGACCGGATCCTTGGCGATGCCTTGCAGCTGCGCCGGCTGATTGAAAAAGGCGCCCAGATCCTGGTCTGTGGCAGCCGCGAGATGGCGAAGAGCGTGATGCAGGCACTGGATCAGGTGTTGCTACCGCTCAACCTCAATGTGCTGACGCTCAAAGCGCAGGGACGTTACCGTGAAGATGTCTACTGAAACCCCGCACAGCACGGCTGCCGCGTTGCAGCGTTACAGCCTCAACGGCGCGACCATGGGCACGCGTTACAGCGCCGTATTCTTCGCCGCGCCGGGGCTGGACGAGCCCGCCATCGCTGCCAGCCTGTTCGCCGCCGTGGATCGGGTGGATCGGCAGATGTCGACCTGGAAAGCCGATTCGGATCTGAGCCGGCTTAACGCCACGCCCGAGCAGCAATGGCTGGACATCCCGAAAGAACTGCTCGGCGTGCTGGCGACGGCGTTGCGCATCGGCCGTCAGTCCAATGGTGCGTTCGATATCGGCGTAGGCGACCTGGTCAATAGCTGGGGCTTTGGCCCCGGCAGGCAAGTGCCGACCGATTTACCGGCACAGCGGCGCCGGCGGCCGGTGACAGAGCTGCTGGATATCGATCAAGTACACAACCGGGTGCGTAAGCGCGCCACCGTCACGCTGGACCTGTCAGGCATCGCCAAAGGCTTTGGCGTCGACCAACTGGCCCGCTGTCTCGAGGGCTGGGGAATCAGCCGTTATCTGGTCGGGATCGATGGCGAAATGCGCGCCTGCGGCCTGAAAGCCGATGGGCAACCCTGGGCGATTGCGGTCGAGAGGCCGGTACGAGGTGTGCGCGAGGTCATGGGCGTGATGGAACTCAGCGATGTCGCCATCGCCACCTCGGGTGATTATCGTCACTGGGTCGAGATTGCCGATCAGCACTATGCCCACAGCATGCATCCCGCGTTGGGCGCGCCTGCCTGCAACAAACTCGCGGCGGTAACGGTGCTGGCATCCAGCTGCATGCTCGCCGATGCCTGGGCGACGGCATTGCTGGTGCTGGGTGAAGTGGCCGGGCCGGAACTGGCTCAGGCGCGCGGCATGGATGCGCTGTTCGTCGTCCGCGATGGCCAGGGCTTTCGCCAGCTATCCATTGTCGACGGACAGCTGCAGGCGTAACCCCGGCGGCGATAGCCGGTCGGCCCTCAGTTCTCGGTCAGGGTCAGCAGGATGTCGGCGTACCAGGTGCAGTTGAGCCCGAGTGCTTCGTCCAGTTGCAGGTCGCGGGTGCCCACATCGAGACGTGCCGAGTGCACGCCCAGGAGCATCCATGGCAGGTCGCCGAGGCCATTCTCCGGGGTGTCGGCGACGCGCGTCACCACGGGCGCGCCGCTGATGCCGCGGTGAGTCCGCGCATCGCTGAGGAAGTAGCCTTTGCTCTGAAAGCGCAAGCCGAAGGACGAGGCGATCACCGCCTGGCGCACCACCGGCATGTGGTGCAGGGTGTCGTGGAACCCGAGGGGGAAACCGACCACCAGCAGGGAGGTGCCGACCTCGACCTCGGCGGTCGGGCCATACAGGTGCTCGGGGGTGAAGGCGCGATAGAGCGCGTTCGGGGGCAAGGCGGCGCGGTCGAGTTCGATCACCGCTACATCGATTTCGCCGGTGGTGTCGAGGCCCTGGCGCCACAGGCTTTCGCCGTCGCGGTAGAGCGGGATCGAAATGCCGATGGACTGGGCGAGATTGTCCGGGTCGGTATGCAGTTCGATCTCGATGCGATCCGGGAAGTGCTGATTCTGCGCATCGATCATCACGTGCCGGCTGGTGACCAGGAACAGGCGCTCGTCACGGGCGAAGAAGAAGCTGCTGGCATTGGTCAGCTGCTGCTGCTCGTTGAAGGTACAGAGGCGGGCTGCGGTGAGTAGCAAAGGTTCGATCATCATGTTGTCCTCGGATTATCCAGGCTGGCCCGGGGCCGCAGCGCCGTGTCCGGAGGGCTCTGGCTGCTGCGGGTAATACTGCCCAGGGTGATCAGCAAACTGTGGCTCTGCCCGTCCAGGGGCACGCGTACGCCACCCTCGGCATGGCTGACGGGCACACCGTCGAGCTGTGCCTGGGCGATGCCGCGACAACGGCGCGCGGGGTTGTCCACCTCGATCCGGTACTGGCTGGAGCCCAGGGTGACGGTGGCTGAAAATGCCGGCCAGGCCGCACTGATGCAGGGGGCGACGATCAACCAGGCGCCTTCGCGGCGAATGCCGAGAATACCCTCGATCCCGGCGCGGTACATCCAGCCGGCAGCGCCGGTGTACCAGGTCCAGCCGCCCCGGCCAGTATGCGGGGCGACCCCATAGACATCGGCCGCCACCACATAGGGCTCGACCTTGTAGCGTTGGCTCTCTTCGGCGGTGCGCGCATGGTTGATCGGGTTGAGCAGGGCGAACAGCTCGCAGGCCTGGTCACCGGCGCCCAGCTTGGCGTGGGCGAGGATGACCCACATCGCGGCATGGCTGTACTGCCCGCCATTCTCCCGCAGACCGGGTGGATAGCCCTTGATATAGCCGGGCTCGAGCGGCGTCTTGTCGAAGGGCGGGGTGAACAGCAGGGCGATCCCCTCATCCTGGCGGATCAGTTGCTGTTGCAGTGATTGCATGGCCATGGCGGCGCGCACGGGGTCGGCAGCGCCGGACAACACCGCCCAGGATTGGGCAATCGAGTCGATGCGGCATTCGGCGCTGGTTTTCGAGCCGAGCCAGGTGCCGTCGTCGAAGGTTGCCCGGCGATACCACTGGCCATCCCAGGCCTCGCGCTCCAGTGCCGCGCGCAGCGCCAGGGCATGCTCGCGCCAGTGTTCTGCACGCTCGGCGTCGCCGATGGTTGGCCGCGCCAGGGCCAAGGGGACGAACAGCTCGAGGGTGCGCAGCAGCAACCAGCCGAGCCACACGCTTTCGCCCTGGCCGCCCTCGCCGACGCGGTTCATGCCGTCGTTCCAGTCGCCGCCGCCGATCAGTGGCAGGCCGAGCTTGCCGGTCAGTTGCAGGCACTGCTCGAGGCCACGGGCGCAGTGTTCGAACAGCGAAGCCTCTTCAGCCGCGACCATCGGCTGGAAGAAGGCATCGTGCTCGTCGGGTTTCAACAGCGGCCCGTCGAGGAACGTCACCTGCTCGTCGAGAATCGCCGGGTCGTCGGCCACCGCGATATAGCTTGCGGTGGCGAAGGCCAGCCAGACGCGGTCATCCGAGATGCGCGTGCGCACCCCCTGGCCGGAATGCGGCAGCCACCAATGCTGCACGTCGCCCTCGACGAATTGCCGGCTGGCGGCGCGCAGGATATGGCTGCGGGTGGCCTCGGGCTGGGAAAAGGTCAGGGCCATGCCGTCCTGCAGCTGATCGCGGAAGCCGTAGGCACCGCTGGCCTGATAGAACGCCGAGCGCGCCCAGATGCGGCAGGCGAGGGTCTGATAGAGCAGCCAGCCGTTGAGCATGATGTCCATGGCGCGGTCGGGGGTCTGCACCTGTACCGCGCCGAGTGTGTTCTGCCAGTGGTCGGTAACTTCCTTGAGTACTGCGTCGAGATCGGCTGCCCGGTAACGTTCGGCCAGGGCTGTGGCGGCTTCGCTGGAGGCGCACTGGCCGATGAATGCGACCACTTCCACACTCTCGCCCGGCGCCAGTTCGATGCTGCACTGCAGCGCGGCGCAGGGATCGAAGCCGGCGCCAGTGGTGCCGGACAGGGGGCTAGCGCTGCGTAGCGCGGCGGGTGCCGCAGCGCTGCCATTGCGCCCGAGAAACTCGCAGCGATCGCCCGTCCATGAGGATTGCCGCCCGCCGAGGTCGGCAAAGGCGACGCGTCCGGCAAAGGCGTTGCTCCAGGGATTGCGCGCCAGCAGCACACGGCTGCCGGCATCGACCTGGGTGGTGATAAACGGCGCCGAGGCACCCCGGGCGGTGCCCAGTACCCATTCGCTGTAGGCGGTAACCGAAAGCCGGCGCGCTTGGCCTGAGAGGTTGCGCAGGGTCAGTCGGGAAATTTTGATCGGGTCGGCCAGCGCCACGTACTGCAGCAATTCCAGGGCGATGCCGTCCACCTGATGCTCGAAGCGACTGTAGCCATGGCCGTGGCGGGCGATGTACAGGCCGTCATCGCGGATCGGCTGTGCCGTGGCGCTGTACAGGGCCAGGCTGTCTTCGTCACGCACATAGAAGGCTTCGCCGCAGGGATCGGTGACCGGGTCGTTGGACCAGGGCGTGAGCTGGTTCTCCCGGCTGTTTTCGGCCCAGGTGTAGCCGCTGCCTTGCGCCGAGGCCTGGAAGCCGAAGCCCGGGTTGGCGATCACGTTGATCCAGGGCGCCGGCGTGTTGCGGCCGGCCTGCAGCAGGGTCACATATTCGCGGCCGTTGTCGGCGAATCCGCCCAGGCCGTTGAAAAACTCCAGACCCGCAGACAGTTCGACGCTGGCGGCCTGGCCGCTGAGCACCTGCACTGGCGCAGGCGCCGCCGGCAGCTGGCCGGGCACCGATAGTGGCAGGGCAGGGGCGGCGCTGAGGTGGTTGACCAGTTGATTGGCAATCGGGCCGCGGCGGGCGATCAGCGCGACCCGTGCAACCGAACGCAACAAGGCGCGAGCTTCGACACTCATCAGGTCGGCGCGCAGCACATAGACCGACCCCTGTGCCAGTTCGGCGCCGAAACGCTGACGCGACTGGCTGCGGCGCACCGCGGTCTCGATGGCAATTTGCAGGTCTTGCAGGTACGAGGAGGCGTGCTCGTTGAGGATCACCAGATCGACGCCGAGACGCTTCATTCGCCAGTATTCGTGGGCGCGCAGCAATTGGCGCACCTGGGCGATCTCCTGGACGTCGTCGATGCGCAGCAGAACGATCGGCAGGTCGCCGGAGATCCCGTGGGGCCAGAGCCCGGCCTGCGCCCCGGCGCCACGCAGGATCGCCTTCGACGGCGCGCGGAAGCGTGGATCGGCGTACAGAATGGGCGCGGCCAGCCGCTGGAAGTCGGCCGCTTCCTCCGCCTGGATATCGAGGTGGCGCAGTTGCACCTGGGCCTGGGTCCAGGCCAGGGTCTTGGCGCGCTCGAACGCACTGCGGTCATGGTGTTTGTCGATCAGGTCGAGCAGCTCGGCCCGCGAGGCGGCGACCAGGGTCCAGAAGGCGACCCGTGCGGCCTTGCCCGGGGCAATACTGACCCGGTACTTGAGCGCAAAGATCGGGTCGAGCACGGTGCCAACCGTGTTCGAAAGTGCCTGGCCATCGACGATCACTGCGGCTGCGGCGATGCTCGGGCGCTGACCGATAAAGCGTGCGCGGTCGGACTCGTGCTGTGGATCGGCGACTATCTCGCCTTCGACCACGGCAAAGTGGGCGGCCCATACCTGTGCCTCAGCCTCAGCGCGTGGGCGGCGGGTGGCGAGCAGGGCGCCGAACTCGGCGAGATATTCGGTGACCACGAACAGCTTGGCGAACGCCGGGTGCGCGTTGTCGCTGGCGGGCGAGGTCAATACCACTTCGGCATAGGAGGTCAGCTCGATCTCACGCGCCAGGCGGCCGCTGTTGGTCAGGGAGACGCGGCGTACTTCGCCGTCATCCTCGCCGGACACCAGCACCTCCATGGAGGTGGTCAAGCGGCCATCGTGGCGGATGAATTCGGCGTGATCCTCGGCGAACAACACTTCGTGGGAGTCCGCCGTGCTGCCGATCGGCTGACCGCCGGCGGACCAGACCCTACCGTCCTGGGTGTCGCGCAGGAAGATCAACGAGCCGCAGTCGTCACGGGTCGCGTCTTCGCGCCAACGGGTGATGGCGATGTCGCGCCACCGGCTGTAACCGGTGCCCGCGGCGGTCAACATCACGGCATAGCGGCCATTGGTCAGCAGGTGAGTGATCGGCGGTGCAGCGGCGGCCGAGCCGGTCAGGCGGCGCATGGTCTGCGCGTCGCTGCCGACCTCCGGCGCGCGAATCTTCACTTCCTCGGCGCGTGGGTGGGCAATCGCCACGTCGCGCGGTATGCGCTCCTGCAGTAGCAGTTCACAGGCCTGGATCATTGGCTCGCGATGGAAGCGTTCGCGCATCTGCCCATCCTGCAAGGTGTTGGCGATGGCTACTATGGTCATGCCCTGATGGTGGGCCATGAAGTTGCGCACGATGGCCACGCGCTGGCCATTGGGCAGGCGAGTGGGCGTGAAGTCGAGGGCCTCATAGAAGCCGTAACGGCCAAGCGCGCCCATGTCGCTCAGGCGCTGGTAGTTCTGTTGCGCGCCTTGCGGGTCGATCATGGTCGCCAATCCCGTGGCATAGGGCGCAATCACCACGTTTTCGGCGAGGCCGCGCTTGAGCCCGAGGCCGGGCACGCCGAAGTTCGAATACTGGTAGGTGAACTCCATGTCGCGGGCGTTATAGGCGGATTCGGAAATCCCCCAGGGGATGTTCTGTGCCTGCCCATAGTCCTGTTGGCGCTGCACCACCAGGCGGTTGGTCTGCTCGAGCAGGCTGCCGGTCGGCGCGCGCATGATCAGCGACGGCATCAGGTATTCGAACATCGAACCGGACCAGGAAATCAGTGCCGAACCGTTGCCCAGCGGGGTCGAAGTGCGGCCGAGGCGGAACCAGTGGCGGGTGCTCACATCGCCCTTGGCGATGGCGAACAGGCTGGCGAGACGGGCTTCCGAGGCCAGCAGGTCATAGCAGCTCGGGTCGAGGCGGTTGTCGACCAGGCCGTAGCCGATCGACAGCAGTTTGCGCTCGGGGTCGAGCAGGAAGGCGAAGTCCATCGCCAGCGCCATCTCCCGCGCGGTGCCGGCCAGCGCCTGCAGGCGCAACCTGAGACTGGCGACTGCGGCGTCGGCCTGCTGCCGGTCACGCGCATGTTCGGCCAGGCTCAGGCCCAGCGCCTCGAGCCAGAACAGCAGATCGGTCAAGCCGTCTTCGCCGATGCTGGGAGCGATCTCCTGAGCCAGTTTGACGGCCTTTTCCGTCAGGCGTTTAAGCGGGGCGGAGACTGTCTCGAGCGCTTGCGCGCCCTGCAACTGGGCGGCGATATCGTCGAGCAGGGCGGCGAGTTGCTGGCCGCGCTCGCTGGTGGAGGGCAGAGCGTCGATGGCGCTGTGGGCCAAGTGCAGGTTGTCCTGCATGCCTTGGCGGGCCTGTGGGGCGAGCGGCATGGCGAACCACTCTTCGCAGGCATTGGCGAGCACGATCAGGTGACCGGCGAGATTGCCGCTGTCGACCGATGACACATAGGCCGGTTCGAGTGCGCGCAGGTCCTGGGTGTCGTACCAGTTGAAGAAGTGGCCCTTGTGGCGCTGCAGGCTGAGCATGCAGGCGAGGGTGGTTTCCAGGCGTTCGACGGTTTGCAGGGTGCCGGCCCAGCCAAAGTCGCGGGCGGCAATGGTCGAGAGCAGGTAGAGGCCCATGTTGGTCGGGGAGGTGCGGTGAGCCACCACCGGCTGCGGGTCTTCCTGGAAATTGTCCGGTGGCAACATGTTGTCCGCAGGGGTCACGAAGGTCTCGAAAAAGCGCCAGGTACGCCGTGCGGTGAGGCGCAAGTCGCGCGCGTCCGACTCGCTCAGGGCGAGACTGCGGGCGACCCGTGGCGAGCGGCTGGCGCGCAGGGCAAGGGCCGGTGCGCCCAGCCAGAGCAGGGCGAAAGGCAGCACCACGGGCCAGGAGGCGGGAGCGAAGGCCACCGCGCCGGCCGTGACCAGCAGGCCAAGGAGGGTCGAGCCGGCCATGCCGCGATAGAAACCCTGCAGATTCAGGCGCGGGCTGATGGCCGATTGTGCCGCGGTGGTCCATTGCAGCAGGTTGCTGCGGGTGATTGCCAGCCGCGCCAGGGTTCTGCCGATGGCATCGAGCATGCGCCAGGCGTTATCGGGCAGGAAGGCCAGCGACAGCAGGGTCTGCGCCGTGGCAAGTTTCAGGTCGGCGAGCAGCCGGCGCAGATGGTTGGGCAGGCGCACGCCGCTGTGTTGTGGCAGCAAGGCGAAGAAGATGGGCAGGAAGGCCGGGATTGCCATGCCCGCGACAATCAGCAGGGTCGCGCTCAAGGCCGCCGGCATTGGCAGCAGCCAGCAGGCCGCCAAGGCGAGCAAGGTCAGCGGGGCCAGCAGCGAGCGGCGCAGGTTGTCGAGCATCTTGAAGCGGCCGACCGAGGGAACCGCCACCTGTCCGCTGCGCGGCCCGAAGATCCAGGGCAGCAGTTGCCAGTCGCCACGGGTCCAGCGGTGCTGGCGTTTGCTGGCCACATCGTAGCGCGAGGGAAATTCTTCGACGACTTCGACATCCGAGGCGAGGCCGGCCCGGGCGAAAATGCCCTCGAACAAGTCATGGCTGAGCATCGAGTTTTCCGGCACCCGGCTGGCCAGGGCGGCCTCGAAGGCATCGATGTCATAGATGCCCTTGCCGGTGTAGGAGCCTTCGCCGAACAGGTCCTGGTAGACGTCGGAAACCGCCGCCGCGTAAGGATCCATGCCGCCAGGGCTGGAGAACACCCGTTGATAGAACGAGCCTTCACGACCGACCGGCAAGGAGGGCGTGACCCGTGGTTGCAGAATTGCATAGCCGCTGGTGACGCGTTGCAAGCTGTCGCTGAAGCGTGGCCGATTCAGCGGGTGACCCATCTTGCCGATCAAGCGCATTGCCGCATCGCGTGGCAGCCGCGTATCGGCATCCAGGGTAATGACGTAACGCACGTCCTCAGGCACCTGCTGGGTGCAGCCAGGCAGGGGCATGTAGTTGGTGTCGCTGGCACCGCGCAGCAGCCGATTAAGCTCATGCAGCTTGCCGCGCTTGCGTTCCCAGCCCATCCATTTGTTTTCGCTGGCATTGAACAGCCGGCGGCGGTGCAGCAGCAGGAAGCGGCTGCCACCCGGGGCCGGCCCATAACGTTGATTGAGCAGGGCAATGGCCGCGACCGCCACGGCCAGCAGCGGGGCATCGGCCTCGACCACTTGCTGATCGGCATCCAGCCCGTCGGTGAGCAGGGCGAAGGTCAGATCGCCGCCGGCACCGGCAAGGTGATGGACTTCCAGGCGCTCGATTTGCTCCAGCAGATCGGCCTCGCTGGTCAGCAGGGTCGGCACCGCAACCAGGGTGCGCAGCGCTTGCGGCACCCCGTTGGTGAGTTCCAGGCCGGGCAGGGTCATGGCGCCGAAGCTCCAGGTGACCGTGCGGTTGACCAGCGCCGTCGCCACTTCGGTGGCAGGGAGAAACCCGAGCACGGCCAACAGCAGCAGCCAGCCGCTGGTCACGCCGGGCACCGACAGCGTCCACAAGGCCAGCGCGAGCAAGGCCGTGGCCAGCAGCAGAATGCTGCCGACATAGCCGCCCATACCCATGCGGATCTTGAAACGGCTGAAGCGCAGGCGTACCGGCGGCTTGAAGCCGATGGCCTGTTCCAGCGCCTGACGCCCTTCGGCGATCAGGTGGTAGCCCGGGTCGCCGACTCGCTCGGCCTGTTCCCCTTGCCTGCTTTGCTCGGCATGCTGAGCCGCCTCCAGGGCCAGACCGGCCACTTCTAGTTCCGTGGCCGAGGAGCCGCGTGCCAGCTGTTCGATCGCGCTGCGGTACAGGTTGCGGGTCGGGAAATCCATGCTGGCAAAGGTGCTGCCTGCGCACAGACGCTTATCGACCAGGCTGACGCTCTCGAACAGCTCGGCCCAGTCGATATCGGAAATCAGTCGCATGCTGGTGATGACGTTACGCACGCTGAGGTTGGACGCGCCCTGGCGCTGTTGCGAGCGCTGTACCACGTCATCGATCGAGGCACCTTGCAGGCTGAGCTGTTCTTCCAGCCAGTCCAGCGCCGGGGTGGTCCTGGGGTCCTGGTCCCGCAGGCATTTGGCCAGTTCTGCGGCGAAGGGCTCGGACATCGGCCCGGCATTGCGCGTGGCGACCTCCGCATCCAGGGCGCTACGTGCGGAACCTGCTGCCAGCAGGCGGTTGGCCAAGGCATCGGCCTCGGCGCGCGCGGCACGGCCGGCGCTGATCTGGTCGGCCAGGCGGCGCAGGTTTTCGATCAGCACGATGCGCAAGGTGATGGCCACTGCCCATAGTTCGCCAATGCTCAGTGGCTGAACCCGCTGATAGGCGCTGATGAAGCGGCGCAGCGTGTCGGGGTCGAAGTGGCTGTCGGTATGGGCGACGAAGGCCCAGGCCAGGCCGAACACTCGTGGGTAGCCGGCGAGGGGGCCGTGGCCCAGCTTCGGTAGCTGGCGATAGAAGCCCGGCGGCAAATCATCGCGAATCTCGCGGATCTGTGCTTCGACCAGGTGGTAATTGTCCAGCAGCCATTCTGCGGCTGGCACTACGCTGCGATTTTGCTCCAGCTCCGCGGCGCTGGCCCTGTAGGCGGCGAGCAATACCTTGGCATTGTCATCGAGCCGGGCATGCAGCGACAGCACTGCCGGCGGTTGCTCGGTTACCGACTGAACCGCCGCAAGGCTGTGAGCGTGTTGCTCCAGGCGCTCGACGCCGAATAGCTCCCGGCGTACCGGCGCGGAGTCAGTCCAGGGGGGCGAGAGGGGACGGCGGCCGAGCATGGAGCGAAAAAACGAGTTCATGAATGCCTTCCTGGCCAGCATTGAAAATGCAATAGGACTCGATCCGGCTGAGCCTATCAAAGGGCGCTGCGGCATGCTTTCGGAGGAACTTCAGAGGCCGCTTGCGGCTTCTGCCACTTCACCGTACTGGCCTTGTGCTCCTGCAGAACCCGCCACGCGGGTCTGTAAGCCGTTGCCCAGTCAGTTGCGTCGATGAGGTGCGGGGCCCGTCTAGTGTGGGCCTCTCATCAGGAAGGCTGCTGTCGCAGCATGGACTCGAAGATACAGCAAAGGCATGACTGTTGTCTGACCGCGAATCGGCTCGGTCTGTTCAGCGGTTGCAAGGATAATTGCATACCCGCTACGAGCATCTTTTGCAGGCATGTCGGCTCCGATAGGGTGTTCTGCACTTTGCCGCCTATGGCTACGGGGCGTTTGGCCCGCATGGCTGTGGGGGAGGCAGCAGGCCCGTCAGCTCCCCTCGGGTGGGGCGCCAGCGTTCAAGTATCGGCTACAGACAGTCGGGTCGGGTCGCGCAGGTTCGCGGCGCAGACTGCGCGCTGGCAACGGCACGCTTGCGGAACCGGCGCGTAACCCAGCGTCCGCGCACGAATTGTGATTGCCGGGTTACGCCGCCGCAAAGCTGCAGCATTCAGCAGAATGTTTCACCGGCGGCTAACCCAGCCGGGACTGCCCTGGATCATCATCGCTGGCGGCGGTTGGGTATATTCTGCGGCACTGAATACAACAAGGTTCTATCACCATGCTCGATCGGCAGACTCAGGCAGTCGATGTCGTCATCATCGGCGGTGGTCAGGCGGCATTGGCCGTTGCCTATTTCCTGCGGCGCAGCGAGCTGTCCTTTGTCATCCTCGATGGCGAACCAGCCCCCGGTGGTGCCTGGCGCCATGCCTGGAATTCGCTGCGGCTGTTTTCGCCGGCGACCTGGAGCTCGATCCCCGGCTGGATGATGCCGGCGATGGCACAGGGCTATCCGACCCGCGAGCATGTGATCGATTACCTCAGCCAGTACGAACAGCGCTATCAGTTTCCGCTGCAGCGCCCGGTCTGGGTCGATGCCGTGCAGCGCACGGACGCCGGGCTGCGTGTGCAGGCCGGCGAGCGCCACTGGGATGCCAGGGCGGTGGTCAGTGCCACGGGCACCTGGCGTAACCCGTTCATCCCGGTGTATCCGGGGGCCGAGTTGTTTACCGGCGAGCAACTGCACTCCGCCGACTATGTCGAGCCGCAGGCTTTTGCCGGCAAGAAGGTGCTGGTGGTCGGCGGCGGTAATTCCGGGGCACAGATTCTCGCGGAAGTGTCCACGGTCGCCGACGCCACCTGGGTGACGCCGAGCGAGCCGCTGTTTCTGCCCGATGAAGTCGATGGCCGGGTGCTGTTCGAACGCGCCACCGAGCGCTGGAAAGCCCTGCAGGAAGGGCGGACTATCGAGCAGCCGGTCGGTGGCCTGGGTGATGTGGTGATGGTGCCGCCGGTGGTCGAAGCACGCGAGCGCGGTGTGCTCAAGGCGGTGCGGCCATTTACCCGTTTCACGTCTGCCGGCGTGGTATGGGCCGATGGCACGCAGGCGCAGGTGGATGTGGTGATCTGGTGCACCGGTTTTCGTCCGGCGCTGGCTCATCTGGCCACGCTGCAGGTGCTGAATGAGCAAGGTACGGTGGATGTCGAGGGCACCCGTTCACTCGAGGAACCTCGGCTCTGGCTGGTCGGTTATGGCGAATGGACCGGTGCGGCCTCGGCCACCTTGATCGGCGTCACGCGTACCGCGCGCTCTACCGCCGCAGAAATTGTCGAGGCCTTGCAGCCATGAGCATGCGTGCTGTTGATCCTGTAGCTACGGCAAACCCATGGACGTGAATCGAACGAAGCTATCCCGGGAAGAACCGAGCGCCTGCCTGATGCTGTCTGCTGTCGCGAGTGGCTTCAGTGGCGCTGCCCATGCTCAACCCCGTGAGGGTTACAAGCGCGGGTCAGCCAATGCAGTAGAGGATTGCTGATGGCGTTTTTTGCCTGGTTGAATGATCAATTGCTGCGCATGGACTGGCTGTCCTATCTGGTACGCCTGCTGCTGGAGGATGGTTTTGGCCTGGATACGCTGAGCCGGGTTGGCGCCAGCCTGCATTTCTTCATCTACGACGTGATCAAGATCTTCATCCTGCTCGCGGTGCTGATCTTCAGCATCTCCTGGGTGCAGAGCTATTTTCCGCCGGAACGTACGCGGCTGATTCTCGGGCGCATGCGGGGTGTGCGTGCCAATTTGATGGGCGCGCTGCTTGGCACCATCACGCCGTTCTGTTCGTGCTCGTCGATTCCCTTGTTTATCGGCTTTACCGGCTCGGGATTGCCGTTGGGGGTGACCTTTTCCTTCCTGATATCTTCGCCCCTGGTCGATCTGGCTTCGGTAATCCTGCTGGCCAGCATCTTCAACTGGTCGATTGCCCTCGCCTATGTGCTGGTCGGCATCGTCCTGGCGGTGCTCGGTGGCAGCCTGATCAGTCAGGCCAGAATGGAGCGTTATGTCGAAGGCTTCGTGTTGCACAGCAAAGTACTCGACCTGCCGCCGACGCAACTGACGCGGCGTGACCGCCTGCAGTTCGCCTGGGAACAGGTGGCCGATGTGTTCAGCCGGGTCTGGCTGTACGTGCTGATTGGCGTGGGCATAGGCGCCGCTATCCACAACTGGATTCCGCAAGAGCTGATCAGCACCTTGATCGGCGAGGACAACTGGTGGTCGGTGCCGCTGGCCACGCTGGTCGGTGTGCCCATGTATGCCGATATCTTCGGCACACTGCCGATTGCCGAGGCGCTGGTGGCCAAGGGCGTTGGCCTCGGCACGGCGCTGGCCTTCATGATGGCGGTGACGGCGCTGTCGCTACCGTCGCTGATCATGCTCAAGAAAGTAGTCAAAGGGCCGCTGCTGGCGCTGTTTTTCAGCATCGTGCTGGTGGGCATCGTGTTGATCGGCTATCTGTTCAACAGCTTTGCCTATTTGTTCATCTAATCTGCAAGGTGCACCGCGATGATTATCAAGATTCTCGGTAGTGGCTGTAAGAAGTGCGTCACCCTGAATGAGAACACTCATCAGGCATTGAGCAATCTTGGCCTGCAGGCAGAGGTGCTCAAGGTCACCGACTTCGCCGAAATCGCCGCCTATGGGGTCATGTCGACGCCCGCTCTGGCGATCGACGACCAGGTGGTGTCGGTTGGCAAGGTGCTGACGGCCGGCGAGATAGCGGCCTTCCTGCAAGCCCGCTGATGCCGGTCGTCAGCTAGCGCAATCGAGTACGCTCAAGTCATCAACCAGCAGGGGAGCGCGATCCATTGGAATTCAAGGATTACTACCAGGTGCTCGGCCTGGACAAGAGTGCCAGCGCGGATGAGATCAAGAAGACCTACCGCAAGCTGGCGCGCAAATATCATCCGGATGTGAGCAAGGAGGCGGATGCCGAGCTGCGCATGAAGGATGTCAACGAGGCCTACGCGGTACTGGGCGACCTGGAAAAGCGCGCGGCCTACGATCAGCTCGGCAGCCGCTACCGCGATGGCCAGGAGTTCCAGCCGCCACCGAATTGGGACGCCGGCTTCGAGTTTTCCGGTGCCGATTTCTCCGGCGCCGACATGGGCGACTATAGCGACTTTTTTGCCAATCTGTTTGGTCAGGCTGCTGCCGGTCAGGCAGGTCGCGGCGGGCGTGCCGGGCCGCGGCCAAGGCGCGGTGAGGATCACCACGCCAAGATCGTCATCGACCTGCGCGATGCCTATCAGGGCGCGCCGCGCACCATCACCCTGCGTGGTGCGCGGGCCGATGCCCAGGGCCGCGTGAGCATGCAGGAGCACAGCCTCAGCGTGCAGATCCCCAAGGGCGTCAAGGAGGGCCAGCACATCCGCCTGGCTGGCCAGGGCAGTCCGGGTAGCGGCGGCAGCGCGGCGGGGGATCTGTTTCTTGAGGTGCATTTCAAGCCGGATCCGCACTACCGGGTGGACGGCCGTGATGTTTATCTGAGCCTGCCGGTAACACCCTGGGAAGCCGCCCTGGGCGCCAGCATCGAGGCGCCCACACCCTCCGGCAAGGTGCAGGTGAAAATACCCGCCAACTCGCAAAGTGGCCGCAAATTGCGCCTCAAGGGCCGCGGCATTCCCGGTGAGCCGGCGGGCGATCTGTATCTGCTGCTGGAGATCGCGCTGCCGCCTGCCGACACCGACAAGGCGCGGCAGCTGTATGAAATGATGGCGCGGGAGATGGCCTTCAACCCGCGTCTGGCCATGGGAGTCTGAGCCATGCCACAGATTGAAATTGTCACCGGCGTTGTGCTGGATGAAGTTGACCTCGATGAGTTGGCCCGGGCCTGCTCGGTCGATGCATTGTGGATCGTCGAGCGGGTAGAGGCCGGGTTGCTCTGCGAAACAGCCCAGCCGCAGCGCTTCAGCAGTGCCGAATTGCTCCGCGCCCGGCGCCTGCTGGCAATCGAGCGCGATTTCGACGCAAACCCCGAACTGGCCGCCCTGGTGGTGGATTTGATCGAGGAAGTCGGGCGGCTCAAGGGCCGACTCAGGGCGGCGGGCATCGACGACAAGTAGCGGGCATCGACGACAAGTAGTAGCGGCCGGCGTGCTCGAGCGTAGGCCTGTACTCGCGTGCGCAACGCCGCTCATCAAGTTGATCGAACCTGTGCCCTGTTATGTCGCCGGCCGAAAGTATTCAAACCTGTACTGAATTCAGCCATTCAATAGTTATTGGGGAGTCAAAGTGAAGTCTGTCCACGTATTCGATTCTGCGCGCCACGCAGTGATCCAGCGGTTCAAGCTCGAGTCGGAGGGCAGCCAACATCGGCGTGCGCAGGCGCGCGTGGAGGAGGTCCTGGGATGAGTACCACCCAGCCAATCGGCTTTTTCGAGCGTTACCTGTCCATCTGGGTGGCGCTCTGTATTGTCGCTGGCATTGGCCTGGGCAGCTTGTTGCCGCGGCTGTTCCAGACCATGGCCGGTTATGAGTACGGTTCGGTCAATTTCATCGTCGCGGTGCTGATCTGGCTGATGGTCTACCCGATGATGGTGTCGGTGGACTTCTCCAGCCTCAAACGCATTCATGAACGGCCGAAGGGGCTGATCATCACCCTCACGGTCAATTGGCTGATCAAGCCCTTCACCATGGCCGGCCTGGGGGTGTTGTTCTTTCACTACTTGTTTATCGACCTGATCGACCCTGCCGATGCCAGCCAGTACATCGCCGGCCTGATCCTGCTCGGCGCTGCGCCCTGTACCGCCATGGTGTTCGTCTGGTCGCAACTGACCCGTGGCGATGCCACCTACACCCTGGTCCAGGTGGCGTTGAACGACGTGATCATGATCTTCGCCTTCGCGCCCCTGGTCGCCCTGCTGCTCGGGGTCACCGATATCGAGGTGCCCTGGGCGACACTGCTGCTGTCCGTCGGGCTCTATGTGTTGATTCCGCTGATCGCCGGGGTGCTCACCCGGCTGAAACTCAGTGCCGACGCCGGTACAGCCGTTGAGGCAGAGCAGGCGGTCACTCGCTTCACCGCTCGGGTAAAGCCCCTGTCGGTGCTCGGCCTGCTCGGCACCGTGGTGCTGCTGTTCGGTTTTCAGGGACAGATCATTCTCGATCAGCCGCTGCTGATTGCCCTGATTGCCGTGCCGCTGCTGATTCAGTCCTATGGCATTTTCGCCATCGCCTACGTGGCGGCACGCGCCTGGAAAGTGCCTTTCAATGTGGCGGCGCCCTGCGCCCTGATCGGTACCTCGAATTTCTTCGAGCTGGCGGTCGCGGTGGCGATTGGTCTGTTCGGCCTCAATTCCGGCGCCGCCCTGGTCACAGTGGTCGGCGTGCTGGTGGAAGTGCCGGTGATGCTGTCGCTGGTGGCCTTCGCCAACCGCACCCGGGGTTGGTTCCCGGAGGCGGCGCCGATCTGCGCGGCGGCAGCTGCCTCTCAATCTGCAGCACCCCAAGCAGCAGAGCAGTTGCACGCCGGAACACCTGTCAACCAATCCCAGCCCCGCGGAAACTGATATGCCCAAGTCGCTGCTACCCCTGTGTGATAACGACGCGACCTATCTCGGGGCGGCTAGCGCTGCGGCAGCCCTGGCCGGGGTTTCGATCGAGACGCTGAACAGCCGCTGCTTCTGCATCAGCCTGGACCGCGAGGCGTTGCGCGGCGCCCTGGAGTCGACCCTGGGCCAGCCGGGCCTGTTCGAACTGGTGCAGCAGCGTTGCCCCTATCTGTTCGCCGCCCATCCGGTGTTTATCGCCCCGGCGCACTTGCAGCGCATGGCCGAGGTGGTGCGTGCCGTCGAGTCGGTGGTGGCCCTGCCGGCCTATCGCGAACTGGTGTTGGCGCGTTCGCCGGCCATTGCCCGGCATGCTCCGGGCGACGCCAAGGGGGTGTTCTTCGGTTACGACTTCCATGTCACCGAAGGCGGTTTCGGCCTGATCGAGATCAACAGCAATGCCGGCGGGGCGATGCTCAATGCGGTGCTGGCGCGGGCGCAACGGGCCTGCTGCCCGGCCATCGAACAGCTGCTGCCGCCGGCGCTACGGGCCGAGACCCTGGAGGCCGGAATCGTCGCCATGTTCCGGCAGGAATGGGCCTTGGCTGGCAATCAACGGCCGCTACGCAGTATCGCCATCGTCGACGAGGCGCCGCAGCAGCAGTACCTGTACCCGGAGTTTCTGCTGTTTCAGCAGCTGTTCCAGCGCCATGGATTGCAGGCGGTGATCGCCGACCCTTCCGAGTTGAGCTTGAAAAATGGCGTGCTCTGGCATGGCGAACTGGCCATCGATCTGGTCTACAACCGCCTGACCGATTTCGCGCTGGAAGCCCCGGCCAATGCCGTGCTGCATCAGGCCTATCTCGAGCACGCCAGCCTGCTCACGCCGCACCCGCAAGCCCATGCCCTGTATGCCGACAAGCGCAACCTGGCGCTGCTCTGCGACGCCAGTCAGCTTCAGGCGCTCGGCGTTTGCGCGGAAACTCAGCAATTGTTCTTGGCGGCCATTCCGCATACCGAGGTGGTCGAGCCGGCCAATGCCGAGCGCCTGTGGCGCGAGCGCAAGCGGCTGTTCTTCAAGCCCTGCGCCGGTTATGGCAGCCGCGCCGCCTACCGTGGCGACAAGCTGACCCAACGCGTGTGGCAGGAGATTCTTGCCGGCGACTACGTGGCCCAGGCCCTGGTGCTGCCGGGGCAACGGGTGATGGCCAGCGATACCCCGGCGCTGAAATTCGATGTGCGCGACTATGCCTACGACGGCGCGGTGCAGTGGGTGGCGGCGCGCCTGTACCAGGGCCAGACCACGAACTTCCGCACCCCGGGCGGAGGTTTTGCCCCGGTCTATCCGGGACCTGAGAACCTGTCTACGACCTGCTGTGCGCCGGCCATACCGCGTTAAAAACAGCCTCGGAATGCTCATTTACAGCTCGTAAAGTCGAATGCGACCCCAGTGGCTTCCTCGGCTGTTTTTGCCTTGTCTGGCTCTAGCTCGCGAGGTCGTAAACAGATTCTGAGGGTGGTTGTGGGGCGGGCTGTGACTGATCAGCGCGCTGGCGTCTGCTCAGCATGCCTGGGCAGCCCCAGGGAAATCAGCGCGGCGAGCAGGACGAAGGCCGAGGAAATCCACAGGCACGCCTCCAGCCCGTAAGCCTGATAGACCCAGCCCGAGAGCAGGGTGCCGAGCAAGCGGCCCATGGCGTTGGACATGTAGTAGAAACCTACGTCCAGCGATACGCCGTCTTCCTTGGCGTAGCTGACGATCAGGTAGCTGTGCAGCGAGGAGTTCACCGCGAACAGCGCGCCGAAGACCAGCAGACCGCCGAGCAATACCCAGTGCGCCGATAGCTCGCTGTACAAGCCGAGGGCGATCGCCGCCGGCAGCCCCGCCAGCAAGGCGGCCCAGACGAAGGCGGCGCGGCCATCCGGCACCTGGCCGCGGGCCTTGCCGGTGATCGCTGGGGCGAAGGACTGGACCAGGCCGTAGCCGATCACCCAGGCGGCGAGAAAACCGCCGACCATCCAGAAGTCCCAGCCAAACACACTGGACAGGTACACCGGCAACGCCACCACGAACCAGACGTCTCGCGCGCCGAACAGGAACAAGCGCGCGGCCGAGAGGATATTGATCGCCCGGCTTTTCGACAGGATGTCGCGGAACCTGGGTTTGGCCTTGGCCTTGCCCAGATCCTTTTTCAGCAGCAACAGGCTGGCCAGCCAGATCAGCGCCAGCAGCGCCGCCATCACTAGTAGCGCGCCGCGAAAACCGAGCAGGGCGAGCAGGGCGCCGCCGAGGAAGAACCCCACGCCCTTGAGCGCATTCTTCGAGCCGGTGAGGATCGCCACCCACTTGTACAGGGTGCCCTGCTGGTTGTCCGGCACCAGCAACTTGATCGAGCTCTTGGCGCTCATCTTGTTCAGGTCTTTGGCGATGCCCGACATGGCCTGGGCGCCCATTACCCAGGGGATGCTCAGCCAGGGGGCCGGTACCGTGAGCATCAGCAAGGCGGCCACCTGCAGGCCCAGGCCGATATTCATGGTGCGATTGAGGCCCAGGCGTGCGCCCAGATAACCGCCGACCAGGTTGGTGATCACGCCGAAGATTTCGTAGAACAGAAACAGTGCGGCGATCTGCAGCGGCGTATAGCCGAGGCTATGGAAATGCAGCACCACCAGCATGCGCAAGGCGCCGTCGGTGAGGGTGAAGGCCCAGTAGTTGCCGGTCACCAACAGGTATTGACGGACGCCGGGCGAGAGCGTGGAGAGGGCAGGCATGGTGTTATCCAGTGAGCGCGGCTTCGGATCGTAGGGTGCGCCATGCGCACCATGGCGCGGTGGTTGGTGCGCGCGGCGCACCCTAGGTAGACCTGGATCAGGTTTTGTTGTGGTGGATGGCTATGGTCAGGCCCAGCCCAGGTATCAGTGAGCCAAACCGACCAGTCGAGCCAGCTCCACGGTGCGGTTGGCGTAGGCCCATTCGTTGTCGTACCAGGCGTACAGCTTGACCTGGGTGCCGTTGACCACCATGGTCGAGAGCGCATCGATGATCGAGGAGCGCGGGTCGGTGCGGTAGTCGATCGATACCAGCGGACGCTCCTCGTAACCGAGGATGTCCTTCAAGGAGCCGGCCGCGGCCGCCTTGAACAGGGCATTGACCTCATCCACCGTGGTGGCGCGCTCGACTTCGAACACGCAGTCGGTCAGCGAGGCGTTGGCCAGCGGCACGCGTACGGCATGGCCGTTCAGCTTGCCGCGCAGCTCGGGGAAGATCTCGGCAATCGCGGTAGCCGAACCGGTGCTGGTGGGGATCAGACTCATGCTGCAGGCGCGAGCGCGGCGCAGATCCTTGTGCGGCTGATCGAGGATGCTCTGGGTGTTGGTCAGGTCGTGAATGGTGGTGATCGAACCGTGGCGGATGCCGAGGTTCTCGTGGATCACCTTGACCACCGGCGCCAGGCAGTTGGTGGTGCAGGACGCGGCGGTGACGATGCGGTGCAGGGCCGGGTCGAACAGGTCCTGATTGACGCCCATGACGATATTCAGCGCGCCGGCTTCCTTCACCGGGGCGCTGACCACCACGCGCTTGACCCCTTGCTCAAGGTAACCCTGCAGCACCGCGACGGTCTTCATCTTGCCGCTGGCTTCGATCACCAGGTCGCAGCCGCTCCAGTCGGTGTCGGCGATGGCTTTGTTGGCCGTGACCTGGATGCGCTTGCCGTCGACCAGGATGGCGTCGCCGTCGCTGCCGGCTTCATGCTGCCAGCGGCCGTGCACAGAATCGAAATTCAGCAGGTGCGCGTGGGTGGCCGCGTCGCCGGCCGGGTCGTTGATCTGTACGAATTCCAGCTGCGGCCAGTCCCAGGCGGCGCGCAAGGCCAGGCGGCCGATGCGACCGAAACCGTTGATGCCTACTTTGATAGCCATAGACGAACTCCCTCCAGAAAGTGATTAAATATTGCGCGGCGCAAACATAATGATTGTCATACCCAGGATGGCCACCCCGGCCCCCAGCAGGTCCCAATGGGTCGGGCGGATGCCATCCACCAGCCACAACCAGATGATTGCCATCGCCACATAAACCCCACCGTAGGCGGCATATACCCGCCCGGCGGCGACCGGGTGTAAGGTCAACAGCCAGGCGAACAGCGCCAGCGCGGCTGCAGCCGGCAGCAGCAACCAGATGCTCTTGCCCTGCTTGAGCCACAGGTAGGGAAGATAGCAGCCGATGATCTCGGCCAATGCCGTCAGCGCAAACAGGCCCAGGGTATTGAGCATGCCCATCTCAATTGCCGAACTGGGCGATCCAGCCCGCATGGGCCGGATGCTGGATGGCTTTCGGGCGTAGCGCCTGCACCAGGCTGATGGCCTCGCTACGGGCAATGCCCTGATCGATCAGGATGCGCGCGGCAATCAGCCCGGTACGCCCGGAGCCGCCCTTGCAGTGAATGGCGATAGCGCGGTCGGCGGCCAACAGTTGGCGAATCTGCCCGATGGACGCTTCCCAGGCAGCGTCGAAATCGGCCAATGGCACCTGTTCATCGGCCACCGGCAGATGCAGCCAGGTCAGCCCCGCCTCGGAGCACTGGGCGGGCAGCTCGGCGGCGCCATTGAGTTCAAGTTCTGCGCTCGGCATTAGGGTGATCACAGCCTCGGCACCGGCCTGCTTGAGCGTGCTCAGGGCGCTGGCAATGCTGCTGTCCTTGAGGCCTGGGCAGGGGGTGAAGATCAGCCGGTCTGAGCTGCCGGGAATGCTGAGTGCGTCAAACGGATGGGGCATGCTGAATAATCCTGGGATGTCAGATGGACGTTTGATCAGATGGACACTTGATTGACGCGTTTCGACAGTTGCTCGGCCGACTCCTTGCGCTCGGAGTAGCGATCCACCAGATAATCCTGGCGCTCACGCAGCAGCAGGGTGAACTTGACCAGCTCTTCCATCACGTCCACCAGCCGATCATAGAAAGATGACGGTTTCATCCGCCCATCGGCGTCGAACTCGAGAAAGGCCTTGGGCACCGAGGACTGGTTGGGGATGGTGAACATGCGCATCCAGCGGCCCAACACACGCAGCTGGTTGACCACGTTGAACGACTGCGAGCCGCCGCACACCTGCAGCACCGCCAGGGTCTTGCCCTGGGTCGGGCGTAGCGCGCCGATGGCCAGCGGCACCCAGTCGATCTGCGCCTTGAATACCGCGCTCATCGAGCCGTGGCGCTCCGGCGAACACCACACCTGGCCTTCCGACCACTGCATCAGTTCACGCAGTTCCTGCACCTTGGGATGGCTGTCCGGCGCGTCATCCGGCAGGGGCAAGCCGGCGGGGTCGAATACCCGCGTCTCGGCGCCGAAGCGTTGCAGCAGGCGCGCGGCTTCTTCAACCAGCAGGCGGCTGAACGAGCGCTCACGGTTCGAGCCGTAGAGCAGCAGGATGCGTGGCGGGTGGTTGAGCGTCCGCTCGCTGCCGAATTTTTCCAGGGTTGGCAGTTCGACCAACTCTGTATCCAGATTGGGCAGGTGATTGTCGTCCATCAATTCACTCCAGTGGCGTGGCGGTTTCAGCAGCAGGCGGCGAGGCGCGCGGGCCGCTCACCCATGCCGTCGAGGCGTTTGGCGTCGGGGCTGAGCCAATGCCGGTTGGCGCCCAGGGTGGTGTCCAGCACGGCGCTCACCCAGTCCGGCAGGTTGGGGTGCAGGCGGTAATACACCCACTGGCCCTGGCGCCGATCCGCCAGCAGGCCGCAGGTGCGCAATTGCGCCAGGTGACGGGAAACCTTGGGCTGGCTTTCGTCCAGCGCGCAGGTCAGCTCGCAGACGCACAGCTCTTGTTCCCGGGTGATCAGCAGCATCAGGCGTACGCGGGTTTCATCGGCCAGGCATTTGAAGACGCTGGTCGGGGTCAGCTGTTCTGCCATTGCGGCCCTCATTGTTGCGGCCCTCATCGTTTGGTTTTTACCAACACGAACATCTTGATCCGTTCATGGATCTCATGCAGGCAGTGGCGGAAGGCGTCCGGTTTGTCGCTGGTTACCGGATCTTCGAAGTTCCAGGCGAGCTTCTCGCCGCTGAACTCGAGGTGTTCGCATTCCTGGGCCGATTTATCGCACAAGCTGATGATGTATTCGAATTCATCGGCGCGGAATTCGTCGAGCGACTTGCTGCGCAAACCCTGGGTGTCGACGCCCAGGTGCTGCAAGGCAGCGAGGGTGCGCGGGTCGACTGCAGTGGGTGCGCTACCGGCACTGAAGGCGGCGAAGTTTTCCGGATCGGTGTGCCTGAGCAGTGCCTCGGCCAGTTGCGAGCGGGCAGCATTGGCGACGCAGACGAACAGCACGCGGGTTTGGTAGGCCATTGCAGGGTCTCGATTTATATATGGCTGTCTGAATATACGTTTTATCGTATATGTCGTAAAGCCGAGCGAGCAATCAACCTGGCGTTCGCCCCGTTGCCAATCGCCTGACAGGTGCAAGTGGCAGGTATAGTGCTTGCTGTGAGCGGTTTCTTCCCACCATTAAACACAAGCGCCCCATGCACCGACTCGACCTGAAAATTCGCCTGCACTGTGGCACCGATATCGCCATCGGTCCCGGTAAGGCCGACTTGCTCGAAGCCATCCGCCAGACCGGTTCGATCAGCGCAGCCGCGCGCAGCCTGGGCATGTCCTACCGGCGTGCCTGGCTGCTGGTCGAAACCATGAACCGCTGCTTCACTGCCCCCTTGGTGACCACCCTGGCGGGCGGGCGCCATGGTGGAGGCACCCAGCTGACCGAGCTGGGTGTGCAAGTGCTGCAGCGCTACCGTGAACTCTGCGACCAGGCGTTGGCCGCCGTGCAGGATGGCCTGGATGATCTTGGCGCCTTGTTGGTGGATCCCACGCCAGTGATGACCCGCTAAGCCGCCGACTGGCAATGGCCTGGGTCGGTAATCGTGGGCAATGTCGACGCAGAGGTTGCGTTGGAGGGTTCGCTGGGAACAAAAAAATGGGCGGCCAGTGGCCGCCCAAAATACATCCCTGGAGAGGATTGCTTACTTGATCTGGATACGTTCGAGCAGATAGGCCTTGGCGCTGTCGTCGCCGGCCTGCTGGCGCAGCGGGTAGTGCAGGCGCCGCTGGCCCTGCATGCGCCCGGCGGCGTGCAGGCGCTGGGCGATCTCTTCGAGGGTTGTGGGGATCGGCCGCTGGCCTTGCAGCATGGCATTCAGGCGCGAATCGAACAGGCTCCAGAAGCGCTTCATCTCGGGAATGTCCGGCATGATCTCGCCGCTCATGGCCGCCGCGTAAGTGGCGGCGATCAGCGGGGCGTCCTGCCGCTCGGCCATCATCTCCAGGTTGGCCGGCGCACCCAGCGGCTTGTCGGCGTCGATCAGGCGCAGGCCCGCGGCAGTGCTGAGGTAGTGCTCAAGGAAGTTGAGCGCCTGGTCGCGGTGCGGGCTATGGCGATTCAGGGCGGCGGCCTGGATGCCGACGAAGGGCCGTCCCGGCTGCTCGGCACTGGGGCCTGGCACCGCGGCCAGGGCGAAGGGGATTCCGGCGGCGCGCAGCTCGTTCCAGGCCCAGGGACCGTTGACGATCATGGCCACCTCGCCGCGCTTGAAGCCCTCCATCATCGTGCTGTAGTCGCTGGCGCTGTCGAGCACGCCGCTGTCGAGCAGGGCCTTGAGGCGCTGGACGCCGGCGACCGCCGCCGGGCCGGCGATACCCAGGTCGCTCAGGTCGTAGAGGCCCTGGTGCTTGCCGATGCTGTAGGCGCCGCCGGCGTTGATGAACGGCCAGGAAAAGTACAGGTTGCGGTAATCCCAGGCGATGGCGCGCTTGCCCTGGGCGCGCAGCTGGCGATCCAGCGCGACCAGCTGTTCCAGGTCGCGTGGCGGCTGGGCGACCAGCTCGGTGTTGTAGATCAGGCTGACCGCCTCGATGGCCAGCGGGTAGCCGTAGAAATCGCGTCCCGTGCGCAGCGCCTGCCAGGCGAAGTCCGGCGCGCGTTCGCGCGCCTCGGTGCTGGGGGTGAGGGGCGCCAGCAGGTCGGCGTTGATCCAGGAACCGAAGCGGTCATGGGCGAAGATCACGATATCCGGGCCCTGGGCGGTGGCGCCGAGGCGTTCGAAGCGGCTGGCGAGGTCGTCGGGGGCGATGACCTTGACCGGCATGCCAGTGTCGCGGGTGAAGCGTTCGGCAACCTGGCGCAGGCCGTCATGGCCCTTGTCCGGGTTGATCCACAGGGTCAGCGCGTGTTGCTCGAATGCCTGCGCGAGCAGGGGCAGTGACGGCAGCAGCAGGAGTAGGAGGATTATTGTTGTTTTCATCCTGAAGTCTCTTGGTTGGGGAAGGGAAGTGGCTAGCCTCGTTTGCAGGTCAAAAAAAAAGGCGGCCAGCGGCCGCCCGACATGCATCCCTGGAGAGGGTTGCTTACTTGATCTGGATACGCTCGAGCAGGTAAGCCTTGGCACTGTCGTCACCGACCCGTGCGGCTTCGTCAGCCAGGCGCAGGGCGCGTTCCAAGTCCTGGCTGGCCAATGCGGCGTCGATGCCCTGGCGGTAGTAGGCCTGGGTTTCCGGCAGCACGGCCGGCGCAGGCACGCTGGGGACCTGATTGCCCATTTCCATGCCGATGCTACGCGGCGGCACGTAGCTGTTGGCCTGCTGGCCACCACTCTGATCCTCGAGCAGCACCAGCTTGATGATGCCTTCCGGCGCGTGCTTGGCCATCAGGTCGGGAATATTCGGCGGCTGGTTGCCGCGGGCCTTGGCATAGGCCTTGGCCGGATGCTCGATGATGGTTTTGCCGGCCATCTGCGCGTCGCTGGTATAGAGCACCAGATAGCTTTCGTTGCCGGGGTTGTCCAGGTACAGGCGATCCACTCGCACGCGGGCATCCAGGCTGTCGCCCTTGAGGCCCTGAGCCGGGGCATAGCTGAAGTCTTCCACGCCGAGCAGGCGGGTGGTTTGGAACCGGCTGTCGAGCAGCATGGCGTTGGGTGCCAGCACGGTATCGCCGGCCTGGCTGTACAGGCGGATCTCGAAGGAGCGGCTGTTTTGCGGCAGTTTGAACGCGCGAAAGAAGCTCTTGCCGCTCTTGAACTCGAAGGCCGGGGCGTTTCGATCGATCACCACGTTGCCGCTGAAACCGGGTTCGAGCGGGGTGTAGGGCAGGGTGCCGAGATCACTGCAGCAGTTCGGCGCCGCCTTGAGGGCTTGCACGGCCGAATCCTGGGAAATATTGAGGGGCTCGGGTGCCTGGCTCAGGGCATCGACACGGCGCAGGGAGTCGCCGGCGCAGCCTGTCAGCAGCAGTCCGAGCAGTGCAATGCTGGTTGTTTTGAAATGCGGCATGGTTGTTCCTCTTATTCTGTTCACGCCTGCGAGTCCGGTTCACGCGCCTGGGTGTGGGTGAGCGGCCTCTTGAAAAAGAGCCCCGGCCTGTTGCAGGTCCGGGGCAAAAACTACTGGAGCAGCGTTTGCAGCATCGACCGGCTAATGCCCCCGGATGCAACGGGGACCAGCCAGCGGGGTAGGGTGCGCTGTGCGCAGCAGATGTCCGCAAGCCCAAGTGCCTGCAGCCAATGGTGCGCATGGCGCACCCTACGGGGTTGCTGTTACCACCAGGCCTCGGCCTGCACGCCGAAGGTCAGGCCGTTGTCGTCGCCGACCTCGACCGATTCGCTGGCGGCGTTGTACTTGTCGCCGTCCCACATGGCGTAGGTGGCGAACACGCGGATCTGCGGACGGGCCCAGAAGCTGCTGCCGGCCGACCACTGCTGGGCCAGGGTGATCTTCTTCAGGTCGACGGTGTCGGCACCATCGGCTTGCGGATCGATGCGGTCGTAACCGAATTCCAGGGCGGTGCTCATCACGTTGTCCCACTTGTAGACGGGGCGCACGCCCAAGGACAACCATTCCTGGCCGGAGTCGTTGTCGAAATCCTTGTTCTCGTAAATCTGCACATACATCATTTCGATGTTGTCGCTGAGTGCCACCACGCCCTGGTTGACCAGGCGCTGCATGTCGCCGTCGCTGTTGCCGGTGGTGTTGCGCCCGCTGGAGCCGATGATGCCGTCGGTGCCGTACTGCAGGGCCAGTTTGTTGAAGCCGCCGAACCAGTTGCCCTGGACGTGCTCCACGGTGAGCATGTGGCCTTTCTGGTCCTGGTAGCCCGGATCCTTTTCCTGCAGGTCGGTCAGGTTGGCCTTGCCGAAGTCGTAGCCGAATTCCAGCTTGCCGTCGGTATTGAAGGCGATGTCGTTGAGGCGGAAGTCGAAGGTGTCGTTGGCCACGTTGGTGCCGGTGCCTGATCCCTGGTAGACCCAGTCGCCATCGGTGTTGCGTACCCAGGCGATGTGCGCCTTGGCAAAGCCCAGGTCGATGTTCTCGATGCCGGCGCCGGGACCGGAGACATCCCAGTAGTAGTAGTCGTTGATGTGTACGTCATGGCGCTGGTAGTAGCGCTTGCCGGCCCACAGAGTCGAGCCGGGCAGCATGCTCAGGATGTTCTTGCCCTGCACGTTGAACTGGCGGATCGAGCTGGTGCCGTCGCCGAACGGGTTGTCTTCGCTGTCGGTGGCCTCCCAGTCGTTCTCCTGCCCGGAGACGTAGGCGATCATGCTGTCGACGTAGAAGCTCTGTTCACCTTCCTTCCAGACTTCCTGGCCCAGGCCGATCTCCGCGTAGGTCTCGCACTCGTTGCCCAGGCGGTATTTGGCCGGGGCGCCAGCAGCCTGGAAACAGGCCTGATCGCCGCCGCCACCGGTCGCGCCGATACCGGAGCGCAGGTAGCCATGAAAGTCCACGGCCAGGACCGGGCTGGCCAGCAGCATGGCGGCAAGCAGGGCGCTGGGACGAAACAGCTGTGCAGGTTGGATCTTGTTCATCGTGGGACCTTTTTTTGTTTTTGGATTCAGGGCTGCCGGAGCCTTGCGCACTGCCCGTTAGGGCATTTGCCGGCGGGGTGGGCGTCCTCGTTGGCGTGCCGACGCTCGCCCCGCAGGCTCGACCGCACCAGGGAGTACCGAGGGCGGCGGCTGGGCTAAGCGTCATGGATCGCCCCCTGAGCCACATCCTCCCCGGCAATTTTTTTCAAGGCTGAGTGCCCGGGGCGTAGCGCCGCGCAGGCGGGTAGGGGGTGGGGTGAGACGGCGGCTACGCCTGCCAGCTACGCCGCAAGAAAATGCCCGGGGGAGGTATGGCGCTGGTGAGCGCAGCGCCAAGCTGGTGCGGCTGAGAGGTTGTGAAAAAGCTCCCGCCTACTGCGAACGTTCCCAGGCACCAGCGGCTGACGTTGCGGCGCTCGAACTTTTTACAACCTCCGAGTGGACCCAGGCGTCCGCCCGCGCACCACATCCCCTGTAGTCGGATGCTCTCAACAACTAAAAAAATGGAGCTCTACGATGAAACGATACCTGCGACTTGCCGGGCTGGTCCTGGCATTGACGCCCCTGGCGTACCCCTACGGCAGCCTGCTCGAGGCGGCCGAAGCCGCGGGCAAATCGCCGAATGGCGTGCGCTACCACGGCGGCGACGAAATCATCCTGCAAGGCTTTCACTGGAACGTCGTGCGCTCCGCCCCCAACAACTGGTACAGCACCCTCGCGGGCATGGCTCCAAGCATCGCCGCGGACGGCTTCAGCGCCATCTGGATGCCGGTGCCGTGGCGCGACTTCTCCAGCTGGAGCGACTCCAGCAACGGCACCTCGGGCGGCGGCGAGGGCTACTTCTGGCACGACTTCAACAAGAACGGCCGCTACGGCAGCGACAGCCTGCTCAAGCAGGCCGCCAGCGCGCTGAACGGTGCCGGGGTCAAACCGATCTACGACGTGGTGCCCAACCACATGAACCGCGGCTATCCGGACAAGGAAATCAACCTGCCGGCGGGCCAGGGCCTGTGGCGCAACGATTGCGCTGATCCTGGCAACTACCCCAACGACTGCGACGACGGCGACCGCTTTGTCGGCGGCGATGCCGACCTCAACACCGGACACCCGCAGAACCAGGCGATGTTCCAGCAGGAGTTCGCCAACCTGCGCAACAACTACGGCGGTGCGGGGCTGCGCTTCGATTTCGTCCGTGGCTACGCCGGCGAGCGGGTCGACAGCTGGATGGACCAGACCCACGACGACGGCTTCTGCGTCGGCGAGCTGTGGAAGGCTCCGGGCGAGTACCCGAGCTGGGACTGGCGCAACGGCGCGAGCTGGCAGCAGATCCTCAAGGACTGGTCGGACCGGGCCCAGTGCACCATCTTCGACTTCGCCCTCAAGGAACGCATGCAGAACGGCAGCGTCAGCGACTGGCGGCATGGCCTGAATGGCAACCCCGACCCGCGCTGGCGCGAGGTGGCGGTGACCTTCGTCGACAACCATGACACCGGTTATTCGCCGGGCCAGAACGGCGGCCAGCACCACTGGCCGTTGCCCGATCACCTGCTCAAGCGGGCCTATGCCTATATCCTCGCCAGCCCCGGCACGCCGGTGGTCTACTGGTCGCACATGTATGACTGGGGCTACGGCGACTTTATCCGCCAGCTGATCCAGATCCGTCGTGCGGCGGGGATCAAGGCCGACTCGGCGATCGAGTTCCACACGGGTTTCAGCGGCCTGGTGGCGACCGTCAGCGGTGCGCAGCAGCAACTGCTGATCGCCCTCGACTCCAACCTCGAAGGCCCCGGTCAGGTGGCCAGTGGCAACTTCACCCAGGCGTTGACCAGCGACAACGGTCAGGTGCGCATCTGGCGCACGGACAGCGCTGGCGACGGCGATCTGGTCAGCGTGAGCTTTCGCTGCGACAACGGCCTGACCCAGCCAGGCGACAGCGTCTATGCGGTGGGTAACAGCAGCGAACTGGGCAACTGGAGCCCGGCCGCCGCCGTGCTGCTGAGCGACACCAGTGGCTATCCGACCTGGCGCGGCGCGATCAGCCTGCCCGCGCAGCAGACCTTCGAATGGAAATGCATCATTCGCAATGAAAGCGACCCGACCCTGGTCAAGAGCTGGCAGTCGGGTGCCAACAACAGCCTGACCAGCGCCGCCGGTGCCTCCACCAGCGGTAGCTTCTGAGCCCGCCGGGCCGCCGGGGCAACCCGCCGGCCCGGCCCTTATCGATTGGAGAGAAGGATGTTGTCCTCCCTTGCCAACAGGTTCGCCGCGCTCGAGTTCGGCTTCCTGTCCCGGCTCTACCTGCTTATCGCGGCACTGGCGCTGTTGCTCGTGTTGTTGGGCGGCAGCAGCCTGGCTGCCATCGCCGACCTGCAGGGTAACAGTGAGCGCCTCGCGCACACCGCCGCGCGGCTGCAGGCCAGCCAGAGTTTTTTCAGCGCCCTGCAAGGCCTGACCCAGAATATTTCCGATGCCCTGGGCGCGGAGCGTGCCGAGGATCTCGAGGCGTTCGCCGCCGAGCACCGGCGGCGTGCCGAGCAGGTCGCTGCGCGCCTCGAGCGCATGCGTGGCAGCGGCAGCAGCCCGGACCAGCCGGCCCTGGCGCTGCTGGTGCAGTTGCTGCCGCAGCTGGATGCGCAGAGCCAGGCGCTGCTGCAGGCGCAGCGCCAGTTACTGGAGCGGGTCGACAAGACTGCGGTGGCACTGCGCGACCTGCAGTTGCAGCTGTCGCGCTTCAAGCAGGACTTGCTCAGGGTCCAGTCCACCACCAAGGACGACTATGTGGCCTACTCGCTCAAGCAGTTCATCATTCCCCTGGAACAGGTCGAGGCGTTGGTCTTCGATGCCGTTGGCAGCGCATCGTCGCAGCGCCTGGAGCAGGCCGAGGTCAAGGTCCGGGAGCGCCTGCCGAACCTGCGTGACAAGCTGGGTCGGGTACTCGACGACCTCAAACCGCATCAGGACAGCCGCACCGACTACGCCCACACCTACCTGGGCGAATTTGCCGAGATCGAGCGCAACATACTGCTCGATGGCCAGGGCACCCTGGCCCAGTACGCCGGCTGGCTCGCCGACAAGCAGCGCAACCGCGAGCGCAAGGGCTTGCTGCAGGGTTTGCAGGGGCAGATGGGCGAGCAGGTCGAGCGGCTGATCGAGGCGGGCGAGCGGGACGCCCAGGTCCAACTCGAGCAGGCGCGGGCGACCTACCGCAGCGGTTTCGACCGCCTGCTGTGGCTGGCTGCGCTGTCGCTCGTCATCGCCCTGGGCATGGGTGTGTGGCTCAGTCGCACCATGCGCCGGGCCCTGGGCGTGGTCTCCGGCGCGTTGAACCGGCTGGCCGAGGGCGACCTGCGCGGCCAGTGCGATTACCGCCGCGCGGATGAGTTCGGCCGGGTCGCGGCGGACGTCAACCGGGTCGCCGGCAACCTGCGCGATGCCCTGGCCCGGCTGGGTCACGCCGCCAACGAACAGGACGCCATCGCCCGCAGCAATACCGGTTCCTGCGCCGAGGCACGTCAGGGCCTGGAACAGCAGCGTTCGAGCATCGGTGCGCTGGCGACCAGCCTGACCCAGCTGGAGTCGAGCTTCGCCGAGGTCGCCCGGCATGCCGAAGACACGGCCGAGCGGGTCGGCAGCGTCGAGGATCGGGTGAGCGACGGCAGCCGCATCATGACCGGCACCATTGGCAGCACCCGCGAACTGGCCGAGCAGCTGCAGGGCAGCGTGGACGAAATCGCCAACGTCGAAGCCTTCAGTGCCCAGATCGGGCAGATTCTCGAGGTGATTCGCGGTATCGCCGAGCAGACCAACCTGCTCGCCCTGAATGCCGCGATCGAGGCCGCCCGCGCAGGCGAACAAGGCCGTGGCTTCGCCGTGGTCGCCGATGAGGTGCGCAACCTGGCCCTGCGCACGGCCAGCTCGACCGGGGAGATCCAGTCGCGTATCGAGCGTCTGGTTCAGGGTATCCAGCTGGCGGTGCAGTCGGTGGAGCTGAGCCGCCAGCGCATGCAGGCCAACCTCGCCCAGGTCAGTCAGGCCGATGGCGTGATGCAGCAGATCCGCGAGCAGGTCGGCCATATCGCCGGGATGTCGCGGCAGATCAGCCAGGCCACCGCCCAGCAGCAACAGGCGGCCGAGGAGGTGACGCGCAGCATGCATGCCATTCACGCGGTGGCGGAGTGCAATATGCAGCGTCTCGTCGGCATCAGCGAAACCAGCGTGCGCCAGGCGGCGATGGTCGCCGAACAGCAGGAGTTGTGCGGCCGCTACCTGACCTGAGGTGCAACGCTCGGTGCGCACGGTGTTCAGCCGGGAGACATAGGTAACAGGTGTCGGAAGACATAGGTAACGCATTTAGGCTTACGGAATCTTTCGAATGAAGGGAGTTCGAGCGATGCCGTGGCAGGAGTGCACCACCATGTCGATACGACGCGAATTCGTGTTGTTAGCCGAGCAGCCCCAGAGCAATATTCGAGAG
>NZ_JAWVXU010000012.1:0-175927 GCF_033723075.1 Pseudomonas sp.
CAGGGATTTGGGCTTGCCGGTGTCGAGGCATTCGGCGTCGAGAAACTCGTCGAAGCGGGCCGTGATGCCATCGGCCACGCGATGCAGAATCTCCGCACGCTCGGCCACCGTCATCTTGCCCCAGGGGCCCTTGAGTGCGGCACGCGCAGCCTTGACCGCGGAGTCGACCTCGGCGCGGCCGGCCTCATGGACGCGGCCGATCACCTGGCCGTTGGCCGGGTTGATGTCCTCGAAGGTGCGGCCGCTGGCCGAACCGACGAAGGCACCGTTAATGAAATGCTTGATCTCTTTCATCTGCGCAATCTCTGCAATAAGTCGAACTGGGCATTCAGAGGTTGTGAAAATATCGAGCGCCGTAGCGAGAGCGTCTTCTGGTGTTCGCGGCAAGGCGCGTTACGCGAAAAACGGGGGGAGTTTAGTGAGCTAAATGACCCTGTTTTTCGCGTAACGCAACGCCAGCAGCGGGTGCCAGAGGGCGGTCGCAGTAGGCGAGAGTTTTTTCACAACCTCTCAGGTCAGCACGGTGAGGAAACGTTCGTTGAGCACCCGGTCGTGGTAGAAGATCGCCTTGCCCAGTTGGTCGGCGGTCCAGGTCACCACCGGGTGATCGGGGTAGTGGTAGTCGCCGCCGCAGAACACCTCGTTGCGGTTACCGGACGGGTCGAAGAAGTAGATGGTCTTGCCGTGGGTCAGGCCGTGACGGGTCGGGCCGATGTCGATCGAGGTGTCGGTCATGCTGATCAGGTCGGCGGCGCGCAGCACGTCCTCCCAGGTCTCGAGGAAGAACGAGGCGTGGTGGAAGCGGCCCTTCTCCGGGTGGAGGATGAAGGCCACGTCGTGGGCCTTCATGCACAGGCTGAGGAACTGGGCGATGCGCGTACCGCCATCGAGCACCTGTTCGGCGAGGGTGAAGCCGAGCACCTCGGTGAACAGGCGCAGAGTCTCGTCGAGTTGGTCGCCGTACAGCAGGCAATGATCGAAGCGCACCGCGCGCATGCCCTTGAGGCCACGCGGCCAGGCTTCCGGGTTGACCTCATCGAGGCCCCATTTGCCGGTGACCTGCTTCTGCGCGAACAGCTCGAAGCGGTGCCCGGACGGTGAGGTGAACTGCACCCGCCGACCGCAATCCTTGAGTTCGCCGGCCGGTAGTTCTTCCACCTGGCAGCCGAACTCCAGCAGCTCGCCGGCCAGGCGGCTCAGGCAGGCATCGTCGATCACCTTGAAACCCATGAAGTCCATGCCCGGCTCGTCGGCCTCGCGCAGCACCACGGAGAACTTGTCGGTCTCGGTCCAGGCCTTGAGATAGACCCGGCCTTGCTCGTCGCGGTCGACCTCGATCAGGCCGAGCAGCTCGACGTAGTGTTCCAGGGCCTTGGCCATGTCCAGCACGCGCAGTTGCACGTGGCCGGGACGCATCACACCTTTTTTCATAACGACACCTTTTGTCTTTGTTGTGGGTCGACCGTGTTTTCGCTGCACGGCTTTTGATAACGCTCGATACACAGATCGCTGCGGGCAAACAGGCGGCAGGCCAGGGCGTAGCCCTGTTCGCGTGCCTCGCTCGGCACATGCTTGCAACTCATGCGTCCGCACTCGTAGTCGCCGGCCAGCACTCGCACCTTGCACAGGCCACAGCCGCCACCGCGGCAACCGACCGGCACGCAGAGCAGCCCTTGCTGTTCCATGGCGGTGAGTACAGGCAGCGCCTCGTCGCAGCTGAAATGCTGGCCACTGCTGGCCTCGGTCACTTGAAACTGTCTGCCCATGGTGGCGGCCCTCAGAGGCGCTTGAACAACGCGGAACGCTGGCTGTCGCCGGCGCCATCGGCGGCGGTGAGGAAGCGCTCCATGAAGATGTCGCGCTCGAACAGACGGCCCTGCATCAGGGTGCTGATGGCGGCGTCGATCATCGGTGGCGGCCCGCACAGGTAGGCCTTGTGGCCCGTGAAGCGGCCATCGAAATGGGCCTTGGCGGCGTCATGCACGAAGCCCTTGAAGCCCTGCCAGGACGGGTCGTCATTGGCCTGGCTGAGCGCCGGCACATAGGTGAAATTGCCGTGCTCGCGGGCCAGGCCCTCGAACAGCTCGCGGTTGTACAGTTCGGCGACGTTGCGCGCGCCCTGGAACAGGGTGATCTGGCGGCTGTCGCCCTGTTCCAGCAGGTCGAGAATCATCGATTGCGGGCTGGACAAGCCCGAGCCACCGGCCATGAAGATCAGGTCGCCCGGCTGCGAGCCGCGCACGAAGAACTGCCCATAGGGGCCGGACAGCTGCAACTGATCGCCGACCTTGAGCTGCTGATGGATATAACTGGTGGCTGCGCCGCCCTCGACCAGGCGCACATGCAATTCCACCTCACTGGCCTGGCCCGACGGATTGGCCAGGGAGAACGCCCGGCTGCCGTCGATACCCGGCAGGTCGAGGTTCACGTATTGCCCGGACTGGAAGGCCATCGGCCGATCGAGGCGCAGGTGCACGCCCTTGATGGTCGGCGACAGCTCGACGATGGCCGTGACCGTGGCGCGGAAATCCGCCACCGGGTGGCCGAGGAAGTCGGGGTCGACGTCGATGTCGGCCTCGATGGTCACGTCGCTCTGCACGGTGGCGCAGCAGGCCAGCACCTTGCCCTCCTCGCGCTCGATGTCCATCAGGGCGAAGGGCGAGGCGGCGCCGATTTCGACCTCGCCTTCCAGTACCTGCACCTTGCAGGTGGCACAGGTGCCATGGCCGCAGGCGAAGGGCAGCCATACGCCCTGACGCAGGGCGGCCTGGAGGATGGTCTGGCCCTCCTCCACTTCGATCTGTTCGCCGGTCGGTTCGATGGTGACGGTGTAACTCATGGTGCTCACCTCAACTCGCGGAGTTGCCCAGGCCGTTCAGGCCGGGGGTTTGCAGACGCAGCATGTCCTTGTGCCGGAGGCCGTTGGCGTCCAGGCTGGCGGCGAAATCCGGCGCCCAGGGCTCATCGTTGAGCAGCCAGACGCTGGCGCTGAAATCGACCTTGGCGGTATCCGGGTGGGCGGCCATGGCCGGGCGCAGCACCTGCTCGCACCACTCGGCGAAGCCCATGGCCGGGTCGACCAGCATGGCGAACGGCGAGCAGAACATCAGGTGGCGATCCCAGCCCAGGTACAGCAGGCGATTGCCGTGGAAGTTGGCTTCGAGGTCGAGCGGGGGGAATTCATAGGGCCCGATGGCATTGACGGTCATGAAGAGGTTCCTCTTGTTCTGGGTATGGGAAGGAGCGGGACGGCGCTGCCGCCCCGCGCCGGCTCAGCTCGCCTTGGGTAGCGGGGCGACGGCCGGATTCAAGCCCTTCCACTGCAGCCAGCGCTGGTGCTCGGGCGAGCCGAGGTACTCGAAGTTGTCCTCGCCGATGTTGATGTTGTAGTAGTCGCGCACCACCGACTCGACGTCGCTGCCGCCACAGTTGCCCTGGTAGATCTGGTGCACCGGCAGCCAGGCCTGGACGTACTTCTGCGGCTGGTTCTTGAAGATGTCGCAGCAGCCATCCGAGCAGAAGTGGTAGCGCTCGCCCTCGTGCACATGGCTGCGATGGCTGAGCTGGGTCGCGTCGTCCGGCTCGGTGAAGATGGTCGGGATCTGGCACACCTGGCACAGCTGCGGCAGGGTGTTGTTGTAGAAGCGCTCGCCCTTTTCCTGCTGCTCGCGCCAGAAGGTGAAGCGCTCGCGGTAGTACTTGTCGAAGGTGTTCGGGTACTTGGCCGACAGCCAGTCCATCTCCTCCTCGTTGGGCATCCAGGTGTGGAAGTTGGTGGCCTGGCTGTACTGGTAGAAGGTCGCCCAGGCCTGGTGGGAGACGTGCTCCTTGCCGATGGTCGACTGCTCGACGTACTTCGGCGCCCGGATGCCGTAGCGCTCCAGGTCCTTGAACAGCGCGCCGCCGGCCTCCTCGAAATAGACCTCCCAGGCTTCGGCCCAGGACATCACTTTGTTCGGCAGCATGTAGTCCATCATCATCCCGACCAGCGTCAGCAGGCGGTTGCCACGCCAGAACCACTTGTCGATCCAGCCCTGGATGATCGGCACGTTGTCCTCGTGCTGCTCGAGCATGAACTTGATCACTTCCAGGCCCAGGGTCATGTGCCGCGCCTCGTCGGATTGCGCCGAGAAGCCGAAGGTGACGGTGGCCATGTCGCCGTTGTAGGCCGCGCCGGACATGAAGGGCACGAACAGCAGGTTGGTCAGCACGTACTCGAAGGAGAACGAGATGGCGGTGAGGAACTCGAACGGTCCGGCCGTGCGCGCATCGTCGAAGAACGACTTGGGCACCGAGAGGAACCACACCCGGTCGTGCATGTGGGCGAAGTCATGCAGGCCGTTGAAGTGCTTGTTGTAGTGGCTCATCGCATGCACTTGAGTCTGCACGTGGCGCAGCTCGTCGATCGCCTGCATCTGGCAGGCGACCCGCGCACCGGCACCGCTGAACTGCCGGCCGACCCGGGCGAAACCCTGGAACGCCTGGTACTCGCAAGGGCTGATGCCGCCGAGGAACAGCTTCAGCGCATTGACGTAGCGCGCATCGGAGATGGTCTGCTGGCCGTTGTTCTGGGCGAAGGCGTCGAGAATGGCGTAGAGCTTCTTCTCTTTTTCGGCCTGGTACTTCCAGTAGGAATCCATGGTCAGACGGAAGGGGTCTTCCCACTTGTCCCAGTCGGTGATCTTGATGCCCTCGAAATCCTCGTGGGGAAAGATGTCCTTCTTGTCCTGGTAGCTGGGCTCCCAGTCGAGGTCGCGGGTCAGGTAGCGGTACTTGTCTTTGAGGCCGAGTTTTTTCTTGTTGGCGGTCATGGCTTGGCTACTCCTAATTTTTCCACTCGAGCACGAAGGCGTCGTCGTCTTCATCGACGTTGCCGCCGATGGTGATCACGTCCAGCAGCATTTCCTGCACGTCCCAGGCGCGGCCGAGCCGCTCTTCCATGGTGTCGCGACGGATCTCCAGACGGCCTTCGGCCTCGATGCGAATCATTGCCGGCTGGTGCTGGACCACTGCATGAGGGTTGTCATGGGTGATGCCATCCACCAGGTAGCGGGCGTTGTCGTTGTCCTGCAGGACGAGGTAAACGAGCGACATGGTCTGAATCCTTATCGAATGTTCAGGCCGAGCTTTTTCAGCCGGGCGAGGAAGTCCTGATGCACGCTGGCGAATGCGTCGCCGCCAGCGCTGATCTCGGCCAGCGGTGCCTGGGCCTCGAGGGCACGGGCCAGCCAGTACTCGATCCAGGCTTCGATCTGCAGGCGATTGCTCTCGCTCTCGGCGGCCACGGTCTTGACCATGGCATCGACCCAGCGGCTGCTCTCGGCGTACCACTGGCGCATGAACTCGGTGAGCATGCCTACGTCACCGGCGCCTTCGGCACTCAGGGTCTCGTCAAACTTCTGGTACATCAGCGGGAACAGCAGGCCATCGCTGACCAGGTTCTGGGCCAGGGTCAGCTCGAACCAGTCCTTGACCACGAAGCTGTCCTCGACGTAACGGCGCAGGCCCTGCCAGACCGGGTCGTCGAGCCACAGCTGCTTGCCCTGCTCGAGCGCCGCGGTACCACCGTTGTCGAGCAACAGGCCGATACGCGACAGGTACTGGGCTATCCCCAGGCGGTCCATGGCGGTGTAGATGTGCATCTGCACCACGGTGGTGGCGCAGCCATCGGCGGCGATGCCGCTGTTATTGGTGTTGGCACCCAGCTCGGCGTGGCGCAGCGGCACCAGCGCCCGCAGGATGCGTGCACGCTGCTCGTCGCTCAGGCGTCCCAGCAGCTCGCGCTTCTCGCAGAAGGCGTACTCGTGCTCGGTGGTTTCCTGCATGCGCGCCCGGGTCTGCACATAGGTGCCGTAGTAGTACTGGCGCGGATCGCTGACCGCATACCAGTCGCGCATCACCAGGCAGGTGCGGGTGACATCGTTGAGCAGCTTGTCCGGCTGCCACTGCGGGCGGTAATGGAAATTGATCGTGGCGGCGACGTCGTAGCTGGCCTCCTGATAGCGGCTGGCCGGCTTGTCGCCGAAGCGTCTGCGGATATGGCTGAAGGTCTGGCGGATCGGCTCCACCGTGTTCGTCTTGATCTCTATGCTCATCTCGACCGTACCTGTTGTTGTTGTGTGTGGCTGCCGTGGGCAGGCTCTCAGTCGCGCTTGCCCGGCATGCGGCTGCCGGCTTCACCGAAGCGCCACTTGACCATGTCGTCGTCGACCGCCTGGGCCATCGCCTGATCCATCACCACCACGCGGTTGTGCTGGCAGAACTGGGTGAACGCGGCTTGCGGCAGCACCAGCTCGACGAACAGGTCCGGGTAGCCGATGGCGAAATCGAACTCGACGAAGCGGGCATCTGGCTCGCTGCGTACCCGGATGTAACGCGGCAGGTCTTCAAAACGGGGTTCAAGCGTGTTCATGTTCGGGCCATCTCCCTTGGTGGCGGGTGACAGGCCTAACGCAACGGCTGTGCCAATGCCTGAAAAAAACTTTCAAGTAATTGATTTATAAAGGCTTATATAAAATAAAAGGCAGCAAGAGACGCAGCGCAAGGCGCGCGTCGGCCAGGCTGATACGGGCTTTTTTGATGATTTGATCAAATGCCGCCGGCCGGCTTGAGCAAATGCTCAGCCATCTGCAACGGGCTCGGCGGGGGCCGGGCTGGCGGCGCCAATTTCATCAATTGGTTGACTTCCACCCGCGCATGGATATGGATATGGTGACTGCCCAGTCGAGCCGCGAGGCGTTGTGCCAGCACTCGACCGCCAACCACCCCAGATCCTTCCATTGACGGAAACTGCAGGGAAAAGCAGGTTTTCAGCAGGTAAATTCAGTCATCTTCAGTGACTGAGTAAATGCCCTGGCAACCGATCCGAGGTGGTTCCCCCTTACAAAAACAATCAGGGGTCCTATTGCCATGGCAATCAGGTACAAGCCGCAACTGCAACACTCGGACTTTCAGGATCTGAGCAAACAGATCCGTTTTCAAAGCATGGAAGGCAAGATCTGGTTCGGCGAACAGCGCATGTTGCTGATGCAGGTTTCCGCCATGGGCAGTTTTCGCCGCGAGCTGGTGAGCATCCTCGGCATCGAGCGGGCCAAGGGCTTCTTCCTGCGCCTGGGTTATCAATCCGGCCTCAAGGACGCCGAGCTGGCACGCAAGCTGCGCCCGCATTGCAGCGAGCTGGACATCTTTCTCGCCGGCCCGCAGCTGCATTCGCTCAAGGGCCTGGTCAAGGCGATCCCGACCGAACTGGATATCGACATCGAGGCCGGGCGTTTCTATGTCGAGGTGGAGTGGGTCGACTCCTTCGAGGTGGAGATCTGCCAGAGCGAACTCGGGCCGATGACCGACCCGGTGTGCTGGACCCTGCTCGGTTACGCCTGCAGCTACTCCTCCTCGTTCATGGGCCGCGAGGTGATCTTCAAGGAGATCACCTGCCGCGGCCGCGGCGACGACAAATGCCGGATCGTCGGCAAGCTGGCCGAGGAATGGGACGACGCCGAGGCGTTCAAGCAGTATTTCAAGAACGACCCGATCATCGAGGAGCTGTACGAGTTGCAGTCGCAACTGGCCTCGCTGCGCACCAGCCTGCAACGCCAGGAAGGCCAGTACTACGGCATCGGCCAGTCCCAGGCCTACAGCAAGGTCTGCCAGATGATCGACAAGGCCGCCCAGGGCAAGGTCTCGGTGCTGTTGCTCGGCGAAAGCGGGGTGGGCAAGGAGGTGATTGCGCGCAGCGTGCACCTGCGCAGCGCCCGCGCCGAACAGCCGTTCGTCGCGATCAACTGCGCCGCCATCCCACCGGACCTGATCGAAGCCGAGCTGTTCGGCGTGGAAAAGGGCGCCTTCACCGGCGCGCTGCAGTCGCGCATGGGCCGTTTCGAGCGTGCCAACCAGGGCACCATCTTTCTCGACGAAGTGATCGAGCTGAGCCCGCGCGCCCAGGCCACCCTGCTGCGGGTATTGCAGGAAGGCGAGCTGGAGCGGGTCGGCGACAACCGCACGCGCAAGGTCGACGTGCGGGTCATTGCCGCCACCAACGAAAGCCTTACCGAGGCGGTCAAGACGGGCAAGTTCCGCGCCGACCTGTTCTACCGGCTCAACGTGTTCCCGGTCAGCATCCCGCCCCTGCGCGAACGCCTGGAGGATATCCCGCTGCTGGTGGAGCATTTCCTCAAGCGCTTCCACAGCGAATACAACAAGAAGACCCTGGGCCTTTCCGACAAGGCCATGGAGGCCTGCATGCACTACCCCTGGCCGGGCAATATCCGCGAACTGGAGAACGTCATCGAGCGCGGCATCATCCTCACCGAGAGCAACGAGAGCATCAGTATCGAGGCGCTGTTCCCGCAGTTGCAGCTGGAGGAGCTGCTGGAGAGCCGGCTCTCCAGCGAAGGCACCCTGCTGCAACCGGTCACCGAGCAGAGCTGGATTGAGCAGGTGCTGGGTTCCGGGCTGAGCCTGGACGCCATCGAGGAACAGTTGATGCGCGAAGCCATGCAGCGCGCCAATAACAACGTCTCCGGCGCCGCGCGCCTCCTCGGCCTGACGCGCCCGGCCCTGGCCTACCGGCTGAAGAAGATCGGTATCGAGGCCTGACCGACCCGCTGCAACTGCGGACAGGCCCGCACCAGCAGCCTGGGCAGCAGGCGCCAGACCAGGCCCAGCGCCGCCAGGGGACGCACCAGCAGACCGCGCACCTGGTCGCTGCGCGGGCAGCCATAGCGACACCAGGTGCAGAAGTGCTCACAGTTGTTGGTCAGCAGCCGATAGCGGCTCTCGCCAAGTCGCGAGCGGGCCCTGGCCACCACCTGCGCGGCCGCGAAGCCGGGCAAGGGACGGTACTCGATCCACACCGGCCGGCTCGCACCGAACCGCTCGAGCGACACCTCTTCCACCGGTCCGGCCTGCAGCGATTCGCACAACCCGGCGTAATGCACCACCCGGCCGTTGCCGACATAGATGCCGTGATGGCAATAGCCATGGCGCGGTGTGACCAGGTGTGCGCCCAGGGGTGGCTCGACGTCCGCATCGATATCCCAGAGCACCTGCCGTGCCCCTCGCGTTGCGCTTGCCTGGAAAAACGGATGGGTACTGTTCATGGCCGGCTCCAACCTGCGAAGCCCCTGGCTGGCCAGGGGCTTCAGCTGCGTTGCCAGGTTCGATGCATCAACCGCGCCAGCAGCGGAAAATCACCGGACTAGGGGGGTTGCCGGCGCGACGGCCTGCCCGATGCCGAGGCGCCAGCGCGCAAATGCTCAAGAAAACGCCCAACGAGCGGGCATCCTCCGGCGCGGCCAATGGCAGTCCGGCGCGACTCTCGAGGCGGTTTTACCAAATGGATAAAGCCCCGGACGATTTGATTATTTGCTCAAAGGCAAGGCGTCCCGCAGCACTCAAATTTCGCCCTGAAGAATCCTCACATAACATTAAATTCGATCTATTTCAGTCACTTGCAAACCAATACAGGAGACTGGCACAAGCGTTGCTCTAGGGTCACCAACCGCTGCAAGACAACAACAATCCAAGTGGTGACCCGTAATGAGCTTCACTCCCAAGCCGTGTAACGGCCTGCCCTGTGCTATTGCCACCCCACGTCTGCCTCGCGCCACGCTTGCCCTGCTTCTGCTGCCCGTGCTGCTGGCCGGTTGCGAGGCCGAACTGAATCTGGCGGCGGTCGGCGAGGCGACCAGCCACGCCAGCCTGCGCACCGACCATTACCAGGCGTTGGCCAGCAACGCGGCAGTCAGCGTGCTGGTTGGCAACGACGGCGTGGTGCTGGTCAGCCAGGATCAGGGCCTGACCTGGCAGCGCCAGCAACTGCCGGGGCAGCCCGGCCTGATCGATGTGGATGCCTGCCCGGACGGCAGTTTCATCGCCCTCGGTTTCGACAACCAGCTGTGGCACAGCGCCGATCAGGGCCTGAGCTGGAACGCCCATGCACTGCCGACCCAGGAGCAAATGCTCACCGCGACCTGCACCCCCGACGGTGCCTGGTGGGCGGCAGGCGGCTTCACCACCCTGCTCAATAGCCGGGACCAGGGCGCCAACTGGGATGAAACCAGCCTGGACGAAGACGCCATGCTCACCACCCTGCAGTTTCTCGACGCGCAGCAGGCGGTGGTCACCGGCGAGTTCGGCCTGGTCTTCAGCAGCACCGATGGCGGCCAGAGCTGGCAGGCCAGCGGCCGCCTGCCGGAGGAGTTCTACCCGCACGCCAGTCGCTTCGTCAGCCTCGACGAGGGCTGGGTCGGCGGCCTCAATGGCTTTATCTACCACACCCGCGACGGTGGGCAGAGCTGGCAACGTCAGGCCACCCCCTCCGCCGCACCGATCTTCAACTTCAGCGCCAACCGCGACGGCCTGTTCGCCATCGGCGATCACAGCAGCGTGCTGCGTCTGAGCGGCGAGCGCTGGCTGGCAGTGCCCACGCCGAATGCGCCGGCTTACCTGCGCGCCGCCGGCAACGGCACCGACCATCGCCTGACCGTGGCCGGCGGCCGCGGCCTGTTGCTCAACCTCGATACCCGTCCGGCCCTGGCCGCCCAGGCTCAGTGAGGCTATGACCATGTCCATGCACCGCTTCACCCATTTTTTCTACCTGGCCAAACTCTGGCTGTTCCGTAACCCGCGCCGGGTGCTGGCGCTGATCGGCGCGCTGACCCTGTTCTTCGCCCTGCAGATCCCGGCGCTCAAGGTCTATACCGACTTCGCCGACCTGCTGCCGCAGCAACACCCGTATATCCAGTTGCACAACAGCATCAAGGACACCTTCGGCGGCGCCAACGTGCTGGTGATCGGCGTCGAGTTCGAGGACGGCGACCTGTTCAGCAACGCCAACCTGGCCACCCTCGACCGGGTTACCCAGGCGGTGGACAACCTGCCTGGGGTCAACCACAACCTGGTCAGCAGCCTGACCCACCGCAACTCGCGCAAGATCTGGCTGACCGAGGTCGGCAGCATCAACTCCGAGCCCTACTACCAGCCCGAATTCGGCCAGCTCGATGAGGCCCAGCTGAGCGCGATGAAGGCCGACGTGGTGGCCAACCCGCGGGTCTACGGGCCGCTGGTGTCGCCCGATCTCAAGGTGGCGCTGGTCAAGGCGCAGCTGATCGAGGGCCAGCTCGACTACGAACAGACCTTCGCCCAGCTGCAGGCCCTGCGCCAGGCGGAAGTGCGTGACGGCGTCAAGCTGTATGCCACCGGCCAGCCGGTGCTGGTCGGCTGGGCCTACACCTACATGGAGCAGATCCTGCAGATCTTCGTGTTCACAGTGTTGGCCATGCTGGCCCTGCTGGTGTTCCATTTCCGCAAGGCCTACGGCGTGCTGATCCCGCTCGGCGGGGTGCTGATTTCGACCATCTGGGGCCTGGGCATCATCAGCCTGCTGGGCTACAACCTCGACCCGCTGGGCCTGGTGATTCCCTTCCTGATCGCCGCACGGGCCATGAGCCACGGCGTGCAGCTGGTGGAGCGCTACTACGCCGAGGTGCGCGAGCGCGGCAACGGCCAGTTGGCCGCGCGCGCCACCTTCGACAGCCTGTTCCGCCCCGGCACCCTGGGCATCGCCTCGGACGCCATAGGCCTGGCGCTGATCGCCATCGGTTCGATTGCGCTGAACACCAAGCTGGGCATCTACGCCTCGCTGTGGGCGACCACGGTGATCTTCTCGGTGCTGATCGGCGTGCCGCTGCTGCTGTCGATCCTGCCGCAGCCGAAGAACCCCGAAATCAAGGAAACCTTCCTGCGTCACATCGGCGCCACCTGCGCCGCCACCGTGTCGCGCCCCGGCGCCGCGCGCAAGCTGCTGGGGCTGGCCGCCCTGGCGATTGTCGCCGGGCTGTGGGCATCGGCGCAGGTGCGCATCGGCGACTCCGAACCCGGCTCGCCGATCCTCTATCCCGAGCACGACTACAACCTGTCGTCCAAGCAGATCAACGACCGTTTCCCCGGCTCCGAGGAGCTGTACATCATCGCCGAGCACGCCGAGAACGGCGGGATCAAGCGCCCGGAAGTGCTGCGCGCCCTGCAGTCGCTGCAGGCACACATGCTCGGCGACCCGGCGGTGGGTGGCAGCAAGGGCCTGCCGGACCTGGTCAAGCAGGTCAACCGGCTGATGCACAACGACGACCCGCGCTGGTTCCAGATCCCCCATGACGCCGATTACGTCGGCGGGCTGATGTTCACCTACATGGCCTCCAGCCCGATCCCCGGGGCGCTGGACGAGTTCAACGACACCGACGACCGCATCGCCAACCTGGTGTTCTATTACAAGGATCGCCAGGGCGAAACCATCCGCCGCGCCATGCACATGGCCAAGCAGTGGATCGCCGAGCACGGCGAGGACGTGCCCGGCCTGAGCATCCGCCTGGCCGGCGGCACCCTCGGCGTTGCCGCGGCGATGAACGAGTCGGCGTTCGAGACCAACCTGCTGGTCCTGCCGCTGGTGTTCCTGCTGATCTTCGCCTTCGTCATGGTGTTCTACACCAGCTGGCATGCCGGCCTGATGATGCTGATGGCGATGCTCTTCGCCACCGTACTGACCTACGCCTACATGGGCCTGGCCGGGATGAGCATCGACATCAACACGGTGCCGGTGATCGCCGTGGGCATCGGCGTCGGCATCGACTACTCGATCTACATGATGGACCGCATCCGCGAGGAGATGGTCAAGAGCGGCAACCTATCCGCCGCGGTGCACCGCGCCATCGCCACCACCGGCATGGCGATCAGCTTCACCGCGCTGACCCTGATGGCCGGCATCGTCATGTGGGTGCTGCTCTCCGACCTGCGCTTCCAGGCCGACGCCGCCAAGCTGCTGTGCGTGATGATCGTGATCAACGGCATCGCCGCCATGTTGCTGGCCCCGGCCTGGGTGCTGGTGTTCAAGCCGCGCTTCATCACCGATGCCTACGTCGATGCGGACGGCGTGATCCATGCCGACCAGGACGCCGAAACGATCCCCGTAATTCCCACCGATCCGTTGCCGACTTCAGCGCAGTCGGACGCTGGGCTGCTGTCCGAGGCGCGCCAACCGGCCTGAGCCGGCGCGCACCAACAACCCACTGCAAGAGGTTCTGCCATGCAGACAAGAATAAGAAAAAGCCTGAAACACTGGACCCTGGCCACGCTGGCGGGCGCGGGCTGCGGCCTGACCCCGCTGGCCGCTGTCCTGGCCGACGAGGAGATGCAGGTCACCGGTTACGTCGAGAACGCCACCTTCGCGCGCGATAGCGTCGGCCTGTCGAAATTCCGCAACACGCTGCAGGTCAACGCCGACCGCAAGTTCGGCGACCTCGGCCAGCTGAACTTCAAGAACACCGCCTTCCACGCCACCTTCCGTGGCACCTACGACGGCGTCTACGACCTCAACAGCAGCGAGTACGGCAGCGGCGCGGGGGGCGCCATCGAGCTGGAGAACAGCGTGGCCGGCAACAGCGTGCCCCACGGTGGCGGCCTGACGGTGCCCGGCACCCTGCTCGGCTTCGACCAGGCGCGCAACCCCAACGAGGGCATGATCGTACTCGGCGAGAACCTGCACAAAACCCGTGGCGGCGTGGCCTTCGGCGTGCCGGTGCGGCCCTGCGACAAGGACAGCCGCGGCTGCATCGACGACTACCTGGACGCCAGCAGCGACGACCTGCGCTTCCCCGAGTTCAACGAGCGCCTGGACTTCATCCGCGAGCTGTATGTCGACTTCGACAATGAGCTGCCCAACGGCGACATCCTCAGCTGGCGCCTGGGCAAGCAGCAGGTGATCTGGGGCCGCACCGACCTGTTCCGCGTGCTCGACGTGATCAACCCGGTCGACTATTCGCGCAACAACATCTATGACGAGCTGGAAGACATCCGCATCCCCATGTGGATCGCCAAGGCCGACTGGCGCATGGGCGCCGGCGAGCTGTTCGACGACCTCAACCTGTCGTTCGTGTGGAACTTCGACAAGTTCCGTCCGCACAACCTCGGTCAGTGCGGCGGGCCCAACTCGATCCTCGACGCGGCCTGCTTCTTCCGCGGCATGAACAACCTGTGGGAAAACGGTGGCACCGTGGCCAACTTCGCCAACGGCAACATCGCCACCGACTTCGGCCCCGGCCAGATCGGTATCCGCAAGGCCCACATGCCGTCCTGGAGCCTGTCCAACAGCCAGTTCGGGATCAAGCTGGAAGGCGTCTACGGCGACTTCGGCTTCAGCCTCAACGCCCTCACCTACCGCTCGCAACTGCCTTCGCTGCGCGGCGGCATCCCGGCGACCAACGCCTTCACCGGCGAGACCGCGGTGTGGCCGAGCCTGATCGCGTTCGACATCCACTTCCCGCGGGTCAACCTGCTCGGCGGCTCGATGGACTACTACTCGCAGGCGATCGACACGGTGTTCCGCGTCGAAGTGGCGCACACCGAGGGCGAGGAGTTCGCCAACACCCTGCAGCCGCGGCTGTTCTCCGAATCCAACGTGACCCGCTACGTGATCGGCGCGGACAAGAACATCTTCATTCCGGCCCTCAACCCCGGTCGCGCGTTCCTGTTCTCGGCGCAGCTGTTCGGCCAGCACATCCACGAGCACCAGGAGGAGAAACGCGCGCTGGGCAAGGTCGGCATGCCGGACTGGGAGAAGAACTGGATCGGCACCCTGCTGGTCAAGGGCTGGTGGATGAACGATCGGCTCAGCCCGCAATTGCTCGCCGCGCATGACTTCAAGGCCCAGGCCACCGCCATCGCCCCGAGCATCGAGTACCTGTTCAGCGACAACCTGAAGATCACCGCCGGCGCCAACATCAAGGTCGGTCGCGGCGCCCGTGAGTACGACGACTGCCGTACCTGCAACCCCTGGGACCCCTTCACCAGCGCCGGCCAACCGGAAGGCATGAGCCTTGGCCTGTCCGGCTATGAACCCCTCGGTCGTTTCCGCGCCGGCCCGATCGGCATGGCGCAAAAGGAAGACGAACTGCAACTGACCCTGCGCTACAGCTTCTGATCACCACGAGGAAGACCCATGAACAAGCAATTCCGCTTCCGTTTCGCCGCCCTTGCCCTGGCAATGAGCGCAGGTGTCGCCCAGGCCGACCCGGCCGTGATCGACCGTTCGTTCTTTCCCTACCAGGCCGAGAAACCGGCGTTTGCCGGGCTCAGCGCCGGCCTGACTATCAACAAGGCCAACGTCGCCCAGTTCAAGGACATCATCGATCCGGCCTTCTACGGCTTTATCGAGAAGGGCTGGCTGGACATGCAGGTCGGCGAGACCACCTCCTTCGACCTGCACCCCAACTATGTCGAGGCCACCCGTCAGGGCCAGGACAAGGTCAAGCTCGGCGCCAAGCCCGGCGAGATCGAAGGCTGGGTCGCCGGCCGGCCCTTCCCCCAGGAGCCGGACGCCAATGACCCGCGCGCCGGCGAGAAGCTGGCCTGGAACTACAAGTACGGCTACAACTGGGGCGACAGCGCGGCCATCTCGCCGTTCTACTGGAAGTACCGCGACCTGGAATCGGCCAAGGTCGAGCGCACCATCAAGTTCGACTTCCACTTCCTCAACTTCACCGGCCGGGTCAACCAGCAGCCGCTGCCGGCGATCACGCCGAACCCCTCGCAGCTGTTTCGCGGCATCTACGTCAAGGTCCTGGAACCCTATGACGTGCGCAACACCCAGCTGCTGATCCACCGCTCCGAGGACGACCTCAAGCGCGACAACTCCTGGCTCTACCTGGGCTTCCAGCGCCGCGTGCGCCGCCTGGCCACCGGCCAGGTGACCGACGCCTTCCTCGGCTCGGACCTGATGATCGAGGACTTCGAGGGTTACAACGGGCGCATCTCCGACATGAACTGGAGCTACAAGGGCACCAAGTTCCTGTTGATGCCCTTCTACAACCACAACGACCTGACCCTGGACAGCGAAACCCACCAGGACAGCGACGGCTACCAGGTCGTGGCCTTCGCCGGCCAGGGCGGTTGTTTCCCCAACATCACCTGGCAGCTGCGCAAGGTCTACGAGGTCGAGTCGGCACCGGTCGAGGGCAGCCACCCGCTGTCCAAGCGCGTGCACTACGTGGATGCGCAGACCTTCACGGTGCCGCGGACCATTTCCTATGACCGCAAGGGCAGCCTGTGGAAGACCTTCACCATCGGCCAGGCCCACCCCGATCATCACCTGGCGAAGAACAAGGACAGCGGCGTGTCGATCGACGACAGCTTCAGCATGATCGACGTGCAGGCCATGCACTGCACCACCGGCCAGTTCAAGGGTCAGGTCGACCCGGAAATGAGCAAGCCGGAAATGTTCAGCGTGCAGCACATGCGCGCTACCGGTAACTGACAGACCGTCACCCGCAACCGCCCGGCAGCACGCCGGGCGGTTCGCACACCACCCCCGAATTCAACTCAGGCGGCGCCCGCGCGGCACGGCAACCCTTGCCCGTGCATCCGCCGCCACCTTCACTACGGACCGGATGCCATGTCCCAGCGCGCGCCAGACCCAGGCCAGAACCAAGCCCAGCAACAACTGCTGTTGGTGACCGACGGCCAGGCCAACATCCTCTATGCCAGCCCGGCCCTGTGCCGTCTGGCCGGCTTCGGCGCAAGCGCCCTGCAAGGCCGTCCCGCCAGCTGCCTGCGTCACCCGGAGATGCCGCCGGGGCCGATCAAGGATCTCTGGGCGACCCTCGGCCGCGGCCAGTCCTGGATGGGCATGCTGCAGAACCGCCGGGCCGACGGCCAGCCGTTCTGGGTCGACGCCTTTATCAGCCCGGTGCTGGAAGACGGCAAGGTGCGCGAATACCAGGCCATCTATCGCCTGCCCCAGGCCGCGGCGATCCAGCGCGCCAGCGCCATCTACCGCACCCGCAGCCAGGGCAGGCAGCCGGCGGCATTGCGCTGGCAATGGCTGACCCGCCAGCGTGCCCAGACCCTGCTGGCGTTGCTGGCCTTCAGCCCGCTCGGCCTGCTCGCCCTGAGCCACAGCCCGCAACTGGGCAGCGCCGTGCTGGTCGCATGTGCCAGCCTCTGCTGGCTGCTGCTGAGCCTGCACGGCAAGCCCTTCGCCGCGCTGGTGGCGGACAGTCGACGCATCGTCGAGCACCCGATCAAGCAGCTGATCTACACCGGGCGGATCGACGAAGTCGGCCAGTTGCAGCTGAGCAACCGTCTGCAGGAGGCGCGTCTGGCCTCCATGGTGGCACGCATCGGCGACAGCAGCAGCCGGGTCAGTGCCCATGCCGACCACACCCGGCAACTGCTCGGCACCAGCAACCAGGCGGCCGAACAGCAGCAACAGGTCCTGGACGGCATCAGCGCCGCGGTCGAACAGCTCAGCGCGACCATCCAGGAAGTGGCGGGCAACACCCGCAATGCCGCCGAACAGACCCAGCAGGCGCAGGCCTTGAGCGACGATGGCCAGCGCCAGGTGGGCCATGCGCACCAGAGCATCGCCGCCCTGGCCGCCACCCTCGACCAATCGGCTGCGGCCGTCACCGCCCTGAGCCAGCACAGCCAGGCCATCGGCGGGATACTCGCGGTGATCCGCAGCATCGCCGAGCAGACCAACCTGCTGGCCCTGAATGCCGCCATCGAGGCGGCGCGCGCCGGCGACAACGGCCGCGGCTTCGCCGTGGTGGCCGACGAGGTACGCTCCCTGGCCCAGCGCACCCAGGCCTCCACCGACGAAATCCAGGGCATGATCGAAGCCCTGCGTCAGGGCACCGCGCAGGTGGTCAAGGCCATGCAGCAGGGCCTGCAACAGTCGCGGGCCAGCGTCGAACAGGTCGACGCCACCGCCCAGGCCCTGGCGCACATCACCCTGCGCATCGGCGAGATCGCCGGCATCAGCAGCCAGATCGCCGCCGCCGGCCACCAGCAGAGCCAGGCCGCCGAGGAGATCAACCAGAAGATCCACGCCCTGCAAGACCTGGCCAGCCACAGCCTGCAACTGCAGCGCGACACCCTCGACCTCGCCGACCAGGTCAGCAGCCAGGCCAGCCGCCAGCGCGCCCTGATCGAACATATGCACGGGCACTGATACCAGGGCGGCGCACAGCGCCCGGCGGCAGGCGCCAGCCTGCTGGCCGGTCAGCGCGTGGGAACATAGCCAGCGCCGCAGAGCGAGAGCGTCTCCGGGCGTTCGCGGCATGGCGCGCCACGTGAAAAGTAGGGGAGTTTAGTGAGCTAAATGCCCCTGCTTTTCACGTAGCGCAACGCCGCAGCGGGCGTTTGGAGGCTGCCGCAGTAGACGAGAGTTTTTTCACAACCTCTCAGTCCCGGGTCATCAACAGCTCGGGCACTTCACGGCCTTCGACGAACTGCTGCTGCACCAGCTTGCACACGTCCGCTTCGCTGCGAATCTGGTACCAGGCGCCGGACGGATAGAGGCTGAGGCTCGGCCCCTGGTCGCAGGGAAACTGGCACTGGGTCCGGGTGAGATGCACGCCGCCGTCACACTCCAGCTTGCCGGCGGCCTTGAGCTGTGCGCGCAGGCTCTTCCACAGTGGCAGGGCGCCGCGGCGGGTGCAGCGCGGGCCGTTGCACAGCAGCACGCGGTGCTGGTGCGGCGGGATCTGCGACCAGGCGTGGCGCTCCGGCAGTTCGGCCACGCCGACACAGGGCAGGTGCAGCTCGGGCCGCGCGATCAGGGCGCAGGCAGCCTCGACCGGCAGGCCTTCGCTCTGGCCGATGGCGCTGGCGACGAACAGCTGCTCGGGCTCGGCGAGCTGGCCCAGTTCGCTGCGCAGCCAGTCGAGGTGGGCACTGCTGCTCTGCGGCTCCAGGTCGATCACCAGCAACGGCCGTTCACCCTCGGCCACGCGCTGCCAGAGCGGCGCATATCCCTCAGAGGTGTCGACGATATCGGCCAGCGCCGCCGCGCCGCGCAGCTCTGCCAGGCGCTGGCGGAACAACTCGGCGAAGGAGCCGTCAGCCAGGTCGGGGCCGACGAAGAGAATGCAGGCGTAAGGTGAAACGGGCGTGGTCATGGCGGCCTCCAAAGCGGGGCGGCAGTCTAGCAGGCGTTTTAGTGCGCCATGGGATTTGCCCAGCCCCGTAGGGTGGGTTAGCCGCATGCCGCTGTTGCCGAACAACACATCATTGGCGCCGCGGCGTAACCCACCATCGGCGCAACGCGTTCGATCGCCTGGTGGGTTACGCGCCGCACCACTGTCGCGTGTGGATTCACGGTCGGCGACCCGCGTCGCTAACCCACCCTACGGGGTCGGGTTCGTTGGGTTGGGTAGCGCCGTAGCCCGCCTGCTGCAGCACCTGCCAGAGCGCTTCGAGGCTGACGAACTCGCGCTGCACCGGCGGCAGGCTCGGCCGGCGCAGCAGCAGCACCGGCAGGCCCAGCTCGCGGGCGACCTGCAACTTGGGCTCGGTGGCCTGGCTGCCGCTGTTCTTGCTGATCAGCACATCGGTCTGCAGACGGGCGAACAGGGCACGCTCGCCGTCCAGGTCGAAGGGCCCGCGCGCGCCGATGATTTCCGCCCGCTCAACCGCAGGCTGGCCCTGCAGGCAGCGCACCGTCCAGTGCTGGTGAAGAGGAATCTCGTGCAGGTGCTCCAGCGGCTCGCGGCCCAGGGTAAACAGCGGTCGCTGGAACGGCGCCAGCGCCGCCACCAGCTCGGCCCAGTCGTCTACCTCGCGCCAGTCATCGCCACCCCCGGCCTGCCAACCCGGGCGACGCAGCGCCCAGCAGACAATCCCGGCCAACGTAGCGGCACGGGCGGCATTGGCGCTGATCTGCGCGGCATAGGGATGGGTCAGGTCCAGCAGCAGCTCGATGCCCTTGGCGGCGATGAACGCCGCCAGACCTTCGGCCCCGCCAAAACCGCCGACGCGCACCTGGCACGGCAGGTCATCCGGCACCCGGCCGAGGCCGGCCAGGCTGTAGATGCTCGCGGGGCCGAGACGTCGCGCCAGGCGCAGGGCCTCGCTGGTGCCGCCGAGCAGGAGGATCCGCGCACTCACGGCTTGCGCACCTCCAGCAATGTGATCGGCAAGGCGCTGCGCCAGGTATCGAAAGCGCCCAGCGGCTGGGCCTGGGCCACGGCGATGCGGGTCAGCTCGCCGCCGACCTGCTCGCGCCAGGCCAGCAGCGCCGCCTCGCTCTGCAGGGTCACGGCATTGGCCACCAGCCGGCCGCCCGGCTTGAGGCTGGCCCAGCACTGCTCCAGCACCCCGGCAATGGTGACGCCGCCGCCGATAAAGATCGCATCCGGCGCGGCCAGGCCGGCCAGGGCCTCGGGCGCGCGGCCGGCGACCAGTTGCAGGCCGGGCACGCCCAGGGCGTCGCGGTTGTGCCGGATATGCGCCTGACGGCCTTGGTCGGCCTCGATGGCGATGGCCCGGCAAGCGGGATGGGCGCGCATCCACTCTATGCCGATCGAGCCGCAACCGGCGCCGACATCCCAGAGCAACTCGCCGGGTTGCGGAGCCAGGCGCGCCAGGGTGATGGCGCGCACGTCGCGCTTGGTCAGCTGGCCGTCGTGCCGGTAAGCGTCGTCCGGCAAACCCGGCGTCAGCGGCAGCAGGCGCGCATCGGCGGCGGCCACGCACTCGACCGCCAGCAGATTGAGAGCGGCGGCACGCGGCAGCGCCCAGTCGCTGGCCAGGCCGTCGACGCGCCGCTCGCTGGCGCCGCCCAGATGCTCCAGCAGGGTCACCCGGCTCGGACCGAAACCACGCCCACGCAGCAACTCGGCCACCGCCGCCGGGCTGTCGCCGTCATTGCTCAGCAGCAACAGCCGCGCGCCGGGATGGATCAGTGCCTGCAACGCCGCCAGCGGCCGCGCCACCAGCGACAGCACCGCCACCTCCTGCAATGGCCAACCGAGGCGCGCGGCGGCCAGGGAGACCGAGGACGGCGCCGAGAACACCTGCATTTCCGCGGCCGAAAGGTGCCGCGCCAGGCTGGCGCCAACCCCGTAGAACAGTGGGTCGCCGCTGGCCAGCACGCAGACCGGCGTGCCGCGCCGGGCCAGCACCGGCTCCAGGCTGAAGGGGCTGGGCCACAGCTCATGCTGCCCCGGCAGATCGTCCGGCAACAGGGCCAGTTGCCGCGCGCCACCGACGATGCACTGCGCCTCGCCCAGCGCCAGCCGCGCCGCCTCACCCAGGCCGGCATAGCCGTCTTCACCAATCCCCACCAGGGTTAACCAGGTCGTCATGCGCTTTCCTCAAACCGTGATCATCGCGCCCGCCCGACCAGCCGGCTGTCGTGCCCGCGCGCAAAGCGGGCATAATAGCGCCTTCGTCGGTGCCCAAGAGCCTGAACAGGGTCTGCTGCGCGTCGGCCATGCTGTGCTGGAAATGGCTTCGAACTGCTGATTTACGACTGGTAAACTCCGCGTTCTCAGCCATTTCCGCCTTGCCTGGCTCCAGCTCGCACGCCCCTGAACAGACTCTGAAAGGGCCGAAGAGGGAATACGGAGCGATCTGCCGATCGTGACCGAGCTGCCCCCGCAACTGTAAACAGCGAGTCTGCCGCAACAGCGCCACTGGGCAACCGGGAAGGCCGCGGCCGATCATGACCTGTCAGCCAGGAGACCTGCCGACGACGCTAGTCGCGAGTGCCAACATCGGGCGGGGTGTACCGATGCCATTGAGTCCCCCCATGGGCGGGCTCTGCTGGTTCGGTCGCCGCGTCGTTGTTGTTGGTGACCTTTTTGCGCGACCTTGCCGCCACCTTAGATCTGCCCGCCCCACGCCCCAGCGCGTGCCCCGGCCTGCTGCGCATCGTCCAGGCGCTGGACGGCGGCATCTGCCGGGTCAAGCTGGCCGGCGGCGTACTTGGCAGCGCCCAGGCCCGTGCCATCGCCGAGGCCGCCAGCGCGTGCGCCAGCGGCGTGCTGGAGCTGACCAACCGCAGCAATCTGCAAATCCGTGGCGTGCGCGCCGACCGCCAGGCCGAGCTGATCGAGCGCCTGCTGGGCGCCGACCTTGGCCCTCGGCATAGCGATGCCGACGATGTGCGCAACCTGCTGCTCAGCCCCGCCGCCGGCCTCGATCCGCAGGCCCTGCTCGATACCCGGCCGCTGGCCGCCGCCCTGCTCGAGCTGCTGCAACACACCCCGGCGCTGCATGGGTTGTCGGCCAAGTTCGCCCTGCAGCTGGACGGCGGCGAAGCCCTGGCGATGCTCGAACACCCCCACGATATCTGGCTCAGCGTCCTGCCCGGCACGCCGGCGCGGCTGGCATTCGGCCTGGCCGGTTGTCCGGGGGACAAGCCGCTAGGCGTGGTCGACGCAAAGCAAGCAGTGCAGCTGATCGAACAACTGCTCAGACGGTTTCTCGACCTGGCCGGTAACGAACACAGCCGGATGCGCCAACTGCTGGCCGTGATGCCGGCCAGCCAACTGCTGCAACAGCTGCAAGCGCGCCTGCCCTTCCCCGTGCAAGCGGCCCCGAGCGATTGGCAGCGCACGCCGCTCAGCCAGCGCGCACCGATCGGCATCTATCCACAACGGCAGGCGGGCCTGTGCATGGTTGCCGCCGCCGCCCGGCTGGGCCGTATCGACGCCGCGCAACTGCGCGCCCTGGCCGATCTGGCCGAACACCAGGGCGATGCCAGCCTGCACCTGACGCCCTGGCAGGGCCTGCTGCTGCCGAATATCCCGCTGCAAACGGCAGCCGATACGCTGCAGGCGCTGGGCGATCTCGACCTGCTCACCGATGCCAACCAACCACTCAGCCAGCTGATCGCCTGCACCGGCTCGACGGCCTGCGGCAAAGGCCTGGCCGACAGCAAGGCCGATGCCCTGCGCCTGGCCGAGCGCCTGGGCGCCGGCAAGGTGCGCCCGCAGGTGCATATCAGCGCCTGCCCGCGCTCCTGCGCCGCCGCCCATATCGCGCCCTTCACCCTGCTGGCCGACGCGAGCGGCCACTACCAGCTCTATCGACGCACGCCCGAGGCGGCCGGTTTCGGCCAGCTGCAGGCCGCCCGCATGACCATCGACGAGGCCGGCGACTGGTTCGCCGCCCACTGCCCGACAGGAAACCGCAATGCTTGAGTACATCCGCGACGGCCAGGAAATCTACCGCCAGTCGTTCGCCACCATCCGCGCCGAGGCCGACCTCAGCAGAATCCCTGCCGATCTGGAAAAGCTCGCGGTGCGGCTGATTCACGCCTGCGGCATGGTCGATATCGTCCAGGACCTGCGCTTCTCCGCCGGTGCCGGAGCCGCCGGGCGCGCCGCCCTGGCCAAGGGCGCACCGATTCTCTGCGATGCGCGGATGGTCGCCGAAGGCATCACCCGCCCGCGCCTGGCCGCCAATAACCCGGTGATCTGCACCCTGCATCACCAGGGCGTGATTGATCTGGCCCGCGAGCTGGGCAACACCCGCTCGGCGGCGGCCCTGGAACACTGGCGCGAACACTTGGAAGGCAGCGTGGTGGTGATCGGCAACGCCCCCACCGCGCTGTTCTACCTGCTGGAAATGCTCGACGCCGGCGCCCCCAAGCCGGCGCTGATCATCGGCATGCCGGTGGGCTTTATCGGCGCGGCGGAGTCCAAGGACGCCCTCGCCGCCGACAGCCGCGGCGTGCCCTACGTGATAGTGCGTGGCCGTCGTGGCGGCAGCGCCATGGCGGTGGCGGCGGTCAACGCCCTGGCCACGGAGGTGGAGTGATGAGTGCACAAAAAGGCCGCCTGCTCGGCATCGGCGTCGGCCCCGGCGACCCGGAGCTGATCACCCTCAAGGCCCTGCGCCTGCTGCAATCGGCACCCGTGGTCGGCTACTTCGTGGCCAAGGCCAAAGCCAACAAGGGCCAGGGCGGCAACGCCTTCGGCATCATCGAGCAGCACCTGACGGATGCGCAGCAGCGACTGCCGCTGGTGTATCCGGTGACCACGGAAAAGCTCGCGCCGCCGCTCAGCTATGAAGATGTGATCTGCGACTTCTACGACACCTGCGCGGTGCAGATCGCCGCCCAACTGGATGCCGGCCAGGATGTGGCGGTGATCTGCGAGGGCGACCCGTTCTTCTACGGCTCCTATATGTATCTGCACGACCGCCTGGCCGGCCGGTACCAGGTGGAAGTGGTGCCGGGCGTGTGCTCCATGCTCGGCTGCGCCTCGGTACTCGGCACGCCGCTGGTGTACCGCAACCAGTCGCTGAGCGTGCTCTCCGGCGTGCTGCCCGAAGACGAACTCAAGCAGCGCCTGCGCGATGCCGAAGCCGCCGTGGTGATGAAGCTCGGGCGCAACTTCGAGAAAGTCCGCCGGGTGCTGCAGGAGCTGGGCATCGACCAGCGCGCCCATTACGTCGAACGCGCAACCATGGGCAACCAGCGCATCGTGGCGCTGGACGAGGTGGAACCGATGTCCTCGCCGTACTTCTCGATGATCGTCATCCCCGGCGAGAAATGGCGCGGTTGAAAAACTGCAAACACCCCGTGGGAGGGGCCGGGCGGCGATCCGCTTCAGCCGCGACAGACCCGTAGGGCGGATGACGCTTCACCCACCCGCCAACCGCGATGGTGGATGAAAAAAACGTCATCCACCCTACCCAACATACACACGGCACAGATGGAACCCGCATGAACCACTCCCCCGCCATCATCATCCTCGGCCCCTCCGCCCTGGCCTGCGCCCTGCGCCTGCAGGCGCTTTACCCACAGGCCGAGATCCACGGCCGGCGTGGCCGGGTCGCGGACGTCGAGCGGCTCTACGACGACTTCGGCGACAGCCTGCGCGCACTGTATCGCGCCGGGACGCCGCTGATCGTCCTGTGCGCCGCCGGCATCGTGATCCGCAGCCTGGCCGGCGTGCTCGGGGAAAAGGACAGCGAGCCGCCGGTGCTGGCCGTGGCCGAAGATGGCAGCGCCGTGGTGCCGCTGCTCGGCGGCCTGGCCGGGGTCAACCGCATGGCGCGCGAGATCGCCACTGCGCTGCAGGTCAGCGCGGCGATCACCACCAGCGGCGAACTGCGTTTCGGCACCTGCCTGCTGGAGCCGCCGGCCGGCTATGTGCTGGTCGACCTGGAGCAGGGCAAAGGCTTTGTCAGCGACCTGCTCGGCGGCCAGGCCGTGCGCATCGAAGGCGAGGCGCCCTGGCTGGCCCAGGCCAAGCTGCCGCTGGCCGAGCACGCCGCGCGGGTGATCCATATCGGCCCGCACAGCCGCGCCGCCAACTCCGCTGAACTGCTGATCCACCCGCAGCAGGTCGCCGTCTGGGTCGAGCACGCCGGCCCCGAACTGCTCGGCGAACTGCAGCAGGCGCTGCACGCCGCCGGCCTGGCCGCGCAGAGCCTGGCCTGCCTGCTGGCCGCGCCACAGCTGATGGCCAACGCCGAGCTGCACGCCGCCGCCGCGCAGCTGCAGCTGCCGCTGCGCTTTATCGACGACCTGCACCAGCTACCGCCGCTGCACAGCCAGCACGCCAACCTGCGCCTGCTGCTGGCCGCTGCGCCCATCGACGCCGCGACGCTCGGCCGGCCCCGTGGTCGCCTGACGGTAATCGGCCTCGGCCCCGGCGCCGCCGAATTCATGGTGCCGGCCGCGCGCCAGGCGCTGGATGAGGCGCAGGACCTGCTCGGCTACGAAACCTACATCGACATGGCCGGCCCGCTGCGCCCGGAACAGGTGCGCCACTGCAGCGACAACCGCGAGGAAATGCAGCGCGCCCGCCATGCCTTCGAGCTGGCCGCCAGCGGCCGGCGGGTGGTGCTGGTGTCGTCCGGCGACCCCGGCGTCTTCGCCATGGCCGCCGCCGTGCTGGAAGCCCTGCACGAATCGACCGACGCCGAATGGCAACGGGTCGACTTGCACATCTTCCCCGGCGTCTCCGCCGCCCTCGCCACCGCCGCCAAGGCCGGCGCGCCGCTGGGCCACGACTTCAGCCTGATTTCCCTGTCCGACAACCTCAAGCCCTGGGCGATTATCGAAAAACGCCTCGAGCTCGCCGCCGCCGCCGACCTGGTGATGGCCTTCTACAACCCCATCTCCAAGGCCCGCCCCTGGCAACTCGGCTGCGCCCTGGACATCGTCCGCCAGCAGCGCACGCCAGAAACCCTGGTAGTCCTCGGCCGCGATATCGGCCGCCCCGGCGAAACCCTGCGCAACCTCACCCTCGGCGAACTCAGCCCGGACATGGTCGATATGCGCACCCTGGTCATCATCGGCTCCAGCCAGACCTGCCGCTTCCCCCGCGCCGATGGCGGCGAGTGGGTATACACCCCGCGTAGTTATCCACAGCAGTTGGCAGGCATCACTGTGTGATCTCGCCCAGCAAAAAAAACCATTCATCGACAACCTCGACCAGGCATGGCTTGTCTTGCTCGACAACAAATCACTAACAGGCCGTTGAAAAATGTAGGCGAGGCAGCCGAGACAAGGCAAAAAAAGGCGAAAAAGCGCAGTTTACGTGCTGTAAATGAGCATTTTGAGCCTGTTTTTAACGCCGTATCGGCAACGTAGGTAGTTTTTCAACGGCCTGCTAAGGTACTTATCTCTATTTGCCGCTATACCCGAGCGAGTCGGGTTACCGCTATCAAGGACGATTGACATGTTTCGAACCCACAGGCTTACCGCCACGCTGCTCGCCAGCGCCCTGTTGCTCTGCACTCTCACCAGTCAGGCGGCTAGCAAGCATTGCCCAGTGACGCTTGATCAGTCGGATCAGCACAGCCTGCCGGCGCTTCTGCAACAGGCGATTGCCGGGGATGCCTGCGCCCAGTTCAATATCGGTTACCACTTCTATACCCAGCAGGACTATCCCGAGAGTGAACGCTGGTACACCAAAGCCGCCGAGCAGGGTGTTACCCGTGCAGCCTTTGAAATTGCCATGCTGTATCGCGACAACCTCCTGCCTGGCGACGATGCCGAGCGCAAACGCTGGTTGACCCAGGCCGCCGAACAGGGCCTGACCCTGGCTCAGGTTGAACTGGGCATCGACTACCTGGAAAACCCGGGTGACCAGGATGAACGCTTCCAGGCCATGCACTGGTTTGAACAGGCCGCGCTACAAGGCGACATACAGAGCCAATATCTGCTGGGCGAGCTGTACTGGAGCCGTAACAGCGGTGTGGAATTTGCCGCCAGCGGCGATGAGCGCGCGATCCATTTCAGCAGCAGCGACAGCAAAGCGCTTTACTGGATCTGCAAAGCGGCACAGAACAACCATGCACCTGCGCAATTCAGCCTGAGCAAGGCCTACAGCTCCGGCAGTGGCATGCCGGTCAATCGCGATCAACAGCAACTCTGGCTGGAAGTGGCCGCCAGCAACGGCAGTGAAGAAGCCAAGGCGCAGCTGGATGACAGTGGCCTGGCCTGGTACACCCGCCTGGAAAAGTGGGGGCAGCGACAAATGATCGACGAAACCGCTCAATGCCCGGACTCAGCCCTGGAAACTGCCGAGTAACCGCCAGGCGACTTACGAAAGGAATCAGCATGCGCCCCTACCTTATCGCTCCTCTGCTCGCATTTGGCCTGACAGCGTTTCACGCCACCGCGCGCGACACCAATGAAGTGGTCACCGCCGATCGCCAGAACCCAGCCGTCTCAGCGGCCGTACGTCAGGCCCAGGCAGGCCTGACGGACTTTCTTGCCCTGGCTGCCAAGCCGCCAGCCGATACCCGTGACTTCAGGGTTCAGGTCATGGTCGAGGACAGCAACGGTATTGAAACCTTCTGGATCACTCACTTCCGGCCACTTGAGCAGGGCTTTATCGGCGAACTGGCCAACGAGCCGCAGATCGTCAAAAGTGTCACCTGGGGCCAGCAACTGCGCTTCACCCGAGAACAGATCACCGACTGGGGCTACCTGAAAAACGGCCGCCAGGTCGGCAGCTTCACCGTCTGCGCGCTGTTCAAAGAGATGCCCCCGGAACAGGTGGAGTTCTACCGCAGCCAATACGGCTTCGACTGCTGATAGTGGCGAAGCCTTGCGGGCCTTGGTAATCGGCTGCAGTCAGACCTGCCGCTTTGCGCGGGCCGATGGTGGGGAGTGGGTATATACGCCGCGGAGTTAGCCACACCCTAGGATGGGCGGGCCACAGCATGGGTAGCGCTACGCTCAACCCATGCTACGAGCCACTGCCGATCGCCCGCTAAACCAGGCGCGAAGTGGCCCCTCACTCGGGCTGGTGACAGACCACACAGAGCTTGTTGCCATCCGGGTCGCGAAAGTAAGCACCGTAGTAATCCGGGTGGTACTCGGTACGCAGCCCCGGCGGCCCGTCACAGCGCCCACCGTGGGCGAGCGCCAGCCGATAGGCCTGCTCGACCTGAGCCCGGCTCTGCGCCAACAGCGCCACCATCTGCCCGTTACCTGGGTGGTGCGGGGCACCATCATGGGGTTTGCCGATCAGCAACAGCGGCCGGGGCTCCGGCTTGGATTGCCAGGCCGCCCAGGGTTTGTGCTCGTCGAGAAAACGCAGCTCGATACCCAGCAGCGTCATGATCGGCTGGTAGAAGGCCAGCGCTCGCGGAAAATCGCTCACGCCGATGCAGATATGGGAAAACATAGGCTTGCTCTCGGTAGAGGCAGAGGTACATAAGATCGCGACAGTGAAGGTAGTAGATGGCCGGAGTATGTACTGCACAAAATCCTTCGGCGATCAGCCTGCCGAACCGCCGCCGTCCACCCCACCCCTAACCGGCTGCCAGGCCAGAAACTCCGAATGCCTGAGCCGATAGCGGGCCACGCTGCCTTCGTGCAGGTGCTTAAGGGCATTACTGAGCAGTTGGGCGAAGGCTTCCTGGTCTTCGGCCGTCGCCTTTTCCTCGGCCAGTTGCCTGATCACTTCTGCGCTGGGTGCCAAACGCTGTTTGACCACCCATTGCACGGCCTCGATCAGCGCCGCGCGGTAGCGCATCCGTAGCGGGTCGGGGTCGCTCATGCTCTGGCTGATGGCCAGGTAGCGCTGGCATGAACGCTCGTAGGCCCAGACAAATACGTCACGCAGCAACTCGATTCGGTTCAGCTCGTAGACGTCCAGAAATCAATCGACAATCGATTGTCACGCTTTCCAAGGGCGCGACACCACTATGTCGCTGAAAGTGTCGCGCCTCAGGAAAAAGTGTCGCGCAATTTGTCGCGCTTTTCATGAAGGCCTCAGCCGCGTCGTTCCTTCGCCACAGATAGCTATCCATAATCCAGCCACGCTGCTCGCGCAGCTGCGCGCGGCGGGTGCAGATGGTTTCGGCGACTTCGGCCAGGGGGCCAGCGATCAGTACTTGGCTCTCAGGGTCGGATCCACGTAACTGCTTGACTGGAAAGAAAAACATCACAAGAAAATGACGAAAATATCGCTTATGCAGCCCATTTTGGCATCAAAATTGGGGGTCACAGAGAGTGATGACTTCGCAAGCCTCATAGCATAATCTGCCATCCATACCCCTAACTGGAGCAGCCTAATGGCCACCAGAAACGTAGTGCTTCCAGAAGCTCTGGAGCAAGACATCGAGAACCTGGTCACTACTGGTCGGTACCAGAATGCCAGCGAGGTTATCCGCGCAGGTCTGCGCCTGCTGCTGCAACATGAGGCTGAAGAATCGGCCAAGCTTGATGCACTCAGGAGCGCAACCTCGCGCGGCATCATGCAGCTGGAAAGCGGCCTCTACGATGAAGTCAGTAGCGAGAATCTGCAGCAGTACCTCGAGGAGCTCGGCCAGCAGGCCGGTGCAAAACACTGACTATGGCGCAGTACCGAATCTCCCAGGATGCCCGTGCGGACATCGTCGATGTTCTTCAGCATTCCCAGACCCAGTTCGGTCTCGCGGCCAGGCGGCGCTACCAGGGCTTGATCCTGACAGCCTTGGACACTATCGCTGCCGAGCCTGATCGGATCGGCAGCAGTTCTCGCGACGAGATCGTGCGCGGTCTCCGTAGCTTTCACCTCGTCCACTGCCGCAGCAAATCACCAGCCGGCAAGGTTCAACGCCCTCGGCACATTGTGTTCTACCGACTCGGCGATGATGACGTAATCGAGGTGGTTCGCATACTTCACGACGCGATGGAAATCCGTAGGCACCTATCCCCGGAGTAGCTCGACAAATGACCCCAGTTCCAGGCGTCCAGCGTCGAACCCAGAGACGTCTAGGGTCGGACCCACGTAACTGGCATACCCGCTGCGCATAGGAGGTAGGCGAAAGTCGGCTTGCCGTTTAGCCGCCGAGTGCTTAAGGTCGAGCTACCTTTGCTGGCCAGGTGCCAGCCTCCGCGTCTGCCGTTGCCAAAAGGATGTTTGGTATGCGTTGCACAACACCCGAATGGCCCTGGCTTGCCATAGCATCGCCTCGGCATAACGTCCCGCTTCGTCGTTGCCCACTGCGCTCGACGCACGCCAGTGGGAAGCTGACCAGACAGTACTTATTCACAGCGTATCGGTTGCGGGAAAACACGCGAGCACGTGAATACGCGCGCTTCGCCGCCTTTGCAGTTAATACCTTGATCAGTCAGGCTTTTATGATAAACGTCGTGGGTGTGCGTGCGGACTTATCTGGAATCCTGGGTTATTCAATAATGAATAATTCCGTTTAATTACTGTTATGTCCCTGATCGTATTCATCAATTTTTAAATAGGTAGGTTTTTGAAAAAATTTATTGAAAAAATCTCAACTACCGTTCCGTATACAGAAGAACGGATAAATATTGATCTAAAGGGAAAGAACCTTATTCTCACAGGAGGCAATGGATCAGGAAAAACTTCTTTAGTAAATAGTATCCATAAGAAATTAATCGACATTGTACGATCAAAGAAGCTAGACAATCTTCCACAATGGGAGCAACAAAAGAAGCATTGGGTCAATCAGAGAGACCAAGCCACAGAGGGATCTTCGCAATATCAGCAAGCTAAAACTCAAATTGAACGTTTGAATCGAGAAATTGAAAGTGTAACTAACGACCCTAATATATCAATTAATGATCACCTTGAATTTTCACGAAAGGTAGATACTGAGCTTGGGGTTATTGAGCTATTCCCTGCTGTTAGGCAATCACAAATACAAGATGCCAGAAGTGCCTCCGGAACAAACTACAACAAAGAGGACTTAAACAACCAGAGAGTGGGTATTCAAATAGGAAATCAGCTTGAACAGCACTTGGTCAACTTGTATACGCGTCGCTCTTTTTCTATAACAGAAAACAGAAATCCAGAGCTAGAGCAGGAAATAACGAAGTGGTTATCTGATTTTGATATAAACCTGAAGTTTTTGATGGAGGACGATTCCGTTCATTTAGATTTTGATGCGGACAACTTTAAGTTCTATATAAATCAAAATGGTAAAGCTCCTTACACTTTTCAAAATCTTTCTTCGGGATACTCTTCAATATTTAGTGTTTTTTCAAAACTGTTAATGCGCGCTGAATATTTGAAAGTTAGCCCTTCAAAACTGTGCGGGGTTGCCATTATAGATGAAATAGACGCCCATCTGCACGTAACGCTTCAACGAAAAATATTACCATTTTTATCCGATTCGTTTCCTGGAATTCAGTATATAGTTACGACTCACTCACCTTTCGTCCTAACTTCAGTCAGTGATGCTGAGATCTATGATATTAGCAGAAGAGAGCAAGCGGGAAACCTATCATCATACTCTTATGAATCTGTTCTCGAAGGATTGTTTGGAGTGAGTTCGGCATCAGACATATTGCAGAATAAAATACGAGATATATCAAAAAAAGTTGAAAGCGCCGATTCGAGTCAAGAGGAGCTTCAAGAGCTAATTAACGAGCTAGAAAAAGACCAAGACAACTTGGATGAGGAAGCAAAGTTTTATCTAAACAGTGCAAAACTAAAGGTGCATAAGTTTAAGCAAGGGGTAGATAAATAAATGTTCAATGTGACAAGAACCCCTGATGCACCACAATCTTTATTTAGAAGAGTAAGCTATTCTGAAGAGGATGTGTTGAATGAGCTAAGGGAGATATTTTATGACAAGTGCTATCTTTGTGAAATAAAGGATCCCACCTCAATAAACGTTGAACATTTTGATGCACACCAAGGTGATCTCGATAAGAAGTTTGACTGGGACAATCTATATTATGTGTGTGGTAGATGCAACAATATAAAATTAGCCAAATACAATAATTTACTAGATTGCACTGATGAAGGTATAGATGTATTTAAGTCTATTAAGCACCTGCCTCCTCACACTCCATATCAAAGCAAAATAATAATTGAACCAATGAGTGCTGATGATAAAACTCGTGAAACGGCCGAGTTGATAGATGAAATCTTCAACACAGATAAAACTATTAATAAAAAAATTACCGGAAAATATCTGAGGAAAAAGGTTTTTCAAAAATACAATAGATTCTTAGAGCTTGTTAATGAGCATTTAGATGAGGAGCTGCCTCAGGATAGGAGAGATGATGCCTTAGGAAGGCTGCGTATGTTGGTGTCTAAAAAACAGGAGTTCTCTGCATTTATTAGATGGATTGTCCTTGAAGATGAATACCTATTTGAACTTCTTGGAAGTAGCCTTGATTGATTTGCATCATCTAGACATAACAATCGCGTCAACCAGGACGCTCGCAAGCTCGCGCCTGTTACGCGGGCGTTAATAGGGAACAGACCACGGCTTTCCGCTTCTACTTGATCACTCAAACGAAACCGTGGTCCCCGATCTTCCTACGCAGAGTTTCTAAAACGGGCCAGATCGCGCAGTGGCGGTGCCCCAAACAGGCGGCTGTATTCGCGGCTGAACTGCGACGGGCTTTCATAGCCGACCCGGTAACTTGCCGAGGCGGCTTCCAGGCCTTCGCAGAGCATCAGGCGCCGCGCTTCCTGCAAGCGTAACTGCTTCTGATATTGCAGTGGGCTGAGGGCGGTGACTGCCTTGAAGCGGTGGTGCAGGGTCGAGGGGCTGAGGTTGACCTCGCGGGCCAGGTCCTCGATACGCAAGGGTTGGTCGAAATGCTGGTTCAGCCATTCGATGGCGCGGGTGATGCGCTGGCCCTGGCTGTCGGCGATGGCGATCTCGTACAGGCGGTGGCCCTGCGGGCTGTGCAGCAGGCGGTAGAAAATCTCGCGCAGGACCAGCGGCGCGAGCATGGCGATATCGCGCGGTGTCTCCAGTAGGCGCAGCAGGCGCAACACGGTGTCGAGCAGCTGGGTATCCAGGCGATCCAGGTACAGCGCCCGGCGTGGACCGGGATTGGGCACGCCGATGGGCCCCAGGTCGGCGATCAGGCTGGTGATCAGCGCCGGATCTATGTCCAGGCGCAGGCTCAGGTAGGGATGCTCGGGGGTCGCCTCGATCACCTGACCGGTAACCGGCAGTGTGACCGAGGCCACCAGGTAGTTCAGCGGGTCGTAGGTGTACTGCTCACCCGCGAGGCGCACATCCTTGCGGCCCTGGGCAATGATGCACAGGCATGGCCGGTACAGCGTCGGTATGGGCAGGCTGGGCTGGGTCGCGCAGGCCAGGTCGAGACCGGGAATTGCGCTGCCATGCAGGCCATCGCCAGGACAGAGTCGCTGGATCAAGGCGGCCAGTTCGGCCTGGCGCGAGGCCAGGTTGTCGTCGAGGGCTGGTTGGCTGACGAGGGGGGTCATGTGGGCAAGGCTCCTGTGTCTTCCTGCAGACTAGCCCGGTTTTTCAGGCAAGTCTGCGCTGCGCATGATGCATTGCAGGATCAGGCAATCATTCAACACTAATAGGCAAAACAGCCGATTTTACTGGCCTCTATGTCGATGGATGAAATGCAGGCGCAGTTTTCGTGGGCTGGCCACCTGCATGGGTCATTGCAGTTTTAGGCAATTATCCGCCAGGAATCGTCTAACCCTGCACCGGCTGTCTGGCGGAATCTGTTGGTGTCGCGGCACGCCTTGCCGCTTACCAGCGGAGATTTCGCCATGTTGAATATTCAAGACAAAGTCATTCTGATCACCGGTGCCAGCAGCGGTATCGGCGAGGCCTGTGCGCGCTTGCTGGCCGAGAAGGGCGCGCGGCTGCTGCTCGGCGCACGGCGTACCGAGCGCCTGGCGCGACTGGTTGGCGAAATCCGCACGGCCGGTGGCAGCGCCGAGTACCGCCGCCTGGATGTGACCAGTCAGGCCGACACCCAGGCTTTCGTCGATGCGGCTCTGGCGCAGTACGGCCGGGTCGATGTGCTGATCAACAACGCCGGGGTCATGCCGTTGTCGCGCCTCGATGCACTTAAAGTGGAGGAGTGGAACCGCATGATCGACGTGAATATCCGTGGCGTTCTGCACGGCATCGCCGCCGCATTACCGGTGATGCAGCGTCAGCGCGGCGGCCAGTTCGTCAATATCGCCTCCATCGGTGCTTACAGCGTGGTGCCGACCGGTGCGGTGTACTGCGCAACCAAGTACGCCGTTCGCGCCATTTCCGAAGGCTTGCGCCAGGAAGTGGGCGGCGATATTCGCGTCACCCTGGTATCGCCGGGGGTGGTCGAGTCGGAGTTGGCGGACAGCATTTCCGATGCGCCGAGCCGTGAGGCGATGAAGGCGTTTCGCAAGGTCGCCATCACCCCGGATGCGATTGCCCGCGCCATCGCCTATGCCGTCGAGCAGCCCGCGGATGTCGATGTCAGCGAGCTGATCGTGCGGCCGACTGCCAGCCCCTACTGAGAGGCTGTGAAAAAACTCCCGCCTACTGCGACTGCCTCCAAACGCCCGCTGCGGCGTTGCGCTACGTGAAAAGCAGGGTCATTTAGCTCACTAAACTCCCCTACTTTTCACGTAGCGCGCCTTGCCGCGAACGCCTGGAGACGGTCTCGCGACGGCGATCGATATTTTCACAACCTCTGAGCCTGTACATCTGGAGAGCAAGCTGATGCTTAGTCATACCTCTGTGCTGCATGCCATGGATGGACGCTCCGAGCAGTTGGGGCGGTGTCTGCATGACCTGCTTGAGCCCGTGCGGGGCATGCCGGGTTGTCTGGACGTCGAGGTGCGGCGGCGGCCGCACGATGCGGCGCTGTGGGTGCTGGAAAGTCGCTGGCAATCGGCGGCGCAGATGCAGGCATTCTTCGCCGCGCCGCTGTTGCAGCAGGTGCTTGACCGGGCCATGCGGCAAGGCCTGCTGCGTAGCCTGCACTGCGAGGCGGCTTGAGCATTTGGGGTCAAGTATCAGGTGGTCCTGCGCAGGTGGCTGATTTGCCTTGCCGCTGATCAGGCGGATCTTGCAGGTCCTGCTCGAACCGCCGAGACATCGGGGGTCAGGACTTACATTTGTTGCCGGGCGCCCGGTGTTGTCCGAGTGAAAAATTCAGGACCTGACCCCCGTGCTCTTCACTCAACCGAGGCCACGATCGAGGTTGAGTGTGTTGGCAAAAGAGCCCGGCAGAGATGCTGGGGTTTTTACGTTTTTATGCGGCCGATGGATTTGTGCGCCGCGGCACAGGGCTTGTCATGGTTTCGTCGTCTTCCTTGGTTAGCGTCAAGGACCCGTCGATTAACCTGAAGGAGCCTTGCATGAGCCCCAATGATGAGCAGAGCACAACGCTGTTCGGTAATGGTGATGAACTCCCCAGCAACCATTCCGGCAACCCCCATATCAACCAGCTGATCAACCAGGGTCTGGGGCGCCGCCAGGTCGTTGCCGGCGGGGCCGCACTCGGCGCCCTGGCATTTTTCGGCATTGGCCTGTCGACCAGTGCCGAAGCCGCCGAGCCACTGGATGCGTTGCAAGAACATCTCAAGCGCCCGCCCTTCAAGCGCAATCGTCTGCCCTTCTCGCCCGTGGCGGTGACGCGCGCCGACACCATCAGCGTCCCGGCCGGCTTCAGCGCCCAACCCTTTATCCCCTGGGGCACGCCGCTCACCGGCAGATACCCGGCATTCGCCGAAGACGCCAGCAACAGCGCCCAGGACCAGGCCGAGCAGCTCGGCATGCACCACGACGGCATGCACTTCTTCCCCATCGATGCGCAGTCGGGTCACGGCAAGCGCTCCGATCACGGCCTGCTGGTACTCAATCACGAGTACATCGATGCGCAACTGCTGCATCCCAACGGCCCGACCACGGTCGACGGCAAACGCACCGTCGCCGATGAGGTGCGCAAGGAGATCAACGCCCATGGCGTTTCCGTGGTCGAAGTCCGCCGTAGCGCCACGGGCGATTGGCAGGTCGTACGCAGCCCGCGCAACCGGCGGATCACGGCTGCCACCCCGATGATCATCGCCGGCCCGGCCCGCGGTCATGCGCTGATGAAAACCCGCCACAGCAACAGCGGCACCTGGGCGCGCGGCACACAAAACAACTGCGCCAACGGCCATACGCCCTGGGGCACCTACCTCACCTGCGAAGAGAACTGGGCCGGTTATTTCACCAACCAGGATAGCGAACAGCCGCGCGAACACAGCCGCTACGGCATTCGCAAAACCAGCCGCTATGGCTGGGAAACCCTGGCAGGCGATGAATTTCAGCGCTTCGATGCCAGCCGCCGCGGCGCCGATGCCAGCGAGGACTATCGCAACGAACCGAATCAGTTCGGCTGGATCGTCGAGATCGACCCGTTCGACCCGCAATCGGTGCCGGTCAAGCACACCGCGTTGGGCCGTTTCGCCCATGAGGGTCTGGTGATCGCACCGGCGAAGCCCGGCAAGCGCCTGGTCTGTTACTCCGGCGACGACTCGCAGAACGAATACATCTACAAGTACGTCAGCCGCGACACCTACAGGCCCCGGAAAAGTCGCGGCAAAAACCATTTGCTGGATATCGGCACGCTCTACGTCGCCCGCTTCGACGCCGACGGCACTGGCACCTGGCTGGCCCTGGATCACGCCGACCCAGCCTTCCAGAGCGCCTGCGCGGCCGCCGGCGTGAGCTTCGCCGACCAGGGCGAGGTGCTGGTCAATACCCGCCTGGCCGCCGATATCGTCGGTGCCACCAAGATGGATCGTCCAGAATGGGGCGCGGTAAACCCGGACACCGGCGACGTCTACTTCACCCTGACCAACAACAGCAGCCGCACCACCGGCGATGCCGCCAACCCGCGCAGCCCCAACCCTTACGGGCACATCATCCGTTGGCGCGAAGCCAGCCGCGACTTTGCCGGCAACCGTTTCGCCTGGGATATTTTTCTCCTCGGCGGCCCTGCGGACGATAGCCGCGACCCCAACGGCCAGCCGTTGAACGAACAGAATATTCTCGCCAGCCCGGACGGCCTGTGGTTCGACGACGAGGGACGCTTGTGGATTCAAACCGACATGAGCGGCAACCAGCTCAGCAACGGCCCGTTCGGCAACAACCAGATGCTGGTCGCGGACCCGAAAAGCGGTGAGGTCAAACGCTTCCTGGTGGGACCGGTTGGCGCCGAGGTCACCGGCATCACCCAAACGCCGGACTTCAAGACGCTGTTCGTCAATATCCAGCACCCGGACGATGGCAGTAGCTGGCCTGACGGCCCAGGCAAACGTCCCCGCTCGGCCACAGTGGTGATCAATCGCGACAACGGCCGCCGGCTGCTGTAACCACGCGGTAAAACGCTGACCGGCCAGGCTTGGTCTGGTCAGCAACCGACAACGGCTATTCGCCAAGTTCTACTCTGTTCCCCACGCCGAACCTGCCGCTTCCCCCGCGCCGATGGCGGCGAGTGGGTGTATATGCCGCGTAGTTATCCTACGAACATTCGGGCTGGAGGAGTATCAGGGCGACGTGATGATTATGCTGATCTCGTCTGATCTTCTGCCGTCGTTTCATGGAAAGGCGTTTCCATAGGCCGCGTCGCGCGCGTGTGCTGCTGCCTCCTATTGTGTCTGCAGGACAAGGCATTACAGGTCGAGCACCAGCGGCTGCGACCCCTGCGCCGGCACCGCACAGCAGATCAGCACCTCGCCAGCGTCGGGAAGCTCCGCAGGGGGCTGTGGATAGTTCACCTGGCCACTGATCAGGCGGGTCTTGCAGGTCCCGCAGGAACCGCCGCGGCAACTGAATTCCGGGCGCAGGCCACGGCTTTCCGCCAACTCCAGCAGACTGCCGGCGGCCGGCTGCCAGCGCGCCTGCTTGGCCGAGCGCTGGAACACGACTGGCACCGGAACCCTGGCGGCCGCTGGTTGCTCGATGACCAGCGCGTCCGCATCCGGCTTGCGCCGCAGCGTCGACGGGCCAAAGGTTTCGGCATGAATCCTCGAGTCGCGGATGTGCAGACCCCGCAGGCTGTCGTACAGCCCCTGGGTGAAACTGCCCGGGCCACAGAGGACAAAATCCGCCTGATCGGAATCCTGCGCCTCGAGAATGGACTTGAGCAGGTCGGCGTCGATGCGCCCGGTCAGGTCGTAATCTTCGCCCTCGCGGGCGTCGGAGTCCGGCTGGCTGAGCAAACGCAGCACCCGCACCGCGTCACCGAGACCGTCGAGCAGGCGATCCAGCTCAGGACGAAACGGCTGATCGGCCAAGGTCCGCGAACTCTGCAACAACCAGGTAGGCCGGATGCGCCGCGTGCGCAGGCCTTGATAGACCACCTCACGCAGCATCGACAGCAGCGGCGTGATGCCGACGCCGGCGGCCAACAGCACCAGCGGCCGACGCTCAGTGGCGACCACACTGAAATGTCCCTGCGGCGCCCGGACTTGCAGCACATCGCCGACCCGAATCTGTTCATGCAGGTGGCTGGACACCAAGCCATCACGCTTCACGCTGATGCGGAAAAAGTCATCGGACGGCGCGCTCGACAGGCTGTAGGTGCGGATATGCACGGTGCCTGCAAGGTTGAAGCGCACAGGCAGATGTTGTCCGGCCTGAAACACCGGCAACCCGGCGCCATCGGCAGGCTGCAGATAGAGCGAACGGATGTGGCGGCTTTCCTGTTCGATGCGCGTCACTCGCAGCGGCCGCCAGCGATCCCCCAGGGCCTGGGCTTGCAGGCGTGCGTGCGCCTGCGCCCAGCTGCCGGTCAGCAAACTGCTGGGTGACAGGCCGTCAAAGCGCCAGCGCAAGGCCAGCGCCGCGGGCCGACGCACCACCCGCTCCACCTCTACCGTCCACAGCCGCTCGGCCCCTTGAAAGGCGTCGACCTGCGGGCCGTCGAGGATGACCTGGGTGCGACCGCTGAGGTGCAGCAGATCGCCCGATTCAAAATCGATGAACAGCAAACCGGCTCGAGGATTGCTCAGCAGGTTGCCCAGGGTATTGAAGAACAGGTTGCCGGCGAAGTCCGGGATGGTCAGGCGATTGCCCTCTACCTGGACGAAACCGGCCTGGCCACCCCGATGGGAAACGTCCACCGAGCGTTGACCATCGACGTCCACATAACTGGCGACGAAGAAGGTATCGGCGCCGGCGATCATGGCTTTGGCCGCGTCATCCAGCCCATCGAGGTGCTGCGCGCTGCGGGTCGCCGGGTCCGCCAAGGGCACCGAGCGAAACTGGCGCAATTGAATGTACTGCGGGCAATTGCCGAACGATTGCTCCACCTTCACCTCGAAGCCGCTCGCCGTTACGACACCGACTCGACCATTGAGACGGTTGCGCCGGCGGCTGTGCAGCTCGATACCGAGCAGACCGATCGCCGCCCCGTCGTGCAGTTGTGCCGGGTCGTCGCGGCCAGGCAGGCTGCCGACCTGCAACAACCCAGGCTCGGGCGCCTGCGCAAAGCCCGGCGTCCCTTGAAGAATGCTGGCCCAGGGGTTGCCGTCGGCATCCACCGCGCCGTACAGCATGAACGGCAGTTGCTGATAGAAGGTGCGGTGCTGATCCGGCATCTCGCCGCGAATCACCCGGCGACCCAAGGCGTCCATGCGCTCGGCAACACCCACGTGAGCCTGCAACTGTTTCTCGCCGGCGTGCCATGGTGAAGGTTGCATAACGGCTTCTCCCCTGCGCTCCTCGCGCAACAAGAACGGCCCGGCCGTGGGCATCAGGCAGTTTTTTGCAAACCGGCGACGGTGCGCGGCATGCCGACAAACCCTGGCAAGGCTTCAATCCGCGCCAGCCAGGCGCGGATGTTGGCGTAGTCGTCCAGCGACACATTGCCTTCCGGTGCATGGGCGATGTAGCTGTACGCGGCGATGTCGGCGATGCTCGGCTCGCTACCGACCAGATAGGCCGTGGCGCCCAGTTCCTGATCGATCACTTTGAGCCAGCTGTGGGAATAGGCGATCACCTCCTGCGCGTTGTAAGGCGCCCCAAACACGGTGATCAGCCTGGCCCTGGCGGGGCCGAAGGCAATCGGCCCGGCGGCGACCGACAACCAGCGCTGCACCTTGGCCGCACCGACCGGATCGGTTGGCAGCCAGTGACCGTTGCCGTATTTCTGCGCCAGGTAGACCAGGATCGCGTTGGAATCGGCCAGCACCACGCCTTGATCATCAATCACCGGAACCTGGCCAAAGGAGTTGAGCGCAAGAAAATCCGCCTGCTGGTGGGCGCCCTTGGCCAGATCGACAAAGATCAGCTCGGTCGGCAGCTGCAACAGAGACAGCATCAGCTCCACACGATGTGCATGGCCGGAACGGGGGAAGTTGTAGAGTTTGATCGCTTGCATGGTCGACTCCGCTGGGTGGTGGCGCCGTTCAGGAACGATCAGCGCCGATGGGGGCCATCTTCCACCCGCAACCAAAACAACAGAATAACCAGCAAACGCAATCCATTATTTCATCCAGCGCAATAACCCATCAGCCGCGCAGGGCCGGGTGTCCGCGCAGCACCTTGACCGCAAAGTCGACAAAACTGCGCACCCGCACCGGGGCCTTGCGCCCACCCTGGTAGACCACATGAATGGGCCATGGCGGCAGTTCGAAGTCAGCCAGAACGATTTCCAGCTCGCCGGCGGCGACCTTGCCCGCCACTTGATACGACAGCACTCGGGTCAGTCCCAGACCCATGGCGGCGGCAGTGATAGCCGCCTGATTGGCGGTGACCACCAGACGCGGTTCCGGCCGAACGCTGATCGGCTCGCCCGCATCGAGGAACGCCCAGCTTCTGAGCTGGCCGATGGACGAGGTGGCGATGACCGGTGCTGCGCTCAACTCTGCAGGATGGCGAGGCCGACCGTGCTCGGTCAGGAATCCAGGGGACGCGCAGATCACCCGGCGCACTTCGCCCACGCGAATTGCATGCTGATTGCTGTCCGGCAACTCACCGATGCGCACCGCCACATCGACGCCCTCCTCGACCATGCTCACCACCCGGTCGACCAGCAGCGCGTTGATGCTGACATCGGGGAATTGCGTCAGGTAACCGACTATGACCGGGGTGACGAACAACTCGCCGAACAATACCGGCGCGGTGATCGTCAGTTGCCCACGGGGCTGGGCGTGGCTGCCGGCTGCCGAATCCTCGGCTTCCTGCACCTCGGCGAGAATCCTGCGACAGTCTTCCAGATAACGCTGACCCGCCTCGCTCAAATGCACGCTGCGGGTGGTACGCGTCAGCAACTGAGTGCCAATGCGCCGCTCAAGCGCCGCCACCGCCCGGGTGACACTGGCCGCCGACATGCCCAAACGCCGCGCTGCCGCCGAGAAGCCCTGCTCCTGGGCGACGGCGGCGAAGACCTGCATTTCCTGGAATCGGTCCACTGGCCATGTCCTTTGTTCGGATAGAAAAAATCGCAACCCCGGGCTGCGATTCGTAGCGTTTCGATCAGCTGTGGATAAGCTATTCCACCGTCACCGACTTCGCCAGACTTCGTGGCAGGTCAGTCGGTGCCTTTCAACGGGACTAAGCGGTGGTGGGCTGAAGCGAATCGCGGGCATGGAACTACGCGTCCCGCCCGCTCCTACAAAAGCGGGTCTCAGTCCGCGTCGTTCCTGCGCAGCAGGTAGCTATCCATAATCCAGCCGTGCTGCTCGCGCAGTGCGGCGCGGCGGCTGCGGATGGTCTCGGCGACCTCACTCAGGGGGCCAGCAATCAGCACTTCGTCCGCGGTGCCGATGTAGGCGCCCCAGTAGATGTGCATGTCCTGATCGACGAAGCGCCGGTAGCTGTCCTGGGCATCGAGCATCACCAGCACGCTGTCCAGGCCCTCGGGAAAGCCGCCTTCGGCCAGGCGCCGGGCCGGGGTGACCTGGAAGGCCTGGCCGATGCTGTTGAAGCAGACCTTGTGCCTGGCAGCCAAGGCCTGCAGGCTGGTGATGCCGGGGATCACCTCGTATGTAATCTCTTCCGCACTGTTGCGCACGATCTGTTCGACGATGCGCAGGGTGCTGTCGTACAGCGCCGGGTCGCCCCAGACCAGAAAAGCCCCGCATTCGCCGTCGGCCATCTGCTCGCGGATCATGCCTTCGAACAGCTGCTGCTTGTCCTGATTGAGATCGACCACGCTGCCGCGATAGTCGGGCACATCGCGCACCCGCTCCGGGCAGTCGGCGCTGACGAAGCGGTAGTCGCGGCCCTGGATAAAGCGCTCGCAAATGGTCTTGCGCAGACCGATCAGGCTGTCCTTGGCGCTGCCCTTGTCCATCAGGAAGAACACGTCCGTGCGGTTCAGCGCCTTGATCGCCTGCACGGTGAGGTAGTCGGGGTCGCCGGCACCGATGCCGATAATCAACAGGGTTTTCATAAGGCTATGTACCAGTAGTGTGTTGCGTTCAGGCTTCGGCGTTTAAGTGTGAGGGATCTGACCTTGTAGGGTGCGCCGTGCGCACCAGCGTTGGCGGTAGAGTCTTGGGGCGCCCGGCGCACCCTACTATTGCGGCCCTTGCAAGCAGGACCACTCTTTCCCGAACGCCCCATGCAGCCCCTAATTGGTACATAGCCTTTCATAAAGCTGTCTCCAGGCTGCCGGCTAACAGCGGCAGCGAATCGATATGTCGGTAGTGCGCACCCAGCTCGGCGGCCAGTTGGCGGGCGCGGCCGAGGCGGATCGCCGCGCTTTCGATATCCACCAGCAGCGCCGGGCAAGTGCTCGGGGTCAAGGCCGGCCAGTCGCGCAGGCGGCCATCGGTGATGATCAGCAAACGCTGACGCTCGGCCGGGTGCAGGCGCTGGCGGCGCGCCTGCCAGGCGGTGGCTTGCTGTACGGCAGCGAGCAAGGGCGTGCCGCCGCTGGCGCCCAGTTCACTGAGCCACTGGTGCAAGGCCTGGGAGGCCTTCTGCCCCTGCCACAGCCACTGCGCCTGGCGGCCGGTGGCGTGCAGCAGGGCCAGGCGCACGCGTTGCCGGCGGGCCTGCTCGAACAGCTCGCCGAGCAGACCCTTGGCCTTGCTCAGCGCGCCATGGCGCCGGGTCGAGGCCGAGGCATCGACTATCACCAGCCAGAGTTCGGCGGGTTTGCTGCTGCGCGGACGCTGCAGCAGATCCTGACGATTGCGCGGGCGGCCCTTGAGCAAGGTCGCCGGCCAGTCGATAACGCCCAGCCGACCGCTGCGGCTGGCACCGCTGCGACCACCCTGCAGCGTGCCGGGGGCTGTTCTGGCATCCGCGCCTGGGGCTGTGCGCGGGCGGATGCCTAGGGCTTTTTTGCCCAGCGCGGCGGTTCACGCCGCTCGCCGAGGCGTTGCACCTGCGCGGGTAATTCGCCCCACTGGCCTTCGCCTTGCGGCGCTTGCTGCTGCTCGCCTGGCGCGCCGTTACTGGCTTGAGACTGTGGCGGTTGGGCGGTGGGCGGCGGGCTATGACGGCGACGGTGACGCAACACGAACTCCGCCACCGCGTCGATATCCGCCGCTTCGATGCGTTCGGCTCCGCGCCAGGCGGCATGGGCGCGGGCGGCGCGCAGCCAGACCAGATCGGCGCGCAGGCCATCGACGGCGGCGGCGAAGCAGCGCTGGCTGATCTGCTCCAGAGCGGCGTCATCCAGCGGAATAGTTGCCAGCCGCTCACGGGCACTCTGGCAGCGGCTGCGCAGTTCGTCCTGCTGCGCCTGCCAGCGCTGCCCAAACGCCTGCGGGTCGGCATCGAAGGCCAGGCGACGGCGGACGATTTCGGCGCGCTGGGCCGGTTGCGGCTGCGCATCCAGGGCCAGGTTGAGGCCGAAGCGATCGAGCAGTTGCGGGCGCAGCTCGCCCTCCTCGCCGTTCATGGTGCCGATCAGCACGAAGCGCGCGGCATGCCGATGGGAGATGCCGTCGCGCTCGACATGGTTGACTCCGCTGGCGGCGGCATCCAGCAGCAGATCGACCAGATGATCGGGCAGCAGATTGACCTCGTCCACGTACAGCACGCCGCCATGGGCCTTGGCCAGCAGACCGGGGCAGAACTGCGCGCGACCCTCGCTCAGCGCCGCGTCCAGATCGAGGGTGCCGACGATGCGTTCCTCGCTCGCGCCCAATGGCAGGGTGACGAAGGTACCGCTGGCCAGCAGATCGGCCAGGCCACGGGCCAGGGTCGATTTGGCCATGCCGCGCGGCCCCTCGATCAGCACGCCGCCGATGGCCGGGTCGATGGCCGCCAGGCACAGCGCCAGTTTCAGGTCATCGGCGGCGACCACGGCGGCGAGGGGGAAGTGGTGTTCGGTCATAGGGGAAGATCCGTAGGGCGGGTTAGCGGCGCAGAAAATCGGCCGGGAATCCGCAGGCGATTGTTGTGCGCGCGTAACCCACCAGGCGATGGCACGGGTTGCGCCAATGGTGGGTTACGCCGCATCGCAAATGATCTGTTGTTTGGCAACCGCGGCATGCGGCAAATCCACCCTGCATGGGCGGTGGATGGATGAAGCGTCATCCACCCTACGGGATTGGATTCGTAGGGTGGGTTAGCGGCGCGGGACGCCGGTCGAGAAGCCACACGCGATGGTGGCGCGGCGCGTAACCCACCAGGCGATGGATCGCGTTGCGCCGGTGGTGGGTTACGCCGCATCTGGAGTGGCGTGATGCTTGGCAATGGCCGCATGCGGCTAACCCACCCTACGAGATCGACGGGAAGGCATGTGCTCATGCTTCCTCACTGTCGATCAGCAGGTTTTCCAGGGCTTCGCGGTACTCACCGGGGTTCTGCCAGAGGCCGCGCTGCTGGGCTTCGAGCAGGCGTTCGAGGATGTCCTGCAGGGCGCCGGGGTTGTGTTGCTGGATGAAGTCGCGGGTGTCCTGGTCGAGCAGGTAGGCATCGCTGAGCAGCGCGTACTGGTGGTCGTCGACCAGCTCGCTGGTGGCGTCGAAGGCGAACAGGTAGTCGATGGTCGCCGCCAGCTCGAACGCGCCCTTGTAGCCGTGGCGCTTCATGCCTTCGATCCACTTGGGGTTGGCCGCGCGGGCGCGCACCACGCGGCCCAGTTCCTCCTTGAGGGTGCGGATGCGCGGCGTGTCGGGCTGGCTGTTGTCGCCGTGGTAGCTGGCCACCCTGGCCCCGCGCAGGCATTCCACCGCCGCCAGCATGCCGCCCTGGAACTGGTAGTAGTCGTTGGAATCGAGGATGTCGTGCTCGCGGTTGTCCTGGTTGTGCAGCACCGCCTGCATCTGCTCCAGGCGTTCGGCGAACTGCGCGCGGGCCGGGGTGCCTTCGCTGCCCTTGCCGTAGGCGTAGCCGCCCCAGTTCAGGTAGACCTCGGCCAGGTCCGCGCGGGTCTGCCACAGGCGTTCTTCGATGGCGTTCTGCACGCCCGCGCCATAGGCGCCGGGCTTGGAGCCGAACACCCGCCAGCCGGCCTGCTTGCGCGCCTCATGTTCATCCAGGCCGCTGTCCTGTAGGGCCAGGGCTTCGCGCCAGACCCGCGCCGACAGAGGATTCAACTCTTCCGGCTCATCGAGATCAACGACCGCCTGCACCGCGTCATCGAACAGGCGGATCAGGTTGCTGAAGGCATCGCGGAAGAAGCCGGAGACGCGCAGGGTCACGTCCACCCGCGGCCGGCCGAGCTGCTCCAGCGGCATGATCTCGAAGCGTTCGACCCGCTGGCTGCCGGCCTGCCATACCGGGCGCACGCCGAGCAGGGCCAGGGCCTGGGCCATGTCGTCGCCGCCGGTGCGCATGGTCGCGGTGCCCCACACCGACAGGCCGAGCTGGCGCAGGTGGTCGCCGTGATCCTGCAGATGGCGTTCGAGCAGGCGCTCCGCCGCCTGCACGCCGAGGCGCCAGGCGGTCGGAGTGGGCAGGTTGCGCACATCGACGCTGTAGAAGTTGCGCCCGGTGGGCAGCACATCGAGGCGGCCGCGACTGGGTGCGCCACTCGGCCCGGCGGGGACGAAACGCCCGGCCAGGGCGGCGAGCAATCCGCCCATCTCGGCCGGGCCGCAGGCATCCAGCAGCGGCGCGACCTGCCCGCGCAAAGACTGCAACACCTGGCTACTTGCTGCGCCAACGGGTTCGCAATCCGCCTCCTCGATCAGGCGCAAGGCCAGCAGCTCCAGGCGCTCGCGGGTATCGCCGGCGCTGCGCCAGGGGTCGTCGCTGCTGTGCTGCAGCACGGCCGGACGCGGCCCCTGCCAGGGCGCGGCCATCTCGCAGTCGAGCGGATCGAAGCCCAGTTGCAGATCGCGGGCCAGGGCGCGCAGCAGGCTGGCGTTGCCGCCCAGGCCATCGCCCCGAGGAATGCGCAGCAGCGCCAGCAGGGTGTCGCGGCGCAGGTGGCCGGTCGGCGACTCGCCGAACACATGCAGGCCGTCGCGGATCTGCGATTCCTTGAGGTCACAGAGGTAGGCGTCGAGCTGTGGCAACCAGCTGTTGGGGTCTTCGTTGAGTTGCAGGCCCAGTTCGCGATCGAGGCTGGCCTCGCGCACCTTGAGCAGAATCTCCCCGCGCAGCTCGGCGGCGCGGCGCAGGTCGAGCTGGCTGGCCTCGTAGTACTCGTCGGCCAGGCGCTCCAGGTCGCGCAGCGGGCCGTAGCTCTCGGCACGGGTCAGCGGCGGCATCAGGTGGTCGATGATCACCGCCTGGGTACGCCGCTTGGCCTGCGCGCCCTCGCCCGGATCGTTGACGATAAACGGATAGACGTTGGGCAGCGGACCGAGAACCGCGCTCGGCCAGCACTGCGCGGACAGGCCGACGCTCTTGCCCGGCAGCCATTCCAGATTGCCGTGCTTGCCGACATGCACCAGGGCCTGGGCGGCGAAGGTGCTGCGCAGCCAGCAGTAGAACGCCAGGTAGCCGTGCGGCGGCACCAGGTCGGGGTCGTGGTAGACCGCCGCCGCATCCAGCTGATAACCGCGCGCCGGCTGGATGCCGACGAAGCACAGGCCGAAACGCAGGCCGGCGATCATCAGCCGCCCGCCGCGAAACATGGGGTCCTGCTCGGGGCCGCCCCAGCGCTCAAGCACCGCCTGCTGGTTGGCCGCGGGCAGGCGCTGGAAGAACGCCAGGTAGTCGTCCAGCGCCAGGCTCTGGGCGCAGGGCCGCGCGTCCAGGTTATCGAGATCGTTGGTCACCCCGCCGAGCAACTGGTGGATCAGCGCGGTGCCGCTGGCCGGCAGGCCTTCGACCGGATAGCCCTGCTGCTGCAGGGCCTTGAGGATATTCAGCGCCGCCGCCGGGGTGTCCAGGCCGACGCCGTTGCCGATGCGGCCGTCGCGGGTCGGGTAGTTGGCCAGCACCAGGGCGATGCGCTTGTCGGCGTTGGGCGTTCTTGCCAGGGCGACCCAGTTGCGCGCCAGCTCGGCGACGAAGTCCATGCCCGGCAGGTGCGGCCGGTAGCAGACCACATCGCTCTGGCTGCGCTCGCTGCGCCAGGCCAGGCCCTTGAAGCTGATCGGCTGGGTGATCAGGCGGCCGTCCAGTTCCGGCAGGACGATGTGCATGGCCAGGTCGCGCGAGCCCAGGCCCTGGGCGCTAGCTTGCCACTGCTCGAGGTTGTCCAGGGCGCAGATCGCCTGCAGTACCGGCACGTCACGCCTGAACGGGCGCAGATCCGCTGCCTCTGGATTGCTTATGGCGAAGCCGGTGGTGTTGATGATGACGCTGGCGTCGACCTCGTCCAGCCAGGTTTCGACCTGGGCCAGGCAGGCCGCCTCCTTGAGGCTGGCCACGGCGATCGGCAGCGGATTGAGGCCCTGGGCCTGCAGGCGCTGGCAGAAGGTATCGACAAACCCGGTATTGGCCGCCTGCACCTGGGTGCGGTAGAACAGCAGCGCCGCCACCGGCGCGCCGGCCTGCCAGTCCGCTTGCCAGTCGGCCAGCTGCGGATTGGCCTGCCGCGGGTGATGCAGGCCGACACGCGGCAGGGGCTGCGGCTCGCCCCAGGCATAATCGCGCTGCAGCCAGCGACTGGCGATGCAGTTGAACAGCTGCCGGGCGTTGTGCGCGCCGCCCTGGCGCAGGTACTGCCAGAGCCGCTCGCTGTCGTCCGCCGGCACGTTGCCCAGGCCGCTCAGTTCGGGATCGGGGCTGTCGTCACCCGGCACCAGGATCACCCGTGCCCCCGCCTCGGCCAGTTCGACCAGGCGCTCGATGCCGTAGCGCCAGTAGCTGACCCCGCCGTGCACGGAAATCAGGACGACCTTGGCGTGCTGCAGCACCTGCTCGACATAGAGATCGATGGAGGCGTGATTGCTCAGCTGCGCCGGGCTGGCCAGGCGCAGGCTGGGGTAATCCGCCGGCAGCTGCCGCGCCACCTCGGCCAGCAACGACAGGTGCGAATCGCCGGTACAGAGGATCACCAGCTCGGCCGGGGTCTGGCCGAGGTCGGCGATGCTGTCGGCCGGCACTTGCGCGCCGGGCTGGGTGCGCAGCAGGTGCATGGCTTAGCCCCCGATTGTCGGGTAGGGCGGACTCAGGCGCGCAGCGATCAGTCCGCCATCGTGGCCATTATTACGGCGTACTGCTGCACGAGTACGCCCTACACGCGAGCCCTGCATCAGCGCAATGCCGCCTGCAGCTCGGCTTCGATGGCGGCGTGGTCGAGCTGCTGGCCGATCACGATCAGGCGGGTGATGCGCGCCTCGTCGGCCTGCCAAGCGCGGTCGAAATGCTTGTCGAAACGCTGGCCGACGCCTTGCAGCAGCAGGCGCATGGGTTTACCCGGAATCGCCGCAAACCCCTTGATACGCAGGATGCCGTGTTTGCCCACCGCGGCTTTCAGTGCCTGCAGCAGTTGCGCCTCCTCGGCCGCCGGTAGTTCCACGTGGAACGAATCGAATTCGTCGTGATCGTGTTCTTCATGACCTTCCAGATCGTGGTGGGTCTTGCGGCCGTCGATATGCAGCTCGGTCTCGCAATTGAGACCGAGCAGCACGTCCAGTGGCAGTTCGCCGCCATGCGCTTCGATGACCTTGACCGCCGCCGGCAGCTCCCCGGCCACTTCGGCGCGCACCGCGGCCAGGGCGGCGGCGTCGAGCAGGTCGGCCTTGTTGAGGATGACCAGATCGGCGCTGGCCAGTTGGTCGGCAAACAGTTCGTGCAGCGGCGATTCGTGGTCGAGATTGGGGTCGAGCTGGCGCTGGGCATCGACCTGCTCGGGGAAGGCGGCGAAGGTGCCGGCGGCCACCGCCGGGCTGTCGACCACGGTGATCACCGCGTCTACCGTGCAGGCGTTGCGGATTTCCGGCCAGTTGAAGGCCTGCACCAGCGGCTTGGGCAGGGCCAGACCGGAGGTTTCGATGAGGATATGGTCGAGGTCGCCACGCCGCGCCACCAGTTCGCGCATCACCGGGAAGAACTCCTCCTGCACGGTGCAACACAGGCAGCCGTTGGCCAGCTCATAGACCCGGCCGCTGGCTTCTTCTGCGCTGCAACCGATCGAGCACTGCTTGAGGATTTCGCCGTCGATGCCCAGCTCGCCGAACTCGTTGACGATCACCGCGATCCGCCGGCCATCGGCGTGGCCGAGCATATGCCGCAGCAGAGTGGTTTTACCGGCCCCGAGAAAGCCGGTGACTATGGTGACGGGAAGTTTGGCGAGCGTTTTCATCAGTGGCCCTGCATGACGTCAAAAGAAAGACGAGCAGGCAGGCGGCACAGACATGACAGCCACGGGGGCGTCAGCCAACACCACCGGATCACCCCGCCCGGTTGTCGAAAGCGTTGCGAGGCAGGTCTCCTGGCTCACGACCGGGCGGGCATTCAGCGCCGCCATTCCCTTCGCCTTCCCGCGCGGACGCAGTGGCTGTCGGGCTGACGCAGAGCGCGCCAGCCAACAGAAGGGATACAGGTCGTTCACAGTTGCGGGGGCAGCCAGGGCATAACCCTGTTCCCTCTTAGCTTCGATGGCAAACACCGAAGAACCTCGACGGAGCGAAGGCTACGCAGTGCCTGGGGACAGGTCAATCGCCGCGGTTGACGGGCAGGGCCGCTTCGTGATGTTCTAAAAAGCTGTTTCAGGTGTCTCGCGCGTCGCTGCGCGAGGTGAAACGGGAAGCCGGTGCGCCCTCTGTGGGCAATTCCGGCGCTGCCCCCGCAACGGTAAGCGCACGTCAGAGTCGTGATAGCCACTGAGCCATTGGCTTGGGAAGGCTGATTCTGGAACTGTCCCCCGCGACAGTCTGCGCAAGCCCGGAGACCGGCCTGAAGCGTTTTATTTGGCAACCTGCGGTGGGCAGGTACGCGCCGGTATCCCGCCCGTTCAGGGTCGGGGTCTTGCTGCGTCCTTCTGCATCGCTTACCCAACAGCAGAAGGTCAGCTTATGTCCCACAGCACGCTAGCCGCTTCATCCAGCGTCACCCTCCCTCTTTCGCAACGCCTGCTGCTGGCCGTCGGCAGCTGCCTGCTGGGCGCCGCGCTGATTTTCGTCGCCGGCTTCTCGCCTATCGAGGCCATGCACAACGCGGCCCACGATACCCGCCACAGCGCCGCCTTCCCCTGCCACTGAGACTGCTCCCATGCTTAAGCGTATCGCCCAGACGGCAGGCTTCGCCGGCCTGTTCGCCGCCATTGTGCTGACCCTGCTGCAGAGCCTGTGGCTCACTCCGTTGATTCTCCAGGCGGAAAGCTTCGAAGTCAGCGAGCCGGCCGCCGCAGTGGCCAGCAGCCACAGCCACGCCGCCGCAGCGCCCCACGAGCACGCCGATGGCCATAGCCATGACGGCGAAGCCTGGGCTCCCGAAGACGGCTGGCAACGCAGCCTGGCCACTGGCCTGAGCAACCTGGTGGTGGCCGTCGGTTTCGCCCTGATGCTTGCCGGCCTGTTCACCCTGCGTGCGCCGGGCCGAACCTGGCAGGGCCTGCTCTGGGGCCTCGGTGGTTTCGCCACCTTCGCCCTGGCGCCGTCCGCGGGCCTGCCGCCGGAGCTGCCGGGCACCGCCGCCGCCGACCTGCTGCTGCGCCAGTACTGGTGGCTCGGCACCGCCGCGGCTACAGCTGCCGGCCTGGGCCTGTTGGCGTTCGGCCGGCATTGGCCGCTGCGCGTCCTCGGCCTGGTGCTGCTGGCAATTCCGCACCTGATCGGCGCGCCGCAGCCCGAGGTGCATTCGAGCCTGGCTCCGGCCGCTCTGGAGCAGGAGTTCATCCTCGCCTCGCTGCTGACCAATGCGCTGTTCTGGGCGGTGCTGGGCCTGGCGGCTGCCTGGTTCTACAGCCGTAACCGTCACGGCGTCTGAGCCTTGCTCCAGGCCGGCGCTCAGTTGATCCATGTCGCCGGGCTGGGCTGTCGGCGCGGCTGTTCCAGCGCGCAGTTGTTCGACCTGCTGCAGCAGGCGCTACAGCCGCACGGCTTGCAGCCGGCCGAGCTCAGCGCCCTGGCCAGCAGCAGCCATAAACAGGATGAACCCGGCTTGCGCCAACTGGCTGAACAGCTGCACCTGCCTATCGCCTGGCTGCCGGCCAGCCAGCTGAGTCACTACCACGAGCGGCTCGGACAGACCTCGACGCTGAGCCTGCAGATCACCGGCAGCGCCGGGGTCGCCGAGGCCAGCGCCCTGGCCCAGGCCGAAGTGCTGAGCGGACAACGCGCCGAACTGCTGGGGGAAAAACTGCGCTCGGCCAACGCCACCTGTGCCCTGGCCAGGGCGCAGCTTCTGGAGAAGCTATTTCTGGAGATTCAATGACCGTCTACTTTATCGGCGCCGGCCCCGGCGACCCGGAGCTGATCACCGTCAAGGGCCAGCGCCTGCTGCGCGCCTGCCCAGTGATCCTGTACGCCGGCTCACTGGTGCCTGAGGCGGTACTTGCTGGCAATAGTGCCGAACTGGTGGTCAACACCGCCGAACTGCACCTGCAGGAGATTGTCGGGCTGATCCGCCAGGCCCACGCCAAGGGCCAGGATGTGGCCCGCGTGCATTCCGGCGACCCCTCGCTCTATGGCGCCATCGGCGAGCAGATCCGTCAGCTGCGCGCGCTGGCCATTCCCTTCCAGATCATCCCCGGGGTGACCGCCACTGCCGCCTGCGCCGCCCTGCTGGAATGCGAGCTGACCCTGCCCGAGGTGTCGCAGACGCTGATCCTTACCCGCTACGCGAGCAAGTCGACGATGCCCGCCGGCGAGCAGCTGCACGACCTGGCCCGCCACGGCGCGACCATGGCCATTCACCTGGGCGTGGTACATCTGGGCAAGATAGTCGCCGAACTGCTACCGCATTACGGCGCCGATTGCCCGATCGCCGTGGTCCACCGCGCCAGCTGGCCGGATCAGGACTGGGTCAGCGGCACCCTGGCCGATATCGAAGAGCGGGTGCACGCCAAGGGCTTCCGCCGCACCGCATTGATCCTGGTGGGCCGGGTACTGAACGCCGAACAGTTCGCCGATTCGGCGCTGTATAACGCCGAACATCGACACCTGTTCAGGTCGTCAGAGATATGAGGCCGTAGGTGCTCAAATCGACCTTGCCGAGGTTATCCACAATGGCTATCTCGGCGCCCAGCTCGCGCAGGCGCGCATTCAGGTCGCTGGCATAGAGTTCGCGTAGAAAGGCTGGGTAGTCGACGCGCTCGCCAGGCGGCAGGCGCGTCATCAGGTAGGCATGCAGAACCGGCAGGCGAAACTGCCAGGCTGCAGTGGCGCAGACAAAGCCCGCCGCGCGCAGCCGGGCGATACCAACCTCATCGCCCGACAGTACGGCCCGGCAACCGTCGAATAACAGCGCCAGGGCAGGACTCATGCGCCCGTTACTCGACAGTCACGCTCTTGGCCAGGTTGCGCGGCTGATCGACGTCGGTGCCCTTGAGCACGGCGACGTAGTAGGACAGCAGCTGCAGCGGAATGGTGTAGAGGATCGGCGCCAGGGCATCGTGGATGTGCGGCATGTTGACCACATGGGTGCCCTCGCCGTTGGTCATGCCGGCCTGCTGGTCGGCGAACACGATCAGTTCGCCGCCACGGGCGCGCACTTCCTGCAGGTTGGATTTGAGCTTCTCCAGCAGCTCGTTGTTCGGCGCCACCGTGACCACCGGCATGTCGCTGTCGACCAGGGCCAGCGGGCCGTGCTTGAGTTCGCCGGCCGGGTAGGCTTCGGCATGGATATAGGAGATTTCCTTGAGCTTGAGCGCGCCTTCCATGGCCACCGGGTACTGTGCGCCACGGCCGAGGAACAGCGCGTGGTGCTTCTCGGCAAACAGTTCGGCGATCTTCTCCACCACCGTATCCATGGCCAGCGCTTCGCCGAGGCGGGTCGGCAGGCGGCGCAGTTCGTCCACCAGTTCGGCCTCCAGCGCCGGGTCCAGGCTGCCGCGTACCTGACCAATGGACAGGGTGAGCAGCATCAGGGCCACCAGCTGGGTGGTGAAGGCCTTGGTCGAGGCCACGCCGATTTCCGGGCCGGCCTGGGTCAGCAGGCACAGGTCGGATTCGCGCACCAGCGAGCTGATGCCGACGTTGCAGATCGCCAGGCTGGCCAGGTAACCGCCCCGCTCGGGGCTCAGCGCCTTGGCATTGCGCAGCGCCGCTAGGGTGTCGGCGGTTTCGCCGGACTGGGAAATGCTGATGAACAGGGTATCCGCCTGCACCACCACCTTGCGGTAGCGGAATTCGCTGGCCACCTCGATCTGGCAGGGAATCCCGGCCAGCTCTTCCAGCCAGTAACGGGCGACCATGCCGGCGTGATAGCTGGTGCCACAGGCGACGATCTGCACGTTCTTGACCTTGGCGAACAACTCGGCGGCCTGCGGACCGAACGCCTGGACCAGCACCTGGTTAGTGCCGAGGCGACCCTCCAGGGTGCGCTGGACCACCTTGGGCTGTTCGTGGATTTCCTTGAGCATGAAGTGGCGGAACGCGCCCTTGTCGGCTGCCTCGGCGCCTTCGTGGTACTGCACGCTTTCGCGTGCGACCGGCTTGCCGTCGACATCCCAGATCTGCACGCCATCACGGCGGATCTCGGCGATATCGCCTTCTTCCAGGTACATGAAACGGTCTGTCACCTGCCTTAACGCAAGCTGATCCGAGGCGAGGAAGTTCTCGCCCAGGCCCAGACCGATCACCAGTGGGCTGCCACTGCGGGCGGCGAGCAGGCGATCCGGCTGCTGTGCACTGATCACCGCCAGACCGTAGGCGCCGTGCAGTTCCTTGACCGCGGCCTTGAGCGCGGCGGTCAGGTCGCCCAGGCTCTGCAGCTTGTGCTCGAGCAGGTGGACGATGACTTCGGTATCGGTATCCGAGCTGAACACATAGCCCAGGTCTTTCAGTTGTGCGCGCAGTTGCTCGTGGTTTTCGATGATGCCGTTGTGCACCACTGCCAGATCAATGCCTGAGAAATGCGGGTGGGCGTTGCGCTCGCTCGGCGCACCGTGGGTGGCCCAACGGGTGTGGGCGATGCCCAGGCGTCCCGCCAACGGCTCGTCGCTCAAGGCGCTTTGCAGTTCGCTGACCTTGCCCACCCGACGGCGGCGTTCGAGCTGGCCCTGTTCATTCAGCAGCGCCACACCGGCGCTGTCGTAGCCGCGGTATTCCAGGCGTTTCAGGCCTTCCACCAGCACGGCGGTGATGTTGCGTTCGGCGACGGCGCCCACGATGCCACACATAGTCTTCTCCTATTAATGCTCTACGGCGGCGCAGATCAGGTTGATGCCGCGCGCAGTCAGTTGTTCACGCACCTCGGCGCCGAGGCGCTCGTCGGTGATCAGGGTATGGACGCTGCTCCAGGGCAGTTCCAGGTTGGGAATCTTGCGGCCGATCTTGTCGCTCTCGACCATCACCACCACTTCGCGGGCCACCTCGGCCATCACCCGCGACAGGCCGAGCAGCTCGTTGAAGGTGGTGGTGCCGCGGGCCAGGTCGATGCCATCGGCACCGATAAACAGCTGGTCGAAGTCGTAGGAGCGCAGCACCTGTTCGGCGACCTGACCCTGGAAGGATTCCGAATGCGGATCCCAGGTGCCGCCGGTCATCAACAGTACCGGCTCATGTTCCAGTTCACTGAGGGCGCGGGCCACATTCAGCGAGTTGGTCATCACCACCAGGCCCGGCTTATGCCCCAGCTCGGGGATCATCGCCGCGGTGGTGGTGCCGCTGTCGATGATGATCCGCGCATGCTCGCGGATCCGCGCCACGCCGGCGCGGGCGATGGCCTGCTTGTACCTGGAAATCGGCTGACCGGCATCGCCGATCAACTCCTGCGGCAACGGCACCGCACCGCCATAGCGGCGCAGCAACAGGCCGTTTTTTTCCAGCGCGGTGAGGTCCTTGCGGATAGTCACTTCCGAGGTGGCGAAACGCTTGGCCAACTCATCCACACTCACCTCGCCCTGCTCGGCGAGCAAGGCGAGGATGGTGTGACGACGTTGCGGAGTGTTGCGTTTCGACATGCTAAGTTTCGATTCGAAAGATAATTACGCGAATCAAAACCTAATGAAGCTTTGGAGTCAAGAGCCGCTTGGCGATCAGCCCGTAGGGCGTACTCGCCGAAGGCCGTACGCCGAACTCAATGGCGGGCTGCCGCTGCGCGGCGAGGCCGCCCTACTTGTTGATTTTCACCGGGCGCTTCCAGCCCTCGATGTTGCGCTGCTTGGCGCGAGCGACCGCCAGGGTGTTGGCCGGCACATCGCTGGTCACCACCGAACCGGCGCCGGTGGTGGCGCCGTCGCCCAGGTTCACCGGTGCCACCAGGGCGCTGTTGGAGCCGATGAACACGTCCTCGCCGAGCACCGTCTTGAACTTGTTGGCGCCGTCGTAGTTGCAGGTGATGCTGCCGGCACCGATATTGGTTCGGGCGCCTATCTCGGCATCGCCCAGGTAGCTCAGGTGCCCGGCCTTGGCGCCTTCGCCCAGTACGGCGTTCTTCAGTTCGACGAAGTTGCCGACATGCGCCTTGGCGCCGAGCACGCTGCCGGGACGCAGGCGGGCGAACGGACCGCAATCGCTGCCCGCGCCCATTTCGGCACCGTCCAGATGGCTGTTGGCCTTGACCACTGCGCCCTGGCGCAGGGTGCTGTCCTTGATCACGCAATTGGGGCCGATCTGCACCCCGTCTTCGATGACCACCCGGCCTTCGAGGATCACGTTGATATCGATCAGCACGTCGCGGCCGACCGTCACCTCGCCGCGCAGGTCGAAACGCGCCGGGTCGCGCAGGGTCACGCCCTGGACCATCAGGCTGCGCGCGGCGCGCTGCTGGTAGTGACGCTCGAGCTCGGCCAGCTGCATGCGGTCGTTGGCGCCCTGCACTTCCATGGCATCCAGCGGTTGCTCGGTGGCCACCACCAGGCCATCGGCCACGGCCATGGCGATCACGTCGGTCAGGTAGTACTCGCCCTGGGCATTGCTGTTGGACAGCCGGCTCAGCCAGTCGCCCAGGCGCTTGCCCGGGACGGCGAGAATCCCGGTGTTGCCTTCGCAGATCTGCCGCTGCTCGGGTGTGGCGTCCTTGTGCTCGACGATCGCCTTGACCACACCGGTGCCATCGCGAACGATGCGGCCGTAGCCGGTCGGATCGATGAGGTCGACCGTCAATAGCCCAAGCTGCTCGGCGCCGACCTGCTCGAGCAAACGCTCGAGGGTGGCGGTCTCGATCAGCGGCACATCGCCGTAGAGGATCAGCACGCGCTCGGCCGTCAGCGCCGGCAGGGCCTGGGCCACGGCATGACCGGTGCCCAGTTGTTCGCTCTGCAGGACGAAGTTCAGGTCATCTGCGGCCAGTCGCTCGCGCACCAGGTCTGCGCCATGCCCGATCACCACATGGATGCCGGCAGGCGAAAGCTCCCGGGCGCGGTCGATGACATGCGCGAGCATGGATTGACCGGCGATCGGATGGAGGACTTTCGGCAAGGCGGAACGCATGCGGGTGCCCTGACCGGCGGCGAGGATGACGATATCGAGAGACATAGGCAGATACTGATCCAGAAAATGCGGACAAAGAAAAAGGGTAGCCAAGGCTACCCTTTTACTGACGTGCGATGAAGTGCAACGACCAGCCTGGTATCAGCTACCGCCGTACTTCTTGCGCAGCTGCTGGACGGTGCGCAGCTGAGCTGCAGCCTCGGCCAGACGAGCGGCGGCGGAGCCGTAGTCGAACTCGGCGCCTTTTTCATGCAGGGCCTTCTCGGCAGCCTTGACGGCTTCCTGAGCAGAGGCTTCGTCGAGGTCGGCAGCACGCTGCACGGTATCGGCCAAAACCTTGATCATGTTCGGCTGCACTTCAAGAAAGCCGCCGGAGATGTAATACACCTCGGCTTCGCCACCTTGCTTGATCAGGCGAATCGGACCCGGTTTGAGGTCGGTGATCAGCGGCGCGTGGCCTGGAGCGATACCCATATCACCCAGGTTGCCGTGCGCAATCACCATCTCGACCAGACCGGAGAAAATCTCGCCTTCTGCGCTGACGATGTCGCAATGGACTGTCATAGCCATATCTAGCCTCACGTAAGCGCCCGTCTCCGGGCGCACGGGTGATTACAGTTTCTTCGCTTTCTCGATGGCTTCTTCGATGCCGCCGACCATGTAGAACGCCTGCTCCGGCAGGTGATCGTAATCACCTTTGAGGATACCGCTGAAACCAGCGATGGTGTCCTTCAGGGAGACGTACTTGCCAGGCGAACCGGTGAAGACTTCGGCCACGAAGAACGGCTGCGACAGGAAGCGCTGGATCTTACGCGCACGGGATACCAACTGCTTGTCGGCTTCCGACAGCTCGTCCATACCCAGGATCGCGATGATGTCCTTCAGTTCCTTGTAACGCTGCAGCACGTACTGCACGCCACGGGCGGTGTCGTAGTGCTCCTGACCGATCACGTTCGGGTCGAGCTGACGCGAAGTGGAGTCGAGCGGGTCGACCGCCGGGTAGATACCCAGGGAAGCGATGTCACGGGACAGTACGACGGTGGCGTCCAAGTGGGCGAAGGTGGTCGCCGGGCTCGGGTCGGTCAAGTCATCCGCCGGTACGTATACCGCCTGGATCGAGGTGATCGAACCGTTCTTGGTCGACGTGATGCGCTCCTGCAGGATGCCCATCTCTTCGGCCAGGGTCGGCTGATAACCCACTGCGGAAGGCATACGGCCCAGCAGTGCGGATACTTCGGTACCGGCCAGGGTGTAGCGGTAGATGTTGTCGACGAACAGCAGAACGTCGTTACCTTCGTCGCGGAACTTCTCGGCCATGGTCAGGCCGGTCAGAGCTACGCGCAGACGGTTGCCTGGTGGCTCGTTCATCTGACCGTAAACCAGGGCTACCTTGTCGAGAACGTTGGAGTCCTTCATCTCGTGGTAGAAGTCGTTACCCTCACGGGTACGCTCGCCCACACCGGCGAACACGGAATAACCGCTGTGCTCGATGGCGATGTTACGGATCAGTTCCATCATGTTTACGGTCTTGCCGACACCGGCACCACCGAACAGACCGACTTTACCGCCTTTGGCGAACGGGCAGATCAGGTCGATAACCTTGATGCCGGTTTCCAGCAGGTCGTTGCCGCCTGCCTGTTCAGCGAAGGACGGCGCAGGACGGTGAATGCCCCAGCGCTCTTCTTCGCCAATCGGACCGGCTTCGTCGATCGGGTTGCCCAGTACGTCCATGATCCGGCCCAGGGTCGCTTTACCGACAGGTACGGAGATGGCTGCGCCAGTGTTTTTGACGTCCAGACCGCGCTTCAAGCCTTCGGTCGAGCCCATCGCAATGGTACGAACCACGCCATCGCCCAGCTGCTGCTGAACTTCCAGGGTGGTTTCGGCGCCTTGAACTTTCAAGGCGTCGTAGATGCCCGGAACCTGATCGCGTGGAAATTCCACGTCGATCACGGCGCCGATGATTTGTACGATACGTCCGCTACTCATAGCTGGATCCTCTGAATATTTGAACCGGTATCAGACCGCGGCAGCGCCGCCAACGATTTCCGAGATCTCTTGGGTGATCGCCGCCTGACGTGCCTTGTTATAGATCAGCTGCAAATCGCTGATCAGATCACCGGCGTTGTCGGTAGCGTTCTTCATCGCGATCATCCGCGCCGCTTGTTCAGCCGCGTTGTTCTCGACCACCGCCTGGTACACCTGCGACTCCACGTAGCGCACCATCAAGCCGTCCAGCAGCTCCTTGGCATCGGGTTCATAGAGATAGTCCCAGTGATGCTTGAGCTTTTGATCCGAATCAGCGACCAGGGGAATCAACTGTTCCACTGTCGGCTGTTGCGTCATGGTGTTGATGAACTTGTTCGAGACCACGGACAAACGGTCGATGCGACCATCGAGGTACGCATCGAGCATGACCTTGACGCTACCGATCAGATCGTTGATCGACGGTTCTTCGCCCAGGTGGCTGATCGCAGCAACGACATTGCCACCAAAGCTGCGGAAGAATGCCGCACCCTTGCCACCAATCACGCAGAGGTCGATCTCTACACCTTGTTCGCGGTTTACCACCATGTCCTTGACCAGGGCCTTGAACAGGTTGGTATTGAGGCCACCACACAAGCCACGGTCACTGCTCACCACCACATAACCGACGCGCTTTACTTCACGCTCGATCATGAACGAGTGACGGTATTCCGGGTTGGCGTTGGCCAGATGACCAATCACCTGGCGGATGCGCTCCGCGTAAGGACGGCTGGCAGACATGCGCATTTGAGCCTTGCGCATCTTGCTGACAGCCACCTTTTCCATGGCGCTGGTGATCTTTTGCGTGCTTTTGATGCTCGCAATCTTGCTGCGAATCTCTTTTGCGCCTGCCATTTGACACCTATCGGGTTAGCAGGCGGAGGTCATCAGACCTCCGCTGCGGCTTACCAGGTTTGGGTGGCCTTGAACTTCTCGATACCGGCTTTCAGGCCAGCGTCGATTTCGTCATTGAAGTCACCCTTCACGTTGATCTTCGCCATCAAGTCGGCGTGATCGCGGTTGAAGTAAGCAATCAGAGCTTGTTCGAAGCTGCCGATTTTGACGATTTCGATGTCCTGCAGGTAGCCACGTTCGGCCGAGTACAGGGACAGCGACATGTCGGCGATGGACATCGGCGCGTATTGCTTCTGCTTCATCAGCTCGGTAACGCGCTGACCATGCTCGAGCTGCTTGCGGGTGGCTTCGTCCAGGTCAGAGGCGAACTGGGCGAAAGCCGCCAGTTCACGGTACTGAGCCAGAGCGGTACGGATACCACCGGAAAGCTTCTTGATGATCTTGGTCTGAGCGGCACCACCTACGCGGGATACCGAAACACCGGCGTTCACAGCCGGACGGATGCCGGAGTTGAACATAGCCGATTCCAGGAAGATCTGACCGTCGGTGATCGAGATCACGTTGGTCGGAACGAACGCGGAAACGTCGCCAGCCTGGGTTTCGATGATCGGCAGGGCGGTCAGGGAACCGGTCTTGCCTTTCACTTCGCCGTTGGTGAACTTCTCGACATACTCTTCGGAAACACGCGAGGCGCGCTCCAGCAGGCGGCTGTGGAGATAGAACACGTCGCCCGGGTAGGCTTCACGGCCTGGCGGACGGCGCAGCAGCAGGGAAATCTGGCGGTAAGCCACAGCTTGCTTGGACAGATCGTCATACACGATCAGCGCGTCTTCGCCACGGTCGCGGAAGTACTCGCCCATGGTGCAACCGGAGTACGGTGCAATGAATTGCAGCGCAGCGGATTCGGAAGCACTGGCGGCAACGATGATGGTGTTAGCCAGGGCACCGTTTTCTTCCAGCTTGCGCACCACGTTGGCGATGGTCGATTGCTTCTGACCGATTGCCACGTAGACGCACTTAATGCCGCTGTTCTTCTGGTTGATGATGGCATCGATCGCCAGAGCGGTTTTACCGATCTGACGGTCGCCGATGATCAGCTCGCGCTGGCCACGGCCAACCGGAATCATGGCGTCGACGGCCTTGTAACCGGTTTGCACCGGTTGGTCGACCGACTTACGCCAGATCACGCCCGGTGCAACCTTCTCAACCGCGTCGCTGAGGACGTTGTTCAGTGGGCCTTTACCGTCAACCGGGTTACCCAGGGCATCGACCACACGACCCAGCAGTTCCGGACCTACCGGCACTTCGAGGATGCGGCCGGTGCACTTGGCACTCATGCCTTCAGCCAACGACTGATAGGCACCGAGAACCACGGCGCCGACAGAGTCGCGCTCGAGGTTCATCGCCATGCCGTAGACGGCACCCGGGAACTCGATCATTTCGCCGTACATGACGTCGGCCAGACCATGAATCCGCACGATACCGTCGGAGACGCTGACGACCGTGCCTTCGTTACGGGCTTGCGAGGCAACATCGAGTTTGTCGATGCGGCCCTTGATGATTTCACTTATTTCGGAAGGATTGAGTTGCTGCATAGCGCTGCCCCTTCAAACTCAAGAATTCAATGCTTCGGCCAGCTTCGCGATTTTGCCGCGAACTGAGCCATCGATAACCAGGTCGCCGGCGCGGATCACGACACCACCTATCAGGCTGGCATCCTCCGTAGCATGCAGGCGCACTTCCCGGCCGAGCCGTGCACTGAGAACCTTGGCGAGTTTGTCTTGCTGTTCATCGCTCAATGCGAAGGCACTGGTGACATCCACGTCCACCGATTTTTCCTGTTCGGCCTTGTACAGCTCGAACAGATCGGCGATCTCCGGCAACAGGGCCAGGCGATCGTTTTCGGCGACGATATGGATGAAATTGCGTACCTGGGCGTCGAACTTGTCACCACACACCTCGTTGAAGGTGGTGGACTTATCTGTACTCGTCAGACGCGGAGCCGTGAGCATGCGCTGGATGGTGTCGTCTTGCGACACCGCAGCGGCCAGGCCAAGCATGGCTGACCAGGAGGCCAGTTGCTGATGGGCCTGGGCATACTCGAAAGCAGCCTTGGCGTAAGGTCGGGCCAGCGTGGTCAGTTCTGCCATGATCGCGCCCTCGCTTAAATTTCGGCTGCCAGTTTGGAAACCAGCTCCGCATGCGCGTTTTGGTCGATGGATGCGCCCAGGATCTTCTCGGCACCGCTGACGGCCAGGCTACCCACTTGGGCACGCAAGGCGTCTTTGACGCTGTTCAGTTCCTGTTCGATCTCGGCCTGAGCCTGAGCCTTCACGCGGTCAGCTTCGACACGGGCCTGTTCACGGGCTTCGTCGACGATCTGGGTTCCACGTTTCTTGGCTTGCTCAATGATTTCGGCTGCTTGGCCTTTGGCGTCGCGCAGTTGTTGAGCCACTTTATCTTGGGCCAACTCCAGGTCACGAGCCGCACGGCTGGCAGCGTCCAGTCCATCTGCAATCTTCTTCTGACGATCCTGCAAAGCCGTAATGACCGGAGGCCATACGAACTTCATGCAGAACAGCACGAAGATGAAGAAGGCAACGGACTGGCCAATCAGGGTTGCATTAATGTTCACGCCAACACCTCGCTCGTTCGTTGTCCGTCAAACCAATCCACTCGAGTACTCGAGTGATTAGCCTGCAATTTGACCAACGAAGGGGTTCGCGAAGGTGAAGAACAGTGCGATACCAACGCCGATCATGGTCACGGCGTCGAGCAGACCGGCGACGATGAACATCTTGACTTGCAGCATCGGAACCATTTCCGGTTGACGCGCAGCGCCTTCCAGGAACTTGCCGCCCAGCAGGCCGAAACCAATGGCGGTACCCAGGGCACCCAGGCCAATCAGCAGTGCTACAGCGATCGCGGTCAGACCAACTACAGTTTCCATCTTTCCTCCCGACTTTTATGTCGTATTGGTTTAAGGTTTTCTAAGGTAAAGCGGTAAAGCTAAATCATTGCCTGTGTTGCCCTTGCGGGCGTCCACCTTGAGCAGAGCGCAGCCTGGTCTGCCTTTTCCCCGCAGGGGAAGGGCATCGAGGATGCGCGTTGCGCGCTTAGTGGTTGTCTTCGTGCGCCATCGACAGGTAGACGATGGTCAGCATCATGAAGATGAACGCTTGCAGCACGATGATCAGGATGTGGAAGACGGCCCACGCCCACTGCAAGACGATACCCAGACCGCCCAGCAGCAAACCGCCGCTGAACATGACTGCAATAAGAATGAAGATCAGCTCGCCGGCGTAGAGGTTGCCGAACAGACGCAGAGCCAGGGAAATCGGCTTGGCAATCAGGGTCACCAACTCGAGCAGCAAGTTGACCGGCACGAACAGGGCCTGGATCAGGATGTTCTTGCTGCCGAACGGGTGCAGGGTCAGCTCACCGATGAAACCGCCGATACCTTTGACCTTGATGCTGTAGTAGAGGATCAGGGCAAACACCGACAGGGCCAGGCCCAGGGTGGCGTTCGGGTCGGTGGTCGGCACCACGCGGAAGAACAGGTGCGGATCGCCGACGAGGGTCGCGGCCAGCATCGGCAGCCAATCCACTGGGATCAGGTCCATGAAGTTCATCAGGAAGACCCAGACGAAGATGGTCAGACCCAGCGGTGCGATCAGCGCGTTGCGACCATGGAAGGTGTCTTTGACACTGCCATCGACGAACTCGACCAGTACTTCGACGAAATTCTGCAGACCACCCGGTTGCCCGGAAGTGGCGCGCTTGGCTGCGGCGCGGAACAACAGAATGAAGATCAGGCCGAGCACCACCGACACCAACAAAGTATCGACATGGAATGCCCAGAAGCCCATTTCTTGAGCTTCCCTGACGTTGTGGGCAAAGCTCCAGCCGTTGACCGGGTGCTGACCGTAGGTCAGGTTGGTCAAGTGATGCTGGATATAACCCGAAGCGGTTTCTGCTGCTGCCATATATCCCTCGAGCGCTAAGGTCTTAAAAATCTTGTTTTCATTAGCAGGGGCGCGAACCAGTTGACCAATTGGGTCAGCAGGAATACGCCGAATACCGCCAGCGCATCCAATGGCTTCACGCCTGCGAACGTCAGTGCAAACAACACTGCCGTCAAAATCAGTTTGCCCGCTTCACCGGCATAGAAAGACCGGACTATCGCCTGGGCGGCCCGCGCTCCACTGAATCGGAACGCCTTGTGGGCAAAGTACAGATTTGGCAACCAGGCAATCAGCCCGCCACACAACCCCGAATAACCACTTACTGTTCCACGTGTGACGTACAGCACCGCAGCCGCTAACAGTAGTACAGCCAGCTGGGCCAGCAAGACCGGAAACACCGCTAAACGATGAAAGGGCAGGCGATTTGGCGTGCGAACATCCATCGTCACAGTCCTTACGGCTTCGGCCGCCTCAAATCAACGACCTGGCATATTTCGTGCCGACAAAAGCGCGCAAAGTATAGGGGCGCAGCCCCCCCGGTTCAACTGTCAGGTAGTGATTTCCGTGAAGCCGCTACATGATCAATTGTTTCAGCGAATGTGGGCCAGCACGCCCTGCAATTCATCCAGCGAGTTGTAGCGAATCACCAACTGGCCTTTGCCCTTTTGCCCGTGCTTGATCTGCACCGGAGAGCCCAGGCGCTCGGCCAGGCGCTGTTCCAGACGACTGATGTCCGGGTCGCTTTTGGCCGCGGCTTCGACCTTGGGTTTGCCGCTCAGCCACTGGCGTACCAGGGCCTCGGTTTGCCGCACGGTCAGCCCGCGTGCGACAACGTGTCGCGCCCCTTCGACCTGTTGCTCCGCCGGCAGGCCAAGCAGGGCACGGGCATGGCCCATCTCCAGGTCGCCATGGGACAGCAGGGTCTTGATCTCGTCCGGCAGACCGATCAGGCGCAGCAGGTTGCTGATGGTCACGCGGGATTTGCCCACGGCCTCGGCCACCTGTTGCTGGGTCAGCTGGAATTCCTGCTGCAGCCGCTGCAAGGCAACGGCCTCGTCGATCGGGTTGAGGTCTTCGCGCTGGATGTTCTCGATCAGCGCCATGGCGATCGCCGCCTCGTCGGGCAGTTCGCGCACCATCGCCGGAATCTTCTCCAGGCCAGCCTGCTGGCAGGCACGCCAGCGCCGCTCGCCGGCAACGATCTCGAAACGCCCTTGGCCAATCGGCCGCACCACGATCGGCTGCAGGACGCCCTGGGCCTTGATCGACTGGGCCAGTTCGTCCAGTGCGGTGGCATCCATGTCGCGTCGCGGTTGGTACTTGCCGCGCTGGATCAGATCCAGTGGCACGTATTGCAGCTCGCGGCTATCGACCTGGGCGGCTTCTTCCTGCAGTGCAGTGACGGTGGTGCCCCCCAACAGGGCGTCCAAGCCTCGTCCCAGCCCTCGTTTCTTGGCGGCCATGCGAAGTTCCTTATGCGGTTGCGGTGTGGGCGCTGGCGCGCTGACGGCGAACCAGCTCGCCAGCCAAGGCCAGGTAGGCAATGGCGCCACGGGATTGCTTGTCGTATACCAGCGCCGGCATGCCGTAGCTGGGGGCCTCGGCCAGGCGAATATTGCGCGGGATAACGGTCTGGTACAGCGTGTCGGGGAAATGCTGCTTGAGCTGCGCCGAGACATCGTTGGTCAGGCTGATGCGCGGGTCGTACATGGTCCGCAGCAGGCCTTCGATCTTCAGCGAAGGATTGAGCATCTGGGCGATGCGCTGAATGCTGTTGATCAGGTCGCTCAAGCCTTCCAGGGCGAAATACTCGCATTGCATGGGGATGATCACCCCATCGGCGGCCACCAGGGCATTGACCGTTAGCATCGACAGCGCCGGCGGGCAGTCGATGAGGATGTAGTCGTAGTTCTCGCGGATTGGCGCCAGGGCGTTACGCAGGCGACTTTCCTTCATTTTCATTTCCAGCAGGCTGACTTCCGCGGCCGTCAGGTCCCGGTTGGCCGGCAGCAACTGGTAGCCGCCGTGCTCGGAATACTGCATGGCCTCGACCAGGTTGCATTCGCCAATCAGCACGTCGTAGATCGAATGCTCCAAGGCATGCTTATCCACACCGCTGCCCATGGTCGCGTTGCCCTGTGGATCGAGGTCGATCAGCAGCACCCGGCGCTTGGTCGCAACCAGCGAGGCGGCCAGATTGATGCACGTGGTGGTCTTGCCCACGCCGCCTTTCTGGTTGGCGATTGCGAATACTTTAGCCATGTTGCCTTCCCCCTAGACCGAGCGACGCAGTATCAGCAGATGGCGCTGACCTTGGCAACCGGGAACCTTGAGCACATGGGTGGCTGCCAGGCGGAAGTCGGCCGGCAGGGCTTGCAGTTCGTCGTCCGGATGCACGCCTTTCATCGCCAGCCATTGGCTCTGGCCATCGCCGAGATGACGGGTCCAGTTGGCAAAGTCTTCCAGGCTGCTGAAGGCGCGGGAGACGATGCCGCTGAACGGCTGCTCAGGCTTGAAGGCCTCGACCCGGCTGTGGATAACTTCCAGATTGGCCAGTTTCAGTTCCAGCTTCACCTGGGTCAGGAAGCGGGTCTTCTTGCCGTTGGAGTCAAGCAGGGTGAAACGTCGCTCGGGGAACAGGATGGCCAGGGGAATGCCCGGCATGCCGCCGCCGCTGCCGACATCCAGCCAGTTATCCCCAGCAGCAAAGACGAAGGGCTGCACACTCAGGCTGTCGAGCAGATGGCGCGAGACCATTTCGTCGGGATCGCGCACCGCGGTGAGGTTGTAAGCCTTGTTCCATTTGATCAGCAGCGCCAGGTAGGCGAGCAGCTGTTCCTGTTGCGTGGGCGAAACCTGGACGCCCAACTCGAGGGCGCCTTGTGCCAGTTCTTCGGCGTGTTTGCTGGTTACCACTGACATCAGGCGCTTTGCTCCAGCTGGCGACCGGCACCGCGTTTTTTCAGGTGGATCAGCAGCAGGGAAATCGCCGCCGGGGTGACCCCGGGAATCCGCGAGGCCTGACCGAGGGTCTGCGGACGGCTGTTGCCGAGTTTGTGCTGGATTTCCTTGGACAGGCCGGAAATCCCGTTGTAATCGATATCCGCCGGTAATTGGGTGTCTTCGCTGGCGCGCAGCCGGGCGATTTCATCCTGCTGGCGGTCGATGTAGCCGGCGTACTTGGTCTTGATCTCGACCTGCTCGGCGACTTGCGGGTCCTGTGCACCCGCGCCGGTCAGTTCGACCAGGCCGAGGTAATCGATCTCCGGGCGCGACAGCAGGTTGAGCAGGTTGTACTCGTGGGTCAGCGGCGTGCCGAAGCGCTCGGCAATCGCCTCGCCCTGGGGCGTTCCGGGGCGGACCCAGGTGCTTTTCAGGCGCTGCTCTTCCAGCTCAATGGCTTCACGCTTGGTCTCGAATGCGGCCCAGCGCACGTCATCGACCAGGCCCAGCTCGCGGCCTTTTGCAGTCAGGCGCAGGTCGGCGTTGTCTTCGCGCAGGATCAGCCGGTATTCGGCCCGCGAAGTAAACATGCGGTACGGCTCCTGGGTACCCAGGGTGATCAGGTCGTCAACCAGCACGCCGATGTAGGCCTCGTCGCGGCGCGGGCACCAGCTGTCCTTGCCCTGGGCGCGCAACGCCGCATTGGTGCCAGCGAGCAGACCCTGGGCGCCGGCTTCTTCGTAGCCGGTGGTGCCGTTGATCTGGCCGGCGAAGAACAGGCCGGCGATGACCTTGGTTTCCAGGCTGTATTTCAAATCGCGCGGATCGAAGTAGTCGTACTCGATGGCGTAGCCCGGCCGCACGATGTGGGCGTTTTCCATGCCGCGAATGGAGCGCACCAGCTGCAATTGCACGTCGAACGGCAGCGAGGTGGAAATGCCGTTGGGGTAGAGCTCATGGGTGGTCAGGCCTTCAGGCTCGATAAACACCTGATGGCTGTCCTTGTCGGCGAAGCGGTGGATCTTGTCTTCGATCGACGGGCAGTAACGCGGGCCGACGCCCTCGATCACCCCGGAGTACATCGGCGAACGATCGAGGTTGGCGGCGATGATTTCGTGGGTCCGGGCATTGGTATGGGTGATCCAGCAACTGACCTGGCGCGGATGCTGCTCCCGGCTGCCGAGGAACGACATCAGCGGAATCGGCGTATCGCCCGGCTGCTCGGTCATCACGGAAAAATCCACCGAACGGCCATCGATGCGCGGCGGGGTGCCGGTCTTCAGGCGTCCGACGCGCAGCGGCAATTCACGCAGGCGCTGGGCCAGGGCGATCGAGGGCGGATCGCCGGCGCGGCCGCCGGAATAGTTCTGCATGCCGATGTGGATAAGTCCGCCGAGGAAGGTGCCGGTGGTCAGGACCACCGAATCGGCGAATATCCGCAAGCCCATCTGGGTCACCACGCCTTTGACTTCGTCGTTCTCGACGATCAGGTCATCGGCGGCCTGCTGAAATATCCACAGGTTGGCCTGGTTTTCCAGGGTTTCGCGAATGGCGGCCTTGTACAACACCCGATCGGCCTGGGCACGAGTGGCCCGTACGGCTGGGCCCTTGCGGCTGTTGAGCACGCGGAACTGGATACCGCCCTTGTCGGTGGCGGTCGCCATGGCGCCACCCAGGGCGTCGATTTCCTTGACCAGGTGGCTCTTGCCAATCCCGCCGATGGCCGGATTGCAGCTCATCTGGCCGAGGGTTTCCACGTTGTGGGTCAGCAGCAGGGTTTTAACCCCCATGCGTGCCGCTGCCAGAGCAGCTTCGGTGCCGGCATGACCACCGCCGATCACGATCACCTGAAAACGGGAAGGGAAATCCACCACGCACCTCGTGCCTGTTGAGAAATGGGGGGCTTTTTGCTTTGAAAAGCTGGAAAGCCGGGAAGTATAGGGATTTAGCCCGTGTGAAAGAAGCCTTTTGCACAAAAAATAGCCAGCCCGCCATGGCCTTCTCGGAGCGGTCGGTTAATAAAGAATAAAAGAATGAATTTATATAGATCTTTGTTTTTATGTTTATTAAGTATGCAGCGCTTTTCTGTGGATAGATGGCTACAGCCCAATACTCACGGTGCTTACAGCGATTCAAAAGGCTGTGGTGATCCTGCCGTCAGCCTGTTCGCTAGCGGTAGACAGCCTGTGGATTAAAGCGATGGTTATCCACAGGGCGGTTTATCCTCAGTTTTATCACCGGGTTATGGACCGGGCTCAGGGGTGGTTTTCCACAGGGCTTAGATGGATAAATAAGTGCGGCGGGACGCATATTTCGCCCAGACGGATGCCTGCCCGAATGGCATAAAGAGAGTTTTCAGGGGACTGGGTACGCAGGATAGGGTAGGCGCAGGAAGGATATTTTGGATGCGAGAGAAGGTCGGATACGGCTCAACCCATCAACAAGAAGGATTGCGGCCTGCTCCGAGAGCGGTTTGTAGCAACATTGCACGGCAGTGCTTGGCAACCATGGGGCGTAGCCCGGATGCAATCCGGGAGCAATTTTATAGACGCTAGGTTTCCCCGGATTTTATCCGGGACGGGACGGCAAAAAGCATCGCGGGCATGGGCTAGGCGCCCCCGCCGCGCCTATGATTTCTACGCCCTGCGAGGCTTGTGCATAAGCACAGGATCTACAAAAGGGGGAGCGCCGCCCCACCCGGGAGGGTCTCGCGGAGACCTACTTGCCGATACAGAAGCTGGAAAAGATCCGTCCGAGCAGGTCGTCGGAGCTGAACGCCCCGGTGATTTCGCCCAGAGACTGTTGCGCCAGGCGCAGGTCTTCGGCGAGCAGCTCACCGGCCCCTGCCAGGGTCAGCTGCGCGTGACCGTGGTCGAGATGGGTGGCGGCCAGGCGCAAGGCCTCCAGATGGCGCCTGCGGGCACTGAAGCTGCTCTCGGCTGTCTGTTCGTAGCCCATGCAGGCCTTCAGGTGCTCACGCAGCAGCTCCAGACCTTCGCTGGACCTGGCCGAAAGGCTGATGGTCACATGACCGTCGCTGCCCACTTCCAGGGCAATGGCTTCGCCCGAGAGGTCCGCCTTGTTGCGGATAAGGGTGACCTTGGCCGGATCCGGGCGCTGATCGAGAAACTCCGGCCATAGCGAGAAGGGATCGTCGGCTTCGGGCGCGGTGGCGTCGACCACCAGGAGAATGCGATCGGCTTCGCCGATGGCTTTAAGCGCGCGCTCGACGCCGATCCTTTCCACCTGATCTTCGGTAGCGCGCAAGCCGGCGGTATCCACCACATGCAGCGGCATGCCATCGATGTGGATATGTTCACGCAAGACATCGCGGGTGGTGCCGGCGATCTCGGTGACGATGGCGGCTTCACGCCCGGCCAGGGCATTGAGCAAACTGGATTTACCGGCATTCGGCCGACCGGCGATCACCACCGTCATGCCATCGCGCAGCAGTGCGCCTTGTCCGGCTTCGCGCAGTACGCCGGAGAGGTCCGTGCGCACGCCCTCGAGCAGGTTGAGCACGTGGCCATCGGCGAGGAAGTCGATTTCTTCTTCGGGGAAGTCGATGGCCGCCTCGACGTAAATCCGCAGGCTGATCAGGCGTTCGGTCAGGCCATGCACGCGCCGCGAGAATTCGCCTTGCAGCGAGCGCAGGGCATTGCGTGCAGCCTGTTCGGAGCTGGCTTCGATCAGGTCGGCAATCGCTTCGGCCTGGGCCAGGTCGAGTTTGTCGTTGAGAAACGCACGTTCGCTGAACTCGCCGGGCCGGGCCTGGCGTGCACCGAGTTGCAGGCAACGGCGCAGGAGCAAGTCGAGCACCACCGGGCCGCCGTGGCCTTGCAGTTCCAGCACGTCTTCGCCGGTAAAGGAGTTGGGGCCGGGGAAGTACAGGGCCAAGCCCTCATCCAGCACCTGTTCGGCATCGGCGAAGAAGGGGCCGTAATGGGCATAGCGGGGTTTCAGTTGGCGTTGGCAAATCGCCTGGGCCAGTTGCCCAGCCAAGGGACCCGAAACCCGCACGATGCCGACACCACCACGGCCCTGGGCGGTAGCGACGGCGGCAATGGTTTCACGGACTGCTGACATGCTGGACTCCAAACGCTGGATAGCAAGACGCCCCACGATGGGGGCGTCTTGGGTAACGGCTTGCTAGAGCTTAGGTGCTCCGCCTGATCAGGCCGCAGCCGCCTTGGTCGCCGCTTCGATCTTGCGGGTAATGTACCACTGCTGTGCGATCGACAAGACGTTGTTGACCACCCAGTACAGGACCAGACCGGCTGGGAACCAGAGGAAGAAGAAGGTGAAGATGATCGGCATCAGCTTCAGCACCTTGGCCTGCATCGGGTCCGGCGGCGTCGGGTTGAGCTGCTGCTGGATGAACATGGTGGCGCCCATGATGATCGGCAGGATAAAGAACGGGTCCTTGATCGCCAGGTCGGTAATCCAGAACATCCAGGGGGCCTGGCGCATCTCCACACTTTCCAGCAGGGTCCAATAGAGTGCGAGGAATACCGGCATCTGTACCAGAATCGGCAGGCAACCACCCAGGGGGTTGATCTTCTCTTTCTTGTACAGCTCCATCATGGCTTGGGACATCTTCTGCCGATCGTCGCCATGCTGCTCTTTCAACACAGCCAGTTTCGGCGCTACGGCCCGCATGCGCGCCATCGACTTGTAGCTGGCGGCAGACAGTGGGAAGAAGATCAGCTTGATGATCACGGTCAGGACGATGATCGACCAGCCCCAGTTACCCAGGATGCTGTGGATATGTTCCAGCAACCAGAAGATCGGCTGGGCGAGGAACCAGAGGATGCCGTAGTCGACAGTCAACTCCAGGCCCGGGGAGAGGGTTTTCAGGTGACCCTGAAGTTTCGGGCCTGCATACAGAATCGCACTGACTTCGCCTTGGCCGCCGGCAGCAACCTGAACGGCCGGGCCGGTATAGCCAACGATGTAGTTGCCTTGGCTGTCTTTACGGGTCTGCACCAGATTGGTGGTGCCTTTCTCGGGAATCCAGGCGGTGACGAAATAATGCTGCAGCCAGGCCACCCAGCCGCCTTCAACGGTTTCCTTGAAGGCCTTCTTGTCGATATCTTTCATCGACACTTTCGTGTACGGCTCGTCGGCGGTCCAGAGCGCGCCGCCCAGGTAGGTGGCGGTGCCGGTGGCGGTGGTGGAAGAGGGGTCGTCGCTGTCATCGCGCTTGAGCTGAGCGAACATATTGCCGCTCCAGACTTTATCGGTCTGGTTGTCGATCAGGTAGCTGACGGTCATCTGGTAAGACGCAGGGTCTACGCACCCCGGCTTTTTCAGCTGTTGTTCCTTCGCAGAACACTCGGGATTCAGGCCGCGCGTGAAGGTGAAGCGCTTGATGTAATTGACGCCGTTCTCACTGAGCTTGAGGTCGACCTGCAATTGGTCCTGGCCTTCAGCCAATTCATAATGCTGCTTTTCGCTGCTCCACAGCGCTCGACCGCTGGATTTGTCCGGCGCGTTGCTGCCGATCAAACCGCTTTGCGCCAGATAGGTACGCTCGCTGCCGTTATCAAACAGCTGGAAAGGCACATCCGGATGGTCTTGCCGACGCGGGTACTGCGGCAACTGCAGTTCCACCACGTCACCGCCACGTGGATCGATGGCCAGATTCAGGACGTCGGTTTTCACTCGAATCAGTTGGTCACTGACGGCCACTGGGGCAACACTGATAGAGCCTGAATCGGCGGCAGCAGCTGCGGTCGGGATATCATCGCTGGTAACGGCGTTGGCCGTGGTGTTCGGCAAGCCTGGAACTGTACTGCTGACTGCTGCAGTCTGAGTCGGCAGGGCAGCTTGACCGTAGTCCTGGTTCCACTGAAGAACCATCATATAGGACACGATTGCCAGGGCGACGATCAGGATCGAGCGTTGAATATCCATGATTATTCGGCCATCGAAGAGGAACGAGAGGGTTTCGCGGGGGGGACCGGGTCGTAGCCACCGGGATTCCACGGGTGACAGCGGCCGAGCCGGCGCAATGCCAGCCAGCCACCACGCGTGAGGCCATGTTGTTCAATGGCTTCATGCGCGTAGCAGGAGCAGCTTGGATAAAAACGACAGTGGCTGGCCATCAAAGGACTGATGGCATAGCGGTAGAACTGGATTGGAACCAAGGCCAGTTTACGCATGGGGACTGTCGTTTATCCCGATAGGGGTAGAAGTTTCCGGGTTTGGCTTGTTGCGTGCCAGGCGTTTCCAGAGCTTGCCGAACTGGTGAGCCAGCTCGGCATTCTGCAGATCGCCCAGGCCCTTACGCGCAACCACTACGATGTCCCAACCGACCAGGTTGTCCTGGTTGTGGCGGAACGATTCGCGGATCTGGCGTTTCAGGCGATTGCGCTCAACCGAGAGCTTGACGCTCTTCTTGCCGATCACCAACCCCAGACGGGGATGATCAAGCTCGTTGTTGCGCGCCAGCAGCAGGACATTTTTGCCCGGAACTTTGCCGCTAGGGGAGTCGAAGACTGCCTTGAATTGTCGGGGGGTTAGCAGACGCTTTTCCCGACTGAAGTCTCGACTCACCACAATACCGAAATTTAGACGGCGAGACGCTTACGGCCCTTGGCGCGGCGACGCGACAGGACAGCACGGCCGTTCTTGGTGGCCATACGAGCACGGAAACCGTGGGTGCGAGCGCGTTTGATAGTGCTTGGTTGGAAAGTGCGTTTCATGGCGTGTTACCTGGATGGTCGACTACGGGCCGGAATGGCCCCCGTTTTAAGAGACCGGCGATTCTAGAGAATCACGAGGGTCAGGTCAATTTCCAACCAGCATTTTCGTTAATAAAGAATATAGAGAAGAGAGTATTTAAAGCTTTTCTGTAATGTTAACTACTATTAGCAAGCGCCTTTTCTGTGCATAAGTGCCTCCAGGTCAGTATTCATCTGGCTCTTGCGACAGGGTAAGTCTGTCAGGAAGCCGTGCCGCGGCTGTGTGAATGCCGCGGATAAGCTGGGGATGGAATGCCATGTTATCCACAGCCATGGTCATGCACCACTTATGCCCAGGCTTATCCGCTGGGCTCAGGCTGGGTTATCCACAGAGTTGAATGTACAGTTTTCGACCAATGGTAAATCCCTTGGCCAGGGGCGGGTATCTCGCCAGAGCGGTCGTTACGTGTGGATAACTCAGTCTTCGACAGCTACAATGGCGGCTGTTTTTTGCCTCGCCGCTTTCCTATTTAGGGGTTATCCGTGTCCGTTGAACTTTGGCAGCAGTGCGTAGAGCTTCTGCGCGATGAACTGCCTGCCCAGCAATTCAATACCTGGATCCGACCTCTGCAGGTCGAAGCCGCTGGCGATGAGCTTCGCGTCTATGCGCCGAATCGTTTCGTGCTCGACTGGGTCAATGAAAAATACCTGACGCGGCTGCTGGAACTGCTCAGCGAACGCACCAACGGCATGGTGCCAGCACTGTCCTTATTAATAGGCAGCAAACGCAGCAGTGCGCCTCGCGCGGCTGCTGCGCCCGCGCCAGTCGTGAGCAGTACTCCAGCGGCTGCGCCCAGGGCCGCTCCCCCTGCTCTTTCGGAGCCATCGCGGTCCAGTTTTGACCCCATGGCAGGGGCGGCCAGTCAGACCGCTCCTGCGCGCACTGAGCGCACGGTGCAGGTGGAAGGCGGGCTCAAGCACACCAGCTACCTGAACCGTACCTTTACGTTCGACAATTTCGTCGAGGGCAAGTCCAACCAACTGGCCCGCGCGGCAGCCTGGCAGGTGGCGGACAATCCCAAGCATGGTTACAACCCGCTGTTCCTCTATGGCGGCGTCGGCCTGGGCAAGACCCACCTGATGCATGCAGTGGGCAATCACCTGCTGCAGAAGAACCCGAATGCCAAGGTGGTGTACCTGCATTCGGAGCGGTTCGTGGCCGACATGGTCAAGGCGCTGCAGCTGAATGCGATCAACGAGTTCAAACGTTTCTACCGTTCGGTGGATGCCTTGCTGATCGACGACATCCAGTTTTTCGCCAAGAAGGAACGCTCCCAGGAGGAGTTTTTCCACACCTTCAATGCCTTGCTCGAGGGCGGCCAGCAGGTGATCCTGACCAGCGACCGCTACCCCAAGGAAATCGAAGGCCTGGAAGAGCGCCTGAAGTCGCGCTTCGGTTGGGGCCTGACGGTGGCGGTCGAACCGCCCGAGTTGGAAACCCGGGTGGCGATTCTGATGAAGAAGGCCGATCAGGCCAAGGTCGATCTACCCCACGATGCGGCGTTCTTTATCGCCCAGCGCATCCGTTCCAATGTGCGTGAGCTGGAAGGCGCGCTCAAGCGAGTGATTGCGCATTCACACTTCATGGGCCGCGACATCACCATCGAGTTGATTCGTGAATCGCTGAAGGATCTGTTGGCGCTGCAGGACAAGCTGGTCAGCATCGACAATATCCAGCGCACCACGGCTGAGTACTACAAGATCAAGATCTCCGATCTGCTCTCCAAGCGCCGTTCACGCTCTGTGGCAAGACCGCGGCAAGTGGCCATGGCCTTGTCGAAGGAGTTGACCAACCACAGCCTGCCGGAGATTGGCGATGCCTTCGGCGGCCGCGATCACACCACGGTATTGCATGCTTGCCGTAAGATTGCTGAACTTAAGGAATCCGACGCGGACATCCGCGAGGATTACAAGAATCTGCTGCGTACGTTGACCACTTGATTACGCCACTCCACTAGGGCAAGGGACTAGACCATGCATTTCACTATTCAACGCGAAGCCTTGTTGAAACCGCTGCAACTGGTCGCCGGCGTCGTGGAACGCCGGCAGACCTTGCCGGTGCTGTCCAACGTGCTGCTGGTGGTCGAAGGCCAGCAACTGTCGCTGACCGGCACCGATCTCGAAGTCGAGTTGGTCGGCCGCGTAAGTCTGGAAGAACCGGCAGAGCCAGGTGAGATCACCGTACCGGCGCGCAAGCTGATGGATATCTGCAAAAGCCTGCCAAATGATGCGCTGATCGACATCCGCGTCGACGAGCAGAAGTTGTTGGTCAAGGCCGGGCGCAGTCGCTTCTCCCTGTCGACTCTGCCCGCCAATGACTTCCCCACCGTTGAGGAAGGCCCGGGTTCGTTGACCCTCAGCCTGAGCCAAAGCAGGCTGCGCCGCCTGATCGAGCGCACCAGTTTTGCCATGGCGCAACAAGACGTGCGCTATTACCTCAACGGCATGTTGCTGGAAGTTCAGACCGGTATTCTGCGTGCAGTCGCCACCGACGGTCATCGACTGGCCATGTGTTCGATGGCCGCCGAGATCGAACAAACCGAACGGCATCAGGTGATAGTGCCGCGCAAAGGCATTCTCGAGTTGGCGCGTCTGCTGACCGAGCAGGACGCAAACGTAAGCATCATCCTGGGCCAGCATCATATTCGTGCGACCACCGGTGAGTTCACCTTCACCTCAAAACTGGTCGACGGCAAGTTCCCGGATTACGAGCGAGTGCTGCCGCGCGGTGGCGACAAACTGGTGGTCGCCGATCGCCAGGGTCTGCGTGAAGCGTTCAGCCGCACCGCCATTCTCTCCAACGAAAAGTACCGCGGTATTCGTTTGCAACTGGTTGCCGGCCTGCTGAAAATTCAGGCTAACAACCCGGAGCAGGAAGAAGCCGAAGAAGAGATCGCCGTGGACTACAACGGCAATCAGTTGGAGATCGGTTTCAATGTCAGCTATCTGCTCGATGTCCTGGGCGTGATGACCACCGATCAGGTGCGCCTGATTCTGTCCGACTCCAATAGCAGTGCCCTGGTGCAGGAAGCCGATAACGACGATTCCGCCTATGTCGTTATGCCCATGCGTCTGTAGCTGCTAAATGTCCCTCACCCGCGTTATGGTCACCGCGGTGCGTAACTTGCACCCGGTGACCCTCTCCCCCTCCCCGCGTATCAATATTCTTCACGGCGCCAATGGCAGCGGCAAAACCAGTGTCCTGGAAGCCGTTCACCTGCTTGGTCTGGCCCGCTCATTTCGCAGCACACGACTACTGCCAATGATTCAGTATGAGCAGCTTGCCTGTACTGTTTTCGGTGAAGTGCGACTGGCCGATGGTCGGCAAAGCAGTCTGGGCGTTTCCCGTGATCGTCAGGGCGAATTGCAGATTCGCATCGATGGGCAGAATGCGCGCAGTGCCGCCCAGTTGGCTGAAACGCTGCCACTTCAGTTGATCAACCCGGACAGTTTCCGCTTGTTGGAAGGCGCGCCCAAGGTTCGCCGGCAATTTCTCGACTGGGGAGTGTTCCACGTGGAACCTCGCTTTATGCCGGCCTGGCAGCGCCTGCAGAAGGCCCTGCGGCAGCGGAACTCGTGGCTGCGGCATGGTACACTTGACGCCGCTTCGCAGGCGGCCTGGGACCGTGAGCTGTGCCTTGCCAGCGACGAAATCGATGGTTATCGAAGAGCCTACATCAAGGCCTTGAAACCGGTGTTCGAACGTACGCTGAGCGAGCTGTTGGAACTGGAAGGCTTGACCCTCAGTTATTACCGCGGCTGGGACAAGGAGCGCGAGCTTAACGAAGTACTGGCTACTTCCCTTATCCGCGATCAGCAAATAGGTCATACCCAGGCCGGCCCGCAGCGGGCGGATCTCAGATTGCGTCTGGCAGCCCATAGTGCCGCGGAGATACTGTCGCGAGGTCAGCAAAAGTTGGTCATTTGTGCCCTGCGTATTGCCCAGGGTCATTTAGTTAATCAGGCCAAGCGCGGGCAATGCATTTATCTGGTGGATGACTTGCCGTCAGAACTGGATGAACAGCACCGTCGCGCTTTGTGCCGCTTGTTGGAAGACTTGCACTGCCAGGTGTTCATCACCTGTGTAGACCATGAATTGTTGAGGGAAGGCTGGCGCACGGATACGCCCGTTGCCATGTTCCACGTGGAACATGGCCGTATCACCCAGACCCACGACCACCGGGAGTGAAGCATGAGCGAAAACCAAACGTACGACTCCAATAACATCAAGGTCTTGAAAGGCCTGGATGCCGTACGCAAGCGACCTGGCATGTACATCGGCGATACCGATGATGGCAGCGGTCTGCACCACATGGTATTCGAGGTGGTCGATAACTCGATTGACGAAGCTCTGGCGGGGCATTGCAGCGACATCATCATCACCATCCACCCGGATGAATCCATCAGCGTGAGCGACAACGGTCGTGGCATCCCGGTGGATATTCACAAAGAGGAAGGTGTTTCCGCCGCCGAGGTCATCATGACCGTGTTGCATGCCGGCGGTAAGTTCGATGACAACTCCTACAAGGTCTCCGGCGGTCTGCACGGCGTAGGGGTTTCGGTGGTCAATGCCCTCTCCGAGCATCTGCTGCTCACAGTGCGCCGCAGTGGTCACGTCTGGGAACAGACCTACGTGCATGGGGTGCCACAGGAACCCATGCGCATCGTCGGCGATACCGACACCACAGGCACCAACATCCACTTCAAGCCGTCCTCGGACACCTTCGCCAATATCCATTTCAGCTGGGACATTCTGGCCAAGCGTCTGCGCGAACTGTCGTTTCTCAACTCCGGTGTGGGCATCGTGCTCAAGGACGAGCGCAGCGGCAAGGAAGAGCTGTTCAAGTACGAAGGCGGTCTGCGCGCCTTCGTCGAGTACCTGAACGTCAACAAGACCGCGGTCAACCAGGTGTTCCACTTCACCATCCAGCGTGAAGACGGTATCGGCGTCGAAGTGGCCCTGCAGTGGAACGACAGCTTCAACGAGAACCTGTTGTGCTTCACCAACAACATTCCCCAGCGCGACGGCGGCACCCACCTGGCCGGTTTCCGTTCGGCGCTGACGCGCAACCTGAATGCCTATATCGAGCAGGAAGGTCTGGCCAAGAAGCACAAGATCGCTACCACCGGCGACGATGCCCGTGAAGGGCTGACCGCGATCATTTCGGTGAAAGTGCCGGATCCCAAGTTCAGCTCGCAGACCAAGGACAAGCTGGTCTCCTCCGAAGTGAAGACCGCGGTCGAGCAGGAAATGGGCAAGCACTTCTCCGACTTCCTGCTGGAGAACCCGGGCGAAGCCAAGGCGGTGGTCGGCAAGATGATCGATGCCGCTCGCGCCCGAGAAGCCGCGCGAAAAGCGCGGGAGATGACCCGCCGTAAAGGCGCCCTGGATATCGCCGGCCTGCCCGGCAAACTGGCAGACTGCCAGGAAAAGGATCCTGCCCTTTCCGAACTCTACATAGTGGAAGGGGACTCCGCGGGCGGTTCTGCCAAGCAGGGCCGTAACCGCAAGACCCAGGCGATCCTGCCGCTCAAGGGCAAGATCCTCAACGTCGAGAAAGCCCGTTTCGACAAGATGATTTCCTCCCAGGAAGTCGGCACCCTGATCACCGCGCTCGGTTGTGGTATCGGCCGCGATGAGTACAACATCGACAAGCTGCGCTACCACAACATCATCATCATGACCGACGCCGACGTCGACGGCTCGCACATCCGCACCCTGCTGCTGACCTTCTTCTTCCGTCAGCTGCCGGAACTGGTCGAGCGCGGCTACATCTATATCGCCCAGCCGCCGCTGTACAAGGTCAAGAAGGGCAAGCAGGAGCAGTACATCAAGGATGACGAGGCCATGGAGGAATACATGACCCAGTCGGCCCTGGAAGACGCCAGTCTGCACGTCAACGAAAGCGCGCCTGGCCTGTCCGGTGCGTCGCTGGAGCGCCTGGTCAACGACTACCGACTGGTGATGAAGACCCTCAACCGCTTGTCGCGTCTGTACCCGATCGAGCTGACCGAGCACTTCGTCTACATCCCACGCGTCAGCAGCGAACAACTGGCGGACCTGGATGCCATGCAAGCCTGGTTGGGGCTGCTCGATGCTCGCCTGAAAGGCATGGAGAAATCCGGCCTGGTATACAAGACCAGCCTGCACGAAGATCAGGAGCGGCACATCTGGCTACCGCAGGTCGAGCTGGTTTCCCACGGGGTTTCCAGCTACATCACCTTCAACCGCGACTTCTTCGCCAGTAACGATTACAAGACCGTCACCAGCCTGGGCGACCAGCTGAACAGTCTGCTGGAAGAAGGCGCCTACGTGCAGCGTGGCGAGCGCAAGAAAGCGGTAACCACCTTCAAGGACGCCCTGGGCTGGTTGATGACCGAGAGCACCAAGCGCCATAGCATTCAGCGCTACAAAGGTCTCGGCGAAATGAACCCGAACCAGCTGTGGGAAACCACCATGGACCCTGAAGTGCGGCGCATGCTCAAGGTGACGATTGAAGACGCAATTGGCGCGGACCAGATCTTCAACACCCTGATGGGCGACGCCGTAGAGCCACGCCGGGAATTCATCGAGGCCAACGCCCTGGCGGTGTCTAACCTGGACTTCTGATCGTTGTTGTAGGTAGCCAAAGAGTTGCCATTTCGCTCAAGGTCATTGGCTACTCGCATGAAAAGGAAAAGCCCCTGCTAACGAACGTTAGCAGGGGCTTTTCACATTAGGGGGACGCGTTACAGCAGGCGAGGCCGCTGGCGGCAAAGCGACAGGGATATTCACCGGCACTGCTGCGGCCGACGTCTAGCTGTGGGTGATTTTGCAGGTGGACAACCCACACTCGAACTCGAGGCGTAACAGCTCGCGAATCTTGCGCATGGAAAAACTCGCCACTACGACCTCAGCGATCCGAAAGAGGCCGATGGTAGTGAACGAGACCCTGCGTCGCTCCTGGCGGAGGCCGGATGCTTGTGCATCAGAATCCGGATCAGCCTGAAAATCACTGTCCGGATGCTTGTGGAGCGGGTGTCCGAGTGAGCGCGGAATCTGCATCCAGGAAGTAACGCGCCATGCCAATCGGTGAGTTGGCGGCACTACCACCTGATGCGCCACGGGTGATCCCGGCAACCGGGAATTGGTGGGCGAAGGGTTTGATCATCCGGCGCTGGATACTTGCCGGCCATGACGATTTACTGGAAGGGCCCCTTCAGCCATATGCGGGACGCTTGCACCGGGAGCATGCGAGCAAGGACGATGTTCGGATCATCGACTTCATCGATCCCGGACACCCTGCTTTGCTCGATGATGTGGAGGAAGCGAAAAAGTGGCTACGAGGCGATGGGATACCGGCTTGTCGAGTCGTCCGGGGCCATGGAGTTGTTTGACGCGGAAGACAGTTCGGGAATCCACACCCAGTCTTATCCTGTCGTTCGCTCACCGTAGCAAGCCGAGACTGATTAGTGAGGGAAGACCGATTGGCTGACCCTGCTGAGGACAGGACGCCAGAAAGCACTGAGGGGAGCCATGGGCTCCCCTCGAATAAGGTACGTGTGCTTTGTTTTTGTTATTTAGCGATCTGTTGTTGTTATTGGTGATCGACAAGTCATTCATCAGATCCCCAAGAGGGATCAAGGGCAAACGTATTTTTTTGGTTGCTGGTACAGCCCTTATCACTAGGTGATTCAACCAGAACGAGCTACCTCAAGGTAGTTTTATTCTTCTAAAACTGGTTGCCGGGGTTGAGTCCGGGAAAAGCCTACCCTTTCCAAAAAAATCTGTTTGCTACTTCTCTGCGGTCTTGTTTTTGTTTTGCCAGAGTCGAGATGTTTTTCTTTTTACTGTTTTTGTTGTTGTTCTGCCATTGATACTGCATAGCCCGTGCCAGTTTTAAAAAAACCTTGTAAATCAATAAGATAATAAATTTGAGGTTTTTCAGCCAGGTAGAAGTGTGTCTGATCTGTTTCCGTATCACTCAGTTACGTTACCCGGGGATGGTGCTAGTAACACCGGATGTCCGCTTGAGCGGTGTTACTCAGGGTGATCGGTCGGCGGACGAGAAAAGGCTTGGGCGATAGCGGTGGTGTAGCCGAGAGGTTGTGAAAACCCCCCGGCTGCTGCGGCCGCCTCCACCCCCACCTCTGCGGCGCTCGATATTGAGCGATCGTCGTCTATTGGAACCTGTCGCCACACAGGCGATCAAACAAGCCCACCAGTAGAACGCTGCTGCTGGAGCCCGATGACTGCCCTACCCCTCAACTAATCGTTCGCAGAATGGCGGAACCAGGCCGGAGACAGGATAAAAGACGTCGGCTACGGGAATGCATGGGGTGGCAGCTAACGACAGGATAACGACGAGACCTGAGCGTGCTTATGAGGTCGCCAATCCGGGCGCTTGAGGCATTGGCTGCGAGGTTCTGGTTCTACCGCCCAGATGCCTTGTGCCATAGCCGCCGCTCAGAGTAGAGCCGTAGAGAGGAGCTCCCGGGACCTCAGCGCGATGCCCAAGCAGGTAAGGGGCGATCCGCAAGCAGTCATTAAATAATTACAACTACAAGCACAACGCTAAAGCCGACCTGAAGGTTGATCCCGACCCACAGCACCAGGCGAGGCGTTAGGCATGGGATTCTTATGAATATTGTTTTGTCCGGCGCGATCATCACGCTTTTGCTAACCACCCTGTTTGTCCTGATGCGCTGGGGTAATCAGCGTTGTCATGGTTCCGAGCCGGTGGGGGTGTTGACCTTCATGGCCATCCTGTTCACTTCGGGCCTGGACATGGGCCTGATCATCTTTCCGCTGACCGAGTTTCCGGTCTACGCCAAGGATGCGGAATATCAATTCTCCAACCCATTGGCTGTCGAGTTCGGCTTCTGGGGCTTTCTGATCTGGGTGTTCTACTTCATCACCACCTTTTACTTCTGCGTGATCGAGCCACGGGTGAAGTTCTTCGAATTGAAACCAGTGAAGTTCGTCAACAACATGGTGATCATCTCGACCTGTGCCTTCACGGCTTACCTGTTCCTGGTGAATATCGCCTGGTATGCGCCGGAAGTCGGCGAAGCCTGGGGTTACCTGGTGGTCTTCCTGATCCTGTTGGCGGCGGTCTATTCGAGCACCGATATCAAGTACCTGAAGATCCTGAGCGTGGCGTCGACCTGGTTGTTCTTCGCCCTGATTGCCGGGATGTGGTGGTTGATGGATGCCGACGCAGGCTATGTGGCCGAGGCGGCCTCGGCGATCGGCACCGGCTATTTCGCCGAGCTGCATAACTTCGTCCTGCCGCTGAGCGACTACCACGCCTTCTACCTGTTCTGGTGGTTCGCCTGGAGCGTGATGATCGGCCAGTTTGTTTCGCGTTTTGTCGGCGGCCTGAAGACCTACCAGCTGCTGCTGGCACTGCTGATCATCCCTTCCATTCCGTTGGCGATATGGTTTTCCGTGCTGTACTACTACTTCGCCAACGCCATCGAGATCACCCTGCTGTTCAAGCTGGCGATGGTCACGGTGGGGACTATCTTCGTGATCAATTCGGTCGATTCGCTGGTGCGCCTGTACACCGACAACCTGGGAATCAGGGTCGAGAAACTGGGGCGACCGAAGTTCATTTTGCTCAATGTGAGTGTGCTGGCCGCCCTGGTTCTGCTGTTCAAATTCACCCCGTTCGAAATTCAGTCGGTGGGGTTGGTGGTGATTGCCCTGTATGCCGCGACCATCGCGACCATTATGTGGCGGCACCGGCCGGCGCTGGCGGCGATCAATGACTGAAGAGCCGATCAACTGAACGGCATATCGAGTTTGGCTGCAGCCGAATAGAACAGCCCAGGCGCACCTGGAGCTGTTCTATTCCTGGGGTGTTCTGGCGGCCGACGCACCGAATCTAGGCCAGCGCCGGCACCCACCAGTAGCGCACGAAGTGGAAGAAGATCGGGGCGGCAAAGCACACCGAGTCGAGACGGTCGAGCATGCCGCCGTGGCCTTCGATCATATGGCCCCAGTCCTTCACGCCGCGGTCACGTTTGATTGCAGACATCACCAGGCCACCGGCAAAGCCCAGCAGGTTAACGGTCAGTGCCATCAAGGCGGCCTGCCAGAAGTTGAACGGGGTGATCCAGCACAGCAGTGCGCCGGCCAGGCAGGCCAGGGACACGCCGCCGAGAAAGCCTTCGACGGTCTTCGACGGCGACAGGCGTGGGGCGATCTTGTGCTTGCCGAACAACTTGCCGCAGACGTACTGCAGTACGTCGGACAGTTGCACCACGATGATCAGCCAGGCGATCAGCAGCAGGTTGCGTCCTTCATAGCCGGGTATGTCCAGGGTCAGCAAGGCCGGTACCGAGGAGATGCAGTACACCGCGATCATCAGGCCCCACTGCACCTTCGATGCGCGTTCGAGAAAGCGTGTGGTGTCGCCGCCCAGGGACGCCAGGATCGGCAGCAGCAGGAACAGATATACCGGGATAAAGATCGAGAACAGGCCGTACCAGTCGAGGGCGATCAGCAGATACTGCATGGGCAGGGCGAAGTAGAAGGCCGCGACCAGTGCCGGGTAGTCGCTGCGCCTTGTCGGGGTCAGGGTCATGAATTCGCGCAAGGCGTAGAACGAGACGCAGTAGAACAGCAGGATGACGCCCAGGTTGCCGAACAGGAAGGCGATCCCGATCACCAGCACCATGACCCACCAGGCATTGATCCGCGCATTGAGGTTATCGATGACCGGGTTCGGCGTGTCGCCGCTGCGCCGCTTGAGTAACCAGCCGATGGCCGAGGCGAGCAGCAAGAGGGCGCCGATACCGGCGAACAGCAGCAGGGTGTTGTGATCCATCTCAGACCTCCTCGGGTGCCAGGGCCAGCAGGGCGTTACGCGCGCGTTCGAGGAAGGCGTCCTTGCCCTCCCCCTCGATGGGTTCCAGGGCCGCCCCAAAACTCAGGGTGCACAGCAGCGGCAATGGCAGCGCCCTGCCCTTGGGCATGACGCGGTTGAGGTTGGCGATCCAGACCGGCACCAATTCGACTTCGGGGCGCAATCGGGTCAGGTGGTACAGGCCGCTTTTGAATGGCAGCAGGCCGTCTTCAAGATTGCGCGTGCCTTCGGGAAAGAGGATCAACGAATCGCCCTGATCCAGGGCATCGAGCATGGGCTGCAGCGGGTTGGCTTCAGGCGTAGCGCGCTCGCGGTCGATCAGCACGCCGTTGAATACCTTGTCGATCAGGTAGCGGCGCACGCCGTCACGCTGCCAGTAATCGGCACCGGCCACCGGGCGGGTGCTGCGCCGCAACTCTGGCGGTAACGAGGCCCAGAGCAACACGAAGTCGCCGTGGCTGCTGTGGTTGGCGTAGTACAGCCGCTGGACGGGCTGTGGTGTGCAGCCGAGCCAGAGCGCGCGGGCACCGGTCAGCAGGCGTGCAGTCGAGGTAATGACGAAGGCGGTCAGGGACGCGAGCATGGTCGACTCCTTATCCAGTGATTGAAAGCCAGGGCAGGCCAAGCACGGTCAACACGGCCAGCAGCAGTTGAGCCAGCAGCCAGAGCACTTGCAGGCGCAACAGGCGCAGCGCCGCAAGGCTGCGGTCGTCCCAATTGCGCGCGGGTTGATTCGCCGGTTGCAGCTTGAGCTGGGCCAATGCCTGGTCGAGATCGGTGGTGTGCATGGCCAGTTGCTCAAACCGGCCGGCGAGCCGCTGGAACAGTTCGGCATCCAGGGCCACCCGCAGCGCCCAGTATTTCTGCCCCAGGCCCAGTACCAGCAGAAGCGCGCAGAGCAACGCAGTCAGTGGCTGTGCGGCGGCGCCGAGAAGTGGCGCCAGGCCGATCAGCAGGGCGAGTAGGCTGAGCGCGCTGGACAGGCAATCCAGCGCCCTGCCCCGGCGCAGCAGGCTGGCCACGGTGAACAGCTGCATTTCAGTAGCCATGGGCGGCGGCTCCGGCTGGCAGGTTATTGCTGAGTTCCAGCATGCCTTGCAGCGCATGTTGATGGGCGTCGCTCAAGATCACTTGCGGCCGCGCCCGGCGCAGATGTGCCAGAGCTTCGGCTACATCCTTGCAGCGTCCGCTGTGCAGCAGCCAGGCGGCGACCGCCGTGGCGCTGCGTGAATAGCCCAGGGCGCAATAGACCAGCAGGCTGCCGTGGGTGCGCAGCGTTTCGATGGCTTGCGCCGCTTCCAGGCAGGTAGCTGAGCTGGGGACGCTGAGGTCGAGCAGTGGCAGCGCGTGATAGGCCTTGGCTTGGGCTCTGGCCGGCAGCTCGGCGCATAGATCGAGCTGGGCCTGGAACTGCTCGGCCTGCCCTGGGGCCGGAATGCGCCCCAGCCAAACGCCCGGCTCGACCTCATCGGCGTGCGGGTGAGCGCGGGTCCATAGCCGCGAGTTGAGCCAGGCGGCGGCCAGGTAGGGCGCGAGCAACCAGGTCGCGGCGTTACTCAATCGGCCATCAGCGGCCTTCTGAAAACCCGCCGCGCCGAACAGCAGGTAGTTGAGCGCTACCAGCAGCAGGGAGAAGGCCGGCCAGAGCAGCCACAACCAGACTCCGCCGAGATTCGCCGCCAGGGCGCTGAGCAGCGCCGCACCCAGGCTGTAGTGCAACCCCAGGCGCAGGCGTTGCGGATCGCGGGTCAGTCGCCAGGCCAGTAGCGGGCTGCGACCTTGCAGCGGCCACAACCAGACGCACAGCCAGCCGGCCAGTACCCCGGTGGGCACATCGATAAAGTGGTGCTGCCAGGTGGTCAGCACCGACACGCCGATCAGGGCCATCCAGCCATGCAACAGGCCGCGCAGCCACAGGCCATGGGTATGCCGGGCGAACATCATCCAGATCACCACCAGCAGGGCAATATGCAGGGAAGGTGCCTGGTTGAAGGGTTTGTCGAAGCCCATCAGCACATCGAACATGCCACCGAACAGGCCATCCAGCTCGGGCCGCTCGAAGGTGAAGCGCAGCGGCCAGAGCAGGAACGCGGCGATGCACAGCACTTGTACGCTGAGCAGGCGCAGGCCGTGGCGATCCATTTCCCGGCGCGTGGCCGGCAGCAGGAACGACAGTCCATATAGCAGGTCAATCGACCAGTAAGGCACGATACTCCACGGCCATAGCGGTATCCGGCTTTCCCAGGCGAATACCAGGGTGCCGACGTCGTCGCGTTGTGCGCTCAGCCAGTTGGCGAAGCTGTAGCTGGCGAAGAACAACGGCGCCAACAGCAGCAGCCAGAGCACGCCGCGCTTCCATAGCCCGGCTTCGCGGCTAAGGCTGACCTCATCCATCAGGACACCCGCTGCGCCAGGGAGACGCTGAAGATGCCCCACTCGTCGATGCGCTGGGTCAGCTTGCGAAAGCCTGCGGCCTCGACCAGTTGGTCCATCTCCGCCTGGCTACGCCGACGCATGACCCAGGCTTCGCCGCCGCGGTGGCTGGTCAGGGCGCGGGCAATCAGTTCCAGCTGCGGGTGCCAGGGCTGACCGGTGTAGACCAGATAACCGCCCTCTTCCACCGCTGTCGCCAACCCGGCCAAAGAATCGCCAACCATCTGGTTGCTGCCGAACAGCTCATACAGGCCGGAGACCACTGCCAGGCTTGGCTTGGGTTCGAGTGCGGCCAGGTCGGCGCGGTCGAAGGCATCGCCTTTGACGAAGCGGGCGATGTCCGCCAGGCCCTTCTGTTCGATCAAGGCGCCGCCGTCGCGCACATTGATATCGCTGTAATCGCGCAACAGGATCGAGTCCGGTTTCTGCTCCATTCCTTCCAGGGCTTCGAGGATATAGCGGCCATGACCGGCGGCGATATCGACGATGCGCACGCCACGGCCCTGCTCGCGCAGCTTGCCCATGGCCAGGCGCAGCAACTCCTCGGCGTGCAGCTTGCGCTGGCGAATGCCGCGCCAGCCGATGGAATTCAGGTAGTTCTGGTCGATCAGCCTGCCAATAGGCGACTTGCCGCTGGGCTGGTTGCGGTAGACGTAATCCAGGGTGCTGCCGGAATCGAAGCCGGTGTCGAAGCCCAGTTTGACCCCGTCGGCCAGGCTGCTGCCGAGCCGCAGACCGGCACGGGTGGCGCGCCAGTAGAGGTCGCCCGGGGAGTTGTGCGGTAGCGGTGCGGCCAGGCTTTCCGATTCGGCGCAGGTCACGCCCAGGCGGTCGGCATCGAGCAGCGAGGGGCGCTGCACCGGCTCTTCGAAACAGCGCAGGAGAAAGCGCCGGACGCGGCTCAGGGCGTGGCTACGGTCGCGTTCGCCGAGGGTGTCGTGAAAGAAGCCGGGCAGTATGTGTTTTTCCTTACGAAGGCTGCCGAGGCGCTCGAAGAACTGTTCCTGGGGTTTGCGGTGAACGACGAAGTCGGCGCCGGAGATCAGCAATTGAGTGGGGATCTGGATCGCCTGGGCATCGGCCACCACCCGCTCGGCGGCATCGTACAGGCCGAGCAGCATATTTACCGAAATCGCCCGTGCGATCAGCGGGTCGCTATTAAAGGAGGCAATCCGCTCCGGGTCATGGCTGAGGTACTTGGCTTTGACGTAGCTGTTGACGAAGAAATTACCGCGCCAGGCGCGCATCAGCTGCAATCCGGGCCGGGCAAAGGGTACGTAGAGCTTGACCTTGAATGCTGGCGAGGCGAGCACCAGGGCGCGGATCTTCGGCGCATAGTCATGGGCCCAGGCCGAGACCACCACCGCGCCAACGCTCTGTGCCAATACGGCGAGATCTTCCTCGGCCAGCCCATGCCGGCCGCCGATGTGGTCGATAAAGGTCTGCACATCCCGCGCGCTGGTGGCGAAGCTCGGGCTGTCACCGCGTTCGCCCGGCGACCGGCCATGGCCGCGAGCGTCCCAGGCGAAGAAGTCGAAATCCGCCATGTCCAGTTCGTCGACCAGGTGGGCCATGCGCCCGCCGTGTTCGTGGCCGCGGTGGAACATCACCACCGCGCGTTTTGCCGCGGTGCCGTCAGTGTTGCTGGCCGGCCAGTGGCGGTAGAACAGCTCTACGCCGTCGTGGGTGGTAAAGCTGAATTCCTGGGCTTCGCGCATCGAGACATCCTTATTCCGAATCAGTTGGCTGCGCCGCTTCGGCCAGGCCTTGGCGTACGCGGTTATAGAGGGTGTAGAGCAACAGGGCGAGAATCACCGCGAGCAGGCCATTTAGCCAGGCTGCGGACAGCAACCCGCAGGCCACGCCGGCCCCCAGTACGCCAAAGCAGAAGGCCCGGTCGCTCTTGCCCATGGGCCCGTCGTAGCGGCGCGAGGCACCGACCATGGGCCCGAGTACGCCGGCGTATTCGCTGATCAGGGCCAGCAGCACGACTAGCACCAGCAGCAGCGGTGAGACGCCGGGGAGCAAGGCGAAGGGTAGAAACAGGGCGCTGTCGGCGATCAGGTCGCAGAGTTCATTGAGGTAGGCGCCGAGCCGCGACTGTTGGCCGAACTCGCGGGCGAGCATGCCGTCCACGGCATTCAGCGCCATGCGCAACAGCATCCACAGGGGAATCAGGGCGAACAGCCAGGTGTGCTGAGGCAAGGCCATCAGCAGGATGCCGAGCAGAACGGAAACCACGGCGGCGAACAGGGTGACCTGATTGGCGGTCACGCCTCTGTCGTAGAGGTGCTTTACGCCAGGGCGCAGCAGGTTCTGAAAAGCGGGCTTGAGCTGATAGATGGAGAGCATGAGTTTGAATTCCCTTTCAATGCAGTGACCTGTCGAATCAGCTTAGCCGTTTTGCCCGCCCAGCTGTCTGTGAAGACTGTGCGCCAGTGCCGGATTGGTAAAGATGATGGCCCGCGGGAAAAACTTATACCCCGCCAGCGAGTCTTCCATGAGCGTAATAAAATTGATAATAATCAATTAATTACATTGTTAAGTGGCGTTTTAATGCTATTTCACGCACAGCTTATCCACAATTTTTCCAGAAGCCTGTCGGTTCAGAGATTGTGAAAATACCCAACGCCGTTGCCCAACACAGCGGCGCTGTCTGGAGGTTGCACAGCAGGTGAGCGTTATCTCACCACCGCTCTGGGGGGTTGTTCCGAGCCCGCCGGTGTTCTAGATGCTTTGGCTGACATCGCAGGCAGCGTCTTCAGCGGCCAGGGCGCCGATATCGCGCTGTGCCTGGCTGATCCAGGCGAAGGCGCGCTCGTTCAACTCGGCAATTGCCCGCGGGCCTGTACCTTCGGCCTGCATGGCCGGGCCTATCACCACCTGAATGGTGCCGGGGGTCTTGCCCCAGCCTTCCTTCGGCCAGAACTCGCCGGCGTTGTGGGCGATGGGCAATACCGGCAGGTTGGCGTTGACCGCCAGGGAGGCGCCGCCACGGGAGAATTTGCCGATCTGGCCGGTGGCGATCCGCGTGCCTTCCGGGAAGATCAGTACCCAGGCGCCCTGCTCCAGGCGCTCGTGGCCCTGCTTGGCCAGCTGCTTGAGCGCGGCTTTGGGGTTGCTGCGGTCGATGGCGATGGGTTTGAGCATGGCCATGGCCCAGCCGAAGAACGGCACATAGAGCAGTTCGCGCTTGATCACCTGGCTCAGCGGCTCGAACAGCGCCGAGAGGAAGAAGGTCTCCCAGGTGCTCTGGTGTTTGGCGAGGATCACGCACGGCCGTTGCGGAATGTTCTCCAGGCCTTTGACTTCATAGCGGATGCCCAGCACCACCTTGGCCAGCCAGACGGCGCAGCGGCACCAGGTCTGATTGACGAAACGGTAGCGCGCCCGAAACGGCAGGAAGGGCGCGACGAATACGCTGAGGATGCACCAGAAGCACGCGCTGACAGACAGCAACAGGTAGAAAAGGAAGGTTCTGATGGTCTGCATTGTCGACATGGGAGCGTTTACCGTCAGCAGGCTGAGCCCGCTTCATTCAGTGGATAAGTTGGCTGGCGACCGCCGCCAGATCATCGAATACCAGGGTGCCTGCAGGCAATGGCTGGGCTAGGGTCAGCAGGCCCTTGCCGGTCTTGACCAGTACCGGCTGACAACCGACGGCCAGTGCGGCTTTGAGGTCACGGCTGCTGTCACCGACGAACCACACCCCGTCCAGGCTGACGTTGTAGTGCGCGGCGATCTGCCGGAGCATACCGGGCTTTGGCTTGCGGCAGTCGCAACCGTCGTCCGGGCCATGCGGACAATGCACGATCAGCCCCAGTTCTCCGCCCTGTTCGGCGACCAGTTGGCGCAGGCGCGCGTGCATCGCGTCGAGCGCCGCCTGATCGTAGTAGCCACGGGCCAGGCCGGACTGGTTGGTGGCCACCGCGACCGTCCAGCCGGCCCTGGACAAGCGGGCGATGGCTTCGACGGCACCGGGCAGCGGAATCCACTCGTCGAGGTTTTTGATATAGGCGTCGGAGTCGTAATTGATCACGCCGTCGCGGTCGAGAATCAGCAGTTTCATGGGATGTCCATGGCCGGGTGGCGGTGTTGGCCGCCACCCGGCGAAGGGTGATGATGGGTAGCGCCGAGCTCAACCTGCGCGGCCCGCCCCATCCTACGATCAGGCAAGTCTCAGCCCAGCACCGAGATATCGGCCACGCCGAGGAACAGGCCACGCAGCTTGGCCAGCAGGGCGTAGCGGTTAGCCCGCACCGCCGGGTTTTCGGCGTTGACCAGCACCGACTCGAAGAAGGCGTCCACCGGTTCGCGCAGGCTGGCCAGTTGCGCCAGGGCGGCGCTGTACTGCCGCGCCGCGGCCAGAGGCTGGACGGTCTGTTCGGCCTGCTGGATGGCGGCGTTGAGGGTGAACTCGCTCGGCGTATCGAAGTGGTGGGCCTGGATGCTCGCGGCGACCTGACCCTCGGCCTTGCCCAGCAGATTCGACACGCGCTTGTTGGCGGCGGCCAGGGCCGCCGCTTCAGGCAAGGTGCGGAAGGCCTGCACGGCCTGCACGCGCTGGTCGAAGTCCAGCGGCGAGACCGGATTGACCGCCCGCACGGCCTGATAGACGGCGACATCGACGCCTTCGTCTTCATAACGCGCGCGCAGGCGGTCGAAGATGAAGTCCTGCACCTGGGACGCCAGATCGCCGGCTTTGACCTTGCCGTCGAACTGTTCGATGGCGAAGGCGACGGTCGCCATCAGATCCAGATCCAGCTGTTTCTCGATCAGGATGCGCAGCACACCGAGGGCCGCGCGACGCAGGGCATAGGGGTCCTTGCTGCCGGTGGGCAGCATGCCGATGCCGAAGATGCCGACCAGGGTGTCGAGCTTGTCGGCCAGGGCCACCGCGGCGCCGGTCAGGGTGCTCGGCAGTTCGGCGCCGGCACCGCGCGGCATGTAGTGCTCGTTCAGCGCCAGGGCGACGTCTTCCGCTTCGCCGTCATGCTTGGCGTAGTAGTAACCGGCGATGCCCTGCATTTCCGGGAACTCGCCGACCATCTCGCTGGCCAGGTCGCACTTGCACAGCAGGCCGGCGCGCGCGGCGCGAGTAGCGTCGCCGCCGATGCGCTGGGCGATGAAACCGGCCAGCTCCGACACCCGCTTGGCCTTATCGAAGACCGAGCCGAGCTGGGCCTGGAACACCACGTTGGCCAGGCGCTGATTGAAGGTCTCGAGCTTGTGCTTCTGGTCCTGCTTGAAGAAGAACTCGGCGTCGGTCAGACGCGGACGCACCACCTTCTCGTTGCCGGAAATGATCTGCTGCGCATCCTTGCTTTCGATGTTGGCCACGGTGATAAAGCGCGGCAGCAGCTTGCCGTTGGCATCGAGCAGGCAGAAGTACTTCTGGTTGTCCTGCATGGTGATGATCAGCGCTTCCTGGGGGACCTCGAGGAAGCGCTCCTCGAACGAGCAGACCAGCGGCACCGGCCATTCAACCAGGGCACTGACTTCATCGAGCAGGGCTGGCGGCACTATGGCCGTGCCCTGTTGTTCGCTGGCCAGTTGCTCGATGCGCGCGGCGATCTGCGCGCGACGCTCGGCGAAATCGGCGATCACATAGGCGCTGCGCAGGTCTTCGGCGTAGTTGGCCGGCGTGGAGATGCGCACTTCCTGATTGGCGTGGAAGCGATGACCACGGGAGACCCGCCCGGATGTCTGGGCGAGGATTTCACAGTCGATCACCGCATCGCCGAACAGCATCACCAGCCACTGGCTCGGACGGACGAATTCGGTCTTGCGCGCGCCCCAGCGCATGCGCTTGGGGATCGGCAGCTCGTTCAACGAGGTCTCGACGATGCCGGGCAGCAGACTGGCGGCGGCCTGGCCGGGAATGCGCTGGCTGAATCTCAGCTTGGGGCCGCTCTGGTCGATCTCGGCCAGGTCGACGCCACACTTCTTGGCGAAGCCCAGGGCGGCCTGGGTCGGGTTACCGTCCTTGTCGAAGGCCGCCTGCAGCGGCGGTCCATCGAGGTTCTGGGTGCGATCGGCCTGTTGCTCTTCAAGTTGCTCGACCAGTACCGCCAGACGCCGCGGCGCGGCGTAGTAGCGCACCTTGCCATAGCTCAGGCCAGCGGCTTTGAGGCCTTTTTCGATGCCGGCGAGGAAGGCTTGGCCCAGGGTGTTCAGGGATTTCGGCGGCAGCTCTTCGGTGCCCAGTTCAACCAGAAAGTCGTGCGCACTCATTCTGCTGCCTCCAGCTTTGCCAATACTTCATCACGCAGGTCGGGGGCGGCGAGCGGGAAGCCGAGTTTGCGCCGCGCCTGCAGGTAGCTCTGCGCCACCGCGCGGGCCAGGGCGCGTACGCGCAGGATGTATTGCTGGCGAGCAGTCACCGAAATGGCCCGACGGGCGTCCAGCAGGTTGAAGGTGTGCGAGGCCTTGAGCACCATCTCGTAGGTCGGCAGCGGCAGTTCCAGCTCGATCAGGCGATTGGCTTCGCTCTCGTAGAAATCGAACAGCTCGAACAGCTTGTCGACGTTGGCGTGCTCGAAGTTGTAGGTCGACTGTTCCACTTCGTTCTGGTGGAACACATCGCCATAGGTGACGGTGCCGAACTGGCCGTCGGTCCACACCAGGTCATAGACCGAGTCGACGCCTTGAATGTACATGGCCAGGCGCTCGAGACCGTAGGTGATCTCGCCGGTCACCGGGTAGCACTCGATGCCGCCGACCTGCTGGAAGTAGGTGAACTGGGTGACTTCCATGCCGTTCAGCCAGATTTCCCAGCCCAGACCCCAGGCGCCGAGGGTCGGCGATTCCCAGTTGTCCTCGACGAAGCGGATGTCGTGCACCAGCGGATCGATACCGATGGCCTGCAGCGATCCGAGGTACAGCTCCTGGAAGTTTTCCGGATTGGGTTTGAGCACCACCTGGAACTGGTAGTAATGCTGCAGGCGGTTGGGGTTCTCGCCGTAGCGGCCGTCGGTGGGGCGACGGGAGGGCTGCACGTAGGCGGCGTTCCAGGTCTCCGGGCCGATGGCGCGCAGGAAAGTGGCAGTGTGGAAGGTGCCGGCGCCCACTTCCATATCGTAAGGCTGCATCACCACACAACCTTGCTCGGCCCAGTATTGCTGCAGGACGAGGATCAAGTCTTGGAAGGTGCGCACGGCAGGCGTAGTCTGGCTCACGGAAAATTCACCTGTTGGGGCTGCGACAGAAAGGGCGGGAGTATACCCCAATCCACGCGGCCTCCACCGCCCAGGAAGGCCCTATGCCCCGCTGCTTCTGGTGTACCGATGACCCGCTCTACCAGGCCTATCACGATCAGGAATGGGGCGTGCCGCAGCGCGATCCCCAGGCGCTGTTCGAATTACTGCTGCTGGAGGGCTTCCAGGCCGGCTTGTCCTGGATAACCGTGCTGAAGAAGCGCGAACGCTACCGCGAGGTGCTGTTCGGCTTCGACCCCCAGCGCTTGGCTGTGATGAGCGATGAATACCTGGAAAGCCTGATGCAGGACGCCGGGATCATCCGCAACCGCCTGAAGCTCAAGGCTGCGCGGCAGAACGCCCAGGCCTGGCTGAGGCTGGAGGATCCGCTGACGCTGCTCTGGTCGTTCGTCGGTGGCGCGCCCAGGATCAATCATTTCAGCGAGCGCAGCCAGGTGCCGGCCGTCACCGCCGAGGCCGAGGCCATGAGCCGCGCCCTGAAGAAGGCCGGTTTCACCTTCGTCGGCCCGACCATCTGCTACGCCTATATGCAGGCCACGGGCATGGTCATGGACCACACCACCGATTGTGACCGCTATGCCGTGCTGTGCCGTGCCTAGCGGGGATGGTGCGACCCCGTAGATACCGTCTTGCCCCTCATCGGGCAAGGGCCTTTTTGACATCAAATGGCTCGCCTGATTTGAGTACCCCATAGGCGATGTGGAGCAGTTTGCGCATTGCCGCACAGACGATCTGCTTGCCGGCCTTTCCGCGGGCTTGCAGGCGCTCCTTCAGGGCTTTGATCGCCGCATTGTGAATCATCGCCGCGACCGTAGGCATGTACATCCCGGAGCGCAGACGGCCGGAGCCCATGCGAGAGATAGACACATGGCCTTTGTGTTTGCCGGAGTCCTGCAGCTTCGGATTCAGCCCAGCAAACGCGGCGATCGCCCGAGCACTCTTGAACTTCAAGGGATCGCCCAACTCGGCCAGTAGCAAGGCCGCCGTCTTGTCGCCGATACCGTCGATGCTGACCAGTAGATCGCGCTTGCCGCGCAAGTCCGGGTCGCTGTCGATGTGATCCTGGATCGCTTTCAGGGTATCGGCAATCTGCTGTTGGACATGCTGCAACACTGAGCGGATAGAGTCCTGAACACTGGCGTGCGAAACCTCCAGGCGATTGAGCTCCATCTGCTCGATCTCCTTGAGGTCTTCCAGCCGACGCACCAGCGCTCGCAACCGCCGCACGGCCAGCGGTTCGGGTTGCCAGGCACGCAGCTTGTCCAGGTGCCGTTGGCCATAGTCAGCAATCAACTTGGCGTCGACTCGATCCGTCTTGACCCGCTGTAACTGGCTCTGGGCGTAGCGGGCGATCTGCGCAGGATTCATGACGCACACGCGGTAACACCAGTTGATGCAGGTACTCCGCCAAGGCCTCGTGGTAGACCCCGGTGGCTTCCATCACGATCCAGGCGCTCGGCTCGGCGTATTTGGCCAGCCACTGCTGGAGCGTCTGAAACCCCGTCGCCTCATTGGCCAGCTTGCTCTTGGTGCGGTATTTGCCATTGGCTTGCAGGGTGGCGATATCGAAGCTGTGCTTGGCGATATCGATGCCAACGATACTGGACATAAGCTCTCCTTTATCGATTTATGACGATCATCACTGCACCCTGTCCAACCTTGTGAATGCGAGCTCTTACCCGAGGTAGGCCCTAGATACCGTTCGAACTTTGCGAGTGAGTGTGGAGGGCCGGAGCACTATCTACGAGACAGGCTCGAGGCCTGAGGGTGGGTACGTCTTCCTGGCCCTCCCCCGATGATCTGTCGGGAACTATCGCCTCTTTGGGAGGCAATAGTCGAGATACAAGGGCGGGTGCAACCCGCCTGGATCATCCGCGTGACTGGCGGGTTGCACTCGCCCTACGTCCTTGGCATTGCTCGGCCCCGGCCACTCTTGGTTACACTAGGCACCTTTTGCCCTTGGGGAGTTGTCTGTGGAAAAGCTCAAAGGTGCCTTGGTGGTGGGTTTCCTGCGCCTGTTCGCCCTGCTGCCCTGGCGCGCGGTGCAAAGCTTGGGCGCGGCCATCGGCTGGTTGATGTGGAAGCTGCCGAATAGCTCGCGCACGGTGGTGCGGATCAATCTGGCCAAGTGTTTCCCCGAGCTGGACGAGGCCGAGCGTGAGCGCCTGGTCGGTCAGAGCCTCAAGGACATCGGCAAGACCCTCACCGAAAGCGCCTGCGCCTGGATCTGGCCGGCACAGAAGTCCATCGGCCTGGTCCGTGAGGTCGAGGGCCTGGAAGTCCTCGAGGAGGCCTTGGCCAGTGGCAAGGGCGTGGTCGGCATTACCAGTCACCTGGGCAACTGGGAAGTGCTCAATCACTTCTACTGCGCCCAGTGCAAACCAATCATTTTCTACCGACCGCCCAAGCTCAAGGCGGTCGACGAGCTGTTGCGCCAGCAGCGGGTGCAGTTGGGCAACCGGGTGGCGCCCTCGACCCGTGAAGGCATCATCAGCATCATCAAGGAAGTGCGCAAAGGCGGTGCCGTGGGCATTCCCGCCGACCCCGAGCCCAGTCTGTCGGCGGGCGTGTTCGTGCCCTTCCTGGCGACCCAGGCGCTGACCAGCAAGTTCGTGGCCGGCATGCTGGTCGGCGGCAAGGCCCGCGGGGTGTTCCTGCATGCCCTGCGCCTGGCCGATGGCTCCGGCTTCAAGGTGATCCTCGAGGCCGCCCCGGCAGAGATGTACGGCGACGACGTGGAGACCGCAGTGGCGGCCATGAGCGGGGTCATCGAGAAATACGTGCGGGCCTACCCGAGCCAGTACATGTGGAGCATGAAACGCTTCAAGAAGCGCCCGCCAGGCGAGCCGAAGTGGTATTGAGTCGAGGCGTCCACTCGGCGTCTTTTTTCCCATTGCTGCTCGGTTTTTCCAGGATTTTGCGCTATTAATCGCACCTCACCTGCTCAGGACGGTCACCACTATGCCCAGTCAGCGCCAGCATCCACGTACCTCGATGAAGTGCCGGATCAAGATCTGTCACCCGAGTTTTGGGGAAGTGGTGGCGCAGACCCGCGACCTGTCCGATGGTGGTGTCTATGTCAAACACCCGGATCTGCTGGCCCTGCCCCAGGGCACGATAGTCACGGGTCAGGTGCAGGACCTGCCGATCGAGGCGCCGGTGCTGCACATGGAGGTGATGCGGGTGGATGCCGAAGGTATCGGCCTGCGCTTCATCGAGCGCTGACCAATCGTCTGCTGTGCACATAAAAACTTATCCTGGCGGTCAAGAAAACGCTAGAATGCCGCGCGGTTGATAGTTTCCCGCCGCGGCAATGGGTTCCCTAACCCCATCTCATTCAAAAAGGACATGCCATGCCCTCCGTCTCTGCGACGATCTGGCGCCCGGCTCTGGCCGGCCTGATCGCCTTTCACATGCTGATCATCATCGCCAGCAACTACCTGGTGCAACTGCCCATGACCTTGTTCGGTTGGCAGACCACCTGGGGTGCGTTCAGCTTTCCGTTCATCTTCCTGGCCACCGACCTCACCGTGCGCCTGCTCGGCAAGACGCCCGCCCGCCAGGTGATCGCGCGGGTCATGCTGCCCGCGCTGGCCGCCTCTTATGGGGTGTCCGTGCTGTTCCAGAACGGCAGTTTTGCCGGCGTTAGCGCGTTGCAGGAGTTCAACGTATTCGTCGCCCGTATCGCCCTGGCCAGCTTCCTCGCCTATGTCCTCGGCCAGCTGCTGGATATCCAGGTATTCGACCGTTTGCGCAACCTGCGGCAATGGTGGGTGGCCCCGGCCGCCTCGACGGTGCTGGGCAACCTGCTGGATACCTTCGTCTTCTTCTCCATCGCCTTCTGGCACAGCAGCGACCCGTTCATGGCCGAGCACTGGGTCGAGATCGCCAGCGTGGACTACGCGATCAAGCTGGCGGTCAGCCTGCTGCTCTTCGTGCCGCTCTACGGCATGCTGCTCAACGCCATCGCCCGGGCTGTGCCCAAGCGCGCGGCGCTATCTTCCCGAGGTTGACGGCGGCGGCGCAGCCAGCCGGGCGATCGACTGCTCGTGAGCTACTCGGGTTGCTGCTGGTGTTTATCCAGCTTGCGCAGAAATACCGTCATTTCCTTTTCCGCCTGCTTGTCGCCATGACCGCGCGCGGCTTGCAGGCCCTGTTTCCAGGCCTGGCGGGCCGCCAGCGGTTGCTCGGCGGCCAGCAGCGCCCTGCCCAGCAGCTTCCAGGCGGCCGAATACGTGGGGTCGAACGCGACGCAGCGCTGCAGGTGTTCGGCGGCGCGCGCCGGTTCGCCTGCATCCAGGTAGCCCTTGCCCAGGCCGAAGCGCAGCAGGGCGTTGTCCACGCCCTTGGCCAGCATTTTTTCCAGGGATTCGAGCATAAAACCTCCGAGTAGGAGCGAGGGGAACGCCTAGTTCCATACCCGCGAGCCGGGCAACACAAGAGCTTCGCGGGCATGGCCCGCTCCTGGGCTCAGAAAAACGTCAGGCCAACCTGGAACAGGCGTTCGGCATCGCGGATGTATTTCTTGTCCACCAGGAACAGGATCACATGGTCGCCGGATTCGATCACGGTGGCGTCGTGGGCGATCAGCACTTCCTCGGCGCGGATGATTGCGCCGATGGTGGTGCCCGGCGGCAGCGGGATGTCCTTGATGGCGCGGCCGACCACTTTGCTCGACTTGGCGTCGCCGTGGGCGATGGCCTCGATGGCTTCGGCGGCACCGCGGCGCAAGGAGTGCACGCTGACGATATCGCCACGGCGCACGTGGGTCAGCAGGGTGCCAATGGTGGCCAGCTGCGGGCTGATGGCGATGTCGATTTCGCCGCCCTGGACCAGGTCGACATAGGCCGGGTTGTTGATCAGGGTCATCACCTTGCGCGCACCGAGACGCTTGGCCAGCAAGGACGACATGATATTGGCCTCATCATCGTTGGTCAGGGCGAGGAAGATGTCGGCGTCGCTGATGTTCTCCTCGACCAGCAGGTTCTTGTCCGAGGCGCTGCCTTGCAGGACCACGGTGCTGTCGAGGTTTTCCGAGAGATAGCGGCAGCGTGCCGGGTTCATCTCGATGATCTTCACCTGGTAGCGGCTCTCGATGGCCTCGGCCAGGCGCTCGCCGATATGCCCGCCGCCGGCGATCACTACCTTCTTGTAGCTGACTTCGAGACGACGCATCTCGCTCATCACCGCACGAATGTGGCCCTTGGCGGCGATGAAGAACACCTCGTCGTCGGCCTCGATCACGGTATCGCCCTGGGGAATGATTGGCCGGTTGCGACGGAAGATCGCTGCCACCCGGGTGTCGACATTGGGCATGTGCTCGCGCAGCTGGCGCAGTTGCTGGCCGACCAGCGGGCCGCCGTAGTAGGCGCGCACGGCCACCAGCTGGGCCTTGCCCTCGGCGAAGTCGATCACCTGCAGGGCGCCAGGGTATTCGATCAGGCGCTTGATGTAGTTGGTCACCACCTGTTCCGGGCTGATCAGCACATCCACCGGGATCGACTCGTTGCAGAACAGGCCGGAGCGGGTCAGGTAGGCGGCCTCGCGCACCCGGGCGATCTTGGTCGGGGTGTGGAACAGGCTGTAGGCGACCTGGCAGGCGATCATGTTGACTTCATCGCTGTTGGTTACCGCGATCAGCATGTCGGCATCGTCCGCGCCGGCCTGGCGCAGTACCGTAGGGAAGGAGCCACGACCCTGCACGGTGCGGATATCCAGGCGGTCGCCGAGGTCGCGCAGGCGATCGCCGTCGGTGTCGACCACGGTGATGTCGTTGGCCTCGCTGGCCAGGTGCTCCGCCAGGGTTCCACCGACCTGACCGGCGCCGAGAATGATGATTTTCAAGCGATCGCTCCTGTTGGGTGGGCTGGGCTGCGTTCAGCTCGCGACCACCAACTCCAGTTATACGGACGTTGCGGTGGATGCGAGCCTGCGCGGCCCGGTCCACCCGACGAATCTGTTCAGCATGTGGTGATCTTGCTCAGCTTGGCATAGTAGAAACCATCGTGGCCGTCGATTTGTGGCAGGAGCTGGCGGCCATGGGCTGGCTGCAGACCGAAGTCGGCGCTTATCTGCAGCTCGCGTGCGCTTGGCGTGCGGGCGAGAAAGGCGGCGATGTTGTCGCTGTTTTCCGTTGGCAGCACCGAGCAGGTGGCGTACAGCAGGATGCCGCCGACTTCCAGGGTCGGCCACAGGGCATCCAGCAACTCGCCCTGCAACTGGGCCAACGCGGGAATATCCGCGGGCTGACGGGTCAGTTTTATATCCGGATGGCGGCGAATCACCCCGGTGGCCGAGCACGGCGCGTCGAGCAGAATCCGCTGGAACGGCGTGCCGTCCCACCAGGCCGCGGTATCACGTCCATCGGCGGCGATCAGTTCGGCGTCGAGGTTGAGGCGCTTGAGGTTTTCACGCACCCGCACCAGGCGCTTTTCTTCCAGGTCCACCGCCACCACGCCGGCCAGTGCGGGTTCGGCTTCGAGCAGGTGACAGGTCTTGCCGCCCGGTGCGCAGCAGGCATCCAGCACCCGTTGCCCGGGCGCCAGCTCGAGCAGGTCGGCGGCCAGTTGCGCGGCTTCGTCCTGTACGCTGACCCGGCCTGCGGCGAAGCCCGGCAAGCTGGTGACGTCGCACGCCTGGAGCAAGCGGATGCCGTCGCGGCTGAACGTGCAGGGTTCGCTTGCGAATCCACTCAGACGCAGCTCGGCCAGGTAGTCATCGCGGCTGCCGAGGCGCCGATTGACCCGCAAGATCAGCGGCGGATGGGCATTGTTGGCCGCGCAGATGGCCTGCCAATGCTCGGGCCACTGGGCTTTCAGGGCTTTCTGCAGCCAGCGCGGATGGGCGCTGTGCAGCACCGGATCGCGGTCCAGGCTGGCAATAATGCTTTCGCTGTCGCGCTGGGCGTTGCGCAGCACGGCATTGAGCAGGCCCTTGAGCGAAGGCTTCTTCAACTTGTCGACACAGGCCACCGTCTCGCCGATGGCGGCGTGGGCCGGAATACGGGTGTAGAACAGCTGGTACAGGCCGATCAGCAGCAGCGCCTCGACGTCACGGTCGGCCGCCTTGAAGGGTTTTTGCAGCAGTTTGTCGGCGATCAGCGCCAGGCGCGGCTGCCAGCGTGCGGTGCCGAAGGCCAGATCCTGGGCCAGGCCGCGGTCGCGCTGCTCGACCCTGTCCAGCAGCGGCGGCAGGCTGCTGCCCAGCGAGGCCTTGCCATTGAGCACCACAGCCAGGGCGCGGGCGGCAGCCAGGCGCGGGTTCATAGACCGAGCACCAGGCCGACGGCGAACTGCTCGCGGCGGCTGTTATACAGGTCACTGAAATTCAGCGCCTTGCCGCCGGGCAGTTGCAGGCGGGTTAGGCGCAGTGCGCCTTGGCCGCAGGCCACCGTCAGGCCCTGTTTATCGGCCGCCAGGATGGTGCCGGGAGCACCGCTGCCCTCGCCCAACTCGGCGGCGTGCACCTTGAGCGCTTCGCCATTCAGCGTGCTGTGGCAGATCGGCCAGGGGTTGAAGGCGCGGATCAGCCGCTCCAGCTCCACGGCCGGGCGTGTCCAGTCCAGACGCGCCTCATCCTTGTTCAATTTGTGCGCGTAGGTTGCCAGGCTGTCGTCCTGCACTTCGCCTTGCAGCGTACCGGCGGCCAGGCCGGCGATGGCCTGGAGCACCGCCTGCGGGCCGAGAAGGGCCAGACGGTCGTGCAGGCTGCCGCCAGTGTCGTCGGCTGCGATCGGCGTGCGCACCTTCAGCAGCATCGGCCCGGTGTCCAGGCCGGCTTCCATCTGCATCACGGTAACCCCTGACTCGCTGTCGCCGGCCTCGATGGCGCGCTGGATCGGCGCGGCGCCGCGCCAGCGCGGCAGCAACGAGGCGTGACTGTTGAGGCAACCCAGGCGCGGGATATCCAGCACCGCCTGCGGCAGGATCAGGCCGTAGGCCACCACCACCAGCAGATCGGGTTTGAGCGCGGCCAGCTCGGCCTGGGCGGCCGGATCGCGCAGGGTCTGCGGCTGCAGGACCGCTATCTGCTGCTGCACGGCCAGTTGCTTGACCGGGCTGGCGGTGAGCTTCTGCCCGCGGCCGGCCGGGCGATCCGGCTGGCTATACACCGCAACGATCTGGTGAGGGCTATCGAGCAGGGCCTTGAGGTGTTCGGCGGCGAACTCCGGGGTGCCGGCGAAGACGATGCGCAAAGACTCGGACATGGATTCTCGCTAATCACTACGGAAAAGAAAAAGGCTTGCCGTGGCAAGCCTTCTATACAAGGTGTGGCTCAAGCCTGCTGGCGATGTTGCTTTTCCAGTTTCTTCTTGATGCGGTCGCGTTTGAGGTTGGACAGGTAATCGACGAACAGCTTGCCGTTGAGGTGGTCGCACTCGTGCTGGATGCACACCGCAAGCAGGCCTTCGGCGATCAGCTCATAGGGCTGGCCATCGCGGTCCAGCGCCTTGATCCTGACCTTCTGCGGGCGGTCGACATTTTCGTAGAAGCCCGGCACCGAGAGGCAACCCTCCTGATATTGGTCCACCTCGTCGGTGAGAATCTCGAATTCGGGGTTGATGAACACCCGTGGTTCGCTTCTGTCTTCCGACAGATCCATTACCACCAGGCGCTTGTGTACGTTGACCTGGGTCGCGGCCAGGCCGATGCCGGGGGCTTCGTACATGGTTTCGAACATGTCGTCGATCAACTGACGCAAGGCGTCGTCGACCACGTCCACCGGCTTGGCGATGGTGCGCAGGCGCGGATCGGGAAATTCGAGGATGTTTAAAATCGCCATATGCGTTTGTGATGCACTTGTGGAATAAAGTCAAAATCCGCTGCTAAGATGATGAGCAGCATTGAAAAACGGCTTCACGCCGCAGTACTACTGGGTTTATTCGCGGCGCTAGGGCGCTCCACGTGAAGGCACATAATAAAGGGATTCACCGCATGAGGAAATCACTACTCGCCCTGCTTCTGCTCGCCGCAGGCGGCTTGGCCCAGGCCGAAGTGCAACTCAAGGACGGTCACCCAGACCGTTATACCGTGGTCAAGGGCGATACTCTCTGGGATATTTCCGGGCGGTTTCTCAGCCAACCGTGGAAATGGCCGGAAATCTGGCACGCCAACCCACAGGTGGCAAACCCACATCTGATCTATCCCGGCGACCTGCTCAGCCTGGTCTACATCGACGGCCAACCGCGCCTGATGCTCGATCGCGGCGAATCGCGCGGCACCATCAAGTTGTCGCCGCAGATCCGCAGCACGCCGATGGCCGAAGCCATTCCGACCATTCCGCTGGGGGCGATCAACAGCTTTCTGCTGAGCAACCGTATCGTCGATACCCCGGAAGAATTCCAGGGTGCGCCCTATATAGTCGCCGGCGACGCCGAGCGTGTGGTCAGTGGTGCCGGCGATCGGGTCTATGCCCGCGGGGCCTTCGACGAAGCCGCACCGGTATACGGCATCTTCCGTCAGGGCAAAACCTACGTAGACCCCGATACCCAGGAGTTTCTCGGGATCAACGCCGATGACATCGGCGGCGGTGAGATCGTTGCCGAGGAAGGCGATATCGGCACCATGAACCTGACCCGCACGACCCAGGAAGTGCGCCTTGGCGATCGTCTGTTCGCCACCGAAGAGCGGGCGATCAATTCGACCTTCATGCCCAGCGAGCCGAGCAGCGAAATCAACGGGTTGATCCTCGACGTCCCGCGTGGCGTGACCCAGATCGGCCAGTTCGACGTGGTCACCCTGAACAAGGGCGCGCGTGATGGCCTGGCCGAGGGCAACGTGCTGGCGGTGTACAAGACCGGCGAAACCGTGCGCGACCGGGTCACCGGCGAATCGGTGAAGATCCCCGATGAGCGGGCCGGTCTGCTGATGGTGTTCCGCACCTACGACAAGCTCAGCTATGGCCTGATCCTCGGCGCGAACCGTCAGCTCGCCGTGATGGACAAGGTGCGTAACCCGTAACGCCCCCGACCCCAGCCGCGCGCTTGCGCGACTGGGGTTTCTGCTGCACGGCTACCTGCCGTCCCGCGGCCCCTTGAGGTTTGCGGGCGCGACCGATCAAGGATGATCGCCATGGCGCAATGCCCCAGTCACAGCATTTCCCCTGCCGAACTCGAAGCCCGCCTGCGCCTGCACAGCCTGCCGGAGCTTGGGCCGCGGCGTTTTCGCAAATTGCTCAGCGCCTTCGACAGCGCCTCCGCGGCCCTCAGCGCCCCAGCCAGCGCCTGGCGTTCGCTGGGCTTGCCGGCCGCCTGCGCCGAACCGCGGCGCAGCAGCGAGGTGCGTGAGCGCGCCGCTGCCGCCCTGGCCTGGCTGGAGGCCGAGCGGCATCATCTGTTGATGTGGGACGACCCCACTTACCCGGGGCTGCTCGCCGAACTCGGCGATGCGCCGCCCTTGCTCTACGTGGCCGGCGATCCGGCGTTGCTCGAGCTGCCGCAACTGGCCATGGTCGGCAGCCGTCGCGCCTCACGCCCCGGGCTGGATACCGCGCACAGCTTCGCCCGCAGCCTGGCTGCCGGTGGCTTCGTCATCACCAGCGGCCTGGCGCTGGGCATCGACGGCGCCGCCCATCAAGGCGCACTGGATGTGGCGGGCAAAACCATCGCGGTACTCGGCACCGGCTTGCAGTGCCTGTATCCGGCTCGGCACCGGCAATTGGCCGCGGATATCGTCGAGCACGGCGGCGCGCTGGTGTCCGAGTTGCCGCTGGATTGTCCGCCCCATGCGAGCAATTTCCCCCGGCGCAACCGCATCATCAGTGGCCTGTCCCTCGGCGTGCTGGTGGTCGAGGCCAGCCCGTCCAGCGGCTCGCTGATCACTGCGCGGCTGGCGGCCGAGCAAGGTCGCGAGGTCTACGCCATTCCCGGTTCGATCCATCATCCGGGCGCGCGCGGTTGTCATCAGTTGATCCGCGATGGCGCCGTGCTGGTGGAAAGCATTGCGCATATTCTCGAAGCGCTGCGCGGCTGGCAGCTGCAACCGCCGTTGGCGAGCGAGGCGAGTCCGGCGCAAGGCTTCGAGCACCCGCTGCTCGATCTGCTGCATGCGGCGCCGCACAGCAGTGAAGCCCTGGCGGCGGTCAGCGGATGGCCGTTGTCGCAGGTGCTGGCGGCGCTCACCGAGCTGGAGCTGGACGGCCATATCGCCTGCGAAGGTGGACGCTGGGTGGGCCGCGCCCGCTAGCTTGGATACACTGCGCGGCAGGCATAGGTGGGAGTGCAGTGGATGGTCAGCAGGTGGCAGATACAGCAGGCAGCGCGGGTGGTGCGTCAGGGCGGAATAATCGCCTACCCGACCGAGGCGGTGTGGGGCCTGGGCTGTGACCCGTGGAACGAACTCGCGGTGGAGCGGCTACTGGCGCTGAAAGAGCGGCCGATGAACAAGGGCCTGATTCTGGTGGCGGACTGCATTGACCAGTTCGATTTTCTCCTCGAAGACCTGCCGGACATCTGGCAAGAGCGCTTGGCCGGCACCTGGCCGGGACCCAATACCTGGCTGGTACCGCATCAGCAGCGCCTGCCCGAGTGGATCACCGGCGAGCACAGCAGCGTCGCCCTGCGCGTCAGCGATCATCCGCTGGTGCGCGAACTCTGCGCCCTCACCGGCCCGCTGGTATCGACCTCGGCCAATCCTGCCGGACGCCCGGCGGCCCGCTCGCGCCTGCGGGTCGAGCAGTACTTCCCGCGGCAACTGGACAAGGTGCTCGGCGGTACCCTGGGCGGGCGCAAGAACCCCAGCCTGATCCGCGACCTGATTAGCGGCGATGTGGTGCGCCCGTCCTGATGGAGATGCGCTTGCGCAGGGTGGGTTGGCGGCGCATTGCCACGGAATTGATAGTTATGCGCTATGCGGGCGCCGCATAACCCACCAGTTCAGGCGCCGCAGATGGCCATGGTGGGTTACGGCGCGCCAGGTATTGGGTTGTGTCTGTGCAACCGCTTGGCGCGCCTTGCCCGCGGCTTTCTACGGCAGCAGAATGGTCGAGCCGGTGGTCTGCCGGGCGCTCAGGGCGGCTTGCGCGGCGGCGGCGTCCTTGAGTGCATAGCGGTTGCTGATATCGACCTTAAGCTGACCGCTTTCGATCATGCCGAACAGTTCGTCGGCCATCATCTGCAGGCGCTCGGGGGTGTCGGCGTAGCCGGCCACCGTCGGCCGGGTGACGAACAACGAGCCTTTCTGCGCGAGGATGCCCAGGTTGACCCCGGTCACCGCGCCCGAGGCGTTGCCGAAACTGACCAGCAGGCCGCGCGGGGCGACGCAGTCGAGGGAGATTTCCCAGGTGTCCTTGCCGACACCGTCGTACACCACCGGGCACTTATGCCCGTCAGTCAGCTCCAGCACGCGCTGGACTACGTCCTCGTGGCTGTAGTCGATGGTCGCCCAGGCGCCCTGCTCTTTGGCCCGTGCGGCTTTCTCGGCCGAGCCGACGGTGCCGATCAGCTTCACTCCCAGCGCCTTGGCCCACTGGCAGGCGAAGGAGCCGACGCCACCGGCGGCGGCATGGAACAGGATGGTTTCGCCACCCTTCAGCGGAAACACCTGGCGCAACAGGTACTGCACGGTCAGACCCTTGAGCATCACCGCCGCGGCCTGCTCGAAGCTGATCGCGTCCGGCAGTTTGACCAGCTTGCCGGCCGGCAGCACGTGCAGTTCGCTGTAGGCGCCCAGCGGGGCGGTGGCATAGGCGACGCGGTCGCCGACCTGGAACTGGCTGACCTGCGAACCGACTGCCTCGACGATGCCCGCGCCTTCGTTGCCCAGGCTCGACGGCAGGGCCGGTGGCGGATACAGGCCGCTGCGAAAATAGGTGTCGATGAAGTTCAGGCCGATCGCCTGATTGTGCACGCGGACCTCGTGGGGGCCGGGTGCGGCTGGCTGGTAGTCGCGGTACTCGAGGACTTCGGGGCCGCCGTGGCTGCTGAATTGAATACGCTTGGCCATACAAGGCTCCTTGCTGCAGGGGGTTCGATCAAGCCGTCGATGATGGCGGCCGGGGTGCGTCGGGGCATCTAGCAGGCCGTTGAAAAGCTACCTACGTTGCCGATACGGCGTTAAAAACAGGCTCGGAATGCTCATTTACAGCTCGTAAACTCCGCTTCCTCGCCTGTTTTTGCCTTGTCTCGGCTGCCTCGTCTACGTTTTCAACGGTCTGCTATCCAATCCTGTCGCTCGAGCGGCGTCAACTGCGAGGGAGCATGGGCAAATGTTATGCTTGCCACCGATTTCGCCGGCCGGGCAACCTCCGGCTGGCCTGACTGCTTGCCAAGGTGCCGCCGTGAGTGACCGTACTGAGGCCGTAAAGGCCTATCTGCTCGACCTGCAAGACCGTATCTGCTCCGCCCTGCAAATCGAGGACGGTGGTGCCGAGTTCTTCGAGGATAGCTGGCAGCGCCCGGCCGGCGGCGGTGGCCGCACGCGGGTGATCGAGAATGGTGCGCTGATCGAAAAAGGTGGAGTGAACTTCTCCCATGTATTCGGCGACAGCCTGCCGCCTTCGGCCAGTGCCCATCGGCCCGAGCTGGCCGGCCGCGGCTTCGAGGCGCTTGGCGTGTCGCTGGTGATCCACCCGGAAAACCCCTATGTGCCCACCTCCCACGCCAACGTGCGCTTTTTCAGCGCCGAGAAGCCGGGCGAGGAGCCGGTCTGGTGGTTCGGTGGCGGCTTCGACCTGACCCCCTATTACGCCAATGAAGAAGACTGCGTGCACTGGCACCGGGTCGCCTTCGAGGCCTGTGCGCCCTTCGGCGCCGAGGTCTACCCGCGCTTCAAGGAATGGTGCGACCACTACTTCCAGATCAAGCACCGCGGCGAGCCACGCGGCATTGGCGGTCTTTTCTTCGATGACCTGAACCAGTGGGACTTCGACACCAGCTTCGCCTTTATCCGCGCGATCGGCGATGCCTACCTGGCGGCCTATCTGCCCATCGTGCAACGGCGCAAGCTGACCCCCTACGGCGAGCGCGAGCGCGAGTTCCAGGCCTTCCGCCGTGGTCGTTACGTCGAGTTCAACCTGGTCTACGACCGCGGCACCCTGTTCGGTCTGCAGTCCGGTGGGCGCACCGAGTCGATCCTCATGTCGCTGCCGCCCCATGTGCGCTGGGGCTACGATTGGAAAGCCGCGCCGGGCAGCGAAGAAGCGCGCCTGACCGAGTATTATCTGACCGACCGCGACTGGCTGGCCGAGTCACAATAGGCGGTAGGGTGGGCTTCAGCCCACCCGGCGCATCTCACGAGGAGTTTCATGGACCGTTACGGCGTATTCGGCAACCCTATTGCGCACAGCAAGTCGCCGCTGATTCACCGACTGTTCGCCGCGCAGACCGGCGAGCCGCTGAGCTATGAGGCGCTGCTCGCGCCGCTGGACGACTTCGCCGGTTTCGCCCGGCACTTCTTTACCCAGGGCAAGGGCGCCAACGTCACCGTGCCGTTCAAGGAGCAGGCCTTTCAGTTGGCCGACAGCCTGACCGCTCGCGCCCAACGCGCCGGCGCGGTGAATACCCTGAAGAAGCTGGACGACGGCAGCCTGCTCGGTGACAACACCGACGGCGCCGGGCTGGTGCGTGACCTGACTGTCAACGCCGGTTTCGCCCTGCGCGGCAAGCGCATCCTCCTGTTGGGCGCCGGCGGGGCCGTGCGCGGCGTGCTCGAGCCCTTGCTGGCGCAGCAGCCGGCGGCCCTGGTGATCGCCAACCGCACCGTGGCCAAGGCCGAGCAACTGGCCGGCGAGTTCGCCGACCTGGGGCCGGTGGTGGCCAGTGGTTTCGACTGGATCGATGCGCCGGTCGACCTGATTGTCAACGGCACCTCGGCCAGCCTGGCCGGCGAACTGCCGCCGCTGGCGGCGAGCCTGATCAAGCCCCATCACACGCTGTGCTACGACATGATGTACGCCAAACAGCCAACCGCCTTCAACCGCTGGGCCGCCGAACAGGGCGCAGGCCGTACGCTGGATGGCCTGGGCATGCTGGTCGAGCAGGCTGCCGAGGCGTTCTTCCTCTGGCGCGGCGTGCGCCCGGACAGCGAGCCGGTGTTGGCCGAATTGCGCCGCTCGCTCGCGGCTTGACGCGGGCTAAATGCCCCGGTTATTGCCTAGCGCAAACTCGGCAGCTGACTGCAACCCGTAGGGTGCGCTACGCGCACCAACGATTCGCCGATCATGGCACATGACATAACCGTACAAGCGCAGCGCACCCGGAACCCTAATCCTCGAACTGCACCGGGCACAGCTCGGCGCCTTCGAGCTTTTGGATTTCCTCGATCACCTGGGGCCGGGCGCGGCGCAGGATCAGGCTGCGGTCTTGCGCGAGCAGCCGCCGTGCTTCCTGGTGAAGCATTTCCACCCCTGCATAGTCGATGAAGTTGACGTGGTGCGCGTCGATGATCACCCGCTCGCCCTTGCTGCGCTGGATGAGCTGTTGCAGATAGTGGCAGGCACCGAAAAAGATCGAACCTTCGACACGCAACAGTTCCTCTTCGCCCTCCTGCCAGAACTTCACCCGCGGCTGCGAGGTGCGCTTGAGATAAAAGAACAGCGAAGCCAGCACCCCGGCGTAGATCGCCGTCTGCAGTTCCATCAACAGGGTGGCGAGCAGGGTCAGCAGCATCACCAGGAACTCCGAGCGACTGACCCGGAACAGCGCGCGCACCCCGGCAACATCCACCAGACCCCAGCAGATCAGGAGGATGCCCGCGGCCATGCTCGGCAGCGGAATGTGCGCGATCAGCCTGGCGCCGACCAGGGCGAACAGCGCCACCAGCAGTGCGGAAAACACCCCGGCCAGGGGCGAGCGCGCGCCGGCCTGCAGGTTCAGCGCCGAGCGGGTGAAGGACCCGGCCGACAGGGAGGCGGAGAACCAGGGGCCGATCAGGTTCGACAGGCCCTGGGCGCGCACTTCCTGGTTGGCGTCGAGAAATTGCTGGGATCTGCCGGCCAGGGCGCGGGCGATCGACAGGCTGGTGACCAGACCGAGCATGCCGCAGGCCACCGCCGCCGGCAGCAGCTGCAGCACGCTTGCCAGCTCGAAGCGCAACGGGCTGAGCGGCGGCAGGCGACCCTCGAAGGCGCTGACCAGGGCGATGTCGCCGAGCTGGGCCGGCCACGCCAGCACGGCCAGGCTGGCGGCGACGATGCCGATCAGCAGGGCCGGCAAGCGCGGCCACAGGCGCCTGACCAGCAGGCTGACGCCGAGGGTGAAAGCCGCCAGGGCCAGGGCGCGCCAGTCGGTTTCCGCCAGGTGCTGACCGATATTGAGGATGGTCGCCAGCGCCGTGGCCTGGCTCGGTACCGCGATACCGAGCAGGTTGGGCAGCTGGCCGAGGGCGATGACCACGGCTGCGCCCAGGGTGAAGCCGAGCACCACCGAGTGCGAGACGAAATTCACCAGGGCGCCGAAGCGCAGCAGGCCGAGCAGCCACTGGAACAGCCCGGCGAGAAAGCTCAGCAGCAGGATCAGGGCGATGAAATCGTCGCTGCCCGGCGTCGCCAGTGGGCTGACGCTGGTGAACAGGACGATGGAGATTGCCGCAGTCGGCCCGCAGATCAGGTGCCAGGACGAACCCCACAGGCAGGCGATGATCACCGGCACTATGGCCGCATACAGGCCGTACTCGGCCGGCAGCCCGGCGATCAGGGCGTAGGCGATGGATTGCGGCAGGGCCAGGATCGCGCCACTGAGGCCAACCAGCAGGTCGCTGCCGAGGCTGCGCTTGCTGGTGTTGGGCAGCCAGCGCAGGAACGGCAGCAGGGTCTGGCGGTTGGGTAGCGGCATTCAGTGTCGCTCTTGGTGGGATGGGTGGGGCGGGCGGCGCTCGGCCCACCCTACCAATCGCGCCGGTTGATTCAAAGTTTGGCTTTGACTGCCGCCAGACCGTTGCCGCCTTCGCGGCTGCTGACGCCTTCCAGCCAGCCGTCGAGCACCGCCGGATTGGCCTGCAGCCAGGCCTTGATCGCTTCGGCATTGCTCGCCTGCTTGCTCAGCACTTTGTCCATGATGGCGTTTTCCATCTCCTGGGTGAAGCTCAGGTTGCTCAGCAGCTTGCCGACGTTCGGGCACTCGGTGGCGTAGTCCTTGCGGGCCAGGGTGTTGACGCTGCCGCTTTCACCGAAATATTTCTCGCCGCCCTTGAGGTATTTGATGTCGTAGTTGACGTTCATCGGGTGTGGCGTCCAGCCGAGGAATACCACGAACTGGTCGCGTTTCACCGCGCGGCCGACCTGCACCAGCATCGCCTGCTCGCTGGATTCCACCAGCTTCCAGTCGCCCAGGCCGAACTCGTCGGCTTCGATCATCTGGCGGATCGATTCGTTGGCCGGCGAGCCCGAGGCGATGCCGTAGAGCTTGCTGTCGAACTTGTCGGCGAACTTGTCGAGGTCGGCAAAGGTCTTCACCCCGGCCTCATAGGCGTAGGTCGGCACTGCCAGGGTGTATTCGGTGCCGCTCAGGTTCTGGCCCAGCTTGGCCACCTCACCGCTGGCGACGAACTTGTCGTAGTTGCTCTGCTGCGCCGGCATCCAGTTGCCGAGGAACACATCGACCTGGCCCTTCTGCAGGCCGGCGAAGATGATCGGCACGGCCAGGGTCTGGGTCTGCGCCTTGTAGCCCAGGCCTTCGAGCAGGAAGCTGGCGATGCCGTTGGTCACGGCGATATCACTCCAGCCCGGGTCGCCCAGTTTCACCGTGCTGCAACTGGCATCTTCGGCCTGGGCGTGGAGGGTGCTGGCGGCCAATAACAGCCCGCCGAGAAACACTGTGGCTGATTTGTTCATGGGTTGTTTCCTCGGATTTCTAATTATTTGGTTGCACGCGTGTTGCTGTCACACCTGTGGGTAACGGGCGCGGCGCTCCAGGTCATCGAGGTCGATGTGGTTGCGCATGTACTGCTGGCTGGCGTCGACCAGCGGTTGGTGATCCCAGCTTTTCAGGCGGCCCTTGGTCAGCGCTTCGGCGACCAGGCGGCGGCGGCGCTGGCTGGCCAGGGTCGCCTGATGGATGGCCGGCATATCCCAGCGCGTGCGCGCCTCGTCGATGAACTCGGCCAGCAGCGCCTGGTGCTCGACGGAGTCGGCGAGGTTCTCGCGCTCCTGCGGGTCGTGGCGCAGGTTGAACAGTAGCAGTGGATCCTGCTCGGAGTAGATGAACTTCCAGTCGCCGCGGCGGATCATCATCAGCGGGGCGTTGCTGCCTTCGGCCATGTATTCGCCAATGACCTCATCATGGCCCTGGCGACCCTCGAGGTTCGGTAATAGCGAGCGGCCATCCAGAGCCAGGTCGGCCTCGACCTCGCCGCCGGCCAGCTCCACCAGGGTCGGCAGCAGGTCCATGGTCGACACGCACTGGCCGACCCGCCGGGCGGCGAACCGCTTGGGCGCATGCACCAGCAGCGGCACCCGGGCCGACATCTCGAACCAGTGCATCTTGTACCAGAGACCGCGCTCGCCGAGCATGTCGCCGTGGTCGCCGGAGAAGACGATGATGGTGTCCTCGTCCAGGCCGCAGTCTTTGAGGGTCTTCAGCAGCTTGCCGATGTTCGCATCGATATAGCTGCAGGCGCCGAAGTAGGCGCGTCGCGCGTCCTTGATCTTGTCCTCGGGCAGGGTCTTGCCCCACAGATCGATGACCTTGAGGATGCGTTGCGAATGCGGGTCCTGCTCGGCCTGGTCGATGACCTGGCTGGGCAGCGGGATGTCGACGTCTTCGTACAGATTCCAGAACTCTTCGGGAATGGTGTAGGGGTCGTGCGGGTGGGTCATCGACACGGTCAGGCAGAACGGCTGCTCGGGATTCGTACGCACATGGTCGAACAGGTACTGCTGGGCCTTGAACACCACCTCCTCGTCGAAATCCAGCTGGTTGCTGCGCACGCACGGGCCGGCCTGCAGCACCGAGGCCATGTTGTGGTACCAGCTCAGGCGCTCCTCGGGGGCATCCCAGTTCACTGCCCAGCCGTAGTCGGCCGGGTAGATGTCGCTGGTCAGGCGCTCCTCGTAGCCGTGCAACTGGTCCGGACCGCAGAAGTGCATCTTGCCCGACAGCGCCGTGTGGTAGCCGAGGCGGCGCAGGTAGTGGGCGTAGGTCGGCACATCGGCGGGCAGGTCGGCGGCGTTGTCGTAGGCGCCGATCTTGCTCGGCAACTGGCCGCTGACCAGGACGAAGCGCGACGGTGCGCACAGAGGGCTGTTGCAGTAGGCGGCGTCGAACACCACGCTGCTTTCGGCCAGGCGGACCAGGTTGGGCATCTTGATCGGCGATGCCGCATCGTGAATCGGCAGGATAGGCGCGGCCATCTGGTCGGTCATGATGAAGAGGATATTCGGGCGTTTCATAGGTCGCTGGTTTTCCATATTAAAGATTTATGCGACATTGCTGGTTCGATAATCAGGCCTGGACGGATCTGGGTAAACCCGCGGTGAATACATGACTTGGATAACGACAGCTTATGTTTAAGAGCACCGCCGGGTTGTCTTTGGATGTGCTGCGGGTGTTCGAGTCCGCGGCCCGTCACCTGAGCTTCACCGCCGCTGCCGCCGAACTGGGCAGCAGCCAGCCGGCCATCAGTCAGCAGATCAAGCGCCTCGAACAGCAGTTGGCGACCCGCCTGTTCGACCGCGTCTACCGCGGCATCGTCCTCACCGAGGCCGGCGAACTGCTGTTGCGCTACGTCCAGGACGGCCTGCAAAGTCTCGACGCCGGTCTGGCCGCGGTCGCTGCCGGGCAGCAGCATGAAGTGCTGCAGGTGGCCACCGACTTCGCCTTCGCCGCCTATTGGCTGATGCCCAGGTTGCAGCGTTTCCATCGGCTCCATCCGGAGGTGGACGTCAGCCTGATCACCAGCGCCCGCGACCTGGCCGCGCTGCCGGCGGAGATCGACGTGGCCATCGCCTTCGGCGATGGCCGTTTCAAGCATGGTGAGGCTCATCTGCTGTTTCACGAGGAGGTGTTCCCGGTGTGCAGTCCGCAGCTGCTCAAGGGGCGGGACTTGCCGCTGGCGCCGACTGCGCTGGCCGAGTTGCCCCTGCTGCATCTGCGTCCGGAAATGCGCTCGCGCTGGTTCGACTGGAACGGCCTGTTCCGTGCGTTTTCTATCGCCGAGACGCCCAGCCCGGGGATGCTGCGTTTCGACAACTACACCCTGCTGATTCAGGCGGCCATCGCCGGTCAGGGCGTGGCCATCGGCTGGCGCCATCTGGTCGATGAACTCCTGGCTCAGGAGTTGCTGTGCCGCGTGTGCGCCGGCGAGGTGCGCTCCGACTTCGGCTATTACGTGGTGCTGCCCGAGCGCAAGCGGCGCCAGCGCCTGACCCAGTACTTCGTCGACTGGCTCCGGGCCGAGCTGGCGCGGGAAGACGAAACGACTTGAAGCATTCCGCCGAACGGGGGCAATGCAGCGGCATGGACGGCCTACACTGAAAAAGTGTTAGCCGAGTTCCGTATACTGCTGTGGTCAGTCGCCGCTGCTCTGGTACTTCCCCACTCAACCCAGTGAATTTTCCCGTGAATATCCGCCATTCGATAGTCGGTCTGCTGCTGATCTGCAGCGGCCTTGTTGTTGCCTCGAACAGCCAAGCCGCCAGCAAGGCGCCGACCCAGCAGCTTGCGGCCGGCAGTGCCCTGCTGGTCGACCTGCAGACCAACCAGGTGCTCTACTCCAGCAACCCCGATGTGGTGGTGCCGATCGCCTCGGTGACCAAACTGATGACCGCCATGGTCGCGCTGGACGCCAAGTTGCCGCTGGATCAGCAACTGCCGATCACCATTCGCGATACCGCAGAGATGAAGGGCGTGTTCTCGCGGGTGCGCATCGGCAGCGAGGTCAGCCGCCGTGACATGCTCCTGCTGGCGCTGATGTCGTCGGAGAACCGTGCGGCGGCCAGTCTGGCGCACCATTACCCGGGCGGTCATGTGGCCTTTATCGCGGCGATGAACGCCAAGGCCCGGGCGCTGGGCATGACGCGCAGTCGCTTCGTCGAACCGACCGGCTTGTCGGAGCATAACGTCTCTACTGCCACCGACCTGGTGCTGCTGCTCAAGGCCACCAAAGACTATCCGCTGATCAGCGAGCTGAGCACCACCCCGGACAAGACCGTGGCCTTCCGCAAGCCCAACTACAGTCTGGGTTTTCGCAACACCAACGGCCTGGTACGCAAGGACAACTGGAGCGTGCAGGCAACCAAGACCGGCTTTACCAATGCGGCCGGTCACTGCCTGGTCATGCGCACGCAGATGGCCGGCAAGCAGGTGGCCTTCGTGGTGCTGGACGCCTTCGGCAAATACACCCACATGGCCGACGCCAACCGCCTCAAGCGCTGGCTGGAAACCGGCAAGATCACCCCGGTGCCCGCCGCCGCGATCAGCTACCGCAAGCAGAAAATGGCGCAGCGCCAGCTTCAGGCCTCGCAGTAACAGCCGGCTCCCACCAACCCTGCCCACCGCAGCATCCCCGGCAACTCTGATTACCTTCGGGCGGTGGGCTGAAGCGGAGCGCCGCCCGGCCCACCCTGCGTTCGAGGTCTACAGCCGGGCGCCACGCACGCCTGCGGCCAGTTCGCGACACAGACTCAGTACGCCGTCCACCGCCTGGGCATCGTTCTCGGCATTGGCGATCTGGTCGATCAGCGCCGAGCCGACCACCACGCCGTCGGCCAGGCGGGCGATGGTCGCCGCGTGTTCCGGGGTGCGGATGCCGAAGCCGATGCTGATCGGCAGATCGGTATGCCGGCGCAGGCGGGCCACGGCCTGTTCGACATGCTCCAGGGTCGCCGCACCGGCACCGGTGACGCCGGCCACCGACACGTAATAAACGAAGCCGGAGCTGCCGTTGAGTACCTTGGGCAAGCGCTTGTCGTCGGTGGTCGGGGTGGTCAGGCGGATGAAATCCAGGCCCGCCACTTGCGCCGGGTCACAGAGGTCGACGTTATGTTCCGGCGGCAGGTCGACGACGATCAGGCCGTCGACGCCGGAGGCCTTGGCTTCGGCGATAAAGCGCTCGACGCCATACTTGTGGATCGGGTTGAAGTAACCCATCAGCACCAGCGGGGTGGCCTGCTCGCCTTCACGAAATTCGCGGACCATTTGCAGGGTCTGGGCCAGATCCTGGCCGTTGTCCAGGGCGCGGATATTCGCCAGCTGGATGGCCGGGCCGTCGGCCATCGGGTCGGTAAAGGGCATGCCCAGTTCGATCACGTCGGCACCGGCTGCCGGCAGGCCCTTGAGGATCGCCAGGGAGGTGGCGTAGTTCGGGTCGCCAGCGGTGACGAAGGTCACCAGGGCGGCGCGGTCTTGTTGCTTAAGCTCGGCAAAGCGCGTCTGCAGGCGGCTCATGCGTGCTTCTCCTGTTCGCTCATGTGGTGCATAACGGTCTGCATATCCTTGTCGCCACGGCCGGAGAGGTTGACCACCATCAGGTGCTCCTTGGGCAACTTGGGCGCGCGCTTGAATACTTCGGCCAAGGCGTGGGCGCTTTCCAGGGCCGGGATGATGCCCTCCAGGCGGCAGCATTTGTGGAAGGCGTCGAGCGCTTCGTCATCGGTGATCGAGCAGTATTCGACGCGGCCGATGTCGTGCAACCAGGCGTGTTCCGGGCCGATACCGGGGTAGTCGAGGCCGGCGGAAATCGAGTGGGCGTCGATGATCTGGCCGTCGTCGTCCTGCAACAGGAAGGTGCGGTTGCCGTGCAGCACGCCGGGTACGCCGCCGTTGAGGCTGGCTGCGTGCTTGCCGGTTTCGATGCCGTAACCCGCTGCTTCGACGCCGATGATCTGGATGTCCTTGTCGTCGAGGAAGGGGTGGAACAGGCCCATGGCATTGGAGCCGCCGCCGATGCAGGCGACCAGGCTGTCGGGCAGACGGCCTTCCTGGGCGAGGATCTGCTCGCGGGTTTCCTTGCCGATCACCGCCTGGAAGTCGCGCACCATCGCCGGGTACGGATGCGGGCCGGCGACGGTACCGATCAGGTAGAAGGTGCTGTCGACGTTGGTCACCCAGTCGCGCAGGGCTTCGTTCATCGCGTCTTTCAGGGTGCCGGTGCCGGCCACCACCGGGATCACGGTGGCACCGAGCAGCTTCATGCGGAACACGTTGGCCTGCTGCCGATCGATGTCGGTGGTGCCCATGTAGATCACGCATTCCAGGCCGAAACGCGCCGCCACTGTAGCGGTGGCCACGCCATGCATGCCGGCGCCAGTCTCGGCGATGATGCGTTTCTTGCCCATGCGCCGCGCCAGCAGAATCTGGCCGATGCAGTTGTTGATCTTGTGCGCGCCGGTGTGATTGAGCTCTTCACGCTTGAGGTAGATCTTCGCGCCGCCGCAGAACTCGGTCAGGCGTTCGGCGAAATACAGCGGGCTTGGCCGGCCGACGTAGTCGCGCTGGAAGTAGGCCAGCTCCTTGGCGAACTCGGGGTCGAGCTTGGCTTTCTCGTATTCGGCGGCCAGCTCGTGAATCAGCGGCATCAGGGTCTCGGCGACATACTGGCCGCCGAACGAGCCGAACAGGCCGTTGGCGTCAGGGCCAGTGCGGTATGAGGTCATGGCGTTCTCCACAGGGGAATGAAACGGGGATAGGAGCGCCCCATGGGCGCGATTCGCGGGCATGGCGACCGCTCCTACAGCAATGGGCACAGGATAAGGCTGTGTGGCCGGCGGTAAAAGCGATAAGATTGCCGAAACCTGTCAGGAAAACTCACAGATGAAGCAAGCGCTCCCCCCACTCAATGCCCTGCGGGCGTTCGAGGCTACCGCCCGTCTGCAGAGCGTAAGCCAAGCTGCTGAGCAGCTGCATGTCACCCATGGTGCGGTCAGCCGGCAGGTCCGGGCACTGGAGGAGCACCTCGGCGTGCCCTTGTTCGTCAAGGATGGGCGTGGCCTTAAACTCACAGATGCCGGGTTGCGCCTGCGCGATGTCAGCAGCGAGGCGTTCGAACGGGTGCGGGCGGTCTGCAGCGAGCTGCAGCAGGGTCAGGCCGAGGCGCCCTTCGTCCTGGCCTGCCCCGGCAGTCTGCTGGCGCGCTGGTTCATTCCGCGCCTGGATCGGCTCAATCGCGAGTTGCCGGAGTTGCGCCTGCAACTCTCGGCCAGCGAGGGTGAGCTGGACCCGCGGCGTGCCGGGGTCGACGCCACCCTGTGGTTCGCCGAGCCGCCCTGGCCGGCGGACATGCAGGTGTTCGAGCTGGCGGTCGAGCGTATCGGGCCGGTCTTGAGTCCGCGTTACGGGCACTTCGCCGAACTGCACGATGCGCCAGCGGCGGCGTTGCTGGGCGAAGCTCTACTGCACACCAGCTCGCGCCCGCAGGCCTGGCCGAACTGGGCGGCGAGCAATGGCCTGGACGCCAGCGCGCTGAGGCTGGGTCAGGGCTTCGAGCATCTCTACTACCTGCTGGAGGCCGCTGCCGCCGGCCTGGGCGTGGCCATCGCCCCGCAACAACTGGTCGCCGACGATCTGGCGGGCGGGCGCCTGGTCGCCCCCTGGGGCTTTGTCGCAACCCCGGCTAGCCTGGCCTTGTGGGTGCCTGCGCGGCGGCTGGACAAGCGCGCGCAATGCCTGGCCGACTGGCTGCGTGGTGAGTTGGCTGGCTGAGCCGCGTTTGACTATCGCGTTTAGTTTGGCTGGATATGCCAAATACATGTCACAGAAAACGGTGTGCTCGACTAACTTTTAAGTACCTTCCGTGGAGAGAACACCATGTCTGATCACCACACTTACAAGAAGATCGAAGTCGTCGGTTCGTCGAAAAACAGCATCGACGAAGCGATCAACAATGCCCTGCAAGAGTGCGCCAAGTCCGTGCGCAACCTGGACTGGTTCGAAGTCGTTGAAACCCGCGGGCATATCGAAAACGGCAAGGTCGGCCACTACCAGGTAACTCTCAAGGTCGGTTTCCGCCTCAGCGAAAGCTGAACGGTCGCCGGCTTTCTGCCGATCACGGGTCCTTGCAAGTGGGTAGTCCGGATGCAATCCGGGGCGGCAGGCGACGCCATTCCCGGATTGCATCCGGACCACCGAGTCACCGTGGGCCGCGCGCAGCAGTCGCTGGCCGGTCGCGTCTCGAGTCCGTAGACTAAGCCCTGCTATTTGACTGGGTTATTGGTGCAGGCATGCGTCGATAGCTGCACACAAGCAAACAGGCAGGGCCTATGAGCGTGTTAGCACAGACCAGAATTTCCACCCTCGATCTCGCACCGATCCGTGCTGACGGCGGGCCCGAGCAGGCGCTGCGTAACTCCCTGGCCCTGGCCCAGCATGTCGAACGCCTCGGTTTCACCCGTTTCTGGGTGGCCGAGCACCACAACATGGACGGTATCGCCAGCTCGGCGACTGCGGTGCTGGTGGGTTACCTGGCCGCGGGGACCTCGACCATTCGTGTCGGTTCAGGCGGGGTGATGCTGCCCAATCACGCGCCTTTGGTGATCGCTGAGCAGTTCGGCACCCTCGCCACCCTGTATCCGGGCCGCATTGACCTGGGCCTGGGGCGCGCGCCAGGCGCCGACCAGTTTACCGCCCATGCCCTGCGCCGCGAGCGCTCCGGCAGTGCCGACGACTTCCCCCGCGATGTCGAGGAATTGCAGGGGTATCTGGGCCCGCGCACGCCGCAGCAGCGGGTCATTGCCATGCCGGGCACCGGCACCCAGGTGCCGATCTGGCTGCTCGGTTCCAGCCTGTTCAGCGCCCAGTTGGCCGGCGAGAAAGGCCTGCCTTATGCCTTCGCCTCGCACTTCGCACCGCGCCTGATGCACGAGGCGATTCGCGTCTACCGCAACCACTTCAAACCCTCGGCGGTGCTCGACGAGCCCTACGTGATGCTCGGTGTGCCACTGATCGCGGCCGACAGCGACGAACAAGCGGAGTACCTGGCAACCACGGCCTACCAGCGCATCCTCGCCCTGATTCGCGGCCAGAGCCTGGTGCAGAAGCCGCCGGTCAAGAGCATGCACGGCCTGTGGCTGCCCCACGAGAAAGAGGCAGTCGCCAGCTTCTTTGGCATGGCGGTGGTCGGCAGCCCGGAAAAAGTCCGGGCACGCCTGGAGGTGCTGCTGGAGCAGACCGGCGCCGACGAGCTGATCTTCACCTGCGACCTCTACGACTTTGCCGACCGCTTGCGCGCCTTCGAGATTCTTGCGCAAGTGCGCGCTGGCTAAATCGGCGCGAACTTGTCGCGCCGATAGCTCTCTGAACTCTGTAGCCCTTAATGCAATGGAGAATTCAGATGAAAAAGACAGCATCGGCCCACTGGCAAGGCGGCATCAAAGATGGCAAAGGCACTATCTCCACCCAGAGCGGGGTCTTGTCCAGCAGCCCCTATGGCTTCAATACGCGTTTCGAGGATCAGCCGGGCACTAACCCGGAAGAGCTGATCGGCGCGGCCCATGCCGGCTGTTTTTCCATGGCCCTGTCCAAGGAGCTGGGGGACGCCGGAATGACCGCCGAAAGTATCGAGACCAAGGCTGAGGTTACCCTCGACAAGCTCGACGGCGGTTTCGCCATAACCGCCGTGCACCTGAGCCTGCGAGCAAAGATTGCGGGTGCCGACCGAGCGGCCTTTGAGCAAGCGGTAGAAGCCGCCAAGAACGGTTGCCCGGTATCCAAGGTGTTGAATGCCGAAATCACCCTGGAAGCCGTGCTCGACGCTTGATCCGATAGGACCCGTGAAGGTTCCCGCAGGCAGTCTTGCAGCCGCCTGCTACCGGCTAGAAAACCCCGCAGCGCAGCACCCTGGCGCGCGCCAGCACATTGCGCTGGTCGTCGTAGAGCCAGCCCTGGGCACTCATCGCCAGCGTCCGCGCTTCGATCCGGTAGCGCTGGCCGGCGACGAAGTCGTCGTAACGCACGCGCAGCTCGCAGGTACGCTGGATCGGCTCGGCCATCAGGCTGCCGCCACCCTGCACCTCGAACTGGAAGCGTGCGATCAGTTCGTGGGCGCCAGGGGTGATCTGGAAGTAACGGCCATCGTTGACCCGCTTGCCGTCGAGTTCATCGGCCATCAACAGATCGCTGGCGGTGGTGTACAGGTCGACCCAGGCCAGGCCTGGGTCGCGCGGCGGCAACGGCGAGGCGCAGGCGCTGAGCATCAACAGGCTGATAATCAGGGATGGGTAACGCATGGAAGCCTCCGCAGTTGACGCTATGCAAGCAGCTTACGCCGATAGTGCGGACAGTAGCTGCAATGCGCTAGTTTGGTGGACATGACCTGTCGCCTTGCTCACTTAACTATCGACTCGCTCTGCTGGCGCTGGGTTCCGCTGCTGGCGGCGCTGCTGTCGCTCGGCGGTTGCAGCACCCTGGACTACTACGGCCACCTGGCCCGCGGGCAGGTGCAGCTGTTGCAGGCGAGCAAGCCCGTGGATGCGGTGCTGCGCGATCCGCAGGTGGATGCCAGGCTGAAGCAACGCCTGGTCCTGACCCAGCAGGCGCGTGATTTCGCCAGCGCCGAGCTGGGCCTGCCGGATAACCGCAGCTACCGCCTGTTTGCCGATATCCAGCGGCCTTTCGTGGTGTGGAACCTGTTCGCCACGGCGGAGTTTTCCGTCAAGCCCGAGCTGCACTGCTTTCCCATCGCCGGTTGCGTGGCCTATCGCGGCTACTACAGCCAGGGCCGTGCCCGTGGCGCGGCGGCGTTGCTCAAGCAGCGAGGCTTCGATACCTACCTGGGCGGGGTCGAGGCCTATTCCACCCTGGGCTGGTTCAACGACCCGATTCTCAACACCATGCTGCGCTGGAACGATGAGCGCCTGGTGGCGGTACTCTTCCACGAACTGGCCCACCAGCAGCTGTATGTGGCCGACGACACCGCGTTCAACGAATCCTTCGCCACCTTCGTCGAGCGCGAAGGTCTGCGCCAGTGGCAACAGGCCCAGGGCCTCCCGGCCACCGACCGGCACGAAACCAGGCAGCGCGAACAGTTCAGCGCGCTGGTGCTGGCCAGCCGCGCGCGCCTGGAGCAGCTGTATGCCAGCGACCTGGAGGAGGACGTCATGCGTGCGGCCAAGCAGGCCGAGTTCGAGCGTCTGCGCCAGGAGTACCGGATCCTGCGTGAGCGCGAGTGGGGCGGTCGCGGTCGTTACGACGCCTGGGTCGAGGCACCGCTGAACAACGCCAAGCTGCTGCCGTTCGGCCTCTACGACAAGTGGGTGCCGGCGTTCGCCGCCCTGTTCGCCGAGGTCGGCGGTGATTGGCCGCGCTTCTACCAAAGAGTCGCCGCTCTCGGCGAGTTGCCGGCCGAGGCGCGCACCCGGGCGCTGGAAGTCTTGGATAAAGCCGGCTAGAACTTGCTGTACCGCGCGCCAGTCGAATGTTGGCGAGTTTCGCAAAACCCAGGAGATGCGCAATGAACAGATGGACAGTGGTCGTGCTGCTCGGCGTGCTCGGCAGCACGGCATGGGCGGCGCCCAAACCCTGCGAGGAACTCAAGCAGGAAATCGAAGTGAAGATCCAGGCCGCCGGCGTGCCCAGCTACACCCTGGAAATCGTCGACAACGACGAGGTGCAGGATCAGAGCATGGTGGTCGGCACCTGCGACGGCGGCACCCGCAAGATCATCTACCAGAAGAACGGCTCAGCGCTTGAGACGCCGCGGATACCGTCTGCGCCTCAGTGAGCAAGCCGCCTGGGGGCGGACGGCGTTACCGCCACCCGCTTGTAGCCCGCACAGAGCGCGGTGCAAGCCGGGCGGACGTTTGACGCCGATACAAGCGACGAAACTGCAAAACCGGATGGGTCGGGCCGCGCAGGTGAGAACCCATCAGCTTGACCGATAATCAGCCGAGCGCCCCCGACCGGCACGGCCCGAGCCATCTAAGGCGCACCTCGGGCCGCGAAGGCCCGGTGCAACTCGGCCAGGGTCTGGAAGTGATAGGTCGGCGCCTCGGCCTGCAGTTCCTCGACACTGCCGAAGCCATAACCCACCGCCGCCGCATCCAGGCCATTGCGTCGTGCGCCGATCAAATCGTTCTTGCGGTCGCCGATCATCAGGGTGCTGGCCGTGTCGAGCCCCTCCTGCTCCAGCAGATGGCCGATCAACTCGACCTTGTCGGTGCGCGTACCATCCAGCTCGCTACCGTAGATCAGCGTGAAGTGCCGCGCGAAATCGAAATGTCGGGCGATCTCCATGGCGAACACCCGCGGCTTGCTGGTGGCGATATACAGGGTGCGCCGTTGCGCCTGCAGCAGCTCGAGCAACGCCGTCACGCCCTCGAATACCCGGTTCTCATACAGCCCGACCTCGGCGAAACGCTCGCGGTAATGCCCTACCGCCTGCCAGGCCCTGGCCTCATCGAAGCCATAACTGTGCATGAAACACTGCAACAGCGGCGGCCCGATAAAGTGCTCCAGCGCCTGCAGATCCGGCTCGTCGATACCGAGTTTGGCCAGCGCATGCTGCACCGAACGGGTGATGCCTTCACGCGGGTCAGTGAGGGTGCCGTCGAGGTCGAAGAGGATGTTCTGGTAGTGCATGCCTCCCCGCCTCATCAGCTGGTATAGCCTTCCATCAGGTGCTGATCTTTCAGGCGCACGTAGTTGTCGGCGCTGTAGCGGAAGTAGCTGCGTTCCTTTTCGGTCAGTTCGCGGGCTTTCTTCGCCGGGCTGCCGACGTACAGGTAGCCGCTTTCCAGGTGGCTGCCGGGGGTGACCAGGCTGCCGGCGCCGAGCACCACTTCTTCGTCGATCACCACGCCATCCATGATGATGCTGCCCATGCCGATCAGCACCCGGTCGGCGATGTTGCAGCCGTGCAGGGTGACGTTGTGGCCGATGGTCACGTCGTCGCCGATATTCAGCGGGTAGCCGCGCGGGTTGAAGGGCCCGGCGTGGGTGATGTGCAGCACGCAGCCATCCTGGATGCTGGTGCGGTTGCCGATGCGGATGCTGTGCATGTCGCCGCGGATCACCACCAGCGGCCAGATCGAACTGTCGGCGCCGATTTCCACGTCGCCCATAACCACGGCCGAGACATCGACGAAGGCCCGCTCGCCGAGCTGCGGGGTGAACTGTTGGTAACTGCGGATTGCCACGATGGGAGTCTCCCGAGCTGGTTTATGCATGAGTGTAATCAACTCTGGCCGATAACGCCGGTCTGGCGAGCGGAACCGCTCGCCAGAAACTGATGACTCCAGGCCATCGCACTGGCAGAATCCGGCAAAAAGCTTCCTCCCAGTTGCCGGAGGGACACGTAGACGCAAGGTCAGGTTTTCGATGGTGGTGGGGAATCTATTGAGCGTGAAGGCACTGACCTGGCGCATCCTGGCCGGCTTGTCGCTGTGGCTGTGTTTCGGGCTGGTTCAGGCCGAGGTGCGCGCGCTGGTTCTGCCTCAGCAGGGCGAGACGGTCAACCTGGCGCCCCATCTGCAGTTGCTCGAGGACCCCAGTGGTCAGCTCAGCCTGGAGCAGGTCCAGGCCATGGAGTTTCGCGATAATCAGGCCGAGTCGGCCAACTTCGGCTTCAGCCATTCGGCCTGGTGGGTGCGGGTGCGCCTGAGCAACCCCTCCGCGCAAACCCGCTACCTGATGCTGCGCCAGGACTATCCGCTGATCGACTGGCTCGATTTCTGGAGCCCTCAACCAGATGGCGGCTGGCAGGTGCGCAACACCGGCGATCGCCAGCCATTCGCCAGCCGCGAGATCCACCATCGCGATTTCATCTTCAGCCTGGACCTGCCGCCTTACAGCGAACAGAGCTATTACCTGCGCTATGCCTCGGCCGGACCGATCAACATCGGCCTGAGCCTGTCCTCGGTGCAGACACTGTTCGAGCGTATCAGCCTGGAGCAGCTGGCCTACGGCTTCTACTACGGGGCCTTTCTGTCGCTGGTGCTGTACAACCTGTTCATGTTCCTGGTGGTGCGCGACCGGGCGTTCTTCTTCTACCTGCTGTACGTCAGCTGCTACGGCCTGTACATGGCCGTGCACAACGGCCTGAGCTACCAGTTCCTCTGGCCGGCCAGCCCGCGCCTGGCCAACGACAGCCTGTTGCTGCTGCTTGGACTGTCGCTGCTCTGGGCGCTGCAGTTCGCCCGCGACATCCTCGCCACCCGCCAGCTGGCACCGCGCCTGGATCGGCTCAGCCAGGTGCTGCAGGGCCTGTGCGTCCTACTGATGCTGGGCATCCCCGAGTTCAGCTATGGCCAGCTGATCCAGCTGTTTGCCGGGTTGACCCTGGTCATCACCCTGCAGCTGCTGCTGCTCGGCGTGCTCGCGCTGCTGGCCGGTGCACGCCCGGCCCGCTACTACCTGCTGGCTTGGTCCGCGTTGTTGGTTGGGGTGGTGATCTACATGCTGAAGACGTTCGGCTGGTTGCCGCACAATATGCTGACCCAGAATGCCTTCCAGCTCGGCTCGCTGATCGAGATGGTGCTGCTGTCCCTGGCCCTCGGTAGCCGGGTGCGCGAGTTGAAGCGCAGCAGTTATCTGGACGCCCTCACCGGCCTGTGCAATCGCCGCCACTTCGACAGTCAGATGCTCAAGGAACTGCAGGTGGCGCGTCAGCTCGGCCGGCCGCTCAGCCTGTTGCTGCTGGACATAGACCACTTCAAGCGCTTCAACGACAACCACGGCCATCAGGCCGGCGACCGCGCCTTGCAGAAGGTGGCGCGGTTGCTGCAATGCGAGGTGCGCCGGCCGTTCATTGCCTGCCGACACGGCGGCGAGGAATTCGCCGTGATCATGCCGAACAGCAGCGCGGCGGACGCCACGGTGCTAGCCGAACGCTTGCGCCGCGAACTGGCCAACCTGGTCGAGGGTGATGCGCCCCTGACCCTGAGCATCGGCCTGGCGAGCCTGGCCGATGGTCCCTTCGAACACCCTGAACAGCTCTTCGCCGCCGCCGATGAGGCGCTCTATGCCGCCAAGCGTGGTGGCCGCGACCAGTTGGTGTGTTACCAGGGCTAGGGTCGCGGCCGGGGGCGCGGCGATGTGCCGCCGTCAGGTCAATCGCGCCGATAGAGCGCTTTGCTGCGGCTGCGGGCCTGGCTTGTATTAAGATAGCGGCCATTACGGCGCGTTCGACGCCGCCCGAATTAGCCAAGGTGCCACCGTGACTGCGAACAATCCGCTGCTGCAAGATTTCGACCTGCCGCCCTACTCCGCCATTCGCCCGGAGCACGTCGAGCCGGCCATCGATAGCATTCTCGCCGACAACCGTGCGGCCATCGCCGATCTGCTCAACCGTCAGGCCGACCAGCCAAGTTGGGACGGGCTGGTGCTGGCGCTCGACGAATTGAATGATCGTCTTGGCCGCGCCTGGAGCCCGGTCAGCCATCTCAATGCAGTGTGCAACAACGCCGAGTTGCGTGCGGCCTATGAGACCTGCCTGCCCAAGCTGTCCGAGTACTCGACCGAGCTGGGCCATAACCGCGCGCTGTACGAGGCCTACCACGCCCTGGCTGTCAGCCCCGAGGCTGCTGGTTTCGACGTTGCTCAGCAGACCATCCTCAAGCACAGCCTGCGCGACTTCCACCTGTCCGGCATCGACCTGCCGGAAGCCGAGAAGCAGCGCTTCGGTGTGATCCAGAGCAAGCTCTCCGAGCTCGGCAGCCGTTTCTCCAACCAGTTGCTCGATGCCACCCAGGCCTGGAGCAAGCAGGTCAGCGAGGAGGCGGCGCTGGCCGGCCTGACCGATTCGGCCAAGGCGCAGATGCGCCAGGCGGCCGAGGCCAAGGGCCTGGACGGCTGGTTGATCAGCCTGGAATTCCCCAGCTATTTCGCGGTGATGACCTACGCCGACGACCGCGCCCTGCGCGAAGAGGTGTATGCCGCCTATTGCACCCGCGCCTCCGATCAGGGGCCGAATGCCGGCCAGCACGATAACAGCCCGGTGATGTTGGAAATCCTCGCCTTGCGCCAGGAACTGGCCAAGCTGCTCGGTTTCGCCAACTACGCCGAGCTGAGCCTGGCGAGCAAGATGGCCGAGTCCACCGACCAGGTGCTGCACTTCCTGCGTGACCTGGCGGTGCGCAGCAAGCCGTTCGCCGCCCAGGACCTGGCCGAGCTGCAAGCCTTCGCCGCCGAGCAAGGCTGCCGCGACCTGCAAAGCTGGGATGTCGGCTACTACAGCGAGAAGCTGCGCGAGCAGCGCTACAGCATTTCCCAGGAAATCCTTCGCGCCTACTTCCCCGTCGACAAGGTGCTGGGCGGCCTGTTCGCCATCGTCGAGAAGCTCTATGGCATCCAGATCGAGGAGCTGTCCGGGTTCGACGCCTGGCACCCGGATGTACGCCTGTTCGAGATCAAGGAGCACGGCGAGCATGTCGGGCGCTTCTTCTTCGACCTCTACGCTCGCGGCAACAAGCGCGGCGGCGCCTGGATGGATGGCGCCCGCGACAAGCGCCGTGATGCTGCGGGCAGGTTGATCAGCCCGGTGGCCAATCTGGTGTGCAACTTCACGCCTAGTGTCGGCGACAAGCCGGCGCTGCTGACCCACGACGAGGTCACCACCCTGTTCCACGAGTTCGGCCATGGCCTGCATCACCTGCTGACCCGGGTCGAGCATGCCGGTGCTTCGGGGATCAATGGCGTGGCCTGGGACGCGGTCGAGCTGCCGAGCCAGTTCATGGAGAACTGGTGCTGGGAGCCGGAAGGTCTGGCGCTGATCTCCGGCCATTATCAAAGCGGCGCTGCCCTGCCGCAGAACCTGCTGGACAAGATGCTGGCGGCGAAGAACTTCCAGTCCGGGCTGATGATGGTGCGCCAGCTGGAGTTCTCGCTGTTCGACTTCGAACTGCACGCCACCCCCGGTGACGGCCGCAGCGTGCTCCAGGTGCTCGAAGGCATCCGTGACGAAGTCTCGGTGCTGCGGCCGCCGGCCTATAACCGCTTCCCCAACAGCTTTGCGCATATCTTCGCCGGCGGTTACGCGGCCGGTTACTACAGCTACAAGTGGGCCGAAGTGTTGTCGGCGGATGCCTTCTCGCGCTTCGAGGAAGAGGGTGTGTTCAACCGCGACACCGGCCGCGCCTTCCGCGAGGCGATCCTCGCCCGTGGCGGCTCGCGCGAACCGATGGAGTTGTTCGTCGACTTCCGCGGCCGCGAGCCGAGCATCGACCCGCTGCTGCGCCATCTTGGCCTGAGCCGGGAGGCTGCATGAGCGACGTACCGATGAATGTCAGCAAGCGCCGCTTCATTGCTGGTGCCGTGTGCCCGGCCTGCAGCGAGATGGACAAGATCCAGATGTGGGACGAAGACGGCGTGCCGCACCGCGAATGCGTGGCCTGTGGCTACGCCGACACCCTGGATGAACGAGGCAACTCGGTACCCAGGGAACTGCCGACCCGGGTCAACGTCAGCGCCCTGAAACCCAAGGCCGCCGACCCCAAGGTGCAGGCGGTGCAGTTCTTTCCCAATCCCAAGCTGAAGAAGCCGACGGAATAAATACAGCGCCAAGGAGGGCTTATGTGGCATCTGGTGTGTGGTGATAACGCGGTAGCAGGTGTGAGCCAGGTAATCGGTGCGCACGAGGTCGAGGCGGGTTTGCGCGTGCTGCGCGACGATCTTGCGGTCGGCCCGTTGGCGGATGTGGATACGCCCCCCTGCGCCGCTCGCGCTGCCTTCTGGCAGGCGGTGTGGCCCGAGCCTGTGCGCCCGGTGCCGGATTTCGCCACGGACCTGGCCGCGGATGCGCGCTGGATTGCGGCCCTGGCTGAGCAGTCGCGACCGGTGACCGTCTGGCATGGCGACAGCGCTTCCGAGCAATTGTTGCTGGCACGCGTGGCCAACGCCCTGGCGGGTAGCGCGCTGCCGTTGTGGGAGGTGTGTTGCGGCAGCGGCGACAGCCGTGTCGAGACGCGCAAGGCCGTGGCCATGCATGCGCCCGAGGCGCTGGCGGCCTTGGCTCAACCGCGTCGGGTCGATGCCGGGCGGCGCCAGGCCCTGGCCGCCCAGTGGCGCGCCGCGCTGATGGACAACGCCCGGGTGCGCCGTTGGCAGGCGGATGCCTTTCACGGCGAGGACTATCAGGCTATCGACACCGCTCTGTTGCGCCATGCCCGTGCTGACGAGCAACCCCTGGCTCGGCTGATGGCCGAGGTGATGGCGCGCAATGACGGCTTCTTCGCCACCGATTACTTCCTGTTCTGGCGCGCCCGCGAGCTGGCCGCGGCGGGTCGTATCGAACTCACCGGCGAGGCTGGTGCCCATGGTTATGGTGGGCTGCAAGCGCGCCTGATCTGAGCGGCCGCTCGGGCTCGCGCCTTTCGGCTAATGGGTCGATGGCCTGGGGCGGAGCCGTTTCGTAGCCTGAATAAGCCCCGGCGCAATCCGCGAGGGGTTTGCCGGGCGCTGGATTGGTAGCCGACGCGGAGCGCCACTGGCTGCGGGGCTGCCGGCAGGGCGACGGCAGGTACTTGGTGGCGGGGCAAAATAACTGTATTTATATACAGTATTCTGTCGGAGTCGCCCCATGTCCGTTTCCCTGCCTCCACGCGGTCGCGCTACCGCCAGCAACCCGCACAACCGTTTCGCCCCGACCCGTTCGGTGGCCGAGGACGATGGCTGGTTCCAGGACGAGACCCCGCCGTCCCGCGCCACCGAGGTGCGTAGCGAACTGGCGAAGACGGTGATCACCCGCAACAACTCGCCGGATGTCGGTTTCGACCGTTCGCTGAATCCCTATCGGGGCTGCGAGCACGGCTGCGTCTACTGCTTCGCCCGGCCCAGCCACGCCTATTGGGACATGTCGCCGGGCATCGATTTCGAAACCCGGCTGATCGCCAAGACCAACCTGGCCAGCCGTCTCGAGGAAGAGCTGCAGAAGCCCGGCTATGTGCCGCAACCGATCGCCCTGGGCATCAACACCGACGCCTATCAGCCGATCGAGCGCGAGCAGCGCCTGACCCGCCAGGCCCTGGAAATTCTCCTGCGCTACAAACATCCCGTGCACCTCATCACCAAGGGCTCGCTGGTCCTGCGCGACCTCGATCTGCTCAGTGAGCTGGCCAGTCAGCGTCTGGTCAGCGTGGCCTTCAGCCTGACCACCCTGGACGACGAACTGAAACGCATCATGGAGCCGCGCGCCGCCTCGCCGGGGGCACGCTTGCGCGCCATGCGCACGCTGCACGAGGCCGGGGTGCCGGTCAGTGTGATCTGCGCGCCGATGATTCCGATGATCAACGACAGCGAGCTGGAGCACCTGCTCGAGGCCGCCCGCGATGCCGGCGCGCGCTCGGCCGGCTATGTGCTGCTGCGCCTGCCGCTGGAGATCGCCGAGCTGTTCGAGCAGTGGCTGCAGGCACATTTTCCCGAGCGCGCCGTGCATGTCATGAGCCTGATTCGCCAATCGCGCGGCGGCAAGAACTACGACAGCCGCTTTGGCAGCCGCATGCGCGGCGAAGGCCCGTTCGCCGAGCTGCTGGCCCAGCGCTTTCGCCTGGCCAGCCGCAAGCTCGGCCTGGACCGCCGCGATACCCAGGGCCTGGACTGCTCGCAGTTCTGCCCGCCGGGGGCGCAGCTGAGCCTGCTCTGATGCGTCCGCCAGGGCGAACCTGGCAATGGACACTTATGCCCGCGCTGCCGGGGTCAGCGGCGCTGCAACCTTCGAGGGGCGTCGCCAGGCCGTCAGCAAGCGCCCGTGCAGAGCGCCATCAAAGCGAGGCGCGGATGACCAGCGGGCAGTCCACCCGCTGAGTCCCGGATAGGTCGAGGCCCTCGATCAGGTGACGCGCGGCGCGCTGGCCGATCTCGTAGTAGGGCAGCTGCACCGTGGTCAGCGGCGGCAGGAACAGCTCGGCGATGCCGATCATGTTGTCGTAGCCGAGCACGGCGACGTCAGTGGGGATCTTCAGGCCGCGGGTCAGCAGCACCTGGTAGGCGCAGAAGGCGATGCGGTCGTTGCCGCAGATGAGGATGTCGAACTGTGGCCGGCCCTCGACGATGTGCCGGTCGAGGATCGTCAGCGTCTCGCCATAGGCGTCATGGGTCGAGAGGTCATACTGCAGCAGGGCCTCGGGCGCCAGGCCGAACTCGCGGAAGGCCCGTTGCATACCCTTCTGGCGCAGTTCCCAGGCCAGGCTCTGGCTCGGCAGGTTGATGCACAGCGGGCGTCTATAGCCCTGGCTCAGGGCGTGCTGCACGGCGCGGTATTGCCCGCTTTCGTCATCCGGCACGTAGCTGACCAGGCTGCTGTCCTCGTCCTGGCAGTTGGCCAGGACCAGCGGTTTGCTCTTCAGTCGCTCGGGAACGCTCACCCGACGCAGCCCCATGGCGCTGAAGATCAGGCCGTCGGGACGGTGCGAGAGCATCAGGTCGATGCTCTGCTCGCTGGGCGGGTCGCTCAGCAGGTTGAGCACGAACACGTTCCAGCCGGCCTGTTGCGCGGTCCGTTCGATGGACAGCAACAGCTCGACCGCGAACGGCGTGGTCGCGGTATCCAGCGCGAACACGCCGATGGTTCGGCTCTGCAGGTTGTCGCCACGGATCTTGCGCGCCGACATGCTGGGCACGAATTGCAGTTCATCGATAGCACGGCGTACCCGCTGGTAGGTCTCTGGGCTGAGCTTCTCTGGACTGTTGAGCGCTCGCGAGACCGTCATCAGGGATACGCCGGCCAGCCGTGCAACGTCTTTCACTGAAGTCATGCAAAGCAACCGGGCAGGGTGAGTCGCGAATCATGCCACAGCGCCGCCGCCTGCCGCGACGGGCAGCCGGAGGCGGCCGCAGGCGCGGGTTTGTTCACAGGCTCTCCACCCACCCCGAGGCCAGGTGCCAGGCCTGGTGAATCGCCACCCGCCCGCTGCCGGCGCCGAACAGCTTCAGCCCCAGGCTGTCCGGCTGCGGATAGATGCGACTGCTGAGGCTGAAGCGGCCATCTGCGGCGAACACCTCGATGGAGGAGCGGTCGAGGAACACCCGCAATGTCAGTGACTCTTGTGTCGGCGCCAGCGCCACGCTGCGCTGACCGTCGACTCCCGTGCCCGAGCGGCTGCGGTCGAGCACCAGGCGTTGCAGCTGCGCGTCGTAGTAGAGCAGGGTCTGTTCCTGGCCATCGGCGCTGCAGCGCAAGGCAATGCCCAGACGGCCGTCGCGGCAGTCGGCCAGATCCAGTTGCAGTTCGAGTTCCAGCCGGTCGCCGCTCAACCCGGCAAGCGGCTGGCTGCCCGAGCCGTCCCAGCAGAGCGCGCCGTCCGCCAACAAGGGGGCTTGCCGTAGCGCCGCCAGTTCGCGCGCGGGGTAGCTGTGCAGGCGATCCCCGTGCAGCTGCAGTTCGCGCGGCACACCGAGCATGCCGCACCAGTGCTGGGCCTGGCTCGGCATCGGGCTGTCCCACATGTCCAGCCAGGCCCAGAGCAGACGTCGGCCATCGGCGGCCAGCAGGGTCTGCGCGGCGTAGAAATCGTGGCCGTTATCCAGTTCGATAAAGGGCCCGCCAGTGAAGCGCCAGTCGCTGTCGAGGCGGCCGACCCGGTAGCCGGTCTGGAACTTGTTCAGCCGCTCGAAACCCTCGGGCTGCATGCCCTGGGGGGAGTACAGCAGCACGTCCTGGCCGTTCAGGCGGAACAGGTCCGGGCATTCCCACATATAGCCGTCGCCCTCACCGCCGCGGCTCACGTAGGCGAGGAACTCCCAGGCGCGCAGATCCGTGGAGCGGTACAGCGGCAGCAGCGGCACGTCGCCCAGGCGCGCGCCGGCGATCAGGTACCAGTACTCGCCTTCGCGCCAGACCTTGGGGTCGCGAAAATGCATGATCGCGGCATCCGGGGCGGCCTCGATAACCACCCCATGCTTGACGAAATGCACACCGTCGTCGCTGGTGGCCAGGCACTGGACTTGGCGGATGCTGCGCTCGTCGCCCACCTCGCCGAGCCAGGTATGCCCGGTGTAGAGCAGCGCCAGGCTGTCGCCGCAGACCACGGCGCTGCCGGAGAAGCAGCCGTGCCGGTCGAATTCGTCGCCCGGTTGCAGGGCGATGGGCAGGTGCTGCCAATGCACCAGGTCGCGGCTCTTGGCGTGCCCCCAGTACATCGGCCCCCAGCTCGGATCGAAGGGGTGGTGTTGATAGAACACATGGTATTCGCCGCGGAAGTACACCACGCCGTTCGGGTCGTTCATCCAGCCGGTTTTGGGGGCGAGATGGTAGCCGGGCCGATATTCGGGCGTGAGGGGGGCGCTACCCTCGCTCGGCGGGCGCTGAGCGAGGTCGAGGAAAACAGGCATGCAAGTGCTCGGTGGGTTCATGAAGTGGCTCATGCGTAGCCCTGGGCGAGGGCGTGCAGGGTGGCGGCATCGGACGTGGGTTGGCGCGGCAGGCAGTTGCCGTCGGCATCGAACAGATGCAGGCCGGCGAACTCCGGGTGCAGTTCGACGCGGTCGCCGTGGCGCCATTCGGCAGTCGCCGCGCAGCGGCAGATCAGCGGCTCGTCCTGGCCAACATCGAGGTGCACATAGGTTTCGCAGCCAAGGTACTCGACGCCGAGCACGGGCAAGCCGGCATCGCCTTGCGCCTTCTGCAGGGTCAGGTGCTCGGGGCGGATACCGAGGGTCAGTGGGCTGTTGGCCGCCAGCGCGCTGCTGTCGAAGGGCAGGGCCGCCAGGCGGCCGAGGGCCGGCGTCTCGATCGCGCTGTGCGGGCCAGGGGTGAGCAGGCGCGCCGGCAGGAAGTTCATCCGCGGCGAGCCGAGAAAGCCGGCGACGAAACGGCTCACCGGCCGCTCGTAGAGTTCGCGCGGCGAGCCGACCTGTTCGATGCGCCCGGCATTGAGCACGACTATCTTGTCGGCCAGGGTCATCGCCTCCACCTGATCGTGGGTCACGTAGATCATGGTGGTGCCCAGGCTGGCGTGCAGCCGGGCGATCTCGTTGCGCATCTGCACGCGCAGGGCCGCGTCGAGGTTGGACAGCGGCTCGTCGAACAGCAGGATGTCCGGCTCGCGGGCCATCGCCCGGCCCATGGCCACGCGCTGGCGCTGGCCGCCGGACAGCTCCTTGGGCTTGCGCTGCAACAGCTTGTCCAGCTGCAGCACCCGTGCGGTTTCCAGCACCCGCTCGCGCAGGCTGCGTTTCTCGGTCTTGGCCAGCTTGAGGCCGAAGCCGATGTTGTCGTAGACGCTCATGTGCGGGTACAGCGCATAGGACTGGAACACCATGCCGACCCCGCGCTCGCGCGGCTCCAGGTCGTTGACCCGGCGCCCGTCGATCAGCAGGTCGCCGGCGCAGATCGACTCGAGCCCGGCGATCAGCCGCAGCAGGGTCGACTTGCCGCAGCCCGAGGGGCCGACGAACACCACGAATTCGCCGCTGGCGATCTCCAGGCTGATGTCGCGCAGGATGCGCAGGCCGCCCAGTTGCTTGTTCACTTTGTCGAGTTGCAACTTGCTCATGCTGTGATTCCTTATTCTTGTGGGGTCAGCCCTTGAGCGCGCCGGTGGTGAGGCCGGACACGATGCGGCGCTGGAACACCAGCACCAGCAGTACCAGGGGCACGGTGACTATTACCGAGGCGGCCATCAGCAGACCCCAGGGCAGCTCGTGCTGGCTGCCGCCGGAAATCAGCGCGATCGCCACAGGCACCGTGCGCTCCTGGTCGGTCAGGGTGAAGGTCAGGGCGAAGAGGAACTCGTTCCAGGCGGCGATAAACGCCAGCAGGCCGGTGGTCACCAGCGCCGGCCAGAGCAGCGGCAGCAGCACCCGGGTCAGCGCCACCCAGGGCGAGGCGCCGTCCATGATCGCGGCTTCTTCCAGCTCGCCGGGCAGCTGCCCGATAAAGGTGGTCAGCACCCAGACGGTGAACGGCAGGGTGAAGATGGTGTAGCTGAGGATCAGCGCCCAGGCGCTGTTGTACAGACCGAGGGCGCGAATCACCTCGAACAGCCCGGAGAGCACCGCGACCTGGGGGAACATCGATACGCCCAGCACCAGCAGCAGTACCGTCCCGCGGCCACGGAACTTGACCCGGCCCAGGGCGTAGGCGGCGGTCAGGCTGAGGAACAGCGCCAGCGCCACCACGCAGAAGGCGACGAACACCGAGTTGCCGATGGCCTGCAGGAACGACGCCTGCTGCAGCACCGTGGCGTAATTGGAGAAGTCCGGCTTATCGATCCAGTAGCTCACCTGGAACAAGGCGCTGGACGGCTTCAGCGAGGTCAGCACGGCGTAGTAGAAGGGGAATACCGCGTACAGCAGCAGTACCCCGATCGCGCCGCAGAAACCCAGGCGTAGCAGCATTTTCTTGAGTAGGCGCTGGTTCATCAGCGGACCTCCATTTGACGGCGGCCGAGGTAGAGGTAGAGCACGGCGATCACCGCGACTATCAGGAACAGCAGGGTCGAGGCGGCGCTGCCGTAGCCGACGTCCTGGAACTCCACCAGTTGCTGGCGGGCGTAGATCGACATGCTCATGGTCGATGACGAGTTCGAGGTCAGCACATAGATGACGTCGAATACCCGCAGCGAGTCGAGGATGCGGAAGATCGCCGCTACCAGCAGCGCCGGCATCAGCAGTGGCAGGGTGACCCGCCAGAACACCTTGAGCGGGTGGACGCCGTCGACCCGGGCGGCCTCGTAGCAATCGCCCGGCAGCATCTGCAGGGCGGCCAGCATCAGCAGCGCGACGAAGGGCACGGTCTTCCATACATCGACCATGATCACCGCCCACATCGACAGGCTGGCGTCGGCGGTCCAGGCCAGGGGCGCATCGATCAGGCCCAGGCCGAGCATCATGTGATTGATGATGCCGAACTGGTCGTTGAGCATCCAGGCCCAGATCTTCGCCGAGACGATGGTGGGAATCGCCCAGGGGATCAGGATCATGGCGCGCACCAGAGCCCGGCCGGCGAACTGCACATTGAGCAGCAGGGCCACCGCCAGGCCGATGCTGATCTCCAGACCGACCGACACCGCGGTGAAGTGCAGGGTGTTGCGCACGGCCTGCCACCACAGCGGGTCGACCAGAATGCCCGTCCAGACATCGCCATCGAGTGCCAGGTAGTTGCTCAGGCCGACGAAAGCCCCGGCGCCGGCGTCGCTCAGGTTGGTATCGGTCAGGCTGAACCAAAAGGTGCGCAGCAACGGCCAGCCGGCCACCAGTAGCAGGCACAGCAGCATCGGCGTCAGAAACAGCCAGGCGGCGCGCACGCGGCGCCGCTGCACGGGCGTTTCTTTGACGGGCAGGAGCTCGTCGTAGAACGGCTGAGCTCGGGAGATAGAGCTAGTCATGGCGATTCCTTGGCGGTTTACCAGTTGCGGCGCTTGATGCGCTTGAGGTCGTTGCCCAGCTCGGTCACCGCCTGATCGACGGGGGCCGCGCCGGAGAGCATTCCGTGCACGCGGTCGAACAGCGCATTGGAAACCCGTGGGTAGCGGTCGGCGGTGACCGCCGCCGGGCGCATCACGCCATCCTCGAGAATAGTGCGCAGCTGGCCGTAATAGGGCATGGCCGCGAGCAGCTCGGGGTCGTCGTAGAGCGACTCGATGACCGGGTTGTAGGCGCCCACCAGTGCTCGATGCTTCTGCTGCTGGGCGCTGGTCAGGTAGGCCACCAGCTCGCCGGCGAGCTTGGGCTCGGCGCTGTAGCGCGATACCGACAAGCCCCAGCCGCCGAGGGTGGAGGCATGGGTGCCGTTTTCACCGCCCTTGGGCAGCGGGGCAATCCCGACCTTATCCTTTATCGCGCTGTCCGTGCCCTGCACCAGGGCCCAGGCGTAGGGCCAGTTGCGCATGAACAGCGCATTGCCGGACTGGAACACGCCGCGGCCTTCTTCTTCGGTGTAATTGAGCACGCCGCGTGGGGAAATGTCGCCAATCCAACTCTTGGCCAGGCTCAGGGCCGTGCGCGTGGCCGGGCTGTCGATCAGGATCTCGCCCTGGGCGTCGATCAGCCCGCCGCCCTGCTGGCTGCCGATCCACTCCAGGGCGTTGCAGGTCAGGCCTTCGTAGGCGCGGCCCTGGAACACGTAGCCCCACAGCTTGGCGTGGCCGGCGTCGCGCTCGGCCTGCTGAATCTCTTGGGCGGTGGTAGTCAATTCGCTCCAGGTCTGCGGCACCGGCTTGCCGTGTTTTTCCAGCAGATCCTTGCGGTAGTAGAGCAGGCCCGAGTCGGTGAACCAGGGCATGCTCACCAGCCGTCCGTCGACGGTGGCGTTGTCCAGCTGCGCCTGGAAATAGCCCTGGGTGGCGTTGGCTGGCAACACTTCATGCAGGTCGAGCAGATGATTGGCGAGCATGCCCGGCCAGACCACGTCGATCTGAATGATGTCGATGTCGGCCGATTGGGCGCTGAGAATCTGCTGATAGAAGGACAGCCGCTCGGTCGCTGAATTGGGCGTCGACACCACCTCGACGCTGTGGCCGGTCTGTTTCGACCAGGCCTCGACGCCGTCCTTGCACAGTTGCAATTCCGCACCCACGGCGCCGCAGGAAATGGTCAGGTTGGCCGCGTTGGCGAGCGCGGGCAGGCCGCTGCAGATCGCCAGCAAAGCCATGGGGAGAACCGCTTTCAGTCTTGACATAAAAACCTCTTCATTCTTGTTTTTTTGTTGAAGATAACGTTAACATCGCTAATATAACAGCGCATCTGCAGATGTACACCCCCATTTCCCCGCTGCCCGGAGATTTCCCTATCACCGGATTGAGGACGGACTGGAACACACAATAAAAACAAATAGAGGAAGTCCCCATGCAGCACGCAACACGATATTTACTGGCCGGCCTGCTCAGCAGTTCGGTGACTGTCCTGGCCCAGGCCGCCAGCCCCATGACCCTGGAAGAGCGCATGATCGCGCTGGAAGCCAGAGCCAGCGCCGCTGAAGTTCGTGCGGCCGCCGCCGAACGGCAAGCCCAGGCCATCGCCCTGGAGTTGCAGCAGCTCAAGGGTGGCAGCCCCGATCTTCCCGCCTCGGCGCAGGCAACGACCACGACTCCCGTCCTGGATGCCCGCCTGGCAAAAGTCGAAGCCCGCCAGGAGGCCCTGGAAGAGCTCGGCCGCAGCGAGCGGCAGAACCCCAGCAAACTCACCAACGGCTTCAACTTCAATGGCTACGCCCGCTCCGGGCTGCTGGTCGGCGAAGGGCTGAGCGGCGGACGTGGTGGCCCTTATGTTACGCCGGCCGGTTCGGTTGGCGGCGCCGTCGGGCGGCTCGGCAACGAAGACGACACCTATATGCGTATCGACCTGTCGAAAGAGCAGCATGCCGAGAACGGTACCCGTTCCAAGGTCACCGTTTCGATTGCCGACGGGGTGGAAACCTCCAACGACTGGACGGCTGACGAGAGCAGTCTGAACGTGCGCCAGGTCTACGCCGAACTCGATCATATAGCGGCGTTCAAGGGCAACCCAGTGCTGGAAAACGCCAGCCTCTGGGCGGGCAAGCGCTATGATCGGGATACCTTCGACATCCACTGGCTGGACTCGGATGTGGTCTATCTGGCCGGTACCGGTGGCGGTATCTACGACCTGCAGTTCGGCGACAACTGGCGTTCCAACTTCTCCCTGATGGGCCGCGATTACGGCGACTTCAGCGCCAGTGGCGGTGACGCCGACGTGGAAAGCTACATCCTCACGTCCAACCAGTTCTTCGCCGACGACAGCTGGCAGTGGATGGTCAATGCCATCGGCTCGAACAAGAACGATACCCGCACTAATGCCGCCGGGCTGACCCCCGCCGACTCCGGTGTGCAGAGCATGCTGGCCCATCACCAGAAGGGCTTCTTCGGTCGCGAGGGTTTCTTCAAGACGGCGCTGCTCTACGGCCAGGGCCTCGGTGCAGAGGTCAAGAACCTGGGCTCGGATGGCGAGCTGCTCGACGACGCCAAGGCCTTGCGTCTGGCGCTCTATGGCCAGACGCCACTGGCCCGTGGCTGGCGTATCGCCCCCAGCCTGCTGGCCGAGCAGAGCCAGGACAGGTACGTGGGCGGCGACGATTACCGCTGGATGACCCTCAATCTGCGCCTGGCCAAGGAAGTCAGCAGCAACTTCGAGATGGTCTACGAAATGAGCTGGCAGACCATGGACCTCGACCCCAAAGGCTATCAGCAGCGCAATGCGGTCGATGGCAGCTTCTGGAAACTGACCGTGGCGCCGACGTTCAAACCCGACATGGGCGGCTTCTTCACCCGCCCCGAGCTGCGCGTGTTCGCCAGCCTGATGGACTGGTCGGCGGATCTGGATGACTTCAGCAACACCGACGCCTTCGGCGAGGATGGCTTCCAGGCCGGCGGTCTCTGGCAGTTCGGCGTGCAGATGGAAACCTGGTTCTAACATTCACACCCGTGGCGCCACGGACGGCGGCAAAGCTTCAGGCGCTGCGCCCTGGCCGAGCGCAGCAGTTTTCCAGTGGTCATGTGCTCGTTAACTGTTGCATGCATGGGTAGGGTGCGCCGTGCGCACCAGTGTAGGTCTGGGGCCGGGCGTACGCGGGTAGGTTGGCGCTGAGCGCAGCGAAGCCCAACAGGCAGTGGCATGTCTCGTTGGGCTTCGTCGCTTTGCTCCTCAGGCTACGCCCCGACCCAACGGCTGATCGCCTTGCAACACGCAATGGGGACATAGCCTTTTCAATGACCTGTCGATGTGGAGACACCCCATGTATCTGCTATGTGGCGAAGCCCTGTTCGATTTCTTCAGCCTGGAACCCGGCGCGCGCAGCAGCGAGCTGGACTTCAAGGCGCTGGCCGGCGGTTCGCCGTTCAACGTCGCGGTCGGCCTGCGCCGCCTCGGCAGCGATGCGGCGCTGTTCACCGGTATCTCCAGCGATTACCTCGGCGCCCGCCTGCGCCGGGTCTTGGCCGAGGAGGGAGTGTGCGGCGATTACCTGATCGCCAGCTCTGCGCCGACCACCCTGGCCATGGTCGGCGTCGATGCCCAGGGTTCGCCGCAGTATTCGTTCCGCGGCGCGGGCTGCGCCGACCGCCAGCTGCGCCGCGAGAATCTGCCGCAGCTGAACGAGCGGGTGCGTGGCCTGCATGTCGGCTCCTACTCGCTGGTGGTCACTCCGGTCGCCGACACCCTGTTCGAGCTGGTCGGCCGCGAATGCGACCAGCGCCTGATCAGCCTCGACCCCAACGTGCGGCTCAACGTCGAGCCGGATATCGCCCTCTGGCTCCGGCGTATCGAGGCCTTCGCCGCCCACGCCCACCTGATCAAGGTCAGCGAGGAGGACCTGAGCCTGCTCTACCCCGACCAAGATCCGCAGGCGGTGGCCCAGCGTTGGCTCGGCCAGCGCTGCCAGCTGGTGTGCCTGACCCATGGCGGCGACGGTGCCAGCGTGCACAGCCGCGCCCATGGCCACTGGTCGGTGCCGGCTGTTGCGGTGCAGACCCGCGACACGGTCGGTGCCGGCGATACCTTCCAGGCCGCCTTGCTCGCCTATCTGGCCCGTCACGGCCTGGACAGCCCGTCGGGGCTGGCCGGGATTTCCCGCGAACAGCTCGACGCCATGCTCAGGCTGGCGGTCGGGGCCGCGGCGCTGACCTGTTCGCGGGTCGGCCCGGACCTGCCGTATTGGCACGAACTGGCCGCACTGTGAATTACCCAGCCGCCTCTCCCTTATCCGCAGGAGCCGATATGCCGCATTCTTCCTCTTCATCAGACGTCACCCGCCTGGCCAGTTGGCAGGCCCTCGTCGCGCACCGCGACCAGCTCGATGGCTTCTCGCTGCGCCAGGCCTTCGCCGCGGATCCGCAGCGCTTCGCCAAGTTCTCGCTGAACGACTGCGGGCTGTTTCTCGACTACTCGAAGAACCTGATCGACACGCGAACCCGTGAACTGCTGGTCGGCCTGGCCAGGGAGGCGGGCCTGCCGCAGGCGATCGAGGGGTTGTTCGACGGTGCCCTGGTCAATGGCTCGGAACAGCGCCCGGCGCTGCACACCGCCTTGCGTCGGCCGATCGGCGATCGGGTATTGGTCGACGGCATCGACGTGATGCCCGAGGTGCAGCGCGTGCTCAACCGCATGAGCGAGCTGGTCGGCAAGGTGCACAACGGCCTGTGGCGCGGCTACACGGAAAAGCCGATCACCGACGTGGTGAATATCGGCATCGGCGGCTCCTTCCTCGGCCCGCAGCTGGTCTCCGAGGCGTTGCTGCCGTTTGCCCAGCGCGGCGTGCGCTGCCATTACCTGGCCAATATCGACGGCAGCTCGTTCCACGAGCTGGCCGCCAAGCTGCACGCCGAAACCACCCTGTTCATCGTCTCGTCGAAGACCTTCAACACCCTGGAAACCCTGAAGAACGCCCAGGCCGCGCGCAGCTGGTACCTGGCCCAGGGCGGCAGCGAGGGCGAGCTGCACCGGCACTTTATGGCTGTATCGAGCAACCGTAAGGCGGCCATGGCCTTCGGCATCCGCGAAGAAAACATCCTGCCGATGTGGGACTGGGTCGGCGGGCGCTACTCGCTGTGGTCGGCCATCGGTTTGCCGATCGCCATGTCGATCGGCATCTCCAACTTCAAGGAGCTGCTGGCCGGCGCCTACCGCATGGACCAGCACTTCCAGAGCGCGCCCTTCGAACGCAACATGCCGGTGCTGCTGGCCTTGCTGGGTATCTGGTACGGCAATTTCTGGGGTGCGCAGAGCCACGCGATCCTGCCCTACGACCATTACCTGAGGAACATCACCAAGCACCTGCAGCAGCTGGACATGGAGTCCAACGGCAAGCGCGTGCGCCAGGACGGCAGCGCGGTGAGCACGGCCAGCGGGCCAGTGATCTGGGGCGGCGTGGGCTGCAACGGCCAGCACGCCTATCACCAGTTGCTGCACCAGGGCACCGCGCTGATCCCGGCGGATTTCATCGTGCCGGTGAGCAGCTACAACCCGGTCGCCGACCACCACCAGTGGCTGTTCGCCAACTGCCTGTCGCAGAGCCAGGCGCTGATGCTCGGCAAGTCCCGCGACGAAGCCGAGGCCGAGCTGCGCAGCCAGGGCCTCGACGAAGACGAGGTGCGGCGCCTGGCGCCGCACAAGGTGATCCCCGGCAACCGGCCGAGCAACACCCTGGTGCTCGAGCGGGTCAGCCCGGGCCGCCTGGGCGCCCTGATCGCCCTGTACGAGCACAAGGTATTCGCCCAGAGCGCGATCTGGGGCACCAACGCCTTCGATCAGTGGGGCGTGGAGCTGGGCAAGCAGCTGGGCCAGGGCGTGTATGCACGCCTGGTCGGCAGCGAGCAAGACGCTGCCGAGGACGGCTCGACCCAGGGCCTGATCGACTTCTTCCGCGGCCGTCATCGCGGCTGATCGGGCAGCGGCGCCTTCGGCAGTGCGCAGCATGGCTCGAACTTCGGCGTACAGGTCGAATACTGGTGGTGATCTCCAGGTAGCACAGGCGCGGCGACAACCCGGCCAGGGGCTGCTGCAGAGCAACCCCTGGCCGAATTGTTTCTGCCGTCCGCGCGTTGGCTGACGCAACTGGAACGCCAATTGCTGCTGATCGACAGGTGATCAATCAGGCGACGATTGGCTGGGTTCGTGGTGACCCAGCGTACGCGTCGAGTGTCCAGTAAAGGTGCGCAATCACTGCCTCGGGACATTGGCTGAGCCAGAAGGATGCGCAAACCCGCAGATTTTTTCGAGGTCGGCCCTATGGACAAGCAAGAGCAGCAGAACAGCCGCGTGGTGGAAAGCGCCGAGGACGCGCTGCGGCATATCGTCGAAGGTTTCCAGCGCTTTCGGCAGGAAGTGTTTCCGCAGCAACAGGCGTTGTTCAAGAAGCTCGCCCATGAGCAGACGCCACGGGCGATGATCATCACCTGCGCCGATTCGCGCATCGTTCCCGAGCTGATCACCCAGAGCGATCCCGGCGACCTGTTCGTCACCCGCAACGTCGGCAACGTGGTGCCGCCCTACGGGCAGATGATGGGCGGGGTGTCCACCGCCATCGAATACGCGGTGATGGCGCTCGGCGTGCACCACATCATCATCTGCGGGCATTCCGACTGTGGTGCGATGAAGGCGGTGCTCAACCCCGAAGAACTGGAGCGCATGCCGACGGTAAAAGCCTGGCTGCGCCATGCCGAAGTGGCCAAGATCGTGGTGGCGGACAATTGCGGCTGCGCCGACCACAACACCCTGGGCATCCTCACCGAGGAAAACGTGGTGGCCCAACTCGACCACCTGCGCACCCACCCCTCGGTGGCCTCGCGCCTGGCCAGTGGTCAGCTGTTCATCCACGGCTGGGTGTACGACATCGAGACCAGCGAGATCAAAGCCTATGACGCCGAGAAAGGCGAGTTCCGCCTGATTGGCGACGGCCCGCTGCCGATGGCCACGCCGCGGCCACGCTATTTGCAGGTCTGAAATCCGGCAGCTGCTTCAGGCGCCTGTTCGGATAGCGCAATTGGCCGCCAACACCAGGCTGGGCCGCTGAGCAACGAAGCCCAACAGAATCAGCTCGTTGGGCGTTATCAGGCTCAGCTTGCCGCGCGCGATTCATCCAGCTGCAGTTCTACCCCCAGTTGGCCCGACAGGCAGGGCCAGCGCTTCCAGGCGGCTTCGGTGTGCGGGTCGCTCAAGCGCTCGCGATAGGCGCGCACGGAGGCATGGTCGAAGCTGGCCTCGTCGAGCATGCCATCCACCGCGTGATGCACCGCTTCGTCCAGCTGATTGGCGAAGGGTTCGCCGATCAGCTGGTGGGCGATCAGGTTGGCCACCGTGGTGTCCAGGGGAATCAACGGCTGGCCAAGATGCTTGATGTAGCGGTCGTTGACCTCCTCGACCAGGCGGTGGGCCAGGTAGGCTTCGTCGAGCAGGCCATCTAGGCCGTCATGTCCGGCTATCAGCGCAGGCGGCTGCAGGAAAAACTGCTCGGCGACTTTCAGCACCGGCTTGATCTGCTCCTCTATACCGGCTTCGCGTGCGACCTCATTGGCCGCTTCCAGTACGTCGGGTACCTGTTCGATATAGGCGCTGACAAAGCGCGTGAGCACCCCGAGGGTGTCAGTGTCGGGCAGACGGATGGAGGGATGCAGGCGCTCCAGTTGTGTATCCAGTTGCGCAGAAAGTTGCTTGCTGATGGCTTCGTGCTGGTGGGCGCGCTGAATCAGTTCGCGCAATGCGGGGGTATTCATGACTGCTCCTGAAATGAGGACATGGAGGTGAACCATAGCTGGCTGGAGGCGTCTGCTCAGACGCGATTGTCATAATTTTTTCATACTTATGCGAGTGCGCTATAACGCCGGAGCTGCGATTCTGTCTGGTCCACAGCTGGCGCGGCGTTTAGCACAAGCCTTGCGCGGCTTTGGTCATTTTCGTTTTGACGTTGCCAGGTCGAAGTCGCCGTCTATACTCGAGTTCGAAAGACAGTACCTGATAACACCGGACGGGCTTCGGCACGGAGAGGCATCGACAGTTGTTGCCAGTTGTCATGGCGCTCGATCCTTTTGCTGCATGCTCCGCCGGCGGGATAACAAGAACGATAAGGGGAACCCGCAATGATGCGACATCCACGCGTTTGGATGAGCCTCCTGCTGTGCTTGGCATTCAGCTCGGCTCACGCCAGCTGGACGGTCAACATGGCGCCCGGAGCTACTGAGGTCAGTCGCTCGGTGTTTGACCTGCACATGACCATTTTCTGGATCTGCGTCGTGATCGGCGTGGTGGTGTTCGGCGCGATGTTCTGGTCGATGCTGGTCCACCGCCGCTCGACCGGGCATCAGCCTGCGCACTTCCACGAAAGCACCACGGTGGAGATCCTCTGGACCGTGGTGCCGCTGGTGATTCTGGTGCTGATGGCCATCCCGGCGACCAAGACCCTGATCGAAATCTACGACAACACTGAATCCGAACTGGACATCCAGATCACCGGTTACCAGTGGAAGTGGCACTACAAGTACCTGGGCCAGGACGTCGAGTTCTTCAGCAACCTGACCACGCCGCAAGACCAGATCAACAACCTGGCCGTCAAAGGCGAGCATTACCTGCTGGAGGTCGATGAGCCGCTGGTGGTGCCGGTTGGCACCAAGGTGCGCTTCCTGATCACCGCCGCCGATGTGATCCACTCCTGGTGGGTGCCGGCCCTGGCGGTGAAGAAGGACGCCATTCCCGGCTTCATCAACGAGTCCTGGACCCGTATCGACGAGCCCGGCATCTATCGCGGCCAGTGCACCGAGCTGTGCGGCAAGGATCATGGCTTCATGCCGGTGGTGGTCGAGGCCAAGTCGAAAGAAGACTTCGCGGTCTGGCTGACCGAGCGCAAACAGCTGGCTGCTGCCGAGAAGGAACTGACCAGCAAGGAATGGAGCATGGACGAGCTGATGGTGCGCGGGGAAAAGGCCTACAACACCGCCTGCGCCGCCTGCCACCAGCCTACCGGCGAAGGCTTGCCACCGATGTTCCCGGCGCTCAAGGGCTCCGCCATCGCCACCGGCCCGGCAGCAGACCATATGAATATCGTGGTCAACGGCAAGCCGGGCACCGCCATGGCCGCCTTCGGCAAGCAACTGTCGGAAGTCGACATTGCCGCGATCATCACCTACGAACGCAACGCCTGGGGCAACAAGGTGGGTGACATGGTCACACCACAAGACGTTCTCGCGTTCAAACAGGCTCAGGAGTAAGGACATGAGTGCAGTGATCGACCACGGTCATACTGACCACCACCATGGCCCGGCCAAGGGCCTGATGCGCTGGGTACTGACTACCAACCACAAAGACATCGGCACCATGTACCTGTGGTTCAGCTTCGCCATGTTCCTTCTTGGCGGCACCATGGCCATGGTGATCCGTGCCGAACTGTTCCAGCCGGGCCTGCAGATTGTGCAGCCGGAGTTCTTCAACCAGATGACCACCATGCACGGCCTGATCATGGTCTTCGGCGCGGTGATGCCGGCCTTCGTCGGCCTGGCCAACTGGATGATTCCGCTGATGGTCGGCGCGCCGGACATGGCCCTGCCGCGGATGAACAACTTCAGCTTCTGGCTGCTGCCGGCGGCGTTCAGCATGTTGGTCAGCACCCTGTTCATGGAAGGCGGCGGACCCAACTTCGGCTGGACCTTCTACGCCCCGCTGTCCACCACCTACGCGCCGGAAAGCGTGACCTTCTTTATCTTCGCCGTGCATCTGATGGGTATCAGTTCGATCATGGGCGCGATCAACGTGGTCGCCACCATTCTCAACCTGCGCGCCCCGGGCATGACCCTGATGAAGATGCCGCTGTTCGTCTGGACCTGGCTGATCACCGCCTTCCTGCTGATCGCGGTGATGCCGGTACTGGCTGGCTGCGTGACCATGATGCTGATGGACATCCACTTCGGCACCAGCTTCTTCAGTGCTGCCGGTGGTGGTGATCCGGTGCTGTTCCAGCACGTGTTCTGGTTCTTCGGCCACCCCGAGGTGTACATCATGATCCTGCCGGCATTCGGCGCGGTCAGTGCGATCATCCCGGCCTTCGCGCGCAAGCCGCTGTTCGGCTACACCTCGATGGTCTATGCCACGGCCTCGATCGCCTTCCTGTCGTTCATCGTCTGGGCGCACCACATGTTCACCGTCGGCATTCCGCTGACCGGCGAGCTGTTCTTCATGTACGCCACCATGCTGATCGCCGTGCCCACCGGGGTGAAGGTGTTCAACTGGGCCAGCACCATGTGGCAGGGCTCGATGACCTTCGAGACGCCGATGCTGTTCTCGGTGGCCTTCGTCATCCTGTTCACCATCGGCGGCTTCTCCGGCCTGATGCTGGCCATCGCCCCGGCGGACTTCCAGTACCACGACACCTACTTCGTGGTGGCACACTTCCACTACGTGCTGGTGCCGGGGGCGATCTTCGGCATCTTCGCCTCGGCCTACTACTGGCTGCCGAAGTGGACCGGGCACATGTACGACGAAACCCTCGGCAAGCTGCATTTCTGGATGAGCTTCGTCGGCATGAACATGGCGTTCTTCCCGATGCACTTCGTCGGCCTGGCCGGCATGCCGCGGCGCATCCCGGACTACAACATGATGTTCGCCAACTTCAATATGGTCTCGAGCATCGGCGCCTTCATGTTCGGCGCCACCCAGTTGCTGTTCCTGTTCATCGTCATCAAGTGCATCCGTGGCGGCAAACCGGCCGCGGCCAAGCCCTGGGACGGTGCCGAAGGGTTGGAGTGGACGATCCCGTCGCCGGCGCCGTACCACACCTTCCAGACTCCGCCGGACGTGAAGTGATGTGCACTTTTGTAGGAGCAAGCTTGCTCGCGATCCGGCGTCCCCTTCACGGACCGGGTCGTTCCCGTGGGGATGTGCTGGCATGAACGAAAGTCTGAGCACCCGTCGCCTGGTTATCCGCCTGTCATTGGTGGTGGTGGCGATGTTCGGCTTCGGTTTCGCCCTGGTGCCGATCTACGACGTGATGTGCCAGGCCTTCGGCATCAACGGCAAGACCGCCGGCGCCTATGAGGCCGGGGAACAGGGCGTGGACGCATCGCGCCAGGTGCGCGTGCAGTTTCTCGCCACCAACGCCGCCGATATGGTCTGGGAGTTCCGTCCGTTGGCCGATGAAGTGACGGTGCACCCGGGCGACAGCACGCAGATGGTGTTCGTCGCGCACAACCCCACGGCCAGGCCGATGACCGCTCAGGCGATTCCCAGCGTTGCCCCCTCCAAGGCGGCGGCGTATTTCCACAAGACCGAGTGTTTCTGCTTTACCCAGCAGGTTCTGCAGCCCGGCGAACGTATCGAAATGCCGGTGCGTTTCATCGTCGATCGCGATCTACCGGCAGATGTGCGCCACCTGACCCTGGCCTACACCCTGTTCGATATCACTGCGAGTAAACCGCCTGTAGCCCAGGTGGGCCAATAAGGAGAACAAAGATGGCAGCTCATGAGCAGTACTACGTTCCCGCCCAGAGCAAGTGGCCGATTATCGCCACCCTCGGCTTGCTGATCACGGTCGTCGGACTCGGCACCTGGTTCAACGACCTCAAGGCCGAGCGGGCCGACTCCAACGGTCCGCTGATCTTCTTCGTCGGCGGCCTGTTCCTCGCCTACATGCTGTTCGGCTGGTTCGGTACCGTGATCAAGGAAGGCCGTTCCGGCCTCTACAGCGCGCAGATGGACCTCTCGTTCCGCTGGGGCATGAGCTGGTTCATCTTCTCCGAGGTGATGTTCTTCGCCGCCTTCTTCGGCGTGCTGTTCTACGTGCGCACCTGGGCCGGGCCCTGGCTGGGCGGCGAAGGCGACAAGGGTATCGCCAACATGCTCTGGCCGGGCTTCGAGTACAGCTGGCCGCTGCTCAACACCCCGGATCCCAAGCTCTATCCGGCCCCCAGCGGGGTCATCAGCGCCTGGGGCTTGCCGTTGCTCAACACCGTGCTGCTGGTGAGTTCCAGCTTCACCCTGACCTTCGCCCACCACGCCCTGCGCAAGAACCAGCGCAAGCCGCTGACTCTCTGGCTGGCGCTGACCCTGATCCTCGGTGCGGCGTTCCTGGTGTTCCAGGCCGAAGAGTACATCCATGCCTACACCGAGCTGGGCCTGACCCTCGGCTCGGGCATCTATGGCGCGACCTTCTTCATGCTCACCGGCTTTCACGGCGCCCACGTCACCCTGGGGGCGATCATGCTGACGGTGATGCTGGTCCGCGTCATGCGTGGCCACTTCAGCCCCGAGCATCATTTCGGCTTCGAGGCGGCCGCCTGGTACTGGCACTTCGTCGATGTGGTGTGGATCGGCCTGTTCACTTTCGTTTATGTGCTCTGACATTCGCGGCAAAGCTACTTACCAGGTCACCTGAGGCACCAGTTGGCCGCTATAGAAGCCCCAGGCGATCAGGGCTACAGTCAGGGCAGTGAGCGTGACCCGAACGGTCAGGGAATTGACCACCCGGGAAGAGCGACCCTCGTCCTTGACCAGGAAGAACAGACCGCTGAACAAACTGACCACTGTGGCCAGTAACAAGAGGACGATTGCGATCTTGAGCATGCGTAACTCCGGGGGGAGAGGAATGTCCTGCAGATGCAGTATAACCAGCTTGGCCCGCGCTTCGGCGCGTGCGCGATGAACGCCTTTCGCCCCGGCTGGCTGCCCAGTCTGCTGGTGCTGATGCTGTTTCCCGCGCTGATCGGCCTGGGTTTCTGGCAGCTGGCACGCGCCGAAGAAAAGCGCGAATTGCTGGCGGCCCATCAGGCCCGGCAACTGGCCGCACCTATCGCTATCGCCGAGCTGGCAAACCTGGCGAATCCTGCCTATGTGCGGGTACAGCTGCAGGGCTACTTCGATGCGCGGCACAGTTTTCTGCTGGATAACCGCACCCGTGATGGCCAGGCGGGCATCGAAGTCCTGCAACCCTTCCATGACCAGGCCAGCGGTCTCTGGCTGTTGCTCAATCGCGGCTGGCTGCCCTGGCCGGATCGCCGGATAACCCCGACGTTCGCCACCCCCGACACGCCGCTACGGCTGCAGGCCACGGTGTACGTGCCCCTGGGCGACGGCCTGCAACTGCAGCAGGGACCGCAGAGCAGTACCTGGCCGCGTGTGATAGCCGCGGTCAAGCCGGACGAGCTCTGGCAGCAGCTGGGCCGCGCAGGTCTGAGTCATGAGTTGCGCCTGGAGCCCGGCCCCGCGTCTCTGCGGGTCGACTGGCCGGTGGTCGCCATGAGCCCGGACAAGCACCTGGGCTATGCTGTTCAATGGTTCGCTCTGGCAACGGCCTTGCTCGGCCTGTTCATCTATTTAGGTTTGCATAACGCGCGGGAGACTCGCCATGAACCCAGCCATCACTCTGCCTGAAGTGTCAGCCAGCCGCCGTCGCCGCGGGCGCCTGCAGCTGATCATGCTGCTCGCCGTGGTCATCGGCCCGATGATCCTGGCCAGCGCCATGTACCAGTGGCGCTTCTGGGTACCGGAAACCCGCAGCTACCACGGCGAGCTGATCGGCAACGGCCAGACCCGTGCGGATCTCGGCGTGAGCGGCGCGGCGGAGGTACGCTGGCAGCTGCTGGTGACAGTGCCGGGCGTCTGCGATGCAGATTGCAAGCAACTGGTGTTTCTCGCTCGGCAGATTCATATCGGCCTCAATCGTGATACCGCACGGGCCTCTCATGCCCTGGCCAGCACCCAGCCCCTGGCCGATGACTATGACGCGCTGTTGCATCGCGAGTTTCCGCAGTTGACCCGCTATCGACTGGAGCCCCAGGCCTATGCCGAAACCGCCGGCAAAGCCGAAGGGGCGCAACTCTGGATAGTCGATCCGCACGGCAATCTGGTGCTGCGCTACGACAGTGGCAGCAAGGGCAAGGCGATTCTCAACGACCTGCGGCATTTGCTGAAGATTTCCCAGATTGGCTGACGCGCAGGATGGGGTGCACTCATCCTGCGCCGGAACAAGGAGCTTCTCGATGGTTAAACCCGGTTACCGCCTTGCCTTGTTCGCCACCCTGCTGGCCGTGGTGGTGGTGCTGCTCGGTGCCTACACCCGGTTGACCCACGCGGGGCTGGGCTGCCCGGATTGGCCTGGCTGCTACGGTTTTCTCGCGGTGCCCATGAGCGAGCACCAGCAGGCGCTGGCCGAGGTGCGCTTCCCCGAGGCGCCGGTGGAGGTGGCCAAGGGTTGGTACGAGATGATCCACCGCTATTTTGCCGCTAGCCTCGGCCTGGTGATCCTGGCGCTGGCGGCGCAGGCGCTGCGCCGTCGCGGCGAGCCGGGGCAACCGTTGAAACTGCCGCTGTTGCTGCTCGGGCTGGTGATCCTGCAAGGGGCCTTCGGTATGTGGACGGTCACCCTGAAGCTCTGGCCGCAAGTGGTGACCGGCCATTTGCTCGGTGGTTTTGCCACCCTCAGCCTGCTGTTTCTCCTGTGCCTGCGCCTGTCCGGCGCAGCAGCGCCGCTGCCCGGGCTGTCCGCGCGCCTGCGCAGCCTGGCTGCGCTCGGCCTGCTGCTGGTGATCGGCCAGATCGCCCTCGGTGGCTGGGTCAGTAGCAACTATGCGGCGGTCGCCTGCGTGGATCTGCCGACCTGTCACGGCGAATGGTGGCCGGCGATGGATTTCGCCAACGGCTTTCACCTGACCCAGCATATCGGCCCGAATTACCTCGGCGGCCAGCTCGACAGCGACGCGCGCACGGCTATCCACATGACGCATCGCCTCGGCGCGCTGGTGCTGACCCTGGTGCTGCTGCTGCTGGCCTGGCAACTGCGTCGCGCCGGCTTGTCACGCCTGGCCGGCTTGCTCCTGCTGGCGCTCGGCGTGCAGGTCAGCCTGGGTATCAGCAACGTGGTTTTCCATCTGCCGCTGCTGGTGGCGGTAGCGCATAACGCCGGTGGTGCGCTATTGCTGCTGACGATGGTGTTGGTCAACTACCGAGTACGCTCCCCTGTGGTCGCGACCTCGAACTCGAAGACCGACACACCAATGGCTTCGCGGCCAAGGCGGATAACCGCCCGGTCGACCCCACAAGAGCATGGCAGCCTCGAGCTGCCCCGCCCATAACAACAAGGAGAGACCTCTATGGCTACTCTACTGCGCGAACAACAGGCTCACGCCAGATGGCGCGACTACCTGGAGCTGACCAAGCCCAAGGTGGTGGTGCTGATGCTGATCACCTCGCTGGTCGGCATGTTCCTCGCTACTCGCGCCGGCGTGCCCTGGACGGTGCTGGTGTTCGGCAACCTGGGCATCGGCTTGTGCGCCGGAGGCGCGGCGGCGGTCAACCATGTGGTGGACAGGCGCATCGACTCGATCATGGCGCGCACCCACAAGCGCCCGCTGGCCGAAGGCCGGGTCACCCCGCTGGCGGCGCTGAGCTTCGCCCTGCTGCTGTCGGTGGCCGGCCTCAGCCTGCTGCTGGCTTTCACCAACGAGTTGGCCGCCTGGCTGACCCTCGCCTCGCTGCTCGGCTATGCGGTGATCTATACCGGCTTTCTCAAGCGTGCCACGCCGCAGAACATCGTCATCGGCGGCTTGGCTGGCGCCGCTCCGCCGCTGCTCGGCTGGGTCGCGGTCACCGGAGAGCTGACCGCGGAGCCGTTGCTGCTGGTGCTGATCATCTTCGCCTGGACCCCGCCGCATTTCTGGGCCCTGGCCATTCACCGCAAGGCCGAGTACGCCAAGGCCAACATTCCGATGCTGCCGGTGACCCACGGCGAGCACTACACCAAGGTGCATATCCTGCTCTACACCGGCGCGCTGTTCGCTGTCAGCCTGTTGCCCTACGCCATCCACATGAGCGGTCTGCTCTACCTGGTTTGCGCCATCGGCCTGGGCGCGCGCTTTCTGCACTGGGCCTGGGTGCTGTACCGTGACAGCAAACCGCACGCGGCGATCAACACCTTCAAGTACAGTATCTGGTACCTGTTCCTGCTGTTTATCGCCCTGTTGGTCGACCATTACCTGCTGCTCAACCTGTAATCGTTGGTGTCATGACCCGTACCCAGATCACCGTTTTCGTTCTCGTAGCCATAGTCGCGCTGGTGCTCGGCCTGACCGTCAACAAAGTGCTCAATAGCAAAGGGCAGAGCGACCCGACCGCGCTGCTCGATGCCGGCATCGTGCTGCTGCCGCAAAGCCGTACGCTGCCGGAGCTGAGTCTGATCGACCAGGACGGTCAGACGGTCGCGGTCAATCAGCTCAAGGAGCAGTGGAGCCTGCTGTTTTTCGGCTACACCTTCTGCCCGGACATCTGCCCCGCCACCCTCGCCCAACTGCGCCAGCTGCAAGGTCAGCTACCGGAGCAAGTCCGCGCCAACCTGCGGGTGGTGCTGGTCAGCGTCGACCCCAACCGCGACACCCCGGAGCAGTTGAAGAAATACCTGGCCTACTTCGATTCCGGCTTCATCGGCCTGACCGGTGAGGAAGCCACCCTGCAGAAGTTCGCCAATGCGGTGAGCATTCCCTATATCCCGGCCGATACCAGCAAGGAAAACTACACCGTCGATCATAGCGGCAACCTGGTGATCATCGGTCCGGACGGCACCCAACGTGGCTTCATCCGTGCGCCGTTGAACAACGCCAAACTCGCCGTCCAGTTGCCGGGGTTGATTCAGCCGGTAAATTGATCTGATGGGTTGTCGCCTGCGCGACCCGACCCACGTGGCTCGGTCTGCTAGCGTTCGCCGGCAAAACTGCGCAACAGTGCCGCCGGTGTGCTGCGGTTCAGTTGCCAGAGCGGCCAGGCGGCGGCCAGCAGGGTGGCCAGCAGCGCCAGGCCGAGCAGCTGCAGGAGCTGGCCGGGGAATACCTGCAGCGGCAGGCGCCAGCCGAAGGCCTGCACGTTGATCACCGCGACCAGGCACCAGGCCAGCAACAGGCCCAGCGGCAGCGCCAGGAGCAGGGTGAGCACGGCCAGCATCAGGGTCTGGCCGAGGCTGAGCCAGGCCAGGCGCGTGCGGCTGACGCCCAGCGCCCAGAGCGGTGCCAGCTGGCTCAGGCGGGTCTGGCCGAGGGTCAGCAAACTGATCAGCAGCGCCACCGCGGCCACGCCCAGGGTCAGGCTGTTGAGTGCGGCGGTGGCGGCGAAGGTGCGCTCGAATACCCGGCCCGACCAGGCCTTGAGCGCGGCCTGATCGATCACCCGGCTGTCGTCCAGGGTAAATTCTTCCTGCAGCGCCTGGATCAGCGCCGGCACCTCTGCGGCCGGCAGGCGCAGGCTGAAACTGCGCGGCGCCAGTCCCGGCCAGTGGCGCTGCAGGCCCGCCGCCTCGACCAGCAGATGGCCCTTGGGATTGCCATAGTCGGCATAGATGCCGAGCACCTCCAGCTCCCAGACGCCACTCGGCGTCGGCAGGCGCAGGCGCTCGCCCAGATGCAGGTCGAGGCGCCGCGCCAGTTGTTCGCTGAGCATCAAGCCCTGCTGCCGCTCCAGGCGCTGCCAGGCCTCGGCACTGGCGCTCAGCAGCGGCCAGTGCTCGCGGTAATGCGCCTGCGTGCGGATGCCGGTCAGTTGTGCCGGCCAGCCCTGCAGTTGCAGCTCGACCCGCCAGCTCGGCAGCAGCGCGCGCACCTGCTCCTGCCCGCTCAACCAGGCCTCAAGGGCGGCGGCCTGGCTGGCGTCGGTCGGGTTCAGGTAGAGCTCGGCAGCCAGGCGCTGGTCGAGCCAGCCACTGAAGGTCTGGCGAAAGCCTGCGGTCATGCTGCCGACCCCGACGTTCGCCGCCAGCGCCAGCAGCAGGGCCATCAACGCCAACGCCAGGCCCGGCAGTTGCTGGCGGCTGTCGGCGACGAACCACTGCGCCAGTGACGTACGGCAGTGCGGCAGCAGCGCCTCGAGCAGCAGGTTCAGGCTCACCGGCAACGCCAGGGCCGCGCCCAGCAGCAGGGCGGCGAGCAGGATGAAGCCGGCCGCCAGACTGTCACCGAACAGCAGCGCGAGCAGCGCCACGCCGCCGAGCAGCGCCGCCAACCAGCCCTGACGGCGCAGCCAGCGCGCCTGGGCCTGCTGCCAGGCCTCGGGCTGCGCCAGGGCCAACAGCGGCAGACGCGCGGCGCGCAGCAGGCTGCCGGCACCGGCCAGCAAGGCACCGAGCAGGCAGACCAGCAGGCCGCCCAGCCACCAGTGCGGCGCCAGGCTGAGCCGCCCGGCCACCTCGGCGCCATACAGGCTGCGCAAGCTGGCGGCGACATCCGGCAGCAGCCAGGCCGCCAGGGCATGGCCGCTGAGTAACCCGGCGACGCCGCCGAGCAGTGCCAGCGCGCCGAGCTCCACGACCAGGGCAACCAGCAGGCCACGCAGGCTCACCCCGCAGGTACGCAGGTTGCGCAGCAGCACGCGGCGCTGCTCCAGGGCCAGACCGATGGCGGCGTGGACGATGAACAGGCCGACGACGAAGGCCAGCAGACCGAGGGCGCCGAGGTTGAGGTGGAAGCTGTCGGTGAGCTCGGCCAGATCGGCCCCCGCGTCGCCGCGCTGCAACACCAGCTGTGCGGCCAGCGCTGGTGGCAAAGGCGGCGCGGCGCGGGCGAACGCGGCCGGTAGCAGCAACCGCGAGATCTGCCCGGGGGCGTCGAGCAGGCGCTGGGCCACGCCGATGTCCACCAGCAGCACCCCGGGCGCCAGCTGCGGCCACACCGCCAGTTGCGGCAGGCGCTGGCCGGACGCGCTGAGCGGCTGCGCACCGGCTTGCAGACCAAGTTCGGCCAGGGTATCGGCGGCGATCCAGCTGCGTCCGGGCCGCCCGAGAAACGCCGTCAGGTCGAGGCGTTCGGGGGTTTGCTCGGCCAGCGCGCCGCCGCTAGGCAGGGTCAAAGGCTCGATGCCGATCAATTGCAGGCGCCGCTCGCGCTGCCCGTGCAGGTGCAGGCGCCCTTGCAGCAGCGGCGAGACCGGCCAGCCGGCGCGGCGCAACTCGACGAAATGCTGCTGGGTAAACCAGCCGCCATCGCGGGCGGCCAGGCTGTAGTGCTCGGCGCCGCCGAGCAGCTGACTGGCGCGGGCATAGCTGTCGCGAGCCTGGCTGTTCAGCGCCTGCACCCCGGCCCACAGGCTGGTGGCCAGCCACAGGCCGGCCAGTACGCTGAATAACTGCAGCGGATGGCGCCGCCAGTGGCTGATCAGGGCCCTCAGGGTCCAATACAGGCGGCGCATCTCAGGTCGCCTCCAGCAGACGCCCGCCCTGCAGATACAGGCAACGTTGCAGACGGGCCGCCAGGCTGGCGCTGTGGGTGACCATCAGCAGGCAGGTCGTACTGCCGGCGAGCAGCTCCAGGAGCCGCGTCAGTACCTCGTCGGCGCTGCGCTCGTCCAGGCTGCCGGTGGGCTCGTCGGCCAGCAGCAGTGGCGGTCTCACCGCCAGCGCCCGGCCCAGCGCAACCCGCTGCTGCTGGCCGACCGAGAGCTGTTCGGGGTAGCGCCCGAGCAGGGCCGCCAGGCCGAGATGCTCGACCAGTTCGGCCTGCCAGTGCGGATCATGCCGGCCAGCCAGGCGAGCCTGGAAGGCCAGGTTGTCGGCGACGCGCAGGCTGGCGATCAGGTTGAACTGCTGGAATACCAGGGCGATACGGTTGCGCCGCCAGGCCGCCAGTTGCCCCTCATGCAGGTCGTCCAGCACGCGGCCGTCGACCTCGATACGCCCGGCGTCGGCCCGATCCAGCCCGGCCACCAGGTGCAGCAGGGTGCTCTTGCCGCTGCCGGACTCGCCCATCAGGGCCAGGCTCTGACCCGTCGCCAGTTCCAGGTCGATGCCGCGCAACACCGACAGCGCCCCCTGCGGCGTCGCATAGCTCTTGCACAAACCCTGAACTTTCAGCATCTGTCTGCCACCTGAGCGCGGGAGGATGGTGCTGCCAGGGAGCCCCAGGACCCGACCGGACAAGGGCGACTCGTCTCAGTAAAGCAAAGTAACCGTCACCTGCAGGGATCGTCGTCGCCATTCGGCACTGCCGTCGCTGCCGGCTGCCGGCCGGGATCCTCGGTGCATTCCGGGCTCGTCGCTTCGGCACGCGGGGTATCGGCGTTCGGCTCACTCAGCGCCAACAGGCGCTCCACCTCCTCGCGGCTGCTCTGCAGGCTGGTGCTGGTCGAGTCGAGCCGGCCCCGGGCAGCCAGCGCACTGGCCGCACGCAGGTAGGCTTTCAGGCGCTTGGCCAGATCGATTGGCAGACGCAGGCCCTGCTTGCTGCTCATGCTGTCCCTCTCGCGATACGGACGGATTTCCACGACGCTGTACGCCAAGCCACGCAACGAACCTGCTCGCCGCATGAAGCAAGTCCGGATTTCCCGCCTGCGCATGCTCGTCTACGAGCACGCATGCAGATGGCGAACTGGGCTTGGGCTATACGCCAGACTCACCGCATCTGACACCCTCGGCGGCTGCATCTTGCTCCAACCTAAAGGCCCGGCGGCCAATCGACGTTGACCTACATCAAAGCATGCCGCGGATTAGCCGATCATCCAGTCCAGCGCCTCGATATCGAGCGAATCACTTCAAACCCAGGCGCCGAGCCAGGCGCATCAGGTTGGCGCGATCGACCCCCAGTTCCCGGGCGGTGTCGGCCCATTTGTGCTGGTGACGCTGCAGGGCCGCGTCGATCAGCTGCTTCTGGTAGGCATCCACGGCCTCGCGCAGCGGCACGCCGCCAGCGGCTTCGGGCAGCACCAGCGGCGGCGGCTCGCCGGCGCTGTCGCGCTGGGGCAGGTCCAATGCCTGGCTGTCGATGCTGAGGATGCGCGGCCGCTCGGCGCAGGCCGACAGGGCCTTGAGCGCGGCACGGCCGATCAGGTGCTCGAGTTCGCGCACGTTGCCCGGCCAGTCGTGGGCCAGCAGGGCCTTTTGCGCATCACTGGTCAGGCGCAGGCTGCGCAGCCCCAGGCGCGAGCGATTCTCCTCGAGGAAGTAACCGGCCAGCAGCAGGACGTCGCGGCCGCGCTCGCGCAGCGCCGGGACTTTCAGCGGGTACACGCTCAGGCGATGATAGAGGTCGGCGCGAAAGCGCCCGGCGCGCACCTCTTCGGCGAGGTCGCGGTTGCTCGCCGCCAGCACCCGCACATTGACCCGGTGCTCGCGATCCGAGCCGACCCGCTGCAACTGCCCACTCTGCAGCACCCGCAGCAGCTTGGCCTGCACCACCACCGGCAGCTCGCCGACCTCATCGAGAAACAGGGTGCCGCCGTCGGCCAGTTCGAACTTGCCGCTGCGCTCGTTGACCGCGCCGGAGAAGGCGCCCCGCACGTGGCCGAACAACTCGCTCTCGACCAGGGTCTCGGGCAACGCCGCACAGTTGAGGCTGATCAGCGGCCGCCTGGCCCGCGCCGACGCGGCATGGATGGCCTCGGCCACCAGTTCCTTGCCGACCCCGGTTTCCCCGCTGATCAACACCGTCAGCTCGCTGTCGCCGACCAGCGCGATTTCCTCCTGCAGGCGTTTGTGCAGCGGGCTCTGGCCGATCAGTTCGCGTGGCCGATGCTGGTCGGCCGCCTGCTTGTAGACCTCGGCCAGCCGATGCTCGTCCTCGACCCGGCGCAGCAACTGGGCGATGCGCTCATTGGCCATCACGGTGGCGGCGGCCAGGCTGGCGAACGCGGCCAGGGTGTCCAGGTCGACGCAACCGAAGCGGGCCGGGTCCAGCGAGTCGAGGGTCAGCAGGCCCCACAACTGGTCCTGCAGGTACAGCGGACAGCCCAGGCAGTCATGCACCTCGAGGTGGCCGCGATGGCCTTCGACCAGGCCGTCGTAGGGATCCGGCAGGCCGCAGTCCATGGCGAAGCGGGTCGGCCCCCGCTGCGCCAGTAACGCCTGCAGGCGCGGATGCTCGGCGAGTTTGAAGCGCCGGCCCAGGGTGTCGGCGCTCAGACCGTCGACCGCCAGGGGCACCAGTACCTCGCCCTCGAGCCTGAGCAAGGCCACCGCATCGCATGGCAACAGCTCGCGCAGAGCCAGCAACAGCCGCCGGTAACGCTCGGCCTCGGGCAGTTCGCGGGAAAGATCGGCAACCAGCGGGATCAATGCCGTCAGCAACGGGCTTGCTGTCATAAAGACTACTCGGTGTCATTAGGACTCGGCTCTACGTGCAGTCATAAAGACCGCAGTGCATGCAAGTCATTGAAATTATTGGAATATAAAGCTGGCACGAGTTGTGTAACAACCTAGGCACCATAAACGTAGCATGCCTGAGCGTATAGGCCGAACGCTTCTCGATAATCGCCCGGCTCACCTCAGGCTGTATAGCCACCCAGGAATCACTCGATGCTCACTGCTCATCAACGCACCCTGATCAAGGCCACAGTGCCGCTACTGGAAACTGGCGGCGAAGCCCTGACCCGGCATTTCTACCAGCTGATGCTCGGCGAATACCCGCAGGTACGCCCGCTGTTCAACCAGGCGCATCAGGCCAGCGGCGACCAGCAGCGTGCACTGGCCAACGGCGTGCTGATGTACGCGCGCAATATCGACCGCCTGGAGGCGCTCGGCCCGCTGGTCGGGCAGATCGTCAGCAAGCATGTGGCGCTGCAGATCCTGCCTGAACATTACCCGATCGTCGGCAGCTGCCTGTTGCGGGCGATTCGCGAGGTGCTCGGCGCAGCGATCGCCACCGACGAGGTGATCGACGCCTGGGGCGCCGCCTATGGCCAACTGGCGCAGATCCTGATCGATGCCGAAGAGAACGCCTACGCCGCCAATGCCGAAGCAAGCGGCGGCTGGCGCGGCGCTCGCGACTTCCGGGTGGCGCAAAAGGTCGTCGAAAGCGAGGAGATCGTCTCCCTGCACCTGGTGCCGGAAGACGGCGGCGCGCTGCTCGACTTCCAGCCGGGCCAGTACATCGGCCTGCGTCTGCAACTGGATGGCGAGGAAGTGCGCCGCAACTATTCGCTGTCGGCCTGCGGCAATGGCCGCGAATACCGCATCAGCGTCAAGCGCGAGCCCGGCGGCAAGGCATCCAACCACCTGCACGACCAAGTGCAGGTCGGCGATCGCCTGGAACTGTTCCCGCCGGCCGGCGAATTCGTCCTGCGCGAGTCGGGCAAACCGCTGGTGCTGATCAGCGCCGGCGTCGGCATCACCCCGGCACTGAGCATGCTCGAGGCTGCGCGCGATCACGGCCGGCCGATCCACTTCATCCACTGCGCCCGGCATGCCGGCGTGCACGCCTTCCGCGACTGGGTCGACGCGCAGACCGAGGCGCACCCGCAGGTGCAGCATTTTGTCTGCTACAGCGAACCGCGCAGCCAAGACCAGGCCCATGCCGAGGGCTTCCTGACCCGCGAGCAGCTGGCCGAATGGCTGCCGGAAGAACGCGACCTGGACGCCTACTTCCTCGGCCCCAAGCCATTCATGGCCCAGGTGAAAAAGCACCTGCGCGAACTCGGGGTGCCGGAACAGCAGAGCCACTACGAGTTCTTCGGCCCGGCCAGCTCGCTGGAGGCCTGAGCTTGACCCGCCCGCCGCAGTTGCGCCGGGCGGCTTCATCAACAGGAGCACCGTGATGAATCTGTTCGATTGCCCGCAACGCCTGCGTCGCCTGTCCAATCAGCTGCTGTCGAGCGGCGGCGCCGCCCTGCTGCTGGGCGTGCTCGGTGCCTACGGTTGGGCCGAACACCTTAGCCTGGGCACGCTGATCGGCGCCCACAGCCTGACGATCCTCGGCCCGACACTGTTGAAAATCGGCTACGTGATGCGCCTGCTCGCCGAAAAACCGGCACAATCTGGCGCCGGTACTGCCTGCTACTGCGCGGCCTGAAGCCCGGCTGACGGTTCAATCCCCGCCCGACGCAGGCGCTTGGCCGCTGTCCCCGGGAGCACGGGGCATGGCGCAGACCAGGCCGCAACCACACGGTTGTCGCCCTCCTGGGGCAGCGGACGTGGCCGCGAAAGCGATCGGGCGGGCGCAGAGCCCATATGGGCTGGCCGCGCAGGTCGGCCACAAGCCCTTGCGCCTATGCCGCTGCTAGAGCACCCCGGCCCGCCGCAGCTCGGCTATCTGCTCCAGGCTCAAACCCAGCCATTGCTGCAACACCTGCTCGGTGTGTTCGCCGAGCAGCGGCGGGGCGTTGCGGTATTGCACCGGAGTCGCCGACAGGCGAATCGGGCTGGCCACCTGCGGCACGCTGCCGGCCAGCGGATGCGGCAGTTCGACGCGCAGGCCGCGGGCCTGCACCTGCGGATCGGCGAACACCTGCTGCAGGTCGTTGATCGGCCCGCAGGGTACGCCGGCCTGTTCCAGGGCCGCCAGCCACTCGGCGGTGGTCTTGAACACGGTGGCCTGGCGGATCAGTGGAATCAGTTCGGCGCGATGGGCGACGCGGGCCTGATTGGTGGAAAAACGCGAGTCGGCGGCCAAAGCCGGAAGGCCGGCGACCTCGCAAAACTTGCGGAACTGCCCATCGTTGCCGACCGTGAGGATGATGTCGCCGTCGGCCGTGGGGAAGTCCTGATAGGGCACGATGTTCGGGTGGGCATTGCCGAGCCGGCGCGGCGCCACGCCGGTGGTCAGGTAGTTCATCGCCTGGTTGGCCAGGCAGGCGACCTGCACGTCGAGCAGGGCCATGTCGATGTGCTGGCCATTGCCGGTCTGGTCGCGGCTGGCCAGGGCAGCCAGAATCGCCGCGGTCGAGTACAGGCCGGTGAGGATGTCGGTCAGGGCCACGCCGACCTTGACCGGCCCGGCGCCCGCTTCGTCGTCGGCGCGCCCGGTCAGGCTCATCAAGCCGCCCAGGCCCTGGATCATGAAGTCGTAACCGGCGCGCTTGGCGTAGGGGCCGTCCTGGCCGAAGCCGGTGATCGAGCAATAGATCAGTTTCGGGTTCAGCTCTTTCAGCGCGGCGTAGTCGAGGCCGTAGGCGGCCAGGCCGCCGACCTTGAAGTTCTCGATCAGGATGTCGGCCTTGGCCACCATCTCGCGCACCAGGCGCTGGCCCTCGGCCTGGGTGAAATCCACGGTGAGCGACTGTTTGTTGCGATTGGCCGACAGGTAATAGGCGGCCTCGCTGGTGTTTTCGCCCTGGGCATCCATGAGGAACGGCGGGCCCCAGTGGCGAGTGTCGTCGCCGACCCCGGGGCGCTCGATCTTGATCACCTCGGCGCCGAGGTCGGCGAGAATCTGCCCGGCCCAGGGCCCGGCGAGTACGCGGGACAGGTCGAGTACACGGATATGCGACAGCGCACCGGACATGGGTGAAGTTCCTTGAGTAGGGTGGATCGGGGCGCGTAGCTGACGCTTCACCCATCCACCATGGCAATGTCAGGTCGGTGGATGAAAAGAGCGTCATCCACCCTACGATCAGAAGAACGCCTGAATCCCGGTCTGTGCGCGACCGAGGATCAGCGCATGGACGTCGTGGGTGCCTTCGTAGGTATTCACCACTTCCAGGTTGACCAGGTGGCGGGCCACGCCGAATTCGTCGCTGATGCCGTTGCCGCCGAGCATGTCGCGGGCGAGGCGGGCGATGTCCAGGGACTTGCCGCAGCTGTTGCGCTTCATGATCGAGGTGATTTCCACCGCGGCGCTGCCTTCGTCCTTCATCCGGCCCAGGCGCAGGCAGCCTTGCAGGGCCAGGGTGATCTCGGTCTGCATGTCGGCCAGTTTCTTCTGGATCAGCTGGTTGGCGGCCAGCGGCCGGCCGAACTGCTTGCGATCCAGGCAGTACTGACGCGCGGTGTGCCAGCAGTCTTCGGCGGCGCCCAGCGCGCCCCAGCTGATGCCGTAGCGGGCGGAATTGAGGCAGGTGAACGGACCTTTCAGGCCGCGTACATCGGGGAAGGCGTTCTCTTCCGGGCAGAACACGTTGTCCATGACGATTTCACCGGTGATCGAGGCGCGCAGGCCGACCTTGCCGTGGATCGCCGGGGCGCTGAGGCCCTGCCAGCCTTTTTCCAGGACGAAGCCGCGGATCTCGCCGGCATCGTCCTTGGCCCAGACCACGAAGACATCGGCGATCGGCGAGTTGGTGATCCACATCTTGGCGCCGCTCAGGCGGTAGCCGCCGTCGACCTTCTTCGCCCGGGTGATCATGCTGCCCGGATCGGAGCCATGGTCCGGTTCGGTCAGGCCGAAGCAGCCGATGTATTCGCCGCTGGCCAGCTTGGGCAGGTACTTCTGCTTGGTTGCCTCGTTGCCGAATTCGTTGATCGGCACCATCACCAGGGACGACTGCACGCTCATCATCGAACGGTAGCCGGAGTCGACGCGCTCCACTTCGCGGGCGATCAGGCCGTAGCACACGTAGTTGAGGCCGCTGCCGCCGTAGGCTTCGGGGATGGTCGCGCCGAGCAGGCCGGTGTCGCCCATCTCGCGGAAGATCGCCGGGTCAGTTTTCTCGTGGCGGAAGGCTTCGATCACCCGCGGGGCCAGTTTGTCGGCGGCGAACTGTTGGGCGCTGTCGCGCACCATGCGCTCTTCTTCAGTCAGTTGCTGGTCGAGCAGCAGTGGGTCGATCCAGTTGAAGCTTGCCTTGGCCATCGTGAAAACCTCGAGTTAGGACGGGGATAATCATCGCGGCCATTGGCCGCGCCCACGGGGTGCATGGGATTGATCCTAGGCCGCATCAGCCCGCGGGGCAAACGAGGATTTCGCATGCTGTTGTGCTCTTTACGCACTCCGAGTTAGCTTTGAGCGGCATTTAATCCAGAACAGAGTGAGAGTGCCGCACAGATGCGCCGCAAAATCCCCAGCACCACGGCCCTGATCGCCTTCGAGTCGGCGGCCCGCCACCAGAGCTTCACCCGCGCGGCCGAGGAGCTGGCTCTGACCCAGAGCGCCATCTGCCGGCAGATCGCCGGGCTGGAGGAGTTTCTCAACGTCGAACTGTTTCGCCGCTCGCGGCGCGGGGTCCAGCTGACCGAGGCCGGCTTGTCCTACGCGCGACGGGTCGCCGCGCAACTCGACGCGGTGGAGCGCGACACCCTGGCGGTGATGGGCCAGCAAGGTGCCATGAGCATCGAGCTGGCGGTGGTGCCGACCTTCGGCACCCAGTGGCTGCTGCCGCGCCTGAAGGATTTCCAGCGCTTGCACCCGCAGGTCACGGTCAATCTGACCAACCGTACCCGGCCGTTCCTGTTCGCCGATACCCAGTTCGATGCCGCGGTGTACTTCGGCGACGCCGACTGGTCGGGCACTGCCTCGCACCTGCTGATGCGCGAAAATCCGATGCCGGTGTGCAGCCCGACGCTGCTCGCCGGGCAAAGCGGTCTGAGCGCCGAGCAGATTTCTGGCCTGCCGCTGCTGCAGCAAACCACCCGGCCCTACGCCTGGCGTCAGTGGTTCGCCTCGCTGGGGTTGAATGTGCCCCGGGACATGAGCGGGCCACGCTACGAACTGTTCTCCATGCTCGCCCAGGCCGCCATGCACGAGATGGGCGTGGCCTTGATTCCGCCCTTCCTGATTCAGCGGGAACTGGCCGAGGGCCGTCTGGTGCTGGCGCTGAACCATACCTACAGCAGCGACAAGGCCTATTACCTGATGATCCCCGAGCGCAAAGTGGAATCCGCGGCGCTGCAAAGCTTTCGCGACTGGCTGGTTCGGCATGCGCGGGACTATGCCCGGGACAGTGGCCTGGAATAAACGACAGCAAGCCAAGCAACTACCCGAGCGGCCGGCCATCAGACGGCCCACATGGAATTCCCGCTAGGGTTGACAGGCCCTTTCAGCCTGATCAGCCCAGACAAGCTGACCCGGTAGTCAGTAATATGTGCCACTACACTCCGACGGCCAGCGCCGAACGCGGCCGTCCAATTTATTGCACAGTCTGGCCTGCATAACGCCCAGAACAGCTGGGCTGCACGCCCTGTTCGTCAGCGCAGCCGTCATTTGATGGCCGGCCATTCATGGCACCCATGTCGGCGGCGCTAGAAATAGCCGTCAATGACCCTGGCAGCCAGGCGCGGCAAGACTTTGCCGAAGATATTGGCCGACAAGTCGCTGAGTGACTTGTAGTTGTCGCAAGGTTTTACTCCATAACGCCTTGAACGACTTATGCTGCGCCTGCAAAATGCCGCCCCGCCCGTAACATAGCTTCTGCTAGGGTGATTTGTGCTGATCCTCCCTTCGCCGACGTGCCATCCGCAGTGCGCCGGTTCATTAAAAAGATAAAGATCACGCAGGAGATTTGACGTGCACATCGGTGTTCCTCTCGAAACCCATGCCGGCGAGACGCGGGTAGCCGCCACGCCAGAAACCATCAAGAAGCTGATCGGCCAAGGCCATCAGGTCACGGTGCAGAGCGGAGCTGGCGTCAGCGCCAGCATTCCCGACAGTGCCTTCGCCGCAGTCGGCGCGACCATCGGTAGCGATGCCGCCGCCTTCGGTGCCGATCTGGTGCTGAAAGTGCTGGCCCCGAGCGATGCCGAACTGGCCCATATGCAGACCGGCGCGGTGCTGGTCGGCATGCTCAACCCCTTCAGCAGCGAGACCATCGCGCGGATGAATGCCCGCGGCATCACTGCCTTCGCCCTCGAAGCCGCACCGCGCACCTCGCGCGCGCAGAGCCTCGACGTGCTCTCGTCGCAGGCCAACATCGCCGGCTACAAGGCCGTGCTGCTGGCCGCCAACCATTACCCGCGCTTCATGCCGATGCTGATGACCGCCGCCGGTACGGTGAAGGCCGCCCGTGTGCTGATTCTCGGCGCCGGTGTCGCCGGCCTGCAGGCCATCGCCACGGCCAGGCGCCTGGGCGCGGTCATCGAAGCCTCGGACGTGCGCCCGGCGGTCAAGGAGCAGATCGAGTCGCTCGGCGCCAAGTTCGTCGACGTGCCCTGCGAGACCGACGAGGAGCGCGAATGCGCCGAGGGCGTCGGCGGCTATGCGCGGCCGATGCCGGCCTCGTGGATGGAGCGTCAGGCCAAGGCGGTGCACGAGCGCGCCAAGCAGGCCGACATCGTCATCACCACCGCGCTGATTCCGGGGCGCAAGGCGCCGACGCTGCTCCATGAAAGCACCGTGGCGGAGATGAAGCCGGGCTCGGTGGTCATCGACCTGGCCGCGGCGCAAGGCGGCAACTGCCCGCTGACCGTGGCCGAGCAGGTAATCGTCAGCAGCAACGGCGTGACCATCGTCGGCCACAGCAACCTGGCCACCCTGGTCCCCGCCGACGCCTCGGCCCTGTATGCGCGCAATCTGCTGGACTTCCTCAAGCTGGTCATCGACAAGGATGGCCAGTTCCACCTCAACCTCGAAGACGACATCGTCGCCGCGTGCCTGATGTGCCGCGATGGCCAAGTCGTCCGTAACAACGGTTAAAGGAGTAGAAACATGGATCTGATTTCCGATGGCATCTACAACCTGATCATCTTCGTGCTGGCCATCTATATCGGCTACCACGTGGTCTGGAACGTCACCCCGGCCCTGCACACCCCGCTGATGTCGGTGACCAACGCGATTTCCGCGATCGTCATCGTCGGCGCCATGCTCGCTGCCGCCCTGACCGTCACCCCGCTGGGCAAGACCATGGGCACCCTGGCCGTGGCCCTGGCCGCGGTCAACGTGTTCGGCGGCTTCCTGGTGACCCGGCGCATGCTGGAAATGTTCAAGAAAAAAGCGCCCAAGACGGCAGCACCCACTGGCGCGCTGGCGGAGAAGCACTGACCATGAGTATGAATCTGATCACCGTTCTCTATCTGGTCGCCTCGGTATGCTTTATCCAGGCCCTCAAGGGCCTGTCGCACCCGACCAGCTCGCGCCGCGGCAACCTGTTCGGCATGCTCGGCATGGGCCTGGCCATCGTCACCACGGTCGGCCTGGTGTACAAGCTCGGTGCGCAAGTCAGCGCAGAGGGCGGCGCCTCCCAGGGACTGGTTTTCGTCATTGTCGCTCTGCTGGCCGGCGGCTCGGTCGGCACCCTGATGGCCAAGCGCGTGGAAATGACCAAGATGCCCGAACTGGTCGCCTTCATGCACAGCATGATCGGCCTGGCCGCGGTATTTATCGCCATCGCCGCAGTGGTCGAACCGCAGTCGCTGGGCATCGTTGCCGCCCTGGGCGATGCGATCCCGGCCGGTAATCGACTGGAGCTGTTCCTCGGCGCCGCCATCGGTGCCATCACCTTCTCCGGTTCGGTGATCGCCTTCGGCAAACTCTCGGGCAAGTACCAGTTCCGCCTGTTCAAGAGCGCGCCGGTGCAGTTCAAGGGCCAGCACAAGCTCAACCTGGCGTTTGGCCTGGCGATTCTCGGCCTCGGCCTGGTCTACACCTTCACCGGCAACCTCGGCGCCTTCGCCCTGCTGGTGGCCCTGGCCTTCGTCATCGGCGTACTGATCATCATCCCGATCGGCGGCGCCGACATGCCGGTGGTGGTGTCGATGCTCAACAGCTATTCGGGCTGGGCGGCAGCCGGGATCGGCTTCTCGCTGAACAACTCGATGCTGATCATCGCCGGCTCCTTGGTCGGCTCGAGCGGCGCGATCCTTTCCTACATCATGTGCAAGGCGATGAACCGCTCGTTCTTCAACGTCATCCTCGGTGGCTTTGGCGGCGCCACGGATGCCGGCCCGGCTGCCGGCAGCCAGGAGGCGCGCCCGGTCAAATCCGGCTCGGCCGACGACGCCGCCTTCCTCCTGAGCAACGCCGACACCGTGATCATCGTGCCCGGCTACGGCCTGGCCGTGGCCCGCGCCCAGCACGCGCTGATGGAGCTGACCGAGAAGCTGACCCACCACGGGGTTACCGTGAAATTCGGCATCCACCCGGTAGCCGGCCGCATGCCGGGGCACATGAACGTACTGCTGGCCGAGGCCGAGGTGCCCTACGACATGGTGTTCGAGATGGAGGATATCAACTCCGAGTTCGGCCAGGCCGACGTGGTGCTGGTACTCGGCGCCAACGACGTGGTCAACCCGGCGGCGAAGAACGATCCGAAGTCGCCGATCGCCGGCATGCCGATCCTCGAGGCCTACAAGGCCAAGACCGTGATCGTCAACAAGCGCTCGATGGCCAGCGGCTACGCCGGCCTGGACAACGAACTGTTCTACCTGGACAAGACCATGATGGTCTTCGGCGACGCCAAGAAGGTCATCGAGGATATGGTCAAGGCGGTGGAGTAACGGCTGCCCGCTGAACCCTAAGCTGGACCTCTAATGCCGCTCACTTGAGTCAAGTGAGCGGCATTTTTTATGCGCCGGCGCTGGAGCTGGCATCATCAATGCGCGGCTTCTAGCTTCCGCGGCTGCGGGCTACAGCCATCGAGCGCTCATGCAGCACCGGGCATGCGCAATGGCGTGACAGGAGAAATGCCTCCTAAGCGCAATTAACTTATAGTGGCCGGGCACCGCGCCAAAACACATAAAAGCAAAATTTGCTCAGGCAGATCGCGGTGGCTCAAAGGAGCAGGAATGCTATTAGGCCAGCGCACTGGAGATTCGGTCGTACTTGCCGGAAAGGCTCTGCGCTCGACGGTGATCGAAGACGCCAGCGCTCAGGCGTCCATGCAGCACTGGATCGAGATGGAGTGCTATCAGCTGAGTCGGGGGCGGCAGCTGGCGCAGATGGATATCCTGGATCTCGGCAACCACCAGGTCGTCCAGGAGCGCCAGGTGGCGGCAGTGCAAAAACTCGGGGTTACCCCAGCTAACCTTTGCACCCTCTCGTATTGCACCCCGGACCCTAGCTTCCGCTTTTCCGAGCTTGGAGCGAGTGAGGCCGATACCCTGTTCTTTATGCCCGAACACACCGAGTTCGATATCTACGTCCCCGCGGGCGCGCAAACGGCTTATGTCAGCTTCGACCAGGAAGAGTTTCTGAATGGCGCGCGCGCGCTCAATCCCGCGCAGTGGGGGCATACGCCACTGCAGTTGCAACAGCTCCAGACGGCCCCACAGGCCGCGCTGAAGGGGGCGATCCATCTGTGGTTCAACACCGCCGCCGCCCTCAGCGCCGCCCATGTGCCTGTAGACTCGAGCCTGATGCCCCGCCTGCTGTTACAGCATATTCTGCAGGTGGCTACAGTTTCACCGCCGCATGACTCACGCCCCCCTCCCCTCGAGCGCGCGCGCGCAGTTCATATTTGCCGAATGGCCCGCGCTTTTGTCGACGAGTGCCTCGCAGTCGATGTTGTCCCGACAATCGTCGATATCTGCACAACGGTCGGCGTCTCCGAGCGCAGCCTGCAATACGCCTTCCGCGCCTATGTCGACCTGTCGCCAGTTGCCTATCTGCGTCTTTGTCGTCTCAACCGTGTGCGGACGACCCTGCGCACCTCGGGCCCGCAAACCACGACGGTCACTGCAGTGGCCATGCGCTTCGGCTTCTTGCATCTTGGGCGCTTTGCCCAGGATTACAGACGGGTCTTCGACGAATCTCCCTCCGTAACCCTCGCCTCCTGATCCCTGCCCACATAGCGCCGTACGAGAAACCAGGCTTTCGTAGCACCTTTGCGGAAACCGGATAGTGCCTAGCATCGCGCCTGACTATTGTCGTTCGACAATGGCATAGCGCTGCATGCCGCCTGTACTCATCATTCTCTGCAAACGGAACGGGCATGAACCGACTTCACCGCGTTATCTGGAACGCTACTCGTAGTCTCTGGGTGGTAGTAAGCGAACTGGCTAAGAGCAAAGTGAAGGGGCGTGCTGCGGTTCGCCAATCGGCCAGTGGCGGCTCGCGGCCCTTCCGGTTCCGCCGCACATTGCTCAATGCTCAGGTCTGTGCCGCGATGATTGCTCCAGTCATCGCCAGCATGGCCCTGCCAGCGGTGGCAGCGACCTGTATTCCAGATGCCAAACAGATCTGCGGCACCGATGGCACTGACGGTACGCCCGGCATGCTCAGTGGGCCTGGCCTCCCTGGCACATGGGGTTCCGCCGGAGGCAGCGGCGGAGCGGGTACAACTCACACTGCCGGCCAGACTGCGACGAACACCTTCAGCATCTCTGGGGGTAACGGCGGTGCTGGCGGTAACGCCGGTGACGGCTTCCCCAGTGTCTTACCCGGCTCTAGCGAAACCGGCGAGGGCGGTGCAGGAAGCAATGGCGGCAATGGCGGCAACGGCGGTGCCGGAGGGGCGGGCGTCACTGGGATGGACTTCACGTTTACCAATTTCTTGGACGGCATCATCACCGGTGGCGACGCGGGTCGCAGGGGCAGCGGCGGTAGCGGCGGCAACGCAGGCGACGGCCTCTCAGGTAGGTTCGACAACACAGCCGGAAACGGTGGTCGCGGCGGAGAGGGTCGCAGAGCCGGCGCAGGTAACAGCGGCGGCGCAGGTGTCGATGGGACGGCGTTCACCTTTACTAACGCCGGCAGCATCGTCGGTGGCGGAGGCGGCGGAGTCAGCAGCACTAGTGGAAATGGCGGCAACGGTGGTCGCGGCGGCAACGGGCCCGCCGGTATCGCTTCTAACCCCGACGGAGCCGCCGGTGGAAATGGCGGCAGTGGCGCCGTCGGTTCAGATGGTGCCGCCGCGGGTTATGGCGGTGCCGGCGTCAATGGGAGCGACTTCACGCTCACCAGCAGTGGGAGTATCACCGGCGGTGCTGGCGGCGCTGGTGGCAATGGAGGATCTGGTGGCAACGGCGGCAAAGGGGGATCTGGTGGCAACGGCCTCCCGCCCGATCTGTTTGGCAGCGCCGGCGGCTCTGCAGGCGACGGCGGCAACGGTGCGGATGGCAGCCGCGGCGGCGAAGCCAGCGACGGAGCTACCGGGGGTTCAGGCGTCAATGGCACCGCATTCGTGCTCAACAATAGCGGCAACATTACCGCTGGCAATGGCGGGAATGGTGGTTTGGGTGGCAGCGGCGGCTTTGCAGGTAATGGCGGCAATGCCGGTAGCGGCGGCGTCGGCGGTAACGGTGGCGCGGGTGGCGACGGCGGCAATGGCGGCAATGGCGGCTTGGGTGGCTTGGGCGTCAGAGGTGGCGCCTTCACACTTTCCAATACTGGAAGCATCACCGGGGGCAATGGCGGTCTGGGTGGTGTGGGCGGTGTCGGCGGCATCCACGGCATCGGTGGTGCCGGCGGCAACACCGGTATCTTCGGCAGCAACGGCAGCAACGGCAGCAACGGCCTCGGCGGCCAGGGCGTCGGAGGCTGGGGCAACAGCACGATCACCAACAGTGGTAGCATCAGCGGCGGCCTGGCCGCAGACGGCATAACACGTGCCAACGCCGTGGAGTTTATCGGTGGCGGCAACAGCCTGAGACTCAAGTACGGCTTCAGCTTCACCGGCAAGGTGGTTAGCAAAAGTGGTTCCGCTTTTGGTGGTGATGCCTTGTATTTGGATGGCAGTCAGAATGCCAGCTTCGACACCAGTCTGATCGGCACGCAATATCAGGGTTTCAGGTCTCTCAGGAAGACCGGCAGCAGCACATGGACCCTGACCGGCAGCGGTACCGCGCAACAATGGGAGCTGCAAAGCGGCACCTTGCAACTCGGCGACGGCATCAATGCAGCTAGCCTCATCGGTAGCGGCGAAGCGGTCGTAGCCTCCAAGCTCGCTACTCTCACTGTGATGTCCGCAGCCACTCTGTCTGGTGGCAGCGGTAGCGATGGCAGCGCGGGTACCCCCGGCAACCCCAGCGGCGGCAACGGCGAAAACGGCTGGCTTGCTGTCGACGCGCAGGATTGGAGCCACGTCGGCGGGGCGTTTGGGCCGTGGCTGGTTGGTAGCGGCTCTACGATAAGCAATAGCGGCCTGATGCGCGGGGGCGCCGGCGGCAACGGTGGCGCTGGAGATAGCGCCGTCGGCGGTAACGGCGGCAATGGTGGGGGGGCGATCCTTGCACAGGGTACGACGCTCACTAACCAAGGCACGATAAGCGGTGGCGCAGGCGGTAACGCGGGCAACGGTGCCAATGGTGGCCACGGCGCGGAGGCGGTTAGCGGCTTGTTTTTTGCGCTCAGCAACAGCGGGGTGATACGAGGCGGCAGCGGTGGCACAGGCGGCATAGGCCTCGGTAGCGGACGCAGCGGCGGTGATGGCGGGGTAGGCGTTAGCGGTACTTTTATCTCCCTCAACAACAATGGCGCGATAAGTGGTGGCGACGGTGGTGTTGGCGGTGTTGGCTCTGGTCCTTTCCCCAGTCCGGGCACCCCTGGCCAGGGTGGTGTCGGTGTCAATGTAGAAGGGGCTAGTACCATCACGACCAGTGGCAGCATCAGCGGCGGTCTTTCCGCCGATGGCAGCACGCGTGCCAACGCCCTGGCTCTCTCCGATGGCAACAACAGGCTGACACTCGAGCACGGTTACAGCATGATCGGCAACGTGGTCAGCAGCAGCGGCACGAGCAGCGGCACCGGGGATACCTTAGCCCTGGGCGGAGGCAACGACAGCAGCTTCGACGTCAGCCAGATTGGCAGCACAGCGCAATATCAGGGTTTCGAGTTCTTCGAGAAGACCGGCACCAGTATCTGGAGTCTGACCGGCAACGCCAATACCGCCACCCCGTGGACCATCAGCGCCGGCACCTTGCAAGGCGATACCGCGAGTCTGCAGGGCAATATCCTCAACAACGCCACGCTGGCCTTCGATCAGGCCACAGACGGCAGCTTTGCCGGAGCAGTTTTCGGCAGTGGCGCGCTGCTAAAACTCGGCAGCGGCACCTTGACCCTGAGCGGTTTGAATACCTACGCGGGCGGCACCACCATCAGCGCCGGCACCCTGCAGGGGGACAGCACGAGCCTGCAAGGCAACATCCTCAACAACGCTACGCTGGCCTTCGATCAGGCCACGGACGGCACGTTTAATGGAGCGGTTTCCGGCAGCGGCGCGCTGAGAAAGCTCGGCAGCGGTACGTTGACCCTGAGCGGTTTGAATACCTACGCGGGCGGCACCACCATCAGCGCCGGCACCCTGCAGGGGGACAGCACGAGCCTGCAAGGCAACATCCTCAACAACGCCACGCTGGCCTTCGATCAGGCCACGGACGGCACGTTTAATGGAGCGGTTTCCGGCAGCGGCGCGCTGAGAAAGCTCGGCAGCGGTACGTTGACCCTGAGCGCTTTGAATACCTACACGGGCGGCACCACCATCAGCGCCGGCACCCTGCAGGGCGACAGCACCAGCCTGCAAGGCAACATCCTCAACAATGCCACGCTGGCCTTCGATCAGGCCACGGGCGGCACGTTTAACGGGGCGGTTTCCGGCACTGGCGAGCTGAGAAAACTCGGCAATGGCACCTTGACCCTGAGCGGTTTGAATACCTACGCGGGCGGCACCACCATCGGCACCGGCACCCTGCAAGGCGACAGCACGAGCCTGCAAGGCAGCATCCTCAACAACGCCACGCTGGCCTTCGATCAGGCCACGGACGGCACGTTTAACGGGGCGGTTTCCGGCAGCGGCGCGCTGAGAAAGCTCGGCAGCGGTACGTTGACCCTGAGCGGCTCAAAGACCTACACGGGCGGCACCACCATCAGCGCCGGCACCCTGCAGGGCGACAGCACGAGCCTACAAGGCAATATCCTCAATAACGCCACACTGGCCTTCGATCAGGCCACAGACGGCACGTTTAACGGGGCGGTTTCCGGCAGCGGCGCGCTGAGAAAGCTCGGCAGCGGTACGTTGACCCTGAGCGGCTCAAAGACCTACACGGGCGGCACCACCATCGGCACCGGCACCCTGCAGGGCGACAGCACCAGCCTGCAAGGTGACATCGTCAACAACGCCACGCTGGCCTTCGATCAGGCCACAGACGGCACGTTTAACGGGGCGGTTTCCGGCAGCGGTGCGCTGAGAAAACTCGGCAGCGGCACCTTGACCCTGAGCGGTTTGAATACCTACACGGGCGGCACCACCATCGGCACCGGCACCCTGCAGGGCAACACCATCAGCCTGCAAGGTGACATCGTCAACAACGCCACGCTGGCCTTCGATCAGACCACGGACGGCACCTTTGCCGGGGCGGTTTCCGGCACTGGCGAGCTGAGAAAACTCGGCAACGGCACCCTGACTCTGGACGCTACCAACACTTACAGCGGTGGCACCACGATCAGTAGCGGAGCACTTTCCATTGGCGATGGTGGTACGCAGGGCAGCGTGATTGGCAATATCGTCAATAACGCTTCCTTGCTATTCAATCGCGCAGATGCAGTCACTTACAGCGGCATCATCAGTGGTATTGGTGACCTTACTCAAACCGGCCCAAGCCCCCTTATCCTGACCGGCAATAACACCTATTCCGGCGGAACCTACAACACCTCAGGAGCCACACTGTCGATTGGCAACGGTGGTACGGGCGGCAGCATCACCGGCAATATCATGGGCAGCCAAACGGATATTGGTACTGTGATCTTCAACCGGTCTGACGACACCGACTTTGCAGGTGACATTAGCGACCACAACATCATCAAGCGGGGCACGGGCACGCTGAGCCTGACCGGCAGCAACATCGATATCAGCAACCTGCATGTCGATAACGGCGAACTGCTCATTAGCAATGGTGGCCTTGTCAGTAATACCAACAGCTTTATTTCGGGTGCGGATGGTGCCAGCCGTATCCGCGTGGATGGCCCCGGCTCAGGCTTGAATACAACCGCAATCAATGTTGGCGATACCAATGCAGGCGCACTCACCATCAGCGATGGCGGCAATGTTACGGCTACCGCCACCAATGGCGGCGTGCTCTTGGGTTCGTCCAGTGCAATCGGCACGCTGAATATCGGTGCGGCCGCCGGTGACAGTGCCGTTGCTGCAGGGACTTTATCGGCAGATCGGGTAACCTTCGGTTCCGACGCCAGCAATATTGTCTTCAATCACACCGATACCGATTACAACTTTGCCGCTGGCATCAGCGGCAATGGCGCGGTTGAACTCTATTCCGGCCTGACAAACCTAACCGGGAACAGTAGTTACAACGGCAACACCCTGGTCAGTGGCGGCACCCTCAAGGTCAACAACCTGTCCGGCAGCGCCACCGGCAGCAGCAGCGTCATGGTCGACAGTGGTGCCAGCCTGGGCGGCAGCGGCAGCATCGCCGGCAGCGTCATGGTCGCCGATGGTGGTCGCCTGGCCGCCGGAAATTCACCCGGTAACTTGACCCTGGGTGAGTTACTGCTGAATAACGCCTCGGTCCTCGACTACGAACTGGGTTCCCCCAGCGGCACAGCGGGGGTAGATAGCGACCTGATCACAGTGACGGGTGACCTCACCCTGGATGGCATTCTCAATATCAGCGACCTGGGCGGCTTTGATTTTGCTGCCGGCTCTGGTGATACCGGCAGCTACAGGCTCCTCAACTACGGTGGCACGCTGATCGATAACGTCTTGTCGTTTGGCTCAGGATTATTGACCGGCTACAACTACAGCATTGATACCGCCACTGCAGGTGCCGTCACGCTGGTAGCTGACTTCACCGGCTTGCAGTTCTGGGACGGTAACAACACCAGCGCCGACAGTGTCATTGCCGGGGGCGACGGGACCTGGTCTGCGCCCAACAGTAACTGGACCAACCAGTCAGGCGAGACGAACACTGTGTGGGAGTCCCTCACCGCCGTGTTCGCTGGCGCAGCCGGAACGGTCGAGGTAGATGGCAGCCATACTGTACGGGGGCTGCAATTCGCTACCGATGGCTACCTGCTGACCGACACGGACAGCAATGGCAACCTGGTACTTGCCGACGCTGGCGCTGATATTCGGGCCGACAGCGGTATCAGTGCAACAATTGATATTGCCCTCAGCGGCAATGGCAGCCTGTCTAAAACCGGTGCGGGCACGGTTACCCTGCAAGGCGATAACACCTATACCGGCGACACCATGATCTTCGATGGCACGTTACAGCTTGGCGGTAATGAGCGCATCGCCGACACCAGCGACCTGGTCATTAATGGCGGCACATTCGCTTTAAATAACTTTAATGAGACGGTCGCGAACCTGTCCGGTATTGGCGGTGTTATCGATTATGGCGATAACGGGTCGGCAACGCTGACGGTCAATCAAACTGTTGATGGTACCTATGCGGGTGACTTTACGGGGAATAACCCTAACGCCTTATCATTGACCAGTGCCTTGATTAAAAATGGTGATGCAACCCTTACGCTCAGCGGCACCAGCACGCAAACCGGGAACAACTCTATTACGGTCAATGCCGGGCGTCTGGCTGTCGCCGGTGGCAATGCCATTGCCGATAGCTATACCGTCAATGGTGCTGGTGAGTTTGAGTTGTTGAATGATGAGGCCATTGGCTTTATTTCAATGGGTGCTGGTGGAAAAGTCCTACTTAATGACAATACCCTGACCATTGGCACTGGCTCTGGCGCTGTAACCCTGGCAGCTAACGCGGCTGCCATTTCTGGTTCTGGCAATATTGTGATTGACGGCAATGGCCGTCAAAAGTTCTCTGCCACAAGCACCTACACCGGCAGCACCACCATCAATTCAGGCGAGTTAGTCACTGATAACACCCTCGCGCTGGGCAACAATAGTGCGGTCACGGTAAGTTCTGGCGGAAAACTTTTACTCAATGACAGTCTGGCAATTGGCTCACTGGCTGGAAGTGGCGAAGTTAATCTTTCAAACCTGTATGGCGGGCATATTTTGTTGACCGGTGGAGATAATACTTCTACCACCTTCAGCGGGGTATTGAGTGGTACGGGTAGCCTGACTAAAACCGGTACGGGTATTTTCAACCTGACCGGCATCAACAGCTACAGCGGCGGCACCAGCATCAGCGACGGGGTGCTGCAGGGGACAACAACGTCACTGCAGGGCGACATCGCCAACAACGCCACGCTGGTTATCGACCAGGCCGCGAACGGTACCTTCGGCGGAGTAGTCAGCGGCAGCGGTGCATTGATCAAATCCGGTGCCGGCACGCTGACCCTCTCCGGGGCCAACAGCTACAGCGGCGGCACCACCATCAGCGCCGGCATCCTGCAGGGGACGACGGCTTCGCTGCAGGGCGA
>NZ_JAWVXU010000013.1:0-166440 GCF_033723075.1 Pseudomonas sp.
ATGTGGCGGGCGACAGCTTCAGCCTGGCCGATATCTACTTCCTCTACAGCATCGACCTGGCGTGCGGGGTGGCGAAGAAGCTGTTCGCTATCGACTTGTTGGCCGACTTCCCGGAGGCCCACGAGCTGCTCGTGCTGCTCAACCAGAACCCGCACGTCAAACGCGTCGCCGCGGATAAAGAGGCGGGAATGGCGGCGTTCATTGCGATGGCTCAGGCCAAGGCCAAAGGCTGAGAGGTTGGGAAAAACGCTCGCGGCGGCGTTCGGTATGTTCGCAGCCGCTGAGCGTGCGCGGCGCAGGACGCGCTGGGTTTGGCAGGATGTTGAAAAAGGTAGCGAGCTTCGGCTAGGCAATGATGCCTGGTAACGGCGAGTTCGGCTGTTGCTCCGCGCGCTACGTGGCATTGCCGAGTGCGGTAATTTTTCAGCGGCCTGCTACCGGCCGGCGAGTGGTGCCTCGCCAAGTTAGGTTACTGCCCGGCGGGGGAGGCCGGGCAGATGGTTTGATGCCACGGTTTCAGGACGAGCCCGGAACCGGTTTTCCTGATCAGCGGTTGCCGCCTTTACCATCGCCGGACGCACCTCCTTGACCCATTCCGCCTCCTTGACCTTGTCCCATGCCACCGCGCGCGGGCGGCTCCGCCGGGAGGGTGATGCCTCGTTCGCGAGCCCGCTCACGCATCTGTTCGTGATGCTGGTTGCGGATCTGCTCTCGCTCCTGCTGGGTGGTCGCCTGGCGCATGCGGTTGCGATACTCCATACGCTCCTGCTCGGTCATCATCTGCGAGCCGTAGACCGGCTCGTTGTCGTTTCCGGCGCCTTGACCCATTCCTTGACCCATTCCAGCTCCCTGACCTTGCCCCATGCCACCACGCGCTGGCGGCTCTTCGGGGAGGGTGATGCCTCGTTCGCGGGCCCGCTCACGCATCTGTTCGTGATGCTGGTCGCGGATCTGCTCTCGCTCCTGCTGGGTGGTCGCCTGGCGCATGCGGTCGCGATACTCCGTGCGCTCCTGCTGGGTCATGATCTGCGAACCGTAGACGGGTTCGTTGTCGTCTCCGGCCGTTTGTGCAAAGGCTGCTCCCGACAGCAGCGCCGCGCCAAAGGCGATAGCCAGGGTCATCTTTTTCATCTGCAAGTCCTCGTGGGTGTAACCGATGGCGTCAATGTTCCTGCTCTTCGCCATCGGTGTGGTGGGACGACTCTTCATCCTTTGGATCGCCGCCCATGTATTTCGGCCCTTTACCGCGGCCGCTGTCGAATACCTTGCCCTCCAGCGATTTGCTGCCGCCGGGGCCTCCGGTATTTCCGGAGTGCGTACTGTCTTCGTGGGCCTGGTCGCTGTGGCTGCTTCCATGGTCTCTGCCGCTACCGTACTTCGGCCCCTTGCCCTTGCCTTCAGACGTATGGCCGCTGTCGTGGGTTGAATGCTCGTCCGCCGCATAAAGTGGCGTTAGCCCGCCTGCCAGCAGCACAGTCAACACAGCCGCGAGCAGCCTTGTCATGTAACGCGTACGCATGTTCTTCTCCTGGCCGCGCTGGAACGCGGCGGGCAGCGCGCCCGCCGCTAGCCCTCAGCGCACCTCGTTGTCGTGAACGAACTCGATGACCTGCAGGTAATCGTTCGCAGCTGCGGAGAAATCGTCGACGCCACCGTCGGTGGTCGGGTCGATCCAGGTGGTGCTGTCGAAAACTGCGTCATACAGGTTCACCAGGGTCGGCTTGTAGACGTCATCGGCCGGATCGGCCGGGTCGCCCGCGTCCAGCACCAGCACGGTGGCGGTTGCATCGGCCCAGGTAGTGGCGCGATCGTACTGGTAGTCCGAGAAGTCGTAGTAGGTGGTTCCCGTGTTGATGCCGAGGATAGAGTTTATGTAAACGACGGTATCGATCGAGATCGTGCCGGTCTTGTCGCCTGCAGCGGCGAGCAGGGCGGCCGGGTCGAAGCCTTCTGGCAGAGTGGTGACGCCTGGCAGTGTGCCGGTGGTCATGTACGTCACGTACAGCGCCAGGTTTTCCAGCGGCGAGTCGATGGTGGTGCCGTCGACCGTCAGCCGGCCAGTGGAGTCGAGGGCAATCACCGCTCCATCGGCGGTCAGCTTGGACAGCGCTTCCTCCAGAGCGTGATCGGTTACCTTGGACGGCGAGCGACTGACGCTCATGCGACCCAGTTCGACTTCGCCGGGCACGACCTCGTAGGTGGTGTCGCCCACGGTGACCGAGGTCAGCAGGTCACCTTCTTCGTTGCGTGGGATCGCGACCAGGTCGCCTTCGGCATCCGTCACCGGGACCAGCGCGCCGGTGCTGTCGTAATAGAAGGCTACGACCAGTTCTTCGCCGGCCTCGTCCGCCAGCGGCACGCCATTCTCGTCGCGCAGCAGGATGTACATGTCGCCGAACAGGTCTCCCTTCTTGGTGCCTGCGCCGAACGGCTTGCCACCACCGCCAGACTTGCCGCCTTTCACGCCGGCCCATTCAGGGCGATCGCTGTCTTCTTCCTCGGAGGCCTCGGCGCGGAAAATCTTGTCGACTGCTCCGCCCTTGCCACCACCACCTTGTGCGCTGCCCTTGCCTTTTTCGCCAGCACCGCCCTGACCGCCCTTGCCGCCACCGCCACCGCCACCGCCGCTGCCACTACCTTGCTCAGCTGCTTCGGCCGACGGGATGGCGCTCAGGGTCAATGCAGCGGTTCCAACCGTGAGAGGAAGGGCCAGTGCGACGAAGAGTGCCCCGCTAGCCAGACCGAACTTGTTACGTTTGAACTGAGTAATTGACATGATGTTGCTCCTTTGTTTGCGGATTCAGTGGTTCTGCCAGTGAAACTGGCGAAGGGAGCCACCGGTTGGCACATTGCATCTTGATGGCAGACCAATTTCGTGTTGGCTGCCGTCATCGATGTCGATCAAAAGCGGAAGCCAAGGCCCATGCGGAACAGGCTTTCGCGGTTCTCGAAGTCCATTTCATCCGGGGCGCCATGCCCACTCTTGAATCCATAGCTGTCGTAATAGGTGCGGGTGTAGTCCAGGCGGGCAAAGGCGTTCTGGCTCAGCGGGATTTCCGCGCCCATGCCGTAGCGCGTGCCATTAACCTTGTAGCTGCGATCGATATTGGCATCCGGGTTGTTGCCCTTGGCCCAGGTGGTGTTGAAGCGGCCACGCACCGGCCCGGCTCGTCCGTACAACAGGGTGCCGTTAGGCAGGCTATAGCCCAGACGCAGCGCCACGCCGTAGTCACTCTTCTTCTCCACCGAGAAGTCCCTGCCGCCCGCGCCGCTGGTCTCGCGAGTGTGTTTCCAGTCGATGCGAGCGGTATCGACTTCGGCTTCCAGGCCGGCATACCAGCGGCCGAAGCTTTTGCCATAACCGGCGAAGACGCCATACACCCCGCCCATGCCGGCGAAATCCCCGGCAAACGCCTGCGAAAACGGTGGTTCTCCACTTTCCGAATGGCGGCCTTCGAGGCGTGAATCGACACCACCGTGGCCTATCTGGGCGCCGGCGTAGAAGCCTTGCGTCGCGGGTTGTAGCGGGATCGGTAGCAATGCGGCGCCGCCGAAGCGCCAGCCGAGGCCGAGACGGAATTGCCCTTCCTCGGTGGCGAAACGTTCCGAGGTCGGCCCATCATCGTTGGTGTAGGCGACGTGGTAGGCGTCGTAGTCGGTATAGGCATATTCCATGCGCAGGAACAGGCGCTCCCCGGCCGGTACATCGGCACCGATACCCAGGCGATTACCGTCCTGACGGTCATCCTGGTCGCTGGCGAGGGCCGCCTGCTGGTTGATCGTGTAATAAGAGTCGAAGCGGGTTCTTACGCGGCCAGCACGCAGGTAGAGCAGGGAGCCGTTGTTCACCACATAGCCGCCGCGCAGGCTCAGGCCGTAACTGTCGTCCTTGTCCAGCGAGGTGCTGCGTGCGTCGGCCTTGTCCTTGCTGAAGGACCAGCGCGCCTGACTCTGTTCTGCTTCGGCTTCGATGCCAAGGTACCAGCGCTGGAACTGTTGGCCATAGCCGAGGAACAGCGCTTCACCAAAACCCGGTGCGCCAAACGGACTGGTATCGCTGCCGTCACCGCCGCGTGTGCCGGAGGTCTGGGTGTCGAGTTGGCCGTGGCTGATGGCGGCACCGGCATAGGCACCGCTGAAAAGGTCGGTGAGCGGCAGGGCGATCAGGGGATCGTTGCCAGCCGATGCGAGGGTCTGCAGCGGCAGGCGGTAGTTGCGCGAACGGCCCGGCGTATAGCCGAGGCTGAAGGTCAGCTGGCTGCGGCGATACTCGCCGTCCATATCGTCGGAGGCGCGGTCGATGACCCGCAGGTCGCCACCGACGAAAACCGTCGGCGAGACGTAGTAACGCAGACCCGCGCCGGCATCGATGATTTTGTCCTGGCGGTCGAAACTCTGGTACTCGCTGTCGATGTAAGCGGCGCGGGCGAGGACCGAAAGGCGGCTGGTCAGTTCACGCTCGATTTTGAAGCCATAGCTGGTGTCCAGCGAGGCGGCGGCGTAGACGTCATTGAGGGCGAGGGTGGTTTCTTCCAGCGAACGGTCGATGAAGCCGGTGACGCGGGTGACGGGATTGGGCCGCCAGGCGAGCAGCGCACCGAAGTAGGGTTTGTGGATATCGGAAAAACCGGAATGATCAAAGCGCTGGCGCATGCTGCCGGCGAATACCTCGCCGCTGATGCGCCGTTGCGGCTGCTTGAACCGCATGCCGAGCGCCGCGCGATAGCCATCTGAGTCGCGGTTGAAAGTGGTGCCATCGATGGGCGCGTCGTAGCTGCGACGGTCGGTGGCGTACTGGATGAAGGGTTCGTAGTTCGGCGACAGCACGTAACCGGCGCGCACGCCGAGCGAGGTCAGGTCGTGGCGGCGGTCGTCATTATTGATGCGGTTACCTGTAGTCGTGGTGTCGTTCTCGAAGTCGTAGCTGTCGTAGGTGGCGCCGCCCCGCAGGCGCACACGGCCGATTTCGCTGGCAACGCCCAGGTGCCCTTCGTTGTGATCGTACTGCGTGGGTTCGCGCTGCAGGTCCGGCCCGGGGGTGCCCGGCACGTAACGATCCTCGTGATCGCGGGTGTGGCGCATGCCGCCGAACAGCTGTGTCTGTTCGGTAAGTTCGACGGTGCCGTCGAAGCCGAGCCAATAGTCGTTGACGTCTTCCGAAGACTGATCCTGATAACGGTCGAGGTCGCCGCCGGCATCCAGGTTCAGCGCGTGCCGCTGCCAGTCCGACTTCAGCAACAGCGAGGGCGAGAGGGTATAGACGGTGTCTTCCACCTCGCCGGTGCGCTGGGCATAGATGTTGTCGTCGCGCGTGGTCCAGAAGATCAGCTCGGGGAAGGCCTGGAACGAACCCCAGGGCAAGCCAGGGAATTCGGTGGTGTCCATCTGGGCCGGTTTGGTCGCCGGCGGGGTGCTTGGTGCGGGCTCTGGAGCCGCGTTTGCCTGCATGCTCGCCGAGACGAGCGCGATTATCGCCAATGTTAATCCACGTTCCATTGCTTAATCCTTTGTACGCATACGACGAGACAGCTCATGCTGGATTTAGCAACGTTGCAGCAAGCAATCGACAACATATCGACGAATATGTCTGCCGCGTCATTGCACTTTGAGATTAGTTTGAGGGGGGGGGACTGCTCCTGACATGAATCAATTAAACAGTTGTGGCCATATATCTAGTTGGAATGGGCGCGATTGATTTTATGATTGGCTGTAATAACTGATGTGGCGGCTGTCCAGCCCAAAGGCTGCTGTCGGTGCAGCGATACTCGATCGATGAAGTTGAACGCGAGGCAGAGCGGTCCGGCCTGCTTCTGGTGCCTGCGCTCGATGACGTCGAAATTGGCCTTGATGTCGGGCGCAGCATGGATGGTGGTGACCAGTCCGATAGCGCCAGGATCGCCGGTAGAACCTGGCGAAAAAGATCACCCCATTGCGGATCGTGGTTGGACATCAGCGAGGCGAGGGGCATCGGGAAGGATTGCGGAGGGCCGCTGGTGGGTTCGGTCAGTCGCGAGGATTCGACGTGGATTTCGGCGCGGCAGAAGGCCAGGTTTTGCTTGCGGGTCGAAGAGCCCGCTGCCCCGAGTGTCCTGGCTCGGCAACAGGATGCGCGGGACAGTCGTAATAAGTGCCGGATTTCGCCTGTGGCGGCTTGTAGTTCAAGTGACGGGACCGCGAGTTGGGCCGCGCGGCTCAGTGATCCGCCGAATTGTGGCCTACCTGGCGCTGGCGGGATGGACATCGCGGCTCTGCCAGAGCAGAACCGCCAGCGCCAGGTAGGCCAGCGACCAGCAAGTCGCGGCGAACAGCAACCAGCCCTGCTGCTCCAGGCCCAGCAGTGGCGGCAGCACCCGGGCCAGTGCGGCCAGGCTGATGAGCAGAACCAGCGGATGGATCCAGCGCCTGGCGTTGGCGTCGCGGAAACGATAGATCAGCCGGGTGCGCGCCATTACCCCAAAGGTCAGACTGCCCAGCGCGCCGATGCTCAGGGCGTGCAGCGTTGCCGTCATCGGCAGCGCTGGGAGTATCGCACTCAGTCCGAGCATCAGCAGAGCGATGGCGAGCCAGGTGTAGCCGAGCAGCAGCACCAGCAGGTCCGCTCGTTTGCCGTTATTCCAGGGTTGCCAGCGCAGCAGGCGGATCGCCGCGAGTACGCTGGCGGCGATCAGCAGCCCGCCAACCAGAGGTTCGAGCAGTGGCCAGGGCAGCAGATTGAACAGCAGGGCGAGCAACAGCAGGATCAATACGGCGCCCTCCAGCTGCGGCTGTACGCGTGCCGCCAGCTGACGCCCTTCGCTCTGCGCATGTCCGGCAAGCGCTGGAGCGATGATCCGCCCACCCATGAAGAACAGCAGCACGGCGATGAGCAGCAGGGCTTCACTCAGCAGGGGCAGTGCTAAGCCCTGGCTGAAGCTGCTGCTGGCGACGGCGCTGAGCAGGCTCAGGCCGGCGACGACCGGGGCGATGATCTGGTTGCGCCATTTCTTCGCGGCGCCGAGAAAGCGCGGCACGACCTTCCAGGTCAGCGCGGCGCCGAACAGCGCGGCGCTCGCCAGTGTCAGCCAGGACCCCGGCCAGAGCAGGAAGCCGAGGCGCGCCAGTAGCCAGCAGCCGAGCAGGGCGAGGGTCAGGCGCAATGGCTGCGGGCCGAGCAGGTAACCGGCAATCACCGCCAGAGCGAAACCAAAGAGCATTTCGTGGGCATGTCCGGCCGGAGTGGCCAGCCCGGGCAGAACGGGGACCAGACCGAGCATGGTCAGCACCGACCAGGGCAGCAGCAACGCCGCATAGAGTGCGGCGGCGGGAAAGAACCAGGCGTTGGCGAAGGGTAGGCGCGGCTTTCGCGGGTGCATTGCGCACCTCCGGTAGGAAGCGGGACGGGGCAAGCGCCCCGTCACCGAACCGCAGCTGTCAGCGGCTGGCCAGCAACACCTGGCCGCGCGCGACTGCGGCAAGAACCTGCTTGGGCGCAGTGCCGCCGATATGGTCGCGGGCGTTGACCGAGCCTTCCAGGGTCAGCACGGCGAACACGTCCTGCTCGATCTGGTCGCTGAACTGGCGCAGTTCGTCCAGGCTCATCTCGGCCAGGTCCTTGCCGCTGTCGACACCGTACTTCACCGCATGGCCGACGATTTCGTGGCAGTCACGGAACGGCAAGCCCTTGCGCACCAGGTAGTCGGCCAGATCGGTGGCGGTGGAGAAGCCGCGCAGCGCCGCTTCGCGCATGATCGCGGGCTTGGGCTTGATCGCAGGGATCATGTCGGCAAAGGCGCGCAGCGAGTCGCGTAGGGTGTCGGCGGCGTCGAACAGCGGTTCCTTGTCTTCCTGGTTGTCCTTGTTGTAGGCCAGCGGCTGGCCCTTCATCAGGGTCAGCAGGCCGGTCAGGGCGCCGAATACCCGGCCGGTCTTGCCGCGTACCAGCTCGGGGACGTCGGGGTTCTTCTTCTGCGGCATGATCGAGCTGCCGGTGCAGAAACGGTCGGGCAGGTCGATGAACTGGAACTGCGCGCTGGTCCACAGCACCAGCTCTTCGGAGAAGCGCGACAGGTGCATCATGGCAATCGAGGCGGCGGCGCAGAACTCGATGGCGAAGTCGCGATCCGACACGCCGTCCAGCGAGTTGCCGCCCACGGCGTCGAAGCCGAGCAGTTGCGCGGTGACTTCGCGCTCGATCGGGTAAGTGGTGCCGGCCAGCGCGGCGCTGCCGAGCGGCATGCGGTTGGTGCGCTTGCGGCAGTCGACCAGGCGCTCGTAATCGCGGCTGAGCATCTCGAACCAGGCCAGCAGATGATGACCGAAGGTCACCGGCTGCGCGGTCTGCAGGTGGGTGAAGCCGGGCATGATGGTCGCCGCTTCGCGCTCGGCCTGTTCCAGCAGACCCTGCTGCAGGCGGGTGATTTCGCTGAGGATCAGGTCGATCTCGTCGCGCAGCCACAGGCGGATGTCGGTGGCCACCTGGTCGTTGCGCGAACGGCCGGTATGCAGTTTCTTGCCGGTGACGCCGATGCGATCGGTCAGGCGCGCCTCGATGTTCATGTGCACGTCTTCCAGGTCGACGCGCCAGTCGAACTGGCCGGCTTCGATCTCGATCTGGATCTGGCTCAGGCCGTCGATGATGCTGTCGCGTTCTGCGTCGGTCAGTACGCCGACCTTGGCCAGCATGGTGGCGTGGGCAATGGAACCCATGATGTCGTGGCGATAGAGGCGTTTGTCGAACTCGACGGAGGCGGTGAAACGGGCGACGAAGGCGTCGACGGGCTCGCTGAAGCGGCCGCCCCAGGATTGGTTGGTTTTTTCAGTGCTCATGGGCTTCGCTCGGCTGGTGCGCTAAAAAACAGGCGGGCCGCAGGTGGCGGCCGGCGTGGCGGAAAAGTCTGCCGATAATAACAGGCTGGCGGGCAAAATCGCCGGGTCGGTTTGTCGGTCGATGCGTGCGCCGCGGGCTTCGGCAGTGTTGTGCGGATCACAATTTGCCGAGGCAGGCCACATTTCAGGAGTTTATTTTGCCCGACTGGAGCCGGCTCGCTTGCCGCCCGGCCGGGCCACGGGGAAACTGCGCCGATGCATACTCAATGGTTGAACAATAAAAACCCGTCGGCGCCCATCGACGACTTCTTCGTCCCGGAGCTGTGCGAGCCGGAAGCGCTGCTGAGCATGGTCTTGCTGGCCGAGCTGCTGGTGCTGGTGCTGGTGCTGGCCGAGCCGATGCTGCCGGGCTTCGACTGGGTGCGCCTGGCGCTGACCTCGCTGTTCGTGCAGTGGATCCTGCTGTTGTCGGCGGCGCTGCTGTGCCGGTTGCGGCCACTGCTGGCGCGCTGGCGTGCGGCGCTGGCCGGGGTACTGTGCTGTCTGATCGTGGTCGGGCTGACGCTCGCCTGCACCGCCGTGGCCGATTATTACGACCTTGGCGGGCCGCTGCCGCATGCCGGCGAGGTCAATCTTTACCTGCGGCATGCCTTGATCAGCATGATCATGTCCGCGCTGCTGCTACGCTATTTCTATCTGCAGAGCCAATGGCGACGGCAGGAGCAGGCCGAGTTGCGCGCACGCATCGAATCCTTGCAGGCGCGGATCCGCCCGCATTTTCTGTTCAACAGCCTGAACAGTATCGCCAGCCTGGTGGTGATCGATCCGTTCAAGGCCGAGCAGGCGGTGCTGGATCTGTCCGACCTGTTTCGCGCCAGCCTGGCCAAACCCGGCAGCCTGGTGCCCTGGAGCGAGGAGTTGGAGCTGGCCAAACGATATTTATCGATTGAGCACTATCGTCTCGGCGAGCGACTACAGTTGCAGTGGGAGGTGATTGATGTGCCGGACGATTTGCCGATTCCGCAGTTGACCTTGCAGCCGTTGCTGGAGAACGCCTTGATCTATGGGATCCAGCCGCGTATTGAGGGTGGTTTGGTGCGGGTCGACGCGAGTTATACCGATGGGGTGTTCCAGTTATGCGTCAGCAACCCTTATGAAGAGCAAGGCGAACAGCCACCTTCGCGGGGGACGCGCCAGGCGCTGGGTAATATCGATGCGCGTCTTGCGGCACTTTTCGGGCCGCGGGCCAGTCTCAGCGTGGAGCGCCGTGACGGCCGCCACTTCACCTGTCTACGCTATCCTTGTGCGAGACTTACGCAGGAAGCCCGTGTCCTATGAATGTCCTGATCGTCGATGATGAACCCCTGGCCCGCGAGCGCCTCAGCCGTATGGTCGGCGAGCTCGATGGCTACCGTGTCCTTGAGCCGTCCGCGAGCAATGGCGAAGAGGCCCTGACCCTGATCGACAGCCTGAAGCCGGATGTCGTGTTGCTGGATATCCGCATGCCGGGAATGGATGGCCTGCAGGTTGCCGCCAAACTCTGCGAACGTGAAGCGCCGCCAGCGGTGATCTTCTGCACGGCCCATGACGAGTTCGCCCTGGAGGCGTTCAAGGTCAGTGCGGTGGGTTATCTGGTCAAGCCGGTGCGCGCCGAGCATCTCAGCGAGGCGCTGAAAAAGGCCGAGCGGCCAAACCGGGTGCAGCTCGCCGCGCTGACACGTCCCGCGGCTGAAAGCGGCGGCGGCCCGCGCAGTCATATCAGTGCGCGCACCCGTAAAGGCATCGAGTTGATTCCCCTCGATCAGGTGATCTTTTTCATCGCCGACCATAAGTACGTGACCCTGCGCCATGCCGGCGGCGAAGTCCTGCTGGACGAGCCGCTGAAGGCGCTGGAAGACGAGTTCGGCGATCGCTTCGTGCGCATCCACCGCAACGCCCTGGTCGCCCGCGAACGCATCGAGCGCTTGCAGCGCACGCCGCTTGGACACTTCCAGCTATTCCTCAAGGGCCTCAATGGCGATGCCCTGATCGTCAGCCGCCGGCATGTGGCCGGGGTGCGCAAGCTGATGCATAACCTTTAGCGGCAAGGATAAAGCGAACATTTGCGCAGCCGTGGCTAAACCCCAGCCTCTTGGGCTTGAGGCTTGTGACCCTGTTATTATCCCCGGCAGTCCGTTTTCTGGAATTGCCCCATGCCCCGCGAAATCCGTATCGCCACCCGTAAAAGCGCCCTGGCCCTGTGGCAGGCCGAACACGTCAAGGCTCGCCTGGAACAGGCTCATCCGGGTCTGACCGTCAGCCTGGTGCCAATGGTCAGCCGCGGCGACAAGCTGCTCGATGCGCCGCTGGCGAAAATCGGCGGCAAGGGGTTGTTCGTCAAGGAGCTGGAAACCGCCCTGCTCGAGAATGAGGCCGACATCGCCGTGCATTCGATGAAGGATGTGCCCATGGACTTCCCCGAAGGCCTGGGCCTGTACTGCATCTGCGAGCGCGAGGATCCGCACGACGCCTTCGTCTCCAACCATTTCGACAGCCTGGATGCGCTGCCCGTCGGCAGCGTGGTCGGCACCTCCAGTTTGCGCCGCCAGGCGCAGCTGCTGGCCCGTCGCCCCGACCTGAAAATCCAGTTCCTGCGTGGCAACGTCAATACCCGCCTGGCCAAGCTGGATGCCGGCGAATACGACGCCATCATCCTCGCGGCTGCCGGCCTGATTCGCCTGGGCTTCGCCGCGCGCATTCGCGCCTCCATCAGTGTCGAGGACAGTCTGCCGGCCGGCGGGCAGGGCGCGGTCGGTATCGAGTGCCGCAGCGCCGATGCGCAGATCCATGCCCTGCTGGCACCGTTGAACCACCACGAGACCTCCTTGCGCGTCAGTGCCGAACGGGCGCTGAACAAGCGGCTCAATGGCGGCTGCCAGGTGCCGATCGCCTGCTATGCGGTGCTCGAGGGCGAACAATTGTGGTTGCGCGGTCTGGTAGGCCAACCCGATGGCGGCTTGCTGCTGCGTGCGGAAAACCGTGCGCCGGCGGCGCAGGCCGAGCAACTCGGCGTGCAGGTCGCCGAGGCGCTGCTGGCGCAGGGCGCAGAGGACATCCTGCAAGCCGTCTACGGAGAGGCCGACTCCGAGTGAGCAACTGGCGCCTGCTGCTGACCCGTCCTGCCGAGGAGTGCGCGGCCCTGGCCGCGACCCTGGCCGAGCAGGGGGTCTACAGCAGCAGCCTGCCATTGCTGGCGATCGAGGCCCTGGCCGAGACGCCGGAGCAGCGTGCGACCATTCTCGACCTCGATCGCTACTGCGCGGTGATAGTGGTGAGCAAGCCGGCCGCGCGGCTGGGCCTGGACCTGCTCGACCGTTATTGGCCGCAGCCGCCGGCCGCGCCGATCTGGTTCAGTGTCGGCGCGGCCACCGCCGAAATTCTCGACGACTACGGCCTGTCCGTGCATTACCCCGAGCAGGGCGATGACAGCGAAGCCTTGCTGGCGCTGCCGCAATTGCAGCAGCTGCTGGTGGCGGCGCCTACGCCTCGGGTGCTGATTCTGCGCGGCGAGGGTGGCCGCGAACTGCTCGCCGAGCGCTTGCGCGGGCAGGGTGTGGCAGTCGACTATCTGTCACTGTACCGCCGCCTGTTGCCGCACTATCCGCCAGCGGCACTTGCCGAGCGGGTTCGGGCGGAACGCCTGAATGGCCTGGTGGTCAGCAGTGGGCAGGGTTTCTGCCATTTGCACGAGTTGGCCGGCGAGCATTGGCCGTCGCTGGCTCGGCTACCCTTGTTCGTACCCAGCCCGCGTGTGGCTGAACAGGCGCGAGCTGCTGGCGCCAAAACTATTGTGGACTGCCGCGGCGCGAGTGCCGTGGCGTTGTTGGCGGCGTTGCAGGCGCAACCTGCCCCAACCTCTGATGCATAGGATGGATACGTGAGCGAAGCGACTACCCCGAAAGAGCAAGAGCCGCCGGTAGCGAAGGCGCCCGCTGCAGCATCGCCAGCCCCTGCGGCAAAACCCGCGTCGCGCGGTAACGGCCTGGTCGTGCTGGCGCTGTTGCTGGGCGCGGCGGGCGTGGCGGCAGCTGGCTGGAGCCTGTGGCAGTTGCGCAGTCTGGAGGTGCGCGAGCAGCAGCAGCTCGCTCAACTGCAGGAGGCGCGCAGTCAGACCGATGTCTTGGCCCAGCGCACCCAGGCCCTGGATACTCGCCTGCAGCAATTGCCCGGCGCCGATGAACTGGATGCTCGCCGCCGCCTGATCGCGCAGCTGCAAGGCGATCAACAGCTGCTCAACCAGCGCCTGGAAACGGTCCTCGGTGCCAGTCGTCAAGATTGGCGTCTGGCCGAGGCCGAGCATTTGTTGCGTCTTGCCAGCCTGCGTCTGTCGGCCCTGCAGGATATCGACAGTGCCGAGGCTTTGGTGCAGGGCGCCGACGAGATTCTCCGCGGGCAGGATGACCCCGCCGCTTTCGCCGCGCGCGAGCAACTGGCCAAGAGCCTCGAGGCATTGCGCGCAACCGTCAACCCGGATCGCACCGGGTTGTTTCTGCAGCTGGCGGCATTGCGCGAGCAGGTGGCGCAGTTGCATGCGCTCAACCCGGCCTTCGTCAGTTCCGACGGGGTGCTCAGTGATCTGGCCGCCGAGGGCGATGGCAGCAGTTGGTGGGCCGAATGGCTCGAGACCCTGGCGCAGTATTTCCGCATCGACTTCAGCGCCGACGAGAATATTCGCCCGTTGCTCGCCGGGCAGAGCCTGACTCAGGTGCGCCTGGCCCTCAGCCTGGCCCTGGAGCAGGCGCAGTGGGCGGCGCTGCATGGTCAGACCCCGGTGTATCGGCAGTCGCTGGTGCAGGCGCGCGAGGTGCTGGATGCGCATTTCGATCTGGACAACCCCAATAGTCGTGCCTTGCGTGCGCGCATCGAGGAGTTGCTCGAGCAGCCGATCGAGGTGGCTGCGCCGGATCTGAGTGGTTCGCTCAACGCGGTGCAGGCCTATATCCAGCGCAAGCAGTCGGCCCGGCAGCGCATCGAGCGTGACGCCCCGGCAGACGCCCTGCCGAGTGTGGAGGAGGCTCGCCCATGAAGCGCGTCTATGTGCTGCTCGTCGTGTTGGCCGTCGCCGCGGGGCTGGCGTTGCTCGCCCTGGCCGTAGCCGAGCACAAGGGCTACGTGTTGTTCGCCTATCAGGGCTTTCGCTACGAGTCGAGCTTGTGGGCTTTCCTGGCGCTGGTCGCTGTGGTCTGGCTGTCGCTCTACCTGCTGCGTCTGTTGCTGCGCCTGGTGTTGGTGTCGGTTGGCCTGGTCAACCCCTGGTCGGGTTTGCACCGCAGTCGGCGCGTGCGTCAGGCCTGTGAGCAGGGCTTTCTCGACTTGGCCGAGGGGCGCTGGGTGCGTGCCCTGCGTCACTTGCGCCGGGCCGCCGAAGGTGAGGCGCAGCCGCTGATGCATTACCTGGGGGCGGCCCGCGCGGCGCACAAGCTGGGGCAGTACGAGGACAGCGATGCCTTGCTGGAACAGGCGCTGAAGCGCCTGCCAGATGCGGAACTGGCCATCGCCCTGAGCCATGCCGAATTGCAGCAGGAGCGCGGGCAGACCGATGCGGCGCGCGATACCCTGGAGGCGATGTCTGAGCGCCATCCGCACCACCGTCAGGTGTTGCGCAAGTTGCAGCGCCTGTACCAGCAGACTGGCGCCTGGTCGGAGCTGCTCGGCCTGCTGCCGGAACTGCGCAAGCAGAAAGTGCTGGGCGCTGCCGAACTGGACGAGCTGGAGCGGCAAGCCTGGCGTGGCCGTCTGGCCGTTGCGGGCAAGGTCGACGAAGGCAGCGCCGAAAGCGCCCTGGCGAATCTGGCGCAGGCCTGGCAGCAGCTCTCCTCGACGCTGCGTCAGGATCCGGAATTGCTGGCGGTCTATGCCGAGCAGCTGCGTGTGCTGGGGGCCGAGAGCGAGGCCGAAGAGCTGCTGCAGCATGCACTCAAGCGTAACTACGACAATCGCCTGGTACGTCTCTATGGCTTGCTCCATGGACGCGACCCGGGGCGCCAGTTGCAGGCGGCCGAAGGCTGGCTGAAGCAGCACCCCAAGGATGCCGACCTGCTGTTGACCCTGGGGCGGTTGTGCCTGCAGAACCAGCTGTGGGGCAAGGCCAAGGAGTACTTCGAGAGCAGTCTGGTGTTTCAGCGCCACCCGGAAACCTGCGCGGAGTTGGCGCGTCTGCTGGCCCGGCTGGGCGAGATCGAGCAGAGCAATCGGTTGTTTCAGGAAGGGTTGGGCCTGCTCGATCAGCGCCTGGACAGTCTGCCGTTGCCTGCACCGCTCGCCAACTGACGGGGGCAGGTTTTACGGCGGCAGTTCGGCTTGGATTGCCCAGGCCCACCTGTCTGCCGTATCAGGGCAGGATGCGCCTGGTAGCGCATGGCTCGGCGGATTTCCCCGGCGGCAGGTGACGCGGGGCGGGTGATGGTGTGGCTATCCGTTTGATGTCGATCATGGGATGGGTCTGATTGATAAACTCATGCTGTGCAAGTCGGCCAGCATATGTTGTAGTGCAGGCAAGCGTTGAAGCGGGTTCGGCTGAGTTTCTGCAGGCCAGATGCTGCGTGGGACACTGATTAAACGCCCGTATGAAATTTCTGGACCGAGTGCCTTGATGGCGCAGGTTCGCGGGCATAATCTGGCTCGCAAGCGCCGCCGGAAAGTTGCCGTTTCGTGGTTTATTTCCTGAACCATGTGCCGATTGACAAAAAACCGTCTCGGATCGGACGTATAACAGAAATACCGATAAGGGAAGTGAGGCCATCATGCTTGATAGTTGTCAGAACGCCCAGGAACGTTGGGGTGGTGTTCACCTGCTGATAGATCGCTGGTTGCAGGAGCGCCAGGAACTGGTGAAGGCCTATACGGCCATCAGCAACTCCCCACAAGTACCTATTACCAATGCGCAGCCCTTGCAGAGGTTCTGCGAAATTCTGGTCGATTATGTCTCCGCCGGGCATTTCGAGGTCTATGAACAGTTGACCAATGAAGCCAAGGCCTTTGGCGATCAGCGTGGTCTTGACCTGGCCAAGCAGATCTATCCACGTATCGAAGTGATCACCGAGGTCGCGCTGGCGTTCAACGACCGCTGCGACAATGGCGATTGCCACGATAGCGTGTCCCTGGGCGAAGAGCTCCAGCGTTTGGGGGGGTTGTTGCATGAGCGTTTCGAGCTGGAAGACTGCCTGATCGAAGTGCTGCACAACGCGCACCAGCAGCAGGCTCCGGCCCCGGCCTCCGTACTCTAGCAGGCGGTTTTCAACCGCCTGCCCGTAAGGTTGCAGTCGATGTTATCGAACAGTTCCTGCCCGGTCATCAAGGCCCTGTGTACCCTGGCCGCGCGTGTTATGTCAGTGGCTGATCCGGGCGTAGATGCCTCTTGAGCAAGAAGACCCTGCGGGGCTGGTCTTTGCGCTGGCGAGTATGCCTTTTGTCGCCAGCAATGGCTGGCTCGAGTGGTTGTCCTGTAGTGGCCGCTGCCCCTGAACGCCCTCAGGCAGATGCTTGCCGAGTTCGATCTCCCGGGTTCCCCGCGTAGCTGTTCTTGCAGATCCAGGCCATGGTTCCGAGCCCCGATATCATCCGGCGCCTTTCCGGTCAGGCCCAAGCAATCCCATGCGATCTCCCGTCGAAAGTGGCGAGCTTATGCCAGGCATTCGCTTGATCTCAGCGTGAGCCCTAGCGACTGGCGAGTCAGGCGTCTAATATGAGTCGCATCTACATCCGCCTGGAGGCGCGTCATGTCGGCCACAAAGAATACCAAGAAGAAATCGGTCAGTACCCCGCTGCACTTGCTCCATCAACTGTCCAGCAGCTTGCTCGAGCATCTCGAGGATGCCTGTTCGCGAGCGCTGATCGATGCTGAAAAGCTGCTCGGCAAGCTGGAGAAACAGCGCGGCAAGGCCCAGGAAAAGCTGCATAACGCCCGCGTCAGGTTGCAGGATGCTGCAGTGGCGGGCAAGGCCAAGGCGCAGGCCAAAGCCAAGGATGCGGTGGCCGAGTTGGAAGAGTTGCTCGATACCCTCAAGGACCGGCAGAGCGAGACCCGAAATTACATCGTCGGGCTCAAGCGTGACGCCCAGGAAAGCCTGAAACTTGCCCAGGGTGTAGGCAAGGTCAAGGAAGCCGCCAGCAAGGCCCTGGGCCGTTATGAAGGCAAGCCTGCGGTCGTCAAGCCAGCTGCCAAGCCGGTCGCGGCCAAAACACCGGTGGCCAAAGTTGCTGCCAAACCGGCGGCGAGCAAAGCGCCCGCCAAGGTCGCCAGCAAACCTGTTGCCAAGCCCGCGGCCAAGCCTGCAGTCAAAGCTGCAGCCAAACCGGTTGCCAGTAAAGCCGCAGCAAGCAAACCAGCAGGCGCCGCAGCGAAGCCGGCCGGCAAGGCACCGCTGAAGGCCGCGGCGAAGCCGGCAGCCCCTGCTTCTGCAGCCGCCAAGCCAGCCGCCAAGCCAGCCGCCAAGCCAGCTGCCAAGGCACCGGCAAAGCCGGCAGCGAAGAAACCGCTTACCGCCAACCGCGCTAACCCTGCGGTGGCCAAACCTGTGGCGGCGAAGCCGGCCGCCAAGCCAGCGACAGCCAAGGCGCCGAGCAAGCCGGTGGCGAAGCCTGTGGCTAAAGCGGCAGTCAAGCCCGTGGCGAAAAAGCCCGCAGCCGCTAAACCCGCGGCACCAGCCCCGGTTGTCAGCTCGCCGGTAGCGCCTGTCGCGGCCTCCGACGTACCAGCAGGCAGCACCCCGCCGACAGCGTCCTAAACTTGTCGGGCTGCGGCGTGCAGCAGATGCAGTGCGTCGCGGTCGGCTGCCGTGCTTAGCGTGTGCAGCCAGTCGTGCATGTCTTCGGCCGTGTCGCCTGGCCAGTCGTGGCAGCATGACGCCAGGCGTTGCAACAGTTCGCGTTCTGCTTCCAGTTCAAGCTGTTTGATCTGCTCGCGCAGCGCCGCCAGGGCGCTGTCGTGGTGAGCGGCTGCGCGCCATTGTTGGCGGACGTGCCTGAGCGCGCTGACCACCTCGCACTGCCAGGGTTGCGCTATGGCGCGCAGGCAGTCGGCTCGTGCGGTGCTGCAGGCCACGCCGCGACGGCCGAGCCAGGCAGCGCAGAGCAGCAGGCAGATGTCGCTGCCCTGAGCCTGCAGGTGCAGGCAGGCGGTCTCGACGCCGGGGCGGCGATAGAGGTCTTCGGCGAAATGCCACAGGTCAGGATGCATGGTGCTTTCCGAGTGTACGGCAAGGGAGTCTGGTAGACTCCGCCGCCATTATGATCCGACTCCAGAGCCTCACTTTACAGCGTGGTCCCCAGCGTCTGCTAGAAGACGCCGAAATGACCCTGCACCCCGGCCAGAAAGCCGGCCTGATCGGCGCCAACGGCGCCGGCAAGTCCAGCCTGTTCGCTTTGCTGCGCGGCGAACTCAGTGCAGACGCGGGCGACTGTCTGATCCCTGCCGACTGGCGCATTGCCCATATGCGCCAGGAGATCGACGCCGTCGAGCGCCAGGCGGTGGACTATGTGCTCGATGGCGATCTGCAGCTGCGCAAGGTGCAAGCCGAGCTGGCCATTGCCGAGGCCGTGCACGATGGCGTCGCGATTGCGCGCCTGCACACCGAGCTGGATAACCTCGATGGTTATGCCGCCGATGCCCGTGCGCGAAAATTGCTCGCCGGCCTGGGTTTTGAAAGTGCGCAGATGGATCGCCGCGTCGGCGACTTCTCCGGCGGTTGGCGCATGCGCCTGAACCTGGCCCAGGCATTGATGTGCCCGTCCGACCTGTTGCTGCTCGACGAGCCGACCAACCACCTGGATCTGGATGCGATCCTCTGGCTGGAGGGCTGGCTGCAGAGTTACTCCGGCACCTTGCTGCTGATTTCCCACGATCGCGATTTTCTCGATGCGGTGGTCGATCACGTCGCCCATGTCGAGCAGCGCAAGCTGACCCTGTATCGCGGCGGCTATTCGGCTTTCGAGCGCACCCGCGCCGAGCGCCTGGCCCAGCAGCAGCAAGCGTATGAGAAGCAACAGGTGCAGCGCGCGCACATGGAAAAGTACATCGCCCGCTTCAAAGCCCAGGCGACCAAGGCGCGCCAGGCGCAGAGCCGGATCAAGGCACTCGAGCGCATGGAAGAGCTGTCGGCGGCGCATGTCGACTCGCCGTTCGATTTCAGCTTCCGCGAGTCCGAGAAGATTTCCAGCCCGTTGCTGGATCTGAGCGAAGGTCGTCTCGGTTATGGCGACAAGGTGGTGCTGGAGCATGTCAAGCTGCAGCTGGCACCGGGCGCACGCCTGGGCTTGCTCGGACCCAACGGGGCTGGCAAATCGACTCTGATCAAGAACCTGGCGGGCGAGTTGCAGCCCATCGGTGGCCGCCTGCAGCTTGGCGAGAATCTGGTGGTTGGCTATTTTGCCCAGCACCAGCTCGATGCCCTCGACGACAAGGCCAGCCCGCTCCTGCATTTCCAGCGTCTGGCGCCGGGCGAACGTGAGCAGACCCTGCGCGACTTCCTCGGTGGCTTCGATTTCCGCGGCCCGCGCTGCGATGAACCCGTGCTGAATTTTTCCGGGGGCGAAAAGGCGCGTCTGGCCCTGGCATTGATCGCCTGGGGCAAGCCCAACCTGTTGCTGCTCGATGAGCCGACCAACCACCTCGACCTGGAGATGCGCCTGGCTCTGACCATGGCCCTGCAGGAGTTCTCCGGTGCGGTGGTGGTGGTGTCCCATGACCGGCATCTGCTCAAGAGCACCACCGATGAGTTCCTCCTGGTTGCCGATGGCCGGGTGCAGCCGTTCGATGGTGATCTCGAGGACTATGCGCGCTGGTTGAATGACTACCGGGTGAGGCAGGCGCCAGTCAGCAATGGCGAAGGCAACCTGGATAAAACCGACAAGCGTGCCCAGCGCCAGGCTGCGGCTGCGCTGCGCCAGCAGCTGGCGCCGCTCAAGCGCGAAGCCGACAAGCTGGAAAAAGAGCTCGGCCAACTGCATGTGAGCCTGGCTGCCGTGGAAGCCCGTCTGGGCGACAGGGGCATCTACGATGCCGCGAGCAAGAATCAGCTGCGCGATGCGCTGGCCGAGCAAGCCAGGTTGAAAAGCCGTGAAACCGACCTGGAAGAGCGCTGGCTGGAGGCGCTGGAAACCCTCGAGGCCTTGCAGGCTGAGTTGGAGGCGGCCGGTTGAGCGTCGGGCTATTCAACCCGCAATGGTTGAGCATCTACCGCGAGCCGCTGTTGTAGGCCGGCCAGGTGGTGCCGATTCTGCTGTTGGCGAGGTTGCAGCAACCTTTGCTGGCGCGTTGGTCTGGTCGTCGGTCGTGCCTGCAAACCGGGCGCCGCTGCCTCTGTGCAAGGTCCGCCGGACCTGGAGGCTGTCCGAGAATGGCAATCAACCTGCCAAAATCCCTCTTTTCGGGCAGGCTGCGAAGCGCCTGACTGGGCGCGGCCCGCGACAAGAGTTAGGCTAGAGCGCTTGCCAGTGTCCGCTGGCAGCCCTTCATCATTCTGTTCGAGGTATCGCCATGGCACTGGAAACCTGGCTTGCGTTCTTCGCCGCCTGTTGGCTGATCAGCCTGTCGCCTGGGGCGGGGGCCATTGCCTCGATGTCCGCCGGGTTGCAATACGGCTTCTGGCGCGGCTACTGGAATGCCCTGGGCCTGCAATTGGGCCTGGCACTGCAGATCGTCATTGTCGCCGCCGGGGTCGGGGCGATTCTTGCCGCATCGGAAGTGGCGTTCGGCCTGATCAAGTGGTTCGGCGTGGTCTATCTGGTGTACCTCGGCTATCGCCAGTGGCAGGCCTTGCCCAGCGATATGGCAGCGCAGACCGAGCGCCCGATCGGCCGGCCGCTGACTCTGGTCCTGCGCGGCTTCCTGGTGAACTTCAGCAACCCCAAGGCCATCGTCTTCATCCTTGCGGTGCTGCCGCAGTTTCTCGATCCGCAGGCGCCGTTGCTGGTCCAGCACCTGCTGATGGGCGTGACCATGATCGGCGTCGACCTGGTCGTCATGGCCGGTTACACCGGGCTGGCGGCGCGGGCGCTGCGGGCACTGCGTTCGCCGCGCCAGCAGCGCATCATGAACCGCACATTCGGTGCCCTGTTCGTCGGCGCAGCCGCGTTGCTGGCCACGGTGCGCCGTGCGCCGGTCTGAACGGGAGTCGTTGGTTGTGAATGAGCAAAGCGCCCAGATGCGAGTGTGGATAGATGCCGACGCCTGTCCCAAGGCGGCCAAGGATCAGGTGGTCAAGTTTGCCCTCAAGCGGCGCTTCGAGGTGCTGCTGGTGGCCGGCCAGGCGCAGGTCAAGCCGGCCTACGCCTGCGTGCGGCTGATTGTGGTGCCTAGCGGTCCGGATGCGGCGGATGACTATCTGGTCGAGCACGCCGTGCCTGGCGAGCTGGTCATTTGCAGCGATGTGCCGCTGGCCGACCGTCTGGTGAAGCAGGGCGTCGCCGCTCTCGATCCGCGCGGCAAGGAGTTCGACGAGGGCAACATGGGAGAGCGCCTGGCGGTGCGCAACCTGTTTACCGACCTGCGCGAGCAGGGTCAGGTCGGCGGTGGTCAGGGACCCTATGGCGAACGCGAACGGCAGGCATTTGCCAACTCGCTGGATCGTATTCTGACTCGCTTGATGCGCAACTGAAGCCCGGCCGCGCCGGCTTCAGCCGCTCCAGGCAGAAGGATGGGTTGAGCGGCCCATCCTTGTCTCTCGACTATTGCCTCCCAAAGAGACGACAGTCCCCGGCAGAGCATCGGGGGAGGGGCAGGGAGAACGGTCTAGCCGCACAGGTAGGTGCCGGTGCCGACCGCCACCAGAGTGCCGTCATCGCTGTGCAGTTCGCTGCGCACCACCGCGACCTTGTTGCCGGAACGCAGCAGCATGGCGCTGGCCGTGAAGTGCTGGCCGCGACCGGGGCGCAGGTAGTCGATGCGCAGGTCGATGGTGCCCAGCTTGGACAGTCGCACCATGCGTTCTGCGCTGGACAGGTGCTGGTGCTTGTCGAAAGCGCCGATCAGCGCCATGGCGCCACCGGCGACATCCAGCAGCGCTGAGATGACCCCGCCATGCAGGATGCCGTGGACGAAGTTACCGATCAGCTCGGGCTTCATCGGCAGGTGCATGGTCACCTGCTGCGGACTCAGTTCGCCAAGTTGAATACCCAGCATCTGGTTGAACGGGATGCGCTGAAAAAAGCCGCTCACGGCCTGATGCAGTTCCTGGGTGAGCTCGAGAGATGGGGTGGTCATGGCGCCTGCCTTTGCGAGATTTCACTCACGCTGCAGCAGACCGGCCCGCTTGGCCAGAGGCGCGGCAGGCGTGCCGCGCGCATTGGCGGGTTTGGCCTAGACGTGGGTCAGTTCGAGTACCCGGTCGACCAGCTTGTTGATGCCCGAGGCCGCCTCACTGATTGACTGGGCGAGCATGTAGGCGGGCGTGGTGACCAGCTTGTGGGTGTGATCCTCGACAATGTCGCTGACCTCGCACTCGTGGTGGATGGCGCCCATCTGCGTCAGGGCGTCGGTGGTTTCCTGATCGTTGCCGATGGTGCAGACCACGCCGTGGCCGAATATTTTTGCCGCCAGGACCGGGGCGATGCACATCAGGCCGACCGGTTTGCCGGCCTTGACGAAGGCCTGGGTGGCGCTCAGTACGTCGGGCTGCACCGTGCAGTTGGCGCCGGCGAGGACGAAGTCGGAGAGGTTCTTGGCCACGCCAAAGCCGCCGGGCATGATCAGGGCGTCGAAATCGTCGACATGCAGTTCGCGGACGTCCTTGATCTTGCCGCGCGCAATGCGGGCAGCCTCCACCAGGACGTTGCGCGTCTCGTCCATTTCATCGCCGCTGTAATGATCGACCACATGCAGTTGTTGCACGTTCGGCGCAAAGCATTGCACCTCGGCGCCGCGCTGGTCGAGGCGCAGCAGGGTGATCACGCTTTCATGGATCTCGGCGCCGTCGTAAGCACCGCAACCGGAAAGAATCACCGCTACTTTTCTGTTCATTGAGAACTCCTGATCACTGGGCTGAGTCAAGGTGGCTATGCAGATTATGGCTGGTCTGCGGCCGATCCTCGACAAGTTGAATGGGGTGAATGGCTGTGTAGGTCGGGCGCATCATCATCGGCCTGGGCAGGTTGTCGTCAAATGCTACTCAGGTTGGCATGGGGCGTCGCGAAAGACTCGATACGCCAAGGTCAGGATCCTGCCGCTAATCCTAGCCGCTGGGCTTTGCCAGCGATATGGGCCCGGAATGAATAAAAGTGATATCCGCTTGGGCTGGATGCTGGCTCATCGCCAGGGCTCTGCGGGCCGGATGGCGCCGGCGGGGAGGCTCAATGCGCCGAGCGGCGCAGGCGCTGGCGTAGCCAGAAACCCAGGGCGATCAGCAGCAGCGCGCCGAAGACATACAGTTGGTAGCGGCGGAAGTCGCCGAGGAGGGTTTCCAGCGCCGCGCCCAGGTGATAGGCCGCCAGACCCAGGCCGGTAGCCCAGATGGCCACGCCGATGGCGTCCAGCAGCAGGTAGCGTCGCCATGAGTAGCCGGACAGGCCGATGGCCAGGGGCATCACCGTGCGCATGCCGTAGATGAAGCGAAAGCCCAGTACCCACAAATCCGGATGCCGGCGCAGGAGCAGCAATGCCTTGTCACCCAAGCCCTGCCAGTGCGGCCGGCGGGCGAGGATGCGGCGGCCGTGGCGGCGACCGAGGAAATACCACAGCTGGTCGCTGGCGTAGGTGCCGCAGAAGGCGAACAGCACCACCAGTTCGATGCTCAGGTAGCCGCGCAGAGCCAGATACGCCGCCAGCAGCAGCGACATCTCGCCCTCGAGAAAGGTACCAAGCAGTACTACGGGATAGCCAAATTGCTGCAGAAGATGTTCGAGCATGGTGGCGGCCGAAGGATCAGGCGCCCAGCCTACTCCCTTGCGTCGCTGGGGAAAACGGCGCATCGCTCGACGCCGGTGAGCCTGGTGGTCACAATATCGGCAGGCTGGCGCGACGCATTGGCGCAGTATTGCCTGTGGTTGTCATCATTTGGTCATAATGGTGGCTTATAACTGTCACGCTCGCCCGTTCGTGCGGGCTATGGAGTCTGCTGTGAGCTTTACCCCTGCCAATCGCCTGTTTCCTGCCACGCGCCTGCGGCGCAATCGCCGCGATGACTTTTCCCGGCGCCTGGTGCGCGAGAATCGGTTGAGCGTCGACGACCTGATTCTGCCGGTGTTCGTCCTCGACGGTGACAACCGCCGTGAGGCAATCGCCTCGATGCCGGGCGTCGAGCGTCTGTCCATCGACCTGCTGCTGCAGGAGGCGGAGAAGTGGGTGGCCCTGGGGATCCCGGCGCTGGCGCTGTTTCCGGTGACGCCGCTGGAGAAAAAGTCTCTGGACGCTGGCGAGGCCTGGAACCCCGAGGGCATCGCCCAGCGCGCGATTCGCGCCCTGCGTGCCCGTTTTCCGGAGCTGGGCATCATCAGCGATGTGGCCCTGGATCCCTTCACCACCCACGGCCAGGACGGCATCCTCGACGAAGATGGCTACGTGCAGAACGACGTCACCGTCGACGCCCTGGTCAAACAGGCGTTGTCGCATGCCGAGGCCGGTGCCCAGGTGGTCGCACCCTCGGACATGATGGACGGTCGGGTGCAGGCGATCCGCGAGACCCTGGAACTGGCCGATTTTGCCAATGTGCGCATCATGGCCTACTCGGCCAAGTACGCCAGCGCCTACTACGGCCCGTTCCGCGATGCGGTGGGCTCGGCAGCCAATCTGGGCAAGGCCAACAAGGCCAGCTACCAGATGGATCCGGCCAACGGTGACGAGGCGCTGCATGAAGTGGCCGCCGACCTGGCCGAAGGCGCCGACATGGTGATGGTCAAACCGGGCATGCCCTATCTGGACATTCTCTGGCGGGTCAAACAGGAATTCCGGGTGCCAACTTTTGTCTACCAAGTCAGTGGCGAGTACGCCATGCATATGGCCGCGATCCAGAATGGCTGGTTGAGCGAAGCGGTGATTCTCGAGTCGTTGACCGCTTTCAAACGTGCCGGTGCCGATGGCATCCTTACCTATTTCGCCGTTCGCGCGGCACAATTGTTACAGCAGGGGCACTAGTCCCGCCAGGACGATCCAATGACTACCGAAGGACTCACCCCGAGCGAATTGCAGACTGCCGAAGCGGTCGTCGCCGAACTGCCAGCGGAAATCCTGCCGCCGATCGAAGCGCCCGTGCCCGTGCCCACGCCGGCACCGCCCATGGTGGTGCCAAGCCTGGACGACAGCAGCCTGTATATCCACCGCGAGTTATCGCAGTTGCAATTCAATATCCGCGTGCTGGAGCAGGCGCTGGATGAGTCCTACCCGTTGCTGGAGCGACTGAAGTTTCTGCTGATTTTTTCCAGCAACCTGGATGAGTTCTTCGAGATCCGTGTCGCCGGCTTGAAGAAGCAGATCAACTTCGCCCGCGAACAGGCCGCTGCCGATGGCTTGCAGCCGCATCAGGCGCTGGCGCGGATTTCCGAGCTGGCACACGAGCAGGTCAGCCGGCAGTATGCGATTCTCAACGACACCCTGTTGCCGGCGCTGGAAAAGCACCAGGTGCGCTTCATCCGCCGGCGTCACTGGAACACCAAGTTGAAGGCCTGGGTGCGTCGCTACTTCCGCGACGAGATCGCACCGATCATCACGCCGATCGGCCTGGACCCGACCCACCCGTTCCCCTTGCTGGTGAACAAGAGCCTGAACTTCATCGTCGAGCTGGAAGGCATCGATGCCTTCGGCCGCGATTCGGGCCTGGCGATCATTCCGGCGCCGCGCCTGCTGCCGCGGATCATCAAGGTGCCGGAGGAGGTTGGCGGCCCCGGCGACAACTACGTGTTTCTCTCTTCGATGATCCACGCCCATGCCGACGACCTGTTCCAGGGCATGAAAGTCAAGGGCTGCTACCAGTTCCGTCTGACCCGCAACGCCGACCTGTCGGTGGACACCGAGGACGTCGAGGACCTGGCTCGCGCCCTGCGCGGCGAGCTGTTCTCGCGGCGTTACGGCGATGCGGTGCGCCTGGAGGTGGTCGACACCTGCCCGCGGCCGCTGCTCGATTACCTGCTCAAGCAGTTCAGCCTGAGCGAGAGCGAGCTGTACCGGGTCAGCGGTCCGGTCAACCTGACCCGCCTGTTCAGCATCACCGGCCTGGCCAGTCACCCGGAGTTGCAATATCCGCCGTTCACCCCGGTGATCCCCAAGCTGCTGCAGAACAGCGACAACATCTTCAGCGTGATCAGCAAGCAGGACATTCTCCTGCTGCACCCGTTCGAGTCCTTCACCCCGGTGGTCGATCTGCTCCGTCAGGCGGCGAAAGACCCGCATGTGCTGGCGATCAAGCAGACCCTCTACCGCAGCGGCGCCAATTCGGAAATCGTCGATGCGCTGGTCGAGGCCGCGCGCAACGGCAAGGAAGTCACCGCGGTGATCGAACTGCGTGCCCGCTTCGATGAGGAGTCCAACCTGGCCCTTGCCAGTCGCCTGCAGGCGGCCGGTGCGGTGGTGATCTACGGCGTGGTCGGTTTCAAGACCCACGCCAAGATGATGCTGGTTTTGCGTCGCGAGAGCGGCGAGATCGTCCGCTACGCACACATGGGCACCGGCAACTACCATGCCGGCAACGCCAAGCTGTACACCGACTACAGCCTGCTCACCGCCGATGTGGCGCTGGGCGAGGACGTGGCGAAGATGTTCAGCCAGCTGATCGGCATGGGCAAGACCCTGCGCATGAAGAAGCTGCTGCATGCGCCCTTCACCCTGAAGAAAACCCTGCTCGACCTGATCGCCAAGGAAACCGCCCAGGCCAGCGAGGGCAAGCCGGCGCACATCATCGCCAAGTTCAATTCGTTGACCGACGCGAAGATCATCCGCGCGCTGTACAAGGCCAGTCAGACCGGGGTGCGCATCGATCTGGTGGTGCGCGGCATGTGCTGCCTGCGTCCGGGTATTCCGGGGGTGTCGCATAATATCCAGGTGCGCTCGATCATCGGCCGCTTCCTCGAGCACACGCGGGTGTTCTATTTCCTCAACGAGGGCGAGGAGAAGATCTACCTGTCCAGCGCCGACTGGATGGAGCGCAACCTGGACAAGCGCGTCGAGACCTGTTTCCCGGTGGAAGGCAAGAAGCTGATCACGCGGGTGAAGAAGGAGCTGGAGGCCTACCTGACCGACAACACCCAGAGCTGGGTGCTGCAGCCGGACGGTCGCTATGTGCGCAGCAGCCCGACCGGCAACCAGAACCCGCGCAGCGCGCAGGCCGGGTTGCTGGAGAAATTGACCGTGCCGCTGGTCAGCGCACGCTGAGTTCGACGCCTATGCGCTTGAGCCAGCCCGCTTCCTGAGTGAAATCCGCTTGGGTCAGCGGGTTGGCCGCCAGCCAGTCTTCGGGAAAGACGATTTCCAGGCTCTGCGCGCTGGCCTGCAGCTGAACCTTGGGCATCGCCTGGGTGCCGCGGATGTGATGGAAGAGGATGGCGAAGCGCAGCAGTACGCACAGGCGGATCAGCTTGATGCCTTCGTCACCGAATTCACCGAGTTTGTCCTTGGGAATGTTGCGCCGGTGGCCGCGAACCAGCAGGGCGAGCATCTGCTGATCCATGCGTGAGAAACCGGCCAGGTCGGAGTGCTCGATCAGGTAGGCGCCGTGCTTGTGATACTGGTAGTGGGCGATGTCCAGCCCCAGTTCATGTACCCGTGCGGCCCAGATCAGCAGCTCGCGATGCCACTCGTCGCCCAGTTCCCAGCTGTCTGCCACCTGATTGAGCGCCTCCAGGGCCTTGTGCTCGACCCGGGCGGCCTGCTCCAGGTCGACGTGGTAGCGCTCCATCAGCGCGCTCAGGGTGCGCTGGCGCACATCCTCGTGATGGTGGCGGCCGAGCAGGTCATAGAGCACTCCTTCGCGCAGGGCGCCTTCGGAGTGCGACATGCGCTCGAGCTCGCAGGCGTCGAAAATCGCTTCGAGAATGGCCAGGCCCGCGGGGAATATCCCGCGTCGATCGGGTTTGATGCCGCCGAGGTCGAGCTTGTCCACGTCGCCGAGCTTGAACACCTTGCGTTTGAGCCAGGCCAGACCGTCCGGGTTGATCTCTCCCGTGCCCAGGCCGGCGGCCTGGATCGCCAGGCCTATGGCCTTGATGGTGCCGGACGCACCAACCGCATCCTGCCAGCCGAGCCTGCGCAGGGCATGTTCGATGCCCATTATTTCCAGGCGGGCCGCGGTATAGGCCTGGGCGTAGCGGGCCGGGGTGATCTTGCCGTCCTTGAAGTAGCGCTGGGTGTAGCTCACGCAGCCCATCTGCAGGCTCTCGCGCAGCAAGGGCTCGAAGCGCTGTCCAATGATGAATTCGGTACTGCCGCCGCCGATATCGGCGACCAGGCGCTTGCCCGGGGTGTCGGCAATGCTGTGGGACACACCGAGGTAGATCAGTCGTGCTTCTTCGCGGCCGGAGATGACTTCGACCGGATGGCCGAGGATTTCCTCGGCGCGGCGGATAAATTCGCCGCGATTGTGCGCCTCGCGCAGGGCATTGGTGCCGACCACGCGCACCGCCCCCTCCGGCAGGCTGGCGGTCAGTTGGGCGAAGCGGCGCAGGCAGTCGAGCCCGCGCTGCATGGCGGCCTCGTCGAGCAGGCGCAGTTCATCGATACCGGCGGCCAGTTGTACCTTGTCGCCCAGGCGTTCGAGGATGCGCAGCTCGCCGTGATCGGCCTTGGCCAACACCATGTGGAAGCTGTTGGAGCCCAGGTCGATGGCTGCAATCAAGGGAAATGACTCTGCAGGGGTATGCGGCATGATGGGGGCTGTCTCGATACAGAACGCAGACATCCTGCCACGATAGGTGGGGTACGCCAACGCATACTGATGTCGCAGGCCGTTGTCTTGCGCTGGGCCGCCCGGCGGTTCGCCGCTCCAGGCGTGGGGTAGCTGAGCCCGTGCTGCCGGGTGGCAAAGCCTGTTACAGAGGCTGCGCGGGCGCCTTGCGCGGTCCAGGCCCTGTAGTTTCTGGTTTGAGTTGCGCAAACCTTGACCAAGGCCTATAGATAAGCTCAATTGCGCCCGACTTCCTGTGTCGGGAAAGCCGGGCTATGATGTCGACCATCTTTTGCTTCCGAACACGGAGACTTTCCATGAGCGAATTCATCACCAATGTCAGCGACGCCAGTTTCGACCAGGACGTCATCCAGGCCGAGGGTCCGGTGCTGGTCGACTACTGGGCTGAGTGGTGCGGCCCGTGCAAGATGATTGCCCCCGTACTCGATGAGATCGCCCAGACCTACCAGGGCAAGCTGAAAGTCTGCAAGCTGAACATCGACGAAAACCAGGACACTCCGCCCAAGTACGGCGTGCGTGGCATCCCGACCCTGATGCTGTTCAAGAACGGCAACGTCGAAGCGACCAAGGTCGGCGCGCTGTCCAAGTCGCAGCTGGCGGCCTTCCTCGACAGCAATATCTAAGCTGTTGAACCGATGATAAGCCCCGCTAATTGCGGGGTTTTTTCTGTCTGGGTGCTGGACGTGCCGCTAAAACCGGTGTTACATTCGGCCTCGCTGCATTTCCTATGCCGCCCCCTGCAAGCCGTTGTCGACGCATTCCTACGCGAATACCTTCGAAGCACGCTGGCGATCCAATCGTCTTTATAGCGGCACGGCCTCCCAAGCTGAATAGCTTATTTCCCCCTCCTTCATGATTACGTCATTCCCTATGAATCTGACCGAACTCAAGCAAAAGCCGATCACCGAACTGCTGGAACTCGCCGAACAGATGGGCCTGGAAAACATGGCTCGTTCGCGCAAGCAGGACGTGATTTTCTCGCTGTTGAAAAAACACGCTAAAAGCGGTGAGGAAATCTCCGGTGATGGCGTGCTGGAGATTCTCCAGGACGGTTTCGGCTTTCTCCGCTCCGCGGATGCCTCGTACCTCGCCGGCCCCGATGACATCTATGTCTCGCCGAGCCAGATCCGCCGCTTCAACCTGCGTACCGGCGACACCATCGTCGGCAAGATCCGCCCGCCGAAAGAAGGCGAGCGTTATTTTGCGCTGCTCAAGGTTGATACGATCAACTACGATCGCCCGGAAAACGCCAAGAACAAGATCCTCTTCGAAAACCTGACGCCGCTGTTCCCCACCAAGCGTCTGGTCATGGAGGCCGGTAACGGTTCCACCGAAGACATCACCGGCCGCATCATTGACCTCTGCGCCCCGATCGGCAAGGGCCAGCGCGGTCTGATCGTCGCACCGCCGAAAGCCGGCAAGACCATCATGCTGCAGAACATCGCGGCCAACATCATGCGCAACAACCCCGAGTGCCACCTGATCGTCTTGTTGATCGACGAGCGCCCGGAAGAAGTGACCGAAATGCAGCGCACCGTGCGCGGCGAAGTGGTCGCTTCCACCTTCGACGAGCCGCCGACCCGCCACGTGCAGGTCGCCGAAATGGTGATCGAGAAGGCCAAGCGCCTGGTCGAGCACAAGAAGGACGTGGTCATTCTGCTCGACTCCATCACTCGTCTGGCGCGTGCCTACAACACCGTGATCCCGAGCTCCGGCAAGGTCCTCACCGGTGGTGTCGACGCCCACGCCCTGGAGAAGCCGAAGCGCTTCTTCGGTGCCGCGCGCAACATCGAGGAAGGCGGTTCGCTGACCATCATCGCCACCGCGCTGGTGGAAACCGGCTCGAAGATGGACGAAGTGATCTACGAAGAATTCAAGGGCACCGGCAACATGGAACTGCCCCTGGACCGTCGTATCGCCGAGAAGCGCGTATTCCCCGCGATCAACATCAACCGCTCCGGCACCCGCCGCGAAGAGTTGCTGACCGCCGAGGACGAGCTGCAGCGCATGTGGATTCTGCGCAAGCTGCTGCATCCGATGGACGAAATCGCCGCCATCGAGTTCCTTATCGACAAGCTGAAAGCGACCAAGACCAACGAAGAGTTCTTCATGTCGATGCGCCGCAAGTAAGCCACGCGAGTCGCACAAAAGCCGGGGAAACCCGGCTTTTGTATGTCCGCGTACTGCCGTTCCTTCTGAATAACCCGGTTCGGCGCTAAACTTTGCGCCCCGACTGGCACGCCCGACACGAGGCTCCTGCATGCAGTATCGCGACCTGCGCGACTTTATCCGCGGCCTGGAACAGCGCGGCGAACTCAAGCGCATCCAGGCGCCGGTTTCGCCCGTGCTGGAAATGACCGAAATCTGCGACCGCACCCTGCGCAAGGGCGGTCCGGCGCTGCTGTTCGAAAACCCCACGGGCTTCGATATGCCGGTGCTCGGCAATTTGTTTGGCACGCCCAAGCGGGTGGCGTTGGGCATGGGCGCGGAAGAGGTCAGTGAGCTGCGCGAGATCGGCAAGCTGCTGGCGTTTCTCAAGGAGCCCGAGCCACCGAAAGGCCTGAAAGACGCCTGGTCGAAGCTGCCGATTTTCCGCAAGGTGTTGGCCATGGCGCCCAAGGTGCTGAAAGACGCGCCCTGCCAGGAAGTGATCGAGGAGGGCGACGACGTCGACCTCGGCAAGCTGCCGGTGCAGACCTGCTGGCCAGGCGATGTCGGCCCGCTGATCACCTGGGGCCTGACCGTGACCAAGGGACCGAACAAGGAACGGCAGAACCTCGGCATCTACCGCCAGCAGGTGATCGGTCGCAACAAGCTGATCATGCGTTGGCTCAGCCACCGCGGTGGCGCCCTGGATTTCCGCGACTGGTGCGAGAAGTACCCGGATCGTCCCTACCCGGTGGCGGTAGCTCTGGGCGCCGATCCGGCGACCATTCTCGGCGCCGTCACCCCGGTGCCCGACAGCCTGTCCGAGTATGCCTTCGCCGGCCTGCTGCGCGGCCATCGTACCGAGTTGATCAAGTGCCGCGGCAGCGAACTGCAGGTCCCGGCCAGCGCCGAAATCGTCCTCGAAGGGGTGATCCACCCCGGCGAGATGGCCGATGAAGGCCCCTACGGTGACCACACCGGCTACTACAACGAGGTGGATCGCTTCCCGGTGTTTACCGTCGAGCGCATCACCCGCCGGCAAAAGCCGATCTACCACAGCACCTATACCGGACGGCCGCCGGATGAGCCGGCGATCCTCGGGGTGGCATTGAATGAAGTCTTCGTGCCGATCCTGCAGAAGCAGTTCCCGGAGATCACCGACTTCTACCTGCCGCCGGAAGGCTGCTCCTACCGCCTAGCGGTGGTGACCATCAAGAAGCAGTACCCGGGCCATGCCAAGCGCGTAATGCTAGGTGTCTGGTCGTTTTTGCGACAGTTCATGTACACCAAGTTCGTCATAGTCACCGACGACGACATCGATGCGCGCGACTGGAACGACGTGATCTGGGCCATCACCACGCGCATGGACCCCAAGCGCGATACTGTGTTGATTGACAACACGCCGATCGACTACCTGGATTTCGCCTCGCCGATCTCCGGTCTGGGTAGCAAGATGGGCCTGGATGCCACCCACAAATGGCCGGGTGAAACCAGTCGCGAATGGGGCCGGGCGATCGTTCAGGATGAGGCGGTCAAGCGTCGGGTCGACGAGCTCTGGGCGCAGTTGGGGATCGACTGATGACTATTTTTGGATGGCTTGGTCGCGAATCTGTTCGCGACCGCGGCGCGCAGATGATCGCGAATAAATTCGCTCCTACAGGGCGTGGCGTATGAAAGTGACCTTGCAACCCTCAGGTGCCGTACTCGACGTCGAGCGTGGCGAACGCATTCTCGATGCGGCGCGCCGGCTCGGTTACGACTGTCCACAGAGCTGTCGCAACGGCAACTGCCATGTTTGCGCAGCCCTGCTGGTCAACGGCCGGGTGCGCCAGGCGGGTCAGTCCCATGAGCATGGCGAGGTGTTTGCCTGCCTGGCCGAGCCCGAACAGGAGTGTGTGCTGCTCTGGGATGGGGTGCTGGCGCCTGGCGAGCTGCCGACGCGCGAGCTGAACTGCCAGCTGGTCGAGTGCCACGACGCCGGTGGCGACGTGTTTCGCGTACGCCTGCGCGCGCCGGCCGGCAAACTGCCGCGTTATCACGCCGGCCAGTACCTCTTGCTGCAGCGTGCGGATACCGAGTTTTCGGCTTTTTCCCTGGCCTCGGCGCCGCAGTCCGGGCGTGAGCTGGAGCTGCATATCCTGGCGCGTGACCCGTCCAGTATCGCGGTCATCGAGCACCTGCGCGGGCAGGGTTTCGCGCGGATACAGATGCCGTTTGGCGACACCCACCTGGCCGAGCTGCCGGACGGCCCGCTGGTGTTGATCGCCGCCGGTACCGGCATGGCGCAGATGCGCAGCCTGATCGAGCACTGCCGTGCTGCCGGCTTCCCTCACCCCGTGCACCTGTACTGGGGCGCGCGTCGGCCGGAAGACTTCTATGAGCTGCCCTGCTGGGCCGAGTGGCAGTCGTTGCCCAACCTGTTCCTGCATCGGGTGGTCAGCGACCAGTGTGGCTGGCAGGGCCGTTGTGGCATGTTGCACGAGGCGGTGCGCGAGGACTTCGTCGACCTCAAGCCGCTGCATGTGTATGCCAGCGGCTCGCCGAGCATGGTCTACGCAACCCTGGACGCCTTGGTCGAGGCGGGCATGGACGCCCGGCAGATGCGCGCCGACGTTTTCGCCTACGCGCCGCGGGGCTGATCAACGGCCATGAAAAAGCTGCCCGAGGGCGGCTTTTCCGTAGGGTGCGCTGCGTGTTCAGCGATATTTCTGCGTAGGGCTGATGGTGCGCACGGTGCACCTTACCGGTTGATGTCTCAGCGAACCCTGACCACCACCTTGCCCACTGCCTTGCGCTGGCCGAGGGTGTCGATCGCCGCAGCGGCCTGCTCCAGCGGGAAGGTCTGCGACACCAGCGGCTTGAGCTTGCCTTCGGCATGCCAGGCGAACAGCTGTTGGAAGTTGGCGGCGTTGTCCTGCGGCTGGCGCTGGGCGAACGAGCCCCAGAACACCCCGACCACCGCGGCACCCTTGAGCAGGGCCAGGTTGACCGGCAGTTCGGGGATGCGTCCGCTGGCGAAGCCCACCACCAGCAGGCGGCCATTCCAGGCGATGCAACGGATGGCCTGATCGAACAGGTCGCCACCTACCGGGTCGTAAATCACGTCGGCGCCCTGGCCACCGGTCAGGCGTTTGATTTCATCCTTCAGGTTGCTGTCGCTGTAGTTGATCAACTCGTCGGCACCGGCAGCCTTGGCTACTTCGAGTTTCTCTGCGCTGCTCGCCGCGGCAATCACCCTGGCGCCCATGGCCTTGCCGATTTCCACTGCCGCCAGACCCACGCCGCCGGAGGCGCCGAGTACCAGCAGGGTCTCACCCGGCTGCAGGTTGGCGCGCTGCTTGAGCGCGTGCATCGAGGTGCCGTAGGTCATGCCAAAGGCGGCGGCACTGGTGAAGTCCATGCCCGCGGGGATAGGTATGACGTTGTAGCCCGCTACCGCGACCTGTTCGGCAAAGCTGCCCCAGCCGGTCAGGGCCATCACCCGGTCGCCGACTTTCAGGTGGCTGACTTTCTCGCCTACCGCCGCCACCACGCCTGCGGCTTCACCGCCGGGGGAGAAGGGGAGAGGCGGCTTGAACTGGTACTTGCCCTCGATGATCAGGGTGTCGGGGAAGTTGACCCCGGCGGCGTGCACCTCGAGCAGCACTTCGTTGGCCTTGGCGACGGGGCTGGCGATTTCTTCCAGGACCAGGGTTTCGGCGGGGCCGAAGGCTTTGCACAGCACAGCTTTCATCGGGCTTTTCCTCTGCGGATGATGGACTGGGGTCTGTTGAGGTTTCGTGCCTTGCCGCGCGCAAAAAAAACAGGCGCCCGCGCAGCGCAATGAAACCCCCAACAGCCCTTCGCAGTGTTAGAGGCGAGGGGGTGTCGGTCAACGAGCATGGTCGCGTCTGATGGCGCTGTATAAGTATGGGCGTTTTTTCACGCGTGCCGGGGCTTGGGCTGGGGCCCGGCTATGGCTATGCTAGGCGCCCCTGTGGAGGAATACCCCCTGTGAAAGTCTGGATCGCACTGTTGTTGGCCCTGTCCCTGCCCGTGATGGCGCTCGCCGAGGAAGCGGAGAAAAAACCGGAAGAGGGCGCACCGCCAGCGGTTGCCTACGTCAGTCTTACGCCGGCGCTGGTGGGCAATTTTGGTACGGGTCCAAAACTCAAGTTCTACAAGGCGGATATCGCCCTGCGGGTCAGCGGTGCTGCAGCCGAGGGCAAGGTCAAGCACCACGAGCCGTTGATTCGCAATCAGCTGGTGATGCTGTTTTCCCAGCAGACCGAGGAGAGCATAGCTGCGGCCGGAGCCAAGGAAGTGCTGCGCCAGGAAGCGCTCAAGCAGGTGCAGGACATCCTGACTCAGGAGGAAGGCCAGCCGCTGGTGGACGACCTGTTGTTCAACAACCTGATCATTCAGTGACGCCAGCGCGTAGCGCCGCAGCGGACGATTGCAGGCGGTCGCAGTAGGCAGGAGTTTCCCTCAGTCTCTCAGGCCGCGTCCCGCCAGACGCAGATGCGGTTGCGGCCCTCGTGCTTGGCGCGGTAAAGCGCCTGGTCGCAGTGCGCGACCAGCAGGTCCGGCGATTCGCCGCTGCCCGGCTCGGCAACCGCCAGGCCGATGCTCAGGGTCAGGCGCCCCATCGGGCTGCCCGGGTGGGCGAGGTTCAGCGCTTCGAGTCGTTGCTGTACCCGTGAGGCGACGTGCATGCCGCCCTCCAGGCCGGTATCGGCGAGGATGATCGCGAACTCCTCGCCGCCGTAGCGGCAGGCACTGTCGCCCTCGCGCTGCAGGCTCGTGCGCAAGACGTCCGAGACCTGGCGTAGCGCATCGTCGCCGGCCAGATGGCCGAGCCGGTCGTTGTAGCTCTTGAAGTAATCGATATCCAGCATCAGCAGCGTCAGCGAGGCGCCCTGGCGGCGCAAGCGGCGCCACTCGCTGTTGAGTTGGCTGTCGAAAAAGCGCCGGTTGTACAGGCCGGTCAATCCGTCCTGCTGCGACAGGCGTTGCAGTTGTGCTTCGAGCTGCAGGCGTTGGCTGTTGTCGCGGGTTACCCCGATCAGGTATTCGTGGTCGTTGACCAATACCAGTTGTGCGCTGATCTCCGCGGCTTGTTCGCTGCCGTCGCGACGGCGCATCTTCTGCTGGAAGATGGTCGATAGCTGGTCCTGCTGGGCCTGGCGCACGCCCTCCAGCCAGTCGTGGTAACCCGGCAGCAACTGTTCCGGATCCTGCTTGAGCAGTTCGCGGAAGGCCTCTGCGCTGTAGCCCAGGCTGTTGTAGGTGGCCTGGTTCATGTGCAGGATGTCGCGGTTCTGCGGGTCGATGATGAACAGGCCGTCGTGGCTGGAATCGGTCAGGTCGAGTACCAGTTGCAGGCGTTCACGACTGTCGCGCAGTACTTGCTCGATCTTTGCGCGTTGCTCGAGTTCTTCGCTCAGGCGCCGGTTGCCGGTTTGCAGGGCGCTGGCGCGCCGCGCGTTGCCCAGCGCCAGGCCAATGGCTGCGACCAACAGCAGGCTGATGGTCAGGCTGGCGCCGAGGACGACTTGCGGTAGGGGCGTAGCCAGTCGCTGCACCAGCTGCCCGGTTGGTTTGAGGCGCAGGGTAAAGTTCTGGTTGTTCAAGAGATCCAGCGGCACCTCCAGCTGCAGGGTGTCGAGGGCATCGGGCTGTTCTTGGCTGTAGATCGGTCGGCCCGCTTCCAGCAGATAGGCGCTGAAGTCGTGGCTGTCGGAGTGGCTGAGCAGTTCGTCCATCAGCCCCTCGACGCGAAACACCCCTTGCAGGAAACCATCGAAGACCCGCTCGTTGTGCGCGTTATGGACATACAGCGGGGTGTAGAGAATAAGGCCGCGGCCACCCTGGAGCAGGACGAAGCTGTTGGAGAAGCGCGGTTCGCCCGAGGCCTTGGCCTGTATCGCCAGGTTGAAGTTGGGGTGCGCCGGGGTCAGGCGGAATTGCTGGGCCGCTTCGTTGCCCTGCAGAGGTTCGATCCAGCGCATGCGGAGGTCGGCATCGAGCCATTGGATGGCCTGGTAGCCCTTGAACCGTTCGAGCGAGAAGCGGCTGTCGAGCAGCCATTCTTCCACCGGTATGCGCCCACGGTGATTCCACAGCAGGGCAATGCGGCGTAGGTCGTTGACCTGCTCGTGCAGGCTGGTTTCCAGTTGCCGGGCGAGGCTGCGCGCCTGATAGTCGACGCGTTCGGCGACGCGCGCCTGCTGTGCGATCAGCAGTCGCTGCCAGAGCAGCAGGCTGATCAGGCACAGGCCCAGCAGCAAGGCCGCAAGCGCCAGGCGAGCTGGCCAGGGGGACTGAGAGCGCGGCGGCATGAGTGAGGTCCGTGGGCGGTTCACTTACCTCATAGCACAGTGCCGGTGCCCAGTGCCAGAGCCGGCTCAGCGCAGCGCTAGGATCGCCGCCCACTGCTCGGCACTGACCGGCATCACCGACAGGCGACTGCCTTTGTGCACCAACGGCAGTTCCAGCAAGGCGCTTTGCCCCTTCAGCGTGGCCAGCGGGATGACCCTGTCGAAGGCTTCGACAAAGGTCACGTCGATCGCGCTCCAGGGGTTTTTCTCGCGGCTGGCCTTGCTGTCGAAGTAATGGCTGTCGGGGTCGAGCGCCGTCGGGTCGGGGTAGGCGGGGCTGCTGATGCAGGCGATGCCGGCGATGCCCGGCTCGGGGCAGCTGGAGTGATAGAAGAGAAAGTGCTCGCCGGCCTGCATGTTGCGCAGAAAGTTGCGCGCCTGGTAATTGCGTACCCCATCCCAGCGGGCTTGGCCGAGGCGTTGCAGGTCGTGGATGGAGAATTCAGCGGGTTCCGATTTCATCAGCCAATTGGGCATGAACTTTGCTCCGTAAAAACGGTCCTTGCTGCGGACTGATGGTCGTACATGCAGCTGGCGACCGTTTGGCGCCAGAAATTGCTTGATTGTAAGCGCTGGCAGACAATGCCGGCCTTTGCGCCAGACAGTTTGTACGACCGATAAAAATAAAACCGCCGGTCCACCGTGCGCAGCATGCCTTGAAGGGGGAGGCATCCGATGAAACGCAAACCAGATCTATTGTGGGTATTAGTCATCCTGTTCAGCCTGGGCGTGGTTACTACGGGTTACACCCAGAGCCAGTGGGAGCGCCAGGGCGATATGCCTGTTAACGTCTCCCCACAACCTTGACCCGCTTGCTCGATCCGCCATGTGCCGCAGGGATCGCGGTGCCGCCAGCACTTTTCAGTACCACGCCCTGTCCGTCACCGTCGCCTTGAGCGGCACATCCCAGCTGGCCAGCGCCAGTCGATCCACCTGCTGACATTCATGGGCCAGGCCCAATAGGGTCGGGTTGTGCCATTTTTTGCGCACTCCTCGATACGCCAGGCTGCGGTCGTAAAAACCGCCGCCCATGCCGATGCGTCCGCCGTGGCGGTCGAAGCCGACCAGCGGCAACAACACCAGGTCCAGTGCCCATACCTTGCGTTGCTGCGCGCGGTTATGTCTCGGCTCGGGGATGCGGAAGCGATTGGGTTTCATGATCTCGTGCGGGCGCACGCGCTGAAACACCATCTTGGTGCGCGGCCAGGGGTTGAGGACCGGCAGGTAGGTGGCTTTGCCGCGACGTTGGGCGGCGCGTAACAGCGGGCGGGGGTCGATTTCGCCATCGTTGGGCAGGTACAGGGCGATGTGTCTGGCGCGCCGAAACAACGGGTGTTGCGCCAATTGCCGATACAGCTGCCGCGCAGCTCGGCGTTGCGCCAGGGGGCTGAGGGCGCGGCGCTTTTGCCGCAGCAGGCGGCGTAGTTGCGGGCGGGTCAGGCTGGCGGAGTCGAGCATGATCAGGCGCAGAACCTGTTGCCGACAGTGGGCAATAGGTAGGAAAAAAAGACTCCCCGGCGTGCCGCTGTCGGCTTAGCCCTTGAACCCGAAAGTTCAAGGTGGAGGTTGCAGGAGGCGTTAAGGCTTTCCGTCAGGCGGACATGCACACCGGCCCCAACATGCAACCCCCGGGTTTGTGCGTATCGGCTCAGGGACATCACCAACTGGCGCACACCCCAGGGAGTGGCGGCCAGTATACCTGAATCCGCCGCGACGTAATCAGGCGCCTTTGTCATCGGTATCGTTGGCCAATGCATGGTCGACGCGCTCGAGCAGGCTGCGCACATGGTCGCGGGTCGAGGTCGTTTGTTGATCCAGGTTCTGTTGTTTGTGCAGCAGATCGTTGGTGATATTCAGCGCGGCCATCACCGCTATGCGGTCGGCGCCGATGACTTTGCCGCTGCTGCGGATCTCGCGCATCTTGCCGTCCAGATAGCGCGCGGCGCTTTCCAGGTTGCTGCGTTCGTCCGGTGGACAGGCGATGCAATATTCTTTGTCGAGGATATGCACGGTAACGGTATTCGACTGGGTCATGAGTCCTGCTCCAGGGCCTTGAGGCGCGAAATCATGGATTCGACCTTGTGCCGGGCCATTTCGTTCTTTTCGATCAGATGGGCGCGCTCCTCGCGCCAGGCCTGTTCATTGGCCAGGAGAACCCGATTGTGGGCCTTGAGCTGCTCGACGCGCTGGATCAGCTGCTCCAGCTTGGTCGTGAGGGCGTGCAGGTCGACGTCTTCCATGGGGTCTCGCTAAGGCAAGGATTGACCGGACTTATAGGCTTGTCCCTGAAAGAGGTCAAACCTTGCGCCGGCCTTTGATGGTCTTGGCGCGCCTGCCGGTGCTAGGATACGAAGCCTTCATTCTAGTGATTGCGCCGCTTGGCGCCTAGTGATCTATGCCGACTTCAAGTTCTCCTTATACCGCTTTCGCCGCGCTGCTCGCCAGCAGCGGTCATCCCGTTTCCCCTGCAGAACTGCATGGCCTGCTGCTGGGCCGCAGCTGTGCCGGTGCCGGCTTCGATATTGATGCCTGGCTGGTGGATGCTGCCGAGCTGCTCGGCGGTGCGCCGCAAGACAACGTGCGCCAGGCGTTGATTGGCTTGCAGGAGATGGTCAAGGGGGAGTTGTGCGGTGACGAGATCACCGTGGTGCTGCTCCTGCCGTCCGATGAAGCACCGCTCGCCGAGCGTGCCGCGGCCATTGGCCAGTGGTGCCAGGGCTTTCTCGGCGGCTTCGGCCTGACCGCGCGCGACAGCGCCTTGAGCGCCGAGGCCATGGAAGTGCTGCAGGATCTCTCGGCCATCGCCCAGGTACAAAATGCCCTGGACGAGTCCGAAGACGGCGAGAACGACTACATGGAAGTGATGGAATACCTGCGGGTTGCCCCACTGCTGCTGTTCAGCGAATGCAGCAAGCCTGTGGCCGCGGCCGCCAAACCGTCACTGCACTGAGAGGCTGTGAAAAAATCGCTTGCCTGCTGCGACCGTCGCCGGGCGGCACTCTCGCGACGGCCTTCGTTTTTTCACAGCCTATGATTTATTTCACGCCAGAAGAAGTGGACCCAACCTGCCCATGATCAGCATCCCCAAGTCGGAATACGCCCGTCGGCGCAAGGCGCTGATGGCGCAGATGGAACCCAACAGCATCGCCATCCTGCCGGCGGCGCCGGTGTACATCCGCAATCGCGACGTCGAGCACGTCTACCGCCAGGACAGCGACTTTCAGTACCTCTCCGGCTTTCCCGAGCCGGAGGCGGTGATCGCCTTGATTCCCGGTCGCGAACATGGCGAATATGTGCTGTTTTGCCGCGAACGTGATCCCGAGCGCGAGCTGTGGGATGGCCTGCGCGCTGGCCAGGACGGCGCGATCGGCCAGTACGGCGCCGACGATGCCTTCCCCATCGGCGATATCGACGACATCCTCCCCGGCCTGATCGAAGGCCGCGAGCGGGTCTACTACGCCATGGGCACCAACCAGGAGTTCGATCGCCACCTGATGGACTGGATCAACGTGATCCGCTCCAAGGCGCGCCAGGGTGCACAGCCGCCGAACGAATTCGTCGCCCTCGATCACCTGCTGCACGATATGCGCCTGTACAAGTCGGCCGCCGAGGTCAAGGTGATGAAGGAGGCCGCGCAGATTTCCGCACGCGCCCATATCCGCGCCATGCAGGCCAGCCGCGTGGGGCTGCATGAGTTCCACCTGGAAGCCGAGCTGGACTACGAATTCCGCAAGGGCGGGGCGAAGATGCCGGCCTACGGCTCGATAGTCGCGGCCGGCAGGAATGCCTGCATCCTGCACTACCGCGAGAACGACGCGCCGCTCAAGGACGGTGACCTGGTGCTGATCGACGCCGGCTGCGAGATCGACTGCTATGCCAGCGACATCACCCGCTGCTTTCCGGTCAACGGCAAGTTCTCGCCCGAGCAGAAGGCCATTTACGAGCTGGTGCTGGCCGCCAACGAGGAAGCCTTCAAGCATATCGCGCCCGGCAAACACTGGAACGAAGCCCATGAGGCCACGGTCCGGGTGATCACCGCCGGGCTGGTCGAGCTGGGCCTGCTGCACGGCGAGGTCGACGAGCTGATCGCTGCCGAGGCCTACAAACCCTTCTACATGCATCGCGCCGGCCACTGGCTGGGTATGGACGTGCACGACGTCGGCGATTACAAGATCGGTGGCGAGTGGCGGGAGCTGGAAGTCGGCATGGCCATGACCGTCGAACCGGGCATCTACATCGCCGTGAACAACACCAAGGTGGCGAAGAAATGGCGTGGTATCGGTGTGCGCATCGAAGATGACGTGGTAGTGACCAGGAGCGGTTGCGAGGTGCTCTCCCTGGGCGTACCGAAAACCGTCACCGAGATCGAGGCGCTGATGGCCGCCGCGCCGACAGTGGCGGCCTGAACCCATGCAGCGAGTCGATCTGGCAATCATCGGCGGCGGCCTGGTCGGCGCCAGTCTGGCCCTGGCCCTGCAGGGCGAGGCCAGGGCGCGCGGCTGGCAGATCAGCCTGATCGAACCCTTCGCCCCGGGCGAAGGCTATCAGCCGAGCTACGATGCCCGCTCCACCGCGCTGTCCTACGGCACGCGGCTGATCTACCAGCGCCTGGGGCTATGGCAGGCCATCGCTGAGCGCGCCGAGCCGATTCGACAGATTCATGTGTCCGACCGTGGCCGCTTTGCCGCGGCACGCCTGAGCGCCGCGGAAGAGGGTGTGCCGGCGCTGGGCTATGTGGTGGAAAACGCCTGGTTGGGCCAGTGTCTGTGGCAGGCCCTGGATCAGCAGGTGGTCAGTTGGCGCAGCCCGGCGCAGGTGGCCCGCCTGGACGCGCTGGAGAGCGGTTATCGACTGACCCTGGACGATGAGTCCAGCCTGGAGTGTGACCTGGCGATTCTGGCCGACGGTGGCCGTTCCGGCCTGCGCGAACAGCTGGGTATCGGCGTCAGCCACAGGCCCTATGGCCAGAGTGCGCTGATTGCCAATATCAGTCCGCAGGACGATCACCAGGGTTTGGCCTTCGAGCGCTTTACCGAAGACGGACCTATGGCCATGCTACCGCTGGCCGACAAGCGCTGTGCGCTGGTCTGGACCCGTCCAACGGCTGACGCCGAGCGCTTGCTGCAGCTGGATGAGGCACGCTTTCTCGATGAGTTGCAGCAGGCCTTTGGTTACCGCCTCGGCGCCTTGCGTCAGGTCGGTGCGCGGCACCTGTACCCGCTGACGCTGACCGAGGCCGAAGAGCAGGTGCGTTCCCATCTGGTGGTGCTCGGCAATGCTGCGCACAGCCTGCACCCGATTGCCGGGCAGGGCTACAACCTGTCGCTGCGCGACACCCTGGCGTTGGCCGAGACGCTATTGGCCAGTAGCGCGCCGCTGGGCGATCTGGCGACCTTGCAGGGTTATCTGCAGCGGCAACGGGTCGACCAGCAATTGACCGTGGGCTTTTCCGATCGGGTCACCCGCCTGTTCAGCAGTGGCCAGCCGCTGCTGGCCGCCGGACGTGGCCTGGGCCTGCTGAGTCTGGATCTGCTGCCGCCGGCCAAGCGCTGGTTCGCCCGCCAGGCCATGGGCCTGGGTACTCGCGACCTATGAGGGCGGGCCGCCGCAACCGGTTGGCTCAAGCCTGGACAGGCAGCTGCCGCGGCAGCAGAGGCATGCCCGGTCACCGTTCAATTCGCGTTGGTTCAATTAAGGAATGATATGCGTGCGGATCTGATCATCGTCGGTGCCGGTATGGTTGGCAGCGCCCTGGCTTTGGCCCTGCAAGAGCAGGGGCTGGACATTCTGCTGATCGATGGCGGGCCGCTCAGCGTCAAGCCGTTCGACCCTGCCGCGCCTTTCGAGCCGCGGGTCAGCGCGTTGTCGATCGCCAGCCAGCGGGTGCTCGAGCGGCTTGGCGTGTGGCAGGGCATCGCCGCTCGCCGCAGCAGCCCCTATGCCGAGATGCGGGTGTGGGACGGCTCCGGTACCGGACGGATTCATTTCAGTGCGGCCAGCGTGCATGCCGAGGCACTTGGCCATATCGTCGAGAATCGGGTGATCCAGGACGCCCTGCTCGAGCGTCTGCACGACGGCCCTGTGGGCTTGCTGAACAATGCCCGTCTGGAGCAGTTGCGCCGCTCCGGCGACGACTGGCTGCTGACCCTGACCGATGGCCGCCAGCTGCGTACGCCCCTGCTGATCGCCGCCGACGGCGCCAACTCGGCGGTGCGCCGCCTGGCCGGTTGCGCCACCCGCGAGTGGGATTATCTGCACCATGCCATTGTCACCAGCGTGCGCTGCAGCGAGGCGCACCAGGCCACGGCCTGGCAGCGCTTCACCGACGACGGCCCGCTGGCCTTTCTGCCCTTGGCTGCTGCGCCTGGCGAACACTGGTGTTCGATCGTCTGGTCCGTCGTGCCGAACGAAGCCGAGCGCCTGATGGCGCTGGACGACGCCGGTTTCTGTGTCGAGCTGGGCAAGGCCTTCGAGCATCGCCTGGGTGAGGTGCTGCAGGCTGATCCGCGTCTGTGCATCCCGTTGCGCCAGCGCCACGCCAAGCGCTATGTCGAAGAAGGGCTGGCGCTGATCGGTGATGCCGCGCACAGCATCCATCCGTTGGCCGGGCAAGGCGTCAATCTAGGCTTTCTCGATGCCGCCGTGCTGGCCGAGGTGCTGCTGCACGCCCATGCGCGTGGTGAGCGTCTGGCCGATGAGCGCGTGCTGAGTCGCTACGAGCGCCGACGCATGCCGTACAACCTGGCGATGATGGCGGCGATGGAGGGTTTCGAACGCTTGTTCCAGGCCGATCCGCTGCCATTGCGCTGGCTGCGCAACGCCGGCCTCGACTGGGTCGACGAGTTGCCCGAGGCCAAGGCGTTGTTCGTCCGTCAGGCGCTGGGTCTGAGTGGCGACTTGCCGGAGCTGGCGCGCGCCTGACGCTGTCCCGCATCTCCCCCTCCTGTGTCATCCGACACTGTGCCTGCAGAGGCATGGCGTGCTGTGTTGCGGATTAAAAGGTGGTGAAGATTGACCAGGATCATGGCGGATTACGTCTGCGAGGCGAAGAATGGTTGAGAAACTAAATGACATTCACTATTATTTGGTCTTTCGACTCACCTTCGCTCAAGAGGCAGTATCCATGCAGGTAAGCAAGCGTTTGTTCGCCGCTCTCACCCTCACTGCGCTGGCCGGCGCCACCCAGGCCGCCGATGAAGTGGTGGTCTACTCGGCCCGTATTGATGAGCTGATCAAACCGGTCTTCGATGCCTACACTGCCAAGACCGGTGTCGCGGTGAAATTCATTACCGACAAGGAAGCGCCGCTGCTGGCCCGCCTGAAGGCCGAAGGCGAGAACACTCCCGCCGACATGCTGATCACCGTAGATGCCGGCAACCTCTGGCAGGCCGAGCAGCAGGGTGTGCTCAAACCGCTGCAGTCCAAGGTGATCGAGGCCAATATTCCGCCCCAGTATCGCTCCAGCACAGGCGCCTGGACCGGCCTGTCGCTGCGCGCACGGACCCTCGTCTACTCCACCGAGCGGGTCAAGCCGCAGGAGTTGTCGACCTACGAAGCCCTGGCCGACAAGAACTGGGAAGGCCGCCTGTGCCTGCGCACCAGCAAGAAGGTCTACAACCAGTCGCTGACCGCCACCCTGATCGAGACCCACGGCGCCGAGAAAACCGAGGAGCTGATCAAGGGCTGGGTCGGCAATCTGGCGACCGATGTATTCCCGGACGATACCGCGCTGATCCAGGCGATCGACGCCGGCCAATGCGATGTCGGCATCGTCAACACCTACTACTTCGGTCGCCTGCACAAGCAGAAGCCGGACCTGAAAGCCGCTCTGTTCTGGCCGAACCAGGCCGACCGCGGCGTGCACGTCAACCTGTCCGGTGCCGGTGTCACCGCGCACGCGCCACACGCCGAGGCCGCGCAGCAGCTGCTGGAGTGGATGACCACCGAGGAAGCTCAGGGTCTGTTCGCCAGCCTCAATCAGGAGTTCCCGGCCAATCCGCAGATCGCGCCGGCCGCCGAAGTGGCCGCCTGGGGCAGCTTCAAGGCCGACAGCATCCCGCTGGAAGTGGCCGGCAAGCGTCAGGCCGAAGCGACCATGCTGATGGATCGCGCCGGCTGGAACTGATCCAGGTCAGTGTCTGAGCAGCAACGGCAGATTCGATTCGGTTTCCTGCTTTAGGCTGCAGTTATACTCCACGCCCCGGCTTAGTCCGGGGCGTTGTGTTTATGCCGTCGAGAAAATAGTTTCGAGGATTCTGCGTGGCCCATTCTGCCCAGCGTCGCTGGTATCCCGTCGCCTTTGCCGTTGCCCTGCTGGTGTTGCTGCCGCTGAGCGTGCTGCTGTTCAGCTGGCATGAGGTGGATCGGCAGATCTGGGCGCACCTGTGGCAAACCCAGCTGCCGCGCCTGATCGGCAATACCCTGATGCTGGTAATCGGGGTCGGTATCGGGGTCACCGCGCTCGGCGTCAGTCTGGCCTGGTTGACCAGTCTCTGCGAGTTTCCCGGGCGTCGCTGGCTGGATTGGGCGCTGATGCTGCCCTTCGCCATTCCAGCCTATGTCCTGGCCTTCGTCTTCGTCGGCCTGCTGGATTTCGCCGGGCCGGTGCAAACCCTGTTGCGCGACTGGTTTGGCGCAGGCTTCCGTCTGCCGCGGGTGCGTTCCACCGGTGGGGTGATCATCGTCCTGGTGCTGGTGTTCTACCCCTATGTCTACCTGTTGGCGCGAAACGCCTTTCTGGCCCAGGGCAAGGGCCTGATGGAGGCGGCGCGGGTGCTCGGGCAGAGTCCCTGGCAGGCGTTCTGGCGGGTGGCCCTGCCGATGGCGCGGCCTGCCATCGGTGCCGGATTGGCGCTGGCGATCATGGAGACCCTGGCCGATTTCGGCGCGGTCTCGGTGTTCAATTTCGATACCTTCACCACCGCCATCTACAAGACCTGGTACGGCTTCTACAGCCTGACCAGCGCCACCCAGCTGGCCAGCCTGCTGCTGCTCGCGGTGATGCTGGTGCTCTATGGCGAGCGGCGTGCCCGCGGGGCCGTGCGTCCGGCCAACGAGCGGCCCCGGGTCAAGGCGCTCTATCACCTCAAGGGCGGCCAGGCGCTGGCCGCCAGCGTCTGGTGCGGTCTGGTGTTCGCCTGTGGTTTCGTGATTCCTGTGCTGCAGTTGCTGGTGTGGTTCTGGCAGCGCGGCCGTTTCGATCTGGACGAGCGCTATACGGCCCTGATTCTGCACACCCTCTACCTCGGCGGCATGGCCGCGTTGATCACCGTCTGCGTGGCCTTGCTGCTGGCCTTCGCCCGCCGCCAGACGCCTACTCGGTTGATGCGCTCGACCGTCAGCCTGGCCAATCTCGGCTATGCGTTGCCGGGTTCGATGCTGGCGGTGGCAATCATGCTGGCCTTCAGCGTGCTCGACCGCGAGCTGGTGATTCCGCTGTCCAGCTGGCTCGGCGGTGCGGGCAAGCCGATCCTGCTCGGCAGCCTGTCGGCCTTGCTCCTGGCCTACCTGATTCGCTTTATGGCGGTGGCCTACGGGCCGCTGGAGAACAGCCTGGCGCGGATCCGCCCGTCGTTGCCGGAAGCCTCGCGCAGCCTGGGTGTCGGCGGTATCGGCCTGTTCTTCCGGGTCTACCTGCCGCTGCTGGTGCCGGGGGCGATGTCGGCAGCGCTGCTGGTGTTCGTCGATGTCCTCAAGGAAATGCCGGCGACCCTGCTGATGCGCCCCTTCGGCTGGGGCACCCTGTCGGTGCGGGTGTTCGAGATGACCAGCGAGGGTGAATGGGCACGCGCCGCGCTGCCGGCCCTGACCCTGGTGCTGGTCGGACTGCTGCCGGTGATTTTGCTGATCCGCCGTTCGGCGCGGCGGATCAGCTAGCGGAGCGGGACGCCGGCCGCTCATGAGCTCAGCGAGCAGTCCGTCGCTCGGCCACGGCCAACGACGGTCCATGCGACCTGCTGCTTCGCGAGTACGCCCTACGGCCAAGATGACCCGCCGCTGTCTTGCGGCTACAATGCGCGCCATTCGCTGCGGACCGTCATTTCGACAGCCCGTGCCAGTGCCCTCTTTCAGTGGGTTCAGCCGGGTTCAGCAACTTGCCCGCAGCTCTGCCAAGCCCGGAAGGAGACACCCATGGGACAGCGCACCCCTCTCTATGACCTGCACCTCGCCTTGGGTGCCAAGATGGTCGATTTCGGTGGCTGGGACATGCCGCTGCACTATGGTTCGCAAGTCGAGGAGCACCATCAGGTGCGTCGCGATTGTGGGGTCTTCGACGTTTCCCACATGTGCGTGGTCGATGTCGGCGGCAGTCAGGCCAAGGCTTATCTGCAACACCTGCTGGCCAATGATGTGGAGTGTTTGCACATCCCCGGCAAGGCCCTGTACAGCGCCATGCTCAACGAGCAGGGTGGGGTGATCGACGATCTGATCGTCTACCTCACCGATTCAGTCGAAGGACAGAGCGGCTATCGTCTGGTGGTCAACGCCGCCACCCGCGACAAGGATCTGGCCTGGATGCGTCAGCAGAGCGGCGCCTTCGATGTCGAATTGCATGAGCGCAGTGAGCTGGCCATGCTCGCGATCCAGGGCCCGCATGCTCGCGCCAAGACCTGCGAGCTGGTGACCCAGGCCCGCGCCGCGCTGATCCACGAGCTCAAGCCGTTTCAGGGGCTGGCGGAAGGCGACTGGTTTATCGCCCGCACCGGCTACACCGGCGAGGATGGCCTGGAAATCATGTTGCCGGCCGATCAGGCCGTGGCGTTCTTCAACGACCTGGTCGGTGCCGGCACCTCGCCTATCGGCCTGGGCGCGCGCGATACCTTGCGTCTGGAGGCCGGGATGAACCTGTACGGCCAGGACATGGACGAGAACGTCACGCCGCTGGCGGCCAACATGGCCTGGAGCATCGCCTGGGCACCGGCCGGTCGTCAGTTTGTCGGGCGCAAGGTACTGGAAGAACTGAAAAGCGCTGGTATCCAGTCCAAGCTGGTGGGTCTGGTGCTGGAGGAACGTGGCGTGCTGCGCGCCCATCAGGTGGTGCGGGTTGGCGGGGTGGGCGAGGGCGAGATCACCAGCGGCAGCTTTTCCCCGACCCTCGGCAAATCCATTGCCCTGGCGCGTGTGCCGACAGCCACGGGTGAGCGCGCAGAGGTGGAAATTCGCGGTAAATGGTACCCGGTCAGGGTGGTCAAACCGATGTTTGTCCGCCATGGCAAGGCCCTGATCTGAATGCGACTGCAGGTTGCGCGGCGTGCTGCTGCGCCAAGCCTGTAACCCGGATGGACCTGGGAGTGCCGTCACCCGCTGGGTGCGGCTATGTGCGCCATGTTTGCAATGACTCGCTTTCGCTATGACCAACCCCTGCTAAATTCTCCTGACGGCGCGGTCGCCGTCATGTCTTACGAGGAACGACACATGAGCACTATCCCCGCCGATCTGCGTTACGCCACCAGCCACGAATGGGCCCGCCTGGAAGCCGATGGTACGGTCACCGTCGGCATTTCCGATCACGCTCAGGAAGCCCTGGGCGACGTGGTCTTCATCGAGCTGCCGGAAGTCGGCAAGCGCCTGACTGCCGGTCAGGAAGCCGGGGTCGTGGAGTCGGTCAAGGCCGCCTCCGATATCTACACGCCGGTGGGCGGCGACGTGATCGCGATCAACCAGGATCTGGCCGACAGTCCCGAGAGCGTCAACAGCGACCCCTATGGCAGCTGGTTCTTCAAGCTCAAGCCAAGCGATGCCAGCGAGCTGGACAAGCTGCTCGACGCGGCCGCCTATAAGGCGATTGCCGACGCCTGATCGGACTGCGCCAGACCGGCCCTGTCGGGCTGGCTTGGCGCGCAGGTGCTGGTTTGGCCCGGAGCGAGGCGTGGTTCTCATGCGCCCGTGACGGCCCGTCTGCGTCCGCGCAGACCGCCCGCGAACGCCTGGAGAGAAGCGGTTCCTGCTAAGGTGGATACCCGCCATCCTCCCTGTCTGCCCGATTGATTGCCCATGCCTGAACTGCCTGAAGTCGAAACCACCCGCCGCGGCATCGCGCCCTTTCTCGAAGGTCAGCGGGTTAGCCGAGTGATCGTGCGCGAGCGTCGTCTGCGCTGGCCGATTCCCGAAGACCTGGATGTGCGCCTGTCCGGCCAGCGCATCGAGTGTGTCGAACGGCGCGCCAAATACCTGCTGATCAAGGCCGAGACCGGCAGTCTGATCAGTCACCTGGGCATGTCCGGTAGCCTGCGCCTGGTCGAGTGCGGCCTGCCGGCAGCCAAGCACGAGCATGTGGACATCGAGTTGGAGTCCGGCCTGGCCCTGCGCTACACCGATCCGCGGCGCTTCGGCGCGCTGCTCTGGAGTGCTGACCCCTTGCACCATGTGCTGCTCAGCAAGCTCGGTCCCGAACCCTTGACCGAGTCGTTCGGCGGCGAGCGCCTGTACCAGCAGTCACGCGGTCGTTCGATGGCGGTCAAACCCTTCATCATGGACAACGCCGTGGTGGTCGGGGTTGGCAATATCTATGCAAGCGAAGCGCTGTTCGCCGCCGGTATCGATCCGCGCCGCGAGGCCGGTTCGATTTCCCGGGCGCGCTATATGACCCTGGCCGAGCAGATCAAACGCATCCTCACCCACGCCATCGAGCGCGGCGGTACCACCCTGCGTGATTTCGTCGGCGGTGACGGCCAGCCGGGTTATTTTCAGCAGGAGTTGTTCGTCTATGGGCGCGGCGGCGAGTTTTGCAAAAACTGCGGCAGCACCCTGCGCGAACTCAAGCTGGGGCAGCGTGCCAGTGTCTATTGCCCGCGTTGTCAGCGCTGACCGGGTCTGGATACTCGTGCGTGCTCTCGGGCGCCAGTCCTGAAAAACCCGGTATGCATTGCACGGCGATTGACGGCCGTCACGCTGACAAATTCCAGAGCACTGTTATAGTTACTGGCACCGCTTCCTAATAGCTGAAGGATCGCCCCGATGAAACTGTTTCGCTCAACTGCTGTTGTCCTGGCGCTGACCACTGGCCTGCTGGTGCTGCCGGCACAGGCGGAAGTGGTGCAAAATGCCAGTGGCGATCCGCTCTACACCGCCGAGGCGCCGGCCGCCTTCTCGATGGTGGCGGATCTGCTGATTGCTCGTCCCTTGCTGATCGCCGCAACCGTGATCGGTGCCGGTGTATTTGTCGTGGCCTTGCCGTTCGCCGCTACCGGTGGCGGTATTGGTGAGGCCGGCAGGGCCCTGGTGGTCGAGCCGGGCAAGGCGGCTTTCGTGCGCTGCCTGGGGTGCACCGGGGATGGCTACAACAAGCGTCAGTGATTGTGCGTGAACGCGCACTGAATGCCTGACCCCGGCCGCAGCCTGCTTCTGCGATTACGGTCGTTCAGCTGGATTTTCCTGTTTGTCCTGCTGGCCCTGAGCTTCTGGTTCAGTGCCGGCTGGCTTGGCTTGTGCGCAGGCCTGGCGCTGTTCCTGTTCGGCATGCAGTGTCTGGAGGAAGGGCTGCGCCAATTGGCCGGCGGCAAGCTGGAACGCCTGCTGGCGCTGAGTACCGCCACGCCCTTCAAGAGCCTGATGTTCGGCGTGAGCGCCACCATGCTGGTGCAGTCCAGTTCGCTGGTGTCGCTGTTGACCATTGCCTTCATCAGTACCGGCCTGATCCAGCTGGCGGCGGGGATCACCATCCTGTTCGGTGCCAATCTGGGCACCACCAGCGGTATCTGGCTGCTGGCCCTGGCTGGGCAGAATGTCAGTCTCGGCCCTCTGGCGTTGCCCCTGCTGGTGTTTGGTGTGCTCGGCGGTTTCACCGGTCCGCGAGGGCCCGCTGTCGGTCGCGTGGTGCTCGGTGTGGCGTTCCTGTTTCTCGGCATCGATCAGATGAAGGCCGGCTTCTCCAGTGTGGCCGGCGACTTCGACCCCCTGCACTACCAGCTGCCCGGCATTGCCGGTCATCTGCTGTTTACCGGCGTCGGCTTGCTGGTCACGGTCTTGCTGCAGTCCAGCCATGCCACCCTGATGCTCACCCTGACGGCCCTGGCTGGTGGCCAGCTGGCCCTGGAGCAGGGCTTGGCGATTGCCATCGGCTCGAATATGGGCAGCACGGTAACGGCGGTGATCGGCGCCCTGGGCGGCTCCCGTGCCGGGCAGCGACTGGCCCTGGCGCATGTCCTGTTCAATCTGACCACCGGTGTCCTGGCGCTGGCTCTGCTGGTGCCGCTGGCCATCCTGGTGCAGTGGCTGACGGCGCCGATGGGCCTTGGCGGCAACCTGCTGATTCAGCTGGCGCTGTTCCATACGCTGTTCAATGCCATGGGCGTGAGTCTGTTCTGGCCGATGCAGGGTTGGCTGGCGGGTCTGCTGGAGCGCTGGTTGCCCGACCGCGAAGAGCCCAAGGTGCTGATCACCGAGGTGGCCGCGCCTGCGACTGAGCCGACGCGCGCCCGTTACCTGGACGACAGCGCCCTGGCCAGTGCCGACAGCGCGGCTCAAGCGGTGGTGCTGGAGTTGCAGCACCTGGCCCGTCTCAGCCTGGAGGTGATTTGCCACGCGCTCTATGTGCCGGTGGATCAACTCGAGCGCAGCCGTCAGGACGGTAGCCTGCTGAGCGCTCCCCCCGACTCCCGGGCGCTGGATGCGGAGCAGCTCTATCGGCGGCATATCAAGGGCGTGTACAGCGACTTGTTGAGTTTCATGAGTCGCCTGGAAGTCAGCCTCGATGAGGCGCATCAGCACTTCTGGGTCAGCTGCCAGCTGGCGGCGCTGCAACTGGTGGATGCGGTGAAAGACGCCAAGCATTTGCAGAAGAATCTCGGCCGTTACCTGCGCCAGGACGACAGCCGTGCCCGCCAGACATATGTCGAGCTGCGCCGGCACCTGCTCGGGGTGCTCCACGAAGTGCGCGAACTGGGCCGACTCGAACTGCCCGATACGCTCTGGGACGAGCGCCTGCGTCAGTTTGACGAAGGGGCGGCAGCTTTCGACAGTGCCTTCCGCGAGCGCCTGTTCGCCGCCGTACGCGAGCGTCATCTGGATGGCCAGCAGGCCAGCTCGCTGATGAATGACCTGGGCTATGTCAGCCGCATCACCCAGAGCCTGCGTAACGTGCTGCTGCTCGCTCAGGGCGATGGTAATGAGCTGTTCCGGCCGCTGCGCCAACTGGTGGCCGAGGATGGCCCGCTGATCCAGTTGGATTGAGTGTGCGGTTGGCAGGCCATGCCGGGTTACGCGGCGCCCACAAGTGACGCCTGTGGTTGAGAGGTATGCGCCGCTAACCCGACCTGTGGTTTGGCCGAGACGAGGGCGCGCCGCTAACGCGGTCCTATCCAGCTTACGGGTTGCGCTGCAGTTGGCTCGGTGTCACCACTGCGCTGGTGCCGGTACCACGCGGGTCGCTGGCAGCCTCGACCCGGTTGTTCGACTTGTCCCAGAACAGCACCTGCTGGTTGCCGTAACGGCGCTGCAGGGCCTTGAGTTGATGGCCGCGGGCTTGCAGCGCGGCGATTTGCTCCGGGCTGAAAGCGTTAGGTTCGTGCTCGATCAGATCCGGGCGAAATTGATGGTGATAGCGGGCGACGCTCGGCCAGCGGCCAATCGGCTGGCCGTCGAGGTACTCGAGCATCGCCAGCAGCACCATACTGGGGATGCGGCTGCCGCCGGGGGTGCCAAAGCTGGCGAACTGCTCGGTGCTTTCGATAAAGCTCGGGCTCATGCTCGACAGCGGGCGTTTGCCGGCGGCGATGGCATTGGCCTGGCTGCCGGCCAGGCCATAGGCGTTGGCGCCCTGGACATCGGCGGCGAAGTCGTCCATTTCGTCGTTGAGCAGCACGCCGGTGCCGGGCACGGTGAAGGCAGCGCCGAACGGCAGGTTGATCGACAGGGTTGCGGCCACCGCATTGCCGTCGGCATCGAGCACCGAGAAGTGGGTGGTGTGGTCGCCTTCGTGCCAGCCTCCCGCGGCTGGCAGGCTGTCGCTGGAGGTGGCTTTATCCGGGTCGATGCTGCCGGTCAGTTGCTTTATGTAGACGGGCGCGAGCAACTGCTTCAGCGGGTTGGCGACAAAGTCCGGGTCGCCGAGCAGGCCGCGGTCGCGGTAGGCGCGGCGCAGCGTTTCGACGACCAGATGGGTGCGTTGCACCGGCTCGGCCTGGCGCCAGGGCAGCTGTTGCAGGATCAGCAGGCTCTGCGCCAGGGCCAGGCCGCCCGCCGAGGGCGGCGGCGCGCTGATCAGCTCGCGACCCTCGGCCAGGGGCACGCGCAAGGGTTGGCGCTCGACGATGCGGTACTCGGCCAGGTCGCGCAAAGACCAGATGCCGCCGGCGGCACGCACACCACCGACCAGCTTGTCGGCGATCTCGCCGGCATAGAAGCCGGCATGGCCATCGCGGGCCAGGCGTTCCAGGGTCGTGGCCAGTTCGGGCTGGCGTAACAGGTCAAACTCTGCGGGGATTTCGCCGTCTTCGTCGAGGAAAATCCGCGCGCTTTGCGGGTCGTCGCGCAGGGCGGCCAGGCGCCAGCTCGCCCGTTCGCGATAGACCCGGTCGATACCGACGCCGTCGCGAGCCAGGCGAATCGCCGGGGCCAGTGAGTCGCGCAGCGGCAGCTTGCCGAAGCGCTCGGCCAGCAGCACCAGCGCGGCGGGCAGCCCGGGAATGGCGGCTGCCAGCGGCCCGTTGAGCGAGAGCTGTTTCTGTATTTCGCCGTCGCGCCGGTAGAGGTCGACATGGGCGGCCAGGGGCGCCCGCTCGCGGGCGTCGAGAAAGCGATAGGTGGGGTGCTCGCCGGCTTCGCGCAACAGAAAGAAACCGCCACCCCCCAAGCCCGAACTGTAAGGCTCCGCCACTGCCAGGGCGGCACTGATGGCGACCGCCGCATCGAAGGCATTGCCGCCGATTGCCAGGGTTTCCTGGCCGGCAACGGTGGCGGCGGGGTGGGCGCTGGCGATGGCGGCCTGGTTGGGCGCTGCCTGGGCCAGCAGGCTGCAAATCAGCAGCAGGGCGGTGAGGGCGACTCTCTGCAACATGGGGGCGATCTGTACTGTGCTTCGGGGAAGCCGAAGCTTAGCAGCGATTGGCCGGCAGTTCCGGGGAAGGTGCGCGAATTGGCCTGCCAGCCTCTCAGGCCTTGCCGGTGATGATCAGGTACTTCTCCATCAGCTCGTCCTTGCTCTCGACATGGCTCTCGTCGAGCGGGATGCAATCCACGGGGCAGACTTGCTGGCACTGCGGCTCGTCGTAGTGGCCGACGCATTCGGTGCACAGGTTGGGGTCGATCACGTAGATCTCCTCTCCCTGGGAGATGGCGCCGTTCGGGCACTCGGGCTCGCAGACGTCGCAGTTGATGCAGTCGTCGGTGATGATCAGGGACATGGACTAAACGCTCCTGTCGCAGCCTTCGGCTACGACATTCTCAAACAACAATAGGCAGATAACGATGGGCGAATTGTGCCGGATTGTTGAGGCGGGCGCCATGTGTGGGCGCCCGCCCGGGGGACACGAGTTCAGTGTTTGAAGCGCTCGTGCAGGGCGTCGGCCACGGCAGGATGGACGAATTTGCAGATATCGCCGCCGAGCGCGGCGATCTCGCGCACCAGGGTCGAAGAGATATAGGAGTATTTTTCCGACGGAGTGAGAAACAGGCTTTCCACGTCCGGCGCCAGTTGGCGGTTCATGTTGGCCAGCTGGAACTCGTATTCGAAGTCCGAGACCGCGCGCAGGCCGCGCAGAAACACATTGGCGCCTTGCTCCTGGGCGAAGTGCGCGAGCAGGGTGGAGAAGCCCATCACCTCGACATTCGGCAGGTGCTTGGTCACTTCGCGGGCCAGTTCTACCCGCTGCTCGAGGGGGAACAGCGGGTTTTTCTTCGGGCTGGCGGCCACCGCGATGATCACGCTGTCGAACAGGCGCGCGGCGCGCTCGACCAGGTCGCCATGGCCCTTGGTGATGGGGTCGAAGGTGCCCGGGTATAACACTCGATTCATCGTGACGTCCTGGCGGATCCGTTGGGGAACCGGATGGTAGCGCAGCGAGGAACTGCGGCCAAGTCAGGCGTGTTGACCCTCGAGCCCGGCGGGGCGGGTGAATGCCCGGCCATCAGGCGTGCTTGAGGCGCTCGGCCAGTGCTGTCGCCAGCTTCGCAGTCAGGCCGTAGATCGACAATTGCGGGTTGGCGCCGATGCTGGTGGGGAACAGCGAGCCGTCGTGAATCGACAGGTTGGCCAGCTGATGATGGCGGCCGAGGCTGTCGGTCACCGCCTGGCGCGGGTCTTCGCCCATGGCGCAACCGCCCATGACATGGGCGCTGCCCAGGCGGGTGCGATAGATTTCAAGGCTCAGGCCGTCGATCAGGCGCCGCGCGTCGGCCAGGGTCTTCACATAGCCGGCGTCGGCATGCAGCGGCAACACCGCCCTGGCGCCGGCGGCGAACTGGATCTCGGCCATGCTGTGGAAGGCGCGGCGCACACCATCCCAGCTGTAATCGGTCATCTGGTAGTCGAGTACCGGGCTGCCGTCGCCGCGCAGTTCCACCCGGCCTTCGGCACTGTCCGGGTGGAAGCCATCGCGCAGCAGGGCCAGCATCACGTTGGTGTGCGGCAATTGTTCCATGCGCAGGGCGTTGTCGATGCCGAAACGGCCGAGCAGGGTCGACGTCAGGGCCGGCTGCAGCGGCGGCACTTCCAGCTTGTAGGACAGGTGCCCGGCAACTCCGTCGTCCCACTGGAAGTGATCGGAGTAGATCGACTGCGGCGCGCCGTAGAAGGGGTTGATCACCTGCTCGAACTGCGCGGCGGAGAAGTTCACCAGGTGCAGGTAGGTGCGCCTGCCGCTGCGCCGGTGCGGGTCCGGGGCGTTCGAGCGCAGCAGGATGCCGGGGGTGTTGATGCCGCCGCCGGCCAATACATAGTGCTTGGCCTTGACCCGGATCTTGCGCCCGTTGGGCGCCACGCTGCGCTCATCCATGCCCAGGCATTCGATGCCGCTGACCTGGTCGCCCTCGATCAGTAGCTTGTCGGCGCGGGCCAGATAGAGTAGCTCGCCGCCCTTGTCCAGGGTCGCCGGAATGGTGGTGACCAGCATCGACTGCTTGGCGTTGGTCGGACAGCCCAGGCCGCAGTAGCCGAGGTTCCAGCAGCCACGCACGTTGCGCGGGATGACGCTCCATGCATAGCCGAGTTTCTCGCAGCCGCTGCGGATCACCTGGTTGTTGGCATTCGGTGGCACGGCCCAGGGGGCGACGCCCAGGCGCTGCTCCATGCGCTCGAACCAAGGCGCCATGTCCTCGGGGCTATGGCCGCTGACGCCATGCTCGCTGGCCCAGTGCTGCAGGGTCGGGTCGGGGGTGCGAAAGCTCGAGGTCCAGTTGATCAGGGTGGTGCCGCCCACCGCGCGGCCCTGCATGATGGTGATCGCGCCGTCCTTGCTCATGCGGCCGATGCCTTCCTGATAGAGGCTGGCGTAGGCCTCGGCCTCGAGCATCCTGAAGTCGTCGCTGGTCTTTAGCGGGCCTTCCTCGATCAGCAGCACCTTGAAGCCGGCGGCGCTGAGGATCTCCGCCGTGGTGCCACCGCCTGCGCCGCTGCCGACGATGGCGACATCGGCTTCCAGGGTCAGGTCATGCTCCAGGCGTGAACCGTTATGGGTTTTCCAGCCGCGGGCCAGGCCTTGCTTGAAGATGTCGGGTACGGGCATTGCGGGCTCTCTTTCTTGTTCTGGCCGGCTTGGCGGCTGGGTAATGGGTAGCGCTGCACTTAACCTGCGCGGCCCGACCCATCCTGCGGTTTCTTGTAACGGTGTCCCTATGGCCTGTTGGGTTCGGCTATCGCCACTGAGCGTGAAATGGGCTGTACCCCTAGGGTGCGCCGTGCGCACCAGAATTACGCTCAGTCGGTGCGCGCGGCGCACCCTACGCATGGCGGTCCTTGCCCGGCCGACGCGCAGCCCGCCGTCAGACTGTCGGCGGGCCGGGGTAGCCGCAGTGGGCCCAGGACTCGGTGCGGCTGTACCAGCTCATCATCACCAGTTGCAGCAGCGAGGCATGGCCCATCTGCAACAGGCCGATCGAGCTGTTCTGCCAGCGTTCGAGAAAGGCGTGCACCTCACTGGCCGAAGCGCTCTGCCAGCTGCCCCAGATGCCGGTCAAGGGCCCGCGGGTGAGCGGCAGGGCGAGTACGTCGAACAGTTGCACGGTCAGCTTGAGCATTTCCGGCGAGACATGATTAAGGCTGTAGTCCAGGCTTTCCAGGGTGCCGTGAACCGCCTCGGCCATCTGCGCAGGTGCTACCGCGCCTGCGAGCATGACCGGGATCAGGGCCTGCAGAAAGGCCAGGTCGGACTCGCGCAATACGGCAAAGCCGGCCTTGGGCGTGCTGGCCGAGCAGCCGCTGAGCGTGGCAGTCAGGCCGGCGGTGGCGAGCAGGGCCGAGCCCATCAGGCCGACCTTGAGCAGGCCGCGGCGTGACAGGTGCGGCGAATCGAGCGTGGTGTTGTGCATTTATTGTTATCACCAAGACAGGGGAAGGCTTAGCGCACGAACAGCTTGTAGACCAGCTTCTGCAGGGTCTTGCCGTAGGGCGGGTAGATCAGCTTGGCGGCGTTGAAGCGCTGCTTGATCAACACGCCCTTGGCCTTGCTGAAGGTCAGAAAGCCCTCGTGGCCGTGGTAATGGCCCATGCCGGAAGGGCCGACGCCGCCGAACGGCAGGTCGTCCTGGGCCACGTGCAGCAGCGTGTCGTTCAGGCATACGCCGCCGGAATGGGTTTCATGCAGCACCCGCGTCTGCTCGCGTTTGTCGTAACCGAAGTAGTACAGCGCCAGCGGACGGGCGCGCTGGTTGATGTAGGCGAAGGCGTCTTCCAGCCTGTCGTAGGGGATCACCGGCAGCAGCGGGCCGAAGATCTCGTCCTGCATCACCTGCATCTCATCCGTCACATTCAGCAGCACTGCATGCGGCATGCGCCGGCCCTGGGCTTCTGGATACAGCGCGATGATGGTCGCGCCCTGGCCCTCGGCGTCCTGCAGGTAACCGCTCAGGCGCTGCTGCTGGCGCTCGTTGATGATCGCGGTGTAGTCCGGGTTGTCCGCCAGTTGCGGGTAGAAGCTCAGCACCGCCTGGCGGTAGGCCGCGACAAAACCCTCCACCCGGTCTTTCGGCACCAGCACGTAGTCCGGGGCTACGCAGGTCTGCCCGGCGTTCATGGTCTTGCCGAAGGCGATGCGCTCGGCGGCGTCACTCAGCGGCACAGAGGCCGAAACGATGGCCGGCGACTTGCCGCCCAATTCCAGGGTTACCGGGGTCAGGTTCTCGGCGCACGCGCGCATCACGTGCCGGCCTATGCTGGTGGCGCCGGTGAACAGCAGGTGATCGAACGGCAGTTTGGCGAAGGCCATGCCGACATCCGCCTCGCCCAGCACCACGCTGACCAGGTCCTCGGGAAACACCCTGGCCAGCAGCTCCTTGATCAGCTGGGAGGTGGCCGGGGTCGACTCACTCATCTTGATCATCACCCGGTTGCCGGCCGCCAGGGCGCCGACCAATGGACCGATGGCGAGGAACAGCGGGTAGTTCCACGGCACTATGACCCCGACCACACCGAGCGGCTGGTAGATCACCTTGGCCGAGGCGGGCATGAACGGCAGGCCGACGCTGCGCCGCGAGGGCTTCATCCACTTCTTCAGGCGTTTGGCCGTGTAATGGATGCCGTGCAGGCTGGGCATCAGTTCGGCCAGCAGGGTTTCGTCGGCCGAGCGGTTGCTGAAGTCCCGGGAAATCGCCTGGATCAGTGCTTCGCGTTCGGCGCGCAGCTGTTCGCGCAGGGCCTTGAGCCACTGCAGGCGTTGCTCGGCAGGCGGCATGGGGTTGCCGCGAAATGCCTGGCGCTGCAGGGCGAAGCTGGTTTCCAGTTGCGTGAACTGATCCTGGCCGTGTTGCAGGACCTGCTCCAGGTGGGCGATGTCGGCGGCCATGGCTATTTCCTCGGCGTTGCAGGGTTGCAGTCCCGTTCACCCGTGCGGTGCGAGTGCTGCGGAAAAGGTGTGCTGGTTTTTTAGAGCAATTGCTCTAATCTGTCAAATCACCTGAGGGTTGAAGGCATGTCGGCCAGCTATTCGCCGATGGCCGGCTAGCACCGCAAGCGCTTCAGCCTGTACCTTTGCCGGGCTTTTGAGTCGAGATCGAGCAGTCATGGCCATTCCACCGAAAACCCGCGAGCGCATCATCCAGGCCAGCCTCGAGCTGTTCAACGCCCAGGGTGAGCGTAGCGTCACCACCAACCACATCGCAGCACACCTGGGGATTTCACCGGGCAACCTCTACTACCACTGTCGCAACAAGCAGGCGATCATCGCCGAGCTGTTCGGCCAGTATGAAAGCCATGTCGACAGCTTCCTGCGCCTGCCGCCCGATCGGCCCATGACCATAGACGACAAGACCTTCTACCTAGAGGCGCTGCTCGCGGCCATGTGGCACTACCGCTTCTTGCATCGCGACCTGGAACACCTGCTCGACAGCGATGCCGAACTGGCCGAGCGTTACCGGCTGTTCGCCCGGCGCTGCCTGCAGGGCGCGCAAGGCATCTACCAGGGCTTCGTCGAGGCCGGCATCCTGCTGATGAACCCGGCGCAGATCGAGGCGCTGACGCTCAATGCCTGGATCATCATGACCTCCTGGGTGCGCTTCCTCTGCACCACCAGCGGCCAGCCCGGTGAGCTCAGCGAAGCGATGTTGCGCCGCGGCATCTACCAGGTGCTGGCGCTGGAGGGCGGCTATATCGCCCCGCAGGCGCGGGAGGCGGTGGATGCCCTGTACCGGAAACTGCATGTGCCGCTGGAGCAGGTGATTTGAGTGCGGCCAACATAGTGTTCAGGCGTAGATACCGTCTTGCCCGATGAGGGGCAGGACGGTATCTACAGTGGCTGCGCGGTCTGTTCGGCCAACCATTGGGGGATGCGTCGCTCCAGGTAATAGCCAGGCTTGCGCGGCGAGCCGTCGATAAATCCGACATGGCCGCCATGCTCATGCAGCTCGAACTGGATGCTGGGCGACAGTTCGGCGGCCTCCGGCAGGCTGTGACGGAATACGAAGGGGTCGTCGGCGGCCTGGATGATCAGGGTCGGGGTCGCGATGCGGCCGAGAAAGTAGCGGCTGGATGAGTGGGTGTAATAGTCCTGGGCCCCCTTGAAACCATGCAGCGGCGCGGTGATGCGATCGTCAAAGTCCCAGAAGGTGCGCATGCCCTCCAGGGTCCCGAGCTGATCCAGGGTGGACAGGCGGTCGGCCATGCCCTGGTGGGCGAACAGGCGCTGCTTGGTCTTCACGTAGGCGACCATCTGCTTCATGAAATGTGCCTGGTAGACCCGCGAGAAGCCCAGGCCGAGGCGATCCGCGCACTGATCCAGGCGAAACGGCACCGACACCGCCGCGGCGCCGTGCACCTGGCTGTCGCCGCCAGTTTCGCCGAGGTACTTGAGCAGCACGTTGCCGCCCAGGGAATAGCCGACGACATACAGCGGTGACAGCGGTCGTTGTGCGCGCAGGTGGCGCACCGTCTCGGCCAGGTCGTCGCTGGCGCCGGAGTGGTAGCCGCGCGCCAGCAGGTTGGGTTCGCCCGAGCAGCCGCGCCAGTTCAGCGCCACGCTGGCCCAGCCGCGTGTGGTCAAGGCCTGCTGCAGACCGAGCGCATAGTGCGAGCTGGACGAGCCGGTCAGGCCATGCAGCACCAGGACCAGGGGCGCTTCGGCTGAATGCGGGCCGTGCCAGTCGAGGTCGAGAAAGTCGCCGTCCTCCAGCCACAGGCGCTCGCGTCGGCGCTGCAGTTGTGGCGGCTTGCGGCACAGCGAATTCCACAGGGTCTGCAGGTGCGGACCGGGCAGCCACCAGGCGGGTTTGAAGTTCGGATTCATGCGTGTAGCCCGTAGCCCGGATGCAATCCGGGGAAGTTGTGGCTAATCGACAATACGCCCCGGATTGCATCCGGGCTACAGGGGCTGATGCCGCTTGCATGTTCCGGGTTGGCCAGGACAGTGGCGGGGTGCGGCCTCAGCCATCCTGCGCGCTGCGCTGCCATAGCGCGTAATACACCTGGCCGGCCTTCTGTTCGCGGTGCAGGCGCCAGTTGCCGGGCAGGCCGAGAGCGGAGGGCGGGTTTTCGCTTTCGGTGTAGACCCAGGCATCCGCGGCCAGCCAGCCGTGTTGCTCCAGCAGGTTGCAGGCCGGCAGGAGCAGATCCTGGCTGAACGGCGGGTCGAGAAACACCAGATCGAACGGTGTGGCGGCCTGGGTCTGCAGGTAGACCAGGGCATCGCTTTGCAGCAATTGGCCGTTGTCGCAGCCCAGGGTCAGCAGGTGCCCGCGCAGACTGGCGATGGCGGCGGGGTTGAGGTCCAGCGCCAGGGCGCTGCCGGCCCCGCGCGACAGCGCCTCGAGGAACAGCGCGCCGCTGCCGGCGAACAGGTCGAGCACCTTGGCGCCTTCGACGTAGGGCGCCAGCCAGTTGAACAGGGTCTCGCGCACCCGGTTGGGCGTGGGGCGCAGGCCGGCGGCCATGGGGAAGTTGAACTGGCGCGAACGCCATTGCCCGCCGATGATCCGCAGTTGGCCGTCGCCGCTGTGGGCCGTGGCCGCTTTGTTTGGCTTGCGCATCAGTGCTCCGGTACACCTGAAGGTTGTTCGGCGGGTTTGTCGCTGGGCGGCGGCAGGTCTTGCTGCGTCACGGTTGGCCCGGCGCTGACGATGATCAGTGCGTCCGGGTCGAGGTGCTTGGCCATGGCGGCCTTGACCTGCTCGGTGCTGAGGGCCTGCACCTCGCGCATGAAATCTTCCAGGTGGCTCAGCGGCAGGTCGTAAAACCCCATGGAACCGAGCTGGCCGACGATGGCGGCGTTGCTCGCGGTGGACAGCGGAAAGCTGCCGGCCAACTCGCGCTTGGCGTTGTCCAGTTCTTCCTGGGTCGGGCCGCTGGCCAGGTAGTCGCGCAGCATATCCTTGATCAGTTGCAGGGTGCCGGCGCTGAGTTCGGCGCGGGTCTGCAGGTTGATCATGAACGGCCCGCGAGCCTGCATGGCGCTGAAACCGGAGTAGACGCCGTAGGTCAGGCCGCGCTTTTCGCGCACCTCGGTCATCAGCCGGGTACCGAAACCGCCACCGCCGAAGATCTGGTTACCCAGAAAGAGTGCGGCATAGTCCGGGTCGCGCCTGTCGATACCGAGCTGGGCGATCATCAGGTGGGTCTGGTTGGACGGGAACTCGATATGGCTGGCGCCGGCTTGCGGCGCGTCCGGCTGAGCAATGAGGGGCAGGGCCGGGCCCTGCGGCAGTGCGGCGGAGACCTCGGCCGTGAGGGCTTCGGCTTCGGTGCGCGAGAGGTCGCCGACCAGCGCGATCACCGCGTTGCCGGCGGCATAGGCCTTGGCATGGAAGGCCTGCAGCTGCTCGCGGCCGATTGCCGGGATCGACTCGGCGGTGCCTTCGCTGGGGTGGGCGTAGGGGTGCTCGCCGTAGAGTCGCTCGAACAGTTGCAGGCTGGCCAGTTTGCCGGGGTTCTGCTTCTGGTATTCGAAGCCGGCCAGCAGCTGATTCTTGATCCGCGCCAGGGCGTCTTCGGGGAAGGTCGGCTGGCCGATCACCTGATTGAACAGCTGCAGGGCCGGCTCGCGTTTATCCGCTGCACTGAGGCTGCGCAGGCTGGCCACCGCCATGTCGCGGTAGGCGCCATTGCCGAACTCGGCGCCCAGGTTTTCGAAGCCGGCGGCGATGGCGCCGACGTCCTTGCCCGGTACGCCTTCGTTGAGCATGGCGTTGGTCAGCATGGCCACACCTTGCACGCCGTCATCCTGGCTGCTGCCGGCGGCGAAGGTCAGGCGCAGGTCAAGCATCGGCAACTCGCGCGCCTCGACGAACAGCACCTTGGCACCCTCGGCGGTTTGCCAGGTCTGGATCTCCAGGTCGCGCCGGCTCGGCGCCTGGCCATTGAGCTCGGCGAGGGATTCGATGGCCGTCGAGGGGGCGGGCGCGGACGGGCTGCCGGCTTGGTCGGGACGATCGATCACCAGCAGCAGAAGCGCCAACAACACCAGTACTGCCAGGCCGAGCAGGCCGTAGCGCAAACCATTGCGCTCACTCATCATGCTTCTCCTCGGGTAGAACATGGGCGACGCTCAGGCGGTCGCGGGTAAAGAAGGTTGTCGCTGCGCTCTGGATATCGGCCGGGGTGACCGCTTCCAGCTCGGCCAGCTCCTGGTCCATCAGCCTCCAGGACAGGCCGACGGTTTCCAGTTGGCCGATGGCGGTGGCCTGGCTGGTGATCGAGTCGCGTTCGTAGACCAGGCCGGCGATGACCTGGGCGCGCACCCGGGCCAGCTCCTCAGCCGAGGGCGGGTTCTGTTGCAGGTCCTGCAGCTCGCGCCACAGGCCGGCTTCGGCTTGCGCCAGGGTCTTGCCGGTTTGCACATTGGGCGTGGCGGACAGCACGAACAGGCTGTCGCCGCGCGGGTGGGCGTCGTACCAGGCGGAAGCCCCGGAGACCAGTTCCTCGCCACGCTCCAGGCGCGTCGGCAGGCGGGCGCTGTAGCCGCCATCGAGCAGAGTGGCGATCAGGCGCAAGGCATGCACCTGGCGCGGCTGCTCGGCAGTGGCCAGGCCCGGTACGTTGAAGCCCAGCATCAGGCTTGGCAGCTGGGTTTTCAGGTGCAGGGTGATGCGTCGTTCGCCCGGTGCAGCCAGTTCGCGGGGGGCTTTCGACGGCGGTACGGCGCGTTTGGGGATGTCGCCGAAATAGCGTTCGGCCAGCACCTTGACCTCGCTGGCGCTGACATCGCCGACCACCACCAGGGTGGCATTGTTCGGTGCGTACCAGGCTTCATACCAGGCACGCAGCTCCTCGACGGTCATGCGCTCGAGGTCGGCCATCCAGCCGATGGTCGGCGTGTGGTAACCGCTGGCGGGGTAGGCCATGGCCTTGAAGCGCTCGTAGGCCAGGCTCGAGGGTTTATCGTCGGTGCGCAGGCGCCGCTCTTCCTTGATCACCTCGATCTCGCGGGCGAATTCCTCGGCCGGCAGCTTGAGACTGGCCAGGCGATCGGCTTCCAGCTCCAGGGCCACGCTCAGGCGATCACGCGCCAGCACCTGGTAATAGGCGGTGTAGTCGTCGCTGGTGAAGGCGTTCTCCTCGGCGCCCAGCTCGCGCAGGATGCGCGAGGCTTCGCCGGGGCCGAGCTTGCGGCTGCCCTTGAACATCATGTGCTCGAGGGCGTGGGACAGGCCGGTCTGGCCGGGCGTCTCGTAGCTGGAGCCGACCTTGTACCAGAGTTGGGAGACCACCACAGGCGCGCGGTGATCCTCGCGCACGATGACCTTGAGACCGTTGTCCAGGCTGAATTCATGGGTCGGTTGCGGTTCTGCGGCCAAGGCCGCCAGCGGCATGCAGAGTGCGCCGAAGAGCAAGGCGGCGGCGCGTTGGGCTGTCATCTTCATCAATTGTCGACCTGTCGGACGGACCCGCTTGGACTTAGCGTCGGCGGGCGCGGAGGTGCTAGGATACGCATCCGTTTTACTGGCGGCCACGTCTGGTATGTGGTCTGAATATTACTGCGCGGTTTCTTCGGCTGTTAGCCCGCCGTGCAGGCAATGTCTTAGACCCGCCCACTGGCGCGTCGCACCTTTGAGATAGCCGTCCTCCATGTTTGGTTCCAACGACGACAAGAAGACCCCCGCGCCCGGTGCCATGCCTGATGCGCCGCCATCCGCCGAGAAAACCGCGGAGAAGAAAGACCTGTTCGGCTGGTTTCGCAAGAAGCCGCAGGAGCCGGCCAGCAGTCAAGCGCCTGAAGCGCCTGAGCCCACAGCCGCGCCTGCAGCAGAGCCGCAAGTGCCAGTGCCAGAGCCAGCGCCAGCCCTGCCGCAAGCCGTCGAGCCCGCTGCGCCTGTGGTCGAGTCGGTTGCTCCGGTCGCGCCGCCGGCCGAGCCCGCAGTGGCGCCCGCGTCTGCGCCCGAGCCGCTGCAGGCGCCGCGCCCTTCGCGGTTCCGCATCAATGCCGGCAGCGAAGTGCTGCATCCGGTCATTCATGTACCTGAGCCCGAGCCGCCTGTGCCGGCCGCGCCGATTGTGGTCGAGACCCCGGTGGCTGAGGTACAGGTCGAGCAGAACAAGCCGGGCGATAACCAGGGTGGTTGGTTCGCCCGCCTCAAGCTGGGCCTGTCGAAGACCAGCGCCAGCCTGGGTGAGGGCATGGCCAGCCTGTTCCTCGGCAAGAAGGCGATCGACGACGAGCTGCTCGAGGAGATCGAAACCCGCCTGCTCACCGCCGACGTCGGCGTCGAGGCCACCAACCTGATCGTCCAGAGCCTGACCCAGAAGGTCGCGCGCAAGCAGCTGACCGACAGCGGCGCGTTGTACCAGGCGTTGCAGGACGAGCTGACCGCGTTGCTCAAGCCGGTCGAGCAGCCGATGCGCGTGGATGCGACGAAGCAGCCCTATGTGATTCTGGTGGTCGGCGTGAACGGTGCCGGCAAGACCACCACTATCGGCAAACTGGCGAAAAAGCTGGAGCAGGACGGCAAGAAAGTCATGCTGGCCGCCGGCGACACCTTCCGCGCCGCCGCTGTCGAACAGTTGCAGGTGTGGGGCGAGCGCAACCGTATCCCGGTGATCGCCCAGCACACCGGTGCCGATTCGGCGTCGGTGATCTTCGATGCGGTGCAGGCCGCCAAGGCGCGCGGCATGGATGTGCTGATCGCCGACACGGCCGGGCGCCTGCACACCAAAGACAACCTGATGGAAGAGCTGAAGAAGGTTCGGCGGGTGATTGGCAAGCTGGACGACACGGCGCCCCACGAGGTGCTGCTGGTGCTGGACGCCGGCACCGGACAGAACGCGATCAACCAGGCCAAGCAGTTCAACCAGACCGTGAGCCTGACCGGCCTGGTCCTGACCAAGCTGGACGGTACCGCCAAGGGCGGGGTGATCTTCGCCCTGGCCAAACAGTTCGGCCTGCCGATTCGCTATATTGGCGTCGGCGAAGGCATCGACGATCTGCGTACCTTCGAAGCCAACTCTTTTGTCCAGGCGCTGTTTCAGTCGCGGGAATCGTAATGATCAAGTTCGAGCAGGTCGGTAAGCGTTACCCCAATGGTCACGTCGGGCTGCACGAGCTGAGCTTTCGCGTGCGCCGCGGCGAGTTTCTGTTCGTCACCGGGCACTCGGGTGCCGGCAAGAGCACCCTGTTGCGCCTGCTGTTGGCGATGGAGCGGCCGACCACCGGCAAGCTGCTGCTGGCCGGCCAGGACCTGGGACAGATCACCAACGCACAGATTCCCTACCTGCGTCGGCAGATCGGCGTGGTGTTTCAGAACCATCAGTTGCTGTTCGACCGCAGCGTGTTCGACAACGTCGCCCTGCCGCTGCAGATCCTCGGGCTGTCCAAGGTGGAGATCGGCAAGCGCGTCGGCGCCGCCCTCGAGCGGGTGTCACTGGCGGACAAGGCCGAGCAGTTCCCCAGCGAACTGTCCACCGGCCAGCAGCAGCGCGTCGGCATCGCCCGCGCGGTGGTGCATCGTCCGGCCCTGCTGCTCGCCGACGAACCGACCGGCAACCTCGATCCGCGCCTGGCCGCGGAGATCATGGGGGTGTTCGAGGACATCAACCGTCTCGGTACCAGCGTGCTGATCGCCAGTCACGACCTGGCGCTGATCGCACGCATGCGCCATCGCATGCTGACCCTGCAACGTGGCCGCTTGATCGGCGACGGGGAGGCGGTCTGATGAGCGCTACCCGTATGCCACCGCCGCAGCCGGCGCAACGCGTCGGCGCCGCACCAAAAAAGCACGATCCGAAAATTCCGGATGACGGTCCGGACTTGCGCAGCCAGTTCGACGCCTGGCTGGAAAGCCACCGCGCCAGCCTGGTCGACAGCCTGCGCCGCCTGGCCAAGCAACCCATCGGCAGCTTCTTCACCTGCCTGGTAATGGCCGTTGCCCTGAGTCTACCGATGGGCCTGGCCTTGCTGCTGGACAATGTCGAGCGTCTTGGCGGTTCCTGGCAGCGCGCCGCGCAGATTTCCCTGTTCCTCCAGATCGATGCCAGCGAGGCCGAAGGCCAGGCGCTGCGCGAGCAGATCGGCGCAATGGACGAGGTCGCCGAGGCCGAATGGATCAGTCGCGAGCAGGCCTTGCTGGAGTTCCAGCAGCAGTCCGGGCTGGGCGAGGCGCTCAAGGAATTGCCGGATAATCCGTTGCCGGGCGTGGTCCTGGTGACGCCCAGGGAAGTCGACAAGGTCACCCTGGAGGCACTGCGTCTGCGGCTGGCCGAGTTGCCCAAGGTGCAGCAGGCGCAGCTCGACCTGGTCTGGGTCGAGCGGCTGACGGCGATTCTCAACCTGGGCGATCGCTTCGTCTTCGGCCTGACCCTGCTGCTGGTGATGGCCTTGCTGCTGGTGATCGGCAATACCATTCGCCTGCACATCGAGAACCGGCGTACCGAGATCGAGGTGATCAAGCTGGTCGGCGGCACCGACAGCTATGTGCGGCGGCCCTTCCTTTATATGGGCGCGCTCTATGGGTTGGGCGCCGGACTGCTGGCCTGGCTGGTGCTGGCCTATGGCCTGGGCTGGCTGAACGCCGCGGTGATTCGTCTGGCCGGGCTGTACGGCAGCGACTTCGCCCTGGCCGGAGTGCCGGCAGGCGACGGCCTGTCATTGCTGCTCGGCGCAGTGCTGCTAGGCTATATCGGCGCCTGGCTGGCGGTTGCCCGGCACCTGAACGAATTAGAGCCTAGATAAGTAAGCTATTGTTTTTATTGATATTGACTATGTGTAAGGGAACTTGTAGAAGCGTTCCTAGTCGTATTGCTCAGTGTTACACTGCGCTCGATTCGTGAGTCGGAGGATCCACATGTCCACTTCTTTGCAACCTGTTCATGCTTTAGTCCCGGGCGCCAACCTGGAGGCTTACGTGCATGCGGTCAACTGCATACCGCTGTTGACCCCCGAGCAGGAGCGCGAGCTGGCCGAGAGTCTCTATTACCAGCAGGACCTCGAAGCCGCTCGGCAAATGGTGCTCGCCCATCTGCGCTTTGTCGTGCATATCGCCCGCAGCTATTCCGGTTATGGCCTGCCCCAGGCCGACCTGATCCAGGAAGGCAACGTCGGCCTGATGAAGGCGGTCAAGCGTTTCAACCCGGAAATGGGTGTGCGTCTGGTGTCGTTCGCCGTGCACTGGATCCGTGCCGAGATCCATGAGTTCATCCTGCGCAACTGGCGCATCGTCAAGGTCGCCACCACCAAGGCGCAGCGCAAACTGTTCTTCAACCTGCGCAGCCAGAAGAAGCGTCTGGCCTGGTTGAACAACGAGGAAGTGCACGCCGTGGCGGAAAGCCTGGGGGTCGAGCCGCGCGAAGTGCGCGAGATGGAAAGCCGTCTGACCGGTCACGATATGTCCTTCGATCCGGCTGCCGAAGCCGATGACGAAAGCGCGTTTCATTCGCCGGCCCAGTACCTGGAAGACCACCGCTACGACCCGGCACGTCAGCTCGAGGCCTCGGACTGGACAGACAGCTCCACCGCCAACCTGCATGAGGCCCTGGACGGACTCGACGAACGCAGTCGCGACATCCTCTACCAGCGCTGGCTGGCCGAGGAGAAAGCCACGCTGCATGAGCTGGCTGCCAAGTACAACGTCTCCGCCGAGCGCATTCGCCAGTTGGAGAAAAGCGCGATGAGCAAGCTCAAGGGCTCGATCGCCGCGTAGTTGATCCCCTACCCGAACAAGCCGCACCCAGGTGCGGCTTTTTTCTGTCTGGAGAATGTTAATGAATCTGCCACCCCTGCGCCTGCAGCATGGCCTGATCTTCGTTGCCGTCGCCCTGCTGTTCTTCGCCTGGGGCGCCTGGCTGAAGCGCCCGCAACCTGCACCGGCACCGCTGCCCTGGCTGGCCGAGTGGCAGGCGGCGGTGCTCGTGCCCCTGGCCGATAACCGCCTGAGCCTGGCCATGTTGCGAACTCAGGTGGAAGGCGAGCTCTGGCTGCAGCCACGGCTGGATGGGGCGCGCCTGCTCTACCGCGCGGATTGGCAGGCGAGTGGCGAGCCCTGGGCGCTGGAGGCCGAACTCGAGCTGGGCGAGGCCGAGCGCGCCAGCCTGATGGCCGCGGCCGGCTTGGACGCGCGCGACGATGAACAGCCGCTCGGCAGGCAGCTGCTGGCCGATTTGGGCAACCACGCCATCGTCGGCCTGGCCCTCAAACCACGGCAGGCCGTGGCCGCCGAACGTCTGCTCAGCAGTGTCGGCCAGCCGCGCCTGCGCCTGGAGTTGGACGAAGGCCAGGCCTGGGTCTATCCCGAGGCGGGGCTGACCGCGCATACCGCAGACGAGCAGCTGCTGCTGTTGCAGGTGGTGCCGCGCGATGCGCTGGGTAAGCGCAATCTGTAGCCCGGATGCAATCCGGGGGCTTGGCATCCGTCCCGGATTGCATCCGGCTACTGGGCGGCGTTTGTGCGGGGTTTCAGACTTTCAGCCAGTGCGGCCACCAGTCCGGGCGCGCCGCTTGCAAGCGGCTGAGGTAGTGGCTGCCGCCGAGCTGGCGCATCTGCTGGCGGATCCAGGCCGCGCGGCGGCTGACGTGGGCGTTGGGCCGACTGGCGCTCCAGTTCCGCGGGTTTGGTAGTACGGCGGCCAGTTGGCTGGCCTGCTGGGTCGACAGGTAGGGCGCGCCGGTATTGAAGTGATGGCGCGCCGCGGCTTCGGCGCCGAATACGCCATTGCCCCACTCGGCGCTGTTGAGGTACACCTCGAGAATCCGCTGTTTCGGCCAGAGCAACTCGATCAGGCCGGTAAACCAGAGTTCGATGCCTTTGCGCAGCCAGCTGCGGCCGGACCAGAGAAACAGATTTTTCGCCACCTGCTGGCTCAGCGTGCTGGCGCCGCGCAACGAGCCGCCTTGCTGGTTGTGCGCCAGCGCCGCGCGGATTGCCGCGACATCGAAGCCCCAGTGCTCGGCGAATTTCTGGTCTTCGCCGGCGATCACCGCGATCTTCAGGTCGTCCGGCAGCTCGCTCCAGGGGCGCCAGCTGCGCTGCAGGTCGATGGGCTTGCCGTCGACCCAGGATTCGATCTTGCGCTCGACCATCAGGGCCGTGCCGGGTGGCGGCACCCAGCGCAAGACCAGCACCAGCAGAGCCGAGCCGGCCATGAGGTAGAGCAGCAGTTTGAACAGGAGGCGGCGGATGGAGCGAAACATGCGGGCTTGGCCAGGCTGAGTTTGCCGGCCATTATAGCGGCCGCAGTTCCCTTGTCTGGAGTGATGCATGGCGCGTCTATGGTTGTTGCTGTCCGCCTTGACCGGTTTTACCGGTGTCGCCCTCGGGGCTTTCGCCGCCCATGGCTTGAAAAATAGGCTCAGCCCGGAGCACCTGGCGGTGTTCCAGACCGGCTGCCACTACCAGTTGATCCACGCCCTGGCGCTGTTCGGTGTCGCCCTGCTGGCGCTGCGGGCACCGGGCCGCCTGGTGAATCTGGCCGGTGGCTGTTTCACCCTGGGCATTCTGCTGTTTTCCGGCAGCCTGTATCTGCTGACCCTCAGCGGCATCGGCGGACTCGGTATCATCACGCCGTTCGGCGGCCTGGCCTTTCTGGCTGGCTGGTTGTGCCTCGGCCTGATGGCCTGGCGCTTACCCAGGCGCTGATGATGGCTACCGGCGTGGCGCATGACGTTGTAAGTGACGGCTAACCTGACCCGCACGTCAGAATGCCGGGCGCATGGCCTCCTTTGGCCTTGGTCATCGTCCGTGATCGGGCTAGAATGCCCGCCCCTTCCCAAGTTGTGACTGCCCCGTTATGCGTATTCAGTTGAACGGTGAATCATTCGAGCTGGCCGATGGCGCCACCGTTGCCGACCTGATCGGCCGTCTGGATCTGACTGAACGCCGGGTAGCGGTCGAGCTCAACCTGGATATAGTGCCGCGCAGCCAGCATGCCGCCACCGCGCTTCGCGAAGGTGACCGGGTTGAAGTGGTGCACGCGATTGGTGGCGGCTAACAGGCCGTTGAGAACTGCTGCGCTCGGCCAGGCCGTGTTGACCCAGTCTCGAATGCGAGTCCTGCCAGGCGCTCCGGCCCAGTCATCGCTCGCTACATTTCCAAAGGCCTGTCATCAGGCGCCCAGCTAGGAGTTTGCAATGAGCCAAGTACGTAGCGACAAGCCTTTTACCCTGGCCGGCCGGACCTATCAGTCGCGTCTGCTGGTCGGCACCGGCAAGTACAAGGATCTCGACGAGACCCGTGCGGCCATCGAAGCCTCGGGGGCGGAGATCGTCACGGTCGCCGTGCGCCGCACCAATATCGGTCAGAATCCGGGTGAGCCGAACCTGCTCGACGTGATCCCGCCTTCGCGCTACACCATCCTGCCCAATACCGCCGGCTGCTACGACGCCGACGAGGCCGTGCGCACCTGCCGCCTGGCCCGTGAGCTGCTCGACGGCCACAAGCTGGTCAAGCTGGAAGTACTGGCCGACCAGAAGACCCTGTTCCCCAACGTGATCGAAACCCTCAAGGCCGCCGAAGTGCTGGTCAGGGACGGTTTCGACGTGATGGTCTACACCAGCGACGATCCGATCATCGCCCGCCGGCTGGCCGAGATGGGCTGCATCGCGGTGATGCCGCTGGCCGGCCTGATCGGCACCGGGCTGGGCATCTGCAACCCGTATAACCTGCGCATCATCCTCGAAGAAGCCACCGTACCGGTGCTGGTCGATGCCGGCGTGGGCACCGCGTCCGATGCCACCATCGCCATGGAGCTGGGCTGCGAGGCGGTGCTGATGAACAGCGCCATCGCCCATGCGCAAAACCCGGTGCTGATGGCCGAGGCCATGAAATACGCGATCGAAGCTGGCCGCCTGGCCTACCTGGCCGGGCGCATGCCGAAGAAACTCTATGCCAGCGCCTCTTCGCCGCTGGATGGCCTTATTAAGTAACAAGTAACGAGCACAGCATGACTGATTTGCAGCAACAGCCTGAGCCGGCTGAAGACACCTCCAAGCATCGCGCGATCAAGAGTTTCGTGATGCGTGCCGGGCGCATGACCGAAGGCCAGCAGCGCGGCCTCGATCAAGGCTGGGCCAAATTTGGTTTGGAACTGGATGCAGGCGCTCCAGATTTCGATGCAGTATTCGGCCGCAGTGCCCCACGTACCCTGGAAATCGGTTTTGGCATGGGCCAGTCCCTGCTGGAAATGGCGGCGGCGGCGCCCGAGCAGGATTTCATCGGTGTCGAGGTGCATTCGCCAGGTGTCGGCGCCTTGCTCAACGGCCTGATGACGCAGAACATCGGCAATGTGCGGGTCTACAGCTGCGATGCCATGGAAGTGCTGCGCAACTGTGTGGCTGATGCCAGCCTCGACCGCTTGCTACTGTACTTTCCCGATCCCTGGCACAAGTCGCGTCATCACAAGCGCCGGATCGTCCAGCCGGCATTTGCCGAACTGGTGCGGCAGAAACTCAAGCTCGGTGGCGTGCTGCACATGGCCACCGACTGGGAAGCTTACGCCGAACACATGCTGGAAGTGATGAACGTGGCGCCCGGTTACCACAACCTGGCCGCCGACGGCCGTTGCGTGGAGCGCCCGCCGGAGCGGCCGACCACCAAGTTCGAGCGCCGCGGCGAGCGCCTCGGTCATGGCGTTTGGGATCTGAAGTTCCAGCGCGAGAGCTAGCAGAATAGAAGTTCCACGCGCCGCAACCAGCGGCGCGCCCCGGCTGCACGACAGCCACAGGACGCTTGCACAAGATCGGGACCACCCGGCGCCAGGACGGCTCCTCACCGCAATATCGAAGCATATAAAGTCCGCCCTCCTGTAGAGGCGGGCACAAAAAAGCAGTGGCACCAGACGCCAACTGCCGTGAGGAGTTCGTTGTGTTGAGAGTAGGTTCAATTCTGCTGCTGGCGGTCGTTGCGCTGCAGGCGCAGGCCAAGATCGACAGTGTCCAGGCTGCGCGCCTGGGCCAGGATCTCACCCCACTGGGTGGCGAGCGCGGCGGCAACGCCGCCGGCACCATCCCGCCCTGGGGTGGCGGGCTGGCGCAACCGCCGGCCAATTACCGGCCTGGCATGCACCATCCCGATCCTTACGCCGACGATGCGCCGCTGTATCGGGTCGACAGCCACAACCTCGGTCAGCACCAGGCGCAATTGCCGGTAGGCCTGAAGCAGTTGCTGGCAAATAATCCGGATTACTTCCTGAGCGTCTATCCAACCCGGCGCAGTGCCGCGGCGCCGCCGCGCATCTACGACGCCACCCAGTTCAACGCCCTGAGTGCCGAGCTGATCTCCGACGGCAATGGCGTCGAAGGCGCTGCGGCAGGGATCCCGTTCCCGCTGCCGCAGAACGGCCTGGAAGCCATCTGGAACCACATCATGCGCTACCGCGGTGAGCAGCTCAGCATGGTCACCAACCAGGCTGCGGTGCTCGCCAATGGCGATTACAACCTGCTCAAGCTGGAGCGTGATGTCTACTTCCGCTATGGCCGCGAAGGCATGAGCCCGCAGGACCTGGACAACACCCTGTTCTATTACAAATATAAGGTGATCGCCCCGGCCATGCTGGCAGGCTCGGCGCTGGTGGTGCAGGAAACCCTTGACCAGGTGCTGGCGATCCGCAAGGTCTGGCGCTACAGCCGCGGCGAACGGCGCGTGCGCCGTCTGCCGATGCTGGCCTACGACACCCTGCGCCCGGACACCAACGGCCTGGTCACCGCCGACGTGGTCGACTCCTACAACGGTGCGCCGGATCGCTATGAGTGGCAGCTGCTCGGCAAGCGGGAGATGCTGGTGCCCTACAACAGTTACAAGGTGCACCAGCAGGACATAGCCTACGAGCGGATCCTCAAGCGCAACACGCTCAACCCCGAGCTGCTGCGCTATGAGCTGCACCGCGTGTGGGTGGTCGACGCCAAGCTGCGCAAGGGCTTCCGCCATCCCTATGGCAAGCGGCGTTTCTACCTCGACGAGGACAGCTGGCAGATCCTCGCGGTCGACCTGTACGACCAGCACGGTGCGCTGGTCGGCTTGCAGGAAAGCCACCCGATCAGCTACTACGACGTGCCGATGTTCGGCAGCACCCTGGAGAGTCTCTACGACTTGAAGGGTGGTCGCTACTTCGTCGACGGCCTGGACAACAACGAGCCGATGTACGACTTCAACGCCCGTCTGAGTCCGCGCGACTTCACCCCGCAGGCGCTGCGCCGCGAAGGTAATTGAGGCTGATCTAGTCCGAGACAAAGCCGCCGGAATGGGCGGCTTCGTCTACTTGGCCTGCTTTGCTCAGGCCTCGATGATTGCCGGCAGCTGCAGGCTGGCCTGGTGGGGTTGCAAGGACAGGCGCGCGGTGCTGCGCCGGGCGATGTCGCGGTAGGTTTGGGCCAGGCTGCCCTCGGGTGCGCTGACGACTATCGGCTGGCCGGCGTCGGCGCCAATGCGGATGCCTATGTCCAGCGGCAGCTCGCCGAGCAGCTGGCTGCCGTACTGCTCGGCCATGCGTCGGGCGCCGCCGCTGCCGAAGATGTGTTCTTCATGGCCGCACTGGCTGCAGACGTGGATGCTCATGTTTTCAATAATGCCAAGCACCGGCACATTGACCTTGTCGAACATGCGCAGGCCCTTGCGCGCATCGAGCAGGGCGATGTCCTGGGGCGTGGAGACGATCAGCGCGGCGGACACCGGCATGCGCTGGGCCAGGGTCAGGTGGATATCGCCAGTGCCCGGCGGCAGGTCGACGATCAGATAATCCAGGTCATCCCAGGCAGTTTCGTTCAGCAGACGGGTCAGCGCCTGGCTGATCATCGGCCCACGCCAGATCACCGGGGCTTCCTCGTCGACCAGAAAACCAATCGACATGCACTGCAGGCCATGGCCGAGCATGGGCTGTAGCTTGCCGTCGCGGCTCTCCGGCAGGCCAGACAGGCCGAGCAATCGCGGCTGGCTGGGACCGTAGAGATCGGCATCGAGCATGCCGACCCGTGCACCGTCGGCGGCCAGTGCCAGGGCCAGATTGGTCGCGGTGGTGGACTTGCCCACCCCGCCCTTGCCCGAGGCCACCGCGATCAGTTGCTTGACCGCGGGCAGGGCCTGGACGGTAGCGGGTGCCGCCTCCACGGCCCAGGCCACCTGGATCGCCACCGCTTCGGCGCCCGTTTGCGCCAGCAAGTGGCTGCGCAGTTGTTCCGCCAGGATTTGCCGGTAACCCTCGGCCGGAAAGCCCAGTTGAAGCGTCAGGTGCAACTGCCCGCCCGTTGCATCCAGGCTGCGCACGGCATTGGCCGACAGCAGATCGCAGCCCAGGTAAGGGTCGATCCATTGGCCGAGGGCCAGTTCGGCCTGTCGCAGCAATGGGGTGGGTACAAGGTGCGGGGCGCAAGCGTTCATGGCGTGTTCCTCGGATAAGGTTGGTGGTTATGCGGGGCCAAGCAGCGCCAGCAGCGTCATCGCCGTCAGCAACAGGCCGGCGCTTAGCAGCACCAGCAGAAGAAAGGGCTTCCAGCCCAGGGCCAGCAGTTCGCCGAGGCTGGTGCGCATGCCCAGCGCGGCCATGCTCAGCAGCAGGCAGGCCTGGGAGGCGGCGACCAGCACCTCGCGCAGGCCGGTCGGCAGCCAGCCCAGGCTGTTGAGGCCGAACAGGGCGAGAAAGCCCAGCAGGAAATAGGGAAACTCGCCGCCGCTGCTCTCGCGACTGCGCAGCAGCACGCCGAGCAGCAACACCAGCGGCGCCAGCAGGGCGACCCGCAGCAGCTTGGTCAGGGTGGCGACATCGCCGGCACTGTCCGAGACGAGATAACCCGCCGCGGCGGCCTGGGCCACGTCGTGAATGCTGGCGCCGAGCAGCAGGCCGCTGTCCAGGGCGCTGTAGCCGAGGGCCGCCAGCAGCGGCGGATAGAGCAGCATCGACAGGGTGCCGAGGGCGGTGACGCCGACCACCACGCCGAGCAGGCGACGTTCTTCCAGGCGTCCGGCGGGAATCACCGCGGCCACGGCTATGGCCGCCGACACCCCACAGATCGCCACCGCCACCCCGGCGACCAGGCTGTGCAGGGTCGGCAGGCGCAGCCAGCGGCCGAGGGCCAAGGCCGCGCCTATGATCAGCGGCGTGCTGCCGAGCACCACCAGCAGCGGCAGGCTGCCGACCGCCAGCACCTGCTCGATGCCGATGCGCGCGCCGAGCAGGGCCACGCCGATGCGTAGCACCTGGCGGCTGCAAAAACCCACCCCCGGTTGCAGGCGCGCATCGCCGGCCTGGCTGGCGAAGCCGAAGCCCAGCAGCAGAACCAGCAGCAGCGCCGGCGCGCCGTAATGTTCGGCGAGAAAACTGCCGGCCAGCGCCAGCACCACGCCCAGGGCGATGCCGGGATACAGGCGGCGCAGGCTGACGAACGAGGGGGCCAGCAGTTGCGGGGCGCGTGGGTTCATCGCAGGCGCTCGCCCAGTTCGCCCAGTTCGCGCAGGTACGCCCAGGGATAGAGCCCGCGGTAGTGGCCGTCGCTGAAGAACAGCTGCAGCCCGCTGATGCCGGAGACTTGCAGCTTGTCGACGCCGACATCGGCGTCGATCAGGCTCAGGGCGCCGCGCTGGCGGCTTTGGATGCAGGCCGAACAGGCGCAGCTCTTGCGCAGGGCCAGGCAGCTCAGTCGGCTGAGCTGGCCATCCGGCCAGAGCACTTCGAGGGTTTTCTGCGCCTTGCGCAGGCGGATTTCGCTGGGGGCGGCGGTCAGGATCTGGGTGCTTGTGGACATGCTTTTCTCCAGTAGGCGCTATTTCACCGGCAGCGGCGGTTCACCGTTGGGAACCAGCAGGGTCGGCACTTCCGGCGGCTTGACCTGGCGCTGCTCATTGTCCAGCGGCCGCGCGCTGCCGGTGGCTGCGGCGCTGGCGATCAACGCCGCCAGCAGGGCGCGTTCGAACCAGGGTTTAAAGCGCTCGGGCACGGTCAGCGCTCCAGAAATTGCAGCTTGTCGGCCTGGTCGACCCAGGCGTCGGCGTCGACCAGGGGCGCCAGGGTCTGGCTGAGCAGCGGCCAGAATTGCGCCAGGTCGGCATTCAGCTCGATGAAATGGCTCTGCTCGGGCGGCACTTCCTTGTCGGCGAAGATCGCGTCGGCCGGACATTCCGGCGCGCACAGGCTGCAGTCGATGCAGGCCTCGGGGTTGATCACCAGAAAGTTCGGGCCTTCGTGGAAGCAATCGGTCGGGCACACCTCGACGCAGTCGGTGTATTTGCAGCGGATGCAGTTTTCGGTCACTACGTAGGTCATCGGGTCTTCCTCGCTTCATGGGTGGGAGGGGCTTCAGCCGCGACGCTTGGTTGCCAGCGAATCGCGGCTGAAGCCCCTCCCACGGGATGCCTGCCAGCCGGCCTTAAGCGGCGGCATCCAGTTTCGACAGGGCCCAGCGGGCCAGCTTGCGCACGTCCGGGTCGGGGTCGTCCATGGCGGTTTCGACGAAGGGCCGGCCGGCGCTGTGGCCGATGCTGCCGAGGGCGCCGATGGCCGCCTTGCGCAGGTTGCTCATGGGGTCGCGGGCGCAGACGCCGAGGGCCGGGATGGCGCCGACCGCGGCGAGCTTGCCGAGGGCGTCGACGGCTTTTTCGCGGACCTGCCAGAAGCTGTCGTGGGTCGCGTCGACCAGGGATTGCAGCGCCGCCTGGCAATCCAGTTTGCCGAGGCTGACAGCGGCTTCGACGCGCACCTGCCAGTGCTCGTCCTGGAGGATCTCGATCAGGCTCGGGCCGACCTGCTCGGGTGTGGCGTAGACCAGGGCGCCGGCTGCGGCGCGGCGCACCTCGGCATCGGGATCGTATTGGGCGCGCTGCATCAGCGCCGGTAGATTCTCCGGCTGCTTGAGCCAGCCGATCACCGCCACCGCCTCGCGGCGCACCTGGGCATCGGCATCGTTCAGGCGGGCCAGCGCCGGGGCCTGGGCTGCCGGGGTGCGCAGCGGTTTGAGCGCGCGGAGGATGCCGGCGACCACAAAGCTGTCCTGGCTCTGTTCCAGTGCGGCGAGCAGCGGCATGGCGGCGGCCGGGTCCTTGAGGTCGGCGAGGGCATGGGCGGCGGCGTTGCGCACCACCTCGTCGCGATCGTCTAGGGCGGCGATCAGCGCATCGGCGATATCCGCGGCATCGAACTCGTCGACCACCTTGGCGGCTTCCTGGCGCACCGAGGGATCGGGGTCGTTGAGGGCCAGGATCAGCAGCTCGGCCGCTTGCGGCTCGGCGCAATCGACCAGTTCGAGTACCGCCACCCGGCGGATCGCGGGGTCGGCCGAGGTGAGGTTTGCGGCGAGGCTCTGCAGTTGAGGATCGTCGTAGTGCTTCATGGGGTAGTTCCTTGATCAGCGCAGCAAATAGGGGATGTTCACTTTCACCGCATCGGTCGGGCAGTCGGTCTCGCAGGGCATGCAGTACCAGCACTCGTCGTATTTCATATGGGCCTTGCCGCTGTCCGGGTTGATCCACAGGACATCCAGCGGGCAGACGTCGATGCACACGCGACAGCCCTTGTCGGCGATGCATTTGTCCTCGTCGACGACGACGGGAACGCTGGAACGGTGGTTGGCTACGGGCATGGTGGTTTCCTCTCCAAACAGGTTTTGTGGGAGGGGCTTTAGCCGCGAGATGTCTCAGATGCTTTCGCGGCTAAAGCCCCTCCCACAGGGATCAGTTATTCCGGCTATCAGGCATTGGCGGCTTTTTTCACGCGCAACTTGCTGTAGGCGTCCTTCTCTTCGCCGAGGGCCACCACGTAGTCGGCGACCGGGCGTTTGCCGTGGGCCATCTGGCCGTCTGCGTCCTTGAACAGGCGGCTGTGGTAGAACCACTCGGCGTCGTTCTGCTCGGGGAAATCGACCCGGTAGTGGTACAGCCCCCAGCGCGATTCGGTGCGATACAGCGAGGCGCGGGCGGCCATCTCGGCGCAGTCGATGATCGATTGCACTTCCAGGGCGCGCAGCAGTTCGTGGGGGTCGGCGGCGCAGAGCTTGGGCAGGTCCGCACGCACGGCGAGGATGCGTTCCAGGCCGATCTCCAGCTTCTTGGTGACCTTCGGCGGCTGCAGGTAATCGTTCACCAGGCGCCGCACCTTGTATTCCATCTGCTCCGGCGGAATGCCGTCCTTGACCAGCAGCGGTGCCTGGATGCGTTCCAGTTCGGCGGCGATAAAGGCCTCGTCGAGCTCAATCTCGCCGCGCGCCTGGGCGAAGGCGGTGGCGCTTTCGCCGCAGATCTGCCCGTAGACGAAGGCGCCGAGCATGTAGTTGTGCGCCACCGAGGCCATGTCGCCGGCACCGTACAGGCCCGGCACCGTGGTCGCGCCGGTCTCGTCGGTCCACACCCCGGAGGCCGAGTGGCCGGAGCAGAAGCCGATTTCGGAGATGTGCATCTCGACCATCCGTTGCCGGTAGTCGACCTGACGGCCTTCGTGGAAGCGCCCGCGGGTCGGCCGTTCGTTGGTGTGCAGCACGGTCTCGATTTCCTGGATGGTTTCCTCGGCCAGGTGATCGAGCTTGAGGAACACCGGGCCGGTGCCGGATTCCAGCTCCTTGAAGAACTCCAGCATCATCTGCCCGGACCAGTAATCGCACTCGATAAAGCGCTCGCCATAGGCGTTGGCGGTGAAGCCGCCGAGCGGGCCGGTGACGTAGGCGCAGGCCGGGCCGTTGTAGTCCTTGAGCAGCGGGTTGACCTGGAAGCACTCCAGGTTCACCAGGTCGGCGCCGACGTGGTAGGCCATGGCATGGCCGTCGCCACAGTTGGCCGGATTCTCGTAGGTGCCGAACAGGTAGCCGGAATTCGGCAGGCCGATGCGCCCGGCGGCGCCTGTGGCCATGATCACCGCCTTGGCGCGGATGATGATCGGCTCGGCGGTGCGGGTGTTGACCCCGATCATCCCGGCGATATTGCCGTCGGCGTCCTTCAGCAGGCGGGTGGCCTGGAAGCGGTTCTCGATCTCCACCCGCACCCGGCGCAGGCGGCGGTAGAGGATCTTCTTGACGTTGTGGCCCTCGGGCATCGGCAGCACATAGGTGCCGAGGTGGTGGACCTTCTTCATGTCGTAGTCGCCGGTTTCGTCCTTCTGGAAATGCACGCCCCAGGAGTCGAGCTTCTCGATCATCGGAAACGAGCGCTGAGCGTAGGCCAGCAGCGCCGGCTGGTGGACGATGCCGTCGTTGGCGATGGTGATTTCCTTGACGTACTGCTCGGGCGTGGCGTGGCCGGGGACCACGGCGTTGTTGAGGCCGTCCATGCCCATGCAGATGGCGCCGGAGCGCTTGACGTTGGCCTTCTCCAGCAGGATTACCTTGAGCGTCGGGTCCAGTTCCTTGACGGTCACGGCGGCCATCGGGCCGGCGGTGCCGCCGCCGATTACCAGCACGTCGGTGTCGATCACCGGGATGCCATTGATATGGGTGGTAGTCATTGTCGTCTCCTATTTCCGATCCACTCGGAACTGGTATTTGAATGAGTCGCCGCGGTAGCAGAGGTATTCGAAATCGATCGGGCGGCCGCCGCGGTCGTGGGTCAGGCGCTCGACCCGCAGGATCGCTTCGCCGGCCTTGAGGCCCAGCAGGTGCTGCACCTCGTCGTCGGCGAGCATGGCGTCGAGGCCGATATCGGCGCGGCCGAGGGCGATGCCGAAGAGGTTTTCCAGCATCGGGAAGATGTCGCCGGACAGGTCCAGGCCGAACAGCCGGCGGCCGATATCCAGGGGGAAGTAGCTGTTCTCCACGCACACCGCCTCGCGGTTGAGGTAGCGCACGCGCTTGACCTCGACCACGTCTTCGCCGGGGGCCAGGTGCAGAGCGGCGACCACCGCCTTGGGCGGCTTGCGCTGCTGAATGCTCAGCAGGCGTGCGGTGGCCTCGTAACCCTGGGCCGCCATGGCCTCGCCGAAGCCCTGCAGGCGCTGCACGTTCTGCACCGCCTTGGGCTTGCTGACGTAGGTGCCCTTGCCCTGGGCGCTGAATACCAGGCCCTCGTTGTGCAGGTCGCGCAGGGCCTGGCGGATGGTGATGCGGCTGACGCCATAGGCCTGCATCAGCTGATTCTCCGAGGGCAGGCGGGCATGCACCGCGTAGCTGCCTTCGAGTATCTGCTGGCGCAGGCTGTCGCGGATCTGCACATACAGCGGCAGCGGCGACTGCCCAGGGGCGAGCTGTTGGATACCGTTCACGGAGGGAACCTCCAGCCTGTCATGACAGGTCATGTCGAGCGCGGACGTGAGTGAGGGCTGTGCGTTCATGGCTCAGCCCACCTGGTTCTGTTGCTGGAAGGCGCACAGGGTTTCCTGACGGATCAGGTCCATGCACTGGCGCTTGAGGGCGATGAATTCGGGGCTGGTCAGCAGGCTCTGCTCGCGCGGGCGTGGCAGCGAAACCTTGATGTCGGCGATGATCCGGCCGGGGCTGGCGCTCATCACCACGATGCGGTCGGAGAGGAACACCGCCTCGTCGATATCGTGGGTGACGAACACCAGGGTGTTGCGGAACTCGCGCCAGATCTGCAGCAGGTTCTCCTGCATCATGATCCGGGTCTGCGCATCCAGGGCACCGAACGGTTCGTCCATCAGCAGCACGCTGGGGTAGTTGGCCAGTGCGCGGGCGATGCCGACGCGCTGCTGCATGCCACCGGAGAGGGTGCTCGGGTAGGCGTTCTCGAACGCCGCCAGCCCCACCAGGGAGAGGAAGGTACGCGCCACGCTCATCGCCTCGTTGCGTCCGACACCGGCCATCAGCGGGCCGAAGGCGACGTTGTCGCGCACGGTCTTCCAGGGGAACAGCGAGTGCTGCTGGAACACCATGCCGCGATCCGGGCCGGGTTCGCTGACGGCCTGGCCGTCGATGCTCAAGCTGCCGCGGGTCGGCTGGACGAAGCCGGCGATGGCGTTGAGCAGGGTCGATTTGCCGCAGCCGGACGGGCCGAGTAGGCAGACGAATTCGCCGGGTTTGACCTCCAGTTGGGCGTTCTGCACCGCGGCGCGTTTGCCGCCGTTGTGGTCGAACTCGATATGCACGTCCTGCACGCGGATATGCCCGCGCCCGCTGGACTCGGTCTGGGCGCGTTGGCGGCTGTGGTCGAGCACGGCCAGGCGGTTGTCGATGACGGCGCTGTTCATGGTCGGCCTCCTTTGGCTTGCCAGCGCAGCAGCGGGGTGCAGGCCTTGCGCACGAGCAGCGTGCAGAGGGTGCCGAGACCGCCGATGGTGAGCATGCCGATGATGATTTGCGGGTACTGGATCAGGGTGTAGGAGGTCCAGGTGAAGTAGCCGATGCCGTACTGGCCGCTGATGATTTCCCCGGCCAGCAGGGAGAACCAGGCCACGCCCATGCCGATCGCCAGGCCCGCGACTATGCTCGGCATGGCGCCGGGAATGACCACGTGCCAGAGGATCGCGCGCTTGCTCGCGCCCAGGCTGCGGGCGGCGCGCACCAGCACGTCGGGGCTCTGTTCGACGCCATGTACGGTGTTCAGCACGATGGGAAACAGTGCGCCGAGAAAGGTGATGAAGACGATGCTCGACTGCTCGCTGGGCAGCATCAGGATCGCCAGGGGAATCCAGGCCACCGCCGGGATCGGCCGCAGCAGCTCGATATACGGCAGGATGATGTCCTCGGCCCAGCGCGAGCGGCCCATCAGCACGCCGAGCAGTACGCCGAGGACCACCGCCATGCCGTAGGCGATGGCGATGCGTTCCAGGCTGTGGCCGATATGCAGGTAGAACTCCTGGCTGGCCAGTTGCACCAGCAGGGCTTCGCCGACCACCACGGGGGTGGGGATGTTTTCGAAATTCAGCAACAGGTTGAAGTCGTTGCTGGCGGCCAGGTGCCAGAGCAGCACGGCCATCACCAGGGCGCCCGTGCGCACCAGGTAGTGGGCGAAATTGGCCGGCAGGCGCCGCCGGCGTGGCGTCGGCGCGCTCGGCACCGGGCTTGGCGGTACCTGCAGCAGCGCAGGGCTGACCGCATCCGCGGGCTGCAACGCAAGGTTCTGTTTAACGCTCATGGTCAATCCTCGGCTCAGGTGCGCCCGCGCGCTCTGCGGCGCTCGGGGCGAACAGGCGGATCAGGGCAGCATGGCCAGCGGTTCGGCAGCAGGCAGCGGGGTGCTGCCGTGCTGGGCGATGTGCTGCTGCGAGTCGGCTTTCTTCATAAAGGCCAGCACCTCGCCGCTCTTGTCCTTGACCAGGTAGGCGGCCTTGCCGAACAGCTTGAGCCCGCTGAGGTTGTCGTAGACGTAGGTGCTGTTGATCGCCTGGCCGCCGGCCTTGGCCTCCTCGGCAGCGGCGAGCATGGCGGCGACGCTGTCGTAGGCGACCACGCCCTTGTCCTTGAACCAGATTTCCGCCGGCTTGAGTGCCGGGTTGCGCGGCTGCGAACTCACCACGCTGGCGACCATGGCGTCGTAGTCCAGGCCGCTGGCGGCATAGGCTTTCTTCAGATGGCTGGCGTCGATCCAGGCGGCGAAATCCAGGTCGGGGATCTGCATTTCCTTCTGCAGCAGGGCGTGGTCGTACTTCAGCGCCTCGACCCACTGCGGCTTGATGCTGGCTTCCATGGTGGAAATGCCGCCGTTGCTGAAGTAGAGGTAGAGCACCTCCTTCTCCGCGCCGGTCCATTCGGCGACCCGGGTGGCGGCTTGCATCGGGTCTTGCTGGATCCAGCGCTGCGCTTCCAGCGTCGCCAGCAGCACCGCCTCGACCACTTCCGGATACTGCTTGGCGAATTCGTCGCGCACTACGATGCCGTGGAAGGTCGGCACGCCGGCCTCGCTGCCGTCGAAGATCTTCCGCGCGCTGCCGCGAAATTCCATGATCTCCGACCAGGGGCAGAAGTCGGCATGGGCGTCGATCTTGCCGGCGGCGATATTGGCCGCGCCCACCGGCGGGCTCTGGTTGGCGATGCTGACCTTGTCGAACAGGTCGGCATCGCGCAGGGCCTTGAGCGTCATGCCCCAGGCGGCGCTGCCCACCGGCACCGAAATGGTCCTGCCGGCGAGGTCGGCCAGCGACTGCACCGAAGAGGCGGCCGGCACCACTATGGCGTTGCCGGTGCCCTTGAGGTTGTAGCCGGTCACCGCAATAAGGCGGCTCTGCTGCTTACCGGTTTCCTGGAACTTGGCGCCGTTGACGATCAGCGGGTAATCACCCATCACGCCGAAGTCCAGCTTGCCGGCGAGCATCTGGTTGGTAATGGGCGGACCGGAGTCGTAGTCGCGGAATTCGATGCTGTAGCTGGCGTCGGCGTACTTGCCGGTGGATGGCAGGTATTTCTCGATCAGCTTGAGCTTCTCCAGCACGATGCCGCCGGAAACGGTGTTGGTGACCATGCTCTGATGGCCGATGCCAATCTGGATGTTCTCGGCAGCGGCGGGGCCGCCGAACAGCAGCGTCGAGCCGAGAAACGTGGTTGCAAGCAGGCTATTACGGTTGTGCATAGTCTTCACCTTGGCGGTTGGGCAACTTGTACTAACAGGGCATAACGCCTGCTTTTGAAGGTGCACCCAGCGTGCCAAGGATTGGGAAAACAGCCCTATAGCCCTGTTTTCTATCGGGTAGTTAAACGGGAGTTGACTGGTTGGTCATTTTTGCAAACGGCCATCGATTGCTCGCCCTTGGTGCGCTCCTGACGCGGCTGGGCCATGGCGGAGCGACGAGGGCGAGGGCGGATAGAACAAGTAGGGCAAGTGGGGAGGGGGTGTTTCAGGCGCGATGCAGGGTCATGCCCGACCCTGCATCAATGGCGAAAACCCCGGGGCGTACTCGCGCAGCAGTACGCCGGTCTGGCTGTCGCAGGACCGCGGATGAATGGCCGCTAGCTGCGATCCGCCAGCACGCCAATCAGGAAGAACACCAGCAGCAACACCGGCGCCAGGGTGTAGTTGTTGAAGTGGCCGAGGCCCTGGGCCAGCCAGGGGGTGAGGAAGACCATTGCCAGGCCGTAGCCGACCGCGCAGATCAGGACGAAGATCAGGGTGCGGAAGAAGAAGTTGAGGCCGCCGATCGCGCGCTGCACCCAGGCATTGATGCCGGGGCCGAACAGCACCAGCAGGGTGGCCATGATGGCCAGAGCGATGTCGTGCAGGTGGCCGCGGCTCCAGCGCGACAGGGTGGCGATCAGGTCGAATAGCAGATCCAAGCGGGGTCCTTAGCGCAGCGTGGCGCACAGCAGGTCAGGGTAGAAAGTGTTGCAGCAGGTCGTTGAGAAACAGCTGGCCTTCGCGGCTGGCGACCAGGCGGGCCGGGTCACTGTGCAAGAGGCCGCGCTGCTCGGCTTCCTCGCGCGCCGCGGCCAGTAGCGTCAGCGGCAGGCCGGTGCGCCGAGTGAACAGCGTGCTGGCGACGCCGTCCGTGAGGCGCAGCACATTCATCAGGAATTCGAAGGGCAGTTCCTCGGCACTCAGCAGGCGTTCGCCGGCGCTGAAGCTTTTTGCGGGGTCCAGGTAGTCCTTGGGCAGGCGGGTTTTCCAGCTGCGCCTGATCACCCCCTGCGGGCTGCTCAGCTTGGCGTGGGCGCCGGCACCGATGCCGAGGAAGTCGCCGAAACTCCAGTAGTTGAGGTTGTGCCGCGCCGCCTTGCCGGGCTGGGCGTAGGCGGACACTTCGTACTGGGCATAGCCGTGCTCGGCCAGCAGCGCCTGACCGGCTTCCTGGATGTCCCAGAGAATGTCGTCCTCGGGCATCACGGGCGGCTGGTTCCAGAACACCGTGTTCGGTTCCACCGTCAGCTGGTACCAGGACAGGTGGGTCGGCGCCTGGGCGATGGCGATGCGCAAATCGCCGAGGGCATCCTCGATCGACTGATCCGGCAGACCGTGCATCAGGTCCAGGTTGAAGTTGTCGAAGCCGGCGGCGCGCGCCATGTCGGCGGCGCGGATGGCCTCGTCACCGTCGTGGATGCGGCCCAGGGCCTGGAGCTTGGCGGCCTGGAAACTCTGTACGCCGATCGACAGGCGATTGATGCCCAGGGCGCGGTAGTCGCGGAACTTGGCCTGTTCGAAGGTGCCGGGGTTGGCTTCCAGGGTGATTTCGATATCGCCGGCGAACGGGATGCGTCGTTCCACGCCTGCCAGCAAACGGCCCAGCGCCGCGGCCGAGAACAGGCTGGGGGTGCCGCCGCCGAAGAAGATCGAGCGCAGCGGTCGGCCATGCACCTGGGACAGGTCCTGGTCGAGGTCGGCGAGCAGGGCGTCGACGTACTCCTGTTCCGGCAGCGTCGGCCCGGCGGCGTGGGAGTTGAAGTCGCAGTACGGGCACTTCTTCACGCACCAGGGGATGTGGATATACAGCGCCAGTGGCGGCAGCTCGAAGCCGCTTTGGTTCCCCTCTCCCGTCGGCAGATGGGCTGGGGGAGAGGGCATCGGGTTCATGCCAGCCCCAGGCGCTGCTTGAGCAACATCATGGCGCGGGCGCGGTGGCTCAGTTGGTTCTTCTCGGCCGGCGCCAGTTCGGCGCTGGAGCACTGGCGCTCCTCGACCCAGAACAGCGGGTCGTAGCCGAAGCCCTGAGCACCGCGCGCGGCATGCAGGATCTGCCCGTGCCAGCGGCCCTCGCAGATGATCGGCAGCGGGTCCTCGGCGTGCCGCAGCAGGGCCAGGCAGCAGACGAACTGGGCGCCGCGCTCGGCATCCGGCACCTCTTTCAGTACCTCGAGCAGCTTGGCGTTGTTTGCCGCGTCACCCTGGCCATCGGCGTAACGCGCCGAGTAGATGCCCGGTGCACCGCCGAGAAAGTCCACCGCCAGGCCGGAGTCGTCGGCCAGCGCCGGCAAGCCCGACACGCGTGCGGCATGGCGCGCCTTGAGGATGGCGTTTTCGACGAAGGACAAGCCGGTCTCTTCCGGCTCCAGATCACTGAACTCGCCGATCGAGCGCACGCGCACGGCGTTGCCGAGCATGGCCTGGAGTTCCTTGAGTTTGCCGGCATTATGGCTGGCGAGTACGAGCTCGTTTAGCTGAATCATCAGTCGGGGAAGAGTTCCTGGTTGAAGTCGAGGCTGTGCGTGTTACCGCCGTCGGCCTGGATCTGGAGACTGAAGCGCAGCATCTCCTGCTGCTCGATGGGGAACTGGGCCACGTAGTAGATGGCCTCGCCTTCGCTCACCTGCTTGAACCTCAGGTTGTGGATCTGACCGAGCAGGTTGCGCACCTCGCCGCTGACCACGGCCGCGGCCGGATGGCCGGCCTTGAGCACCGCGATATTCAGCACGCCCTGTGTCTTGCTGCGGCTGAGGCCCGCTGCAGCGGCGATCTCCGGTTGCAGGAAGCTGGAGTTGAAGGCGCTGTAGTGTACATCCAGGTCGCCGAAGCTTTGCTTGCGTTCGGCAAGTGCCGGCAGGCTCAGGCACAGGGCGATAAACAGTAGGGCGATGCGATGCATAGTGGTTCTCCTCAGGATGGCCTGGTTGCCGGCGAAATCAGTTGGCGCTCGGCCCGCTGATCCGGTAGATGCCGATCTCACCTAACAGATTAGGCCAAATGCGGCTGGCCCAACCGTGCAGATGATCGCGATCCACCGCCAGGCGATTCAGCACCCTGGCGTTTTGCGCCAGGCACAGGCGCTCGAAGTCCTCGAAGGTGCAGAAGTGGATGTTCGGCGTGTTGTACCAGGTGTACGGCAGGAAGTCGGACACCGGCATACGGCCCTTGCTCGCCAGGTACCAGCGGCAGCGCCAGTGGGCGAAGTTGGGGAAGGTGATGATGCAGGTCTTGCCGATACGCAGCATCTCCGCCAGCACCTTGTCCGGAAAGTGCAGGGCCTGCAGCGACTGGGTCATCACCACTACGTCGAAGCTGTTGCTGGCGAAGTTGCCCAGGCCCTTGTCGAGGTTCTGCTCGATGACGTTGACGCCCTTGCCGACGCACTGGGCGATGTTGTCCGGGTCGATCTCCAGGCCGTAACCGCTGACCCCTTTGTGCTCGGCCAGCCAGGCGAGCAGTTCGCCATTGCCGCAGCCGAGGTCGAGTACCCGGCTGTCGGCGGGGATCCAGTCTTGGATGATGTCCAGGTCGGCTCTCATGGGCGCCTCATACTGCGATTCGATTCATATAGCTGCTGAACGCCTGCAGGTAACGCGGGATCGGGATCAGAAAGGCGTCGTGGCCCTGGGGCGCGGCGATTTCCAAGTAGCAGACGTTCTTGCGGGCGGCGATCAGGGCGTCGACGATCTCCCGCGAGCGTGCCGGCGAGAAGCGCCAGTCGGTGGTGAAGGACATCACGCAGAAGTCCGCCTGCACCCCGGCCAGGGTCTGGGCCAGGTTGCCGTCGAACGCTGCCGCCGGGTCGAAATAGTCCAGCGCCTTGGTCATCAGCAGGTAGGTGTTGGCATCGAAACGCCCGGAAAACTCCTCGCCCTGGTAACGCAGGTAGCTCTCGACCTGGAACTCGACGCTGTGGAAGTCATAGTTGAGCTTCTCGCTCTTCAGACCGCGGCCGAATTTCTCACCCATGGCGTCGTCCGACAGGTAGGTGATGTGGCCGACCATGCGCGCCAGCATCAGACCGCGCTTGGGAATCACCCCGCGCTCCTGGAAGTGCCCGCCGTGGAACTCCGGGTCGGTGAGGATGGCCTGGCGCGCCACCTCGTTGAAGGCGATGTTCTGTGCCGACAGCTTGGGCGCCGAGGCGATCGCCAGGCAGTGGCGGATGCGCTCGGGGTAGCTGATGGCCCACTGCATGGCCTGCATGCCGCCGAGGCTGCCGCCGACCACCGCGGCCCACTGGTCGATGCCGAGGGCGTCGGCCAGGCGCGCCTGGCTGTGCACCCAGTCTTCCACGGTCATCACCGGGAAATCCGCGCCAAAGGGTTTGCCGGTGGCCGGGTTGAGGCTGGAGGGGCCGGTCGAGCCGTTGCAGCCGCCGAGGTTGTTGAGGCTGACGACGAAGAACCTGTTGGTGTCGATCGGCTTGCCGGGGCCGATGCAGCTGTCCCACCAGCCGGGTTTGCGCTCATCCACGCTGTGGTAGCCGGCGGCATGGTGGTGGCCGGACAGTGCATGGCAGATCAGCACGGCGTTGCTGCGCGCGGCGTTCAATTCGCCGTAGGTCTCATAAATCAGTTGGTAGTCGGCCAGGCTGCGCCCGCAGGCGAGCGCCAGGGGTTCGGCGAAATGCAGCACCTGGGGAGTCACCAGGCCAACAGAGTCTTGGGGAAAGGCAGTAGGCATCGACCCTGCTCGCAGAAAAGGAAGTGCCGCAGTCTAAAGAGCGCCGCCCCGGGCGGCAAGCGTGCGGGGCGGAGGGCAATGCCTGGCCGCAAGTGCGGCCGGCGCTTATTCGCCGACGTTGTGGGGGCGCGCCACGCCGGGCAGGTTGACCACCTTGCCCTGGCGCTGGATAGGTGCGGGGCGGCGCAGGTTGCGCAGCATTTCGCCAGACTGGTGCAGTTGTTGTTGCAGCTCGCTGCGGTAGCCGGCCAGTTGCTGGCCGCGCTGGCGCGCCTGCTGGGTTTGCTGGGCCAGGGCCTTGAGCCGCAGCATGTGGCTTTCCAGCAGCTGTTTGTGTTCCAGGGTGTGTTGCATCAGCGGCATCAGCGCGTCGCTGGCCCACTGTCCGGCCTCGAGCCGCAGGCGCTGGTGCAGACCGATGACTTCCTGTCCCAGGGTGGCGAAGAAGCGCCTGGTCAGGCTGCGCTGTTCGGTGAGCAGGGTTTTCAGGTGCAGGCGGAACTGGTCGGCCTGGGTCTGCAGCTGTTTGAGTTCGCGCAGGTAGCGTTTGACGTTGAACTGCGGTGCATCGACGCCTTGCAATGGATTCTCCTGGTTGTGCCGGCGGTAGATGGCGGCGACCATCTTGTTGGCCATCGCGGCTTCATGGACCAGGCTGTCCAGGTCATGTTCCACCGCACGGAAGAAGTGCAGGATCGCCTGGTTGATGCCCAGGGTGGTCCAGCTGCCGGCGAGGTTCTTGCGCACCTTGTTCAGGTGTTCGTCGAGGCGTTCCGCGCGCACGGCGAGCTGCAGCAGCTCGCCTTGGCGCTTGAGCAGGCGCTGATTGCTTTTCAGACCGAGCAGGCGCTTGTGGTGCTGGCTGTGGTCGTCCTTGGTCCTGGCGGTCAGCTCGAACAGCAGCTGACCGTTGTCGTGCTGATGATTGCTCAGCAGCGCCTGCTGTTCGTTGACCTTCTCCAGGCGCAGGTTGAGCACGTGCTGGCTATTGTGTAGCAGCGCCAGCACCTGGTTGACCACGCGCTCTTCGATCAGGCGTTCTTTCTGGCTGACGATGCGCTCGCACAGCAGGTTTTCCAGGTTGCTCATCTGGCTACGGGCCAGCAGGGTCTGATCCTTGCGCACCTTGGCCAGCAACGCCTGCTTGGCCGACAGCGGCAGCACCTCCTCGGGCTGGATGCCGAGTTGCCTGGCCGTGACGGCCTGGATCTGCGCGATGGCATTCTGCACGAAGGCTTCGCCGGCCAGGTCGTCCCAGAGGATGTCGATCTTGTTCAGCACGGCGAACAGGCAGGTCTGGGTGTCGTCGTCGAGCTGGCGAATATGCTGCTGCCAGACCGCCATGTCGCTGGCGGTCACCCCGGTGTCGGCGGACAGCAGGAAGATGATCGCCTGGGCGCTGGGCAGCATCGACAGGGTCAGCTCCGGTTCGCTGCCCAGGGCATTCAGGCCGGGGGTGTCGAGGATGCGCAGGCCCTGGCGCAGCAACGGGTGATCGAAGTTGACCATGGCGTGGCGCCAGGCTGGCACCAGTACCTGGCCGGGTTTGCCGGTGCTTTCCAGCGCGTCGGGGTGGAAGCCCAGCTGGATGGCCTGCTCCACCGGCATGGGTTTGCTTTTCGCCACCTGGGTGAAAGCCTGGATCATGTTGTCCGGGTCGCTGAGATCCAGCGGGATGTTCACCCAGTGCCGGGGAATGCGCTTGAACTGGGCGACGCTGGCCTCGGTGGCGCGGGTTTCGATCGGCAGCAGGCGGATGTAGGAGTGTTCCGAGCGGGGGTCGAAGAACAGCTCGGTGGGGCACATGGTGGTGCGTCCGGCCTGGGACGGCAGCATGCGCTGGCCGTATTCGGAGAAGAACAGGCTGTTGATCAGTTCGGTCTTGCCGCGCGAGAACTCGCCGACGAAGGCCAGGGTGATGTGGTCGGTACGCAGCAGTTTGAGCGCGCGTTCGAGCTTGGCGTCCAGTGTCTCGGAGTTGAGCCGGTTGTTGACCAGCCAGCTGCGGTAGCGGGTGATCTGGCGCATCAGCTCGCGCTTCCAGCCGACGTAGGCGTCGACCTGTTGACTGAGACGTTCCATGCTCATCCTGGCATTCCTCTGGCTAGCGCGGCTGTGGGGCGATGCTCTGACCGACGCGGGTCTGCCCGGCAGCGCATGGCGGGTGCTGATGCGCTGGGCTGGCGAGTATTATGCGGGGCGTGCCGGGGGTGTCAATTGGCTAGCAGCCTGTCCGAGAATGACAATCGACTGCACGTTGCAGGTTGGCGCCGAGGAACGAAGCGCAACAAAATCAACCCGTTGGGTTTCGCGGAGTTCAGCCCAGCCTGCAAAAAAACCGTACTTCCGGACCGGCTCCTGGTCTTTCGATCCGGCCTGATGGTCGCTCAGGCAGGGCGAACGGTCAGTTCGAGCTCTGCCGGCAGTTGCCGTGGCTGCTTGATGCGCACGCGCTTCTGGCGGCTTTGCTGGCCGCTCTCCAGGCTGACCTGGCTTTTGCTCACGGCAAAGGCGGCGGCGAGGAAGGCCAACAACTTGGCGTTGGCCTTGCCGTCGACTGGCGGTGCGGTGAGGCGGATCTTCAGCCGCTCACCGTGCAGCCCGGCGAACTCGTCGCAACTGGCTTTGGGCTGCAGGTGGCAATCGAGGATCAGGTCTTCGCCGTCCCAGCGATAGAAACTCATCGGGTTCCCGCGGTCAGACTGCCAGGCTGAGGCCCTTGAACATGCCGGTCATCACCGCCAGGTTGCGAACCACCAGCATGTCGATCAGGTTGAGGATCAGGAAGGCCACGATCGGCGACAGGTCCAGCCCGCCCAGGCTCGGCAGAATGCGGCGGATCGGCGCCAGCAGCGGTTCGCATATCTGGTTGATCAGTTCGGCTGCCGGATTGTGGCTGCCCTGGGCAACCCAGGACAGGATCACGCTGATGATCAGGGCGAAGAAGAACACCTTGATGAACAGGGCGGTGACGCCAATGATCGACCAGATCAGCAGTTGCAGCGGATTGTCGAGGCCAAAGCCCATCAGTATCAGGACCAGGGCCATGAGCACCAGTTGCACCAGGATCGCCAGCACCAGCGAGGCCAGGTCGAGCCCGGCGAAACTGGGAATGACCTTGCGCAGGGGTTTGAGCAGCGGGTGGGTGGCGCGCACGATGAACTGGCTGAGCGGGTTGTAGAAGTCGGCCTTCACCAGTTGCAGGATGAAGCGCAGCAGCACGATCAGCAGGTACAGGCTGCCGATGGTTTGCAGGATATAAACCGCTGCGGTACTCAGTCCGATCATTACTTACTCCTTTAATGGTCCGTTTATGGGGACGAGCGGTTTATTGGCCAAGCTGCTCGGCCAGTTCCGCCGAGCGCTGGGCGGCGGCATTCATGGCCTGTTCGACCAGGGCTTCGAAGCCGCCGGCCTGGAAGGTCTTGATCGCCGCTTCGGTGGTGCCGGCTGGCGAGGTGACGCGACGGCGCAGCTCGCCGGCATCGACATCGCTGGCCACCGCCATGCGCGCGGCGCCAAGGGCAGTATGTGCGCTCAGTTGTGCGGCGACCTCGCGGGGCAGACCGAGCTTTTCCCCGGCGGCGGTCATGGCTTCAATCAGCAGAAAGAAATACGCCGGGCCGCTGCCGGACACGGCGGTGACCGCATCGATCAGCTGTTCTTGGTCCAGCCACAGGGCCAGGCCAACCGCGCCCAGCAGCTGTTCGGCCTGCTGGCGTTGCGCCGCCGAAACCAGGCTGTTGGCATACAGGCCGCTGACGCCCTGGCGCAGCAGCGACGGCGTATTGGGCATGCAGCGCACGATCGCACGGGCGCCGAGCCAGCTTTCCAGGCTGGCGCAACTGATGCCGGCGGCGATGGACACGATCAATTGACCCGCGCCGAGATGGCTGGCCAGCTCCAGGCAGACGGCTTTCATCACCTGCGGTTTGACGGCCAGGACGATCACATCGGCGCCCTGGATGGCCTCGGCGTTGCTGGCGAAGGTGTCGATGGCGTAGTCAGCGCTGATCTTGGCGCGTTGTTCGGCACCATGGTCACTGGCGCGAATGCTGCTGGCGTCGACGCCTTGGGCGCGCAGCCCGCCGATCAGGCTGGCGGCCATATTGCCGGCGCCGATAAACGCAATGCGAGGGGAGGTCATAGCGGGTTTCCTTGGTTAAGTCGAGGGCGGGGCCGTTCAGGGCCTGGCATAGTCGCGGTCGCCAAACAGGGCGGTACCGATGCGCACCCAGGTAGCCCCTTCGGCAATGGCGGCCTCAAGGTCATGGCTCATGCCCATGGACAGGGTATCGAGGTCCAGGTTCAGCTTGGCTTGCAGCTGTGCCAGGCGGGCAAAGGCGGCCTGTTGCGTCGCACGGTCGTCGCTTGGCTCGGGAATTGTCATCAATCCACGCAGCTTGAGGTTGGGCAGTTGTGTAACAGCCTGTGCCAGTGCTGGCAATTGTTCGGGGCTGCAGCCTGATTTACTGGCCTCGCCACTGACATTCACCTGCAGGCAGATATTCAGTGCCGGCAGGTGCGATGGGCGCTGCGCGGACAGGCGTTCGGCGATTTTCAGGCGGTCCACCGAATGCACCCAGTCGAAGTGCTCGGCGATTGCCCGGGTCTTGTTCGATTGAATGGGGCCGATGAAATGCCAAATCAAGGGCAGATCGCTCAACTCGAGCTGTTTTTCCAGGGCTTCCTGCAGGTAGTTCTCGCCGAAGTCACGCAGCCCGGCCGCATGGGCCTGGCGAATCGCCGCAGCGGGTTTGGTTTTGCTCACTGCGAGCAGGTCAATCGTTGCACTATCTCGCCCCGAGGCTTGCGCCGCCTCACGGATGCGTGCTCCGACCTTTGCAATATTCTCTGCTATCGTGGACATTACTCGCGCCAGCCGCCTAGTGTTCGCGGCATTCTACCTGCTTGCTTGTCATTAGGGAGTCCCATGGATATCACTGAGCTGCTTGCCTTCAGCGCCAAGCAAGGCGCGTCGGACCTGCATCTCTCTGCTGGTCTGCCGCCGATGATTCGGGTTGACGGCGATGTGCGCCGGATCAATTTGCCGGCCCTGGATCACAAGCAGGTGCATGCACTGATCTACGACATCATGAACGACAAGCAGCGCAAGGATTTTGAGGAGTTCCTCGAGACCGACTTCTCTTTCGAAGTGCCTGGCGTCGCGCGTTTTCGGGTCAACGCCTTCAATCAGAACCGTGGCGCCGGTGCTGTGTTCCGCACCATTCCATCCAAGGTGCTGACCATGGAAGACCTCGGCATGGGCGAGGTGTTTCGCAAGATCACCGACGTGCCGAGGGGCCTGGTGCTGGTCACCGGACCCACAGGTTCGGGCAAGTCGACCACCCTGGCGGCGATGCTCGATTACCTCAACGGCACTAAATACCAGCACATCCTGACCATCGAAGACCCGATCGAATTCGTCCACGAGTCGAAGAAGTGCCTGGTCAACCAGCGCGAGGTGCACCGCGACACCCTGGGCTTCTCCGAGGCGTTGCGCTCGGCGTTGCGCGAAGACCCGGACATCATTCTGGTCGGCGAGATGCGCGACCTGGAGACCATCCGCCTGGCGCTGACCGCCGCGGAAACCGGCCACCTGGTATTCGGCACCCTGCACACCACCTCGGCGGCCAAGACCATCGACCGGGTGGTCGACGTGTTCCCGGCCGAGGAAAAATCCATGGTCCGCTCCATGCTGTCGGAGTCCTTGCAGGCGGTGATCTCGCAGACCCTGCTGAAGAAGGTCGGCGGCGGTCGGGTGGCGGCCCATGAAATCATGATCGGCACCCCGGCGATCCGCAACCTGATCCGCGAGGACAAGGTGGCGCAGATGTATTCGTCGATCCAGACCGGCGGTTCGCTGGGCATGCAGACCCTGGATGCCTGCCTGAAGACCCTGGTCGCCAAGGGCCTGGTCACCCGCGACAATGCGCGGGAAAAATCCAAGACCCCGGAAAACTTCTAATCCTTATCTGGCCAGCCGCAAGGCTGGCCGAGACCCAGATCGCTGGCGAGGCACGCGCCCCAGCAACTGGTGGTTGGCCAAGCGCGTGACGGTGATGGGCGAGATAACGCATGGAATTCGAGAAACTGCTGCGCCTGATGGTAGAAAAAGGCGGCTCCGACCTGTTTATCACTGCCGGCGTACCGCCGTCGATGAAGGTAAACGGCAAGATCATGCCGGTGACCAAGACCCCCATGTCCCCCGAGCAAACCCGGGAAACCGTGCACTCGGTGATGAACGAGCAACAGCGCCGCGATTTCGCCGAGAGCCACGAATGCAACTTCGCCATCAGTGCCCGCGGGGTCGGCCGTTTCCGTGTCAGTGCCTTCTACCAGCGCAATCTGGCGGGCATGGTGCTGCGCCGCATCGAGACCAACATCCCGACCCTGGATGACCTCAAGCTGCCGGAAATCCTCAAGAAGCTGGCGCTGACCAAGCGTGGTCTGGTGTTGTTCGTCGGCGCCACCGGCACCGGCAAATCCACCTCGCTGGCGGCGATGATCGGCTACCGCAACAAGAACAGCAGCGGCCACATCATCTCCATCGAAGACCCGATCGAGTACATCCACCAGCACCAGAGCTGCATCGTCACCCAGCGCGAAGTCGGCATCGACACCGAGTCCTTCGAGGTGGCGCTGAAGAACACCCTGCGCCAGGCGCCGGACGTGATCCTCATCGGTGAGGTGCGCACCCGCGAAACCATGGACCATGCCGTGGCTTTCGCCGAAACCGGCCACCTGTGCCTGGCCACCCTGCACGCCAACAACGCCAACCAGGCGCTGGACCGGATCATCAACTTCTTCCCGGCCGACCGGCAGAACCAGGTGTGGATGGACCTGTCGCTCAACCTCAAGGCGATCGTCGCCCAGCAACTGGTGCCGACCCCGGACGGCAAGGGCCGCCGCGCGGTGATCGAGGTGCTGATCAACACCCCGCTGGCCGCCGACCTGATCCGCAAGGGCGAGGTGCATGAACTCAAGGCCCTGATGAAACGGTCCACCGAACTGGGCATGCAGACCTTCGACCAGGCGCTGTACAACCTCTACAGCCAGGGCGAAATCACCTACGAAGATGCGTTGCTCTACGCCGACTCGGCGAACGATCTGCGCCTGCTGATCAAGCTCGGCTCGGAGGCCGACGGCGACCACCTGGCCCACCTGAGCGATGGTCTGTCTCTGGAAGTTGCCCCCGAAGACCCGGGCCGGCGTTTCCGCTGAAGTGATTCGATCCAGCCCGCGCTCGCGGGCTTTTTTCAGCGAGCGGTAAACCCTGCGCGGTCTTGCCGGTCTCATTCGTACCATTGAGCAGCGCAGGAGCAAGGCATGGACGTAAGACAGGACACCCACAGCAAGGTCATCGGTTATCTGTTGTGGATCTTCGGTTTTCTCGGTGCGCACCGCTTTTATTACGGCAAACCGGTGACCGGCACCATCTGGTTCTTCACCCTCGGCCTGCTGTTTATCGGCTGGATCATCGATCTGTTCCTGATCCCGGCGATGGATCGCGAGGCCGATCTGCGCTTCACCGCCGGCGACACCGATTACAACGTCGCCTGGATCTTGCTGACCTTCCTCGGCATTTTCGGCGTGCATCGCATGTACCAGGGCAAGTGGATCACCGGGATCCTCTACCTGTTCACCGGCGGCCTGTTCCTGCTCGGTGTGCTCTATGACTTCTGGACGCTGAACGAGCAGATATCGATCAAGAACGCCCAGCGCGGCTGATCGTCAGGCACAAAAAAGCCCGCCAATCGGCGGGCTTTTGCGTTTGGCAGGTTCTCAGGCCTGGTAGCTGATGCGTCCATCCACCAGGGTGTAGCGCACCGCGCCGGGCAGGCAATGGCCGATGAACGGGCAGTTGCTGCCTTTGGAGTACCAGTTTTCCCCGGCCAGGGTCGAGGCTTGCGGGTCGAACAGCAGCAGGTCGGCCGCTGCGCCCACGTTCAGGCGGCCGGCGGGCAGGCGCAGGGCCTGGGCCGGGCCGCTGGACAGGCGCGCGAGCAGGCTCGGCAGGTCGAGCAGACCGTCTTCCACCAGGCTCATGGCCAGCGGCAGCAGCAGTTGCACGCTGCTGATGCCCGGTTCGGTGGCGCCGAAGGGGGCCAGCTTGGCGTCGCGTTCATGGGGCTGGTGATGGCTGGCGATGGCCGAGATCACCCCGCTCTTCAGCGCCTCGCGCAGTCCGTCGCGGTCGGCGCGGGTGCGCAGTGGCGGTTGCACGTGGTAGAGACTGGAGAAGTCGCTCAAGGCCTCATCGGTGAGGATCAGCTGATACAGCGCCACATCCGCCGTCACCGGCAGGCCGCGGGCCTGGGCGTCGGCAATCAGTTGCGCGCCACGGGCACTGGTCAGTTGGCTGAAGTGAGCGCGCACGCCGCTTTGCTCGACCAGCAGCAGGTCGCGGGCCATGGCCACGGTCTCGGCGGTTTCCGGGATGCCGGCCAGGCCGAGGAAGCTGGCCGTAGGGCCTTCGTGGGCCAGGCCGCCCTCGGCCAGATCGTGATCCTGGGAGTGGAAGATCACCGTCAGGTCGAAGGTGGCTGCGTATTCCAGGGCGCGGCGCAGGGTGCGGGTGTTGCGGAAGCTATCCAGGCCGTTGCCGAAGGCCACGCAACCGGCGTCGCGCAGGGCCACCAGTTCGGCCAGCTGTTCACCGTCCAGGCCTTTGCTCAACGCGCCTATGGGGAAGACCTTGGTATGACCGGCCTCGCGGGCGCGGTCGAGGATCAGTTCGGCTACCGCCGGGGTGTCCAGCACCGGTTTGGTAAAGGGCGGGCAGCACAGGCTGGTAACGCCGCCGGCGGCGGCGGCCAGGGTTTCGCTGGCGATGCTGCCCTTGCGGCTGTAACCGGGCTCGCGCAGGGCGACGGACAGGTCGACCAGGCCGGGCGCGGCCACCAGGCCCTGGGCGTTGATGATTTTCTCCGCGACGAAGCCGGCGGGGGTCTGGCCGATGGCAATGAGCTTGCCGCCGTCGATGAACAGGTCGGCGACCTGGTCGAGGTTGCTGTTTGGGTCGATGACGCGGGCGCCAAGGATTGCGATGCGCATCAGTTGGATTCCTCGGCTTCCTGGTTGAGTTGACGCTGGGCATTCTGCCCGCTCATGGCCATCGACAGCACGGCCATGCGCACGGCGATGCCGTAGGTAACCTGGTTGAGGATCACCGATTGCGGGCCATCTGCCACTGCCGACTCGATTTCCACGCCGCGATTGATCGGCCCCGGGTGCATTACCAGGGCATCCGGCTTGGCCAGGGCCAGGCGTTGTTCGGTGAGGCCGAACAGGCGGTAGAACTCGCCCTCGCTGGGCAACAGGCCGCCGGTCATGCGCTCACGCTGCAGGCGCAGCATGATCACCACGTCGACATCCTTGAGCCCGGCCGCCATGTCGCTGTAGACGGTCACGCCGTACTGCTCGATGCCGACCGGCAACAGGGTCTTGGGTGCGATCACGCGGATGTCCGGGCAGCCGAGGGTCTTGAGTGCCAGCATGTTCGAGCGGGCCACCCGCGAGTGCAGGATATCGCCGACGATCGCCACCGAGAGGTTCTCGAAGCCACCCTTGTGCCGGCGGATGGTCAGCATGTCGAGCATGCCCTGGGTCGGGTGGGCGTGACGGCCGTCGCCGCCGTTGATGATCGCCAGGTTCGGGCACACGTGCTCGGCGATGAAGTGCGCGGCACCGGAGTCGGCATGGCGCACCACGAAGATGTCGGCAGCCATGGCCTCGAGGTTGCGCAGGGTGTCGAACAGGGTCTCGCCCTTGCTGGTCGAGGAGGTCGACACGTTGAGGGTGATGACGTCGGCGGACAGCCGCTGGGCGGCCAGCTCGAAGGTGGTGCGGGTGCGCGTGGAGTTCTCGAAGAACACGTTGCACACGGTCTTGCCGCGCAGCAGCGGGACTTTCTTCACCGCCCGGGCGCCGACTTCGAGGAAGGAGTCGGCGGTGTCGAGAATTTCCGTCAGCAGCTCGCGCGGCAGGCCGTCGAGGGAGAGGAAGTGGCGCAGTTGACCTTGGTCATTGAGCTGCAGCGGGCGCTTGGCATCCATGGGTGTCATCGCGATCATTCTCGGTTGGCCAGCGTCTGGAGTTCGAGTGTCAGCGGCGTGGGGCCGGACAGTTTTACCCGCTGATCGGCGGCCAGCGACAGACTGGCGCCGACCACGTCGGGGCGGATCGGCAGTTCGTGGGCATTCAGGTCGAGCAGGCAGACCAGGGTCACGCTGGCCGGGCGGCCGTAGTCGAACAGTTCATTGAGCGCAGCGCGGATGGTGCGGCCGCTCATCAATACGTCGTCGATCAGCACCAGGTGCTGGCCTTCGATCTCGAACGGCAGCTCGGACGGCTGCACTTGCGGGTGCAGGCCATTCTGGGTGAAGTCGTCGCGGTAGAAGGACACGTCGAGGATACCCAGCGGCGCCGGATTGCCCAGACTCTCCAGCAGAGCTTGAGCGACCCACACACCACCCGTGCGGATGCCGATAAAGCGTGGTTCGCTGATCTGCCGCCGATTGAGATGGTTGATCAGCGCCGCGGCCATTTGCGGCAGCAGTTCGGCAGGGTTGGGTAGGCTCATGGCAACACTCCAGATACAGACTCGGCGGGCGGTCAGCCCGAACAATTTTCTTCTAGCCAGCCTTGCAGTAGTAGTGCGGCGGCCAGGGCGTCGACCGGGCGTTCGCGATAGCCACTGTTCTGCCCCTGTTGCAGGCGCTGGCCCTTGGCTTCATAGGTGGTCAGGCGTTCGTCGTGGGTATGCACGGGCAGGTTGAAGCGGCCGTTGAGGCGCCGAGCGAATTTTTCCGCGCGGTCGCTCATCTCGCTTTTCGTGCCGTCCATGTTCAAGGGTAAGCCAACGACTATGGCGTCCGGCTGCCATTCCTTGATCAGGGCTTCGACTTTCTGCCAGTCCGGCACGCCGTTCTGAGCCTTGAGGATGCACAGCTCGCGGGCCTGACCGGTGATTACCTGGCCGACCGCAACGCCGATCTGCTTGCTGCCGTAATCGAAGCCCAACAACAGTCGCAGCGGTTTACCCTCGGCCATCAGGCGTGCCCGGCTTGCGAGGTGAGCAGGCTGAGGTTGACGCCCAGGCGCGCGGCGGCGGCGTTCAGGCGCTGATCGAAGGGCAGGTCGAAGAGGATGGCGCTGTCGGCCGGGCAGGTCAGCCAGGCGTTGCCGGTCAGCTCGGTTTCCAGCTGCCCTGCATCCCAGCCGGCATAGCCGAGGGTGATCAGGTATTTTGCAGGTCCCGTGCCGTCGGCAATGGCGAACAGCACGTCCTGGGAGGTGGACAGGCCCAGTTCGCCGAGTTCCAGGGTGGCCTGGAATTGCGGGCCGGCCGGGTGCAGGACGAAGCCTCGATCGGTCTGCACCGGGCCGCCGGAGAAGATCGGCAGGTTCTGGCAGAGCACCGGCGGTTCGTCTTCGGGTCGCAACTGCTCAAGCACATCGGCCAGGCTGAGACCGTTCGGGCGGTTGATCACCAGGCCCATGGCGCCCTGCTCGTTGTGCTCGATCAGGTAAATCAGGGACTGTGTGAAATGCGGATCGGCCATGTGCGGCATGGCAATCAGGAACTGGTGCTTGAGGTAGCTCGGGTTGGCGTCTTTCATGGGCATTAGTTTCAGGCCTGGAGCCAAGAGCTTCAAGCTTCAGGCTGCAAGCTGCAAGAAAAAATCCGCGGTGAGTTGGCCGCTTCAGTTGCTCGACAGGCGGTCGCCGCGTTCGAAACGCCAGGTGCGGATGATTTCCAGACGGTCGATATCGGCCAGGTCACCGGTGAACGGGGCGTAGGGTGCGGCCAGGCGCACGATGCGCAGGGCAGCCTGGTCAAGCAGTTGCTGGCCGGAGGACTGCAGTACCTGGACTTCGTAGAGGGTGCCGTCGCGGTTGATCGAGACCAGCACGCGCAGGCTGCCGTAAATCTGCTGGCGGCGTGCATCGTCGGGGTAGTTGAGGTTGCCGACCCGTTCAACCTTCTTGCGCCACTCGTCCTTGTACCAGGCACCCTTGTCGCGCATGGTCGAGGCCGCGCTGAGGCGGTGGATCTTCGGTCGTTTGGCGTACTGCTGGATGTCGTTGGCCAGTTCGGCTTCCAGGCTGGCAATTTCCGCAGAGAGCTGCGCGCTGTCGAATACCGGTGCCGGCGGGGCCTTTGCGGTGGGTTTGGCTGCCTCGCGCTTGACCGGGGTCTTTTGCTGTTGCGGGGCGCGGGTCGCTACCGCGGCTTTCGGCGCTTCCTGGCGCACCGCCGGTTGCGGCGGGGCGGCGGGCGGCGTCACGCGCTTGACCTGGGTGTCCTGGAACAGCGCCTGCTCGGTGGTTTTCGGGGCCGCCTTGTGTTCCAGGGTGCCGCTGCCCTGCTGGTTGTCCTGGGCGAGAAAGTCGGCTTCCTTCGGCTTTTCCTCGCTCTTGAAGGTCGACAGGGTGATTTCCAGGGTTTTGCTGATCTGGCTGGGCTCGGCCAGGCTGAAACCCAGGCCGAGAATCAGCGCGGCATGCAGGGCTGCGGCGAGGAACAGGGTAAAGCCCAGCCGGTCCGCTGGGCGGACGCCAGCGGCGGGTAGATCGGATGGGGTGGTGGCTGCGTTCATGCTGTTTCGGGTCTGCTCAGGTTGCCGCGCAGTCTGACGGCTTGGGGCCGCCAGCTGCAAGCGACACGCTCGAAGCTGCTACGTGCGTCAAGCTTTCGGCTTGGCTTGCAGCTTGCCTTCGATGGCATCCATCAGGCGTTCGCCGATGCGGGTGTCGTACGCGGCGTCTATCTCGCGGATACAGGTCGGGCTGGTCACGTTGATTTCGGTCAGGTAATCGCCGATCACGTCCAGTCCGACGAACAGCAGGCCTTTCTCGCGCAGGGTAGGGCCGACGGCAGCGGCAATCTCGCGGTCGCGCTCGTTCAGCGGGCGGGCTTCGCCACGACCGCCGGCGGCGAGGTTGCCGCGGGTTTCACCGTGTGCCGGGATGCGTGCCAGGCAATAAGGTATGGGTTCGCCATCGATCATCAGGATGCGCTTGTCGCCTTCGATGATCGCCGGCAGGTAACGTTGCGCCATTATTTGTTGTGTGCCGTGGGCGGTTAGGGTCTCGAGAATCACCGAGAGGTTGGGATCGCCCTCGCAGTGACGAAATATCGAAGATCCGCCCATACCATCCAGGGGTTTGAGAATGATGTCACGTTGCTCTTTGGCAAACTCGCGCAGAATGTCGGATCGGCGACTGACCAGAGTCGGTGGCGTGCAGAGGGGGAACTGGGTAGCAAACAGCTTCTCGTTGCAGTCGCGCAGACTCTGGGGGCGGTTGACCACCAGTACCCCGGCTTGCTCGGCCTGTTCCAGCAGGTAGGTGGAATAGACGAATTCGTTATCGAAGGGTGGATCCTTGCGCATCAGGATCACATCCAGGTCGGTCAGCGCGACGTCGCGCTCGGCGCCCAGTTCGAACCAGCGCTCGGGGTCATTGAATACGTTGAGCGGGCACAGGCGGGCACGTGCTTCGCCCCTGGCCTGGTAAAGGTCTTTCTGCTCCATATAGAAGAGCGACCAGCCGCGCGCCTGGGCGGCAAGCAACATGGCCAGCGAGCTGTCTTTTTTGAAGGCGATCTGGGCGATGGGGTCCATGACAATGCCGAGGCGAACGCTCATGGGGGAATTTCTCCGTGAAAGCAGCAGTTTAAAAGGGTGTCGGGACGAGCATGTGGCGTCAGGGTGGCGCTGGGAAGGCGGGGGGTCAAGGAAAAAACCCTGGCCCTGCGCGGCTTATAGCTTGCATGGGGAGAGTGTGCTAAAAAGGCCCGACGATTGGGTTGCAGCCCGTCGGTGATAAGGCCTCAGGCGCACTGATTAGAACGCAAAAATAACGACTCACCGAGGCGATGGTAGGGCAAACATGGAACAGCATTCCGAGGGTTTGAGGGTAATGGTGATCGACGATTCGAAAACGATTCGTCGTACCGCGGAAACCCTGCTGAAGAAGGTGGGTTGCGAGGTAATTACCGCAGTTGACGGTTTCGATGCCTTGGCAAAGATCGCCGATACCCATCCAAATATTATTTTTGTCGACATCATGATGCCGCGGCTCGATGGCTATCAGACCTGTGCCTTGATCAAGAACAACAGTGCTTTCAAATCCACCCCGGTTATCATGCTGTCCTCCAAGGACGGCTTGTTCGACAAGGCCAAGGGGCGCATCGTTGGCTCCGATCAATATCTGACCAAACCTTTCAGCAAGGAAGAGTTGCTTGGAGCGATCAAGGCCCATGTCCCTAACTTCACCCCGGTGGAACAGGCATCCTGACGTCTGCCGGATAGCGGTAGACGCCTCTTTATGTATTGGGAAACACCATGGCTCGAATTCTGATTGTTGATGACTCGCCGACCGAGATGTACAAGCTGACCGCCATGCTGGAAAAAAATGGCCATCAGGTGCTCAAGGCGGAAAATGGCGCGGACGGGGTTGCCCTGGCGCGACAGGAAAAACCCGATGTCGTGTTGATGGACATCGTCATGCCGGGCCTCAATGGTTTCCAGGCGACCCGTCAGTTGACCAAGGACGCCGACACCAGCCACATCCCGGTGATCATCGTCACCACCAAGGATCAGGAAACCGACAAGGTCTGGGGCAAGCGCCAAGGCGCCAAGGACTACCTGACCAAGCCGGTTGACGAAGAGACACTGCTGAAAACCTTGAATGCCGTATTGGCCGGTTGATGCCGTGCCAGTAACCCAATAAGAAGAAGGCCACGGTTGGCATGTCCGACGCGCAGACACCTTTTCAAGTTCTCTTCGATATCGACCAGCGTTGTCGGTTGCTGGCGGCTGGCTTGCCGTTGCAGCAGGCCGCCGTGCAAACCTGGAGCGGTATCGGTTTTCGCATGGGCGAGCGGTTTTTCGTCGCGCCCATGGGCGAGGTCGGGGAAGTCCTGCATGAGCCGCGCCATACCTTGTTGCCCGGGGTTAAAAGCTGGGTCAAGGGCGTGGCCAACGTGCGCGGTCGTCTGCTGCCGGTGATGGACTTGTGCGGCTTCTTCGGCAACGAGTTATCGCCGCTGCGCAAGAAGCGGCGGGTGCTGGTGGTCGATCACCAGGACGTATTCGCCGGACTGACGGTCGATGAAGTGTTCGGCATGCAGCATTTTCCGGTGGATACCTTTTCCGAGCAGCTACCGCCGCTCGAAGCGGCCATAACGCCGTTCATTCATGGCGTCTTCCAGCGCGAGCAACCCTGGTTGGTGTTCAGTCCTCATGCGTTGGCTCAGCACCAGGGGTTTCTCGATGTTGCGTTTTAACAATTTTTCGGTTGGGTCGGCTTTGCCGGCCTGTTGGGGTGGTGTGGGAACCGTAGCGCGGTCGGTCCAGGCGGGGGCCAGATAATGAAAAAACTCAATGCAGGCAATTTATTCGCGAGTACGCGCAGCAGTACGTTGATCGCCGGGCTGTTTATCGTCCTGATCGTCTCCATCGTGTTGTTGTTTGCCAACTTCGCCTACATCAACACGCAATCCAACTACGATACGGAATACATCGGCCACGCCGGTGAGCTGCGGGTTCTGTCCCAGCGTATCGCCAAGAACTCCACCGAAGCTGCCGCCGGTACCGCCGAGGCCTTCGGTCTGTTGCGCGAGGCGCGCAACGACTTCGAGAGCCGTTGGGGTTCTCTGACCGACGGCAATCAGGAGAGTGGCGTGCCCTCGGCGCCAGAGGCCGTGCAGGTGCAGATGACGGCCGTGCAGCAGGACTGGGACAGTCTGCGGCAGAACACAGACGCCATTCTGGCCAGCGAGCAGACGGTTCTGTCCCTGCACCAGGTGGCCGAAACCCTGGCGGAAACCATTCCGCAGCTGCAGGTCGAGTACGAAGAAGTGGTCGACATCCTCCTGGAAAGCGGCGCGCCGGCCGCCCAGGTTTCGGTGGCCCAGCGCCAGTCGCTGTTGGCCGAGCGTATTCTCGGTTCGGTGAACAAGGTACTGGCCGGTGATCAGGACTCGGTGCAGGCGGCCGACATGTTCGGTCGTGACGCCAGCCTGTTCGGTCGGGTCTTGAGCGCCATGCTGGAAGGCAACGCGGCGATGGAAATCGCCCAGGTCGATGACGCGGAAGCGCTCGAGCGCTTGGCGGAAATTTCCGAGCTGTTCGAGTTCGTCTCCGGTTCGGTAGACGAAATTCTCGAGACTTCGCCGGAGCTGTTCCAGGTGCGTGAGTCGGCCAACGGTATTTTCACCGTTTCGCAGACCCTGCTGGATAAAGCCTCCGAGCTGGCTGCCGGCTTCGAAGACATGGCCGACGGCCGCGCCATCAACACCCTGGCCGGTTATGTCCTGGGTATTCTGGCGTTGGGCTCGATCATCCTGATCGGTATCGTCATGGTGCGGGAAACCAACCGCCGCCTCACCGAGACCGCCGAGAAGAACGAGCGTAACCAGGCGGCGATTCTGCGCCTGCTCGACGAAATCGCCGACCTCGCCGATGGTGACTTGACCGTTGCCGCGACCGTAACCGAAGACTTCACCGGCGCCATCGCCGACTCCATCAACTACTCCATCGACCAGTTGCGCGACCTGGTAGTGACCATCAACCTGACCGCCGTTCAGGTCGCTGGCGCCGCCCAGGAAACCCAGGCCACGGCGATGCACCTGGCCGAAGCTTCCGAGCACCAGGCCCAGGAAATCGCCGGAGCATCGGCGGCGATCAACGAAATGGCCGTGTCGATTGACCAGGTATCGGCGAACGCCTCGGAGTCCTCCGCGGTAGCGGAACGTTCGGTAGCCATCGCCAACAAGGGTAACGAAGTCGTACACAACACCATCACCGGCATGGACAACATCCGTGAGCAGATTCAGGACACCTCGAAGCGGATCAAACGCCTCGGTGAGTCGTCCCAGGAGATTGGTGACATCGTCAGCCTGATCAACGACATTGCTGACCAGACCAACATCCTCGCCCTCAACGCGGCGATCCAGGCCTCCATGGCCGGTGACGCGGGCCGCGGCTTCGCCGTGGTAGCGGACGAAGTACAACGCCTCGCGGAACGTTCCTCGGCGGCGACCAAGCAGATCGAGGCGCTGGTCAAGACGATTCAGACCGACACCAACGAAGCGGTTATCTCGATGGAACAGACCACTTCCGAAGTGGTGCGCGGTGCCCGTCTGGCGCAGGACGCCGGGGTGGCACTGGAAGAGATCGAGAAGGTATCCAAGACCCTTGCGGCCCTGATTCAGAACATCTCCAACGCGGCGCGCCAGCAGGCGTCTTCGGCCGGTCACATCTCCAACACCATGAACGTGATCCAGGAGATCACCTCGCAGACCTCGTCCGGTACCACGGCTACCGCCAAGAGCATTGGTAACCTGGCCAAGATGGCCAGTGAGATGCGCAAGTCGGTTTCCGGCTTTACCTTGCCGGAAAGCGGCGAACAGGCATAAGCGAGCATGGGGTGGCGGCCTTGTCCGGTCGCTGCCCAGCGCCTATGGCCATAAGCGAGAGGCACGACATGCAGTCAAGCGTCTGGGCCTTGCAGCCGGTGGTAGACATGTCTGCTGGCGAATTTCGCGCCTGGCAGACGTTGCTCGAAGAGCGCACCGGCATGGTGATCAGCGAGCAGCGGCGAGCATTTTTGCAGACCAACCTGAGTGCGCGCATGCGTGAGCTGGGGGTGGTGGATTACGCCAGCTATTTTCGGCAGGTCACGGATGGCCCACGCGGTGCAGTCGAGTGGTCGACCCTGCTGGACCGCCTGACCGTGCAGGAGACCCGTTTCTTTCGTCATCAGCCATCGTTCGACGTGCTCGAGCGCTACCTGGGCGAGCGACTGCAGCGAGGATTGAGCCGTCCCTGGGAATTTTGGAGTGTGGGTTGCTCGAGCGGTGAGGAGCCTTATTCATTGGCGATCACGGCGGCCGAAATGCTGCGTGACAGCGAACAGCCCGAGCACTTTGGCGTGACCGGTACCGATATCAGCCTGAACGCGCTGAGCATGGCGCGCGATGGCCAGTATGGCGCACGCAAGCTGGAACAAATCGATACGGAGCTGGGTCAACGCTACTTTGAGGCCCAGGCCGATGGGCGTTTCAAGGTGGTACCGAGCCTGGCGGCGCGAGTGTGTTGCGCCAGGCTCAATGTGCTGGAATTGGCCAAGGCGCCAATGTCCGGTATGGACGTCATTTTTTGTCAGAACTTGCTGATCTATTTTCGTCGCTGGCGTCGCCGCGAGATCCTCAACCGTCTGGCCGAGCGTCTGGCGCCGGGTGGTCTGCTGGTAGTGGGAGTGGGGGAAGTGGTCGGTTGGCAACATCCGGAGTTGACTCCGGTTGCCGATGAGCGAGTGCTGGCGTTTACCCGCAAGGGATAGGTTTATGAGTGGAGTGGCTATGGGGGATCGGCACGATTATGTCGCCCTGGAATGGGTCAAAGGCGAAATCGCGGAAACCCTGAAACAGGCGCGCCAAGCCCTGGAGGCGTACGTCGAGAATCCGCAGGATTCGACGCGCATGCGCTTCTGCCTGACCTATGTGCACCAGGTACACGGCACTCTGCAAATGGTGGAGTTCTACGGCGCTGCCTTGCTCGCCGAAGAAATGGAGCATCTGGCCCAGGCGTTGATGGACGGTCGCGTGGCCAACCAGGGAGAAGCCCTGGAGGTGCTGATGCAGGCCATCCTGCAGCTGCCGGTCTACCTCGACCGGGTCCAGACCGCTCGCCGCGACCTGCCCATGGTGGTGTTGCCGCTGCTCAACGACCTGCGCACTGCCCGCGGCGAGAAACTGCTCTCGGAAACCAGCCTGTTTTCCCCGGACATGTCCGTGCGTGCGCCGGCCTTGTCTGCCGACTCCCTGGGCGAGTTGCGTACCGCGGAGCTACCGGTATTGCTGCGCAAGCTGCGGCAGATGTTGCAAGTGGCCCTGGTCGGGGTGATTCGCAATCAGGATCTGCCGACCAATCTGGGCTATATGGCGCGGGTTTTCGGCCGTCTCGAAACGCTGTGCAAAGACGCGCCGCTTGGCCCGTTGTGGCAGATCGCCTCGGGTCTGGTCGAAGGTCTGGCCTGCGGTGGCGTGGCCAATAGTCCGTCGGTACGCACTCTGCTGCGCGAGGTCGATAAAGAGCTCAAACGTCTGCTCGAACAGGGTGCCGACGGGATCAACCAGCCTGCCGCCGATGAGCTGACCAAGAATCTGTTGTTCTACGTGGCCAAGGCGCCGGCGCAGTCACCGCGCATCAGTGCCTTGAAGGAACAGTTCCGCCTTGACGAGGCGTTACCGGACACCGATATCGTCGATGAGGAGCGGGCCCGTTTGGCCGGCCCGGATCGCGACGCCATGCGCTCGGTGGTCGGCGCGCTGTGTGAGGAGCTGGTGCGGGTCAAGGACAGTCTCGACCTGTTCGTGCGCAGCGACCGTAATCAGGTGGCCGAGCTGGATAGCCTGCTGGCGCCGCTCAAGCAGATTGCCGACACCCTGGCCGTGCTCGGTTTCGGCCAGCCACGCAAAGTCATCCTCGACCAGATCGACGTGGTTCACGGCCTGGCCCTTGGCCGGCAGAAGCCGAGCGATGCCGTGCTGATGGACGTTGCCGGCGCGCTGCTGTACGTCGAAGCGACCCTGGCGGGCATGGTCGGCCCGGTCGCCGACGGTGGCCGCGAAGAGAGCCATCTGCCCACGACCGATGTGGCGCAGATTCACCAGCTGGTGATCAAGGAGGCGCGCAATGGTCTGGAACAGGCCAAGGACGCGATCATCGAATTCATCGCCTCGCAGTGGAATCACGAGCACCTGGCGCGTGTGCCGGCGCTGCTGACCCAGGTGCGTGGCGGCCTGGCCATGATTCCGCTGGCGCGTGCCGCGGAGCTGCTCACCGCCTGCAATCGCTACATCGAGGAGCAGCTGCTGGCGCGCAAGGCCGTGCCGAACTGGCAGAGCCTGGACACCTTGGCCGATGCCATCACCAGCGTCGAGTACTACCTCGAGCGCCTGGCCGAAGACCATGGCAGCCAGGGCGACCTGATTCTCGATGTGGCCGAGGAAAGTCTGGAAAGTCTCGGCTATCCCCTGAAAGAAAAACCCTCGATCCTCGATCCGGTGGCACCACTGCATTCAGGGTTTGCACCGCTTGCCAACCCTCTGGATGACATCGAAGTGCTGGCCGATGAGCCGACTGCACCTCGTGACCCGATTGATCCGCTGGCCGAGCAACCGCAGGCGCAGGTCGAATCCGCGTCGCCCGAGGCGCCGAGCGCCGAGCTCGGCGCCGTTGCGGCCGCGGCCGAACAGCCGCTTGAGGATGACGGCTGGAGCCTGGATCCGCTGGCAACCGATGCGCTGGCGTTCGAGTCGTCGGCACTCGAATCCTTGTCGACCCTCGACCTCAGCGAAGAGCCACAAGTGCCGTTGTCTGCCTCCAGCAGCGATGCCATGCAATTGGACGGCATGCCGCTCGAAGAGCTGAGTCTCGACGAGCTGGACAGCCCTGCCGCTTGGGATGAAGCGGAACTGGCGTCGCTGGGTGTGCCCGAGGTTGAACTGCCGGGCGCGCCGGTGATCGTCGATGAGCCGGCCCCGGTGGCCGACAAGCCGTTGTCGCTGGCCGATGTCATGGCCGCGCCGTTGCAGGCGATCAATCCGCCGGCCAGCGATGTGCCGCCCAGTTTGCTGCCACCGCCGGCCGATGAGGAGCCGGTCGACGAAGAATTGATGGAGGTTTTTGTCGAAGAAGCCGGCGAAGTGCTGGAAACCATCGGCGAGTTTCTCCCGCAATGGTGTGCCGACACGGGCAACACGGACGCCTTGATCGAAATCCGCCGGGCCTTCCACACCCTCAAGGGCAGTGGCCGCATGGTTCGGGCGCTGGTCATCGGCGAGTTGGGTTGGTCGATCGAGAACCTGCTCAATCGAGTGCTCGATCGCAGCATTCAACCGACTGCCGAGGTGCTGCAGGTAGTGGCCGACGTGGTTGCGCTAATGCCGACACTGGTCGATGAGTTCTCCGCCAAGGCCCAGCGTCAGCGTGACGATGTCGACCTGCTGGCCGCCACCGCGCATGCGCTGGCGAAAGGCCGGAGCCTGGCAGCAGCCGATGCCCCGGTTGCCCCGCCAGCCCCGCTTGCGGGTGAAGCCGAGGTCGCAACGGCAGTCGATGAACAGGCCGAAGCGCTCAATGGCGAGCCCCTCGATCCGCAGCTGTTGGAGATTTTCCGTAACGAGGCGGAAACCCACCTCGATACCCTGGTCGGCTTTATTGCCGATTGTGCTCAGGTATTGCCGCAGCCGGTCACCGACGACCTGCAGCGTGCCTTGCACACCCTCAAGGGCAGTGCCTACATGGCCGGGATTCTGCCGATAGCGGAGATAGCTGCGCCGCTGGAAAAAATGGTCAAGGAGTTCAAAAGCAACCTGGTCCCCATGGATCTGGCCGAAGCCGAATTGTTGAGCAGCGCCGAGAAACTGTTTCGTCTGGGCCTGGAGCAACTGGAGACTCAGCCTCTGGCGCCTCTGCCCGGGGCCCCGGAATTCCTCGAACGTGCGCACAAACTGCATCAGGATCGCCTCGCCGCCGCGCAAAGCAGTCGCCAGAGCGAGCAGGGCGAGACCCGCGACCCGCAGCTGATCGGCATCTTCCTCGCCGAGGGCATGGATATCCTGCTGGATGCCGAGGCTTTGCTGCAGCGCTGGCGTGAGCACCCGTCCGAGCGTCAGGAACTGAGTGCCCTGCTCGACGAGCTGACGACCCTGGGGCGCGGCGCGGAAATGGCCGAATTGCCGCAGATCGATGAACTCTGTGAAGCCCTGCTCGACCTTTATGGGGCGGTGGAAGAAGGCAGCCTGGCGGTCAGCGAGCGCTTCTTCAGCGAGGCCGAACAGGCGCATGAAGCACTGATCAGCATGATGGATCAGGTCGCCGCCGGTTTGCAGGTCAGTGCCGAGCCTGCGCGGGTCGAGGCGTTGCGCAGCCTGCTCGCTGAGGCGCTGGATCCGCGTGCGCTGGCACTGTTGTCCGCGGAAGGTCAGGCGGGGCTGGATATCGTCGAACTGGATGCCGCCACCGCGGCGCTCGAGCACGCCCGTTGGCCGGGCGAAAGTGAGGGCGAGGTTGCAACGGAAGCCGAGGTGCAGGTCGATGAAGACGCCGTCTTCATGACCGAGTCGGCACCTGCTGCGCCGTCATCCCCTAATGAGGCGCTGAGTAATGAGGCGCTCGACGCCGAAATGGTCGAGATCTTTCTCGAGGAAGCCGTCGACATTCTGGAGAGTGCAGGTCAGGCGTTGCAGCGCTGGCGTGCCGAACCGGACAGCAAGGCCGCGCTATCGTCCCTGCAACGTGATTTGCACACCCTCAAGGGCGGCGCACGGATGGCCGAAATCCGTCCGATTGGCGACCTCGCCCATGAGCTGGAGTCCTTGTACGAAGGCCTGGTGGATCGGCGCTTCAGCCATTCCCCGGCGCTCGTTGCGCTGCTGCAGCACAGCCATGACTGCTTGGCCGTGTTGCTGGAGCAGCTGCAAAGCCAGTCCGAGTTGCAGCAGCCGGACGAACTGATCGAGGCGATTCGTTGCTTCCGCCAGGGTGGAGGTGCACAGAGCTTGTCAGCCGCGGCCACGGCCCCGGAGACTGATCCCGAAGCCGAAGCCGAAGCCGAAGCCGAAGCCGAAGCCGAGTTGGAGGACAATGGCAGCGAGCTGCCGCCAGTGTCGCTGTTGCCGCAAGTCGAAGACGAGATCGAGCCGAGTCTGCCGGCCGAGGAGCCGCAGCCGGCTCTCGCCGCAGCGCCTGCGGAGTTGGTTCCGACCGACCTGGATCCTCCGTCGGAGGCATTCGTGCAACCAGCGGCACTTGAGCGCGAGGACGGGCCCGATCAGGAACTGGTGGATATCTTCCTCGAGGAGGGCTTCGACATTATCGACAGCTCCGGCGCGGCCCTGCAGCGCTGGATGGACGACGTCGACAACAGCCTCGAACTGGAATCTCTGCAACGCGACCTGCACACCCTCAAGGGTGGCGCGCGCATGGCGGAAGTCCGCGAGGTCGGCGACCTCGCCCATGAACTCGAATTTCTTTACGAAGGCCTCGGTGATGGTCGCCTGCGCCCTAGCCGGGAGCTGTTCGGCCTGCTCCAGGCTTGCCACGACCGTCTGGCCGAGATGCTCGACGCGGTGCGGGGCAAACGCACGGTAGCCAGCGGCGATGCGCTGATCGAGACGATCAAGCTGTTTCGCGCCAACCCGGACCAACAACTGAGCATGCCGTCTGCCGTGCAGCTCAAGGCGGTAGTGGAAAGTCAGGACGATGACGAGTCGGATATCCTCGACATCTTCCTGGAAGAGGCCGACGAACTGCTGGAAGCGATGGAAGCGGCCATGGGTCGCTGGGACGAGCGTCGCGACGATAGTGCTGCGGTCGATGACATGTTGCGCGTCCTGCATACCCTCAAGGGTGGCGCTCGGCTGGCCGGGCAGAACCGCTTGGGCAACCTGACCCATGACCTGGAGTCACACCTGAGCGAGGCCCTGCTGCAAGGCGCGCCTTGGCCGGAAAGCCTGTTCCTCGATGTGCAATCGGGTTTCGAGGGCCTGCAGAAAGAACTCGATCAATTGCGCCAGCGCCTGCAAACCAGTCTCGCCGCGGAAGACAGTGCGGCGGTTGTCGCACCGACCGTTGCACAAGTGTCCGGCCTGGCGGCGCCTATAGTCGCGGCCAGCGACCTGCCGGCTCGCGAACTGGTGGCCAAAGTTCTGCCGTTCGTTCGCCGTGCCCAAGAGGCTGCGCAGGAAGCCGCCGCCCGCCGCGCTCCGCAGGAGCTGGTCAAGGTACCGGCCGAACTGCTCGAAGGTCTGGTCAACCTGGCCGGTGAGACCTCGATCTTTCGCGGTCGGGTCGAGCAGCAGGTCAGCGATTTCGGTTTCACCCTGAGCGAGATGGAAGCGACCATCGACCGGGTGCGCGATCAGCTGCGCCGCCTGGATATCGAAACCCAGGCGCAGATCCTCAGCCGCTACCAGGCCGAGGCCGAGCGCGCCGGTTACGAAGATTTCGATCCGCTGGAAATGGACCGTCACTCGCAGCTGCAGCAGCTGTCGCGGGCGCTGTTCGAGTCGGCCTCCGACTTGCTCGATCTGAAAGAAACCCTGGCCATGCGCAGCCGCGACGCGGAAACCCTGTTGTTGCAACAGGCGCGGGTCAATACCGAGCTGCAGGAAGGCTTGATGCGCACCCGCATGGTGCCCTTCGATCGTCTGGTCCCGCGGTTGCGGCGAATCGTCCGGCAGGTCGCTGGCGAGCTGGGCAAGCAGGTCGAGTTCGTCCTCGGCAACGCCGACGGCGAGATGGACCGTAGCGTGCTCGAACGCATTGTCGCGCCGCTGGAGCATATGCTGCGCAACGCGGTCGACCATGGCATCGAGTCGGCCGAGGTGCGTCGCGCGGCCGGCAAGCCGGAGCAGGGCACTATCCGCCTGAACCTCGGCCGCGAGGGCGGCGATATCGTCCTGACCCTCAGCGACGATGGCGGCGGGATCAGGCTCGATGCCGTGCGGCGCAAGGCCATTGAGCGTGGTCTGATGGACGAGGAGTCGGATCTGAGCGATCACGAAATCCTCCAGTTCATCCTCGAAGCCGGTTTCTCCACCGCCGAGGCGGTCACCCAGATTTCCGGGCGTGGCGTCGGCATGGACGTGGTGCATTCCGAGGTCAAGCAACTCGGCGGCTCCATGAGCATCGACTCGACGCAGGGCGAAGGAACTCGTTTCGCCATCCGCCTGCCGTTCACCGTGTCGGTCAACCGGGCGCTGATGGTGTTGTCGGGCGAAGACCTGTATGCCATCCCGCTGAACACCATCGAAGGCATCGTGCGGGTTTCGCCCTACGAGCTGGAAGCCTATTACGCTCCGGATGCACCGCGCTTCGAGTACGCCGGTCAGGCCTACGAGTTGCGTTATCTCGGCGACCTGCTGAATAACGGCCAGCAACCCAAGCTGGTTGGCCAGAGCCTGCCTCTACCGGTGATTCTGGTGCGCTCCAGCGAACACGCGGTGGCGGTGCAGGTCGACTCCCTGGCCGGTTCCCGCGAGATCGTGGTGAAGAGCCTCGGGCCGCAGTTCGCCGGGGTGCATGGCATTTCCGGGGCGACCATTCTCGGTGACGGTCGCGTGGTGGTGATTCTCGACCTGCTGGCCACCATCCGCGTGTTGCATGCGCATCTGCTCAATCAACTGCACCCGCGCATGGTCGGCCACACGGCGAGCGCCGCGGAAATCGAAGCGGATCGGCCGACCCTGGTCATGGTAGTGGACGACTCGGTCACCGTACGCAAGGTCACCAGCCGTCTGCTCGAGCGTAACGGCATGAACGTATTGACGGCCAAGGACGGCGTTGACGCCATTTCCCAGTTGCAGGAACACAAGCCCGACATCATGTTGCTGGACATCGAAATGCCGCGCATGGACGGTTTCGAAGTGGCGACCCTGGTGCGTCACGATGAGCACCTGAAAGACCTGCCGATCATCATGATTACCTCGCGTACCGGTGAGAAACACCGCGAGCGAGCGCTGGCCATCGGGGTCAACGAATACCTCGGCAAACCCTATCAGGAGTCGTTATTGCTCGAGAGCATTGCCAAGCTGGTGGATCGCCGCCCGACCGATCGCGGCCCGACTGATCGCCGTCCGGGTACGCCAACATGACGGAGAACAGCGTGGCACGCATTGCGGTCATTGCCGACACTGCCCTGCAGCGCCATGTGCTGCAACAGGCGTTGGCCGGAAGTGGCTATCAGGTAGTACTCAATAGCGATCCGGCGCGTCTGGACGAGGCGACCCTGGCAGCCTGCGAGACCGATCTGTGGCTGGTCGACCTGGCCCAGTCCGAGGATCTTCCGCTGGTCGACGACCTGATGGAAAACGCCAGCGCGCCTATTCTGTTTGGCGAAGGACATGCCCCGGAACGGCATTCGGAAAATTATCCGCGTTGGGAGCGTCGTCTGTTTGGCAAGCTGAAGAAGCTGATCGGCGACCCCTCGCAAGCGGTTGGGCCCAGCCTGCAGGCGTTACTGGCCGAGGCGCAGCGGCCAGCGCGTCTGGACTTGCCCCAGGTGCTCGCGGATACGCCGCTGGTGGTCGGGGAGCCGGCGCGACAGGTCTGGTTGCTGGCCGCCTCACTCGGCGGTCCGGCGGCGGTCAAGGCGTTCCTCGACGCCCTGCCTGGCGGTTTGCCGGTGGCTTTCGTCTATGCCCAGCATATCGACCCCAGTTTCGAGTCGGCGCTGCCGCAGGCGGTTGGTCGGCATAGCCAATGGCGCGTCAATCCGGCGCGTCACGGCGATGCGCTACGTTGTGGCGAGGTGGTGGTGGTGCCGATCAGTCGTGAGCTGGGTTTCAGCGACGAAGGCGCCATGCAGATCAGCGAGCGCGCCTGGCCAGAACCCTACAGTCCGTCGATCGATCAGATGATGCTCAATCTTGCCCAGCATTTTGCCGGGCTTTGCGGCGTCATTGCGTTCAGTGGCATGGGCAGTGACGGCTCTGCGGCGGCCGCGTATGTGCGGCGTCAGGGTGGGGCCATCTGGACCCAGCGTGGCGACAGTTGCGTCTGCCCGAGCATGCCGGAGAGCCTGCGCGAGGGCGGTTACAGCAGCTTCAGCGGCGACCCTCGAGAGCTGGCCGCAGGGCTGGTCAGTCATCTGGCCGAGCAATGCCGTGAAGCCGAAGAGCTTCAACCCATACAACAGACAACTGGGGCATAGCCTTTTCATGAGCCAAGTCGTAGCCACCCCGAATACCGTCAACAGCCTGACCGCCCTGTTGGTGCCGCTGGCCGACCGCAGTCTGTTGTTGCCCAACGTAGCCGTCGCCGAACTGGTTGCCTATCGTACGCCGCAAGTCAGTCCTGGAATGCCGGCCTGGTTTCTCGGTCAGGTTGCTTGGCGTGACCTGAGCCTGCCGCTGTTGTCGTTCGAGGCGGCCTCCGGTGGTCAGGCGCAGGTCGGTTCCGCCGCGCGCGTGGCGATCATCAACGCCCTGGGCGGGCGTGCCAAGGTCAAGTTCATCGCCTTGCTGGTCCAGGGTATCCCGCGCTCGGTGAAGGTCGGTACCGAACTGCTGCGCGCCGATGTGCCGCTGTCACCGCTGGAGCTGGACGCAGTGGTGATTGGCGAGGATGTGCTGAAGATTCCCGATCTGATCGGCCTGGAGCAGAAGCTGGCGGATGCCGGGTTGATCTGAGAAAGAGTGAAAAACTCGCCTACTGCGTCCCATCACCTCGAGCCGTCCTTAGGGTGCCACTCGCCGCAGGCAGTGCACCATTGGTTTATCGGTGTGACACAACAGCTGGCGGGTTGTCGCTGCGCTCCGATCGGACCGCCGCCCGGACCAGGCAGTGCGCCGTCGATCACCAGTACGACACAGCTCCGGCGGGCTGCCGCTGCGCCACGGGCTGTTGAAAAACTACCTGCGTTGCTGATCCTGGGTTAACAACGCCCTGTGAGCAGTTTTTAGAAGTCCCCCCACAGCTGCTGCGCGACGCTCAGCGCCACCACCGGTGCGGTTTCCGTGCGCAGTACCCGTGGTCCCAGGCGTGCGGCGTTGAAGCCGGCATTTTTTGCTTGCGTCACTTCGGCATCCGCCAGGCCGCCTTCCGGGCCGATCAGAAAGGCCAGCGATTGCGGTTTGCCGTGACTGGCCAGTGGCTCGGCAACCGGATGCAGCACCAGTTTCAACTCCGCCTCGACCTGGCCGAGCCAGTCGCTCAGGCCGAGCGGCGGGTGAATGAGCGGAATCACCGAGCGGCCGCATTGTTCGCAGGCACTGATCGCCACCTGGCGCCAATGGGCCATGCGCTTGTCGGCACGCTCGTCCTTCAGGCGCACCTCGCAGCGCTCGCTGACAATCGGGGTGATGGCATTGGCCCCCAGTTCGCTGGCCTTCTGGATCGCCCAGTCCATCCGCTCGCCGCGCGACAGGCCCTGGCCCAGGTGGATATGCAGCGGCGATTCGGCCAGACCGGCGAAGGTTTCACGCAATTCGACGCGCACGTTCTTCTTTCCGACTTCAATCAGTTCGCCGAGAAACTCGTTGCCGCTGCCGTCGAACAATTGCACGGCATCGCCGGCCGCATGGCGCAGCACGCGGCCGATGTAGTGGGCCTGGGTTTCCGGCAACTGATGCTGGCCGAGAGAGAGCGGGGCGTCGATAAAGAAGCGGGATAGGCGCATAGGGGCGAACCTGAAGCAAAGGCGCAAATTCTAGCCGTAGGGTGCGCTGTGCGCACCGGTTTCCGTAGGGTGGATGACGCTCTTTTCATCCACCGCAATATCGCAATGGTGGATGGGTGAAGCGTCCACGACTCATGTCGTCAACCCGGATCGCGAAAGTCCGGATACTGGGTATTGCCCACGGCCACGCTGACCGAGTTGCGCGTGGCGATATCGATGCCTTCGCTGGCGACCTCGGCGAGGAAATCGATCTGCTCCTCGGTGATCACGTAGGGCGGCAGGAAATACACCACGCTGCCCAGCGGGCGCAGCAGGGCGCCCCGTTGCAGGGCATGCTGGTAAACCTTGAGGCCGCGCCGTTCCTGCCAGGGGTAGGCGGTCTTGCTCGCCTTGTCCTGGACCATTTCGATGGCCAGGGCCATGCCGGTCTGGCGCACCTCGGCAACGTGCGGGTGATCGACCAGGTGCGCGGTGGCGCTGGCCATGCGCGCGGCCAGGGCCTTGTTGGCCTCGATGACGTTGTCCTGCTCGAAGATGTCCAGGGTCGCCAGCGCCGCGGCACAGGCCAGCGGATTGCCGGTGTAGCTGTGCGAATGGAGAAAGGCACGCAGGGTGTTGTAGTCGTCGTAGAACGCCTGGTAGATGGTGTCGGTGGTCAGGCAGGCGGCCAGCGGCAGGTAGCCGCCGGTCAGGGCCTTGGACAGGCAGAGGAAGTCCGGGCGGATGCCGGCCTGCTCGCAGGCGAACATGGTTCCGGTGCGACCGAAGCCGACGGCGATCTCGTCGTGGATCAGGTGCACGCCATAGCGGTCGCAGGCCTCGCGCAGCAGCCTGAGGTAGACCGGGTGGTACATGCGCATACCGCCGGCGCCCTGGATCAACGGCTCGACGATCACCGCCGCCACCTCATGGCCGTGCTCGGCCAGGGTCTGTTCCATGTGGGCGAACATGGCCCGCGAGTGGGCTTCCCAGCTCATGCCGTCGGGGCGCAAATAGCAGTCCGGGCTGGGCACCTTGATGGTGTCCAGCAACAGCGCCTTGTAGGTGTCGGTGAACAGCGCGACATCGCCAACCGACATGGCCGCGATGGTTTCGCCGTGGTAGCTGTTGGTCAGGGTGACGAAGCGCTTCTTCTCGGGCTTGCCGACGTTCAGCCAGTAGTGAAAGCTCATCTTCAGCGCAACTTCGATACAGGATGAGCCGTTGTCTGCATAGAACACCCGGTCGAGTCCGGCCGGGGTCAGCTTGACCAGGCGCTCGGACAGCTCGATCACCGGCTGATGGCTGAAGCCGGCGAGGATCACGTGTTCCAGTTGGTCGACCTGGTCCTTGATGCGCTGGTTGATCCGCGGGTTGGCGTGGCCGAACACATTGACCCACCAGGAGCTGACCGCGTCGATGTAGCGCTTGCCGTCGAAGTCTTCCAGCCATACCCCTTCACCGCGTTTGATCGGCACCAGGGGCAGTTGTTCGTGGTCTTTCATCTGGGTACAGGGATGCCAGAGCACATTCAGGTCGCGCTGCATCCAGTGGTCGTTCAGGCTCATCTAGGGTCTGTTCCCGTTTCAATTCGCAGGGCTGCGCGGGACATGGCCCCCGCTGTTGTTGCAGGACTTGGCAAGGGAGCGACGCATTACCTGCGTCCTGCGCCTAACCGGGGGCCATTTCTCGCTGCAACGCGGTTCGCGATGAAACGGGAACAGACCCTCGGCTCTCTTGATCATCTGCGCCAAGCCTATCAGATGCCTGCCTGCTCATGGGCGCCACGGCCGGCCGGAGCGGTGATCGCGGTAGCGCCGATTATCCGCGCCGGGATACCGCTGGTAGGCATTTACTGAACTTCCGGCAGGTCGGGCCAACCAATTCCATCGGGGAAAAATTCCAGGTTTACACATCGTATTTCTCGATATTTCAAAGCGAAAAATTCCGCTTTTAATCGATAGATTTACGGCTACCCTTGCCTGATCATTTTTTTAGCGAACTTTCTGTGCGGAGCCTTACCGATGCAGTGGCGCAACACTCCCTCACATTACGGCTTGATCAGCATTGCCTTGCATTGGCTGGTGGCGGTGGTGGTCTTTGGCCTGTTTGGTCTGGGTTACTGGATGGTTGGCCTGGACTACTACAGCAGCTGGTATAAAACCGCGCCGGACCTGCACAAGAGCATTGGCATCCTGCTGTTCGTGGTGATGCTCGGGCGCATGCTCTGGCGCCTGCTCAGTCCGCCGCCGGTCAGCTTGCCCAGCCATGATCGGCTAACCCGCCTGGGCGCCCGGTTCGGTCACGCCTTTCTCTATCTGGGCTTGTTCGTGTTGATGGTGTCCGGCTATCTGATTTCCACCGCCGACGGCCGGGGTATCGGGGTATTCGGTCTGTTCGAGGTGCCGGCGACCATCACCAGCATCCCCAATCAGGAAGATGTGGCCGGCCTGGTGCATGAATACCTCAGTTGGGCCCTGGTGATTTTTGCCGGTATCCACGCCCTGGCCGCCCTGAAACATCACTTTGTCGACCGTGACCGCACGCTGACTCGCATGTTTGGTCGCTGACTGCCTTTCTGGTGCGTGGAATGACCCGCGTGCCGATTTACCCAACCTCACAAGGAGAACGCCCATGTTGAAGAAAACCCTCGCCGCCCTGGCTCTCGGTTCCGCTCTGCTCGGCGCTGGCCATGCCACGGCCGCCGATTACGTCATCGACACTGAAGGGCAGCACGCTTTCGTCAATTTCAAGATCAGCCACCTGGGCTACAGCTGGCTGTACGGCACTTTCAAGGAGTTCGATGGAGGCTTCAGCTTCGACGACAAGAACCCGGAAGCCAGCAAGGTCAATGTCACCCTCAAGACTCAGAGCGTCGACACCAATAATGCCGAGCGCGACAAGCACATCCGCAGCGGCGATTTCCTCAACGTCAGCGAACATCCGACGGCGACCTTCGAGTCCACGTCGGTGAAGTCCACCGGCGAAGGCACGGCCGACATCACCGGCAACCTGACACTCAATGGCGTGACCAAACCGGTGGTGATCGCCGCCACGTTCATTGGTCAGGGCGATGATCCGTGGGGCGGTTACCGCGCCGGGTTTGCCGGCAGCACCATGCTCAAGCTGAAAGATTTCGCCATCGAGAAGGATCTCGGCCCGGCGTCCTCGGAAGTCGAGCTGATCATCTCGGTAGAAGGCGTGCGCAAGTAAGGATGGGGCGGGCGGCGTAGGCTAGGCGCTGCGATACCCGGCCGTGTTGGGCTTCGCCTGGCCCAGCCCAGCCTGCGATCTAAAACGAAAACGCCGCCCCTGGGGGCGGCGTTTTCGTATGCGCTTAGCTGACAATCACTCTTCGCGATTGCGCGTCAGCAGGGCGGGCTTCTCAGTTCTCGGTCGGCTGTTGTTGGCCAATTCGTCGAGCTGCTCGGGCGTCGGGAAGCGGTCGAGCCGCGAACCCTTGTGCACGATTACCGGCTGCTTATCGCGTGGGCTTTTCACTGCCGCTTCCTGGCGTGGCAGCTCGTCGCGATTAAGCGAGGTGGTGCGGGTGTCACGCGGTGGCCGCGCACGGCCGGCGCCATTGCGGCCCTGGCCGCCAGCACCGCCAGCACTGCCGGAGCCCTGACGGCGACCGCCAGCAGCACTGCCGGCCGAATTGCTGCGTGGACCTTTGCTGGCTGGGCGTGGAGCTTGGCCGACGCCATTGCTGGCGCTGGGGCCGCTTGCTGCTGCAGGCGCACCGGGCCGACGGCCACGGTTCTGCTGCTTGTTGTTCTGGTTCGGACTGACATAGTCGGCCCGATTACCGAAGTTATCGATTTCGTCGTCGCGGAATTCATCCGGTGCCCTATCCGGCGGCAGGGCAGGTACTGCCGGCGCGGCGGCGCGACCGGTCTGCGCCGTGCGTGGCTGCTGCGAACGGGCGGCCTGAGGCTTGGCCTTGCCGCTGTCCTTGCCCTTGTCCTTGCGACCGCCGCCGTGGCGTTCGCCTGCGGGCTTGGCACCGCGGGGCTGGCGTGGTTTCTGCGGCTCGCGCACTTCCGGGCGCTCGGCCTCGACCGTGCTGGCGTCGAAACCGAGCAGGTCGCCGTCGGCGATCTTCTGCTTGGTCATCCGCTCGATGCCCTTGAGCAGTTTTTCTTCATCGGGCGCGACCAGCGAGATCGCCTCACCGCTACGGCCGGCGCGGCCCGTGCGACCGATGCGGTGGACGTAGTCTTCCTCGATATTCGGCAATTCGAAGTTGACCACATGGGGCAACTGGTCGATGTCCAGGCCGCGGGCGGCGATGTCGGTGGCGACCATGATCCGTACGTTACCGGCCTTGAAGTCGGCCAGGGCCTTGGTGCGGGCATTCTGGCTCTTGTTGCCATGGATCGCCACGGACGCCAGGCCGTGCTTGTCAAGGTACTCGGCCAGGCGGTTGGCACCGTGCTTGGTGCGGGTGAACACCAGCACCTGTTCCCAGGCGCCGGCGCTGATCAGGTGGGCGAGCAGGGCGCGCTTGTGGCTGGCCTGCAGGCGGTACACGCGCTGTTCGATGCGCTCGACCGTGGTGTTCGGCGGCGTGACCTCGATGCGCTCGGGGTTATGCAGCAGCTTGCCGGCGAGGTCGGTGATGTCCTTGGAGAAGGTCGCCGAGAACAGCAGGTTCTGCCGTTTGCTCGGCAGGCGTGCGAGGACCTTCTTCACGTCATGCACGAAGCCCATGTCGAGCATGCGGTCGGCTTCGTCCAGCACCAGGATTTCCACGTGGGACAAATCCACGGCGCGCTGGCCGGCCAGGTCGAGCAGACGGCCGGGGCAGGCCACCAGGACGTCGACGCCCTTGGCCATGGCTTGCACCTGGGGGTTCATGCCGACGCCGCCGAAGATGCAGGTGCTGACGAATTTCAGGTCACGGGCATAGACCTTGAAGCTCTGGTGGACCTGGGCAGCCAGTTCGCGGGTGGGGGTCAACACCAGTACGCGCGGTTGTTTCGGGCCGTGACGGTGCTCGCGATCCGGATGACCGTTGGGGAACAGCAGTTCGAGGATCGGCAAGGCGAAGCCGCCGGTTTTACCCGTCCCGGTCTGGGCGGCAACCATCAGGTCGCGGCCTTGCAACACGGCGGGAATGGCCCGCTGTTGCACTGGGGTGGGCTGGGTGTAGCCCGCTGCCTCGATGGCGCGGACTAAAGCCTCGGAGAGACCGAGGGAGGCAAAGGACATGAGTAATCCTGTCTAGTGAGGGCGAGGCCCTATGGGGTGTATTGCCTGACTTGAATCGCGTTTGGGGGGCGCAATCCCGTCCGGTACTGCTGGTCTCTGGGGACTAGCATCCGGGCGCAAGCCTGGCGGGAAGGTCGGAGTATAACAGAGCTGCGCCCTTGCGCAGCGTTCACCTGCTTAATGGTTTGCCGTCTGGTTTGCTGGGTGGGCCGCGAGCCGGGCGTGAGCCGGGGTTTTGTAGCGTGCTTGCAGGGCTGCGTAGGCCGGCTCGCGCTTGAACCTGCGCAGTTCGTTGGCGAAGCGTCGGGCCAGCGCTTCAAGCCCGGCATTGCGGCGCAGCGCCAGGTACAGCCGGTCGCGACTGACTACCCGGGGGTGCTGGCGGACATGTTTGTCCAGGCCTGTCTGTGCCAGGACGAAGTGGCCGCCACGGCGGTCGTTGATCACCAGATCGACCCGTTTGCGCACCAGCTTGCCGAAGTTGGCCGCGTGGCTGGGGGCCGGCTCGCGGGTGAACAGGGTGGATTCACGAAAGGCCCGGTCGCTGTACCAGTAGCCGGCGGAGACGCCGATTTTCAGGCCATGCAAATCGGCGAGACGATGGAATGGATGGGGGTTGGCCTTGGCGTAGAACAGGACGAGCTCGACCTGCGACAGCGGTTCGCGGGCAAACAGCATCGAGGCTTCGCGCTCGGGTGTGCGGAAGATGCCCAGGATGCCGTCGGCCTGGCCCTGTTCCATTGCCATCAGGCAGCGGCGCCACGGCAGCAGTTGCCATTCGACCTCGACGCCCAGGCGTTGCAGGACGGTCTGCGCGGCTTCGTAATCGAGGCCGCGCAGTACGCCGTTATCTTCATGGATGTAGGGTGGCCAGGCTTCGCTGACAATGCGCAGCGGCTGACCCGGGGCCGCGAGGCTCAGGCAGGCGAACAGCAGGGTGGCGATTAATTGGCGGTGGAATAATGGCATTGAGCCAGACTACGCGGGCCGCGCGACGCTGAAAAGCGGTCCAATGGTCTTATTCGCGTGGTGAGTTCACAAAACCAGGGGGCATCGCGCCTTCCGGGGAGGGCGCGATGAACCTGTTCAGGTCACCAGTTTGTAGCAGGGCACGTAGGCCGTGTTGCCCGGCAGCTTCATGCGGTGCTGGTCGACGAAAGCCTGCAGCAGGCGATCCAGCGGCTGCATGATGTCCTGGTCGCCGGTGATCTCGTAGGGGCCGTGCTGTTCGATGCGGCGGATGCCCTGGTCTTTGACGTTGCCGGCGACAATGCCGGAGAACGCGCGGCGCAAATGCGCGGCCAGCTCATGCACCGGCTGGTTGCGGGTCAGCTTGAGGCTGGCCATGTTCTCGTGGGTCGGCTCGAAGGGGTGCTGGAAGTGCTCGTCGATCGTCAGCAACCAGTTGAAGTGGAAGGCGTCATTCTGCTTGCGCCGGTACTGCGTGACCTCATGGATGCCTTGCGCCATCTCCCGGGCCACCTGGCTCGGGTCATTGATGATGATTTTGCAGCGCTGCTGCGCTTCGGGGCCGAGGGTGGCGCCGATGAACTCATGCAGCTGCTCGATGTAGGGCGCGGCTTTCTTCGGCCCGGTCATGATCAGCGGGAAGGGCAGGTCCTGGTTGGCCGGGTGCATCAGGATGCCGAGGAAATACAGCAGTTCTTCGGCGGTGCCGGCGCCGCCGGGGAAGATGATGATGCCATGGCCTACGCGGACGAAGGCCTCCAGGCGCTTCTCGATATCCGGCAGGATCACCAGTTCGTTGACGATCGGGTTGGGTGCTTCGGCGGCGATGATGCCCGGCTCGGTCAGCCCCAGGTAGCGCCCGCCGACAATGCGCTGTTTGGCGTGGGAGATGGTCGCGCCTTTCATCGGCCCCTTCATCACCCCGGGGCCGCAGCCGGTGCAGATGTCCAGGCCGCGCAGGCCCAGTTCATGGCCGACGACCTTGGTGTATTTGTATTCTTCGGTGCTGATCGAGTGGCCGCCCCAGCACACCACTATTTTCGGCTCCACGCCGGCGCGCAGGGTGCGGGCGTTGCGCAGCAGGTGAAAGACATAGTCGGTGATGCCCTTCGAGCTGCTGAAGTCCACCCGCTTGTTTTCCAGTTCGCTCTGCGTATAGACGATATCGCGCAGGGCGCTGAACAGCATTTCCCGGGTGCTGGCGATCATTTCGCCGTCGACGAAGGCGTCGGCCGGCGCGTTGCGCAGCTCCAGGCGGATGCCGCGATCCTGTTGATGGATGAGGATCTCGAAGTCCGGGTAGGCTTCCAGGATGGTCTTGGCGTTGTCGCTGTGCGAGCCGGTGTTGAGGATCGCCAGGGCGCATTGGCGGAACAGCGCGTAGACGCTGCCGGAGCCGGTCTCGCGCAGTTGTTGCACCTCGCGCTGCGACAGGGTTTCCAGGCTGCCCTTGGGGGTCACGGTGGCGTTGGTGGTTTTTCTTGTGGCCATTGCGGCGCTCCATGGTTGTCATTCCGCTCAAGCCGTACATGGCAAGCGCGCGGTCGAATGGTGGTGTCGGCTGTGCGGCAGTGGTGACCCTGGCCTGACGATGCTGCAGGGGCTGGTCGCATTGGTCATCAGCCTAACAGGCTGCGGAGCGTGGGCCGGGGATCTGGCAAGTGCCCCGCCTGCCGCCAGAGGCGTCATGCGCAAATGCCCGGCGCAGCTGTCAGCGCGGCAGTTTGAGGTTGTTCCAGATGGCCAGACTCGGTTCTGCCAGGTTCATGCTGTAGAAGTGCAGGCCCGGGGCGCCTCCCTGCAACAGGCGTTCGCACATTTCGCTGATCACCTGCTCGCCGTAGGCGCGGATGCTGTCGCTGTCGTCGCCGTAGGCCTCCAGCTGCTTGCGTACCCAGCGCGGGATCTCGGCGCCGCAGGCGTCGGAGAAGCGTGCCAGCTTGCTGTAGTTGGTGATCGGCATGATCCCCGGCACCACCGGGATATCCACGCCAAGCTTGCGTACCCGCTCAACGAAGTAGAAGTAGCTGTCGGCGTTGAAGAAGTACTGGGTGATCGCGCTGCTGGCGCCGGCCTTGGCCTTGCGCACGAAATTGGCGATGTCGTCCTCGAAGTTGCGCGCCTGCGGATGCATCTCCGGGTAGGCGGCGATTTCGATGTGGAAGTGATCGCCGGTCTCTTCACGGATAAAGCCGACCAGCTCGTTGGCGTAGCGCAGCTCGCCGCTGGCCATACCCATGCCGGATGGCAGGTCGCCACGCAGGGCGACGATGCGCTCGATACCGGCGTTCTTGTACAGGTTGAGCAGCTCGCGCAGCTCGGCCTTGGAGTCGCCGACGCAGGACAGGTGTGGCGCAGTGCTCACGCCGACATCGTTATTCAGCTGCAGCACGGTATTCAGGGTGCGGTCGCGGGTCGAGCCACCGGCACCGTAGGTGCAGGAGAAAAAGTCCGGATTGTAGGCGGCCAGCTGGCGCGCGGTGTTCAGCAGTTTTTCATGCCCGGCTTCGGTCTTGGCGGGGAAGAACTCGAAGCTGTAACGGCGTTCTTGAGACATAGAAGGTTCCCTTCAAGCGTAGGGTGGGCCTGCGCCGCAGGCCGCTTGAGCCAAGGCTCGCAACGGTTTCTGTGCGGCGCGTAACCCACCCTGCGGGCTACTTAGTAACGATAGGCGTCCGGTTTGAACGGGCCTTCCTGGGTGACGCCGATGTACTCCGCCTGCTGCTTGGTCAGCTGGGTGACCACGCCGCCGAAGCCCTTGACCATCTCCAGCGCCACTTCTTCGTCGAGTTTCTTCGGCAGCACTTCCACGGTCAGGCGTTCGGCTTTTTGCGCGGGGCTCAGGTCGGCGTACTTCTGGCCGAACAGGAAGATCTGCGCCAGCACCTGGTTGGCGAAGGAGCCGTCCATGATCCGGCTTGGGTGGCCGGTGGCGTTGCCCAGGTTGACCAGGCGGCCTTCGGCCAGCAGGATCAGGTAGTCGTCGTTGTGCGCATCGAAGCTGCCGGGACCGGTACGGTGGATCTTGTGCACCTGCGGCTTGACCTCTTCCCAGGCCCAGTTCTTGCGCATGAAGGCGGTGTCGATTTCGTTGTCGAAGTGACCGATGTTGCACACCACGGCGCGCTTCTTCAGGGCGGTGAGCATATTGGCGTCGCAGACATTGACGTTGCCGGTGGTGGTGACGATCAGGTCGATCCTGCCCAGCAGGGCCGCGTCGATGCTGGCGTCAGTGCCGTCGTTGATGCCATCGATAAATGGCGAAACCAGTTCGAAGCCGTCCATGCACGCCTGCATGGCGCAGATCGGGTCGACTTCGCTGACCTTGACGATCATGCCTTCCTGGCGCAGCGATTGCGCCGAACCCTTGCCCACGTCGCCGTAGCCGATCACCAGCGCCTGCTTGCCGGACAGCAAGTGGTCGGTGCCGCGCTTGATCGCGTCGTTGAGGCTGTGGCGGCAGCCGTACTTGTTGTCGTTCTTGCTCTTGGTCACCGAGTCATTGACGTTGATCGCCGGGACTTTCAGGGTACCGGCCTTGAGCATGTCGAGCAGGCGGTGCACGCCGGTGGTGGTTTCTTCGGTGACGCCATGCATCTTGTCGAGCATAGCCGGGTATCTGTTATGCAGGATCTCGGTCAGGTCGCCGCCGTCATCGAGGATCATGTTGGCGTCCCACGGCTGACCGTCCTTGAGGATGGTCTGCTCGATGCACCATTCGTATTCGGCTTCAGTCTCACCTTTCCAGGCGAACACCGGGATGCCGGCGGCGGCGATGGCCGCGGCGGCCTGATCCTGGGTGGAGAAGATGTTGCAGGACGACCAGCGCACTTCGGCGCCCAGGGCAATCAGGGTCTCGATCAGCACGGCGGTCTGGATGGTCATGTGGATGCAGCCGATGATCTTTGCGCCCTTGAGCGGTTGCTCGGCGGCATACTTGCGGCGCATGCCCATCAGGGCGGGCATTTCCGATTCGGCGATGATGATTTCGCGGCGGCCCCAGGCGGCCAGGGAAATGTCGGCGACCTTGAAGTCGGTAAAATCGGCAGGCATCAGTACAGCGCTCATAAATGAGTTCTCCATTCGTTTGTGTCGAATGGGCGCCGTTGATGCGTATGGTTAACGCCCCATCCGAGCCTGACAAAACCCTGAAGAGCAGGGTTTGCTGCAGCGCCCCTCGGACAGGTGGCGGGAACGACCGGGCTGTGCCAGTCGGGTGAAACCTGGCGATTATAGCGATGCCGGGCGCCAAGCCCAAGGCTTTCCGTCGCTCGCGATGGAACTGGGTGGTAGCCTTGGCCCATTCCGCCGCAATGGACCGAACATGGGCAATCACAAGAGCGAGATTCGTCGGCGCAACGTCGACAAAATCCTTCTGGCCGCCGAACAGGTCTTCGCCGAGAAGGGCTATGGCGGCACTGCCATGGGCGACATCGCCGAACTGGTCGGGCTGCCGCGCTCCAACCTGCACTACTACTTCAGCACCAAGGACGACCTCTACCGCGCGGTGCTGCTCGGCCTGCTCGAGGTGTGGAAGCAGGATGCGCTGTGCTTCGAGATGTACGACGATCCGCGGGTGGTGCTCAGCACCTATATCCGCGCCAAGATGAACCACTCGCGCACCCGCGCCCATGGCTCCAAGGTCTGGGCCGACGAGATCATCCACGGCGCCCCCATGCTCGGCGAAACCCTGGATGACAGCTTGTACAGCTGGGCGAAGATGAAGGAGGCGAAGATCCGCCAGTGGGTCGAGGACAAGCGTATCCTGGCCGTCGAGCCGTCCGCCTTGCTCTATATGATCTGGGCCTCGACGCAGCACTATGCCGACTTCAGCCACCAGGTCGGGGTGCTCAACGATCACCAGGCGCTATCCGACCTGCAGTTCGAGCGGGCGGTGCAGACGGTGACCAGTGTGATCTTGCGCGGGATTGGGTTGGAGCCATAATCGGTTGGTTTTCGCGGGCATGGCCCGCTCCTAGGTGTTTCGCCAAGGAGCGGTGGGGACGCCTAGGCCATGCCCGCGATCGGTGGTTAACTGGCCACGCGGTACGGATTGCGCGGGTCGTGGTTCCAGTCGAGGAAGGGCCTGCCAGTGTCCTGGGGCACCATCTCGATGCAGTCCTGCACCGGGCAGGTGATCTGGCACAGGTTGCAGCCCACACACTCTGCGTCGATCACTTCGTACTTATGCGTGCCGTCGGCCTGGGTCAGGCTGGCAATGGCCTGGTGCGAGGTGTCTTCGCAGGCGATATGGCAGCGGCCGCAGCCGATGCAGGCGTCCTGGTCGATCTTGGCGATCACCTGGTAGTTGATATCCAGGTACTTCCAGTCGGTGGTATTGCCCACCGCTTTGCCCGAGAAATCCTGCAGGCTGGTATGGCCCTGACTGTCCATCCAGCGCGACAGGCCGTCCTTCATCTCTTCGACGATACGAAAGCCATGCAGCATGGCCGCCGTGCACACCTGCACCGCGCCGCAGCCCAGCGCCACGAACTCCGCCGCATCGCGCCAGCTGCCGATGCCGCCGATGCCGCAGATCGGCAGGTCGCGGGTTTCCGGATCGCGGGCGATCTCGGCGACCATATTCAGGGCGATGGGTTTGACCGCCGAGCCGCAGTAGCCGCCGTGAGTGCTCTGCGTCCCGACGATGGGGTGGGCGACCATGCGCTCCAAGTCGACGCTGGTGATCGAGTTGATGGTGTTGATCAGCGACACCGCATCGGCGCCGCCGCGATGGGCCGCGCGGGCGGACAGGCGCACGTCGGTGATGTTCGGCGTCAGTTTGACGATCACCGGCAGCGAGCTGTAGGTCTTGCACCAGCGGGTGACCATCTCCACGTATTCCGGCACCTGGCCGACCGCTGCGCCCATGCCGCGCTCGGGCATGCCGTGGGGGCAGCCGAAGTTCAGTTCGATACCGTCGCAGCCGGTGGCTTCCACCAGCGGCAGGATGGCTTTCCAGGATTCCTCGACGCAGGGCACCATCAAGGACACGATCAGCGCGCGGTCCGGCCAGTCCTTCTTCACCTGGGTGATTTCGCGCAGGTTGATTTCCAGCGAGCGGTCGGTGATCAGCTCGATGTTATTAATCCCGAGGACGCTCCTGTTAGCCCCGAAATGCGCCGAGTAGCGCGACGATACGTTGACCGCTGCCGGGTCTTCACCGAGGGTCTTCCACACCACGCCGCCCCAGCCGGCCTCGAAGGCGCGGACTACGTTGTAGGCCTTGTCGGTGGGCGGTGCGCTGGCCAGCCAGAACGGGTTGGGTGCCTTGATACCGGCGAATTCGATGGATAGATCGGCCATTTATGCGGCCTCCACATTGAGCATCAGATGAGAGTGGATGGCCTCGGCGGCCAGCTTGCCGTGCTGCACGGCTTGCACGGTGAGATCCTGGCCGAGGGCGGTGCAGTCGCCGCCGGCGTACACACCGGGCACGCTGGTTTGCAGCTGGGCGTCGACCCAGATGCGTTCGCCCTCGCGCTTCAGTTCACTGGCTAGCGGGTCGCTCAGGGCCTGGCCGTCGAAGGCCTGGCCGATGGCGCTGAAGATGGCGTCGGCGGCCAGCTCGAAGGTCTGCCCGGTGCTTTGCAGGCGGCCGTTTTCCAGGCGGGTGCGGGCGAAGCGCATGCCGCGCACCTGACCCTGTTCATCGAGCAGCACGGCGTCAGGTTGTGCCCAGGTCAGCAGGCGCACCTGATTGGCTTTGGCAATGTCCTGCTCGTGTTCGGTGGCGCCCATTTCCTCGAAGCCACGGCGGTAGACCAGATTGACGTCGCGGGCGCCGAGCTTGCTCATCTGCACCGCCATGTCGATGGCGGTATTGCCGGCACCGAGGACGATGCAGCGCTCGGCCACGGGCAGTTGGCAGAGGTCGTCGCTCTGCCGTAGTTCGCGGATGTAATCGGTGGCGGCCAGCAGGCCCGGTGCGTCTTCGCCCGGCAGACCGAGGCGTTTGCTGGCGGCCAGGCCGATGCCGAGGAACACCGCGTCGAACTGCTGGTGCAGTTCGCTCAGGCTGAGATCGCCGCCCAGTTTTTGCCCGTGGCGGATCTCGATGCCGCCGATCTGCAGGAGGAACTCCAGTTCGCGCTGGGCGAAATCGTCGACCAGTTTGTACTTGGCGATGCCGTATTCGTTGAGCCCGCCGGCTTTCTCGCGGGCCTCGAAGATCACCACCTCGTGACCATGCATGGCCAGGCGATGGGCGCAGGACAGCCCCGCCGGCCCCGCGCCGACCACGGCGATGCATTTGCCGCTGGCCGGGGCGCGCTGGAACGGGTGCTCGCTGAACTGCGCGTTGTCGATGGCGTAGCGCTGCAACAGGCCGATCAGCACCGGCGCGCATTCCTGGGCGTTGTTGCGCACGCAGGCCTGCTGGCAAAGGACTTCGGTGGGGCAGACGCGGGCGCAGCTGCCGCCGAGGATATTCGCCGAGAGGATCTTCTCGGCCGCACCCTGAACGTTTTCATGGCTGATATTGCGGATAAACGAGGGGATGTCGATCTCGCTGGGGCAGGCGTTGACGCAGGGCGCGTCGTAGCAATACAGGCAGCGAGCGCTTTCCAGGGCGGCCTGGCGAGCGGTGAGCGGCGGGGCCAGATCGCTGAAACGATCGGCCAGTTCGGCGGCGCCGGCATGCGGTCGCGGCAAATGGCTGAGGGTGTCTATCACGGTAATTGCCTCACGGTTTTGTGGCTTTTATTGGGCAGTTAACAGCGGATAAGCGGCCGTCCGGTCTCTGCGGACCGGTGTGGTGGAATGGGTTGCAGTTGTTTTTTTGTGGGAGGGGTTTAGCTGCGACAGCTCCTGAGCTATCCACATTTTCGCGGCTGAAGCGGAACGCCGCCCGACCCCTCCCACAGGTTCTTCTGTGTCCCTGGCTCAGCGCTCGACGGCAATTGGCCGGTTCAGCTCGGCGCGCTTGCTCAGCAGGTCGAACACCGCCGGGTAGGCTGGCCGCTCGACGTAACGGCCGGCGCCGCGTTCGGCGCGCAGCTCGCCATCGACCCAGACCAGCTTGCCCTGGCTGATGGTGTGGCTGGGCACGCCGCGCACGGTCTTGCCTTCGAAGATGTTGAAGTCGACCTGCTGGTGATGGGTCTTGGCCGAGATGGTCCGGGTGCCTTGCGGGTCCCAGAGCACCAGGTCGGCATCGGCACCGACGCGTAGCGCGCCTTTGCGCGGGAACAGGTTGAAGATTTTCGCGGTGTTGGTGCTGGTCAGCGCGACGAAGTCGTGGATCGTCAACTTGCCGCTGTTCACCCCTTCATCCCACAGCACGGCCATGCGGTCTTCGATGCCGGCGGTGCCGTTGGGGATCTTGCTGAAATCGTCGCGTCCGGCGGCTTTCTGGTCGGCGCAGAAGCAGCAGTGGTCGGTGGCGGTGGTGTGCAGGTTGCCCGATTGCAGGCCGCGCCACAGTGCCTCCTGGTGCCCGCGCGGGCGGAACGGCGGGCTCATCACATAGCCGGCGGCGGTCTGCCAGTCCGGGTGGCGGTAGACGCTGTCGTCCAGCAGCAGATGGCCGGCCAGCACCTCGCCGTACACCGGCTGGCCCTTGGCACGGGCGTAGGTGATTTCATCCAGGGCTTCCTTGGTCGAGACGTGCACCAGGTACAGCGGCGTACCCAAGGTTTCGGCGATGCGAATGGCGCGACTGGCGGCCTCGCCTTCGACCTGCGAGGGCCGCGACAGCGGGTGCGCCTCCGGCCCGGTCATGCCCTGGGCCAGCAGTTTGTTCTGCAGGTGGTAGACCAGTTCGCCGTTCTCCGCGTGCACGGTGGGCACTGCGCCCAGCTGCAGGCAGCGCTCGAAGCTGGCGACCAGGGTGTCGTCGGCGGCCATGATGGCGTTCTTGTAGGCCATGAAGTGCTTGAAACTGTTGACCCCGAATTTCTCCACCAGCTCGCCCATCTCGGCGGCGACCTGCTCGCTCCACCAAGTGATGGCGACATGGAAGCCATAGTCGGACGCGGACTTCTCCGCCCAGCCGCGCCAGGTGTGAAAGGCCTCGAGCAGCGACTGCTGCGGGTTGGGGATGACGAAATCGATGATCGAGGTGGTGCCACCGGCAAGACCCGCGGCGGTGCCGCTGAAGAAATCCTCGCTGGCCACCGTACCCATGAAGGGCAATTGCATATGGGTGTGCGGGTCGATGCCGCCGGGCATCAGATACTGGCCGCTGCCGTCGAGCACCTGGCAGCCGGTCGGGGCGTCGAGGTTGTCGCCGATGGCCTGGATCAGACCGTCGGCGCAGAGCACATCGGCGCGGTAGCTTTCCTCATGGGTGACCAGGGTGGCGCCACGGATCAACAGCGACATAGCGAGTTCCTCTCGGGCTGACCGGTGCATGCCGGTTCTTGGTGTTATGACCTGCCAGGCGAGAGGTTTTATTCCTGTCACGCCTGACAGGAATTGAATCTAGTCGCTACCAAACGATTGATCAAGAATATTTTTTAACGAACGTATTTTGTTTTAACGTGTTGAAAACAAACATAAAAATATATAAAAAAGCAAAATGGTGCACGCCATAATCATTTTGACGCACTTGACAAGAACCAAATATGGTCAAGATTTCCTATGGAAAATCAGCCGGTTGAGTGCGGCCTGTGAGCGGCTCCGGCTGACGGAAGAAAGTTTGCCTGCACCAGTTTGAATCCTGACCATAAAGACAGGCTTGTCTGGTCACCTATGTGGCAAGCCGACGAGAGTCCCCCGAGGAGGGCGATAGATTCTATAGAACTGTTAATAATCAGATGGTTGGCGCGTTTTTTCGGGGATTTTCAGTGCGTGTGTGAGGCTTTCGGCACGCTTATTGATTGTCGCCGTTATCACGCTGGCCGGTGCTGAGACGTAAAAATACTCCGGCCATCGGCTTAGCCTGATGAGCGAACAATCAGAACAATTCCTGGAGAGGCCGTATGCAACAGAGCAGATCGCAAGTGACCGAACGCGATGGCTTGTACGAACTGGCCGCTGGCCCCGACGTACTCGACAGTCCGCGCTATAACCACGACATCGCCCCGACCAAGGTGCACGAGCGCACCTGGAACAAGTGGCATATCACCGCGCTGTGGGTTGGCATGTCGATCTGTGTGCCGACCTACACCCTGGGTGGCGTACTGACCGCCTACTTCGGCCTGTCGGTGGGTGAGGCGCTGCTGGCGATCCTGCTGGCCAATGTCATCGTGCTGGTGCCGCTGACCCTGAACGCCTTTCCCGGCACCAAGTACGGCATCCCGTTTCCGGTGTTGCTGCGCTCCTCGTTCGGGGTGATCGGTTCCAACGTGCCCTGTCTGATTCGCGCCGTGGTGGCCTGCGGCTGGTTCGGCATTCAGACCATGTTCGGCGGCCTGGCCATTCACCTGTTGCTCGGGTCGATCTTCGAGGGCTGGAAGAGCCTGGGTGGCACCGGTGAGGTGATCGGTTTCATGATCTTCTGGACCCTCAACCTGTGGGTGGTGCTGCGCGGTGCCGAGTCGATCAAGTGGCTGGAAACCCTGTCCGCGCCGCTGCTGGTGCTGGTCGGTGCCGGTCTGCTGGTGTGGGCGCTGCCCAATGTGTCGATGAGCGAGTTGCTGGCGCAGCCGGCCAAACGCCCGGAAGGCGCCAGCGTCACCGGCTACTTTCTCGCCGGGTTGACCGCCATGGTCGGTTTCTGGGCCACCTTGTCGCTGAACATCCCCGACTTCAGCCGCTACGCCAAGAGCCAGAAGGACCAGATCATCGGCCAGATCATCGGTCTGCCGCTGACCATGTTCCTGTTTGCCGCCCTCGGCGTGGTGCTGACCGCCGCTTCGGCCTCGCTGGTTGGGGAAACCGTGTCCGATCCGGTCAGCCTGATCGGCCATATCCAGAGCCCCGGCTGGGTCGCCCTGGCCATGGCGCTGATAATCGTCGCCACGCTGTCGACCAACACCGCGGCCAATATCGTCTCGCCGACCAATGATTTCCAGAACCTCGCGCCCAAGCTGATCAACCGGACCAAGGCGGTGATCCTCACCGGCCTGATCGGTCTCGGCCTGATGGGTCACGAGCTGCTGAAGAAGCTCGGCCTGCTGGTCTCCGACCTGAGTCTGGAGAGCGTCTATTCCAACTGGCTGCTGGGTTACTCCAGTCTGCTGGGGCCGATTGCCGGGATCATGGTGGTGGACTATTTCCTGATCAAGAAGCAGCGCCTCGACCTGGCCGGGCTGTACCGCGACGACGTCTACCCGGCGTGGAACTGGATCGGCTTTGTCGCCTTCGCCGTGCCAGTGGCATTGACCCTGATGTCACTGGGCAGCAGTGCGTTCAGCTGGTTCTACGACTACGGCTGGTTTACCGGCTCCTTCCTTGGCGGGCTGATCTATTTCGGCCTGTGTCGCCTGCGTAGCGCGCAGCCGGTGGTGGCCAAGGCGCCGGTTTAAGGCAACAGCACCGCGAGCAATGACAGCCCGCACCTGTAGGAACGGGCCACGCCCGCGATGCGATCCAACAGACCTACCGCGAACCCTGCGTCCCACGGAACGGGTTCGGTCAGACAACCAGCAAGCCTGAGGAGATCGGCATGAACATGGCAGAAAATGTCCTGCAATCCAGCCAGCTACATATCAACAGCGAGCGCCTGTGGCAGTCGCTGATGGAACTGGCCCAGCTCGGTGCCACCGTCAAGGGCGGGGTCTGTCGTCTGGCCTTGACCGACCTCGATCGCCAGGCCCGCGACCTGTTCGTGCGCTGGTGCGAGGAGGCCGGCTGCACCGTGACGGTCGATGGCGTCGGTAATATCTTCGCCCGTCGTGCCGGGCGTAATCCCGCCTTGCCGCCAGTGATGACCGGCAGCCATATCGACACCCAGCCCACTGGCGGCAAGTTCGACGGCTGCTTCGGCGTGCTGGCCGGCGTCGAGGTGCTGCGCACCCTGAATGACCTGGGCGTGCAGACCGAGGCGCCACTGGAGGTGGTGGTCTGGACCAACGAGGAAGGTTCGCGCTTCGCCCCCTGCATGATGGGCTCCGGGGTGTTCGCCGAGAAGTTCACCCTGGAAGAGACCCTGGCCAAGCGCGATGCCGAGGGCGTCAGCGTCGGCGAGGCCCTGAACGCCATCGGCTATGCCGGCACTCGTGCGGTAACGGGGCATGCGGTGGGGGCCTATTTCGAGGCGCATATCGAGCAGGGGCCGATCCTCGAGGACCAGCACAAGACCATCGGCGTGGTGCTCGGCGCGCTCGGGCAGAAGTGGTTCGATCTGACTCTCAAGGGCGTCGAGGCCCATGCCGGGCCAACCCCGATGCACCTGCGCAAGGACGCCCTGGTCGGCGCCGCCGCCGTGGTCGCCGCGGTCAATCGGGTGGCCCTGGAGCATCAACCGCACGCCTGCGGCACGGTCGGTTGCCTGCAGGCCTATCCCGGTTCGCGCAATGTGATTCCGGGCGAGGTGCGCATGACTCTGGACTTCCGCCATCTCGAGCCGGCGCGCCTGGATTCGATGATCGAGGAGGTGCGCGGGGTGATCGAGGCGACCTGCGCCCAGCACGGCCTGAGCTTCGAGCTGACCCCCACCGCCGATTTTCCGCCGCTGTATTTCGATCAGGGTTGTGTCGAGGCGGTACGCGGCGCGGCGCAGAGCCTGGGGCTGACCCATATGGATATCGTCAGCGGTGCCGGCCATGACGCGATCTTCCTCGCCGAACTGGGCCCGGCCGGGATGATCTTCGTGCCCTGCGAAGGCGGCATCAGCCATAACGAGATCGAGAATGCCGCGCCGGGGGATCTGGCCGCAGGCTGCGCGGTGCTGCTGCGGGCGATGCTGGCGGCGTCGGCGGCCGTCGGCAAAGACCAACGGGCGGCCTGATTGGCCGAAATGTCATCCAAATAGTGCGCTTGAGTCGTGGACGACCGCCGGTCGGCAGTACAAGCTTGGGGCCCGCTGCGAAACGTCAACAGACCCCAAGCTATGGAATGCCCATGACAACTGCCTACTGGTGCGTACTGATCGCACTGTTTCTACCTTACCTGTCCACCGTCACGGCCAAGGCCGTCAGCGGTGGCTTCAGCCCCAGGCACAACCATGACCCGCGCGCTTTGCTCGCCGGTCTCGAAGGCCTCGGCCGGCGCGCCAACAATGCCCAGCTCAACAGTTTCGAGGTCACTCCGGCGTTCGCCGCGGCGGTGATCATCGCCCACCTGGCCGGCGGCGCCGAGCAGGGCTTGCTCGATCAGTTGGCCATCGCCTTCGTCATCAGTCGGGTGCTGTATTGGCTCTGCTACCTGGCCGATTGGGCCGCAGTACGCTCGCTGGTGTGGTTCGTCGGCATGGGCCTGATCATCAGCCTCTTCGTGGTCTCGGCTTGAGCCGCTGATCGCTGCGGCAACACACCACGCTTGGCCCGCTGGCAATGTATGGCGATACTGTCGGCCTGTTAGCCCAAGCTGTTTGTCGTGAAGGTGTTATGAAGCTGAAAAGCCTGTTCCTCGTTGTGCTTGCCCTGACCCTGACTGCTTGCGGGGGTGTCGATCCGAATTCACCGCAGGGCCAGCGCCAGGCCATCTTCAAGCAGATGCTCAAGGTCAGCGAAGACCTCGGCGGCATGCTGCGTGGGCGCATCGCCTTCAAGGAGCAGGGTTTCGTCAGCGGTGCGGCCGAACTCGATCGACTGACCCGCACGCCCTGGCAGCACTTTCCCCAGGTCAGGGAAGAGGGCGGCGAGACCCGCGCCAAGGATGAAGTCTGGCAGCGCCAGGAGCGCTTTCAGCAACTTGCCCGCGAGCTCGAGGCCGGCACTGCCGCGCTGGTCGCCGCGACTACCGCCCGCCCGCTGCAAAGCGCCGAGCTGGTCGCGCCCGTGCAGCGCGTCGAGGACGGCTGCAAGGCCTGTCACGAGGAGTTTCGCGCGTTCTAGGGTTAACCCCAGGCCCGATCGAGGCATCGGTGCGGATATGTGGTGCGCGCGGCGCACCCTGCCAGGTGTCCTGCTGAATAGCTAAAAACCCTCGACGCCTGCCGTGCGCAGTCGCTCGCGCAGGGCTTGGACTTCCGGGTGGCGAAAGAACGCCTGCAGCTGCGCCGCGCGGCTCGGGCCTATGCCTGGCTGGCGCTGCCACTCCCCGCTGCTGCGTTGCACCAGCTCATCCCAGTTGTCCGCCAGGGGCGCCACGCCGCTTGGCGGCAGGCCGAGCGCGCGCAGCCAGTCGGCAAAGGGGCGTTGCCGGGCCAGGGCAAAACTCTGTTCGAGCTTGCCGGCGCTGCGCGGGCCCAGACCGGGTACCGCGCCCAACTGCACGGCGGAGAGCGTCAGCCAGTCGAGCAGGCCGTCGAGTTGCTGCGCCTGCAACAGCTTGTCCCAGGTGCCGGGGCCGACCCCGGGGAGCGCCAAACCCTGTTTGCCACTGAGCCAGGCCAGGCGTGCGCGAAACTGGCTGGTGCAGGCCGGCGTTGCCCGCCAGCAGCTCAGCGGATGGTAGTCGTCGGCTTGCGGTGCCTCGATCACGGGGCGTTGCTGGCTGCGCCAGACCACGCTGTCCAGTCTGGGAATGGTCAGCCCGGCCAGCTGGATGGCGACCTGATCGCCGGGGCGAATGTCCAGGGTGCGCCAGCGCTGCAGCGAGCCGAGGCTGACAAATTCTATCCTGCGCTGGTCCAGTCTGATCGGCTGCAGGCGCAGCACCGGGGTGATCCGGCCGCTGCGGCCAATGCGAAAACCCACCGCCTGCACCACCGCCAGCGCCTGGCTCAAGGGGTATTTCCAGGCCGCCGCCCAGTGCGGTGGTTCGGCTTGCCAGCGTCCTGCCAGCGGTCGGTTGCCCTGGCGCAGCACCACGCCGTCGCTGGCGAAGGGCAGGGCGCTGCGGTACCAGTGTTCGCGCCAGTGGCTGGCCTGGTTGAAGTCGCCGATCGGCTGGCTGAACCGTTGGCTGTCGGCAAAGCCCATGGCGTCGAGGCGCTGCAGGCGCTCGCGCATCTCGGCCGGGCCGTCCGGCCAGTCCCAGACGAACAGGCCGATGCCGGCGGCGTCTGCTTCGCCGAGGCTGTGGCGCGCCAGTAATCCGGCGACCCGGCCGCGTGCGCCGAGGCCGCGAGTCTCGGCTTGTACGTGTCGGGGCAGGCGCCAATAGAGTTCGCCTTGCAGGGTCAGGTCGTGCGGCGTCGGCAGGCGTTGCGGAATCGCCGGCAGGCGCCGTGCCTGAGCCGTCCAGTCCTGGCCGTGACGGCCGTCACCACGGCTGATGGCCTGCTGCAGAAGGCCGGCGCGATAGACCAGGGTCACCGCCACGCCGTCGACCTTGGGCTGGATCCACAGGTCTTCGCGGGTCGCCATCCAGTCGCGCACCGCGGCGCTGTCCGCCAGCTTGCGCAGCCCGGTCTGCGCCACCGGATGGGCAATGCGCCCGGCGCTGCCGGCCAGGGGATCAGGCAGCGGCGCGCCGATCCCGGCAAAGCAGCTGCGCCACTGCTCCAGGCGGGCGCGCGCCTGGTCGTAGACTTCGTCGGCCACCAGCGACACGCCCCGGCGGTGATAGGCCTGGTCCCAGGCGGCGACCTGAGCGCCGAGTGCGGCTATTTCAGCCTTGGCCTGCGCCGCAGGCCAGTCGGGGCAAGGGGCGGCCCAGGCATCGAGGGTAAGGGCAATGAGGAGTAGAAGCGTGAGCCGGGCTTTCATCATGAGCATCCTTGCTCGGGCACCAGGCTTTACAGCCTAGCAGGCCGTTGAAAAACTACCTGCGTTGGCAATACTGCGTTAAAAACAGGCTCGGAATGCTCATTTACAGCTCGTAAACTCCGCTTCCTCGCCTGCTTTTGCCTTGTCTTGCCTACCTCGCCTACGTTTTTCAACGGCCTGCTAGTCCGTTTTCTGCGGACAACAAAAAGCCCCGCACCAGGCGGGGCCTTTGAGTCGTGTCCGTGAGGCTTACAAACCGCCGGCGGCGCGCAGTTCGGCGGCCTTGTCGGTTCTTTCCCAGGTGAAGGCGGTGAAGATGTCGTCGTCGACGGTCATCTCGACCGGGGTGCGGCCGAAGTGGCCGTAGGCCGCGGTCGCCTGATACATCGGGTGCAGCAGGTCGAGCATCCGAGTGATCGCGTAGGGGCGCAGGTCGAAGTGCTCGCGTATCAGCTGGATGATCATGTCGTCGCTGATCACGCCGGTGCCGAAGGTGTTGACCGAAATCGAGGTCGGCTGGGCCACGCCGATGGCGTAGGACACCTGGATCTCGCAGCGCTCGGCCAAACCTGCAGCGACTATGTTCTTCGCCACGTAACGACCGGCGTAAGCCGCCGAACGGTCGACCTTGGACGGGTCCTTGCCGGAGAAGGCGCCGCCGCCGTGACGGGCCATGCCGCCGTAGGTGTCGACGATGATCTTGCGCCCGGTCAGGCCGCAGTCGCCCACCGGGCCGCCGATGACGAACTTGCCGGTCGGGTTGATATGGTACTGGGTGCCCTTGTGCAGCAATTCGGCCGGCAGGGTGTGCTTGACGATCAGTTCCATGACCGCTTCCTGCAGGTCGGCCTGGCTGATTTCCGGGTTGTGCTGGGTCGACAGCACCACCGCGTCGATGCCGACCACCTTGCCGTTTTCATAGCGACAGGTGACCTGGGACTTGGCGTCCGGGCGCAGCCACGGCAACAGACCGGACTTGCGCGCTTCGGCCTGGCGCTCGACCAGGCGGTGGCTGAGGACGATGGGCGCGGGCATCAGCACGTCGGTTTCGTTGCTGGCGTAGCCGAACATCAGGCCTTGGTCGCCGGCACCCTGGTCTTCCGGCTTGGCCCGGTCGACGCCCTGGTTGATGTCCGGGGACTGCTTGCCAATGATGTTGATTACGCCGCAGGTGGCGCCGTCGAAGCCCACGTCGGAGCTGGTGTAGCCGATGTCGCAGATGACGTCGCGGACGATCTGCTCGAGGTCGACCCAGGCGCTGGTGGTGACTTCGCCGGCGACAATCGCCACGCCGGTCTTGACCAGGGTCTCGCAGGCCACGCGGGCGTGTTTGTCCTTGGCGATGATGGCGTCGAGCACCGCATCGGAGATTTGGTCGGCGATCTTGTCAGGATGGCCTTCGGAGACGGACTCGGAGGTAAAAAGGGAGTATTCGCTCATCGATCGGTTTTCCTATTGTTTACCGGTGACGGTGGCCCGCAGGCCGCTGTTTTCATGGGGCTTGGCAAAGTGCCGCACCTGAATCTGGAAGCCGTTGCGCAGGCCTACATACAGACTCTCACTGGGGTTGAGGCCTGCCGCGATGGCCCAGCGGGCCAGGTCGTCCTGTTCGAAGCCCAGCCAGAGATCGCCGCAGGCCTGTTTGGCCCAACTCTGGTTGTGGCTGCAGAGATCGGTGATCAGCAGGCTGCCGCCGGGGTTTACCCGCAGGGCCAGCTGTTTCAGCGCCTCGGCCGGCGCAGCGAAATGGTGCAGGACCATATTCAGCACCAGGCAGTCGGCGGCCGGATAGTCATCGCTCAGGGCATCGGCCAGTTGCAGCGCGACATTGCCCAGGCCGTCCTGCTCACAGCGCATGCGGGCCAGTTCGAGCATCGCCGGGCTGTTATCCAGGGCGGTCACCCGACTGAAGCGCTTGGCCAGTTCGGGCAGAAAGCCGCCGTCGCCCGGGCCGATTTCCAGCGCCGTGGCGGTTGCTGCAAAGGCCAGGGAGTCGAGCAGCGAGAGCAGGCTGTCGCGGTATTGCGGCAGGCCGGCGATCAGGTCTTGCTGGGCCTGGAAGCTGGCCGCCGTACGGGCGAAAAAATCCTGGCTGGCGGCGGCGCGCTGGCTGTGCACCTCGGCAATCCGGTCCTGCACCTCGCTGGGCAGCTGCAGGCTGTCCGCTTCATCGAGCAGGGCCGCATGCAGGCGACTGCCCGGTTGTTCGTTATGGGCCAGGGCGCGGCGGTAGAAGATCGCATTGCCTTCGCGGCGGGTGGCGACCAGGCCGGCCTGGGCCAGGACCTTCAAGTGATGACTGATACCCGATTGGCCGATGGCGAAAATCTGCGCCAATTCCAACACCCCAAAGGAATCGTTGCTCAACGCGCGGAGGATATTCAGGCGCAGCGGATCGCCGCTGGCCTTGCACAGGGCGGCGAGGGCGTCGACGGGCTCGAAGGCCAGGTGAGAGGCGCGCATATTCATAAGCCGAGCAGTCTAGTCGGTCATTTTTCATCCATCAATACCAATATCAAAAAGTTTTGATATTGGTATTGATGGTGCTGAAGCCAGAAAACATTGGCTCTGCGACTATCTGTCATTGCCCCGGCGGGCTCCACTGGGCGAAAATGGCCGCCTTTTTCGACCTTCCTGTTGCAAAACCCGTAGGAGATTCAGTGATGCCCAGCCGTCGTGAGCGTGCCAATGCCATTCGTGCCCTGAGCATGGATGCCGTGCAGAAAGCCAACAGCGGCCATCCGGGTGCTCCTATGGGGATGGCGGACATCGCCGAAGTGCTGTGGCGCGACTACCTCAAGCACAACCCGAGCAACCCGAGCTTCGCCGACCGCGACCGCTTCGTGCTGTCCAACGGTCACGGCTCGATGCTGGTCTACTCGTTGCTGCACCTGACCGGCTATGACCTGGGCATCGAAGACCTCAAGCAATTCCGCCAGCTGCACAGCCGTACCCCGGGCCACCCGGAATACGGCTACACCCCGGGCGTGGAGACCACCACCGGCCCGCTCGGCCAGGGCCTGGCCAATGCCGTGGGCTTCGCCCTCGCCGAGAAGGTCCTGGGCGCCCAGTTCAACCGCGACGGCCACCAGATCGTCGACCACTTCACCTACGTGTTCCTCGGCGACGGTTGCATGATGGAAGGCATCAGCCACGAGGTCAGCTCGCTGGCCGGCACCCTCGGCCTGGGCAAGCTGATCGCCTTCTACGACGACAATGGCATTTCCATTGACGGCGAAGTCGAGGGCTGGTTCACCGACGACACGCCGAAGCGCTTTGAAGCCTACGGCTGGCAGGTGATCCGCAATGTCGACGGCCACGACGCCGAAGAAATCAAGATCGCCCTCGACACCGCGCGCAAGAGCGAGCAGCCGACCCTGATCTGCTGCAAGACCACCATCGGCTTCGGCTCGCCGAACAAGCAGGGCAAGGAAGACTGCCACGGTGCGCCGCTGGGCGTCGACGAAATCGCCCTGACCCGCGCTGCCCTGGGCTGGAACCACGGCCCGTTCGAGATCCCGGCCGATATCTATGCCGAGTGGGATGCCAAGGAAGCCGGCGCCGCCGCCGAGGCTGAGTGGGATCAGCGCTTTGCCGCCTACGCCACCGCCTATCCGGAACTGGCCGCCGAGTTCAAGCGGCGTATCACCGGCGAATTGCCGGCCGATTTCGCCGAGAAGGCCGCCGCCTATATCCAGGAAGTCGCCGAGAAGGGCGAGACCATCGCCAGCCGCAAGGCCAGCCAGAACGCGCTGAACGCCTTCGGTCCGCTGCTGCCGGAATTCCTCGGCGGCTCTGCCGACCTGGCCGGTTCCAACCTGACCCTGTGGAAAGGCTGCCAAGGCGTCTCCGCTGAAGACGCCTCCGGCAACTACATGTTCTACGGCGTGCGCGAGTTCGGCATGAGCGCGATCATGAACGGCATCGCCCTGCACGGCGGCTTCGTGCCCTACGGCGCGACCTTCCTGATCTTTATGGAATACGCGCGCAATGCCGTGCGCATGTCGGCGCTGATGAAAAAACGCGTGCTCTACGTGTTCACCCACGACTCTATCGGTCTCGGCGAAGACGGCCCGACCCACCAGCCGATCGAGCAGCTGGCCAGCCTGCGCTGCACGCCCAACCTCGACACCTGGCGTCCCTGCGACGCCGTGGAATCGGCGGTGGCCTGGAAGTACGCGATCGAGCGCAATGACGGTCCCAGCGCGCTGATCTTCAGCCGACAGAACCTGACGCACCAGATGCGCTCGGCCCAGCAGGTGGCCGACATCGCCCGCGGTGCCTACGTGCTCAAGGACTGCAATGGCGAGCCGGAGCTGATCCTGATTGCCACCGGTTCGGAAATCGGCCTGGCGGTCGCCGCTTACGAGCAGCTGAGTGCGCAGGGCCGCAAGGTGCGCGTGGTGTCGATGCCGTCGACCAGCGTGTTCGATGCCCAGGACGCCGGCTACAAGCAGGCGGTATTGCCGGTACAGGTTGGCGCGCGGATCGCCATCGAAGCCGCCCATGCCGACTACTGGTACAAGTACGTCGGCCTGGAAGGTCGCGTCATCGGTATGACCACTTTCGGCGAGTCGGCCCCGGCGCCGGCGCTGTTCGAACACTTCGGCTTCACCGTCGAAAACCTGCTGGAAACCGCCGCCGAACTGCTGGAAGACTGAGGTCAGGAGAACCGTAGGATGGGTCGCGCCGCGCAGGTTGAGCGAAGCGATACCCATCGTTTTTGCAGTGGCGCTGCCCAGGTTGTTGGGTATCGTCACTGCGCTCCTCAACCCAACCTACGTTCGAGTCCCCATGCCCAATCGCCCCTACAGAATCGCCCTCAACGGCTACGGCCGCATCGGTCGTTGCGTGCTGCGCGCGCTGCATGAACGCGGTGCCGGGGCGCGCCTGGAAATAGTCGCGCTGAATGATCTGGCCGATCAGGCCAGCATCGAATACCTGACCCGTTTCGACTCCACCCACGGGCGTTTTCCCGGTGAGGTGAAAGTCGCCGGCGACTGCCTGCATATCAATGGCGACTGTGTGCAGGTGCTGCGCCAGGCGACGCCGGAAGGCATCGACTGGGCGGCGCTGGATATCGACCTGTTGCTCGAGTGCTCCGGCGCCTATCACACCCGCGCCGATGGCCAGCGCTTCCTTGCGGCCGGCGCGCCGCGGGTGCTGTTCTCCCAGCCGATGGCCAGCGACACGGATATCGATGCCACCGTGGTCTTTGGGGTCAATCAACAGTGTCTGAGCGGCGCGGAGAAGCTGGTTTCCAACGCCTCCTGCACCACCAATTGCGGGGTTCCTCTGCTCAAGCTGCTGAACGAGGCGGTGGGGCTGGAGTACGTCTCCATCACCACCATCCACTCGGCGATGAACGATCAGCCGGTGATCGACGCCTACCACCACGAAGACCTGCGACGCACGCGTTCGGCCTTCCAGTCGGTGATTCCGGTGTCCACCGGCCTTGCTCGCGGTATCGAACGCCTGTTGCCGGAACTAAGCGGGCGGATTCAGGCCAAAGCCATACGTGTGCCGACGGTAAACGTGTCCTGCCTGGACATCACCTTGCAGACTGCGCGGGATACCAGTGCCGATGAAATCAATCGGGTGCTGCGTCAGGCCGCCGAAAGTGGTCCGCTGCAGGGCTTGATTGCCTACACCGAGTTGCCGCATGCCAGTTGTGATTTCAACCACGATCCGCACTCGGCCATCGTCGATGGCAGCCAGACCCGGGTTTCCGGGCCGCGCCTGGTCAATCTGCTGGCCTGGTTCGACAACGAGTGGGGCTTCGCCAATCGCATGCTCGACGTGGCCGAACACTTCCTCGCCGTGTCTCCCGTTTCCATTCAACCAGCCCCCGTGAAGGACTGATTCCATGACCGTTTTGAAGATGATCGACCTCGACCTCCAAGGTAAGCGCGTGTTGATCCGCGAAGACCTCAACGTGCCGGTAAAAGACGGCGCGGTGACGAGCGACGCGCGCATCCTCGCCTCGCTGCCGACCATCAAGCTGGCCCTGGAAAAGGGTGCGGCGGTCATGGTCTGCTCGCACCTGGGGCGCCCGAGCGAGGGTGAATACTCCGCAGAAAACAGCCTCAAGCCGGTTGCCGACTACCTGAGCAAGGCCCTCGGCCGTGAAGTGCCGCTGGTGCGCGACTACCTCGACGGCGTCGTGGTCCAGCCCGGCGAACTGGTACTGCTGGAAAACGTGCGCTTCAACCCGGGCGAGAAGAAAAACAGCGACGACCTGGCCCGGCAATATGCCGCCCTGTGCGACGTGTTCGTCATGGATGCCTTCGGCACCGCCCACCGCGCCCAGGGCTCGACCCATGGCGTGGCCAAGTTCGCCCAGGTCGCCTGCGCCGGTCCGCTGCTGGCGGCCGAACTGGATGCCCTGGGCAAGGCGCTGGGCAATCCGGCCAAACCGATGGCGGCTATCGTCGCCGGCTCCAAGGTGTCGACCAAGCTCGATGTGCTGAACAGCCTGAGCCAGATCTGCGACCAGCTGATCGTCGGTGGCGGCATCGCCAACACCTTCCTCGCCGCCGCCGGTTTCCCGGTCGGCAAGTCGCTGTACGAGGCCGATCTGCTGGATACCGCCAAAGCCATCGCCGCCAAGGTCAGCGTGCCGCTGCCGGTGGACGTGGTGGTGGCCAAGGCCTTTGCCGAAGACGCCGAAGCAACCGTCAAACTGGTCGCCGATGTGGCCGATGACGACATGATCCTCGATATCGGCCCGCAGACCGCACTGCAGTTCGCCGAGCTGCTGAAGTCGTCGAAGACCATTCTGTGGAACGGTCCGGTCGGCGTGTTCGAGTTCGACCAGTTCGGCAACGGCACCAAGGTGCTGGCCGAAGCCATCGCCGCCAGCCCGGCGTTCTCGATTGCCGGTGGTGGCGACACCCTGGCGGCCATCGACAAATACGCCGTGGCCGACAAGATTTCCTATATCTCCACCGGTGGTGGCGCCTTCCTCGAGTTCGTCGAGGGCAAGGTGCTGCCGGCTGTGGCAGTGCTGGAGCAGCGCGCCAAGGGCTGAGCAAGGGCGATCAATGCCTGCTTTACTGGGCTGCTAGTGATGATTGGATCGACGGCACCCTTGTTTGGTAGCCGGATGCAATCCGGGAAGACCTCAGGGCAGCCCTGCTTGAACAAGAGGCCAGGCTGCCCCCGGTCTCCAATAACTTGAATAGCGCCTGCCCCTGCGGCAGGCTGCACGATTAACGAGTCCCTCCGGGAGAAAGAACACCATGGCACTTATCAGCATGCGCCAGATGCTCGACCACGCCGCCGAATTCGGCTACGGCGTGCCGGCTTTCAACGTCAACAACCTCGAGCAGATGCGCGCGATCATGGAGGCGGCCGACAAGACCGATTCCCCGGTGATCGTCCAGGCTTCCGCCGGGGCGCGCAAATACGCCGGCGCACCCTTCCTGCGCCACCTGATCCTGGCCGCCATCGAAGAATTCCCGCATATCCCGGTGTGCATGCACCAGGACCACGGCACCAGCCCTGACGTCTGCCAGCGCTCGATCCAGCTGGGCTTCAGCTCGGTGATGATGGACGGCTCGCTGAAAGAAGACGGCAAGACCCCGGCCGACTACGACTACAACGTTGCCGTGACCCAGCAGACCGTAGCCTTCGCCCACGCCTGCGGCGTCTCGGTGGAAGGTGAGCTGGGTTGCCTCGGCAGCCTGGAAACCGGTATGGCCGGTGAAGAAGACGGCGTCGGTGCCGAAGGCGTGCTGGATCACAGCCAAATGCTCACCGACCCGGAAGAAGCCGCCGACTTCGTCAAGCGCACCCAGGTCGATGCTCTTGCCATCGCCATCGGCACCAGCCACGGCGCCTACAAGTTCACCAAGCCGCCGACCGGTGACATTCTGGCCATCGACCGCATCAAGGAAATCCACAAGCGCATCCCCAACACCCACCTGGTGATGCACGGTTCTTCCTCGGTGCCGCAGGAGTGGCTGGCGATCATCAACCAGTACGGCGGCGACATCAAGGAAACCTACGGCGTGCCGGTCGAGGAAATCGTCGAAGGCATCAAGTACGGCGTGCGCAAGGTCAACATCGACACCGACCTGCGCCTGGCCTCCACCGGTGCCATGCGTCGGCTGATGGCGACCAACCCGAGCGAGTTCGACCCGCGCAAGTTCTTCGGCGCCACCGTCACCGCCATGCGCGACATCTGCATCGCTCGCTACGAAGCCTTCGGCACCGCCGGCAATGCCTCGAAGATCAAGCCTATCTCCCTGGAAGCCATGTTCCAGCGCTACGCCAAGGGCGAACTGGCCGCCAAGGTCAACTGAGCCTCGGGCTGCAGCGAAAAGCCCGCAGCGATGCCAATGCTGTTCACTTAAGTCAAGTGAGCAGCATTTTTTTGTAGCCTGGATGAAATCCGGGGAAGTCTGGGCCTGAAAAACCGCTCCCGGATTTCAGCCGGGCTATGCGCCGCGAACGCCTGTAGGCGTCCTCGCGAGGACGGTCGATATTTTACCGCCTCTGAGTCGGCGATAGCCGCCGTGCAGAACGAAAAAGCCCGCAGCGATGCGGGCTTTTTATGGCCTGCCATCCCTGGCGGCCACCCTTCGGACCGTCGCTGCGCGACGTTAAAAATGGCCCCCGGCCATTTTTTATGCGTTATGGCGTGGAGCTGACCAGCGGTCGATGCTCAATGCCCAGTTTGTAGAATTGTGCGCTGCCGGCCTCGGTCTCGTAACCGCTGTTGTCCTGGGGGTAGACCCCGGCCTTGAAGTACAGGGGTTTCACTGCCCAGGCCGGATCGATCCGGGTGTTCCAGTTGATGTCGTTGAGGTTGATCGACAGCGTGCCGTTCGGGGTCAGGTGGATGACGTAGGTGAAGCGCTGATTCAAGGCGATGCCGCTGGCGATGCGGATGACCTGGATCGGTGCGTCGGGATGGAGGCGCAGCTTGGCCACGATAGTGCCGCTGGCGGCGTAGGCCTTGTACTGGTACTCCAGCTTGAGCAGTGGCGCGTTGCTTCGGTGGGCATGGATCTGGCCGATGACCAGCTTGCCGGTCGAGGGTACCTGGCTGATCGTCAGGGCGGCGCGCAGGAAGTTGTCGGCGCTGGGGTAGGTCCAGTTGCGCAGCTTGCCGTCGGTGGAGGTTTCGCGCAGCTCGCTGCGCGGGTACTTGGCATTCTCGGTGGTGCTGCCGTTGACCGGGGCCCAGAAGAAGATCGCCCCATCTTTCGACTGGAAGTAATGATCCTGATAGCCGCCGGCTAGCAGGGGGGTGTCGATGGTGGTGGCGGGGATACCGACGGGAATACTCAGATTCCAGGTGGCGAGGTCGATCATGACTGATTCTCCTACAAGAGAAATGACTTCAGTCGGGGGCACATCTGATCCAGAAGTCAGTAACGGCTTACCTGGCATTCCGGCGAGTGACACACGCGAACTGGGGGGGTTGGGGCAGGGCCTGCCATTGGCCGCGAGTGGCGGTCGTCTTTATAGCGGCAGGGGGCGCAGGCAGATGAAGACCGTTCGTCGTTATATTGGCGTCAATATATGGCCAGTATGGGCCTTGGCCCGCAGCTGCCCCCGACATGGTGGCCGGTCGCGGTGCCAGGATCTTGCCGGTGGCGTTGCTTGTTCTGGGGCTTTGCCCGGCCGGGGGCGCCATGATCGGGCGCGTCGTGGAGTGCAGCAGCGGTTATTCAGCGGCTGGGGACAGATGCGCCGGCCACTAGCAGGCCGGCGGTGGCCGTGGCAGGTTGTCCGAGCGGCGGGTTGCGGCATACTGCGAAACCCAGGCCCTACAGAACCACCCGGTACCGTCCATGACCCCACTGAAATTCCTCCAGGGCTACCCGCTGCAGTTGCAGGAGCAGATCCGCCAGCTGATCGCCCAGGAGCGCCTGGGCGACTACCTGGCTCAGCGTTACAGCGGCAAGCACGGGGTGCAAAGCGACAAGGCGCTCTACGCCTATATCCAGGCGCTCAAGCAGGAACACCTGAAGAACGCGCCGGCCATCGACAAGGTGCTGTTCGACAACCGCCTCGACCTGACCCACCGCGCCCTCGGCTTGCACACCGCAATTTCCCGGGTGCAGGGCGGCAAGCTCAAGGCGAAGAAGGAAATCCGCGTCGCCTCACTGTTCAAGGAGGCCGCGCCGGAGTTTCTGCAGATGATCGTGGTGCACGAACTGGCCCATCTGAAGGAGGTCGAGCACAACAAGGCGTTCTACAAACTCTGCGAATACATGCTGCCCGACTATCATCAGGTGGAATTCGATCTGCGTGTGTACCTGACCTGGCGCGAGCTGCAAGGGCGTAGCCCGGCCTGAACCGGCAGGCACGCAATGGTCGGGGCCGGTTGCCGTGCGCGCCTCAGCCGCGCAACAGCAGATTGAGCTGATCGACCACTTCCGCCCAGTCGGCATCCTCGAGGATTTCCTCGCGCAGAAAGCCGGCCTGGGCCGCGGTCCAGAAGGGCGCGTCAGCCAGTTTGCAGGTTTCCGGCAAGGGCGAGTGCTCGGCGATGAAACGTTCGATGCTGGCCTGCTCGGCTGGTAAACCGAGCTGCTCGAACAGGGCCGATAGATCGTGGGTGGGGCTTTCCATGACGTGCTCCTCTGGAGAATGGACTCGCCCATACAGCCTAGCGTATATCGATTAATCCCGGCACCGCAGGGTGCAGGCTCCGGGGCTTGCCGGGGCGCAGTGTTTTCCAGCGATTCGAGGTGGTCACGGCATGCATTCAGGTTTTTTGCGCAGATTGTTCGCGGTTGGGCTCAGCCTGGTGTTGCTGGCTCCCCCGTTGGCACTGGCGCGCGAGTTGCTGGCGGTCGGCACCGATTTTCCGCGGATTTTCGAGCGCACGGCGGCGGGCGAGTATCGGGGGCTCGGTCCTGAGGTCCTGCGCCAGGTGCTCGAGCCGCAGGGCCATAGCCTGCGCTTCGCGTCTTACCCCTGGGCCCGTGCGCAGCGTATGGTCGAACTGGGTCAGGCCGATATCCTTATCGGTCCCTATCGCAATCCGGCACGCGAGGCACGTTTCGCGTTTGTCGGGCAGGCCTTCTATCGCGACCGGATCGTCTTTTATTGCCGCCGCGCCGGGTCGTGTCAATGGTCTGGCGATTACCGCCAACTGGCCGGCCAGCGCATTGGCGTGGTGCGTGCCTGGGCCTACGGCACGCGTTTCGATGCCGAGCGCGCGCGGCTCGAGCTGGTCACCGTGGAGGGCGTCGACAACGGCCTGAAAATGCTCAGTCTGGGCCGTCTCGAGTTTCTCGCCAGCAATCAGCGCAACACCCTGCCGGTGCTGCAGGCCCTGGGTTTGCGCGATGAGATCAGCCAGCTCGATCCCCCTGTCGATACCCAGGACGGTTACTTCGCCTTCCCTCTGCACGGCAGTCATGCCCGTCTGCGCGATGATTTTGCAGAGGGCTTTCGGCAGTTGGTCGAACGTGGACAACTGGCCCGGCTGGCGGCCCAGTGGCAGGTTGAAATCCCTTGAGAAAGGCGTTCAGCAGACCCGTAGCACCTCGAAGCGCTGAATGCTGTTGCCCATGCGCAGTTCCACCTGATCGCCTTCGCCGCAGCCGATCAGGCGTTGCCCAAGCGGTGCCCGCGGGCTGATCACCCGCACTTCCTGACCTTCCAGCAGCAGCTTCAGACCGGCGCCGTCGGGGCCGAGGAACAGGCATTGTTCGCCGCCCTCGGCATCGGCCAGCCACACCAGGGCGCTGAGCTGAATGCCCAGTTGCGCATCGAAGGGCCGCAGCCGGAGTTTTTCCCAGGCGCTCAGGGCCTGGCGAACCTCCTCGACCCGGCGCGCTTGCCCGGCGGCCAGATAGGAGGCCTCCAGGCCCAGGGTGTCGTACTTGTTCTCGGCAATATTCTCTTCATGGGTGGCTGCCTCATAGGCAGTCAACGCCGCTTGCTGGGCCAGTGCCAGGTCGCTGTGCAGCTTGTCGAGAATCAGTTGCTGAAGCAGGGCTTTGTTCAACGGTCGCTCGCAGGGTCGGCAGGAAAAATCTCGGCATATGCACCAAAGTCTAGTGTCGCCATGGCTACCGAAGGCGGCATTGTGCACGGGTTGCTATCAAAAGTGAGGGTGTGGGCATGAACATGATGCGGTCGATGGGCTATTTCTTCCTGTTTCTGCTGGTGCCGCTGGGCGCCTTGCTGGCCAGCTACCCAGGACCGATTGCCGAATGGTTGAGTGGTCTGTTCGGTGTGCCAATCAGCCGGGGCAACCTTGGTGCCGGCTTCATGGTGCTGGCGGCGATCTGCCTCAAGGTCGATCTGACCATTCGTCGACGCGCCCAGGCCAGCGAAGCCAGCATCGCCTGACTGTTCGTGCGGCAATCTGCCAGTAAGCTGGCGCAATAGGTCACGGCCTTGGTTACACTGCGCTCCATCTGCGGCGGGAGGCCATGATGGAGACGACACAGTCCGACTACTCGATTTATCGGCAGGTAGTCACTCAACTGATAAATGATCAGGAGCAGCTGCCCAGCCTGCCGATGTTGACCCTGGAAATTCGCCGGGCGCTGGCCAAGCCCGAGGTCAGCATGACCCAGTTGATCAACCTGATCGGCAGGGATCCGGCGCTCAGTGCGTTGCTGATGAAGTACGCCTCCAGCGCCTTGCTGCGCACCCGTGTGGCGCCGAAAACCCTGCAGGACGTGTTGCGCGTGCTCGGCATGCAGCAGGTGGATCGGGTGGTGATGCTGCACAGCGTCAAGAGCCTGTTCGTTCTGCATAGCCCCGGGCACAAGTTGCTGTTCATGGACGCCTGGCAGCGGCTGACCCTGAAGGCGAGCATCTGCGGCTTTCTCGCGCGCAAGGTGGGCCAGGTGCCGGCCGATCATGCGGTGCTCGCCAGCCTGCTCGGCGAGGTGGGTTCGCTCGCGGTGCTCTCGGCCTTCAAGGGCGGCGACCTGGTGCCGACGCCAGCGCGCTACCACAGCCTGTGCCAGGCCTACAGCAAGTCGCTGGGGGTGATGCTGCTGAAAAAGTGGGCGGTGGATGAGGCCTACGTGGATATCGTGCGCGAGGCGGGCAACTGGACGCTGCAGCGTCAGCGGCAGATCGAGTTGCTCGATCTGGTCAACCTGAGTCTGTTCCACACCCTGCTTGATAGCGCTGGCACAGCGCAGTTACCCGCACTGGCCAGCCTGGCCGCCTACGCCAAGCTCAATAGCTTGCACAATGAGGTGGCGGCGGACGGCAGCCTGGCCTTGGTCAGTCAGCATTGGGACGAGATCCACGAGCTGGCCGCGGTGCTGCGCTAGCGTTTCCCCTGCATTACCAGCAGAGCCCCTCTATGGCTTGCTGCGGTCCTTGAGCAGGTGCGCGGTGAGGGTACGCAATGGGCCGAGTTGCCGGCAGATCAGCGCCAGCTGGGTCTGCACCAGGCGCTGCTGGTCGTCCAGCGCATCCGTGCGCTGTTCCAGTTCGGCGGCCAGTTGTTCTTCGGCATCGCTCTGAATCGCCACCGCACGCTCTTCGGACAGGCTCCTGGCGATTTCGTCGAGGCTGTCGGCCAGGCGTTCGGCGCTGGCCGGCAGCGGGCTCTGCTGCTCACCGAGGAGCATTTCGCCGCGGTGCGCGCCGAGGCCCGAGAGGTAACTCAAGAGGGTGTGCGACAGCACCAGAAAGCGAAAACCGATGTCCGCCTCCTTACGGAAATGCCCGGGCTCCATCAGCATGTTGCCCAGGGTGGTGGACAGTGCGGCTTCGGCGTTGTGCGCATTGCGCCGGGCCAGGCGGTAGGCCAGATCGTCGCGTTTGCCGCTGACGTACTGCTGGATGATCTGGCGCAGGTAGGTGCTGTTGCAGCTGAGGGTGTTGGCCAGCATGCGGTTGAGCCGGCGTCCCTGCCAGTCCGGCAGGATCAGGAACACCGCGAGGCCGGCGATCAGGCTGCCGATCAGGGTGTCGATCAGGCGCGGCAGGATCAAGCCGTAGCCGTCGCCGACCTGGTTGAAGCAGAACAGCACCAGCAGGGTGATCGCCGCAGTGGCCAGGGTGTAGCGGCTGCTGCGGGTGGCGAAGAAGGCCACCCCGGCGGCCACGGCGAAGAAGGCCTGCACCAGCGGGTTGGGGAACAGGTCGAACAGCGCCCAGCCGAGCAGCAGGCCGAGCACAGTGCCGGCGATCCGCTGCACCAGCTTGATGCGGGTGGCGCCGTAGTTCGGTTGGCAGACGAACACCGTGGTCAGCAGGATCCAGTAGCCCTGGGTCGGGTGAATCCAGTGCAGCACGCCATAGCCGGCGGCCAGGGCGATGGCCAGGCGCAGGGCGTGGCGAAACAGCAGCGAGGTCGGGGTCAGTTGCTGGCGCAGGCGATCCGCGACCTCCTTGAGCGAGTGCGGCTCGCGATCCAGCAGGCTGCTGTCCTGTTGCTCGTCCAGGGCATCGGGGTTGCTGGCGTGGCCGAGCAGTTGGTCGAGGGCGGCTAGATTGCCGGCCAGGGCGCCCAGCGAGCGCAGCAGCTGGCGCCAGGCCGGGTTGCTCTGCAGGTGCAGGTGCTGCAGTGAGGCATGCAGGTCGTCCAGCGCCTGGCTGCACTGCTCGCGGTACTCGAACGGTTGGCGCAGTTCGATGGCCTGGGCCAGGCGCTGACAGGCCTCGCCATGCAGGCGCAGCAGGCGCTGGCAGCGGAACAGCACATCGCTGTGAAAGAACGCCTCGGCCAGTTCGTTGTAGGGGTAATGCGAGGAACTGGCGCGCTCGTGGATGTCCTGGGCGAGGAAGTACAGCTTGAGGTAGCGACTGACCTTGCTCCCCGGTTGGTCATTGCCGACGCGGTGCAGGATGATTTCCTTGGCGGCATTCAGCGCCGCCACCACCCGACCATTCTGCTGGGCCAGGGCAAGGCGCCGCTGCTCCACGTCGAGTTGGCGCAGCGGCTCGAACAGCGCGGCCTTGAGCTTGAGGTAGCGGCCCAGCTCGCGGAACAGCCGGGCCAGGCTGTGCTGCACCGGCTGGTTGGCGAACAGCGCATTCCAGATTACCGACAACACCCCGTACCAGGCCGCGCCCGCCACCAGCAGCAGCGGTTCCAGCCACAGGCCGGCGACGCCGCCGCGCTGCTCCACGCCGATCATGCTGTAGATCGCCAGGATCAGGGTCGCCGAGCCCAGGGTGGCGTAGCGCTCGCCGAGGGCGCCGAGCATGGTCAGGGCGAAGCCCGACAGCGCCAGGGCGCTGACGAACAACCAGGGATAGGGGAACAGCCATTCCACCGTATAAGCCGCCGCACTGAAGCAGCCGAGGGTGACCAGCAGCGCGGTCAGGCGGCCTTGCCAGCTGTCGTCGGTTTCGGCCAGGGCGCTGGCGATCACCCCGAGGAACAGTGGTATCAGCGCCTGCATCCAGTCCTGCGCCCAACACAGCAGCAGGCTGCCGCCGAGGGCGATGAATACCCGCAGGCTGTAGCTGAATTTATCCAGCGCCCACAGACGGCGCAGGGAATGGCGAAAAGCGGTGGTGGGCATCCGAGCGACCTTAGTGCAGCGGCAATAGTGAGCAGACTAACGGAGTATGCGGACGACGGGCACTCCCCTGGCGACACCTTTTTACTGCGTCGACGGCATGTAGGGCCTGCGCAAAAAAGTCATGGACTATCCTGTAAGCAGACAACCGTGCTTTGCCCATCTTTTGCTTCCTGTCGCGGCTGTCGTGGAGAGGGCCGTGAAGGTTTTCCCGATACATCGCTTGCTCATCGTCCTGGCCCTGCTGCTCTTGCCAGCGGGACTGCTGGCTGCTCAGGCGGCGGCCCCGGCGCCGGTGGTGGAGTTGCGCGTCGACGGCGCAATTGGCCCAGCCAGCGCCGACTATGTGGTGCGCGGCCTGGCCCGCGCGGTGGAAGAGGGCGCGCAGCTGGTGGTGCTGAGCATCGACACCCCCGGCGGTCTGGACACCTCGATGCGCGACATCATCAAGGCGATTCTCGCCAACCCGATCCCGGTGGCCAGCTTCGTAGCACCCAGCGGTGCGCGGGCCGCCAGTGCCGGTACCTACATCCTCTATGCCAGTCATATCGCGGCCATGGCGCCGGGCACCAACCTCGGTGCGGCCACGCCGGTGGCGATCGGTGGGGTGCCCAGCTCGCCGCCGAAGCAGCCCGAGGGCGATAAAGCCGAGAAGTCCGGCAAGGCGGGCGAAGGCGAGACCGAGCAGGCGCCGGGCGACGCCATGAGCAAGAAGCAGATCAACGATGCCTCCGCCTATATCCGCGGCCTGGCGCAGATGCGCGGGCGTAATGCCGAGTGGGCCGAGCAGGCGGTGCGCCAGGCGGTCAGCCTGGCAGCCGAAGAAGCGCTCGAACTCAAGGTGATCGATTATGTCGCCCGCGACTTGCCCCATCTGCTCAAGCAACTGGACGGCAAAAGCTTCACCGCCGCCGGCGTCGAGGCCAAGCTGCAGACCGCCGATGCCGTGGTGGTCAGCCATGGGCCGGACTGGCGCACGCGCTTGCTGGCGGTGATCACCAATCCCAGCGTGGCGCTGCTGTTGATGATGATCGGCGTCTATGGCCTGTTCTTCGAGTTTTCCAACCCGGGCAGCGGCGTCGGCGGCGTACTCGGGGGCATCAGCCTGATCCTGGCGATGTACGCCCTGCAGCTGTTGCCGGTCAACTACGCCGGCGTGGCCTTGATCCTGCTCGGCATCGCCTTCATCGCCGCCGAAGCCTTCCTGCCGAGTTTCGGCGTGCTCGGCATCGGCGGCTTGGTCGCCTTCGTCTTCGGCGCCCTGATTCTGATCGACACCGATGTACCCGGCTTCGGCATCCCCCTGGGGTTGATCGTGACCCTGGCCCTGACCAGTGGCGCAGTGATCTTCGCCATCCTCAGCATGGCCTTGCGTGCCAGGCGCCGCGCCCTGGTCGGCGGCGACAGCGAACTGATCGGCAGCCTGGCGCGGATCCAGGCGGTGCAGCCGAGCAACCCGTTGGGCGGCTGGGTGCAGCTGCAAGGAGAGAACTGGCAGGTCGTCAGTCAGATGCCGCTGCAGCCCGGCCAGCAGGTACGGGTGCTGGCGCGCAAAGGCTCGATGCTGGACGTCGCCACCACTGAAGACACACCGCCACAAGGAGACTGACATGGGTTTCGAGTTGAGTTTTGCCACGCTGGCGGTGCTGCTGATGGCGCTGCTGGTTTCGGCGTTTCGCATCCTGCGCGAATACGAGCGCGGCGTGGTGTTCCAGTTGGGGCGCTTCTGGAAGGTCAAGGGGCCGGGGCTGGTGATCATCATTCCGGGCATCCAGCAGATGGTCCGCGTCGACCTGCGCACCATAGTGCTGGACGTGCCGACCCAGGACGTGATCTCCCGCGACAACGTCTCGGTCAAGGTCAATGCGGTGGTCTACTTCCGCGTCCTCGACCCGGAGAAGGCAATCATCCAGGTCGAGGACTACCACGGCGCCACCAGCCAGCTGGCGCAGACCACCCTGCGCGCGGTGCTCGGCAAGCATGAGCTGGACGAAATGCTCGCCGAACGCGAGCGCCTGAATATCGACATCCAGCAGGTGCTGGACGCGCAGACCGATGCCTGGGGCATCAAGGTGGCGAATGTCGAGATCAAGCACGTCGACCTCGACGAATCGATGATCCGCGCCATCGCCAAGCAGGCCGAGGCCGAGCGCGAGCGGCGGGCCAAGGTGATCCATGCCGAGGGTGAGTTGCAGGCCTCGGAAAAACTCATGCAGGCCGCCGAAATGCTCGGCCGCCAGCCCGGCGCCATGCAACTGCGCTACATGCAGACCCTGAGCAATATCGCCGGCGACAAGAGTTCGACCATCGTCTTTCCGCTGCCGATCGAACTGCTCCAGGGCATGGCCGAACTCAAGGGTAAAAGTTAGCCGGCCGGCAACCGGGCAGGGCGCGCGCAATGCGGGCCCACCCAGTGCGGTCGAGGCTGCTGACGGAGGCGTCGAATGAACACCCGCTGCGAGAGTATTCTGGCCACCATCGGCCACACCCCGGTGATCCGCATCAAGCGCCTGGCGCCGCCCGGCATCGAGCTGTACGTCAAGGCTGAAGCCTTCAACCCCATGGGTTCGGTGAAGGACCGTATGGCCCTCAGCGTGATCGAGGCGGCCGAACGCAGCGGCGCCCTGCAAGCGGGACAGACGGTGATCGAAGCCACCAGCGGCAACACCGGCATCGGCCTGGCCATGGTCTGCGCGGTCAAGGGCTATCCGCTGGTGCTGACCATGGCCGAGAATTTCAGCATCGAGCGGCGCAAGATTCTGCGTTTTCTCGGTGCCCGGGTGGTGCTCACCCCGGCCGCGCTCAAGGGCAGTGGCATGGTCGGCAAGGCCGAGGAACTGGCGGCGGCGCATGGCTGGTTCCTGGTGCGCCAGTTCGAGAACGAGGCCAATGCCGACGCCCATAGCCGCAGCACCGCCCTGGAGATCCTCGAGGCCTTCGCCGATGTGCCGCTCGACTATTTCGTCACCGGCTACGGCACCGGCGGCACGCTCAAGGGCACCGCGCGGGTGCTGCGCGAGCGCAGCCCGGCGACCCGCATCGTGGTCTGCGAACCGGACAATTCGCCGCTGCTGGGCAGCGGCATCGCCCAGGCGCGCGATGCCGAGGGCCGGCCGCTGGACAGCCACCCGGCGTTCCGCCCGCACCTGATGCAGGGCTGGACCCCGGACTTCATTCCCAAGCTGACCGAGGATGCGCGCAGCCTCGGGCTGATCGACCGGATCGTGCCGATCAACGGCAACCAGGCCCTGCACTACGCCCGCCAGTTGGCACGCCAGGAAGGCATCTTCTGCGGGCCCTCGAGCGGCGCCACCTTCGCCGGCGCCATGGCCGTGGCCGCCGATGCCGCCCCGGGCAGCCGCATCCTGTGCATGCTGCCGGATACCGGCGAGCGCTACCTGTCCACGCCGCTGTTCGAGGACATCGCCGTCGACATGAGCGAGGAGGAGCTGCAACTGGCCGCTTCGACGCCCAACTACCGCTTCGACGTCAGCCTCGCCGCGCCCGCTGCCGCGCCGGCAGAGCCGCTCGGCGCAGAGGTCGACGCCGAGGCCGAGGCATTGCTGGCGCAGATCCTCGCCGACCCTCAGCAACCGCTGGTGATGTTCTCCCTGGAGTGGTGCGAGTTCTGCTGGTCGGTGCGCAAGCTGTTCAACGCCCTCGGCGTGGCCTACCGCTCGATCGCCCTGGATTCGGTCGAGTACCAGCAGGACGACCTCGGCGGACGCCTGCGCGTGGCGCTGCGGCGCAAGAGCGGGATGCTCACCATTCCGCAGATATTCGTCGGCGGCGAACTGGTCGGCGGCTGCAGCGAGCTGTTTGGTGCCTATGCCGATGGCCGGCTTGCCACGCTGCTGCGTGCCCATGGCGTCGAACTGGCCGAGGCGCCGGCGCTCGATCCGGCCACCCTGGCGCCGGCCTGGCTGCATCCGCGCGGCTGAGCGCTGGTGAAAAAACGCCTGCCGGCTGCGACCGCCCCCAGGCATCCGCTGCTGACGTTGCGCTACGGCGCTAGATATTTTCACGACCGCCGAGGGCGGCGGACAAGCTGTCGCGTTCTGCATCGAGTGGCGGGAAAGGTGCCGTGATGCGCAGCTGAATCAGAGCTTTCAGCTGAAGTGCGGCGGATATACAGGGAGGCCCGCGCCATCGCTCTTCTAAACTTCAAGGTATTCGGCTGAAGTAAGGAGAGGATCATGCGTATCGGTGTCCCCAAAGAGATCAAGAACCATGAGTACCGCGTTGGCCTGACTCCGCAATCGGTAGCTGAACTGACCACCCTTGGCCATCAGGTCTGGGTCGAGAGCCAGGCGGGGGCCGCCATTGGCTTCGACGACGCCGACTACCAGGCGGCCGGCGCGCAGATCGCCCGGGACGCGGCGCAGGTGTTCGACGAGGCGCAGCTGATCGTCAAGGTCAAGGAACCGCTGACTGCCGAGCGCGCGCGGCTGCGTCCCGAACACACCCTGTTCACCTACCTGCACCTGGCGCCGGACCGGCCGCAGACCGACGAGTTGATGGCCAGCGGCGCCACCTGTATCGCCTATGAAACCGTCACCGACAGCCACGACCGTCTGCCACTGCTGGCGCCGATGTCCGAGGTGGCCGGGCGCATGTCGATCCAGGCCGGGGCCAACTGCCTGGAAAAAGCCAGGGGCGGGCGCGGTGTGCTGCTCGGCGGCGTACCGGGCGTGGCGCCGGGCAAGGTGGTGATCCTCGGCGGCGGCGTGGTCGGCAGTCATGCCCTGGCCATGGCGGTGGGGCTGGGCGCCGACGTCACGGTGCTGGACAAGAGCGTCGATGCCCTGCGGCGTCTGGACAGCCAGTACGCCAGCCGCATCACCACCCTCTATTCGACCCGCGCCGCGCTGCGCGAGCAGATCCTCGCGGCCGACCTGGTGATCGGCGGCGTACTGATTCCCGGCGCGGCCGCGCCCAAGCTGATCAGCGCCGAGATGGTCAGGCAGATGCTGCCCGGCTCGGTGCTGGTGGATGTGGCCATTGACCAGGGAGGCTGTGCCGAGACCTCGAAAGCCACCACCCACGACAATCCGACCTATGTGGTCGACGGGGTGGTGCACTACTGCGTGGCCAATATGCCCGGTGCGGTGGCGCGTACCTCGACCCTGGCGTTGAACAACGCGACCCTGCCGTTCGTCATCGCCCTCGCCGAGAAAGGCACGCGCCGCGCCCTGGAAGAAGACCCGCACCTGTGCAACGGCCTCAACGTGGCCAGGGGTGTGATTACCTGTGCCAGCGTCGCCAAGGCCCATGGCTTGCCCTCCCAGTCGGCGAGCAGCGTGCTGGAGCATCTGCAGTAGCGCGGGCGGCCGGGCAAGTTGGGGGGGCTTTGAACGCTCCGCGGGTAACCCGGCTCTGGACGCGGGAACGATCAACTCAAAAATGAGGCTTGGTAGAGGGGGCCCAGCTCGGTAGGGTGCGCTGTGCGCACCGCTGGCAGAGGGCGGTTGGTTGGTGCGTCCGGCGCACCTTATTTGGTGGCATCGGGCCAGATAACTTGAGGCCGCCTGGCAGGGCAGCCTTCACTTCGCGGCGCCTCTCCTCGCCCTGAGATCACGCTGACCCGGCCCAGTAGCGGCAGGCGCGCCAGTTGGCGGGTCAGCGGTGCGCTGATGCGCTCCAGCCAGGCACTGGCCTTGCTGGCGAAGGGCGTATAGCAACCCCAGGCCAGCCCCAGCAGGCTGAGGAACACCCCGCCGACCAGTGCGTCCGAGGCCCAGTGAGCGCCAGCCACCAGGCGTGGCAGCATGAACAGCACGGCCATGCTCCAGACCAGCAGCAGCTTCCAGCCACGGGCGAAAAAGCTCATGAACAGCGCCCAGATCAGCAGCACCGAAGCGTGGTCGCCAGGAAAGCTGCGGCTGGCGCTGTCTTTCATGTCCCAGCGCTCTTCCCAGGTGGGGAACAGCTCGGTCAGGCGCGCACTGCCTTCTACCACCAGCGAGGCGCTCGGCCGTTGCCAGCCCATCAGCTTGACCAGTTCGGCGAAGCCGACACGAAACAGCAGCATTGCCAGCAAAACGGCGAGAAAGGCGAACAGCGCGCGGCGCACCTGGGCGCCGCTGAACACCAGGTCGGCCTTGAGTATTACCGCCAGCATCAGCACGCCGACCGCCAGATCCACCGGGCGCATGCTGCCGATGGCCCAGATATGCGCCCACAGACCGGTTGCGTGCACCGGTTCGTTGAGCAGGGTGAACAGAGCCAGGTCGAATCGATCCCAGAGCTGGCGGGTCGGCTGCCACAGCCAACTGGCGAGCAGCAGCACTGCACCGATGTGGCAGATCAGCAGGGGACGCAGGCGCCATTGGCTGTTGAGGAAAGTGTTGGGCATGATGCCGCTCCTTGCTGAAAATAATGGTGTGCCTTCCCAGGCGGCGCGCATTGTAGGGGAGTTGGCGGGTGTTTGCATGTGACTTGCCCCCCAAAATCTCCCCGGAGAATGATCGTTAATCGGCGCGTCCGCGGCGATCATTCGGCGCGTGGCCCTTGGTTAGGCCAGCATTTGTGCATAAAATCGCCAGCCTTTCGCAGTCCCCTTGCAGGCGAGCCCGCTATGCCCGATTTCACCCAACGCTTTCTGTTCGACGACACCGACATTCGTGGCGAGCTGGTCGTTCTGGGCGAGAGCTACCAGCATGTGCTGGCCAAACATGACTATCCGCAGGCGGTCGCGCAATTGCTCGGCGAGCTGCTGGCCGCCGCCTCCCTGCTGGTTGGCACCCTGAAGTTCGACGGCCTGCTGATTTTGCAGGCGCGCTCCTCGGGTGCGCTGCCGCTGTTGATGGTCGAATGCTCCAGCGCCGGCGAATTGCGCGGGATCGCCCGTTACCATGCCGAGCAGGTTGGCGCCGATACCGGTCTGGCCGAGCTGATGCCCGATGGCGTGCTGGCGATGACCGTCGATCCCACCCAGGGTCAGCGCTATCAGGGCATCGTCGACCTGGACGGCGCCACCCTGAGCGATTGCCTGACTAACTATTTCGCCACGTCCGAGCAACTGGCCACCCGCTTCTGGCTGTGTGCCGACGGTCAGCGTGCGCGCGGCCTGCTGCTCCAGCAATTGCCAGCCGATCGTCTGAAAGATCCGGAAGAGCGCGAGGCCAGTTGGCAGCATGCGGCGACCCTGGCCGCCACCTTGAGCAACGAAGAGCTGCTGGGCCTGGACAACGAAACCCTGCTGCACCGCCTCTATCACGAAGAGCCGCTACGCCTGTTTGAGCCGCGTCCACTGCAGTTTCGCTGCAGCTGCTCGCGTGAACGTTCAGCCAATGCACTGGTCAGTTTAGGTCAGGCCGATGCCGAACTGCTGCTGAGTGAGCATGCCGGCCAGGTGGTGATCGACTGCCAGTTCTGCAATCAGCGCTATGCATTCGACGCTGCCGACATCGCTCAGCTGTTCGCTGGAGGCGGCAGCGCAGGGCCTGCGGATACCCTTCACTGAAAGCAATAGCGTGCGCCTATCGACCCGCTTAGCGGATCGGGTGCTGCCAAGGGACGTGCTTTCTGGCATACTCCCGCGACTTTTTTCTCGCTGTAGTAGTGTTTTTGCTTTTACTACAAATCGTTTGGAAAACTCGGCCTTTGGCCGACGGGGACCCCCATGACGCAAGCCAACAACGCCGTGTACACCGACATCAGCGCAGCACAACTGGTCGAAGAAGCCATCCGCCGCGGTGAGGGCGAGCTGGCCGCCAGCGGCGCTCTGGTCGTACGCACCGGTCACCGCACTGGTCGTTCGCCGGCTGATCGCTTCATCGTCCAAGAGCCGAGCACCGAGTCGCAGATCGCCTGGGGCGCCATCAACCGCCCGTTCCCGGCCGACAAGTTCGATGCCCTGTGGGACCGCGTCGAAGAATTCAACCGCAACCAGGATTTCTTCGTTTCCCACGTCCATGTCGGTTCCGCCGAGGAACACTACCTGGCGGTCAAGATGACCACGGCCACGGCCTGGCAGAACCTGTTCGGCCGCCAGCTGTTCATCAACCCGCCAACCTACAACCCGGCCGGCAAGGACGAGTGGAAGGTGCTCAACGTGGCCAACTTCGAGTGCGTGCCCGAGCGTGACGGCACCAACTCCGACGGCTGCGTGATCATCAACTTCGCCGCCAGGAAGGTCCTGCTGGCCGGCATGCGCTACGCCGGCGAGATGAAGAAAGCCATGTTCTCGGTGCAGAACTTCCTGCTCCCGGAAAAAGACGTGCTGCCGATGCACTGCGCCGCCAACATCGGCGAAGAGGGCGATGTGACCCTGTTCTTCGGCCTGTCCGGCACCGGCAAGACCACCCTGTCGGCCGACGAGTCGCGTTATCTGATCGGCGATGACGAACACGGCTGGGGCGAAGGCGTGGTGTTCAACATCGAGGGCGGTTGCTATGCCAAGTGCATCGACCTATCCGAGAAGAACGAGCCGGTGATCTGGAAAGCCATCCAGTTCGGTACCGTGCTGGAAAACGTCGTCCTCAACGAAGAGCGCGTGCCGGATTACAGCGATGACAGCCTGACCCAGAACAGCCGCGCTGCCTATCCGCTGGAATTCGTCGAGAAGCGTTCCGAGAAGAACCTCGGCGGCGAGCCGAATGCGGTGATCTTCCTGACCTGCGACCTGACCGGCGTACTGCCGCCGGTGTCGATCCTCAACGAAGAGCAGGCGGCCTATCACTTCCTCTCCGGTTACACCGCACTGGTCGGCTCCACCGAGATGGGCAGCGGCAGCGGCATCAAGTCGACCTTCTCCACCTGCTTCGGCGCGCCTTTCTTCCCGCGTCCGGCTGGCGAGTATGCCGAACTGCTGATCAAGCGCATCCGCGGCTTCGGTTCCAAGGTCTACCTGGTCAACACTGGTTGGACTGGGGGAGGGTACGGAGTGGGTAAACGCTTCAACATCCCGACTACTAGAGGCGTGATCGCCGCGATCCAGAGCGGTGCGCTGATCGGTACCGAGACCGAGCAACTGCCGATCATCAACCTCAGCGTGCCGACATCGGTACCGGGCGTCGAAACCAACCTGCTCAACCCGCGCACCACCTGGGCAGACAAGAACGCCTACGACGAAGCCGCCAAAGGCCTGGCCAAGCTGTTCATCGAAAACTTCAAGAAGTTCGATGTCAGCGACGCCATCAAGCAGGCCGGCCCGCAGCTCTAAGCCGCAGCGCGTTGTGCGACAGAGCCGCCTTCGGGCGGCTTTGTCATTTTCGGGTGCAGCACCGATCCCCCCGTGGATCGGACTTGCCCACGGGCGGCGGCGCTGCTTTCGCGGGCAAGGCTCCGCCCACGGGACCGCCGCCCTAGGCGAGCGTTTTCTCACCGGCTTTCAGGATGAACTCACTGCCCGCAGCGCCGTAGCCAGGATGCAATCCGGGGAGCGACAATGCCCGGGATTGCACCGGGGCCACTAGGTCGCCTCGTTATTACGGGTGGCCTGACCCACCCTCACCGCGCTATGGTCACAGGCCATCCAGCGGTCAACGGAGTGACAGCTCATGTACACCACCCTCGAACGTGTTTTCGGTTTCCAGCAGCTGCGTCCCGGTCAGGAAGCGGTGATCGGCGCCGTGCTGGCCGGGCGCTCGGCGGCGGCGATCTTTCCCACCGGTTCGGGCAAGTCGCTGTGCTACCAGCTGTCGGCGCTGCACCTGCCGCACCTGACCCTGGTGGTTTCGCCATTGCTGGCGCTGATGCAGGATCAGCTGGCCTTTCTCGCCCGCCACGGCATCAGTGCCGCCAGCATCGACTCGGCGCAGAGCCGCGAAGACGCCAGTGCGGTGATGGCCAGGGCCAAGTCCGGCGAACTGAAGATTTTGATGATCTCGGTCGAGCGTCTGAAGAACGAGCGTTTCCGCAACTTCATCGGTCAGGTGCCGATCTCCCTGTTGGTGATCGACGAAGCCCACTGCATTTCCGAGTGGGGCCACAACTTCCGTCCCGACTACCTCAAGTTGCCCGACTACCAGCGCCAGTTCGGCATCCCCCAGGTACTGCTGCTCACTGCCACCGCCACGCCGCCGGTGATCGCCGACATGCAGGCCAAGTTCGCCATCGCCCCGAAGGATGTGATCACCACCGGCTTCTACCGACCCAACCTCAACCTGCTGGTCGAGCCGGTCAGCGGTGCCGACAAGCAGCGCCGGCTGGTCGAGTGGCTGGGCGCCAGGGCCGAGCAGCCGAGCATCGTCTACGTCACCCAGCAGAAGACCGCCGAGCAGGTCGCCGAACGCCTGAGCCAGCGCGGCATCGCCGCCAGCGCCTATCATGCCGGCATGGCCCATGAGGCGCGCGAGGCGATCCAGCGCCGCTTCATGGGCGGGCAGATCAACTGCATCGTCGCCACCATCGCCTTCGGCATGGGCATCGACAAGAGCGACATCCGCAACGTGGTGCACTTCGACCTGCCCAAGTCGATCGAGAACTACAGCCAGGAGATCGGCCGGGCCGGGCGCGACGGCCAGCCCTCCGACTGCCTGGTGCTGGCCAACCGCGACAGCCTCAACGTGCTGGAAAACTTCGTCTATGGCGACACGCCCGAGCAGGGCGGCATCCGCTGCGTGCTCGACGAGCTGCTGGCCAGCAGCCAGGACGGGCAGTGGGAACTGCTGCTCAATGCCCTGGCCGAGCAGAGCAACATCCGCCAACTGCCGCTGAAAACCCTGCTGGTGCAGTTGGAGCTGCGCGGTATCATCGCCCCGCGCTACGCCTACTTCGCCGAATACCGCTTCAAACACCTGCTCGAACCCGAGGCTCTGCTGGCCAAGTTCGACGGCGAGCGGCGCCAGTTTGTCGAGGCCATCCTCGACAGCTCGCAGCGCGCCCGCACCTGGTGCACCCTGGATTTCGACAGGCTCTACCAGCAGCACCAGGCCGAACGCGGGCGGGTGGTCAAGGCGCTGGACTACTTCCAGGAAAAGGGCTGGATCGAGCTGGAAAGCAAACAGATGACCGAGGTCTACGCGCTGCTCGATGCCGGCTTCGACCCCGCAGCGCTGAGCGCCGAACTGCACGGCTACTTCAAACAGCAGGAACGCAGCGAAATCACCCGCATCCACGCCATGCTCGAACTGTTCGCCACCGAGCATTGTCTGAGTCAGCGCCTGGCCGCCTACTTCGGCGACCGCCAGGCCCCCGAACGCTGCGGCCACTGTTCGGTGTGCCACGGCCAGGTCGCCCACCTGCCGGAACCGCCAGCGCTGCCGCCGCTGGCCGAACATGACCTGCAACGCCTGTGCGGCAGCTTTATCCAGCGCCACGCCGAGCTGAAAGGCAGCGCCCCGAGCGCCGAATGCCTGACCCGTTTCCTCTGCGGCATCAGCGTGCCGCTGTTCACCAAGCTCAAGGCGCGCAGCATTGCCGGCTTCGCCGCGCTGGACAGCTACCCCTACGCCGAAGTACGCGCCTGGGCCGAGCAACAACTGGCGGCGCACTGACGCTGCGGCGAAATGCTGCCTGATGCTGGTCCGTGCGGTTCGGTAGGGTGCGCCGTGTGTTCAGCCGGGATACATGGGTAACGCCTGTCGGGAGACATGGGTAACGGGTTGACGATCCTCACTTCCGCTTTCTCAAGTCGATCTGGCGGATGGTCTTGTGGATGAAAATCACATCGTAGACGCCATCCACCTTGGTC
>NZ_JAWVXU010000014.1:0-165448 GCF_033723075.1 Pseudomonas sp.
CATCTGCGAGATCATGAAGGCCTACGACGTCAGCTTCTCGCTGGGCGATGGCCTGCGGCCGGGTTCGATCGCCGACGCCAACGACGCCGCCCAGTTCGGCGAGCTGGAAACCCTCGGCGAGCTGACCAAGATCGCCTGGAAGCATGACGTGCAGTGCATGATCGAAGGCCCCGGCCACGTGCCGATGCAGCTGATCAAGGAGAACATGGACAAGCAGCTGGAATGCTGCGACGAGGCGCCGTTCTACACCCTCGGCCCGCTGACCACCGACATCGCCCCGGGCTACGACCACATCACTTCGGGCATCGGTGCGGCGATGATCGGCTGGTTCGGCTGCGCCATGCTCTGCTACGTCACGCCCAAGGAACACCTGGGCCTGCCGAACAAGGATGACGTCAAGACCGGGATCATCACCTACAAGATCGCCGCCCATGCCGCCGACCTGGCCAAGGGGCATCCGGGCGCGCAGATCCGCGACAACGCCCTGTCCAAGGCGCGCTTCGAGTTCCGCTGGGAAGACCAGTTCAACCTCGGCCTCGACCCGGATACCGCACGCAGCTACCACGACGAAACGCTGCCGAAGGACTCGGGCAAGGTGGCGCATTTCTGCTCCATGTGCGGACCGAAGTTCTGCTCGATGAAGATCACCCAGGAAGTGCGGGTCTACGCCGAAGAACAGCGCATCGCCGCCCTCGACCTGGGTGTCGAGGAAGGCATGCAGGCCAAGGCCGCCGAGTTCAAGGCGCAGGGCGCGCAGCTCTATCACAAGGTCTGATAGCGGCTGGAAGCACGGCTGACGAGAGAGAGAAAGACGGGGCAGAGTGCCCCGTCTTTGTTGGGGCGTGGCATTTGTGCGGGGTGACAGCAGGGTAATGCAGGTCACCTGGCCAGGCGGCCCAGGTCGGTCAACTCCTGCCCTATGCAAGGTCTCCTTTGGGCCGCTTTCCGGCGTTTGTGACGGGCAGCAACCGGCCCCAGGAGCGGCCATTCGGCTCAGGGTCATGAAACAAATTGGCGTCCCCTTTTCTCATAAGCAAAAGGCAAGACCTGACCCTCTGCCCCATGCGTAGGGGTTGAGGCTGTGCATTATCGTTCTCCAGTGAAACCTTGAACTGCAGAGAGGTTGTGAAAATATCGAGCGCCGTCGCGAGGCTGTCTCCAGGCGTTCGCAGCGCAACGCCAGCAGCGGGCGCTTGGAGGCTGCCGCAGTAGGCGGGAGTTTTTTCACAACCTCTAAGACCTTAGCAGGAGTATGGTCTTGTCGAAGCAGTGACTCACAGGTCATAAATCACATCGACAGGATGTATGCCGAACAGCGGAACCACATTTGCGTGCACGTTTTATCCACCGAGCTTTAGTCCTACCAGTCACCTGGAGTCATCTCCGACTTCAGCAACTCCTTGAACAACCGGGCGCTCGGGCTCTCGTAACTCTTGCTCCAGGCCGCGACGGTTTCGATGGCGGTGCTCTCTCCCTCCAGCGGGACGACTGCAATATCTTCACGCTTGAATTTCTTCACGCATTCCGAGTAAAGGGAGATCCCCATGTTGGCCGCGACCAGGCCGAAAATACCGTTGCTGGTGGTCGCTTCCTGGATCACATTCGGCGTGAATCCCGCACGCAGACAGACTTGCAGCACATAGGCGCGATACTCGCTCCAGCCGCTTTCCGAACCCAGTATAAATTTTTCAGCGGCCAACTCCGCAGCGCTGATCGAGGTCCTGTGCGCTAGCGGGTGCCTGACCGGCAGGATCACTGTAGTGCTTTCGTGGGCGACCCGATGGGTCTCAAGACCTTCAACGGCCAGCGGCCCGATGAGGAAGCCGATGTCGATCAAAGAATCCCTGAGAGCCTTGTGCTGCTCATGGGATGGCATGTACACCAAGTCGATACCCACCTCGGGATGGCACTCCTTGAATGTCTCAAGGATGCGCGGCAGCACGCCATTAATCGAGAAGTCGTTATACGCCACAGTGATATGGCCAATATCACCGGCGGCGGCACGCCGAGCCAGGTGGACACCTCGATCGATATGCGAGAAGACGTGCCGACACTCTTCAAGAAACAATCGTCCCGACTCGGTCAGGCTCACTTGGCGCGTCGTCCGCGCAAACAGATCGGCCCTCACCTCCTCTTCCAGCCCCTTGATCAGCCGGCTTAACGCTGGCTGGGTAATAAATAGCACCTCGGCTGCCCTCTTGAAATGCAGCGCCTCAGCCACTGCGACAAACGCCCTCATCTGGCGTAAATCGAACCGAACATTATTATCCATAGAGGCATCAATCTCTTCAAATAATGAATTAGATGATATCAGTATCCGGGCGTATCTTAAGTTTCGCAAGCACGGCAAACCTGCCAGACCAGACCGCCACCCTACGGTCGCCCTTAGGGTTAAACAACGAATACTGGAGTACAAAAATGTCCAATGACCTGATGGCAAATCTCGAACAAGCCTTTGAAGAGGCCACTAAACTGTACAAGGATCGCGGCTTCCAGCGCCGCGTCGGCTTCGGCAAGAAGCCCGCACTGATCAACGTCGATCTGGCCAACGCCTGGACGCGTCCGGGAAACCCTTTCACCTGCGACAAGATCGACGACGAGATCATTCCCGGTGTACAGCGCCTGCTCGAGGCCTGCCGCGCGCACGGTTTCCCGGTGATCCACGTGACCACCTGCTACCAGGTCAACGACCGCAAAAACCCCAACACCGACATGGGCCTGTGGCACAACAAGATTCCGGTCGATGTGGTCGCCCAAAGCAATGAAGAACTCTGGGCCATCGACTCGCGCATCGCACCGATCGAAGGCGAGCAGGTGCTGATCAAGAAACACGCCAGCTCGTTCCAGGGTACCTATCTGGCCGGCTTCCTGCGTGCCGCCGGGGTAGATACCGTACTGGTCACCGGCGTCACCGCCTCGGCCTGTGTACGCACCACTATCTGTGACGCCATGGCCGAAGGTTTCCGTCCGATTGCTGTGAAAGAATGTATCGGCGACCGTATTCCAGGTGCCGTAGCCTGGAACCTGTTCGACATCGACGCCAAGTTCGGCGACGTCGAATCGGTCGACACCTGTGTCGACTACCTGAATACCGTGGGTAATAAGTAACAACTAATACGCAGGCGGTCGCGGCCGCTATTGCTCTGGCCGCGACCGCATACTCCACCTAAGGAGAACAATAAAATGGCGCGCATAGGTGTAGATGTTGGCGGTACCAATACCGACCTTATTCTAGAAACAACGGAAAAAGACTCCATAGGTCGGGCGATCTTCGAACACAAGGTGCCGACCACCATCGAGGACCAATCGATCGCCGTGATGCGAGGTATCTTGGAGCTCTGCGACAAGGCCGGGCTGAACAAGGATGAAGTCAACCTGATCGTGCACGGCACAACAGTTGCCACCAACATCTCGATCGAACATAACGGCGCAGAAGTCGGGATGCTAACGACCAAGGGCTTCCGCGATATCCTTCATATCGGGCGGCACAAGCGACCTTATAATTTTTCCCTGCATTTCGACGTGCCCTGGCAGTCGGACCCACTGGTCAAACGACGCAACCGTATTCCGATCAATGAGCGCGTCCTGCCGCCACACGGCGAGATCGAAACACCCTTGAATGAGCAGGAGGTGCGCGAGGCAGCCGAAACGCTGAAAGCCCGTGGCATACAGGCGGTGATCATCGGCTTCCTTTACTCTTTCCTCAACCGCGAGCATGAGCAACGCGCCAAGGAAATCGTTCTGCAAGTCATGCCCGACGCCTTCGTCTGCTGCTCCAGCGAAGTGGTCGACGTCATGCGTGAATACGAGCGCTTCTCTACCACCGCGATGAACGCCTATGTCGGGCCGCGCACCTCCCACTATCTGACCCACTTATCGAGCCAGCTACGCGACAACGGTTTCCAGGCCGAACTGCGCATCATGCAGTCCGGCGGCGGCGTGGCCACAGTTGAAAGCTGCTGCGAAAGACCGATCAATATCCTCATGTCTGGTCCTGCCGGCGGGGTGATCGGCGGCCATTACTTCGCTCAACTGGATGGCGAGAAGAACATCATCACCGTGGATATTGGTGGTACATCCGCCGATATCTCCACGTTGATCGACGGCGAAATCAAGATCATGAACCCGCGCGACTCTTACGTCTCCGGACATCCCGTGATGGTGCCGATGATCGACCTGATTACTATCGGCGCCGGTGGTGGTTCGGTGGCCTATATCGACGAGGCCGGTGGCTTTCAGGTCGGCCCGCGCTCCGCCGGCTCCAACCCCGGCCCGGCCTGCTATAACCGTGGAGGCACAGAACCGACCGTGACCGATGCGAACATAGTGCTGGGCCGTCTTGACCCTGACCAGATGCTTGGCGGCGACTTGAAGATCGACGCGGAGCTATCCACCAAGGCGATCAAGGAAAAAATCGCCGACCCTCTGGGGATCAGTGTCCTGGAGGCCGCCCAAGGCATATTGCGCATAGTCAACAACCACATGGCCCTGGCCATCCGCTCCAACTCGGTGGCCCGTGGTGTCGACCCGCGCGACTTCGTGCTAATGCCCTTCGGCGGGGCCGGGCCAGTCCATGGCCCGGCGCTGGCGGAAGAAGTCAATGCCAAGGCGGTATTCGTACCACCATCACCTGGAATTACTGCTGCAGCGGGCCTTCTCACCACCGACTTGCAATACGAGGCGACCCGCTCACAACTCTGCGATCTCAATACCATTTCCAGTACCAACCAGGCGCGACTACAGCAGCATCTGCTCGACCTCGAGCAAGAGATACGCCAGCAACTGCGCAACGATGGGATTGCTGACCAAGAAATGCGGATCACCCGTATCGCCGAATGCCGTTATTACGGACAGGGCTTCGAGTTGCGCTCGCTGATTCCGGCCGGTGATATCACCCAGCAATCCGTGCAAGACATCATCGCCGAGTTCCATCGCCAGCATGAGAAGGACTACGGCTATTGCTTCACCGATGCGGTGGTCGAGATGGTCACCCTTCGCCTGATAGGCAACTCTGCAACGCGCAAATTGGCCTGGCAACCACTGGATGACGCGCAGGACGGCGACAGCGTTGCGGCCTTCATGTACGAGCGCGAGACCATCTTCGACGATGGCCAGCGACTAGTGACGCCGCGTTACGACCGTACCCGGCTGGGCGCCGGCCAGGTCATCGAAGGGCCCGCCATGCTTATGCAGCATGACTCCACCTCGCTGGTACCCCCGGGCTGGACCGCGAAAGTGACCAAGCACGGAAACCTCATCATTTCCAGAAATTAATCAAGAGGTTGGTGAAATGAACAACAACAAGGTCGACCCAATCACTCTGCAAGTCCTCAACGGCGCGTTGAAAACCATCGCCGAAGAGATGGGCCATGTGCTCTATCGCATGTCGTTTTCCTCGATCATTCGTGAATCCCAGGATCTCGGCGCCGGCTTATTCGATACCAACTACCAGACCATCTGCGAATCGGAGTCCACGCCGATGCACATCGGCTCGATTCCGGCGTATCTGCGCGGCATCGAAAAAACCCTGCAGGGCGGGGCATGGCACGATGGCGACGTGGTGATCCACAATCACCCCTACTATGGCTCCAGCCACAGCCCCGATCTGGCGATCATCATCCCGATCTTCCATGAAGGCGAACTGGTCGGCTTCTCCGGCAACACCGCCCACCACATCGATATCGGCGCGGCCACCCCAGGCCTGATTATCGATGTCGACGACGTTTATGCCGAAGGCATGCTGTTGGCCGGCATCAAGTTCTATGAGAAAGGCGTACGCAACGAAGCACTGGCTCAGATGTTCAAGTTCAACAGCCGGGCCTCGACACAACTGATCAGCGACATCGAGGCTCAGGTGGCCTCGGCGCGGCTGGGCGTGAAACGCTTTAAGGAGTTGCTGGAGCGATACGGCAAAGACTTCACCTTCACCGCCATTGCCCAGCTAATGGATTATTCGGAAACCATCCTGCGCCAGAAGATCGCCGAGATCCCCGACGGCGAGTACCGCGCCGAAGGCTTGCTCGACGATGACGGGCGCAACCGCGAAACCCGCCTGCCCATAGTGGTGACTGTGAAGGTGGAGGGCGATTCGGTCACCGTCGACCTGACCGGCTCGGCGGCACAAACCCCAACCGCCTACAACGTGCCATTCGAAGGCTCGTGCAAGGTTGCCGCCTACGCGGCCTTCCGCAAGATCCTGCTGGACTCTTACACCATCGAAAGCTCGGTGCCGTCCAATGAGGGTTCGTTCCGCCCGATCAAGGTCGTGGCTCCGGAAGGTTCGATCTTCAATCCAATTTTCCCGGCGGCATGCGAGGCGCGCTTTACTCAATGCAACCGGATGATCGACCTGATCATCAAGGCTCTTTCGCCGGTTCTACCCGACAAGGTGATAGCCGGCAGTTCGGCGTCAATATCTTTCGCCTCCTACTCAGGCATCAAGGACAACGGCGACTACTGGGTCTTCCTCGAGGTCAACGAGGGCGCCTACGGCGGACGGCCACGTTCCGACGGGCCGGACTGCATCGACAACCTGATGGCCAACACCCGCAACAACCCGATCGAGGACCTGGGCATGCACCTGCCGATGATCTGCGACCGCTACGAACTGCGCGATGACGTGATGCCCGGCGCCGGCAAATATCGCGGCGGCATCGGCGTGGTCAAGTCGCAGCGGGTGCTCACCCCTGGCTTCATCACCCATGAGAGCGAGCGCCATTACGACGTACCCTGGGGCCTCTTCGGCGGTAGCGACGGGGTAGTCGGCAAGACCGAGATCTATAACGCCAACTCGCCAGAGGTCGTGACGGAGATGCCATCCAAGTTCTCCGGCTATGCCTCCCAGGCCGGTGACGTGATGGCCTACTACTCGCCTTGTGGTGGTGGCTACGGCAACCCGCTGGACCGTCCAGCCGAACAGGTCCGGGAAGATGTGCTGGACGATTTCTGCTCGCTAGAGCACGCCTACGCGGTTTACGGCGTCGTTCTCAACGAGAAACTCGATATCGATGCCGCTGGCACTCAGGTCCGCCGCAACTTGCTCAGGAATAACACACAGTAATTGGCTCGGGACATAGCCAAGGTGGAGCGGTATATCCCGCTCCTCATTTTTATAATAAAAACAGCCTAAAGGTAACCACTATGATTTCCGATACGAACTCGGCGGTGTCCGCTAGCACGCCGGCTAATGGCCGCCTGAATCATTTGCTCGAAGAGTCGATTCTTCCGGTATCTGTTAAACAACGGACTATCAGCGCCCTTGGCTTTGTCTGGATCTGGATCGGTATCGCCGTCATCATCGCCACCTTCCAATTGGGGGCGAATGGTGTAGCCGGTTTGCCATTGCTACATGTCGTTGGCATTATTCTGGCAGCCAACGTGGTGCTGGCCTTATTAATGTGCCTCACTGCCGATATCGGCACCGAACACGGCCTATCATTTGCCGTGTACTTACGAGCCCCCTTCGGTGTCTATGGAACCCACCTCCCCTCGATATTTCGCGGCCTGATAGCGGCAATCTGGTTCGGCATTCAAACTTACCTCGGCGCCCTCGCGCTGAATGGTATTGTCGAATACTTGACCGGATATTCAAGCTGGCCAGTCTGGTATGTGGTGTTTGCCTTAATGCAGATTGGCAACACCGCACTGGGCATTAAAGCGGTAGAAATTCTGGCTGCTATTGCAGCGCCGGCGATCATGATCATCTCTATCTGGATGTACTACACCCTGGATGTGCTGGCACATACCAAAGGTCTGAATATCTGGACATTCGTCGGCAATGAGAGCATCACCCCGCTGACCCTGTTCCTGGCCAACGTGGCGTTTTGGTCGACTTTGGCAATCGATATTCCAAATATCACTCGCTTCGTCAAGACCAGCTCCGGCGCCAGGAGCTTCATCAAACGCAACAAGAATATCTTTGTAGCTCAGTTGATTGCCCTGCCGGCCACCCAGACCTGGATTGCGGTGATCGGAGCCGCCTCCTTTATTGCTGCGGGCGACTGGAACCCGATCAATGTGATTCAGGGGCAAAGCGAGGGTCTCAGCCTGCTCATGCTGCTGACACTGGTGCTGCTGGCCCAGTGGTCGACCAATACCGCAGCCAACCTGATTCCTGCGGCCCTTACCTTCGTGAACGTCGGGGCGCCTTATGTGAAGTATCCAATGGCCGTGCTGCTTGCCGGAGTCGTGGGAACGCTATCCATGCCTTGGGCGATTCTGGATAATCTATTTGCCTTCCTGTTCTCTTATGGCTCCTTCCTGTCGGCCATCGGCGGCATCATGATTGCTGACTACTTTTTGATTCGCCGACGCAAGCTCAACGTGCCTGACCTTTATAAAGCGGATGGCCAGTATCGCTATAGCAGTGGCGTCAACCTGGCAGGCATCATTGCCTGGATCGCCGCTGGCGGACTGGCGTTCAGCTCGGGTGCCTGGGCCTTCGTGGTTGGGTTTGGCGCAGGCTTGGTGATCTACTACCTGTTGATGAAACTTTGGGTACTGCGGGTGCATACACAACAAGAGCTGGCAGCCGGCACGGGCGATAAATTCCTTGCCACCAGTGTCGGGATGAACTGGATTTATAACAAGAATACAAATGCCTTCAGTCGTGTTCGCACAGAAGACCTGAGCACCGACATGGGCAGACCTGACCTGTAAGAGGCTACACACTGTCACTTCAAATCAATTAGAACACTGCAGGTCGAACTGCCGTCACACATCAAATGTTGGCAGTTCACTAAACCTCACTACACATCACTGAAAACACCCCAACTCACACAACATTATCATCACGCACCTCGCGCCTGTATTAACTACACATAGGCACGACTTTATTAAAAAACAACAAAACCAAAGACAACAACGCTATTGCCCAAGACAACCAACCACATTGATTACAGCCCAACGCACGACTTCTAGCCGTTACCCATAACAACATCGCAATGGAGATAACAATGAAAACAAAAAAATCCCTGTCGAGCCTTGGCGGCTTTCTGTTTTTTATTTCAGGCCTTCTGCAGGCTGCCGAATGGAGCAACACCAACATCCAGTTGCTATACGGGGAAGACTACAACTTTGGTTCTGCGCCCAACGGCAAAGCGGATATTCGCACCATCACGCTGGAGCACGCCAGTGGCTGGAAATATGGTGACAACTACTTCTTCTTCGACCTCACCGAGGAAACCAATGGCACTGAAGACACCGCCGTCTATGGCGAATACTACACCCGCCTGAATCTTAATAAGATTTTTGCCCGGCCTATTCCTGCCGAGAACCTCTACCAGGGCACATCCATCGGCCTGGGTATCAATCATGGCGAAGACTTCCAAGTCGGCCTGTATGGCCTGAGCACCAACTGGAACATTCCCGGGCTGAATTACTTCCAGATGGACTTCTATGCTTATGACGACATGAAGGGGTCGTTACGTACCACCTACCAGATCACCCCAGTATGGGGCGCCGACTTCAACCTTGGCGCGACCCGCTGGGTATTTAATGGCTTCGCCGACTTCATTGGCAGTCGCGGTGCCGGCACCGTCCGCCAGACCCTGGTGCAGCCAAAACTGTTGCTAGATATCGGCAAGCTTCTGTTCTCCGAGCAAGATCGTTTGCTGGCCGGCGTGGAATACCACTACTGGAAGAACAAATTCGGCGTAGAGGGGGCGGACGACGACGTTATCCAAGGCATGATCCAATGGAATTTCTGAACAGATCACGCCAGGAATTGGCCTGACGCCAAGATGCTGTAGGCCGTTCATTCCTATCAAGAACGGTCTACCCAGCAGACAGCGTTGCATATGACAACACCCTGTTTCAGCTCTTTCGAGCGAGCGGCCATGAAAACAGCAGCGGCACAAGCCCAGCAACAGCGTTGCTTCAGCAGTCGCCTGCAAGACACCAACCTAGCCTACCTCAAGAGCAGCCAGGGCAACATCTCAGGCAAGCCCTCATGTCAGGTCGGCTTTCCGCTACTCGAGCATTTCTCGATGATGGCATTCACCGGGGCGATCGATGCCCTGGTGACCGCCAACCCGCTCAGCAGCAGGCCGCTGTATAGGTTCAAAACCCTCGGGCTGGACGGCCCGGCGGTAGCCAGCGATCTCGGCATCAATATATCGGTGGATACCTCTCTGGCCAGTCAGATGATTGGCGAACTGGACATGCTGATCGTCTGCGGCGGCTTCCGCAGCAACCTTCAGCCCACCGCCAAACTGCTCCACAGACTGCGTCAGATCGCGGCGCAGCAGGTCACCCTGGGCGGCCTGTGGAATGGCAGCTACATACTGGCCCGTGCCGGCCTGCTAGACGGCTACCAGTGCACCATCCATCCCGAAAACCGTGCCGGGCTGGAAATCTGTCCCCGGGTCCGGCCCCCCCTACCTTATGTAGTCGACCGAAACCGCATCAGTTGCGCTGGGCATGATGCTGGAAGTGAATCGCCCTTCGTTTATTAGACACCCTTTGAGGGTCCGCTTTTGGCCCAGGCTGTGTAAAAACTCCCGCTCATGTCTGCGGATCGCGTTGCTACGCGAAATCTGGAGAAGTTTTCGCATCGAGCTTGCGTGGAATTTACAGCGATCGTCAGATTTGATCATTGATTGATCAGCTCTCGGCGCTCAAAACGTTTTTACACAGCCTGGGCCGTTTGCTGCCCTTCGAATCGCCTTTCCATCACCTCGCGCACCTTGCCAGTGACTGGAGTGATTGGGCGACTCAATGCCGAGCGCAAGTGATTTTAATCCACGATCGGTTCAACAGCGGTATCGGCGGCGGGGGCCTGTATACGCTTTTTCGGATTTGACTGAATACGTCGCTCTTGTCCGCGCTGCCGCTTAGCCTGCTGCTTCGCATGCAGCGCCTGAGCCGCCGTCACCGTGCCAACTGCCTGGCCGCTCAAGTCCAAGCGCGGCGTATTCTCCGTCATGCTTGCCCAGTATCGACTTCCCCGGCACCAGGTAGCGATGCCCTGCTTGAGCTGTTCGCTGGATATTCCGAGCAGCTCCAGATGTTGCTCGGCATCCTTGAAAATGCCCTCCTTTAGCGGAAACTTGGGGGTCGGATTGACCGGGAAGGCCAATGGAAAGTGCTTCTGCAATCGCCAGATCGCTTCCACCGCAGGGTCTTGCTCACGAGGCTTTGTTTGCAGGGGGGGCTTCCGCTTGCGCTGCTTCGTGCTATCAGTCTGTACCTGCACTTTTTCGGCCCGCAGGCGGTCACGTAGCTCAGCTAGTTGTTCAAAACCCATCGTTCAGTTCGCAGCTTCATGGTTGATTCGTGGTGCAAGGTTATCCCATGCAGTCTTTTGAAAAAACCTATTCAGGAGTCGGCACGATCAAGGCAAGTGATCGCGACATCCCAGTCGCTCGCCGACGAGCAAAGGAGCGGCAGGGTATGTGGCAGCTTTGGAAAGATTAAGGATAAGGGGCTGCATCTGGCCGCTTTCTGGCTGTCACGAATTGCTGGATTGGGTCGACTCCAGCCGCTCGTGACCGGCAGCTGACGACCGATTCCATTGAAAAAGTAGCTGACTCATGCCCTCACGGAATCGCCCTGTTGGCGCGCACGGGCCCCGCAACGCGCCACAAAAGCGGGGGTTGGCGCCTAGAGAAACAGGCCGCTCAAGGGCGAGGAGGCATCGCCACTGAGTCGGCGCGGCATGCGCCCGGCCAGGTAGGCTTCGCGGCCGGCCTCGACTGCCTTGCGCATCGCCGAGGCCATGCGGATCGGCTCGCGGGCGCGGGCGATGGCAGTGTTCATCAGCACCCCGTCGCAGCCCAGTTCCATGGCGATAGCCGCATCCGAGGCGGTGCCGACGCCGGCATCGACGATCACCGGCACTTTGGCATTCTCGACGATCAGGCGGATGTTGTAGGGGTTGCGAATGCCCAGCCCGGAGCCGATAGGCGCACCCAGGGGCATCACCGCCACGCAGCCGAGTTCCTCCAGGCGCCGCGCCACCAGTGGGTCGTCGCTGGTATAGACCATCACCTTGAAGCCCAGATCGACCAACTGGCGTGCGGCGATCAGGGTTTCGCCGATGTCCGGGTAGAGGGTCTGTGCGTCGCCGAGCACTTCCAGTTTGACCAGATCGTGGCCGTCCAGCAGTTCGCGCGCCAGCAGGCAGGTACGCACCGCGTCCTTGGCGGTGTAACAGCCGGCGGTGTTGGGCAGCAGGGTGAAGCACTCGGGCGCTATTGCCTCGAGCAGGTTGGGCTGCTCGGCATCCTGGCCGAGGTTGCTGCGGCGCACCGCGAAGGTGACGATCTGCGCCGCGCTGGCTTCGACCGCCGCGCGGGTCTCGGTCAGGTCGGCGTAATGCCCGGTGCCGACCAGCAGGCGTGAGGCGAAGGCCTGGCCGGCGATCAACAGCGGGTCGGGGATTACAGTCGCGATAGTCATAGAGGCTCCGGGTCGGTTAGGGGATGTAGGCGGCGATCAGCCTCCGCCGATGGCGTGCACGATCTCCAAGCGGTCGCCCTGCTGCAGACGCAGCTCGGCGTACTCGCTGCGCGGCACCACCTCGAGGTTGCACTCGATGGCCAGACGGCGTTCCTGCAGGTGCAGGCGCGCCAGCAGTTCGGTCAGGCTGGTGCCGACCGGCAGTTGCTGCGCCACCCCGTTGATCTGCACCTCGATCATGCGCTCTCTCCTGCGTCTGGACTGTCGATGGCCCCATGCTCGGGCTATTTGCACGCGCTTTTAAGGGCCAGTCGGTAGTGCGCGGCTGGTCCAGTGGCGCGCTCGGCGGGCTGGCATCACGACTGGCGGATAACTGGTTCTAACCGCGACTGCGCCTTGCTCTTAGCTTCTGTTCCAGAGGAGGGCGGCCGCGTCAGGTTCGCCACCCGCCCGCCAACCAACAAGAACAAAGCCCCAGTCAGGAGGTAACCATGAACAACCCAGCCTACGAGTACGATGCAGCCGAGGCCTTGGCCAGTGACCGCGCCCACGTCTGGCATCACCTGTCGCAGCACAAGCCGCTGGAGCAGAACGATCCGCTGATGATCGTCGAAGGCAAGGGCATGCGTGTTTGGGACATCAAGGGTAATGAATACCTGGATGCGGTTTCCGGCGGTGTGTGGACCGTCAACGTCGGCTACGGCCGCGAGAGCATCGCCGATGCGGTGCGCGATCAGCTGGTGAAGATGAATTACTTCGCCAACTCCGCCGGCAATATTCCTGGCGCCCTGTTCGCCAAGAAGCTGATTGAGAAGATGCCGGGCCTGAGCCGGGTGTACTACTCCAACTCCGGTTCCGAGGCCAACGAGAAGGCCTACAAGATCGTGCGCCAGATCGCTCACAAGAAGTACGGCGGCAAAAAGTACAAGATTCTGTTCCGCGAGCGCGACTACCACGGCACCACTATCACCGCGTTGAGCTCGACCGGCCAGTTCGAGCGCAAGAACCAATACGGCCCCTTCACCCCGGGTTTCGTCGAGTTTCCGCACTGCTGCGAATACCGCTCGCAGTTCGGAGATGTGGCCGACTACGGGGTGCGCGCCGCGCTGGAAATGGAACGGGTGATCCTCGCCGAAGGACCGGATACTGTCGGTGCCGTGGTGCTCGAACCGATTACCGCTGGGGGTGGGGTGATCACTCCGCCGGCCGGTTACTGGGAAACTATTCAGGCGATCTGCAAGAAGTACGACATCCTCCTGCACATCGACGAAGTGGTCTGTGGCCTGGGCCGTACCGGTACCTGGTTCGGCTATCAGCACTACGGTATCAAGCCGGACATCGTGACCATGGCCAAGGGCGTGGCCAGCGGCTATGCGGCGATCTCCTGCACCGTGACCACCGAGGAAGTGTTCGAAGCGTTCAAGGGCGAGGCCGACGATCGAATGGGCTACTTCCGTGACATCAGCACCTTTGGCGGTTGCACCGCAGGCCCGGCGGCGGCGCTGGAGAACATGCGGATCATTGAAGAGGAAGGCCTGCTGGAGAACGTCACCCAGATGGGCGAGTACTTCTTGGCTCGCCTGCGTGAGCTGCAGGACAAGTACCAGGTAATCGGCGATGTGCGCGGCAAGGGTCTGTTCTGTGGCCTGGAACTGGTCAAGGACCGCCAGACCAAGGAACCGGTAGCGGAGAGCCTACCGATTGCCATCGTCGCCGACTGCATGCGCCAAGGGGTGATGATCGGGCGGACCAACCGCAGCTTCGAGCAGTTCAACAACACCCTGTGCTTCAGCCCGGCGCTGATCGCCACCAAGGATGATCTGGATCGGATCGTCGCGGCCCTGGACAACGCCTTTGGCCGCCTTGCAGCCAATCCATAAGGCTCGCCAAACCGTAGCGGACCGGGCACCCAGCTGAGCTGGGTGACCCGGTTTTGGCGTGTCTGCAGCGTTGAGTGCCGCGTGCTAGATAGTCTTGTCGAAGTGTTGTTGCTAGTCTGCTGGGCACTCGCCACGCAAGTGCTGGTAAGAGCATCATGAAGTGGCTGGCCGAGCCGTATGCGGCGCCAGCGCTTGTCGTTCGTTCAGTCGAGGCCGCTATGTTCCAGCTGTTCCATTTGTCTGCCGAAAAATCCACCAGCTTGCAACAGCAACTGCGCGAGCAGATTGCCCAGGTCATTCTCAACGGCAATATCCCGCTCGACAGCCCGCTGCCGTCCAGCCGCAAGCTGGCCAAACAGCTGAATATCGCGCGCAACACCGTGGTCCTGGCCTACGAACACCTGCTCGACGATGGCTACCTGTTGGCCCGTGAGCGCAGCGGTTACTACGTCAATCCAGACATGCTGGCGCGCAAGGTCGAGTCGCCGCGGGCGGCCCGGGACGAGGCCGGCGGCACTTCGCCAGACTGGTCGCAGCGGCTGGTGGTACAGCCCTCGCAGCAGCGCAACATGAGCAAACCACGCGACTGGCAGAATTATAAATACCCCTTTATCTACGGTCAGTTCGACCCGGCCCTTTTTCCTACCGCCAACTGGCGTGAATGCTGCCGCGACGCGGTGAGCATCCCGGCGATCCGCGATTGGGCTTCGGACCGCTTCGATAACGACGATCCCTTGCTGATGGAGCAGATCAGGACGCGCCTGTTGCCGCGTCGTGGGGTTTGGGCTTCGCCCGAGCAAATCCTGGTCACCGTTGGCGCGCAACACGGCCTGTACATGCTGGCGCGGCTGCTGCTGCGCCCCGACAGCCTGATGGGCATCGAAGATCCGGGCTACATGGACATCCGCAATATCGCCATGCTCAACCCGTCACGGGTTCAGCCGCTGGCGGTGGACAACCATGGCCTGGTGCTCAGCGATGAGCTGAATGGCTGCGACCTGATCTATACCACCCCCAGCCACCAGTGCCCGAGCACAGTGACCATGCCCCTGGAACGTCGCTACGAACTGTTGCAGCGGGCCAATGAGCACGATTTTCTGATCATCGAGGACGACTACGAGAGCGAGACCAACTTCAAGGCCAACCCGATCCCAGCGCTCAAGAGTCTTGATAAGAATGATCGAGTGCTCTACGTCGGCAGCCTGTCGAAGACCCTGGCGCCGGGCCTGCGAGTTGGCTATCTGGTTGGGCCCGAAGCCTTGATCCGCGAGGCGCGCGCTCTGCGTCGGCTGATGGTGCGCCATCCGGCGGCGAACAATCAGCGTTCGGTGGCGCTGTTTCTCGAGCGCGGCTACCACGATGCATTGATCATGAGCCTGATGCGTGCCTACCAGGAGCGTCATCAGCAGATGGGCGACGCCCTGCATGAGTACCTGCCGGAGTCCTCCCAGGAACCGAGCTTTGGCGGCTCCTGCTATTGGGTCAAGGGCCCCGACAGCCTGGATGCACGACGCCTGCAGCAGGAGGCCGCCGTCCACGGCATCCTTATCGAACCCGGTGATATCCATTTCTACGGCGATCAGCCGCCGCTCAACTACTTCCGGCTGGGCTACTCGTCGATTCCCGCCGAGCGCATCCGTCCGGGGATCAAACTGCTCGCCGAGCTGATCCAGCAGCTCAGCTAAAGCGCTGTCGTTGAACCTGAACCGCTGATCTCGCTCGCCTCGGGCGGGGGGCATAACCGTGCTCGCAGTTTGTTGCGCCCCTGCCGCAGGGCGCTTGCGCCTGCTCGCTAAGCGGGACTTTCCTGGCGCAACAGCTGGTCCGCAACTGGTTCTATCTGCCTCTTTCTCCGCGCTCCTACTCTAGCGCCAAGCCAGCCCGTCCTTGCTTCAAGGCGAACAAGAGACGGCTCGCTCGACTTGCCCCAAGACTCCATCACAACAACAACGGGAGAGATCGGCATGCTTATTGGAGTTCCTAAAGAGATCAAGAACCACGAGTACCGCGTCGGTATGGTACCTGCCAGTGTGCAGGAGCTGACCAGCCGTAGGCATGTGGTGCTGGTGCAAACCCAGGCTGGCGCCAGCATCGGCTTCAGCGACGAGGATTACCGCGCAGCTGGCGCGACTATCGCCGCCAATGCCGAAGAGGTGTTTGCCAACGCCGAGATGATCGTCAAGGTCAAGGAGCCACAGGCCAGCGAGCGCAAGCAACTGCGCCGCGACCAACTGCTGTTTACCTACCTGCACCTGGCCCCGGATCGCGAGCAGACCGTCGACCTGATGGAAAGCGGTGCCACCTGCATCGCCTACGAGACCGTGACGTCTAGCCGTGGCGGCCTGCCGCTGCTGGCGCCGATGTCGGAAGTGGCCGGGCGGATGTCGATCCAGGCCGGCGCCAGCTGCCTGGAGAAATCCCGTGGCGGGCGTGGCGTGTTGCTCGGCGGCGTGCCGGGCGTGGCATCGGCCAAGGTGGTGATCATCGGTGGCGGTGTGGTCGGCTCGAATGCCGCGCGTATGGCCTTGGGCATGGGCGCGCAAGTGGTGGTACTGGATCGCAGCGTCGAAGTGCTGCGCCGTCTGGTCAGCGAGTTCGGCACCCAGTTGCAGACGGTGCTGTCGACCCGCGCGGAACTCGAAGAGCACGTGCTCTCGGCCGACCTGGTGATCGGTGGCGTACTGATCCCCGGCGCTGCCGCGCCTAAGTTGGTCACCGCCGAAATGGTCCGCGCCATGAAGCCGGGTTCGGCGGTGGTCGATGTGGCCATCGACCAGGGTGGCTGCTTTGAGACCTCGCATGCCACCACCCACCAGGACCCCACCTACATAGTCGACGACGTGGTGCATTACTGCGTGGCCAACATGCCTGGCGCGGTGGCCCGTACCTCCACCCTGGCACTCAACAACGCCACCTTGCCGCACATCGTCGCCTTGGCCGACTTGGGCTGGCAGGAGGCACTACGCCGTGACCCGCATCTGGCCAACGGCCTGAACATCTATGCCGGACAGGTCACCTGCCCGGAAGTGGCCGAGGCCCTCGGCTATCCCTGTGCGCCCATGCCGCTCAACGGCTGAGCCCCGAGTAACCGGCGGCCCAGCCGCTGTACCTTAAGTAACGAGAGGAATATCGACATGCCACGCATGACACCCAGCGAAGCAATGGTAGAAACCCTGGTCGCCAACGGCGTCACCGACGTCTTTGGCATCATGGGCTCGGCCTTTATGGATGCGATGGATATCTTCGCTCCGGCCGGCATCCGTTTTATCCCGGTGGTCCACGAGCAGGGCGCCGGTCACATGGCCGACGGCTTCTCGAGGGTCAGTGGTCGTCACGGCGTGTGCATCGCTCAGAACGGCCCTGGCATCACCAACTTCGTCACCGCCATCGCCGCCGCCTACTGGGCGCACAGCCCGGTGGTAGTGATCACTCCGGAAACCGGCTCGATGAGCCAGGGTCTCGGTGGCTTCCAGGAAGCCCAGCAACTGCCGTTCTTCGAGACCATCACCAAGTACCAGGCCCATGTGCCTAATCCGGCGCGGATGGCCGAACTGACCGGGCGCTGCTTCGATCGGGCCATGCAAGAAAACGGTCCGACCCAACTGAACATTCCGCGTGACTTCTTCTACGGCGATATCAACGTCGAGATTCCCACGCCGATCCGTATCGAGCGCAGCGCCGGCGGCGAGCAGAGCCTGGCCGAAGCGGCCCAGCTGCTGGCTGGGGCGAAGAACCCGGTGATCATCTCCGGTGGTGGCGTGGTCATGGGCGATGCCGTCGAGGCCTGCCAGGCGCTGGCCGAATACCTCGGTGCGCCGGTGGTCAACAGCTACCTGCACAACGACTCCTTCCCGGCCAGCCATCAGCTGTGGTGCGGCCCGCTCGGCTATCAGGGTTCCAAGGCGGCAATGAAACTGCTGTCGCGCGCCGACGTGGTATTGGCCCTCGGTACTCGCCTGGGCCCATTCGGCACCCTGCCGCAGCACGGCATGGACTACTGGCCGAAGCAGGCCAAGGTGATCCAGATCGACTGCGACTCGAAAATGCTCGGCCTGGTGAAGAAGATCACCGTGGGCATCTGCGGCGACGCCAAGGCCGCGGCGGTCAATCTGCTCGCTCGCCTGGAGAACCTCGACGTCCTGTGCCTGGAAAACAAGGGCGCGCGTGCCGAGGAAATCGCCAGGGAAAAAGCCGACTGGGAAACCGAGTTGAACGGCTGGATCCACGAGAAGGACGAATACTCGCTGGACATGATCAAGGAGCAGAGCGGCGAGGAGGGCAGCTACCTGCACCCACGTCAGGTCCTGCGTGAACTGGAGAAGGCCATGCCGGCCGACGCCATGGTCTCCACCGACATCGGCAACATCAACTCGGTGTCCAACAGCTACCTGCGCTTCGAAAAGCCTCGCTCGTTCTTCGCCGCCATGAGCTTCGGCAACTGCGGTTATGCGCTGCCGACCATCATCGGCGCCAAGGTCGCCGCACCGCACCGCACTGCGATCTCCTACGCCGGCGACGGCGCCTGGGGCATGTCGATGATGGAAATCATGACCTGCGTGCGTGAGAACATCCCGGTCACCTCGATCGTGTTCCACAACCGTCAGTGGGGCGCGGAGAAGAAGAACCAGGTGGACTTCTACAACCGTCGCTTCGTCGCAGGCGAGCTGGAAAACCAGAGTTTCGCTGGCATTGCCCGCTCGATGGGGGCCGAAGGCGTCACCGTCGACCGTCTGGAAGACGTCGGCCCGGCGCTCAAGGCCGCTTGCGAGGCACAAAAGGCCGGCAAGACCACGGTGATCGAGATCATGTGTACCCGCGAACTGGGCGATCCGTTCCGCCGCGATGCGCTGTCCAAGCCGGTGCGCTTCCTCGAGAAGTACAAAGACTACGTCTAAGACCGGCTTGTGCCGAACACCTGCCGCTAGCGGCCTATGTGGCTGGCTCGGCTAGCCGTACAGACCTCAAGGAACACTGCAGCGGCGCCTTCGGGCGCCGTTGCAGCTTCGACTGCGAACAATCAGGAATCCAAGCATGTTGAGCACTATTCCACGGGAATGCCCGGCGTTCCTGCTCGATCGGGCCAAGGCCTTGCCGCGCGTGGTTACGGCGGTGATCAATCCGGTCAATCTGCTAAGCCTGAACAGTGCCAAGCGGGCCTGCGATGAAGGGCTGATCGAACCGGTACTGGTCGGTGATCAGGCGCAGATCCGCGCCCTGGCCGAAGAACTCGACTGGGACCTGCACGACCTGCGCCTGCTGCACGCCAGTGAGGAAGGACAGAGCGCCGAAATCGCCTGCAGCCTGGCTGGAGCCGGTAACGCGGCGGCTCTTATGAAGGGGCATCTGCACACCGATACCCTGCTGCGTGCAGTGCTCAAGCGCGAACTCGGGCTGCGTACTGCCAGCCGTCTCAGCCATGTGTTCCACATGACCCTGCCAGGCAGCAACAAAGCATTGTCGATCACCGATGCGGTGATCAACGTGCAGCCGACGATCATTGACAAGGTGCATATCGCCCGCAACGCCATCGACCTGATGCACGCACTGGGCTATGAGATGCCGCGTATGGCGGTGCTGTCCGGTACCGAGGAAGTGACGCGCAGCATGCCGTCCAGCCAGGATGCCGCCGAGCTGGTCAAACTGGCGGCGATCGGCGCCCTGCGCGGCGCCTGCGTCGAAGGACCGCTAGCCTTCGACAACGCGGTGTCACTGGAGGCAGCGCGGATCAAGGGCATCGGCGGCGAGGTGGCGGGCAATGCCGACATCCTGTTGGTGCCGAACCTGGAGGCCGGCAACTTTCTGTTCAAACAGATGGTGTATTTCATGAGTGCCACGGCCGCCGGCCTGGTGCTGGGCGCGCGGGTGCCGATCATCCTCACCTCGCGTGCCGACCCGCTGGAGGCGCGCCTGGCGTCCTGCGCCCTGGCTTCCATTTTTATTGATTATTGTCGGCAGTCGCGAAGCCGCTTGCTGGCTGGCTAAGCAACCCTGCGACCGAAGGAGAACCACGATGGCTGTGCAACGTTATGGCTTTATTTTCAAGGCGCCTGGCATGCAGTTCCTCACCCACAACGGGCGCCTCGAGTCCGACACCTTCGCGGCGACCCTGTGCGGCGTGGCGGGGGTCGAGGAGGCGGTGCTGGTAGCGCAGGAATTGTTGACCCGGCATGTGCAACTGATCGAACTGTGCGGCGCCTTCACCGAGGCCGAAGTCGCGCAGATCCGCGTAGCCATCGACGACCGAATTCCAGTGGCCGCCGTGCACTACAGTCCCGAAACGCGCCAGCGCCTGCAGCAGAGCTAGGCCTGAGCCCGGCCTGTAGGCGCCAGCATGCTGGCTCCTGCCTGTGCGCCTCAAACCGGACTACTGATGTTGTCTTCAGACTGGGATGGCGGAGTGAGCAGGAACTACTTCAACCTGCCAGGCGGCCAACACCCGCCGACGCCACCAGTCGCTGCCTTCGATCAGCTGGCGGATCAGCGCCTGCTGCTGCGCGTCACCGGCGAACTGCTGGGGGCGCGGCAATACCGGTAGCTGGGAGAGCAGGGCTTGGTAGACCTGTAGCTGTTCGTCGATGCTTTGCCGAGGGTCGTTGGGGCAGGGCAGTAGCGGCAACTGAGGGCACAGGTAGAACAGCAACTGGCGGGTTGCCGTGTGCACGTGCTCGCTGGCGAACAACGCCAGGCTGCACGACTTGAGCAGCTCTGCGGCCAACGACAGGCCCTCGGCGCCACGGCTTTCGGCGATTTTCCCCCAGCGTGGCGCCAGCTCCTGGCGAATGAAGCCATCCAGGCGCGCGGCCAGTTCATCCACGCTCAAACCCTGAAAATCCAGTCCAGAGCAATCTTTGAGGATGCGCAGGTAGGTCTTGTCGACCAGGGTGCGGCCGGCGTTTTGCCAGCCGCAGCCGGCGGCCTTGACCAAGCTGCCATAGAACTGCAGCAACAGGGCGTTCTCGCTGCTGCGCACATCCCTGCCCGAGGCAAACGCCGGATGTGGTTGCTGCCAGGCCTGGCGCAGGCGTTCGCCGAGCTGGATGAGGCGCAGGTTATCCAGGGTCATGTGTGTCTCCGCGTGGCTTGGCACGCCCTCAAGGGTTGATTTGCCTGCAGTCCCGCCGCTCAGGCCGGAAGACGCTGCGCACATCACTATAGGTCGACCAGCCAAGGCCGATTAGCACCAGCTGCCGGCTTCTGTCTGGGCCAAGCGCGCAGGCGTCGGCTGGACCCTACGACGGTGTTGGGGTGGTCCTAATGGTGCGGCGGGGCTTTCTCTAGCATCGAAACCCAGTGATTTCATAGCCACAGGGTGTAGGTGAGCACATGACAATAAAACAGCACCACACAATCCCGCCCATGCACAGCCAGTCGCTGGACGAGACGCAGCCGTCGGCGTCCTGGCTCATACGCCGCAAACAGAAACTCAACCTGTTACTGCCGGGGATCATCGCCTCGGCGATAGTCGCCGCCAGTGCCGCCTTCCTCTCCGAGCATTACGGTGCCCCGGTGATGTTGATGGCCTTGTTGCTGGGCATGGCGCTGGGCTTCCTCTCCGAGGAAGGGCGTGCGGTCGCGGGTATTCGCTTCACCTCCAGCACCATCCTGCGGATCGGCGTGGCGCTGCTGGGCATGCGCATCACCGTTGAGCAGATTCTCTCGCTGGGTGGCACGCTGATGGCGGTGGTGATCGGCGCAGTGTTCTTGACCATCAGTTTTGGCATCCTCCTGTCTCGGCTACTCGGCCAGTCACGCGATTTCGGCATTCTCAGCGGCGGCAGCGTAGGCATCTGCGGCGCCTCGGCGGCGCTGGCGATTTCCGCAGTACTGCCGCAGAACAAGGACAGCGAGCGCAACACCATCTTCACCGTTATCAGCGTGACCGCGCTGAGCACCATCGCGATGATCGCCTACCCGCCGATCGCTCAATGGTTCGGCCTGGACGCCCAGCAGGCCGGGGTATTCCTCGGCGCGACCATTCACGATGTGGCCCAAGTGGTCGGTGCCGGCTACAGCATGTCGGACGAAACCGGCGATACCGCAACCGTGGTCAAGCTGTTGCGCGTGGCGATGCTGGTGCCGATCGTATTCAGTCTGTCGTTACTGCTGCGTCAGCGCAGTGACGGTGGTCCTCGCCCGGCACTGCCGTTGCCCTTGTTCATCATCTTCTTCGTGCTGTTCGTCGCCATTAACAGCAGTGGTGTGACCTCGGCACAGGTGCAGGAGTTTGCCAGCGATGTGTCGCGCTGGTGCCTGATCACGGCCATCGCTGCACTGGGGATGAAAACTTCACTGAAGTCGCTGCTGGAAGTCGGCTGGCGTCCGGCGACCCTGTTGGTCAGTGAAACCGTGTTTCTCGCCACGCTGATTCTGTTCGCGGTGAAGTGGCTGGGCTGAAGCAAGCGCCAGAGGTGACTTGCACACGCCCCGCCTGATCAGCAGGCTGCCGCCCGGGCGGTAACTGCAAGGGTACGCCGACTGGCGTGCCCAGCAATGGAGGCGGTATGAGTCTGCAGGTGCATGGTTTTTTTCTGCTGTGCGTGGCTCTGGCCACCGTCGCTCAGAGCCTCACCGGTTTCGCCTTCGGCCTGATCCTGCTGGGGCTGGTCGCCACCCTGCAAGTGGTGCCGCTGACCGAGGTGGCGGTGGTGATCAGCATCCTCACCCTGGGCAACGCCATGGGCACCCTGGGCGGGCCGAAGCCGCAGCTGGACCGGGCGGTGTTGATGCCCGTGCTGCTGAGCAGCCTGCTCGGGGTCAGCCTGGGCATCTGGGGACTGGGCGCCCTGGACGATACGCAAGTCGCCTGGCTGCGCCTGTTGCTGGGTGGGGTGATCATCGCCGGCAGCCTGATGCTGGTGGTGCAAAGCAAGCCGCAGGCGCAACTGTCCGGGCAACCCTCGTTCTGGCTGGCCGGAGGCCTGTGCGGGTTGCTCAATGGCCTGTTCTCTAGTGGCGGGCCGCCGATCGTCTATCACCTGTACCGCCAGCCCTTGGGCTACGAGGTCATTCGCAACACCCTGATCACGGTGTTCGCCGCCAACGCTGCGGCGCGCCTTGGCCTGGTCATGGCGCAAGGGCAGCTGAGCCTGTCTACCCTGTGGCTGAGTGCCGAAGCCTTGCCGCTGGTACTGCTGGTCAGCTGGTTGGTGCGCCGTTATCCGCCGAGGCTGTCCCTGCGAGCGGTGCGCTGGCTGGTCTTCGTGCTGATGGCGCTGGCCGGCGTCAGCCTGATCTGGGACTCATTGCCGGGGCTGTTGGCGGCACGGCCTGCCTGAGCCCCGGCCGCGCGCCGGTCATCCAGAGCGCCGGCCAGTGACGCTCGAAAATCTTTCGTTGTGTATACCCGGTCGCGGTTCGATATACCGAGTCTTCTGCTCCACGGTCCCATGTTTTTTGTGGCTTGAGATTCGTTGATGTTACGCCTGGCTACTCGCTGTGCTGCCATCCCCCAAAACAGGCGAGGGGCGGTCGCGTCAGGTCATGTGCAGCGAGGTGGAAGGGTTTCGCTAAGCTGTGACCGGTGAGTTCAGCAAGTCATGACCGCCTGTTTCGGAACATGCTGGAAATCGGTCACGCGTTAGCGAAACGACCGCTCGCGGCGGGCCGAATTACGCCGTACTCGGCACGCCAAAGCAGGAAAACCGGCGAATGCCGGTTTTCCTGGAGTGGCGGGGGCTGCAGTCGATTCAATCGAATCTCAGCAGTTACCCTTTTTGGCTTGGCCCGGTGGGCAATGAGGTGGGCCGCCACCGCCACCGTTGTCACCAATATCGATGCCGATGCCGGGTAAGCGCAGGCTACAGCCCGAGATCAGCAGGCCCGCCAGAACAACAGCCATGATACGTACCAACATTTAGCAATTCCTTTCATACGATGCCCGGGGTGGGCAGAGGTGGTCGCCATGACGGCCGCCACCAGGGTTTTCATGCATTTGTCGTCCGCAGCTAAACACCTCGCGCTCACGCGAGCCCAGTCGAGCTTGAGTTTCTGATGGGGAATACGCCGCAAGTCACCAGGGGTATGCGGGCGTAAGGGCGCTGGCGGGCTGGTTCAGGGGCAACTATACGGCATGTCAGGCAATGCGCATGACTATTCATGCAGCCGCGTGCGGCCAAGCGAGGCGCTCAATATCGCGACACATGGATGGGTCATGCCGCCTGTTTGCGTCCGGTGGCGCGTTGGCGTGGTGGCTGCCATGACCGCGTACGATTGGCTGCTCATGAAAGCCGCTCCCAGATCTCGGCATTGGCCAAGTCCTGCGTGGTGGCGTGCTTCGACTGGCCGTAGATGGGATCGAGCGCGTAGCTGTCGCCCGCCTCAAAGGCAGCCGAGTAGCGTACGCCGCTGGGCTTGTGCAGGTAGCACTCGGGGCGGTTGCACTGTGCATTGATGCGTTGCACTTGGGACGAATCGGTCATGCCGCTCATTGTCTGTCCTTCTGCAGCTGGTGCTGCTCCGGTTTCTTCAGAGTCTGTTCCAGGCCCTGGCTGGGGTCTGTGCGCTATCGAACATTCGCGCGGTTGAGCGGGAGTCGCCGGGCTTGATGCCATGCGCCGCTGACGACGAATGCGCAGATTCAACCAGAATGAAAAACCCCTGAAGCGCGGGCTTCAGGGGTTTTGCTTGCTGCGCGGGGGGAGGGTCTGTCGGCTTATTTGCGCCGCCACTGGCCTTGCCATTGGATGTACTGACCGGGTGGGGTCTTTTCGATGGCTTTCTTGCCGGCGATGGCTTCCACGTCGCTGAGCTGGATGCCGTTCTGGGTCGCCAGTTTCTGGTATTCGGCGCGGCGGGCCTGGTTGATCAGACGGGCGATTTCGTCCACATCGGGGCCGGGTTTGACTACCCCGAGGTAGCCGTTGGGCATTTCGCCGAGTTGGCCGCTGGCCTTGGCGTCGCCGAGGGCGGACATGGCGTCGTTGAGGTTCAGGGCCAGCACCGGCAGGCTCAGGCTGAGCAGCAGGAACAGGCTGACGATTCGTTTTGACAGGCTCATGGTGTGGCTCCTTAGAACAGTCCGCTGGACTCGCTGAACATGCCGTCCAGCGCCTTATCCACCTTGATGTAGATTTCGTGCTCGATCTTCACGTTGAGGTTGATATTGATCGGCTCGTTAGGCATCGCCAGCTGCACCGTGGGGGTACAGGCTACGCTCAGCAGGCCCATCAGCAGGGCGGCGAAACAACTACGCAAGCGCATGGCGCTTCTCCTTGATTAAGGCTCCTTCGGGGATGCTGCATTGCGCTCCAGCATACGCTGCTGCACCCGTTGCTTGATGATCTCGTTGACCTTGTCGGTCAGTTGCAGGCTGGCCAGCAGGGTCGGGATGTCTTCCTCCAGGTTGATGTTGAAGTGGATCGGCCGGCCCCGTTCGATTGCCGGGTTACGGCCTTCCAGGCGCATGGCCAGGAGCAACTTGCCTTGCCGATCATAGTCGACCTGGCTGGTCAGTGTCGTGAACTGAAAGTCTTCCAGAGATTGCGTCACCAGTTGCATGGCCGGGTTGCTGCGCCCCAGTGCCCTGATGCGCTCCGAATGAAACTCCAGGCGCCCGCCCGGGGCGCGCGCGTGCAGTTGTCCCTGTTCGATCTCGATGCCGGCGGGGCCGATGCTCAGCGGCAGTTGGCCGTCGATGAGGCCGCTGCCCGCCAGGCCCTCGGCCGGGTAGAGCGTGAAGAGCTGATTGAGGTCGAGGCCTTGCAGATGCAGGGGAAACACCAGCGTGCGCTGCTGCAGGTCCCACCGGCCGGGATCGAGGCGGAGCATGCCGCCCATGACTGCAGCCTGGGCCTGTTGCAGCTCAAGCAGACCCTGGCCGGGTTGGGCGCGTGCCGCCTTGTAGGTGCCGCGCAGCAGCGCCGGGCCGATGGGCATGCCCGGGTCGACCTGCTCCAGGCGCAGTTCGTTCAGCTGGAGCTGGAGCTGGCGCTGATCAAGGTGCAGTTGCAGGCGCGCATCCAGGCCGCTGAGTTCGCTGCGGTCATAGATGCCGGCCAGGCCTTTGCCGCTGAGTTCAAGCTGTAGGTCGGGCAAGTCGCGGCCCGGGGCGAGGCTGAGGCTGGCGTTGCCGCTCAGGCGGCCGTTGTTGAAATCGAGCAGCGCCGGCCAGTCCGTCAGGGTTGTGCTCAGGGGGTTGCCGGCGCGCAGAAACACTTCAGTCAGCTGCGCCTGTAGCCGCAGGCCCTGGCGGCTGTCGTGTTGCAGTTGCACGGCCAGCTGCAGATCGGTATCTGCCGCCACCTTGCCGTTGAGCTCGAGCTGTTGTTCGGTGGCCGTTAGCGTGCCTTGCCAGCGCCAGCCCTGGGGCTTGAGGAGGGCGTGCTCGAGGCGTCGGGCTGCCAGCGTGGCGGGGCCCTGCAGGCGCCACGTCTGCAGGGTGCCGGCCTGGTGCTGCGCGTGCAGCTGCAGGTCCTGGGTGGTGGCACTGACCTGGGCCAGACGCAGGTCTGCACTGCTCAGTTGGCCCAGCTCGAGTTGCGAGCCTTTGCTCAGGTTGAGGCGCAGTTGCTCGCTGTCCAGGTAGCCGTTGAAGTGCAGCGTGGCTTTCAGGTCGCGCAGTTGCCAGTCGTCGACCGCCAAGCCCGGGCTGCTGACCTTGAGCTGCGCCTTGTCCAACTGCGCGGCCCAGGGCGCTGCGTTGGCCAGGGCCAGATTGGCCTGCAGGTCGAATTGGCTAACGCCGCTACTGGTCAGGCTGATCGCCAGTGGCAGCGAGCGCTCGGCCAGGTTGCCGGGTAGCTCTGCGAGTGGGCTGGACGCTTGAATTCGCAGGTGCAGCGAGTCGGGGTGCAAGGCGGCCGGCAGCGCGCTCAGCCACTGGGCGGGCACTCTATCCAGTTGCAAGTCGGCGGCCAGGCGTTCGGCGAACCATTGACCGCCGACGCCGCGGGCGGCGACGCCGAAGGTGCCTTGCACCCGACCCGCGCCCGGGATGGGCCAGGGCTCAGGCAGGCTGGCGCTGGCGTTGACTTGGCCACTGGCGCTACGCAGTCGCTCCAGGCTCAGGGCGCCGGAGGCCAGCTGTAGCTGCCAGGTCGCCGAGAGTTGCGCCGCGCTCGGGGCACTGGGCAGTCGTTCGCCGGGGGCGAGCGCCCACTGGCTGAGCCAGTCCTGCAAGGCTGCGGCCTGGCTGAGATCGGGCGCGCTCAGGTCGCCGCTCCATACCGGGCCGGCAGGGCTGTTGCGCAGGCTGCTGTGCAGGCTCAGTTGGCGTTGCCCGTCGACGGCCAGGGTCAGTTGCAGATCCGCCGCCTGGGCGTCGCCCTGCAGCTGTGCGCGCCATGCCTGCTGTTGCTCGCGGTGTTGCAGGTTGAGCAGCAGTTCCAGGGCTCGCGAGGTATCTTGCGTCTGCTTCAGTTGCAGGTCGCCTTGCAGCGTGCAGCGCCCGCTGGCGCAGGGCAGTTCGGCCGTGAGCTGCTCGATGTGCAGGCTGAGCGGCAGCCAGGCCAATGCTGTCGCCAGTTGCTGCAGATCGGGCGCGGTAGTAGCGGTGGGCTCCTGCTGGCTATTCTGCACGGCGGGGTGCCGGGCCACGGCGAGACGCGCGAGGCGAATATGCTGCCAGAAGGGCGGTGTCAGGCTGAATTGCTGCCAGCCCAGGTGCAGTTGCTCCGCATTGACCCGGGTGACGCCGGTACTGGCGCGCTGCTCGAGGTCGAGGCGAGCCAGGCCGATACCGGTGAGCGACAGGCTTGCCCCCTGCCAGTCGAACTGGTGAATCGCGTGACGCTCGAGCAGGCGCAGCCAGCTGTAGTAGCTGTAACCGCCAAGCAGCACCAGCAGCATGAGCACGTTGATGATTCGCAGCCCGGAACGCCGGCTGATCATGAGTACATTTCCATTGTGCTGAGGGCAGGACGTTAACCCATGAGCCGGGGGCTGCCAATCAACCGCTGGCCGGTCGTTGAGAAATTGGCGTGCTCGCCATCGACCATGCCGCGTCCATGGCTATTGCTGTTGGCGGCGACCCGCGACCATCGGTCGCAGCTCGATGAGCAGGCCAGGATCACCGAGCCAGGGCGAGGCGGGCAGGCCATGTTGCAGGGTTGACGCTATTGCCCGCGATACCCGGGCGTTTAGCGGTTATATGTCTGGAGATGCCTGAAAAGTTGCCGTCAGAAATTGTTCTGGAGGCTGGCTGGCGGCCGATATTGTCCCGGCTGAACGGTTCTGGATGATTGACACGGCGAGAGCGGGCCTTACTGATCCGCAACACCGCGTGAAGGGTGCGTTTTGGCCGGGAAATGCCCCTAAACAGGGCGTTCGGGGCGTGCAGTGGAAAAACTTGTGCACAATTACGAAGCGCCTTGTCAAGGCTGCATTTGTGATTGATGTAAATCCTTGATTCTTTATGGTGATTTTTTAAGTCAATGAAAAATATGAATTTTTTATGCTGGTGAAAAAATCATCAGTTTGACTTCAGGCCCCATAACATAGGCGATCAGGCGTCTTGCTCCCATGTTATCCACTGAGTTATCCACAGCTTCTGTGGATTGTCCCAGGCGCCCGCTCTAGCACGCCGCTGAACGAGTTTTTCGGGCTTTACCTCGGCGAAAAAAGGAGTAGAGTGCCCGCCTTTCCTGCTATCGCTGCTTCTTATGTCACGCGCATTGCCCCGTTTATCCGCTGCAACATCCCCTGTTAGCCCTCGCTTGCCGATGCGCGTTGCGCTCTGGCTGCTGGACAGCTCGCGTTTCGGTCAGGCGACAAGCGTCAAGCGCTTCGCCGGTCAGTTGCTCAAGCAGCCGGCACGTCAGGGTGTGGTGTTGGCCCAGAGCCGGCTGGGGCAATTGCTCTGCCACGACTGCGGCAATCCCCGCGACCGGCGTATCGGCTTCGGATTGTTGCGCCAGGCCGCACGTTCCGGCGATCGCCAGGCCCAGCTTGAGCTGGGCCGGCTGTACAGCCAGCCGCGCAGCAATGAAACATTGCAGGCGCGCCACTGGCTGGAGCTGGCAGCGGCACAGGGTTCGCTTGAAGCCAGGCAGCTGCTGAACGGTCTCTGATCCGCGTCTGAGCGTTCTGCGTGGGGCCGGGCTGGGTATACTGCCCGGCAATCTTGCGCGGAGCCGCTTATGCCCATCGATTTACCTTCTCAGCTACCTGCGCTGCTGCTCGGCCTGGCTCTGGCTGGCCTGCCGCTACTGGCGCTGGCCTGGGCGCTGCAACGGCGTGCAGCCAATGCGCAACTCGAGTCCAGCCTGCTGCAGGAGCGTCTGGGCAGTGCCCAGTTGGCTCAGGCCGGCTTGAGTGCGCAGCTCGATGAATGCCGCCAGGAGATCGCCGAGATCAGCGAGATCAAGGCCGACCAGCAAGCCGAGTTGGCGGCCAAGCGGCGCGAGACCGAACTGCTCCAGCACGAGCGGCAGATCGCCCGCGAGGCCGCCCTGGCCTGGCACTCCCAACGTGAGCAGCAGGAAGCCGAACTGCGACGCCTGAGCGCCGAACGGGCGGCCTTGAGTGCCGAGTTGCGTGAGCAGCAGGGCAGCCACCAGCAGCGCCTGGACGACCTGCAGGGCTCGCGCGACGAGCTGCGGGCGCAGTTCGCCGAGTTGGCCGGGAAGATCTTCGACGAGCGTGAGCAACGCTTCGCCGAGACCAGCCAACAGCGCCTGGGCCAGTTGCTCGATCCGCTCAAGGAGCGCATCCAGTCCTTCGAAAAACGCGTCGAGGAGAGCTACCAGCAGGAAGCTCGCGAGCGCTTCTCGCTGGGCAAGGAACTTGAGCGTCTGCAGCAGCTCAATCAGCGTCTGGGCGATGAAGCGACCAACCTGACCCGTGCCCTGCAAGGCCAAAAAATCCAGGGTAATTGGGGCGAGCTGGTGCTGGAGCGGGTGCTGGAACATGCCGGGCTGGAGAAGGGGCGCGAATACCAGACCCAGGTCAGCCTGAAGAGCCCGGACGGCCAGCGTTTCCAGCCCGATGTGCTGATCCAGCTGCCGGGCGACAGGCAGGTGGTGGTGGATGCCAAGGTCAGCCTGACGGCCTACCAGCAATACATCGCCGGCGCAGACGAACCAATCCGGCAACAGGCCCTGAAACAGCATGTGCTGTCACTGCGTGGTCATTTGAAGGGCTTGTCGCTGAAGGATTACCAGCGCCTGGAAGGGCTGCACAGTCTGGATTTCGTGCTCTTGTTTGTGCCGATAGAGGCGGCCTTCGCCGCCGCTCTGCAGGCCGATGACGGCTTGTTCCAGGAGGCCTTCGAGCAGCACATCGTGATTGTTAGTCCGACCACCCTGCTGGCGACCCTGCGGGTGATCGACAGCCTCTGGCGCCAGGAGCGCCAGGGCCAGAACGCGCGCGAGATCGCCGAGCGCGCCGGGGCGCTGTACGACAAGTTCGTCGCCTTCATCCAGGATCTGGACGAAGTCGGCGCACGCCTGCAGCAGCTGGACAAGGCCTATGCCGCGGCGCGCAACAAGCTGTGCGACGGTCGCGGCAATATCATCAGTCGGGTGGAGAATCTCAAGCTGCTCGGTGCCCGCGCGAGCAAGAGCCTGCCGCCCGAGTTGCTCGAGCAGGCGGCCGGCGTGGCGGTGCTGGATGAGGCGGCAGAGTAGGGTCGGCACAAGGCGCGCATGCAAAACGCCGAGGTTGCGTAGGAAACCCGCTCGTTCTCAAACCAGCAGCAGTACTGCCGCGCCCGCCAGCAGGCCTGCGGCCATCACCGGCAGGGTGCGCAGGGCCAGCTGACGGCCGCCGATCAGAGCGATCAGCAAGCCCTTGACCAGGCTGTTACTCAGAACCGCGAGGAAGATGCCCTGCACCGCGACCTGGGGAGCCAGCTCGGTCTTGGCGCTGCGTGCCAGGGTCAGGGTGATGGGGTCCACGTCGGCAAGTCCGGAGAGCAGCGCCACCAGGTACACACCAGCATCGCCAAGCCAGCGTCGGGCGCCTTCCGCCAGAAACAGGATCAGCACCAGCAGCGCGGCAAAGCGCAGTGCCGAGCCCAGCTCGAAGGGGTTCTTCAGCGGCGGTTCGGCGCTTTCCTCTCGCGGGTCGCCGGCCAGACGGAAATACACCAGCGCGCCCCCGGCATAGACCAGGGCCGCCACGCCCAATGGCCAGAGCAGGCGCGGCAGCAATTGGGCATTGATCAGACCGACTTCCAGCAGTACGCGGGGGAACATCAGTGCCGAGGTTGCCAGCAGGCCGCAGGCCAACATGGCGTGCAGGCTGCGCTCCTGGTTCAGGCGGGCGAGGGTGATGGTCATCGCGGTGGAGGAGACAATGCCGCCCAGCAGCGCGGTGATCAGCAGGCCGTGGCGGGTGCCGACCAGGCGAATGGCCACATAGGCGGCAAAGCCGAGGCCGGCGATCAGCACCACCATCCACCAGGTGACGTAGGGGTTGAACACCTGCCAGGGGCCGTAGCCCTGGTTGGGCAGGGCCGGCAGCAGCACCAGGGAGATGAACAGCAGTTTCAGTACCCCCGACAGTTCCGCCTCGCTGAGTCGGCGCAGAGCACCGTGCAGGGTACGTTTGAGGCTCAGTAGCAGTGCCACCGCCACGGCACCGGCGGCGGCCAGAGGAGGATGTCCGGCGACTGCCAGGCTACCGAGGATGAAGGTGATCAGCATCGCCACTTCGCTGGTCAGACCGCGGTCGCCCAACTGCATCAGGTCGCCGAAGTAGGAGGCGAGTACCAGGGCGGCGAAACCGACGAAGATGACTGCCCAGGCGACCACGCCGAAGTGTTCGCCGAGCAGCATGGCGAAACCGCCGAGCAGGCCGCTCAAGCCAAATGTGCGGATACCGGCGGCCAGGTGGCCGTCCTCGGTGTTGCGCTCCTGCCAGCCGCGTTCGGCACCAATCAGCAGGCCTGCCGCCAGCGCACTGGCGAAGTTCAGTAGGGTGTCGAGAGCCTCGGGCATGCTGCGTCCTTGAACGGGGCTTGATGCTGGCAGTCTAGCCAGTCGCCGGGGCGATGTATTGCGGCAGGTCAGTGGGTGAGTGTTGCGGTCACTGGCAATCGCGGCTGAAGCGGAGTGCCGCCCAGCCGCTCCCACGGCGAAAGCGCGTTGCTCCTTGTGGGAGGGGCTTGAGCCGCGAGCGGTTCCCGCGGCCAGCCTAGCGCAACGTCAGGTGGCGGCTGAGCAGGGCGCGCAGGGCGGCCGGTTTGACCGGTTTGGCCAGGTAGTCGAGGCCGGCGGCGTGGACTTCGGCGATCAGTTCGGGGCGGCCGTCGGCGCTGATCACCACGCCTGGCACCGGCTCGCCCAGGCGGGTGCGCAGCCAGGCCATCAGCTCGGTGCCGGTCTCGCCTTCGTCGAGGTGGTAGTCGACCAGGGCCAGGTGCGGGCGCACATCCTCGCTGAGCAGGTGTTCGCATTCCAGGCGATTGCGCGCGGTCCAGACCTGGCAACCCCAGCGCGACAGCAGGCTGTGCATGCCGGTGAGGATGCTGTCCTCGTTGTCGATGCACAGCACCTGGCTGCCGGTCAGCAACTGGCCGTTGAGTTCGGCGCTGGCTGGCTTGGGTTTGGCCGGCGGGGTGCGGGCCAGCGGTACGGTGACGCTGAACACGCTGCCCTTGCCCGGCCAGGAGCGCACCTCCAGCTTGTGTTCGAGCACCCGACACAGGCCGTCGGCAATCGCCAGGCCGAGGCCGAGGCCTTTTTCGGCGCGGGTCTGGTGGCTGTCCAGGCGCTTGAATTCCTCGAAGATGACCTTGCGCTTGTCTTCTGGGATGCCCGGGCCGCGATCCCAGACTTCCAGGCGCAACTGCCCGCCCGAGCGGCGCACGCCCAGCAGCACGCGGCCTTTGGCGTAGCGGAAGGCGTTGGTGAGGAAATTCTGCAGCACCCGGCGCAGCAGCTTGCTGTCACTGTCCACGCGCAGGCGGCTGCCGCGCAGGCGGAAGTCGATGCCGCATTCGGCGGCCAGTACCTTGAACTCGGCGCCCAGGGTATCGAACAGGTTGTTGAGCACGAAGGCATTGCGCTCCGGGGTGATGCGGCCATTTTCCAGGCGCGAGATGTCCAGCAGATCGCTGATCAGGTCTTCCGCCGAGCGCAGCGAGCTGTCCAGGTGGCGCACCAGTTCCTTGGTTTCGTGCGGCAGGGCGTCTTCCTGGTGGGAGAGTGCGGCGGAGAACAGCCGGGCGGCATTCAGCGGCTGCATCAGGTCGTGGCTGACCGCGGCGAGGAAGCGGGTTTTAGACTGGTTGGCCGCCTCGGCCACGCCCTTGGCCTCGGTCAGCGCCTGATTCAGTTGCGACAGCTCATGGGTACGTTCGATGACCCGCTGTTCCAGGCCTTCGTTGGCGTCCTTGAGCGCGCGCTCGGCCTCGCGGAACTCGGTGATATCGGTGAAGCTCATGACGAAGCCGCCGCCGGGCATCGGGTTGCCGATCAGTTCGATCACCCGACCGTTGGGGAAGGTGCGCTCATACGTGTGGGCGGTGCCCTGGCGCATCCAGTGCAGGCGCCTGGCGATGCTTTCCTCGACATCGCCGACGCCGAGCATGCCGCGTTCGGCGTTGAAGCGGATGATCTCGGCAATCGGTCGGCCGACGTAGATCAGGCCGTCCGGGTAGTCGAACAGCTCGACGTACCTATGGTTCCAGGCCACCAGGCGCAGCGCCTGGTCGACCACACTGATGCCCTGGGTGATGTTCTCGATCGCCCCCTGCAGCAGGGCGCGGTTGAACTGCAGCACCTCGCTGGCCTCGTCGACGATGCGCACCACATCCTCGACCTGCATCTCGCGCCCTTCGATGGCCGCCTTGACCACCGCGCGGGTCGAGGAAGCGCCGAGCACGCCGGCGAGCAGGCGTTCGGTGTGGGCGATCCACTCGCTGTTGGCCGGCAGGTTGGGGTTGAAGCTCTGGCCCTGGCGGTAGGCGCAGCGCATGAAGCTCTGTTGCGCGCGCTCCTCGCCGACGAAGCGACTGGCGAGGATCAGCAAGTCGTTGACCTGGACCGCCAGCAGGCTGCGGTTGCTCGGCTTGGCACCGAAGTCGTGGCCGATGAAGCGACCGGCCTGCCAGTGTTCGGAAACCCGCGTGCGGGAGAACCAGGACACCCAGGCAAACAGCAGGAAGTTGCCGGCCAGCGACAGCACCACGCCGCGGGTCAGAGCGTCGACCTGGAAGCCGATCGGCGCGTAGAGCAGGCCTTGCAGGCCGGGCAAACTGTCCAGCGACCAGCCCAGGCTGCGTGCCACCAGGGGCATGACCAGGGTGTAGAACCAGATCAGTGCGCCGAAGATCATCCCGGCGAACACGCCGCGGCGGTTGGCCTGCTTCCACACCAGGGCACCGAACATGGCCGGTGCAAGCTGGCCGATGGCGGCGAACGAGACCTGGCCAATGGTCGCCAGGCTGGCGTTGGAGCCGAGCAGGCGGTAGCAGACATAGGCCAACAGCAGGATCAGCACGATGCTCACCCGTCGCGCCGTGAGCATCCAGTGGCGGAAGGCCTCGAACGGCCGTTCGGTGTTCTGCCGGCGCAGCAGCCAGGGCAGCAGCATGTCGTTGGAGATCATGGTCGACAGTGCCACCGAGGCGACGATGACCATGCCGGTGGCGGCCGAGGCGCCGCCGATAAAGGCCAGCACGGCCAGGGCCGGATGCGCCTGGGCCAGCGGCAGGCTGATGACGAAGGAGTCCGGGCTGACCCCGGCCGGCAGCAGCATCTGCCCGGCCAGGGCGATGGGCACGACGAACAGCGCGGCGAGCACCAGGTAAGCCGGGAACACCCAGCGCGCCAGGAGCAGGTCCCGCGGTTCGATATTCTCCACCACGGTGACGTGGAACTGCCGCGGCAGGCAGATGATGGCGATCGTCGACATGCCGGTCAGCGTCATCATTGCTGGCCAGTTCACTGTCTCGGCCCAGAAGTCGTCGAGTGCGGGGGTGTTGCGGGCCTGGTCGAACAGGTCGCCGAAACCGTTGTACAGCCCGTAGGTGACGAAGGCGCCGACGGCGAGGAAGGCCAGCAGCTTGACCAGTGATTCGAAGGCGATCGCCAGGACCATGCCGCGGTGGTGTTCGGTGACGTCGAGGTTGCGCGTGCCGAACAGGATGGTGAACAGCGCCAGGACCAGCGATACGATCAGTGCGGTGTCCTGGGCGCGGGTGCCCGTGGAGTCGGCACCGGCGCCAATCAGCAGGTTGACCCCGAGCACGATGCCCTTGAGTTGCAAGGCGATATAGGGCAGCACGCCGACCAGGCAGATCAGCGCCACGACTATCGCCAGGGCCTGGGATTTGCCGTAGCGCGCGGCGATGAAGTCGGCGATCGAGGTGATGTTCTCCTCTTTGCTGATCATCACCATCTTCTGCAGCACCCAGGGGGCGAACAGCATGAGGATGATCGGCCCCAGGTAGATCGGCAGGAATGACCAGAGCTGCTCGGCGGCCTGGCCGACCGCGCCGAAGAAGGTCCAACTGGTGCAGTAGACCGCCAGCGACAGGCTGTAGACCCAGGCGCGCATGCGCGGCGGCAAGGGCGCGCGGCGGCGGTCGCCATAGAAGGCGATGGCGAAGAGAATGGCCATATAGGTCAAGGCGACCGCAGCGATCAGCCCGCTGGACAACGACATGGGGACTCCGACAGCAAACTATATGGGACTTGTCCGGTCTTAATGCAGGTGCCGATCACGGCCCCTCTCAAGACGAGACAATACTTCAAATGAATGCTCAGCAGTGTCGCAGCAAAGTGCCGTGCCGTCAGGCGCGACCAAGGTCGCAAGCCGGTCGGCTGCCACCTCTTGGCAATTGTGGTCGGGCGCCTGCCCTGTTAGCGTGGCGCGCTTGCGTCTAGTCGGAGGAGGGAGCCCATGTTCAAGCCGCAATTGATTACCCTGCAGCGCGGTGCGCTGCGTATCGAACCGATGCTTGATGCCGATATTCCGGCACTGGTGACCCTGGCCGAAGCCAATCGCCAGGAGCTGATCCACATGAGTGGCACCCAGCGCCTGGACTGGTACCGCCAGGGCTTGCTCGACCAGCGTGAAGGCAAGGCGTTGCCGTTCGTCATCCGTCTCGGTGAGCAACTGGTGGGTACCACCCGGTTCGGCGACTTCATGCCGGCGCTGCCCGCCGCCGAGATCGGCTGGACCTGGCTCGATCACAGCCAGCACGGCACCGGCCTGAACGCCATGGTCAAGTACCTGATGTTGCGCCATGCCTTCGAGAACTGGCGCATGGTCCGTGTGCAGTTGAAAACCGCCGCCAGCAACCTGCGTTCGCAGCGCGCGATCGAAAAACTCGGTGCACAACGCGAGGGCGTGTTGCGCAATCATCGCCGACTGGCCGACGGACGCCTGGACGACAGCGTGCTGTACAGCGTCACCGACCAGCAGTGGCCGGCGCTCAAGCAACAGCTGGAGGCGCGTTTCAGCGGTTGATCGATGGCACGGACCGAGGTTGAGCGCACACGTTTCTGGACCTCGCGCGAGTTGCACGGGGTCGAGCTGCTGCATGCCCACTACATCGAGCAGCGCTTCACCCCGCATGTGCATGAGGGGTTTGTCTTCACCGTGATCGAGCAGGGCGCGCAGTCGTTCCGTCATCGTGGCAGCGACCACCTGGCGCCGGTCGGCAGCATGGTGCTGATCAACCCGGATGAACTGCACACCGGCTCCAGGGCCCATGAACAGGGCTGGCGCTACCGCGGTTTCTACCCGGATAACCACCTGGTTGGCGGGGTGTTGGCCGAGCTGGGACTGGACACGGGCGGCCTGCCGTCGTTTGCCGACAGCGTATTGCATGACCCGCAGCTGCACCGCATGTTCGCCGAGTTGCATCGGTTGCTCGACAGCCGGGCCAGTGCCTTGCAGCAGCAGACCGCCTGGCGCGAGGCGATCCTGGCGCTGTTCCAGCGACATGCGCGCATTCCGGCTGGCCGCGCGCCAGGACACGAACCCCGGGCCGTGGCGCGGGCCAAGGATTTGCTCAGCAGCCAGCTGGCCGAACCACCGTCGCTGGAAGCGCTGGCCCAGGCGGTCAACCTCTCGCCTTTTCATTTCGCCCGGGTGTTCCGCCGCGCCACCGGCCTGCCGCCCCACGCCTGGCTGATGCAGCGCCGCCTGGAGCAGGCGCGCGGCCTGCTGAAAAACGGCTGCACGCCACTGAGCGTGGCCATGCAATTGGGCTTCGCCGACCAGAGCCACCTGAGTCGGCAATTCAAACAGACCTATGGCGTCGGCCCGGGCGCCTACCGCAAGGCCTGCAGCGGCCGGCCCGGGTAGGTTGCGCGGGCCGCCTAGGCCGTGCGCACCGGGGGTGGCGGGTATTTGGTGCGCACGGCGCACCCTACGGGTCGAGGTCATCCTGGCAATGATTTCGCGATGGTTCTCTGTGTGCCGGCGACGCTCACTCCCCATGCAGGCGGCCCGCCGCTATTTGACTGCGCAAGATCGTTCAAGACCGTCCTCAGGGCTGCGGTGTAACCTGCGCAGCTCAAGGAGGATCCATGTCCCGTCAACACGAGTTCGCCCAGGGCGCCCGCGACATGCTGCCGATGTTGCTCGGCGCCATACCCTTCGGCATCATTTTCGGCAGCCTGGCCGGGGCCGCCGGCCTGAGCGCCTGGCAGGCCCTCGGCATGTCGCTGCTGGTGTTCGCCGGCTCGGCGCAGTTCATCGCCATCAGCCTGCTTGGCGCCGGTACCGGCCTGGCCGTGCTGCTGCTTACCACCCTGGTGGTCAACCTGCGCCACGCCCTGTACAGCGCCAGCCTGCAACCCTTTGTGCGCCATCTGCCCAAGCGCTGGCGCATGCCGCTGGCGTTCTGGCTGACCGACGAGGCCTACGCGGTGGTGCTCAATCGCTACACCGAGTCCGACAGTTCGCCGCACAAGCACTGGTATTTCCTCGGCGCGGCGCTGGCCATGTACCTGAACTGGCAGCTGTGCACCCTGGTCGGCGTGCTGTTCGGCCAACGCGTGCCGAACCTCGCTGCCTGGGGCCTGGACTTCGCCATGCTGGCAACCTTTATCGGCATCGTCGTACCCATGTTGCGCTCTCGTCCGCAGGTGGCGGCGGCGCTGGTGGCCGGCGCGGTGGCACTGGCCTGCCATGCCTGGCCGTACAAGCTCGGTCTGCTGGCTGCGGCGTTCAGCGGGATCGTCGTCGGCGTGCTGCTGGAGCGACGTAGCGAAGTGGACGTGGAGGCGCTGGCCTGATGGACAACTGGTTATTGATCTTCGGCATGCTGGCGATCACCTTTTCGATTCGCTACAGCCTGTTCGCCTTTCCCGACCTGCGCTTCCCGCCGCTGGTGCGCCAGGGCCTGCATTTCGTGCCGACCGCGGTGCTCACCGCCATCGTGCTGCCGGGCATGCTGCTGCCGGACGGCCGGCACTGGGCGCTGAGCCTGGACAATGCCTACCTGTGGGCGGGGCTGGCGACTATCGCCATCGCCGCCGTTACCCGGCACCTGCTGGCGACCATTGGCGGCGGTCTGCTGGTGTTCTTCCTGTTGCGCTGGGCGCTGGGCCAGTTGCCGCTCTGAGATCGGTGGTTTTGCCCGCTGCCCTCATCCGGCGCTGCGCGCCACCTTGACCCACAGGGATGTGGCGAATGCGGTACTCCCGCCGGCGACCCCATGGATGGGGGATGTAGGAAAAATGCCGGGAGCATTTTCGAGAGCGGGAGCCGCCTGCCGGAGGGAGAAGGGCATAAGGAGGGCGTCGCTGGGCGACTTTCACGTTAAGAAGCGGCAAAAATCGCCGTTTCCTGTGGCTTTGCCGGGGCTTGTTGCAGTCCAATGCTGGACGGGCGTTGCGGCGCCCGCGGTTTTCCCGGCCCTGCACGGCCCTCATGCCAGGTACATGGACGATGACCCCACACTCGCAATTCACCCTGCTCGGCACAAGGCGCTTCCTGCCGTTCTTCCTCACGCAGCTGCTCGGCGCCTTCAACGACAACATCTTCAAGCAGTCGCTGATCCTCGCCATCCTCTACAAGCTCAGCTCCGGGGCGGACGGCAGCCTGCTGGTCAATCTCTGCGCGCTGCTGTTCATCCTGCCGTTCTTCCTGTTTTCCGCGCTCGGCGGGCAGTTCGGCGAGAAGTTCGCCAAGGACCGCCTGATCCGCACGATCAAGTTCGCCGAGATCCTGATCATGCTTGCCGGCGCCGCCGGGGTGCTGCTGAATAATCTGCCGCTGATGCTCGCCGTGCTGTTCTGCATGGGCACCCAGTCGGCGCTGTTCGGTCCGGTCAAGTATTCGATCCTGCCGCAGCACCTGCGCGAGGAGGAATTGGTCGGCGGCAACGCCCTGGTGGAGATGGGCACCTTCCTGGCGATTCTCGCCGGCACCATCGGCGCCGGTATCATGATGGCCAGCAGCGGCTACGCCAGCCTGGTTGCCGGCACCGTGGTGACGGTGGCGGTGCTCGGCTACCTGGCCAGTCGCAGCATTCCCCGTGCCCATGCGGCGCTGCCGGAGCTGGTGCTGGACTGGAATATCTTTCGTCAGTCGTGGCGGATCATGCGCCTGGGCCTGGTCGAGCAGCGGCCTGCGGTCTCGCGCTCGCTGGTCGGCAACTCCTGGTTCTGGTTTCTCGGTGCGGTCTACCTGACGCAGATTCCGGCCTATGCCAAACAGTGGCTGTACGGCGACGAAAGCGTGGTGACCCTGATTCTCGCGGTGTTCTCGGTGGGCATCGCGCTGGGTTCGATGCTCTGCGAGCGGATGAGCGGGCACAAGGTGGAGATCGGCCTGGTGCCCTTCGGCTCGATCGGCCTGACCCTGTTCGGCGTGCTGCTCTGGTGGCACTCGGGCGGTTTTCCGCAGGACGCGCAGGCCCACGACTGGCTGGCGGTGCTCAGCCACGGCCAGGCCTGGTGGATCCTGTCCTCGATCCTCGGCATCGGCCTGTTCGGCGGCTTCTACATAGTGCCGCTGTACGCCCTGATCCAGTCGCGCACCGCCGAACACGAGCGGGCGCGGGTGATCGCCGCCAACAACATCCTCAACGCGCTGTTCATGGTGGTCTCGGCGATCGCCTCGATCCTCTTCCTCAGCGTCGCCGAACTGTCGATTCCGCAGCTGTTTCTGGTCATCTCGCTGATGAACGTCGCGGTCAACAGCTACATCTTCAAGCTGGTGCCGGAATTCAGCATGCGCTTCCTGATCTGGCTGCTCGGCCACTCGCTGTACCGGGTCGAGCACCAGGGGCTGGATGCCATCCCCGAGGAAGGCCCGGCGGTGCTGGTATGCAACCACGTGTCCTTCGTCGATGCCCTGCTGGTCGGCGGCGCGGTGCGCCGGCCGGTGCGCTTCGTCATGTACTACAAGATCTACAACCTGCCGGTACTCAACTTCATCTTCCGCACCGCCGGCACTGTACCGATCGCCGGGCGCAACGAGGACCTGCTGATCTACGACGCGGCGTTCAAGAAAATCGCCGAATACCTGCGCAATGGCGAGCTGGTGTGCATCTTTCCCGAGGGCAAGTTGACCGGCGATGGCGAGATCAACGAGTTCAAGAGCGGTATCGAACGCATCCTCGCGGAAAACCCGGTGCCGGTGATTCCCATGGCACTGCAAGGCCTGTGGGGCAGCTTCTTCAGCCGCGATCCACGCAAGCGCCTGTTCCGCCGTCTGTGGTCGCGGATCAAGCTGGTGGCCGGCGCGCCACTCGGTGCCGAACAGGCCGACCGGCAGCTGTTGCAGGCGCAGGTGGCGGCGCTACGCGGCGAGGTGCGCTGAGAGCCTGCGCGTATCAATGCGCTGCGCCGCCGGTCGTGCCTGCGGGCAAGCGCCTGGTCAGCAGTACGGCAAGCATGCTGATGGCGAGGGCGATGCCGATGCAGTGGAAGGCGTCGTTGTAGGCCATGATTGCCGCCTGCTGATGGGTGATCTCGCTGAGTTTGGCCAGGGCAGCCTGCTCGCTGCCGAGTTTCTCGGTCAGTAGCGCGAGGCGCTCGGCGACCTGCGGGTTGCTCGGCACCAGGGCCTCGCGCAGGTAGTCGAAATAGACCTTGGCGCGGCTGTCGAGCAGGGTGGCGAGCAGGGCGATGCCGATGGCGCCGCCGAGGTTGCGCAGGATGTTGAACAGGCTCGAGGCCGAGCCGGCATCCTGCGGCAGCACGTAGGCGGTGGCGATCAGTGAGATGGTGACCATGACCAGCGGCTGGCCGAGGGCGCGGATGATCTGGATATGCTTGAACTGCTCGCCGGCGAAGTCCGGGTTGAGTACGCCGGAGGCGAAGCTGGCGGCGCCGAACAGGCCGAAACCCAGGGCGCAGAGCAGCTTCGGCGACACCGCCTTCATCAGCAGTGGCACCAGGGGAATCAGAAACAGCTGCGGAATGCCCATCCACATGATCACCTCGCCGATCTGCAGGGCGTTGTAGCCCTGGGTCTGCGCCAGGTACAGCGGCAGCACATAGATAGAACCGTACAGGCCCATGCCCAGGCCGACGCTGGAAATGCTCGACAGGCCGAAGTTGCGCTCGCGCAGCACGCCGAGGTTGATCAGTGGGTTCGGCCTCGACACCTGCAGGATGATGAACAGCACCAGGCTGATCGCCGCGATGCTGCCGAGTCCGGCGATCAGGCTGGATTCCAGCCAGTCCTTGCGATGACCTTCCTCGAGAAACACCTGCAGGCAACCCAGGCCCAGGCCGAGGGTGAGAATGCCGGCATAGTCGCTGGTTTTCAGCAGCTCCCAGTGCGGCGCTTTTCTTTCCAGGCCGTAGAGCAGCCCGGCGATCATCAGCAGGCCGGGCAGCACGTTGATATAGAAGATGTATTTCCAGCCGAAGTTTTCCGTCAGCCAGCCGCCCAGGGTCGGCCCGATGGACGGGGCGAAGGTCGCTGTCAGGGCGAACAGGGCCATGCCCTTGGCGCGATGGTGTTCGGGCAGTTTGATCAGGATCAGGGTGAACGCCAGGGGGATCAGTGCGCCGCCGGTGAAACCCTGCAGGGCGCGGAACACGATCATGCTCTCCAGGCTCCAGGCCATCGAGCAGAGCAGCGAGGCCGCCAGGAACCCGGTCGACACCCAGACCGCCAGGCGTCGGGCGGAGAGCAGCTGGACCAGCCAGGCCGTCATCGGAATCATGATGATTTCGGCGACCAGGTAGGAGGTGGAGATCCACGAGCCTTCCTCCAGGGTGGCCGACAGCGCACCCTGGATATCCTTGAGCGAGGAGTTGGTGATCTGGATGTCCAGCACCGCCATGAAGGCGCCAAGCAGGGCGCTCATCACCGCGATCCAGTCGCGCCGGCTGGGTTCGCCGGTGGGGCGAATCAGCGCATCAGCCGCCATGCGGTTGGTCGGCCTGGATGTCGACCTTGACCTCTACCGACATGCCCGGACGAATCAGGCCCTTGAGCGGATTGTCCACGGCGAAGGTCAGCTTGATCGGGAAACGCTGGACCACCTTGGTGAAGTTGCCGGTGGCGTTGTCCGGTGGCAGCAGGCTGAACTGGGCGCCGGAGGCGGCGAACAGGCTGTCGACCCGGGCCGCGATGGGAGTGTCGGGGAAGCTGTCGAAGGTCAGTTCGGCACTTTGCCCAGGCCGCATGCGGCCGATCTGGGTCTCCTTGAAGTTAGCTTGAACCCAGATGTCCTGATCCGGAACCAGGGACAGCAAATAGGCGCCGGCGTGCACGTATTGGCCGTTGCGAGCGGCGCGCTGGCCGATAAAGCCGCTGATGGGGGCATGGATCTCGGTACGCGAGAGGTTCAGCTGTGCTTGGGCCAAGTCGGTGCGGGCGCTGGCGATCTGCGCTTCAAGCCGCTTGATCTCGGCGTGCAGGCTGTTGACCTGCTGGCGCTCGGCTTGTAGATCCGCCTGGGCTCTGCTCACCTGCGAGCGCGCGACGCGGCTGTCGGCAGCCAGGGTGGTCACCCGTTCTTCAGACACATAGCCGGGTTTGCGCAGGGCTTGCGCGCGTGACAGATCGATTTGCGTGCGCCCCAGGATGGCTTCGCTGGTCGCTACGCCAGCCTGGCTGGCGGCAATCAGGCTGGCCTGCCGGCGCAGTTTGCTCTGTGCCTGCAGCAGTTCGGCTGCGCGGGTGGCTAGGATGGCCTGGGCACGCTGCTGCGCCAGTTCGGCGTCGGCGCTTTCCAGTGTCAGCAACAACTCGCCCTGCTGCACATGCTGGTTGTCATCCACCAACACCTTGGCGATGCGCGCGCCAAGCTGGCTGGAGACTCGGGTGATTTCCCCCTGCACATAGGCGTTGTCGGTACTTTCGAGATAGCGCCCGATGAGCAGCCAGTGGGCGGAGAAGGCCGCAGCGATGAGGCCGAGTACGGCCAGGAAGATAAACAGACGACGTTGCAGCTGGGCAGGCATGGCAGGCGCTCGACGTTCGGGCAAGAGGGTGTTGGCAACAGTGCATCGGTGAATCTAACAGTGTTCCTTTGGAGTCTGCAGCGGTTAAAATTCATAAGCTTTGTTGCTTATAGGGAACAATAATGGGTCTTGATGATGCCCTGATCTTCACCCGCGTGGTCGAGTGCCACAGCTTCACCCTGGCTGCCCAGGGGCTGGGCATGCAGAAGTCCACGGTCAGTCGGCGGATTGCCTTGCTCGAGGAGCGCCTCGGTGTGCGTCTGCTCAATCGCACCACGCGCAAGTTGCGCCTGACCGAAGTCGGCCAGGCCTATTACGAGCGCTGTCGACAGATCATGCTCGACTTCGCCGAGGCCGAGCAGGCGGTGATGCAGTTGCAGTCGGAACCGTCCGGCTTGCTGCGCATCAGCGCGCCGATCGAGTTCGGCCAGCTGTTCCTCGGCCGGGTGCTGGGGGAGTTCATGCGCCAGTACCCGCAGATCACAGCGGAGGTCGAATTGACCTCGCGCAACGTCGATCCGGTCGAGGAGGGCGTGGACATCGTCATCCTGGTCGGCCAGCCGCAGGATTCCACGCTGATCGCGCGCAAGCTGTTCGAGACCGAGCGGCGGCTGTGCGCCAGCCCGGATTACCTGGCCCGGCATGGCACCCCGCGGATGGTCGCCGACCTGGCGTCGCACCGGGCGATCCTGCTGCCCCGCGACTCGTCGCGCTATTGGCCGCTGCTTGACGAGAGCATCGCCTGCCAGCGGGTGCTGGCGTGCAACAACATCACCTTCGCCCGCGAAGCGGCGCTGGCCGGCGCCGGGATCGCCGGGCTGCCGAGCATGATCTGCGAGCGCGCGATCCAGGGCGGGCGGCTGATCGAGCTGTTGCCCGGGGCGCGCCTGCCGGTCGGCGAGCTGTACGCGGTCTATCCTTCCCGGCGCTTCCAGGCGATGAAGGTGAAAACCTTTCTCGATTTCCTGATGGCCTGCCTGCCAGTCGAACAGGGGCGCCTGCTGGAGCCTACTGCGGCAGGCCTGTTAACATCGCCGCCTTAATCGGCTTTCGTTCCAATTCTTCGAGATATTCCATGACCACCGTCCGTACCCGTATCGCGCCGTCGCCCACCGGCGATCCGCATGTAGGCACTGCCTATATCGCCTTGTTCAACCTGTGCTTTGCCCGTCAGCACGGTGGCGAGTTCATTTTGCGTATCGAGGACACCGATCAGCTGCGCTCGACCCGCGAGTCGGAGCAACAGATTTATGATGCTCTGCGCTGGCTCGGTATCGAATGGAGCGAAGGCCCGGATGTCGGCGGCCCGCATGGCCCGTATCGGCAGAGCGAGCGTGGGCATATCTACCAGAAGTACAGCGCCGAGCTGGTGGACAAGGGCCACGCCTTCCACTGTTTCTGCAGTGCCGAGCGTCTGGACCAGGTTCGTGCCGAACAGATGGAAGCCAAGCAGACGCCGCGCTACGACGGCCACTGCATGCACCTGGCTGGCGATGAAGTGCAGCGGCGCCTGGCTGCCGGTGAGCCCAACGTGGTGCGCATGAAGGTGCCGAGCGAAGGCGTCTGCGTGGTGCCGGACATGCTCCGCGGCGAGGTCGAGATCCCCTGGGATCGCATGGACATGCAGGTGCTGATGAAGACCGATGGCCTGCCGACCTACTTCCTGGCCAACGTGGTCGACGATCACCTGATGGGCATCACCCATGTGCTGCGTGGCGAAGAGTGGTTGCCGTCGGCGCCCAAGCTGATCCTGCTCTATGAATACTTCGGCTGGGAACAGCCGCAGCTGTGCTACATGCCGCTGCTGCGTAACCCGGACAAGAGCAAGTTGTCCAAGCGCAAGAATCCGACCTCGATCACCTTCTACGAACGCATGGGCTTTTTGCCACAAGCGATGCTCAACTACCTCGGGCGCATGGGCTGGTCGATGCCGGACGAGCGCGAGAAGTTCAGCCTCGACGAAATGGTCGAGCATTTCGACATCCAGCGCGTGTCGCTGGGCGGGCCGATCTTCGATCTGGAGAAGCTGTCCTGGCTCAACGGCCAGTGGATGCGCGAGCTGACGGTCGAGGAGTTCGCCGCCGGTGCGCAGAAGTGGGCATTCAACTCCGATTACCTGATGCAGATCGCCCCGCACGTGCAGGGCAGGGTTGAAACCTTCAGTCAGATCGCGCCGCTGGCCAGCTTCTTCTTCGCTGGTGGGGTCAACCCCGACCCCAAGCTGTTCGAGCACAAGAAGCTGTCGCCCGATCAGGTGCGTCAGCTCATGCAGTTGATCCTGTGGAAGCTGGAGGCCTTGCGCCAGTGGGAAAAGGACAGGATCACCGGTTGTATCCAGGCGGTGGTCGAGCACCTGCAGTTGAAGCTGCGCGACGCCATGCCGCTGATGTTCGCGGCGGTGACCGGTCAGGCCAGCTCGGTATCGGTGCTCGATGCCATGCAGATACTCGGGCCGGACCTCACTCGTTTCCGCCTGCGTCAGGCCATCGAGCTGCTCGGTGGTGTGTCGAAAAAGGAAAACAAGGAGTGGGAAAAGCTGCTGGCGTCCATCGCCTGATCGCCTGTTATCCTGCTTGAGCGCCCAGGTGGCTGATCGGGATAGGGTAAGTGGTTGTTCTGTCAGCATAAAGAAAGCAGCTATAGGTGAAAATTTTGTTGACAGTAGCGGGGCGCCCTCTTAACATGCGCCCCGTCCTTGAGATGGGGCTATAGCTCAGCTGGGAGAGCGCTTGCATGGCATGCAAGAGGTCGACGGTTCGATCCCGTCTAGCTCCACCAATCTCAAAGCCGAAAGGCTTGCCACAGTCAGCTCTCGAGTTGGCTGAGTTTTGAAGGGTATTTGCGTCCCCTTCGTCTAGTGGCCTAGGACACCGCCCTTTCACGGCGGTAACAGGGGTTCGAGTCCCCTAGGGGACGCCACTATTTAAAAAGCAGTTCCGTTGGGTGCTGTGAGCCGCGAGGCGATAAATCTGGGGGTATAGCTCAGCTGGGAGAGCGCTTGCATGGCATGCAAGAGGTCAACGGTTCGATCCCGTTTATCTCCACCAATTTTGCAGCAGTAGTAACTGCCACGGGCCAGCGTAAAGCTGGCCTTGTTTTTCGAAGGTTTCGTCCCCTTCGTCTAGTGGCCTAGGACACCGCCCTTTCACGGCGGTAACAGGGGTTCGAGTCCCCTAGGGGACGCCATTTTTGCCCGCTCTGCGGGACTTTTAAGGGTCATTCTTTGCGGAATGGCCCTTTTGTTTTTCTGCTTCGCTTTCCTTTCCGATCAATCGGCCCGACCAGTGGTAAGGGATTCTGCTTGCCTAAATTTATTACGAGCATAATATTTCAATCGTAATATTTTGGAGGCAAGCATGAACGACAAGAAAGCTCAAACCCGTGAACGCATTCTTTCTGCGGCAAGTGCCGCGTTGGTGCAGCGCGGTCCCGCCGAGCCGAGTGTCGGGGAGGTGATGGGGGCCGCCGGGCTGACTGTGGGTGGCTTCTATGCGCACTTCGAGAGCAAGGATGCGCTGATGCTGGAGGCGTTCAGGCAGTTGCTCGGCCAGCGCCGCGAATTGATCAAGCAGATGGACAACGACTTGCCGGCCGACGAGAGGCGGGCGCTGCTGGCGGCGTTCTACCTGTCGCGCAAGCACCGCGATGCCAGCGAGCAGGCCTGCCCGCTGCCAAGCTCGCTGGGCGAGCTGACGCGCCTGCCCGAGGGCTTTCGCACGGCCTTGGCCGAACATCTGGAACTGATGGTGGCGCAGTTGTCGGCAAGCCCCGAGGACGCTTCCCGGGCGCTCGCCGATATCGCCTTGATGGTGGGGGGGCTGGCGCTGGCGCGGGCGCTGGGCCCTGGCGAGTTGTCCGACCGCGTTCTGCGTGCCGCCAAGTCGGCGATCGTTTGAGGAGAGAGGCAATGAACAACATGAACTGGGTGCGTGGATTCAATGCCACCGTTGGCTGGGTGGCGCCGCAGGCAGTGGCAAGCAAGCTGCGACGTGAGTTCATGACGCCGCGCGATTTGCCGCCGCGCGATTGGGAGTTGCCGCTACTGGCTCGGGCCGAGCGTATCACCCTGCGTTTCGGGCTGTCGGCATTGCGTTGGGGCAGCGGTCCGACGGTGCTGTTGATGCATGGTTGGGAAGGCCGGCCGACCCAGTTCGCCGAGCTGATCAAAGTACTGGTGCAGGCCGGTTACGGTGTGGTCGCCCTGGATGCTCCTGCTCACGGACGCTCGCCGGGGCGGGAGGCCAATGTGGTAGTGTTCGCCCGTGCCCTGCTCGAGGCAGCGAGTGAGTTGCCGCCACTGCAAGCGGTGATCGGTCACTCGATGGGCGGCGCCAGTGCCTTACTGGCGACGCAGATGGGCTTGCGTGCCGGGGCCGTGGTCAGTATTGCGGCACCGAGCCGGATCCTCACCATGCTGCGGCTTTTCGCCCGCTATATGGGCTTGCCTGCCCAGGCGCGGGCGCATTTCGTCCGTCTGGTCGAGGAAAAGGCTGGCATGCCGGCCGCGCATCTCGATGTGGCGTGCTACCAGCTGGATTTCCCGGGTTTGATCGTGCACGCCGCCGATGACCCTGTTGTGCCCTATAGCGAGGCGCAGGCGATCCATGAGGCCTGGTTCGATAGCCGCTTGTTGCGTCTCGAACAGGGCGGGCACCAGCGGCTGTTGTCTGACCCGCAGCTGGTGCAGGCGGTTATGCAGCTATTGGCTGCGCTGCGTCAGGCCTCGTCAAGCGAGCTGGCCTCGTAGCTTTCCACCCGATTGCGGCCGGCCGCCTTGGCACGATAGAGAGCCTGGTCGGCGTGTTGTAGCAGCTGTTCGCTGTCTGCACTGTCGGGTAACCCGGCGCACACCCCGATGCTGATGGTCAGGCCGATGGTCTGGCCTTGATAGGTGCAAGGGTGGCGGGCCAGGTCGGCGCGCAGTTGTTCCGCCAGGTCATGGGCGCCGGCCAGATCGGTATCGTTGAGTACGGCGACGAACTCTTCGCCGCCGAAGCGGGCGAGCAGGTCGCCGGCGCGCAAGCGTTGTTGCAGACGTTGGGCGGCGTGGTGCAGGCAGGCATCGCCGGCCAGGTGGCCATAGTGGTCGTTGACCTGCTTGAAGTGGTCGAGGTCCATCATCAGGATGGCCATGGGGCGCTGGCTGCGCACGGCCTGGGCCAGGCTGCGATGCAATTCTTCGTTGAGGGTATGGCGGTTGAACAGGCCGGTCAGGCTATCCCGGCGATTCAGCTCGGAGAGTTGCTGGTTGGCGCCGGACAGCGCCTTCAGGGCTTGTTCCAGTGCCGCTGTGCGTTCCTTGACGCGGATCTCCAGGCCCTCGTTGAGCTGTCGTTGCAGGCTCAGGCCTTTGGCCTGCTCCACTCTCAGCTGTTGCTCCTGGGTGAGCAGTTGCGCCTGGGTCAGGCGTTGGGCGTTCTGCGCCTGGCGGATGCGCACTGCCAGGGCGATGGAGAAAACCACCAGCTCGATCAGTCCGCCGATCTGTTGCGCGTGCAGGGTCAGCAGCGAGTTGGCGATCAAGCCAGTGCCGCTGAGGATGCTGAACAGACTGGCGGTGATCAGCACGAACCAGCCGATGGCGAACAGGCGGGCGGGTTTATAGCCCTCGCGCCAGCGCAGCAGGGTGAACAGGCAGGCGAGTGCGGCGCAGACGATGACCAGGGCGAAACTGCCGAACAGTGCGACCTGATAGGGCGCGAACAAGGACAGGCCGATGACCAGCCAGGTGCCGCCCAGCAGTACGCGCACTATCTGTGTGTAGCGCGGCGATGCATTCTTGAGGTCGAGCACGCCATAGGCGAACAGGATGCCGAACAGGGTGGCCACTGCCGAGCTGAGCGGGAAACTCAGTTGGTGCCAGTCCAGCGATTGCGACCAGAGCCATTGCAGGGCGAAGCCGAGCTGGATGAACTGATAGCCGCCGAAACTGGCGACGAACAGGCTGTACCAGAGGTAGTCGCGGTCGCGGGTGATGACGAAGATCGACAGGTTGTAGACGAACATCGCCGCCAGCGCGCCGAAGAACAGGCCCTGCAGGAGCAGCATGAGTTGTTCATGATGGTTGAAGGTTGCGCTGGTCATCAGGCTGGCGCTGAGGTTGGCCGAACCTTCGGTCTGCATGCGCAGGATCAGTTCGCGGCTTTCCCCGGCGGCCAGGTGCAGCGGTAGCAGCAGTTGCCGGTGTTCGATCCAGCGCGCCGCGAACGGGCGCTGATCGCCAGCGCTGTAGACCCGTTCGCCATCCAGGCCATAGGCATCCAGATAGTCGAGCAGCGGGTTACCGATCAGCAGAACCCAGTCCATGCTGCGGGATTCGGGGTTATGCAGTTGCAGGCGCAGCCAGTAGGCGCTGCCGTTGTAGCCGAAGCTGGCATCGCGGCGGCCAACCGGCTGCCAGGCCGAGTCGGGCAGGCGGCGTACATCGTCTATTTCTGCCTGCTTTGCTGGATCTTGCCAGACCTGCAAGAAGGGGCCGGGCAGCACCGGTTGCTCCGTCGCGGGCAGCGATAGGACATCTGCCAGGCTCAGGCTGGGCAGGAGCACTATCAACAAGAGCAGGCGTAAGACAACAACCAAGTGCGAGATTCTCAGCTAAGTGGGGGGCTGCGTAGGAGGCCGATCATCAGGACACCTGATGCAGTCCATAGCCCGGGGTCTGTCGCCGTTTCGGCACGGTCGCGACGAAACGGTAACAGAGCCTAGAAGCTTTTGGCCATTATCCATAATCTTTCCATCTGCTGTCTGATTCGGGCAGCAGTTCGTCCATCCCCGCTCGCCGAGCAGCAATTGACGCCCGTGGCATGGAGTTGTCGAGCCTTTAGCGCCTAAAATGCGGCATCGGCCAGCGCAACGGTAGGCCATATGAAGATTTAGGAGCAAAGCCCATGAGTCTGAGGATGGAGAGGGGCGTGCCACAGAGGCGTCCGGTGGCTGTCAGTATCCTGGAATGCGTGCCCGCCAGCGCGCTGACCTGCAGCCTGGAGTCACGGGGATGAGCTGGGATCTGGCTGATCCGTTCGTGATCGACATCAGCGTGGTTGCCGACGACATCGACGGCCTCGGTCACGCCAATAATGCCGTCTATGTCAGTTGGCTGGAGCGCTGCGCCTGGCGTCATTCCCAGTACCTGGGCCTCGATCTGGTCGAATACCGCCGGCTCGACCGGGCCATGGCGGTGCTGCGCCACGAGATCGACTACCTGGCCAGTGCTTATGAAGACCAGCAGTTGCAGATGGCCACCTGGATCGTCGAGTCGGATCAGCGCTTGAAGATGGACCGGCGCTTTCAGCTGGTGCGTCCAGCGGATGGCATCACCTTGTTGCGAGCCAAGACCACCTTCGTCTGCATCGAACTGTCCAGCGGCAAGCCCAAGCGTATGCCGGTCGAGTTCGTCGAGGGTTACGGCCGTGCGTTGCGGTTGCCCTTTCCCCTGGAGCTTTGACTCGCGCCGTTATTACAGTTGCGGGGCCAGGAACAGTGCGTTGTTGTCGAGCATTACCAGGTACTGTCGGGTTTCCCCGGGTTCGAGCAAAACCGACTGGCCGCTGGCCAGGCCGGCTGCATCGCAACTGTCCGCTGATTTCAGTCGTGCCCTGAGATAGAGCGTGCCAGCCGGCACATCCAGGCTCACCGACTTGCCGGCTGGCAGTTGTGCCACCGGCTTGTTTTCCACGAGCAGTTCGACCGCACAAGTGTTCGGCACCTTGCGGTCGCGTCCGATCACCAGTTGGGCCATGTGTTCGGGCGCGGGGCGCAGTTCGGATTCGCCGTTTTTCCGTGATTCTGCCTGGCTCAGGCCGAGGCCGAAGTACAGACTGGTGAGCAGTATCAGGATGCGCATGTTCGTCCTCCATGGCGTCGTAGTGTCCTCGATGTGGACTCCCAGATGGCGATGGCGTTCCATTTCGTTCGCCTCGCGTGCGCTGCAGGGCATTTCATCCAGGGCCATGCGCCGCGTACACTACGCGGCGTTTTTTCGAGATTTTCACTATGCAGATCGCCCTTGCACCGATGGAAGGATTGGTCGACGAGATCCTCCGCGATGTGCTGACCCAGGTCGGCGGCATCGACTGGTGCGTGACCGAATTTATCCGGGTCACCGAGCGGGTGCTGCCGACCTCGACCTACCAGAAGCTGGCGCCGGAACTGTTCAGCGCTGCGCAAACGGCGGCTGGCACGCCATTGCGCGTGCAGTTTCTCGGCTCCGATCCGCAGTGCCTGGCGGATAACGCCGCCTTTGCCTGCGGCCTCGGTGCACCGGTGATTGACCTCAACTTCGGCTGCCCGGCGAAAACCGTGAACAAGTCCCGTGGCGGCGCGGTGTTATTGAAAGAGCCGGAACTGCTTCATGCCATCGTCCGCGAGGTGCGCCGCACGGTGCCGGCCGGGATTGCGGTAACGGCCAAGATGCGCCTGGGTTTCGAGCATAAGGACTACGCCCTGGACTGTGCCCGGGCCCTGGCCGAAGGCGGGGCCGCGCAGCTGGTGGTGCACGCGCGGACCAAGGTCGAGGGCTACAAGCCGCCGGCTCATTGGGAGTGGGTGGCGCGGGTGCAGGAGGCGGTCAAGGTGCCGGTGTTCGCCAATGGCGAGGTGTGGACGCTGGACGACTGGCGGCGCTGCCGCGAAATCAGCGGCGTCGAAGACGTCATGCTCGGCCGCGGCCTGGTGGCGCGGCCGGACCTGGCCCGGCAGATCGCCGCGGCGCGGGTCGGGCAGACCGTGGTCGAAATGGACTGGGCGGCGCTGCAACCCTTGCTCGCCGACTTCTGGCTGCAGGCCAGGCGCAAGATGTCCCCGCGCTATGCTCCGGGGCGCTTGAAGCAATGGCTGGCGATGCTCACCCGCAGCTATCCCGAGGCCTTCGCGTTGTTCAATCTGCTGCGCCGGGAGAACGATTGCAGTCGGATCGATGCCTTGCTCGGCATTGATTTGCCCCTGAGCAAGCGCCAGGAACAACTGGCCATCGCCTGAGAGCAAGGCTTTTTGTAGGTGCCAGGCGGTGTACTCAGCGTCCGCCACTGACATCCAGCAGTGCGCCGCTGGTGTAGGACGCCTGGTCGCTGGCCAGCCAGAGAATCGCCTGGGCGACTTCCTCGGCCAGACCACCGCGGCCCATGGGTACGCTCTGGCTGACCCGGGCGACCCGTGCCGGCTCGCCGCCGCTGGCGTGGATCTCGGTGTCGATGACCCCGGGGCGCACGGCATTGACGCGGATGCCTTCGCCGGCGACTTCCTTGGCCAGGCCCAGGGTCAGGCTGTCGATGGCGCCCTTGGCGGCTGCATAGTCGATGTATTCGCCGGGCGCGCCGAGGCGGGCGGCCACCGACGACAGGTTGACGATGGCGCCACCGCTGCCGCCATGGCGGGTCGACATGCGTTTGACCGCCTCGCGGGCGCAGAGAAAGCTGCCGAATACGTTGACGGCGAAGATCCGCTGCCAGCGGTTGAGGTCCATCTGTTCCAGACGCATCTGCTGTTCCAGGATGCCGGCGTTGTTGACCAGCACGTCGAGGCGGCCGAAGTGCTGGTCGAGGCTGGCGAACAGTCGCAGTACCTGGGCTTCATCGGCTACGTCGGCCTGCACGGCGATGGCCTGTCCGCCAGCCTCGACGATCTGCTCTGCCAAAGCCTCGGCGGCGTGGCTGTGCTGACGGTAATTGAGGCATATGGCATAGCCCTGGGTCGCTGCCAGCCTGGCGGTGGCAGCGCCGATGCCGCGGCTGGCACCGGTTATCAGCATGACTTTACGCATTGGGCGGGTCTCCGGGACGGTCAGGGCGCGGCTGGCGTCGTGGTGTGGGTGTTTTGCTGCGCGGCCCTTCAGGACGTCGCCGGGCGCTGCCGGGTGTGCGCCAGCAGTGCGCGGAACTCGGGCAGTGGCAGCGGCTTGCTGAACAGGTAGCCCTGGTACAGGTGGCAGCCTTGTTGCTGGAGAAAATCCAGCTGTTCTGGTTGTTCGACCCCTTCGGCTATGATCGCCAGGCCAAGGCTGCGCGCCATGGCGACGATGGCGCGGATGATCTCCGCATCGTTGGCATCATTGGGGGCGTCGCGGACGAAGGATTGGTCGATCTTCAGCAGGTCCACCGGCAGGCGTTTGAGGTAGGTCAGCGAGGAATAGCCGGTACCGAAATCGTCCATGGCGAAGCTGACACCGAGCTTCTTCAGGCGATTCATCTTGGCGATGGTGTCCTCGATGTTCTGGATGACGATGCCTTCGGTGATTTCCAGCTTGAGCATGGGTTTGGGCAAGTTGCTGCTGCGCAGGCTGCTTTCCACCCGCTCGACAAAGTCGTTGTGGCGGAACTGGCGCGGGCTGATGTTGACGCACAGGCTGAAGTTCTGCGTATCGATCAACCCTTCGTCGAGCAGTTGCGCGCAGGCATGGCAGGATTCGGCGAGCACCCAGCCGCCGACTTCGAGGATCAATCCGCTCTCTTCCAGGACGTGGATAAACAGCGCCGGCGACTGCGGGCCCAGGGTTGGATGGAGCCAGCGCAACAGTACCTCGGCGCCGATGATCTGGCCGGAGCGGGCGTCGGCCTGGGCCTGGAAGTACAGTTCGAACTCGCCGCGTGCCAGGGCCAGGCGCAGGTCATTTTCCAGGCGTAAACGTTCGCTGGCGGCTTCCTGCATGGTCCGACGGAACAGCTGGACGGTATTGCGCCCGGAATCCTTGGCGCGATAGAGGGCAATGTCGGCGCGCTTCAGCAGGTCGGCCGGGGTGGCGCCGTGGTCGGGGATCAGGGCGATGCCGATGCTCGGCGTGACCTGCAGGCGATGGCCGTCGATGAGCATGGGTTCGGCCAGCAGCATGCGCAGTTTTTCGGCAACCATGCGGGCCTGGCGGGTGACGGCCGAGCGTTTGCCTTCGAGGCCGGAGAGCAGTATGACGAACTCGTCGCCGCCGAGGCGGGCGACCGTGTCTTCCTGGCGTACGCTGGCTTCCAGGCGGGCGGTGACCAGTTTGAGCACGGTATCGCCGATCGGGTGGCCGAGCGAGTCGTTGATGTGCTTGAAGTGGTCGAGGTCAAGAAACAGCAGGGCGCCGCGCAGGTCGTGGCGCTTGAGCAGGGCGATCTGCTGGGTCAGGCGGTCCATCAGCAGGGCGCGGTTGGGCAGGTTGGTCAGCGAGTCGTGGTAGGCCAGGTGCTGGATCTGCGCCTGCGCTTCCTTCAGCAGGCTGACGTCGCGGGCGGTCAGCAGCAGGCAGTCGAGGCCGTTGAGGTCGATCGGCTCGACCGAGACCTCCACCGTCTTGACACTGCCATCGCGGTGCTTGCCGAGCATCTCCCGATGTGTCACCCGGCCGTCGCGCAGGAGCATTTCGAGCATCTCCAGGCGCTGCCTGGGGTCGGCCCAGATATTCATTTCCAGGGCCGTGTGACCGATGACTTCCTCGGCATGATAGCCGGTGAGGCGGTAGAAGCCTTCGTTGACCTCGATATAGCGGGCCGTATCGCGTTCGGTGATGGTGATGGCGTCAGGGCTGGAGTGGAAGGCCTTGGCAAACTTTTCCTGGCTGGCCTTGAGCGCGGCCTCGGCTTGCAGGCGTTCGCCGACGTCGCGCAAGGTGGTGAGGATGCACAGCTGGCGGTCGACTCTGATGAAACGGCAGGACACCACGCAGGTCAGTTCATTGCCCGCCTTGGTGCGATAACGGGCCTGTTCGTTGTCCAGGCCCTGCTGCGCGGTGAGCTTGTCATACAGGCGCCGGCGTTCGTCGTGCTCGACCCAGAAGCCGAGTTCCGGGCCAGCGCGTCCGACGATTTCCTCTGGCGTCCAGCCGAAGGCCGCGCTGAAGCTGTCGTTGATCTCGACGAACACGCCGTCGCGAATGCGCGACACGCAGATGGGGTCGGGGCTGGCCTGGAACAGGGTGGCGAATTTCTCCTCCGAGGCGGCCAGGCGTTGTTCGCGCTGTACCCGTTCGCTGATGTCGATGAGGATGCCGGCCATGCGCAAGGGCTGGCCTTGTTCATCGCGGTAGAGCTTGGCGGTGCTTTCCAGGAAATGTACTTCGCCGTTGCCGTAGATCGCCCGGTAAGTGACTTGATAGTCCTGTTCGGCACCTTGCGTCAGGTCGTGGTAGGTCCGGCGCATGGTGCGCCGGTCGCCCAGCGGCACCTGGCTGAAAAATTGGTGAAAATCGCCATGAAAGGGCTCCTGGCTCAGGCCGTGCAGGGTTGAGGCGCGGGGCGAGGCGAACAGCATGTTGCTCGGAATGTGCCAGTCCCAGGTGCCCAGATCGGCAGATTCCAGGGCCAGGTTCAGGCGTTCCTGACTGTTCTTCAGGGCCTGTTCCTGGGCACGATGCTGAGTGATGTCACGTACCGTCAGAACCAGGCAGGTAGACCCGTCCAGCTCGATTTCTCCGCCGAACAACAGGTTGTTGCTGACGCTGCCGTCACGGCTGTACAGGCGCACTTCCAGCTCGTTCAGGTTGCCTTGGCGCAATGCATCGAGCATTCGCTGGCGGTCATCGGGGTCGGCCCAGATACCCAGTTCCAGCGAGGTAAGTCCCAGGGTTTCGCTGCTTTTCCAGCCGAATTGCCGTTCGAAAGCCGGGTTGACCTCGATAAAACGCCCGGTTTCCTTGTCGGTGATTACCACCGCATCGGGGGTGTGACGAAACGCCTGGGCGAATTTCTGCTCGCTGCTGCGCAATGCGGCTTCGACGCGCTTGCGTTCGCTGGTATCGAGGAAGGTGCAGAGTAGGAAGGCTTGCCCGTCCAGTTCGATGTATTGGCTGGACATCACGCCGTCGAGAATGCGGCCGTCGCGGGCACGCATCTGCACTTCCTGGGTCACCGGCTCGCGGCTGTCCGGCGCAGCACGGCGCAGATAGTCGCGCTGCTGGTCATGCACCCAGAGATCCAGTTCGAGGGTCGAGCGGCCGATGACCTCGGCTGCCGGCCAGCCGAAGGTGCTGGCGAAATGCTGGTTGGCCTCGGTGATCATGCTGTCGGCGAAACGCACCAGCAGGATCACGTCCGGGCTGAGCTGGAACAGATTGGCGAAGCGCTGCTCGGAGTTGCGCAGCGCCTGGGCGCGCTGCTGTTGGGCGCTGATGTCGCGGATAACGCCGAACATCTGCTGCTTGCCGCTGGCGTCGGTCTGCAGGCTGCCGCTGATTTCCAGCCAGTGCAGGCTGCCGTCCGGCCAGCGAATGCGATGCTGCAGGGCGTGGCTGCTCGGCACACCGTCGAGCACGGCCTGAAACATCTGCAGGACATCGCGGCGGTCTTCTTCCGGGATCAGTTCGATGTAGTCGACCCGGGTGCGCAAGGGGCGGGTCGGGTCCAGGCCGAATAATGCCTGGGCACCACGCGACCAATTGACCTGGCCGCTTGGCACATCCCAGTACCAGGCGCCCAGTTGAGCGCCGTTCAGCGCCGCCAGCAGGCGCGGGGCGTCGTTCCAGGTTTTCTCGAATACGGCTGGATCCAGGGCAGGGATGTGCGGCAGCGGTGGCCGATTGTCACTGGCGTTGGCCATTGGCGGCCTTTTGGTTATGGGGTGAGCTATGCCGGGGCATGAGATGACAGTGATGCAGGGTCATGTAAAGGGCCCTTTGTTATCGTTATGCGCCTCACGTTAGCCTTTGCGCAGGCGCCAGCGCAAGGCTGTCGCGTTGGCCATCGAGCAACTGCATGAAGGCACGCGCGGCATTCGACAGGGTGCGCTCGGTGTGTGAAATATAGCCGAGCTGCCGCGACAGCTGGATGCCGGGCAGCGGCAGGCGGGCGACCTGCTCGTCGAGCATGGTGCGTGGCAGTACGCTCCAGGCCAGGCCGATCGACACCATCATCTTGATGGTTTCCAGATAATTGGTGCTCATGGCGATGTTCGGCGTCAGCGCCTGGGCTTCGAACAGGCGCCGCACGATGTGGTGGGTAAAGGTATTGCCGCCGGGAAATACCGCCGGGTGACGGGCTACGTCGGCCAGGCTGATCACGCCACTGCGTGCCAGCGGATGCTCGGGCGCGGCGACAAAATCCAGCGGGTCGTCCCACACCGCTACCGCATGCACCGGTTCGCGGGTTTCCGGGGCCAGGGTGATCACTGCCAGCTCGGCGCGGCCATGCAGGACTTCTTCGTAGGCCACTTCGGAGTCGAGAAACTGGATGTCCAGCGCCACCTGTGGGTGTGCGCGGGTGAAGGCGCGCAGCAAGGGCGGCAAGCGATGCAGGCCTATGTGGTGGCTGGTAGCCAACGTCAGCCGTCCGCCGATCTCGCCGCTGAGGTTGTTCAGGGCGCGGCGGGTATCGTCCAGCACATTGAGAATCTGGTAAGCGCGCGGCAGCAGGGCGCGGCCGGCCTCGGTCAGGCTCACCTCACGACCCAGGCGGTCGAACAGGCGTACATTGAGTTGCTGTTCCAGGCTGGCAATGCGCTTGCTCACGGCCGGTTGGGTCAGGTGCAGGCGTTCGGCGGCCTCGGAGAAGCTGCCAAGCTCGGCGATGGCGATAAAGGCATTGAGGGTGGCGAGATCCATGGCAATAGCTCCCAGCGGTAAGCCATAAGATAGAGGCTTGTAGCGTACCGCTATTCCTATCAGGAATCCTTTGGATAAAAAATATGAATTTGAGTAATTCGACCCAGGCTCTTAGGATCACCCTATAAATAAGGGGCTATTCGTCCTTGAATAGAAACACGCTGATGAGGGAACCGCTGATGGCCGGCAAAACGCTCTACGACAAGCTCTGGGAAATGCATGAGGTGAAGCGCCGTGACGATGGTTCGTCGCTGATCTACATCGACCGTCATATCCTTCACGAAGTGACCTCGCCGCAGGCCTTCGAAGGGCTGCGTCTGGCTGGGCGCAAGCCGTGGCGCATCGACGCCAACATCGCTACCCCGGATCACAACGTGCCGACCACCAAGGCCGAGCGTCAGGGCGGTCTGGAGTCCATCGCCGATGAGGTCTCGCGCCTTCAGGTGCAGACCCTCGACGAGAACTGCGACGACTTCGGTATTCTCGAATTCAAGATGAACGACGTGCGCCAGGGTATCGTCCATGTGGTCGGCCCGGAGCAGGGTGCGACCTTGCCGGGCATGACCGTGGTCTGCGGCGACTCCCACACCTCGACCCACGGCGCCTTCGGTGCGCTGGCCCACGGCATCGGCACCTCCGAGGTCGAGCATGTGCTCGCCACCCAATGCCTGGTGGCGAAGAAGATGAAGAACATGCAGGTTCGCGTGGAGGGCCAGTTGCCTTTCGGCGTGACGGCCAAGGACATCGTCCTCGCGGTGATCGGCAAGATCGGTACCGCCGGTGGCAATGGCCATGCCCTGGAGTTTGCCGGCAGCGCGATCCGCGAGCTGTCGCTGGAAGGGCGCATGACCATCTGCAACATGTCGATAGAGGCGGGCGCCCGGGTCGGTCTGGTGGCGGTGGATGAGAAGACCATCGCCTATGTCGAAGGCCGTCCGTTCGCCCCCAGGGGCGCGGATTGGGACAAGGCGGTCGCGCAGTGGCAAGACCTGGTGTCCGACGCCGACGCGCATTTCGATAAAATCGTCGAGTTGCGTGCCGAAGACATCAAGCCGCAAGTCAGTTGGGGCACGTCGCCGGAAATGGTCCTGGCCGTCGATCAGCGCGTGCCGGATCCGGCGGTCGAGGCCGATCCGGTCAAACGCGATTCCATCGTGCGGGCCCTCAAGTACATGGGCCTGAGTGCCAATCAGGCGATCACCGATATCCAGCTGGATCGTGTGTTTATCGGCTCCTGCACCAACTCGCGGATCGAAGACCTGCGCGCCGCTGCAGCCGTGGCCAAGGGCCGCAAGGTCGCATCGACCATCAAGCAGGCCATGGTGGTGCCGGGCTCGGGCTTGGTTAAAGCCCAGGCCGAGGCGGAAGGCTTGGACAAGATTTTTGTCGAAGCCGGCTTCGAATGGCGTGAGCCGGGCTGCTCCATGTGCCTGGCGATGAACCCGGACAAACTCGGCAGTGGCGAGCATTGTGCCTCCACCTCCAACCGCAACTTCGAAGGGCGTCAGGGCGCCGGTGGCCGTACCCACCTGGTCAGTCCGGCCATGGCGGCGGCAGCGGCGGTGACCGGTCACTTTATCGACGTACGCGAATTGACCCGGCCTTAAGGAGAGCGAAGATGAGAGCCTTTACCCAACACACCGGCCTGGTCGCTCCTTTGGATCGCGCCAACGTCGACACCGATCAGATCATTCCCAAGCAGTTCCTCAAGTCGATCAAGCGCAGTGGCTTCGGCCCCAATCTGTTCGACGAATGGCGCTACCTGGATATCGGTCAGCCCAACCAGGACAGCTCCAAGCGTCCGCTCAATCACGATTTCGTGTTGAACGCGCCGCGTTATCAGGGCGCCAGTGTGCTGCTGGCACGGGAGAACTTCGGTTGCGGCTCCAGTCGCGAACACGCGCCCTGGGCGCTGGAAGAGTACGGCTTCCGCGCGATCATCGCGCCGAGCTTTGCTGACATTTTCTACAACAACAGCTTCAAGAACGGCCTGTTGCCGATCGTCCTCGACGAAAACGATGTCGATGAGCTGTTCCAGCAGAGCGAAGCCAGCGAAGGCTACCAACTGACCGTCGACCTGGCGGCGCAGACCGTGACCCGCCCGGACGGCAAGCAATACGGCTTCGAGGTGGATGCCTTCCGCAAGCATTGCCTGCTCAACGGTCTGGACGATATCGGCCTGACTCTGCAGGGTGCCGAGGCGATCAAGGCCTTCGAAGTCGATTACCAGCAGCGCAGCCCCTGGCTGTTCGGCTCGGTCAAGTAGGGTGCGCTGTGCGCACCATTGAATAAAAGGTCTGGTGCGCACGGCGCACCCTACGGCGCATTGAGGACAAGATGAGCAAACAGATTCTGATTCTGCCCGGCGACGGTATCGGTCCGGAAATCATGGCCGAGGCGGTCAAGGTGCTGCAGCTGGCGAACGAGAAGTTCGACCTTGGGCTCGAGCTGTCGTTCGATCAGCTGGGCGGCGCCGCCTATGAGCAATACGGCGTGCCGCTGGCCGACGAGACCCTGGCGCGCGCCCGCGCCGCCGATGCGATTCTGCTCGGTGCGGTGGGTGGCCCCCAGTGGGATGCCATCGATCCGGCCCTGCGCCCTGAGCGCGGCCTGCTGAAGATCCGTTCGCAGCTGGGTCTGTTCGCCAACCTGCGTCCGGCCATCCTCTACCCGCAGCTGGCCGATGCCTCGTCGCTCAAGCCGGAAGTGGTCGCCGGTCTGAATATCCTGATCGTGCGTGAACTGACCGGCGGCATCTATTTCGGCAGTCCGCGTGAATCGCGCGTGCTGGAAAATGGCGAGCGCATGGCCTTCGACACCCTGCCGTACAGCGAAAGCGAGATCCGCCGTATCGCCCGGGTCGGTTTCGACATGGCCCGTGTCCGCGACAAGAAGCTCTGCTCGGTGGACAAGGCCAACGTGCTGGCCTCCAGCCAGCTGTGGCGCACCGTGGTCGAGGAAGTGGCCCAGGATTACCCGGATGTCGAGCTCAGCCACATGTACGTGGATAACGCGGCGATGCAGTTGGTACGCGCGCCCAAGCAGTTCGATGTAATGGTCACCGACAACATGTTTGGCGACATTCTGTCGGATGAGGCTTCCATGCTCACCGGTTCTATCGGCATGCTGCCGTCTGCTTCGCTGGATGCCAACAACAAGGGCATGTACGAGCCATGCCATGGTTCGGCGCCGGACATCGCCGGGCAGGGCATTGCCAACCCGCTGGCGACCATTCTTTCGGTCTCGATGATGCTGCGCTACAGCTTCAGCCAGAGCCAGGCCGCCGCTGCCATCGAGCAGGCGGTCAGCAAGGTGCTGGATCAGGGCCTGCGCACCGGCGACATCCATTCCGTCGGTACGACCAAGGTCGGCACCGCCGCCATGGGTGATGCGGTAGTCGAGGCGTTGCGTAGTCTGTAATCTTCCAGGTTCTCCGGAAAGTTTCCGGCGGTCTGTTCATATAGGTGTAGTGGTTATGAAACGTGTAGGTCTGATCGGTTGGCGTGGCATGGTCGGTTCCGTGCTGATGCAGCGCATGCTGGAAGAGCAGGATTTCGACTTGATCGAACCGGTGTTCTTCACCACCTCCAATGTTGGCGGTCAGGGGCCGGCCATCGGCAAGGACATCGCCCCGCTGAAGGATGCCTACAGCATCGACGAGCTGAAGGGCCTGGATGTGATTCTCACCTGTCAGGGTGGCGACTACACCAGCGAAGTCTTCCCCAAACTGCGCGAGGCCGGCTGGAAGGGTTACTGGATCGACGCCGCGTCCTCGCTGCGCATGGTCGATGACGCGGTGATCGTGCTCGATCCGGTCAACCGCAAGGTGATCGACCAGCAACTGGATGCAGGCACCAAGAACTATATCGGCGGCAACTGCACCGTCAGCCTGATGCTGATGGCTCTGGGCGGTCTGTACGAAGCCGGTCTGGTCGAGTGGATGAGCGCCATGACCTACCAGGCGGCGAGCGGTGCCGGCGCGCAGAACATGCGCGAGCTGATCAAGCAGATGGGCGCGATCAATGCCTCGGTTGCCGACGACCTGGCGAACCCGGCCAGTGCCATTCTGGATATCGATCGCAAGGTGGCCGAGGCCATGCGCAGCGAGTCCTTTCCGGTGGACAACTTCGGCGTGCCCTTGGCTGGCAGCCTGATTCCCTATATCGACAAGGAACTGCCCAACGGTCAGAGCCGCGAAGAGTGGAAAGCCCAGGCCGAGACCAACAAGATCCTCGGTCGCTTCAAGAACCCGATTCCAGTGGACGGTCTCTGTGTGCGCATCGGCGCCATGCGCTGCCACAGTCAGGCGTTGACCATCAAACTGAACAAGGACGTGCCGCTGTCCGACATCGAAGGTCTGATCAGCCAGCACAATCCCTGGGTCAAATTGGTGCCGAATCAGCGTGAAGCCAGTATCCGTGATCTTGGGCCAACTGCCGTCACCGGCACCCTGAGCGTGCCGGTCGGGCGTTTGCGCAAGCTGAACATGGGCTCGCAATACCTGGGCGCCTTCACTGTCGGTGACCAGCTGCTGTGGGGCGCCGCCGAACCGCTGCGCCGTATGCTGCGGATTCTGTTGGAGCGTTGATAACGTCGCCGTGAGTTTTGCCTGAGCGTGCCCCGCTGGAATGAATAGGAGCGAGTGGTGTCGATGATCGAGATGTTGAGCGATCATCGGCACAGCTGGCTCCTTTGCATTTGTGGGGCTGCGCTATACAGTGCGGTGCTTATTCCGTCAGAAGCCTGTCCATGACCCGTACCTTTGATATTGCCGTGATCGGCGCCACCGGCAGTGTTGGCGAAACCCTCGTGCAACTGCTCGAAGAGCGCGATTTCCCCGTGGCCAATCTGCACCTGCTGGCCAGCGGCGAGTCGGCCGGGCGTTCGCTGTCGTTCAAGGGCAAGAATCTGCGGGTGCGGACCCTGGAGTCTTTCGATTTCTCCAGCGTCGGCCTGGTTTTCTTTGCCGCCAGTGAGGCGATTACCCGTAGCTATGCACCCAAGGCACATGCGGCCGGTTGTTCGCTGATCGATCTGGCCGCCGCTTTGCCGGCCGAGCAGGCGCCTCGGATTGTGCCTGAAGTGAATTCCGAGGTTTTGAAAACGCTCGGCGCACCCTATCAATTGACCAGTCCGAGCCCCTCGGCGATTGCCGTGGCGGTGGTGCTGGCCGCTCTGCGCGAGCAGATCAATGTGCTGCGTGTGGCGGTTACCGCGTGTTTGGCTGTTTCCAGTCGCGGACGTGAAGGCGTGTCCGAGTTGGCGCGGCAAACCGCCGAGCTGCTTAACGGTCGTTCATTCGAGCCACAGTTGTTCGGCCGCCAGGTTGCCTTTAATCTGCTCGCTCAAGTGGATGTGCCGGATAGCGACGGCCATGGGATGCTGGAAAAGCGCCTGGCCAGTGAGCTCAAGGAGTTGTTTGCTCGGCCGCAGTTAAAGGTTTCGGCAACCTGTATTCAGGCGCCTGTGTTTTTTGGCGACAGCCTCAGTGTGTCGCTGCAGGCAGATGCTGCTGTCGATCTGCCGGCGATTTGTACGGCTTTGCAGGCATCCACCGCCCTGGAGTACATCGAGCCGGGCGATTATCCGACGGCTGTGGGCGATGCGGTGGGTCAGGATGTGGTGTATGTAGGCCGCGTTCGGGGTGGGCAGAATGACCCCACTGAACTCAATTTGTGGATTGCGTCTGATAATGTGAGGAAAGGCGCTGCCTTGAACGCTGTGCAATTGGCTGAGTTATTGATAAAACACTATCTGTAAAAGATACTTAGCTGGAAATCTGAATAATCTTTCGAGCTTGGCAACATTGGCTGAGTTGATTGCTGAATGGGGAACCACCTTCGGGTGGATGCAGGCAGCAGCTATCAAGACCCTCTCGGATATCGAGAAAAAAAGATAAAACAAGGGAAAACGCTATGGTTCGGGTTCGCAAACTGGTGCTGGCAATCGCAGCTGCTTCGGCACTGTCCTCCGGTATGGCGCACGCGCTGGGGCTGGGTGAAGTGACCCTGCAGTCGGCGCTGAATCAGCCGTTGGTGGCTGAGATCGAATTGTTGGAGGTGCGCGACCTGGCTTCCAATGAGTTGCTGCCGAACCTGGCATCCCCTGAAGAGTTCACCAGGGCCGGGGTCGATCGCCAGTACTTTCTGACCGACCTCAAGTTCACCCCGGTACTCAAGCCTAACGGCAAGAGCGTCATCCGCGTGACCTCGAGCAAGCCGGTGCGTGAGCCTTATCTGAACTTCCTGGTCGAGGTGCTGTGGCCCAATGGCCGTCTGTTGCGCGAGTACACGCTGCTGCTCGATCCGCCCCTTTACTCGCCGCAAACCGCTGCCGCGGCTGCGCCACAACTACCGGTAGCTGCTCCGGCACCACGCGCACAAGCCAGTGCTCCCGTTCAGCGTGCAGCCCCGCAATCCAGTGCGCCTGTCGCTGCGCCAAGCACCTTGCAAGGCGACGAATACAAGACCACTGCCAATGACACTCTCTGGGAGATCGCCCAGCGTGTGCGCGGTGGAGGCAGCGTGCAGCAAACCATGCTGGCCATTCAGGATCTGAATCCTGACGCCTTTATTGGCGGCAATATCAATCGCCTGAAGAACGGCCAGGTGTTGCGTCTGCCTCAAGAGCAGCAGATAGGCAGTCGTGCCCAGGCCGAAGCCGTGGCCCAGGTCGCCGAACAGAATGCGGCCTGGCGCGAGAGACGTAATGTCGCTACCGGCGCCCGCCAGCTGGATGCAACCAGGCGCAGTGTCGCTGGCGCGGCACCGGCCGAGGCAAAAGCTCAGGACAGCCTAAAACTGGTCGCCGCCGATACCGGCAAGGCCGCCAGTGGCAGTGAGGCAGGTGCCGCCGACAGCAAGGCGCTGACCGACAAGCTGGCGGTGACCCAGGAAGGTCTGGATTCCACCCGCCGCGAGAACGAAGAGCTGAAAGGGCGCATGGGCGACCTGCAGGGTCAGCTCGATAAATTGCAGCGTTTGATTCAACTGAAAGATGATCAGCTGGCCAAGCTGCAGGCGGATCTCGCCGCGCAAGGGCAGGCGCCTGCCTTGGAAACCCCAGCCGTAGCGGCAGTGCCAGCAGCGCCAGTTACTGCGCCGGTTGTCCCAGTAGAAGCCCCGGACTTCAATTACAGCGAGGAGCCCGCGGCTACAGAGGCTGAGGCTGAGCCCCAGCAGCCGGTCGCTCAGCCGGCTGTAGCCGTTGAGCCTGCAGCGCCGCCCGTCGCCGAGGCGCCGCCAGCTCCGGTGGCCAAGGCCGCAGCTCCGGTTACTCCGGCAAAACCAGTTGAGCAGCCGCCACAGCTCAGTACTCTCGATGATCTGCTTGCCAACCCCATGCTCCTGGGGCTTGCCGGAGGCGGCGCGTTGCTGGTGCTGTTGATCGGGTTGATGATGCTGTCGCGTCGCAACGCATTGAAGGAAGCCGAGTTGCACGAAAGCCTGGCTGCCGAGAACCGTGACAATAATCTTGATAGCGATATGGAGTTGCCGGCCGACAGTTTTCCCGATGACATCCTCGACAGCCCGGCTACCGCTGAGCCAGGGGAAGAGCGTGTGATTGCGCAGACCAGCGATGCGCTGGGCGAGGCAGACATCTATATCGCCTATGGTCGTTTCAATCAGGCTGCCGAGTTGTTGCAGAATGCCATCAACGATGAACCGCAACGCAGTGACCTGCGGCTCAAACTGATGGAGGTTTACGCCGAACTGGGCGACCGTGAAGGCTTCGCCCGCCAGGAAAGCGAATTGGGTGAAATTGGTGGTGCCTCCGCCGAGGTCGAGCAATTGAAAGGCAAGTATCCGGCAATAGCGGCTTTGGCCGGCGCTGGAGTGGCTGCCGCTACCTTGGCCGATGATGATTTTTCCAGCTTCAGCCTGGATGATCTGACCCTGGATGACCCTGGCCAGCCGGCTGCTGCGGCAGGTGATCTGGATGATGCCTTCGATCTGAGTCTGGATGATCTTGAGTCCGACCTTGATGCCGACCTCGAGCGTGACCTGAATGCTCCGCCTGCCGATGCTGCGCTGGCCGACCTGGACAGCCTGTCGTTGGATAGTGACCTGGATCTGACTGCTCCGGCCGAGTCGGTTGCGGACAAAGACGATGAAATGGAGTTCGATCTGAGCCTTGACGATGAGCCCGCCGACAGCCTTGAACTGGGTGAGGATCTGGCGGGTTTCAGCCTGGATCTGGACAGCGAAAGCAAGTCGACCGAAGCCGAAAGCGAAACCGATGAGTTTCTGTTGAGCCTGGACGACGAGCCGGCAGTCGAGTCCACTGCAGATGAGCTGGCCGGGTTGAGTCTCGACCTGCCGGGTGAGTCCGAGGGGGGCGATTTCGACCTGTCCGACGATTTCGATCTGTCGCTAAGCGATGAGGCTCCGGCAGAGCCTGGCAGTGATAGTTTCGCTGCCCAGCTCGATGAAGTGACCGCGGAGCTGGATCAGTTGTCGGAGAGTCTGGATCAGCCGGCGCCTGTCGCTGCACCTGTTGCTGCGCTGCAAGGGGCGGATCTGGATGGCGACGATGATTTCGACTTCCTTTCGGGGACCGATGAAACCGCGACCAAGCTGGACCTTGCGCGCGCCTATATCGATATGGGCGATGCCGAGGGTGCGCGTGACATCCTCGATGAAGTAATCGCCGAAGGTAACGATGATCAGCAGCAGGAAGCGCGCGAGCTGATCGCTAACTTGGTTTGATCCATGTCTGATGCAATACCCGCTGCGGCAGCCGAATTGGCTGCCGTTGGCATTTACAGAATCGCCCTCGGGGTCGAATACCGAGGCTCGCGTTACCATGGCTTTCAGCGTCAGCGTACCGGCGTGCCGACGGTCCAGGGATCCCTGGAAAAAGCCCTGTCGAAAGTGGCTGGTGGCGCTCCGGTTACCTTGAGCTGTGCCGGGCGCACCGATGCACTGGTGCACGCCAGTGCTCAGGTGGTGCATTTCGATACGCCGGTCGAGCGCTCGATGCTCGCCTGGGTCATGGGTGCCAACAGGAACCTGCCGACCGATATCAGTGTGGTGTGGGCCAAGCTGATGCCGGCGCACTTCGATGCGCGCTTCTGTGCCATGGCCAGGCGTTACCGCTATGTGATCTACAGTGACCAGATTCGCCCGGCGCACATGGCCGAGGAGGTGACCTGGAATCATCGGCCACTGGATATCGAGCGCATGCGCGAAGCGGCTCAAGCCTTTGTCGGTACGCATGACTTCAGTGCCTTTCGGGCGCGTCAGTGCCAGGCCAAGTCGCCGATCAAGACGGTGCACCATCTGAAGTTGATCGAGCATGGTCGCTTTATCGTTCTGGATATTCGGGCCAATGCGTTCCTCCATCACATGGTGCGCAATATTGCCGGAGTGCTGATGACCATCGGCGCCGGCGAGCAGCCGGTGGAGTGGGCGCGTGCGGTGCTGGAAACCGGAGTTCGCCGTACGGGTGGGGTGACCGCGCACCCATACGGGTTGTATCTGGTGCAAGTCGACTACCCGCAGGAGTTCGATCTGCCTATGCGGTATCTCGGTCCGCACTTCCTCTCGGGGCTGCCGGACGTGGCGGCAGACGTCTAGACATTCATTTGCTACCATCGATTCTTTATTGGGGGTATTCGCCCGTTGTCAGTCGTTCGCAGCAAGATCTGTGGAATTACCCGCTTGGAAGACGCATTGGCTGCTGTTGACGCCGGTGCCGACGCTATTGGCCTGGTGTTTTATGCCAAGAGTCCGCGAGCCGTAACTGTGCAGCAGGCGCAGGTGATATTGGCGGCGTTACCGCCGTTCGTGACCACTGTGGGTCTTTTCGTCGATTGCGAGCGCAGCGAGTTGAACGCAATTCTCGATGTGTTGCCGCTTGATCTGTTGCAGTTCCATGGCGATGAGTCTCCGGCCGCCTGTGAGGGCTTTCGCCGGCCCTATATCAAGGCGTTGCGGGTCAGGCCGGGTGACGACATTGCCGCGCAGATAGGCTTGTACGGCTCTGCCTCAGGTGTTTTGCTGGACACTTTCGTGCCGGGCGTGCCGGGCGGGACTGGTGAGGCGTTCGACTGGTCATTGGTGCCGCAGGGTTTGTCTGTCCCGATCATTCTGGCGGGAGGCTTGACGCCGGAGAACGTGCGCGTTGCTATCGAGCGGGTGCAGCCCTATGCGGTGGATGTCAGTGGAGGCGTCGAGGCGAGCAAGGGTTTGAAGGACAGTGACAAGATTCATGCGTTCGTCCGTGCAGTCAGGAGTGCCTGAGTCAATGCTCGTGCGATGTGACGGCTCTGCAGACTTGGCCGTCCATAACCCTGATGCAGTGACCGCCTTTGGCAGTCGAGGCCAAGGTGGCGGACAGCCCCTATTGAGACTGTCCTCGTGAATTTGCTTGGATGTGCCGGCAAGGCCCTGTGCCAGACGCCTGTTCGAGCCCACAGTTTTGGAGAATCAAGAGCATGAGCAACTGGTTGGTAGACAAACTGATCCCATCGATCATGCGGTCCGAAGTCAAGAAGAGTTCGGTGCCCGAAGGCCTCTGGCACAAATGTCCTTCCTGTGATGCGGTGCTGTACAAGCCTGAGCTGGAGAAGACTCTGGATGTCTGCCCCAAGTGCAACCACCACATGCGCATCAACGCACGTGCGCGCCTGGACATCTTCCTCGATGCCGAAGGCCGCGAAGAAATCGGCGCGGAACTGGAGCCGGTTGATCGCCTGAAGTTCCGTGATAGCAAGAAGTACAAGGACCGCCTGGCTGGCGCGCAGAAGCAGACCGGCGAAAAAGACGCGCTGATTGCCATGCGCGGGACGCTTGAGTCGATGCCCGTGGTGGCCTGTGCCTTCGAGTTCTCCTTTATGGGCGGTTCGATGGGGGCGATCGTTGGTGAGCGTTTTGTGCGTGCGGCTAACGTGGCGCTGGAGCAGCGTTGTCCGTTTGTGTGCTTCTCCGCTTCGGGCGGTGCGCGCATGCAGGAGGCGCTGATATCCCTGATGCAAATGGCCAAGACGTCTGCGGTACTGGCGCGTCTGCGTGAAGAAGGTATTCCGTTTATCTCGGTGTTGACCGACCCGGTTTATGGTGGCGTTTCCGCGAGCCTGGCCATGCTCGGTGATGTCATCGTTGCCGAACCCAAGGCGCTTATCGGTTTTGCCGGTCCGCGCGTTATCGAGCAGACGGTGCGTGAAAAGCTCCCGGAAGGTTTCCAGCGTAGCGAGTTCCTCATCGAGCACGGTGCCATCGACATGATCATTCATCGCGAAGAGTTGCGTCCACGCCTGGCCAGACTGCTGGCTCAGTTTATGGGGCGGCCGTCGCCCGTTGCTGATGCGTTGCCGGTCACTGTATGACCGAACGCTCTCTGGCCGATTGGTTGGCGTACCTGGAAAAATTGCATCCAAGCGCCATTGATATGGGGCTGGAGCGCTCCAGGGTGGTGGCGCAGCGTTTGGGTTTGTCCAGGCCCGCGCCGCGGGTGATTACGGTCACCGGCACCAATGGCAAGGGGTCGACCTGTGCGTTTCTCGCCGCCTTGCTGCGGGAGCAGGGGCTCAAGGTCGGGGTGTACAGCTCACCCCACCTGCTGCGTTACAACGAGCGGGTGCAGATCGCCGGTGCCGAGGCCGGCGATGCCGAGCTTTGCCAGGCATTCACGGCTGTTGAGGCCGCGCGTGGCGAGATTTCCCTGACCTATTTCGAGATGGGTACCCTGGCAGCTTTCTGGTTGTTTCAGCGTGCAGACTTGGATGCCGTGGTGCTGGAGGTCGGGCTGGGCGGGCGACTGGATGCGGTCAACCTGATCGATGCCGATCTGGCCCTGGTGACCAGTATCGGCATCGATCACGCGGAATGGCTGGGCGACAACCGTGAGTCGGTAGCCTTCGAAAAGGCCGGTATCTTTCGCGCTGGCAAGCCGGCCTTGTGCGGAGATCTCGATCCGCCACAGGCGTTGCTGGACCAAGTGGCGCTGCTGGATGCGCCGTTTTTTTTGCGCGGCCGCGATTACGATCTGCATGTTGAGGGGCAAGGCTGGTCCTGGTTTGGCTTGAATGGCAAGGGCGAGGTCGTGCGTCTGCAGCACTTGCCCCTGCTCGATCTGCCGATGGAAAATGCCGCGTTGGCGCTGCAAGCCTATGCCTTGCTCGATCTGCCCTGGCAGCCTGAGCGAATCGTCAGTGCCTTGTCGAGTACTCGGGTAACCGGTCGCCTGGATCGCAGAACGCTGACTTGGCAGGGTAAGCCACTCACGCTGTTGCTGGATGTTGGGCATAATCCCCACGCGGCCGAGTATTTGGCGCAGCGCTTGTCTGGCAGGCCGCTGGCCGGCAAGCGCTGGGCGGTGTTCGGTCTGCTGGCCGACAAGGACTTGGTTGGAGTGGTAACGCCCTTGCTCGATGAGGTCGTGGATTGGGCTGTGGCGCCGCTGCCGACCAGTCGCACCCGCCCGGCCGGCGAGCTGCAGGCGTATTTGCACAATTGTGGCGCGCAGGTGACGGCCCATGCCGATGTGCAGGCGGCGTTGCAGGCACAATGTACGCGGGCGGCGGCAGGCGATGAAGTACTGCTGTTTGGGTCTTTTTACTGCGTGGCCGAGGCCCTGGACTGGCTGGCCCGCCATGCCAAGGGGGAGGGGCAGGATGGCTTTGCTGGATAAAGTATTGAGACAGCGCATTGTCGGTGCCTTGGTGTTGGTGGCCTTGGCGGTGATTTTTCTGCCCATGCTGTTGTCGCGTGAAGACGAGTTGCGTCGTGTGGTGGTCGATGCGCCTGCGATGCCGAAGGCTCCGGCCATGCCGCAGATTGAAATGCAGCCCGTAGTCGTGCCAGAACCGCAGGAGTTGCCCGAGGAGTTGCAGCCCATTGCCGAGGCCCCGGCCCCGGCGGAAGCGGCGCCGGCACCAGAGCCAGAGCCAGAGCCTGAACCGGTGGTAGCGGCCCCTGCACCAGACAGTGCTCCGACACAAGCTCCTGCCAGCCGCCTGGATGCCAACAGCTTGCCGGTTAGTTGGTCGGTGCAGTTGGCCAGTCTGTCCAGTCGCACGGGTGCGGAAACTCTGCAGAAAACCCTGCGTAGTCAAGGCTATAACGCCTATATCCGTAGCGTGGACGGGATGAACCGAGTGTTCGTCGGGCCCGTGATCGAGCGAACCGAAGCCAATCGCTTGCGTGAGCAGTTGAATCGACAGCACAAGCTCAGCGGCTTTGTCGTGCGCTTTCAGCCAGAACGCGGTTAGCCCACTGCCGCGCCATCGCCGAGTGGCGCTCCGGTGCGCGCGCAATGCGCAATTCGGGGGTGTGAAAAATATACAGACCCGTTGCCGTAGACGGGTTTTTTACACCCTCTGAAGGCTGGCGTGCACCGCGCACGGTAATTTTCCTGAGGTCTGATAATCCTTTACTTACCCCATGCGAGGGGCTCTGTTAAAATGCAGCGCCTTTTCAGTAGGTAATCTGCATCGTGGCATTCACTTGGGTCGATTGGGCGATTATCGCCATCATCGCCGTATCGAGCTTGATCAGTTTGAGCCGTGGTTTCGTCAAGGAAGCCCTGTCCTTGCTCACCTGGATCATTGCCGGTGTGGTTGCCTGGATGTTTGGTGGCGCGTTGTCCGAGCACCTCGGCGAATGGATCGAAACCCCTTCGGCGCGGGTGATAGCGGCCTGCGCCTTGCTCTTCATCGTCACCTTGCTGGTTGGCGCGCTGGTCAATTACCTGATCGGCGAACTGATCCGTGTCACCGGACTTTCCGGCACCGATCGCTTGCTCGGCATGGTTTTCGGGGCCGCCCGTGGTGGCTTGCTGGTCGTCGTGCTGGTCGGGCTGCTCAGCCTGGCGCCGGTGCAGCAGGATCCATGGTGGCGGCAATCGACGCTGTTGCCGCATTTTTTAATGGTCGCGGACTGGTCGAAGAACCTCATTCTTGGGGTGTCCAGCCAGTGGCTTGCCAGCGGCATCAGCGCACCTGCTGAGCTGCCGTTCAAAGAAGCGCTGATGCAGCATAAACTGCCTTAACCGCATTCGGAATTAGCCTGTTTCACTTCAGTAGGGGTTGCGTCACATGTGTGGCATTGTCGGTATCGTCGGTAAATCGAACGTCAATCAGGCGCTGTATGACGGCCTAACCGTCCTCCAGCACCGCGGCCAGGATGCTGCCGGTATCGTCACCAGCCATGATGGGAGGCTGTTCCTGCGCAAGGATAATGGCCTGGTGCGCGATGTCTTCCATCAGCGCCATATGCAGCGACTGGTCGGCCACATGGGCATCGGCCATGTGCGCTATCCCACTGCCGGCAGTTCCAGTTCGGCCGAGGCGCAACCCTTCTACGTCAACTCGCCCTACGGCATCACCCTGGCGCACAACGGCAACCTGACCAACGTCGAGCAGTTGGCCAAGGAGATCTACGAGTCCGACCTGCGTCACGTCAACACCAACTCCGACTCGGAAGTGCTGCTCAACGTCTTTGCCCACGAACTGGCCCAGCGCGGCAAGTTGCAGCCGACCGAGGAAGATATCTTCGCCGCGGTCAGTCAGGTACATCAGCGCTGCATCGGTGGTTACGCGGTGGTGGCGATGATCACCGGTTACGGCATCGTCGGTTTCCGCGACCCCAACGGTATTCGTCCGATCGTCTTCGGGCAGCGCCACACCGATGAAGGCGTGGAGTACATGATCGCCTCGGAAAGCGTGTCGCTGGACGTGCTCGGCTTCACCCTTATTCGCGATCTGGCACCGGGCGAAGCGGTGTACATCACCGAAGACGGCAAACTCTCGACCCGACAGTGTGCGAGCAATCCCCATCTCTCGCCGTGCATCTTCGAACATGTCTACCTGGCGCGCCCGGACTCGATCATGGATGGCGTCTCGGTGTACAAGGCGCGCTTGCGCATGGGCGAGAAGCTGGCCGACAAGATCCTTCGCGAGCGGCCGGAACACGATATCGATGTGGTCATTCCGATTCCCGATACCAGCCGTACCTCGGCGCTGGAGCTGGCCAATCACCTGGGGGTCAAGTTTCGCGAAGGCTTCGTCAAGAACCGCTACATCGGTCGTACCTTCATCATGCCGGGCCAGGCGGCGCGCAAGAAGTCGGTACGGCAGAAGCTCAACGCCATCGAGCTGGAGTTCCGCGGCAAGAACGTGATGCTGGTGGACGACTCCATCGTGCGCGGCACCACCTGCAAGCAGATCATCCAGATGGCGCGTGAAGCCGGGGCGAAGAACGTCTACTTCTGTTCGGCGGCGCCAGCCGTGCGTTACCCCAACGTGTATGGCATCGACATGCCCAGTGCCCACGAGCTGATCGCCCATAACCGCAGCACTGAAGAAGTCTGCGAGCTTATTGGTGCCGACTGGCTGGTGTACCAGGACCTGTCTGATCTGATCGAGGCGGTTGGTGGCGGCAAGATCAAGATCGAACACTTCGACTGCGCGGTATTCGATGGTCAATACGTCACCGGCGATGTCGATGAGGTTTACCTGAACAAGATCGAGCAGGCGCGTAACGACCTTTCCAAGGTCAAGTCCCAGGCGGTCAGCGCGATTATCGATCTGTACAACAATTGACGGCAGGCCGGGCAGGGTGAACCTGTCCGGCGTTTGGCTGGTGCGCGTGGCGCACCCTACACGGCACGGTCGGCGCTGCCGGCCGTAATGAGGTTTGCAGCATGACCGAAGAATGGCAAGCAGGGCGTCTGGATAGCGATCTGGACGGTGTGGGTTTCGATACCCTGGCGGTACGCGCCGGCCAGCATCGCTCGCCTGAGGGCGAGCACAGCGAGGCGATTTACCCAACCTCCAGCTACGTGTTTCGCACCGCTGCCGATGCCGCTGCGCGCTTTGCCGGTGAAGTGCCGGGGAACGTCTACTCACGCTACACCAACCCCACGGTACGTGCCTTCGAGGAGCGCATCGCTGCGTTGGAAGGTGCCGAGCAAGCCGTGGCAACCTCGTCCGGTATGTCGGCGATCCTGGCCATGGTCATGAGTCTGTGCAGCGGCGGCGACCATGTACTGGTATCGCGCAGTGTGTTCGGTTCGACCATCAGCCTGTTCGAGAAGTACCTCAAGCGTTTCGGCGTGCAGGTCGATTATGTGCCGTTGGCCGACCTGCAAGCCTGGAGTGCTGCGTTCAAGCCCAATACCAAGCTGCTGTTCGTCGAGTCGCCGTCCAATCCGCTGGCCGAGCTGGTTGATATCGCCGCGCTGGCGGAAATAGCCCACAGCAAAGGCGCGCTGCTGGCGGTGGACAACTGCTTCTGTACCCCGGCGCTGCAGCAGCCGCTCAAGCTTGGGGCCGATATCGTCATGCACTCGGCGACCAAGTACATCGACGGCCAAGGTCGCAGCATGGGCGGCGTGGTCGCCGGCAAGGCCGAGCTGATGAAGGAGGTGGTGGGCTTTCTGCGTACCGCAGGGCCTACCCTCAGCCCGTTCAACGCCTGGATCTTCCTCAAGGGCCTGGAAACGCTGCGTGTGCGCATGCAGGCGCATTGCGCCAGCTCCCAGCAGTTGGCCGAGTGGCTGGAACAGCAGTCGGGTATCGAGCATGTCTACTATTCAGGGCTGCCCAGCCATCCGCAGCATGCGTTGGCCAAGCGTCAGCAGAGTGGTTTCGGGGCGGTGGTCAGTTTCGAAGTCAAGGGCGGCAAGGACGCAGCCTGGCGCTTTATCGACGCGACCCGGGTGATTTCGATCACCACCAACCTGGGCGATACCAAAACCACCATCGCTCACCCCGCGACTACTTCCCACGGTCGTCTGTCGCCGGCCGAGCGGGCCAACGCCGGGATTCGCGACAACCTGATCCGGGTGGCCGTGGGTCTGGAGGATATCGTCGACCTCAAGGCCGATCTGGCGCGCGGTTTGGCAGCGCTCTGAAGCCGTTGGTACAGGCTTTATAGAAAAAGCCCCGCTCTCGTGCGGGGCTTTTTGCTATGCAGGCTTTACTCGCGCAGGTCGATGGCCGGCGCGCTGTCGCGATCGAACAGTTTTTTGGGATCGCGTGGCAGGATGCCGGGGCGGTAATCACTGCGTACGTCGCCGAGTACGCGGATGTCGCTGTACTTCTTGCCCGAGAGCGCGGCCAGACCCGCGGCATCGCGGATCACGGTCGGGCGCAGGAAGACCATCAGGTTGCGTTTGATGCGGGTGTCCTTGGTCGAACGGAACAGCCGGCCGAGCAGGGGGATATCGCCGAGCAGCGGCACTTTCGAGTCGGTCTGGGTCACGTCGTCCTGAATCAGTCCGCCCAGCACTATGACCTGGCCGTCTTCGGCGAGGATGGTGCTTTTGATCGAGCGCTTGTTGGTGATCAGGTCCACGGCATTGATCCCCTGGGTGGTGGGGGCGATGGAGGAGATTTCCTGTTCGATTTCCAGGCGCAGGCTGGCACCTTCGTTGATATGTGGGGTGACTTTCAGGGTCACGCCGATGTCCTGGCGTTCGATGGTGGTGAAGGGGTTGTCCGCCCCCGAGGCGCTGGTGGTGAAGGAGCCGGTCTGGAAGGGAACGTTCTGTCCGACCAGGATCTCGGCTTTCTGGTTGTCCAGGGTCAGCAGGCTGGGCGTCGACAGCAGGTTGCTCTTGGTATTGGCCGACAGCGCGGTGATCAGCACACCAAAGCTGTCGGTGCCGAGGCCGATGATGGCGCCTTCCGGGAGGTTGTTGAGTATCGGGTTGTCGATGTTGTTCCTTTGGTCCTGGATGGCTTGCAGGGCCGTTCCGACCGACAGCCCGGTGTTGCTGAAATTCACCCCGCCCAGGCCGCCTGTGCTACCGCGGGCATCCACCGCCCACTGCACACCGAGGGCATCGCTGATGTCGCCGGAAACTTCGACGATGGCTGCTTCCACCATCACCTGGGCGCGTGGCACGTCGAGCTGGCGGACGATGTCTTCGAGAGTCGCCACCGTCTCCGGATCGGCCAGCAGTACCAGGGCGTTGAGGCTTTCGTCCGCGCGAATCAGGATGTTCTGCGGTCTGCCGGTGGATTCTCCGTCGCTCTGGGTTTTCAGTCCTTCGGATATATCGCCGAGGGTTTCCGCCAGGTCCTTGGCGTCGTTATGACGCAGGCGAATCACCCGGGTATTGGCCGAGCGGCTGGTCGGGCTGTCCAGCGATTGCGCCAGGGCGACCAGCTTGGCGCGTGCGGCCGGCGGGCCGAGGATGATCAGGCGGTTGGTGCGCGAATCGGCGATCACCTGGATGCCGGCTGAGGCTTTTGCCTGGCCGCGTTCCAGGGTGTTGTTGAGCAGTTCGGCTGCATCCATGACCCAGGCATGCCGCAGGTCGAGCACGCTGTAATCGCGATCGCCTTTCTGGTCGAGTTGGCGCAGCAAGTCCTCAATGCGGGCAATATTGGCACTGCGGTCGCTGATGATGATGGCGTTGGCCGAGGTGACCGCCGCCAGATGACCGTATTGAGGAACCAGCGGGCGAAGCAGCGGAATGAGTTCGGTTGCTGAAGTGTGCTGGACCTGAATCAGGCGGGTTTCCAGGCGATCCGGGGCGGCGCGGCCTTGTCCCGCATCGGCCTTGGCCTCGGCGTTGGGCACGATGCGCGCCTGTTCACCCTGGGTGATGACGCTGAAACCATGGGTGGCCATCACCGAGAGGAACAGTTGATAGATTTCGCTCAGGGTCAGCGGTGTACTCGATACGACACTGACCTGGCCTTTGACCCGCGGGTCGACGATGAAGGTTTCGCCAGTGATCTGCGCGATCTGTTCGATGAACTCGCGGATGTCGGCGCCTTTCAGGTTGATGGTCCAGCTTTCCTCCTGTTGGTTGGTGCTGGGCGCTGACGGGGTGATCGCGGCATTCAGCGGCATAGCGCTGAAGGCCAAGCCGGCGGCAAGCAGGGCGAAGGTGAGGTGCGAGAAGATCGGAGTCATCGGTTCAGTTGCTTTCCGTAGGCTGGTCGGTGGGTTCGGCGTCCGCTGGCAAGGTGCCGGACATCTCCATCTGCTGACGCAGGGCGTCCATGCGTTCGCGCAACTGTGCGAGGTTGTCGGCTTCCAGTTGCTCGAGCTGATCCCGCGCGTCAGTAGCGGCTTCGTCCGGCGCGTAAGCCGTATCCTCATCACTGGAGCGACTGCGCGGAAATGCCAGGCTTTCCAAGCGGCCATTGCGCAGCAACTCTACGCGATCTGTGTAGACCGCATGCAGGCTTACGCCACCAATCACTTCACTATCTACGTTGTAGCGCTGTGCCGGATTGCCGTCCAAGCGGATGATTGCACTGGAGCGCTTGGGGTCGGCATGCACGAAGCTGCCGAGCAGTGTCAGGCGCATACTGGTGGCGGGTGGTGGCGCATCGCTGCTCTGGCTGCTGCCGAATAATTGTTCCAGGCCTTGACTGGCGGTGGAAGGCTTCAGGCTAGCTGCGTTCGGCGTGCCGAGAACGGCCGGGGCACGCAGCAGGCGCAGCCAGTCGGCGGTTTGCCAGGCCAGGCTGACGCTCATGAGCAGGATGACCACTACGCCGAGCAGAATGCCAGCGTGCCGTTGCATCCAGCGTCGAGTAGCCAAAAGAGGCAAAGGCATTACTCCCGAAATTTATTCTTATGTGGCGTGGCTCGCGCGTCGATCATAGACACTTGGCAAGTATTTGACAGTCCCCTTTCAGGGTGGTGTATCGCACCATATGATGTGCTAAAGATAGCTCAGAGATTGTGAAGCTATCGAATACCATTGCGCAGCTGCCTCCAGGCGTTCGTGGCGCAACGTCAGCAGCGGATGGCGAAGCGGTTGCAGTAGGCGGGTTATTATTCACAGCCTCCCAGTGTTTCCGCCCCTGGGCGGGGAAATTATAATCATCAAGCGGTGCAACCGCAGACGTACAACGGTCAGAATCAGTCGTGATACGCCTGTCCGGTTACCGTTTCAAGGCTTATCCTGGATGAACGCACTGCCTACCGAAGCTCCCCTGCGCCGTTTGCCGTTCAGCTTCGCCAAGCGTCATGGCGTGGTCTTGCTGATCGAGGCCGATCCACCCTGTCTGGCCCATCGAGCGACCGTCGAGCTGGTGGCTCTGGCCGAGGTCCAGCGCTTTGCCGGGCGCCTCTTACCCATGCGAGCCTTGACCGACGAAACTTTCGAACAGGCGCTGGCCAAGGCTTATCAGCACGAATCCGGGGCCATGCAGCTGGCCGAAGGTCTTGGCGGCAGCCTCGATCTGGCGGCCTTGGCCGAGCAGGTGCCGGAAACCGAAGACCTGCTGGAGCAGGAAGACGACGCTCCGATCATTCGACTGATCAACGCCATCCTTGGCGAAGCGATCAAGGAAGACGCTTCGGATATCCACCTGGAAACCTTTGAGAAGCGTCTGGTCGTGCGTTTTCGTGTGGATGGCATCCTGCGCGAGGTGCTCGAGCCCAAGCGCGAGTTGGCGGCGCTGCTGGTGTCGCGGGTCAAGGTCATGGCGCGTCTGGATATTGCCGAGAAGCGTATCCCGCAAGATGGGCGTATTTCCCTCAAGGTCGGTGGTCGCGAAGTGGATATCCGTGTATCTACGCTACCTTCGGCCAATGGCGAGCGGGTGGTGCTGCGCCTGCTCGACAAACAGGCCGGACGCCTCGATTTGCAGCGTCTGGGCATGAGTGCCCGGGATTGCCAGGCAATGGAGGCGACGTTGCGCAAGCCCCACGGCATTCTGCTGGTCACTGGCCCAACCGGTTCGGGCAAGACCACTACGCTGTACGCCAGCCTGGTCAGCCTGAATGACCGCACGCGCAATATCCTCACGGTCGAAGACCCGATCGAGTACCACCTCGAAGGTATCGGCCAGACCCAGGTCAACACCAAGGTCGACATGACCTTCGCCCGCGGTCTGCGAGCGATTCTGCGGCAAGATCCGGATGTGGTTATGGTCGGTGAAATCCGTGACAAGGAAACGGCCGAAATCGCCGTGCAGGCGTCATTGACCGGGCATTTGGTACTTTCCACCCTGCATACCAACAGCGCGATAGGCGCCATTACCCGCCTGGTGGACATGGGTATCGAGCCTTTTCTGTTGTCGTCCTCCTTGCTTGGTGTACTGGCCCAGCGCCTGGTAAGGGTTCTCTGTCCGCATTGCAAGGAGGCCTTTCAGGCCGATTCTGCGGAGTGCGCGCTGCTTGGCGTGGCTGCCGAGCAGGCACCGACCCTCTATCGCCCAGATGGCTGCGAGGAGTGCCATGGGCAGGGCTATCGTGGACGTACCGGGATATACGAGCTGGTGGTGTTCGACGATCAATTGCGTACGCTGATCCATAGTGGCGCATCGGAACAGGTAATGATCCGCCATGCCCGTAGCCTTGGTCCAAGCATCCGCGAAGATGGCCGGCGCAAGGTGCTGGAAGGGCTGACCAGCCTGGAAGAAGTGCTACGCGTAACCCAAGACGAATGAGCCGGGAACGCTAATGGCCGCCTTCGAATACCTCGCTCTCGATGTCAGGGGCCGCCAGCACAAGGGGGTGCTGGAGGCCGACAGCGCGCGTCAGGTGCGGCAAATCCTGCGCGAGCGGCAATTGTCGCCGCTCGATGTCCAGGCTACCCGCACCCGCGAACAGGCCGCTGGCGGAGGGCACTTCAGTCTGGTGCGCGGGCTGTCGGCGCGCGATCTGGCCTTGCTTACCCGCCAGTTGGCGACCCTGATCCAGGCCGCGTTGCCAGTCGAGGAAGCGTTGCGTGCTGCGGCGGCCCAGGCCCGTGTGCCGCGAATCCAGAGCATGCTTCTGGCGGTGCGGGCGCGGGTGCTGGAGGGCCATGGCTTGGCCAGCAGCCTGAAAGAGTTTCCTGCGGCTTTTCCCGAGTTGTACCGTGCTACCGTGGCCGCGGGTGAGCACGCCGGGCACCTGGGGCCGGTGCTGGAACAACTGGCCGATTACACCGAGCAGCGCCAGCAATCGCGGCAGAAGATCCAGCTGGCACTGCTCTATCCACTGATCCTGATGTGCTCCTCGCTGCTGATCGTCGCTTTTCTGCTGGGTTATGTGGTGCCGGATATCGTGCGGGTGTTCGTCGATTCCGGACAAACCCTGCCGACGCTGACCCGCGGGCTGATCGTTGCGAGTGAATGGGTCAAGAGCTGGGGCTGGCTGGCGGTCATTGTGCTGCTGTTGGGTTTTTTCGCGCTGCGTTGGGCGCTTCGCGATGAGGCGGTGAAACTGCGCTGGCACGACTTGCTGCTGCGCGTGCCGCTGCTCGGGCGATTGATTCGCGCAACCGATTGCGCGCGTTTCGCCTCGACCCTGGCAATCCTCACCCAGAGCGGTGTACCGCTGGTCGAAGCCTTGGCCATTGGTGCCGAGGTGATAGTCAATCGGGTGATTCGCGCGCAGGTGGTCGTGGCTGCGCAGAAGGTCCGCGAAGGCGGTAGCCTGACCCGGGCGCTGGAGGCCAGTGGGCAGTTCCCGCCGATGATGCTGCACATGATTGCCAGCGGCGAACGTTCCGGCGAGCTGGATCAGATGCTCGCACGCACGGCACGCAATCAGGAAAACGACCTGGGCGCCCAGGTGGCGCTGATGGTCGGGCTCTTCGAACCTTTCATGTTGGTGTTTATGGGCGCAGTGGTGCTGGTCATAGTGCTGGCGATTCTGCTGCCGATTTTGTCTCTCAATCAGTTGGTGGGGTAAGCAGGTGAATAGCAGGTCGTTGCAAAATGCAGGTGGAACCGTCAAACCAACGCAGGCCGCTTGGCCTCGGTCTGCCCAGCGTCAGGCGGGTTTCACCCTGATCGAAATCATGGTGGTGGTGGTGATTCTCGGCATTCTCGCCGCCCTGGTGGTGCCGCAGATCATGAGTCGGCCGGATCAGGCCAAGGTGACAGTCGCCAAAGGCGACATCAGGGCCATCTCCGCGGCCCTGGATATGTACAAGTTGGACAACCATACCTACCCGAGTACCCAGCAGGGGTTGGAGGCGCTGGTGGATAAACCCACGGGTAATCCGCCGGCGAAGAACTGGAGTCGCGACGGCTACCTCAAGCGCTTGCCCGTCGATCCCTGGGGCAATGTCTATCAGTACCTGGCGCCCGGCACCAAGGGCGCCTTCGACCTCTATTCGCTGGGTGCCGACGGCAAGCCGGGTGGCAGCGAACTGGATGCCGATATTGGTAGCTGGGACCTCTGATGGGGCTTGACTGAGCCATGCTTGCCCGCCGCATTGGCGCATCCGGCCCGGTCAGGGGGGTTACTCTGATCGAGCTGCTGGTGGTCATCGTGATTCTCGGTAGCCTGATCGGCCTCGCCGTACTCAGTACCGGTATCGCCGGTCCGGCACGCGAGTTGCGTAACGAAGCCGAACGCTTGGCCGGATTGATCGGCGTACTGGCCGACGAAGCGCTGCTGGATAATCGGGAGTACGGTTTGCGGTTCAGTGCAGAGGGCTATCAGGTGTTGCAGTACCAGCCCGGCACCGCGCGTTGGCAGGCTCTGGATCACGAGCCATATCGCTTGCCGGCCTGGGCCGAGTTGAGTATCGAACTGGAGGGTGAGGCGCTGCAATTGCCGCAGTCGGTAGCCGAGCGGCGACAGGCAGCAACAACCCCGCAGCTGTTGATTCTTTCCAGTGGCGAACTCAGCCCCTTTCGTTTACAGCTGCGCGAGCGGCGCAAGGACGGTGTGCAGTTGCAACTGTCCAGCGACGGCTTCCGGTTGCCCAGGGTCGAGGTCGATAGTCCGTCGGGGCACTCGGGATGAAGTGTTGCCGAGGTTTCACCCTGCTCGAAGTGCTGGTGGCTCTGGCCATATTCGCGCTGGTCGCCGCCAGCGTATTGACCGCCAGCGCGCGCAGCCTGCAAACCGCTGCACGGCTGGAAGAGAAAACCTTGGCGATGTGGATTGCCGACAATCGCTTGACCGAGTTGCAACTTGTCGAGACACCGGCCAGCGACGGGCGCGAGCAGGGCGAGCTGGAGTTCGCCGGGCGGCGCTGGCAATGGCAGAGCGAAATCCAGCCGACCAGCGAGCCGAGCATGCGCCGGGTCACCCTGTGGGTGGCGCCGCGCCCGACACGCGGTCATCCTGGCGGCGATCTGCGTGAGCGCGCGGTGGTCAGTCTCACCGGCTTTCTTGGAGACTCGCGATGAGGCGTACGCGTGGCTTCACCCTGCTCGAATTACTGATCGCCATCGCGATTTTTGCCCTGCTCGGGCTGGCGACCTATCGCATGCTCACCAGTGTGTTGCGCACCGACAGCGTCACCCGTAACCATGAGTTGCAGTTGCGTGAGCTGGTGCGCGCCATCGCCGCCTTCGAGCGCGACCTGTTGCAGGTTACTGTGCGGCCGGTGCGCGACCCGTTTGGCGATCCGCGCCCGGCCCTGTATGGCGAGGCGGACGAGGTCGCGGCTGTGGAACTGAGTCGCGCCGGCTGGCGCAATCCGCTGGGGCGCAGCCGTGCGAGCGTGCAGCGGGTGCGCTGGCAACTGAGCGGCGAGCAGTGGCAGCGACGCTACTGGAATGTGCTCGATCAGGCTCAGGACAGCCAGCCTCAGGTGCAGCAGGCGCTGGACGGGGTGACTGGCGTGCGCTTGCGTTACCTGGACGGCGACGGTAGCTGGCTAGACAGTTGGCCGCCAGCCGGCAGCACTGGCGAAGCACAGCTGACCGCGTTGCCCCGGGCAGTCGAGCTGGTGCTGGAGCATCGCCGCTATGGCGAGTTGCGCCGGTTGTTGCGTCTGCCAGATGTGCGGCCTGAGGGCGCGGCGCCGGCGGCGGCTGAGCCGGAAGCGTCCGACGAGGTGCTCGAGCCATGAAGGCGCAGCGCGGCGTGGCGCTGATCACCGTGATGCTGGTGGTGGCGGTGGCGACTGTGGTGTGCGCCGGGATTATCGCGCGTCAGCAATTGTCAATTCGCAGCAGCGCCAACCAGTTGCATGTACGCCAGGCCTGGCATTACGCCCTGGGTGGCGAAACCCTGGCCAAGGCCGTGTTGCGGCGCGATCTGCAGCAAGGCGACCCGCGTGCGCCCGTGGATCATCTGGGTGAGCCCTGGGCGCAGCCGCTGGTGCCCTTCGCCCTGGATGAAGGTGGTGAGTTGCGCGTGCGTATCCTCGACCCGACGGGGCGTTTCAACCTCAACAGCCTGGTGCGTCAGGGGCAGGCCAATGAGGCAGCGCTGGGGCAGTTTCGTCGTCTGCTGCTCGGCCTGCAAATCGATGCGCCCTATGCCGAGCGGCTGCTCGACTGGCTGGATGCCGATCAGGAGCCGAGTGGCGGCTATGGTGCCGAAGATAATCAATACTTGTTGGTACAGCCGGCCTATCGCGCCGCCAACCGGACGCTGGTCGATGTGTCCGAATTGCGCCTGTTGCTGGAGATGAGCGAGACCGATTATCAGCGGCTGTTGCCCTGGGTCAGCGCCTTGCCGACGGATGCGGCCTTGAATGTCAACACCGCCAGTGCCCGGGTGCTGGCGAGTCTGGCCGAGGGCTTGCCGCTGAGCACGGCCGAGGGGCTGGTTGCCCGGCGTGCCGGTCAGGGCTATGTCGATGTGCCGAGTTTTCTCGCGCAATTGCCGGGGTTGAGCGTGCAGAGTCAGGGGTTGGCGGTTGGCAGCCAGTATTTTCAGGTGATCAGTGAGGTCAGCGTGGGCGAGCGCCGTCAGGTTTTACGCAGTACCCTGCAGCGCGCCAGCGATGGCAAGCTGTATGTCCTATCCCGTGATCTGGGGCAGAGCGGGGTGCCGCCTGCACCTGTCGAGGAAGTCGAGTGATGAATCAGTTGTGTGTGTTTCTGCCGCCTGCGGCCTGTGCCGGCGCCTTGGCGGAGTTGCCGGTGCAGCGGGTGCGCGCAGGCGATAGCGAGTGCCTGCCGTTTGCCGAGGCGCTGGCCGGGTTGGCCGAGGCCTGGACCCTGGTTCTGCCGGTCGAGGCGGTAACGGCCTGCGCCGTGCGCCTGCCGACGCAAAAGACTCGCTGGCTGCGTCAGGCCCTTCCGTACGCGGTGGAGGAGTTGCTGGCCGAGGACATTGAACAGTTGCATCTGGCCTTGGGCGAGCGGCTCGCGGACGGCCGCCATCGGGTGTTTGCCGTGCGCCGCAGTTGGCTGGCGGACTGGCTGGCGCTGTGCCCGGTAGCGCCACGGGCGATTGCCGTGGATGCCGATCTGCTGCCACGCCAGGGCACCCAGTTGCTGCACCTGGGTTCGCGCTGGTTACTCGGCGGAGAAGGGGTGGCGCGCATGGCGCTGAGTGCCGAATCATGGTTGGCGCTGGCGGCGCGTTGCCCCCATCCGCATATTGGCTATCGCTCGGCGCAGCAGGCCGGGTTGGTGCCGCTGGATGAATGTCTGGAACTGGCCGATGCCTATGGCTGGCTGGCGCAGCAGGCGTTGAGCAATGATCTGGCCCAGGGCGAATTCGCGCCACAACAAAACGCGGGTCAATGGCAGCGCTGGCGTCCCTTGTTCGGGTTGCTCGGTTTGTGGCTGGTTTTACAGTGGGGCTTCAATCTGGCTCAGGGCTGGCATTTGCAGCAGCAGGCCGAGACCTATGCCCAGGCCAGCAAGGCGCTTTATCAGGAACTGTTCCCCGAGGATCGCAAGCTGGTCGATCTGCGGGCGCAACTGGACCAGCACTTGGCCGCGGGAGGTGGCAGTGGCCAGGGGCGCTTGCTCGGCATGCTTGCTCAGGTGACTCAGGCCATGGCGCTCGACGGTGAGCCTGTGCAGGTGCAACAAGTGGATTTCAGCGCCATTCGCGGCGATCTGGCCATGCAGATTCAGGCGCAGGGCTTCGCTGAGCTGGAGCGCTTGCGCGAACGCCTGCAAGCGGCTGGCCTGAGGGTGCAGCTGGGGTCGGCAAGTCGTGAGGCGGCAGGAGTCAGCGCACGCCTGGTGATTGGAGGATGAACAACTTGAGCGAGTCGAAGACGCCATTCACGGCGCGATTGCAAGGTTCGTTGCCGCTGCAGCGCTGGCGTGCTCTGTTGCCCCGTGAGCGCCTGGCTCTAGGTCTGTTGGCCCTGTTTGTGCTGCTGACGCTGGTGTATTTGCTGCTCTGGCAGCCTGCGCGGCAGGGGGTGACGGCGGCACGCAGTGCCTTTACTCAGGAGCGCGCTTTGTACGCCTACCTGCAGGCACAGGCGCCGTTGGCGCGCAGCCTGGCGAGTCAGCCGCAGGTCAGCCTCGATCCGGCGCGCTTGCAAGGCCTGGTTACCGCCAGTGCAGCCGAGCAGGGCTTGCTCATAGAGCGGCTGGACAGCGACAGCGGGGGTTCGCTGCAGGTTAGCCTGCAGCCGGCGGCATTCGCCCAGCTCTTGCGTTGGTTCACTCGGCTGGAACAGCAGGGCGTGCGGATTGCCGAGGCGGGTCTGGATCGCACTGCGGACAATCGCGTGGCGGCAAGGCTGACCTTGAGTGTGGCATTTTAATTCGGCGTGTCTGGGCCAGCGCAGGACCTTGCGAATCGTTCTGGCCTTGGGTCGCTATCGTGATATTTCCCGTTTTTGAGAAAAACTTTAAGCAGAGTATTGACTTAGGTTCGTCCCACCCGTAAATTGCGCGCCTCACAAAGCGAAGGGTGATTAGCTCAGCTGGGAGAGCATCTGCCTTACAAGCAGAGGGTCGGCGGTTCGATCCCGTCATCACCCACCACTCTTTGTGATTTCGGACGCAAGTCCGACCGACGCGCAGCGGTAGTTCAGTCGGTTAGAATACCGGCCTGTCACGCCGGGGGTCGCGGGTTCGAGTCCCGTCCGCTGCGCCATATTTCCCATGTCGGGTTCGCTCGATATGAGGTGGAGGGGCTGATACAGCTGCTCTGCCAGATGAAGCAAGAGTTCTTTGGGTGCAAGCCCATCCGACACGCAGCGGTAGTTCAGTCGGTTAGAATACCGGCCTGTCACGCCGGGGGTCGCGGGTTCGAGTCCCGTCCGCTGCGCCATATATGAAGCCCTCAGGTAGCGATACCTGAGGGTTTTTTATTGTCTGCGACAAACTGTCATCTTGTATTCATCTGTCCCCTTTAGCTTGATTGGCATGTGTATTTGTCGACGACAGCATCAAGCGGGAGGAACCACCAATGGATGACTATCAAGAAGAGCTGCTCGAGTCCCGTGCCTTTGACCAGGACGACGCCGAGCCGGTTGAAGACGCCACCGAGATTTGAATCCCGCTCGCCTGTCACGGGCCGCTAGCCGGCCTGGCGCTGGGCGCGGCGGAATTCGCCCGGGGTCTGCTGGTTCCAGCGTTTGAAGGCGCGCTGGAAGGCTTCGGCCGAGGCGAAACCGAGCAGGTAGGCGATCTCGCCGAAGGCCAGTTCGGTGTCGCGGATATAGGCCATGGCCAAGTCGCGGCGGGTGTCGTTGAGGATGGCGCGAAACTGCGTGCCTTCCTCGGCCAGCTTGCGTCGCAGGGTCCAGGTTGGCAGCTGCAGACTCGCGGCGACTTCCTGCAGGTCGGGCTCGCGGCCATGCAGCAGCGGCCCGAGCAGGCGGGTGATGCGCTCGCGCAGGCTGCGGGTGCGGGTCAGGAGCTCGAGTTCACGTTCGCAGATTGCCAGCAGCTGGTACCAGGTGCTTGGGCAGTGCTCTGGATTGCGCAGGTTGAGCGTGCTCTGCTGCAGGCGCAGTTGATTGTGTTCGGCAGCAAACTCCACGGGGCAGTCGAACAGCTCGCCGTACTGCGTGCCGTAAGCGGGCGCGGGAAACTCGATCTGGATTTTTTCCACGCTCAGGCGTTGATTGGCCAGGCTGCCCAGTTGCTGGGTCCAGCCGGCCAGCACCGAGTCGACCACGAAGCGGTTGTAGGCGTTGTACGGGCTGATCGAATAGAAGCGCAGCCAGGCGCCGCGGGCATCTTCGTGCAGGCTGGCCTGGCCGCGGTAGTTGGCGGCATACAGCGGCTCGAAGCGGATCAGGGCGCGGGCCGCTTCGCGCACGGTGGGTGCCTGGGCCGCGGTGACGCCGGCCAGGCCTACCTGGCTCAGGCGACTCAGGCGGCCCATCAGCAGGCCGAGGCCGGGTTCGCCGGTCAGTTGAATCGCCGCATGACCCAGGCGCATGTAGCGCGGGATCGACAGGCGTGCCCCAGGTTCGGCCAGCCTGGCCGGGTCCAGGCCATAGTTCTCGAGCAGGGGCTGGGGGTCCTGTCCAAGCTGGCGCACGGCATCGGCCAGGCTGTGGACGAAGCCGACCGAGAGGTCGCCGAGGCGCACCCGTTGCGGTTTCACTCGGCATCTATCCAGATGTTCAACATATGACTGCCTGGCGCCGGGCTGGCTTGCTCGACTGCGCGGGGGATCAGCAGGATGTCCCGCGAGGCGCCGCCAATCGGCCAGTCCAGCTTGCCGCGCAGGAACAGCGCCGGGCTGCTCAGGTCGCCGTCGACCAGGTGCAGGCTGCTCTGCGGATAGCCGGGGCGCCAGTCGCGCTCGACCCGGTATTGCAGTGTGCCGACGCTGAGGCGTTGTGGTGGGGTGGCGTCGGCTCGCCAGGGCCAGGGCTCGAGGTGCGGACTGCCCTGGATAGTGCCTTGCGGGGAAAACACCAGGCTGAGGTTGCGCAGCGGGCCCGCGCCACTGTGCAGGCGGCCATCCTCCACACGCGGCTCGGGCAACAGGATGGAGCCGGCCAGCAGGGTGACCTGGTACTCGCGGGCGAGTCCGCCGAACAGTTGCTGGTAGTCCTCGGCCATTTGCTCGGCCTTCATGCGCAGCAGGGCTTCGTCCAGGCGTTCGGCGTCCAGGTTCAGCAGCAGCGCCTTGATGGCCAGCAGCGGGTTGCCGAGCAGCAGCCAGTCGCGTACTTCCTGACGGCTGCGGGCCCGATAGAACTCGACCTTCTCGTCACGTGCCAGCAGCCAGGTGCCGATATGCTCGGGCAGTGCCACCAGGGTGTCGGGGCCGAGCAGGCCGACTGTGCGCGCATTATCCAGTGCGGCGGCGAGCTTCAGGCGCAGATGGGCCGGGCTCTGGTAATCCATGGGATAGAGTTGCGGGCGGATCAGCAGCAGGTTGCCGCGCGATTGCGCCGGCGCCGGCTCGCTGCTGATCGAGCTGCGCAGGTCGGACAGGTAATGGGCGGCCGGGCGCCGTTCGGCCCAGATCAGGAAGGCGACCAGGCAGCCGCCGACGATCAGGGTAACAAGAAGTATCGAGAGTTTACGGATCATGGCTACAGGGTAGGTCGATGAGTGGCAGTCTGCCAAGCGGTCGCGTTCATTTTGGTCATCAAGTTGTGATTTTGAGTCATTGAGGGGGCTGCTCCGGCTCTTTATCGTCTAGTGCATACCGACCGTGGTCCCGTTGAGGCCGCGGCATTTCCGTGAAATGCACCCGCTCGCTGTGGAGACTTCCATGACTGCTCGCTACCCGCACCTGCTCGCCCCCCTGGATTTGGGCTTCACCACCCTGCGCAACCGCACCCTGATGGGCTCGATGCACACGGGGCTGGAGGAGAAGCCGGGTGGCTTCGAGCGCATGGCGGCCTATTTCGCCGAGCGCGCCCGTGGCGGCGTCGGCCTGATGGTGACCGGCGGTATCGGGCCGAACGAGGAGGGCGGTGTGTATGCCGGGGCGGCCAAGTTGACCACCGTCGAAGAGGCGCAAAAGCACAGGGTCGTCACCCAGGCGGTGCACGAAGCAGGCGGCAAGATCTGCATGCAGATCCTGCATGCCGGGCGCTATGCCTACAGCCCCAAGTCGGTGGCGCCGAGCGCGATTCAGGCGCCGATCAACCCGTTCAAGCCCAAAGAGCTGGACGAGGAAGGCATCGAGAAGCAGATCCAGGATTTCATCAACTGCTCCGTACTGGCCCAGCAGGCCGAGTATGACGGCGTCGAGATCATGGGGTCGGAAGGCTACTTCATCAACCAGTTCCTGGTCGCCCACACCAACCACCGCAGCGACCGCTGGGGCGGCAGCTACGCCAACCGCATGCGTTTGCCGGTGGAGATCGTTCGTCGCGTGCGCGAGGCGGTGGGGCCGAGCTTCATCATCATCTATCGCCTGTCGATGCTCGATCTGGTCGAGGGCGGCAGCACCTGGGACGAGATCGTGCTGCTGGCCAAGGCCATCGAGCAGGCTGGTGCAACCCTGATCAATACCGGTATCGGCTGGCATGAGGCGCGCATTCCGACCATCGCCACCAAGGTGCCGCGTGCGGCCTTCACCAAGGTCACCGCCAAGCTGCGCGGCGAGGTCAAGATTCCGCTGATCACCACCAACCGCATCAATACCCCGGAAATTGCCGAGCAGGTGCTGGCCGAAGGCGACGCCGACATGGTCTCCATGGCCCGTCCGTTCCTCGCCGACCCGGAGTTCGTCAACAAGGCCGCCGCCGGCCGCGCAGACGAGATCAACACCTGCATCGGCTGCAATCAGGCCTGTCTGGACCATACCTTCGGCGGCAAGCTGACCAGTTGCCTGGTCAACCCGCGCGCCTGTCACGAGACCGAGCTCAATTACATTGCCACCACCCAGGTCAAGAAGATCGCCGTGGTCGGTGCCGGCCCGGCTGGCCTGGCGGCCGCCACCGTCGCCGCCGAGCGTGGTCACAGCGTGACCCTGTTCGATTCGGCTGGCGAGATCGGCGGTCAGTTCAATGTGGCCAAGCGGGTGCCGGGCAAGGAGGAGTTCTTCGAAACCCTGCGCTATTTCAAGCGCAAGCTGCAGACCACCGGCGTGGAGCTGTGCCTGAATACCCGGGTCTCGGCCTCTGAGTTGGCCAAGGGCGGCTTCGACGAGGTGATCCTGGCCACCGGTATTGCCCCGCGCACGCCGGCGATCAGCGGCGTGGATCACCCCAAGGTGATCGGTTACCTGGATGCCATTCTCGAGCGCAAGCCGGTTGGTCAGCGGGTCGCTGTGATCGGCGCCGGCGGTATCGGCTTCGACGTCTGCGAATTCATCACCCACCAGGGCGAGTCCACTAGCCTCGATCGCGAGGCATTCTGGAAGGAGTGGGGGATCGACACCCAGCTGCAAGCCCGTGGCGGGGTCGCCGGGATCCAGGCTCAGCCCCATGCCGCAGCGCGTCAGGTATTTCTGCTGCAGCGCAAGAAGTCCAAGGTCGGCGACGGCCTGGGCAAGACCACCGGCTGGATTCACCGCGCCGGATTGAAGAACAAGAATGTGCAGATGCTCAATGCGGTCGAGTACCTCAAGGTCGACGATGAGGGGCTGCATATCCGTATTGGCGAGGGTGAGCCGCAGGTGCTGGCGGTGGATAGCGTGATCCTGTGCGCCGGCCAGGATCCGTTGCGTGAGTTGCAGGACGGCCTGGTCGCAATCGGGCAAAGCGTACACCTGATCGGTGGTGCCGATGTCGCTAGCGAGCTGGACGCCAAGCGGGCAATCGATCAGGGGTCGCGTCTGGCGGCGCAGCTATGACGGGCGCGCCGAACACGACCGCAGCACTGGCGGTGCAGCCGGCGGTGGCCGAGGCTCTGGAAAAATGGCATGCAATGATTGCCGCTGGTGATCTGAGTGGGTTGCCGGCGCTGCTGCATCCGCAGGCGGTATTCCGCTCGCCCATGGCCTTCAAGCCCTATCTGGGTGCTCCGCTGGTGACCTTGATCCTCGGCACGGTGGTCAAGGTCTTCGAGGACTTCCATTACCATCGCCAACTGGTCAGCGCCGATGGTCTCGATGTGGTGCTCGAGTTCGCCGCCAAGGTGGCTGGACGCGAGCTCAAGGGTATCGATATGATCCGATTCGATGCGCAGGGGAAGATTGTCGAATTCGAGGTGATGATCCGGCCAATGAGCGGCTTGCAAGTGTTGGGCGATGAAATGGCCAGACGTTTGGCGCCGTTGCTGTCCGGCCAAACGTCTTAATCGATTGCACCAAACTCATCACACTTTCGCGCTGTCGCCGGCTCGTTCGAGCGTGGCGGCCGAGCGACTGCCAACCCAGTCACATTGCCGCTATTGGCTTTTCCCCTAGACTTGCCTGAACAAAGGAATGGCGGCTGTAGTGCGGGCTTCCTCTTCGCTGTCAGGCATCTCGCTGAACCGTGGCAGACGGCTGTGAGCAGAGCGTTCGTATGATCGCTCGTTTCCTGCGTTAGCTGATTCCACCGTATTGGCCTAGAGGGAAACCGATGAGCATGCAGAACAAGCCGCAGATGGTTGAGGCCGTGATGTTCTTCAGTGAACGCGGTGGCGTCTGCAAACAGATGTTCTTTGCCGAGTTCGAGGCCTTGCTCGATGGCGTGGTCAACATGCCGGAGTTTGCCGATCAGCAGATGCGCATTGCCTATGTGGCGATCAATCCGCGCCTGTTGATCCGGGCGGCAGTGTTCTTCTATCTGGACTTCGACGAGAAAGGCGCGCCGGACTCGGGCTGGAATATCCCCCTGCAGCACCTGTCCGAGCGTGCCGGCCGTGGTCCCGACCTGGGTGCCGGGCCGATTCGGCTGGCCTGCCGCAGTCAGTGCCCGGTGTCCTGGCACCAGATGCATTTGTGGGATCCGAATCTGGCCCCCGGGCACAATGACCTGGCGTTGCTGCGTGATGCCGTCAAGCGCAACAACCTGGGTTTGCTGGTCGAGGACGACAGCACCCAGGCGGTTGCTCCCGAACGCTTGCACATGGCGTCGGAAGATAAATGGTATGCACCCGATGCGGCCGCGGACATGGCCGATAAAATCGCCAAGACGATGGATCAGGAACACCGTCTGAAGACCGCGCAGCTGATCAAGCAGCAGCGCTTGCGCATCAGTAGCCTGAGCCAGCAACACGAAGAGGAAGTGGCCAAGCTCAAGTTGGCCCATGAACAGCAGGGCAAGAGTCTGCAGGCGCAGGCGAGCGAGCTGCGTCAGGCATTGCGCCAGCAACAGGAGTTGAACGCCACCCTCAAGGCGCAATTGGCGGCTCAGGCGGCCAGCATGCAGTCGTTTCGCGAGGAAATGACCGAGCAGATGCGCGAGCTGGAGCGCCATGACCGGACAGGAAGCGAGATTCTGCGAGTCCAGTTCGAGAATGAACTGCAAGCCAAGATCGCCTCGGCAGTGGCCGAGTACAAGGAGCAAGTCGCCATTCGCGATGTCGAACTTGCCTACCGCAACGAACAGGACACGCAGTTGCACGAGGAAGTCGAGCGGCTCAAGCATGAGCGCGACGAACTGGCCGGTCAGGGCGGTGAGCAGATTCTCGAGCGGCTGGCCTCGCTCGGTGTGGTCTTCGTGGTCTATCACCCTGGCGCCGGGCACCTGACCATCCCCTTGCAGGACATCGGCAGTTATCGAGCCAACCCCATGGCCTATGCCGCGGCCAAGTGTTTCGTTTCCGAACTGCAGTACCGCCAGTGGCTGGTGCACTACCAGCAACCGAGTTGCGAGGCGGCGTTGCCCAGCGGTCAGCGCTGCGCCATCCCGATCGACCGGGTCGACACCCCGAGCCGTTTCACCGTAGGCAATTCCAACTGCTGCGAGCGGCACAAGGCTGCTAGCCGCTTGCGCACAGTCGGTTAAGACTTGCCGCTCGTTGACCCCGATTGGACGCCCAGGGCGCCGCTCGAACCCTTGCGTCTGGATTGGCTGGCGGCGGCCGAGGTCGAGCTGGCAGTGCTGCGCCTGGATCTGATCGACCCGCTGATCAGCGGCAATAAATGGTTCAAGCTGGCGCCCTACCTGCAAGCGGCCTGCGCTGTCGGTGCCGAGGGGCTGATCAGTCTTGGCGGCGCCCATTCCAATCATCTGCATGCGCTGGCCGCCGCGGGCAAGCGCTTCGACTTCCCCACGGTTGGTCTGCTCCGCGGCACGCCGCAGGACACGCCTACCGTGCGCGATCTGCAGCGCTTCGGCATGCAGCTGCACTGGCTCGGTTATGGCGGCTACCGTGCCCGGCATCAGGCGGACTTCTGGGCCCCGTGGCGTGAGCACTACCGCAACCTGCATCCAGTGCCCGAAGGCGGCGGTGGTTTGCCGGGGGCCATGGGCTGTAGCGGGCTGGTGAGTCAGGTGCAGGAACAACTGAGCGGGCTCGGTTGGGTGGATTATCACGGCTGGTGGCTGGCGGCGGGTACGGGAACGACCCTGGCGGGGCTGGTGCTGGGCGAGGCGGGCGCTCATCCGGTCTACGGCGCGGTGGCGGTGCCGGACGATCATGGCGTGGCGCACCAGGTGCGGGCGATTCTCGACGAGGCGCAGGCGGTGGATGGCGTCTACCAGTTGCTGGATGCCAGTCGCGGCGGCTTTGCCAAGGTCGATGCGGCGCTGCTGGAGTTTCTCCTGGCCAGCGAAGCGGCCAGTGGGCTGGCGTTGGAGCCGCTGTATACCGCCAAGGCGCTAATGGCGTTGCGTCAGCGTGTCGAGGCCGGTTACTTTGAGCGCGGCAGTCGCCTGGTGTTCGTGCATACCGGCGGCTTGCAGGGACGCGCCGCGGCGTTGCGCCAGTATGAACGGTTGTGAATATGGGCTGTTTGCGCACCCTCCGAGTCTTGACCAGCGGAGCCTGGATACCCATGAGTGACCCCCTGAACCCCGAACAGTTGCGCAGTTTTACGCCGCTCAATGTGCTGTCCGAACAACAGTGGCGGGAGCTGCGCAGTCAGCTGGTGCCGCAGCCGCTGTTGGCCGGGCAGTTGCTCTTTCGCCGCGGCGATCAGGCGGCCCTGACCTACTACCTGCTCGCTGGAGAGCTGCTGCTGCAGACGGCCGATGGCCAGCAGCAGCGTCTGAGCGCCGGCAGTGCGGCCAGCTGCCACCCGTTGTCGCCCGGCTTGCCGCGTTTGCATGAAGCGCGTGCCGCCACCGATGCCAGCCTGCTGGCGGTGGACACGGCAACCCTTGGCCGGCTGTTGACCTGGCGCCTGACCTATCAGGATTTGCTCCTCGAGCTTGGCCAGAACCATGCCGATGTGGAGTGGCTGGAGCGCCTTCTGCAGAATCCTGTATTCGCCAAGGTACCGCCGAGCAATGTACGCACCATGCTTGAGCGTCTGCAGCGCATCGAGCTGGCGGCGGGCACAACCCTGTTGCGGGAAGGGGAGTCCGGCGATTGCTGTTATTTCCTCGAAAGCGGCCGCGCCGAAGTGATTCGCGGCGCTGGTAGCGAGCGACAGGTATTGGCCGAGCTGGAAGTGGGCGCCTGCTTCGGTGAAGAGGCCTTGCTCGCCGACCGTCCGCGCAATGCCACGGTGACGCTGATCGAGGATGGCGTGGTGTTGCGTCTCGCTCGTCAGGATTTCTTCTCGTTGCTCAAGGCTCCGGTGGTCGACGATGTTGCCCTGGGCGAGGCGGCACGCCTGCTGGCGGCCGGCGCACAGTGGCTGGACGTGCGCCTGCAAGAGGAATACGAGCGGGGCCATGCACTGGAATCCCTGCATATGCCGTTGCAGCTCCTGCGCCTGAAGGCGCGGCTGCTGGATAAGGCGCGCACCTATCTGTGCTATTGCGACAGTGGTAAGCGCAGCGCCAGCGCGGTGTTCCTGCTGGCGCAGCTGGGCTTCAGTGCCTACGCGTTGCGCGATGGCCTGGATGTGCTGCCGGCGGTGCAACGCGATGCCTTGCTGTGCGAAAGCGGCTCGGGTTACCTGGCGCGGTCGGGCGGGCGTACCGAGCGCAGCGGCTGACGGCTGTCCTCGGCGCTACTTCTCGGCGGGTGCGGGCATGGCTGTCGGCCAGTCGTCGCTGACCAGGAACAGCCGCTCCACCTCCTGCCAGTCGCCCTGCGGGCTGTGCTGCAGTCGCACCAGTAGTTGCGCCTTGGCCTGCGGCTGCAGGGTGCGCAACCACTCCTGCAGTGTTTCGGCGGACCACCGTTCGGCATGGCCTATTCGCGCGGGCGCCAGCCAGGCCGTGCGTGGCAGAGGCTGCCAGCAACCCTCGCTGTTTTGTGCGACAAAGCCTGGCCAGTCACGTCGGTGCAGCCAGCGGCCGCGCAAGTGCTGCGGATTGGCGCCGGGAGGCGGCAGGCAAGGTTTCGGCCAGGGGTAGAACAGGTAACCGCCGAGCCAGAGTGCCGCCTGGGCATTGCCCAGGTCGAGTTCGGCCAGCGCCGGGCGTGCTTCGCCGCGTGCCGACATGGGCAGTTGGTGCTGGCTGAGATGATCGAGCTTGATATCCAGGCGGTCATGGCTGCCCGGACCGATCCAGTGGGCGAGTTCGGCGCCGCTTTGCTGCTGCGGGCCGAGGTAGAGTTTGATCGCCAGTTCCAGGTGGTGCACGCCTTCTTCGTCGCGCAGCAGCAAGTCGAGTTCGCCGAGGGTCTGGCCGTTCTGGCGGATTGGCAGGTTGGCGGCCAGCAGCTCGATACCGGGGGCGGCGTGCAGGGCGAATTGCCAGAGGCGTTCGTAATACAAGCCCAGGCGCCGTACCGAGCGCTGCGCCAGCCAGTTCGACAAACTGCCGGGGTCGCTGTCGAGACGCCGCAGCCAGTCGGCCAGCATGCCCGGCGTACGGCTCCACTGGCTGGCGCTGAGCGGGTGGCGTTGCGGCCACGGCAGGCTGCTCAGCAGTGGCGGCGAAAGCAGCACCCAGGCCAGATCCCGCACCATGGGTTGGCGCAGTTGCTGCTGCAGGTCGGTAAGCGCGGGAAAAGGTGTCATGGTGCGAGCATAGCGCCAAATCCGTGCGTGGCGCTTGTCGACCCTGCGCGCTTTGGCCTGGCGCAAATGCCGCGAGTTTGCCGCTGTCGCAGGCTTTCGCCCATAATCGAGCCTGTCTAGATCCAGAGTCTGCGGGAGCACCATGGAGCAATTTCGAAATATCGGCATCATCGGCCGTCTGGGTAGCACCCAGGTGCTGGAGACCGTCCGCCGGCTGAAGCGGTTTCTGATCGATCGTCACCTGCATGTGATTCTCGAGGACACCATCGCCGAAGTGCTGCCGGGGCATGGCTTGCAAACGTCCTCGCGGAAGATTCTCGGCGAGGTCTGCGACCTGGTGATCGTCGTCGGCGGCGACGGCAGCATGCTCGGCGCGGCCCGCGCACTGGCGCGGCACAAGGTGCCGGTGCTGGGGGTCAACCGCGGCAGCCTGGGCTTTCTCACCGATATCCGTCCGGATGAACTGGAGCTCAAGGTCGCCCAGGTCCTGGAAGGCAATTACCTGACCGAGAACCGTTTCCTGCTGGAGGCCGAAGTGCGTCGGCATGGCGAAGCGATCGGCCAGGGCGATGCCCTCAACGACGTGGTGCTGCACCCGGGCAAGTCGACGCGGATGATCGAATTCGAGTTGTTCATCGATGGCCAGTTCGTCTGCAGTCAGAAGGCCGACGGCCTGATCGTCGCCACGCCGACCGGCTCCACCGCCTATGCGCTGTCCGCCGGCGGGCCGATCATGCACCCCAAGCTGGATGCCATGGTCATCGTGCCGATGTACCCGCATACCTTGTCCAGTCGGCCGATCGTGGTGGATGGCAACAGCGAGTTGAAAATCGTCGTGTCCAAGGATATGCAGATTTACCCGCAGGTTTCCTGCGATGGCCAGAATCACTTCACCTGCGCGCCGGGTGATACCGTCACGGTGAGCAAGAGGCCGCAGAAGCTGTGCCTGATCCATCCGCTCGATCACAACTACTACGAGGTCTGCCGCAACAAGCTGGGCTGGGGCAGTCGGCTCGGCGGGGGAGGAGGCTGAATGCACCTCGATCCCGCGCGTGGCTACGACCTGATTGGTGACATTCATGGTTGTGCACTGACCCTGGAACGCCTGCTCGATACCCTCGGCTATCGGCGCCAGGGTGGTGTCTGGCGTCATCCGCAGCGCATGGCGATTTTTCTCGGCGATCTGGTCGATCGCGGTCCGCGTATCCGTGAAGCCCTGCATCTGGTGCATGACATGGTCCGGGCCGGCGAGGCACTGTGCATCATGGGTAATCACGAATTCTATGCCCTCGGCTGGAGCACCCTGGCCGCGCCCGGAAGCGGCCAGCACTATGTGCGTGAGCACACGCCGCGGCATGCGCGGCTGATCAAGGAGACCCTGGAGCAGTTCGCAGCCTATCCCGCAGAATGGTCCGAGTTTCTCGCCTGGTTCTATGAGCTGCCGCTGTTCATCGATGCCGGGCATTTCCGTGTGGTGCATGCCTGTTGGGATCGCGACCTGATCGAGCCGCTGGGCGCGCAGTTCCCCGATGGTTGCATCGACGAGCACTTCCTCCAGGCCTCGGCGGTACCCGGCAGCTTTGCCAATACCGCACTGGATCGTCTGCTGCGCGGCACCGACATGCGCCTGCCGCACGGCTTGACCTTGACCAGTGGCGAGGGCTTCACCCGGGCACATTTTCGCACCAAGTTCTGGGAGGAAGATCCGCAGACCTACGGCGATATCGTCTTCCAGCCGGATGCCTTGCCGGCGTTGGCCGCTCAAACGCCGCTGAGCGAGCTGCAAAAAGACGAGCTGCTGCGCTATGGCGCCGATCAGCCTCTGCTGTTCGTCGGCCACTATTGGCGCAGCGGCAAGCCGGCACCGATTCGCCCCAACCTGGCGTGCCTCGATTACAGCGCGGTGTTGAACGGCAAGCTGGTGGCCTATCGTCTGGATCAGGAAACGCGCCTGGATCCACACAAGTTTGTCTGGGTCGAAGTCCAGCGCCCGCAGGCTCCACGATGAGTCAGGTTGCCGTCCTGCGTCTGCCGATCCAGGCCGATCTCAGCGGCTTTATCGCCCTGTTGCGGCGCTTGCAGGTACCTCATCGCGTCGCCGAAGAAGCGGGCGAGCAGGTGCTGTGGGTGCCGGACGAGCTGGCCGAGCAGGTGCGCGACCTGTATCGGCGCTACCCGCTGGGCGATGCGGCGCTGCAGTTGGCTACGTCACCGCAGGCCGCGGCGGGGTTTGTCCAGCAGTTGCGCGGCAGCCCGCTCACGGCCGGCATGCTCGGGCTGACCCTGCTGGTGGCCGCACTGACCGCGCTGGGCGACAACTTCACGGCAATCCGCTGGTTGAGCTTCGTCGATTTCCGCATTCAGGGCGATTACATCTATTTCAGTTACCTGACCGAAATGCTCGAAACGGGGCAGTGGTGGCGCCTGATCACGCCGATGCTGATTCATTTCGGCCTGCTCCACCTAACGATGAATGCACTCTGGTACTGGGTGCTGGGGCGACGCATCGAGGCGCGCCAGGGGCCGTGGATGCTGCTCGGGCTGACGCTGCTGTTCAGCCTGGCCTCCAATCTGGCCCAGTACAGCTTTTCCGGGCCGGCCCTGTTTGGCGGCTTGTCCGGCGTGCTTTACGGCTTGCTGGGGCACTGCTGGCTGTTTCAGCGCCTGGCGCCCACTGCCGAGTATCAGCTGCCGCGAGGTGTGCTGGTGATGATGCTGGCCTGGCTGCTGATCTGCATGACCGGCATCTTCGAGCTGCTGCAGTTCGGCGCGATTGCCAACGCCGCCCATGTCGGCGGATTGCTCGCCGGTTGCGCTACCGGTCTGCTGGGTGGGGCCCTGGCGCGCCAGCGTGCCGACAGATGATTGCACGGGCTTGCGTCAAGCGCTCGCGAGTGCCTGGCGCAGCCGGTAAACTGCGGCTTTGTATTCGGAGGTATCCATGTCGTCCTTTCTCCAAGCTGTTGAAAATATTACCCCGGAAATCCACCAGAGCCTGAAGCTGGCCCTGGAAATCGGCAAGTGGCCCGATGGCCGCAAGCTGACCCAGGAGCAGAAGGAACTGACCCTGCAGGCGCTGATCGCCTGGGAGGCCCTCAATCTCCCCGAGGACCAACGCATCGGCTACATGGGCGAGCAGGCCTGTGGCTCCAAGTCCGAGCCGGCACCCAACTTGTTGTTCACGTCCGTAGATGCTCTGCCCTCGGATAGCCTGCACTGATGGCCGAATTGGCACGCGGTGCCCTGAGCAAGATGGCGGCACGCCTGGATGCGCCTGTGCAGTACGCCTTTCGCCTGGACGATCAGGAAGTGGCGGTCAATCCGCTGATCGGCAAGACCTTGCGCCTCGAGTACCTGGGCGCGATCCATTGCAGCCACTGTGGGCGCAAGACCAAGACCAGTTTCAGCCAGGGCTACTGCTACCCCTGCATGCAGAAGCTGGCGCAGTGCGATATCTGCATCATGAGTCCGGAGCGCTGCCACTACGACGCCGGCACTTGCCGCGAACCGAGCTGGGGCGAGCAGTTCTGCATGACCGACCATGTGGTCTACCTGGCCAACTCCTCGGGCGTGAAGGTCGGCATCACCCGCGCCACGCAGATTCCGACGCGCTGGATCGACCAGGGTGCGAGCCAGGCCTTGCCAATTCTGCGGGTAGCGACCCGGCAGCAATCCGGTTTCGTCGAAGACCTGCTGCGCACTCAGGTCGCGGACAAGACCAACTGGCGCGCCTTGCTCAAGGGCGACGCGGCGCCGGTCGACCTGCCGGCGATTCGTGAGCAGCTGTTCGCCAGCTGTGGCGCCGGGCTCACCGAGTTGCAGCAGCGCTTCGGCATTCAGGCGATTCAGCCGCTGAGCGACCAGCAGCCGGTGGACATCCGCTACCCGATCGAGGCCTACCCGGCCAAGATCAGCAGCTTCAACCTGGACAAGAACCCGATCGCCGAAGGGACCCTGCTCGGCATCAAGGGCCAGTACCTGATGTTCGACACCGGTGTGATCAATATCCGCAAGTACACCAGCTATCAGATAGCGGCAAGCTGCCCGGCATAAGCCGCGCGCCTGTCGCCGTGACGACCGTAATCACCTAGCAGCTTGAAGCGTCTCGCTTGAAGCTGCCGCGAAGAGGCTCCCCATGCGCACCGAACAGCCGAAGATGATTTACCTCAAGGACTATCAGGCGCCGGACTACCTGATCGACGAGACGCACCTGACCTTCGAGTTGTTCGAGGATCACACCCTGGTGCATGCGCAGCTGGTGATGCGGCGCAACCCCGAGCGTGATGTCAGGGGTCTGCCGTTGCTGGTGCTGGATGGTCAGCAGTTGGAGTTGTTGTCGCTGTCCATGGATGGTCAGGAGTTGAGCGCCGCGGACTATCAAGTGAGCGCCAGCCACCTGAGCCTGCAGCCGAAGAACGCCAGCTTCGTTATCGACAGCAGCGTGCGCATCCACCCAGAAAGCAACACCGCGCTGGAAGGCCTGTACAAGTCCGGCAGCATGTTCTGCACCCAGTGCGAGGCCGAGGGTTTCCGCAAGATCACCTATTACCTCGATCGCCCGGACGTGATGAGCAAGTTCACCACCACGGTCAGCGCCGAGCAGCACAGCTACCCGGTGCTGCTGTCCAACGGCAACCCGATTGCCAGCGGCCCGGAAGATGGCGGCCGGCACTGGGCGACCTGGCAGGATCCGTTCATGAAGCCGGCCTACCTGTTCGCCCTGGTTGCCGGCGACCTCTGGTGCGTGGAAGACAGCTTCACCACCATGAGCGCGCGCGAAGTGGCGCTGCGCATCTATGTCGAGCCGGAGAACATCGACAAGTGCCAGCACGCCATGGACAGCCTGAAGAAGTCGATGAAGTGGGACGAAGAGGTCTATGGCCGCGAGTACGACCTGGACATCTTCATGATCGTCGCGGTCAACGACTTCAACATGGGCGCCATGGAGAACAAGGGCCTCAATATCTTCAACTCCAGCTGCGTGTTGGCCAAGGCCGAGACAGCCACCGACGCCGCCCACCAGCGGGTCGAGGCGGTGGTAGCGCACGAGTACTTTCACAACTGGTCGGGCAACCGGGTGACCTGTCGCGACTGGTTCCAGCTTTCGCTCAAGGAAGGCTTCACCGTGTTCCGCGACGCCGAGTTCAGCGCCGACATGAATTCGCGCACGGTCAAGCGCATTGAGGACGTGGCCTACCTGCGCACTCACCAGTTCGCCGAGGATGCCGGCCCCATGGCCCATCCGGTGCGGCCTGAGGCCTTCATGGAAATTTCCAACTTCTACACCCTGACCGTCTACGAGAAGGGTTCGGAAGTGGTGCGCATGATCCGCACCCTGGTCGGCGCCGAGGGCTTCCGTCGGGGCAGCGACCTGTACTTCGAGCGCCACGATGGCCAGGCCGTGACCTGCGACGATTTCATCAAGGCCATGGAAGACGCCAATGGCGTCGACCTGAGCCAGTTCAAGCGCTGGTACAGCCAGGGCGGTACGCCGCGTTTGGCCGTCAGCGAGGCATACGATGGCGCCGCCAAGACCTACAGCTTGACCTTCCGCCAGAGCTGTCCGGCCACGCCGGGGCAGCGCGACAAGCAGCCCTTCGTGATTCCCGTGGAGTTGGGCTTGCTCGGCGCGCAGGGTCAGGCCCTGCCGTTGCGCCTGCAAGGTGAAGCCGTCGCCGGGGAGTCGTCGCGGGTGATCTCGATTACGGCGGCCGAGCAGGTGGTGACCTTTGTCGATGTTGCCGAACAGCCGCTGCCGTCGCTGCTGCGCGGCTTCTCCGCGCCGGTCAAGCTGAGCTTTTCTTATAGCCGCGATCAGTTGATGTTCCTCATGCAGCACGACGCCGACGGTTTCAACCGCTGGGAAGCCGGTCAGCAGCTGGCCGTGCAGGTGCTGCAGGACTTGATCGGCCAGCAACAGCGCGGAGAGCCTTTTCAGCTGGATCAGCGCCTGGTCAGCGCCCTGCGCAGCGTGCTGGAGAACGCGTCGCTGGATCAGGCCATGGTTGCCGAACTGCTCTCGTTGCCGGGTGAGGCCTACCTCAGCGAAATCAGCGCAGTGGCCGATGTCGATGCCATCCACAGCGCCCGCGAATTCGCCCGCAAGCAACTGGCCGACGCCCTGTTCGATCTGCTTTGGCAACGCTACCAGGCCAATCGCGAGATTTCGCGCAGCACTGCTTATGTCGCCGAGGCCGAGCACTTTGCCCGGCGCAGCCTGCAGAACATTGCGCTGTCCTACCTGATGCTCAGCGGCAAGCCCGAGGTTCTGGCGGCATGTCTGGAGCAGTTGGAGGTATGTGACAACATGACCGAGCGCCTGGCGGCTGTGGCCGTGCTGGTCAATTCGCCGTTCGAGGAGGAAAAAGCCAAGGCGTTGGCCAGCTTCGCCGAGTTCTTCAAGGACAACCCCTTGGTCATGGATCAGTGGTTCAGCGTCCAGGCGGCTTGCAGCCTGCCGGGCGCCTTGGGGCGGGTACAGCAACTGATGAGGCACCCGGCCTTTACCCTGAAAAACCCGAACAAGGTACGCGCCCTGATCGGGGCGTTCACCGGGCAGAATCCGGTCAACTTCCATCAGGTCGACGGCAGCGGCTACCGCTTCCTGGCCGATCAGGTGATTACCCTGAATGCCCTCAACCCGCAGATCGCCGCGCGGCTGCTCGGGCCGTTAACCCGCTGGGGTAAATACGACGACACTCGTCAGGCCTTGATGAAGGCCGAGCTGGAACGGATTCTCGCCTCTGGCGAGCTGTCCAGCGATGTTTACGAGGTGGTCAGTAAAAGCCTCGCCTGATGCCTATGGTGCGGTCTGGAGTAATTCGCGATCCGTAGGGTGTATCGCCGCAGGCAGTGCACCAGGGTTCACCGGCGCGATACAACGCTGGCGGGTTGTCGCTGCGCTCCGATCGGAGCGCCGCCCGGACTGCCCTACCCGCAGGCAGTGCATCAAGAGGCGAGCTCCATCGATTTCAGTCGGCGCGATTGCGCATGACGGTTATTTCAAACCGGCGGCCTTGCGTCGTCGCGGCACAGGTTGATGTTCGTGTAGTGTTGGCGAAAGGCCGCTACAGTGATGGCGGCCTTTGTGCATCAATCCGTCGAGTAAGCGGTCAATCACGCGGCTCGGCCTTAACAAAACATAACGTCACGCCGATTGTCAGGCCTTTCGAAAGCTCGCTAGCATAGGCGGTCTGCTAAAAAGCAGGACCACCGATAACAACAAGCAAGGGGGAAGGTATATGAGTGAGCCCGTCATGCGGCGCACCTGGGCCGGTCTGTTCAATGCACCGGCGTTGCGCTTGTACTTGCCGCTGGCTAAAGCGCTCTCGCTCTGCAGTGTGCTGTCCATCGTGATATTCACTGCCGCGCCATTGCAGGCGCAAACCGCCACCGATTCAACTGTCCGCTACTCGATCGAGTCGCCGAAAGCAGTGAAAAAACTGCTGTTGGACGTCACCCGCGTCGGCCAGCGCCTGGTGGCTGTGGGTGATCGTGGCCATATCCTCTACTCCGACGACAACGGCACCAGCTGGATCCAGGCCAAGGTGCCGACCCGGCTGATGCTTACCGCGGTGTTCTTTGTCGATGACCAGCACGGTTGGGCGGTTGGCCACGACGCGCAGATCCTGGCCAGTAGCGATGGTGGCGCCACCTGGGCCAAACAGTTCGAGGACCCGGAACGCGAGGACGGCTCGCCTTTCCTGGATGTCTGGTTCAAGGATGTGAACAACGGTTTCGTCGTCGGCGCCTATGGTGCGCTGTTCGCGACGACTGATGGCGGCAAGAACTGGGAAGATGTCAGTGATCGTCTCGATAACGAAGACGGCTATCACCTGAACGCCATCGTCGAGGTCAAGGATGCCGGGTTGTTTCTCGTCGGCGAACTGGGCGTCATGCTCCGCTCGGCCGATTGGGGGCAAACCTGGGAAACCCTCCAGGGTCCTTACGACGGCTCACTCTTTGGTGCTCTCGGCACCGGCGAAGCCGGCAGTTTGTTGGCTTATGGTCTGCGCGGCCACCTGTTCCGTTCCGCCGACTTCGGTGACAGCTGGCAGCAGATCGAGCTGAATACTCCGAATAACGGTCCGCTGGAGTTCGGCCTGGCCGATGGTAATCGACTTGCCGACGGCTCGATCGTGGTGGTTGGGCATGGCGGCACCGTGCTGAAAAGCAGCGATGACGGACGCACCTTCAGTTTGTTCAATCGCGTCGACCGGCTCTCGCTCGCGGGCGTCACCGCACTGGATAACGGCAACCTGATTCTGGTGGGGCAGGGCGGCGTCCATGTCGCTTCGCCGACTGGCGCCGATCTGGGCCAACAACAATAAGCCGGGAGAGTTTGCATGAGTAAGCATCAACAACGACCTGCGTCTGTCCTCGAGCGGTTGATCTTCAACAATCGTCCGGCCGTTATCGTGCTGTGCCTGTTGATCAGTGTTTTTCTGTTCTATCAAGCGGCGCAGGTGCGCCCACAAACCAGCTTCGAGAAGATGATTCCGCTGGGGCACCCCTATATCCAGAAGATGCTCGAGCACCGCAACGACCTGGCGAACCTGGGCAACACCGTGCGCATCTCGGTGGAAGCGGTCGAAGGCGACATCTTCGACAAGGAGTACATGGAGACGCTGCGGCAGATCAACGACGAAGTGTTCTACATTCCCGGCGTCGATCGCTCCGGCCTGAAATCGCTGTGGAGCCCGAGCATCCGCTGGACCGAGGTGACCGAAGAGGGCTTCGCCGGCGGCCCGGTGATTCCGCAGACCTACGACGGCTCGTCCGACAGTCTGGAGGATTTGCGCAGCAATATTCTCAAGTCTGGGCAGATCGGCCGGCTGGTGGCCAACAATTTCAAATCGAGCATCGTCGATGTGCCGCTGCTGGAGGCCTATCCCGACCCTGAGGATCAGAGCAAGCTGATCCCGCTGGATTACCAGAAATTCTCCCACGAGCTGGAAGAGAAGATTCGCGAGAAGTACCAGGCGCAGAATCCCAACGTGAAGGTGCACATCATCGGCTTCGCCAAGAAAGTCGGTGACCTGATCGATGGCCTGATCGGCGTGGCCTTGTTCTTCGCCGTGGCCATCGGCATCACCTTTGCCCTGTTGCTGTGGTTCACCCATTGCTTCAAGAGCACCCTGGCGGTGGTCGTCACCACCCTGATCGCGGTTATCTGGCAGTTGGGCTTGCTGCATACTCTGGGCTTCGGGCTGGATCCTTATTCGATGCTGGTGCCGTTTCTGGTATTCGCCATCGGTATCTCCCATGGGGTGCAAAAGATCAACGGCATCGCCATGGCCTCGGGGGAGGCGACGAGTCCGTTGGTTGCTGCGCGCATAGCGTTTCGCCAGCTGTTCATTCCCGGTTTGGTCGCCTTGCTGTCGGATGCGGTCGGCTTCATCACCTTGCTGCTGATCGATATTGGCGTGATCCGCGAGCTGGCCATCGGCGCGTCTATGGGTGTGGCGGTGATCATCCTGACCAACCTGATCCTGCTGCCGGTGATGATTTCCTATATCGGCATCAGCAAGAAGGCGGTCAAGATCAGCCGTGAAGAAGCGGCCAAGGATCATCCGCTCTGGCGTCTGTTTTCCAACTTCGCCCACCCGATGGTGGCGCCGGTGTCCGTGCTGATTGCCGTGGTGGCACTGGCCGGTGGCGTCTGGTATGGCCAGAACCTGAAGATCGGCGACCTCGATCAGGGCGCGCCCGAGTTGCACCCGGACTCGCGCTACAACCTGGATAACGACTTCGTCATCCGCAACTACTCGACCAGCTCCGATGTGCTGGTGGTGATGCTCAAGACCGAAAGGGAAGGCTGCTCGAGCTACCAGGCCCTGTCGGCCATGGACCAGTTGATGTGGACCATGGATAACACCGCGGGCGTGCAGTCGACCATCTCCATGGTCACTGTGTCCAAGCAGGTGATCAAGGGCATGAACGAGGGCAACCTGAAATGGGAAACCCTGTCGCGCAACAAGCATGTACTGAACAACTCGATTGCGCGTGCCGAGGGGCTGTACAACGCCGACTGCTCGGTGGCGCCGGTGCTGGTGTTCCTCAATGACCACAAGGCGGAAACCCTGGAACGGGCGGTCGCGGTCGTCGAAGACTTCGCCGCGGAACATAACCAGGATGGCCTGGAGTTCATCCTGGCGGCGGGTAACGCCGGTATCGAAGCGGCCACCAACGAGGTGATCGCCGCGTCTGAGACCACCATGCTGGTAGCAGTCTATGCCGCCGTGAGCTTCATGTGCCTGCTGACCTTCCGCTCGATTGCCGCCACCCTGTGCGTGATTCTGCCGCTGGTGCTGACCTCGGTATTGGGCAACGCGCTGATGGCCTACATGGGCATCGGGGTCAAGGTGGCGACCCTGCCGGTAATCGCCCTGGGCGTCGGCATCGGCGTCGACTACGGCATCTATATCTACAGTCGTCTGGAGACCTACCTGCGCCTGGGACTGTCGTTGCAGGAGGCCTACTATCAGACCCTCAAGTCGACTGGTAAGGCCGTGCTGTTCACCGGTGTCTGCCTGGCGATCGGTGTGGCGACCTGGATCTTCTCGGCGATCAAGTTCCAGGCCGACATGGGCCTGATGCTGACCTTCATGTTCCTCTGGAACATGATCGGCGCGATCTGGCTGCTGCCGGCACTGGCCCGCTTCCTGATCAACCCGGAGAAGCTGCGCAACAAGGCCTGACAGGCAGGCGCAGCACTAAAAAAACCGCGGCCTTCGGGTCGCGGTTTTTTTATGTCGGTTGTGATTGTGATGAATCGGGGCGGTCGCTTGATGGTCGCCTCGAGGTTATCGTGGGCCAGGTGTTCAACGTCCTCAAGGTGGAGTAACGCCGTGCTCCTGAGTCTGGCCGCTGATGCGGTGTTGCTCCTGCATCTGCTGTTCATTGTCTTCGCCCTGCTCGGTGGCGTGCTGGTGTTGCGCTGGCGTTGGCTGGCCTGGCTGCACCTGCCCGCCGTGCTCTGGGCGGCGACGGTCGAAGCACAGCAGTGGCTGTGTCCGCTGACACCGCTGGAAAATGCCCTGCGCCACGCCGCGGGGCAAGCGGGCTACGGCGCTGGTTTTGTTGAGCACTACCTGCTGCCGATCATCTACCCGGCAGGGCTTACGCCCGTTATCCAGCTGTGGCTGGCGGTCTTGGTCGTACTGCCGAGCCTGTTGGTGTATGGCTTTTTGCTCTGGCGTTGGCGCAGCCGCTAGCCGGTCTGGCAGTGACGGCAGTTTGCCTTGGTCATTCAGCAACATGATGGTGCATGGGGCTGAATATTTCCTTAGCTACACTGCGCCCTGTCTTCTATCGCACAACAAGGCGACTTCCATATGCAAAATCGCATGATGATTACCGGCGCGGGTTCAGGGTTGGGTCGTGAAATCGCCCTGCGCTGGGCGCGCGAGGGCTGGCGTCTGGCGCTGGCCGATGTCAACGAGGCTGGGCTCGCCGAAACCCTGGAATTGGTCCGCGCAGCTGGTGGTGATGGTTTCACCCAGCGTTGCGACGTGCGCGACTACAGTCAGTTGACCGCTCTGGCGCAGTCCTGCGAGGAAAAGTTCGGCGGCATCGATGTGATCGTCAACAATGCCGGTGTGGCCTCGGGCGGTTTCTTCGACGAGCTGTCGCTGGAGGACTGGGACTGGCAGATCGCGATCAACCTGATGGGCGTGGTCAAGGGCTGCAAGGCATTCTTGCCCTTGCTCGAGCGCAGCAAGGGCAAGATCGTCAACATCGCGTCGATGGCGGCCCTGATGCAGGGCCCGGCGATGAGCAACTACAACGTGGCCAAGGCCGGTGTGGTGGCGCTGTCGGAAAGCCTGCTGATCGAGTTGAAGGCACAGGAAATCGGGGTGCATGTGGTCTGCCCGTCATTCTTCCAGACCAACCTGCTCGACTCCTTCCGCGGCCCGACGCCGGCGATGAAGGCCCAGGTCGGCAAGCTGCTGGAAAGCTCGCCGATCAGCGCCGCGAACATCGCCGACTACATCTATGACGAGATGGCCAAGGGCGAGTTTATGATTCTGCCCCACGAGCAGGGCCGCATGGCCTGGGCGTTGAAGCAGAAGAACCCGCAGCTGCTGTATGACGAAATGATCAGCATGGCCGACAGGATGCGCGCCAAGGGCAAGCCGGCGTAATCCAGCTCCAGGTGCGGCCAGGACTGGCGGGGGGCACCCGCCCCTTCGCCAGTTGGTCGCTCAGCGTGCCATGCGCGCCGAGAAGAAAATCGCCAGGATGATCAGCGTGCCGCCGAGCAGCATGCGCAGGGTCGGTATCTCGTTGAACAGCCACCAGGCGAAGGCGATGCCGTAGACCGGCTCCAGGGCGAAGATCACCGCGGCGCTGCGCGCCTTGATCACGCGCAGGCTGGCGACGAACAGGCTGTGCGCCAAGCCGGTACAGAACACTCCGAGCAGGGCCAGCCAGAACCAGTCGAGCAGCGCCAGGCCGGGCAGCTGGGGCCAGGCGAAAGGCAGGAAGCACAGCAGCACCGTGAGGTTCTGGCAGAGCGCCGCCTGCACCGGATCCAGACCGCGGGTACTGGCGCGGTTGAGCAGCGACAGCAGGGCGAACAGCAAGCCCGATAATATGGCCCAGAGCAGTCCGACTGTGGCCTGGTTGCCAAGGTCGAAGTTCGGTGTGACCAGGATCAGCCCCAGGCAGACCAGGGCGACCATGGCGAATTCGCTGGGCCGCGTACGTTCGCGAAACAGCAGGCCTTCGAGCAGCACGGTAAACGCCGGGAAGCTGGCGAAACCGAGGGTGGCGATGGCCACGCCGGAAACCTTCACCGCCTCGAAGAAGGTCAGCCAATGGCTGCCGAGCAGCAAACCACCCAGTGCCAGCATGGCCAGCTGCCGCGCATTGGGACGTTGGCTATGGTTCTGGCTGAGGAGGCGGGCGAACAGGGTGAGGGCGACGACGGCGAAAATCGCCCGGCCGCCGACGATGGCCATGGGCAGGGTATTCGCCAGTTTGCCGAAAATCCCCGACAGGCCAAACAGCAGGGCGCCCAGGTGAATCGCCAGCAGTGCCTTGCGCTCGGTCATGCCAGGCGCGCGCCATTGGGCAGTGGTTTGTCGAAGCTGGCCAGTACCACCTTGTTGTCCGCGTCATAGACGCCGGTCACCAGCACCTCGGAACGAATACCGGCGATGCGCTTGGGGGCGAAATTACACACGCAGAGCACCTGGCGGTCAATCAGTTCGGCACAGGGGTAGTGCTCGGTGAGTTGCGCGCTGGAGGTTTTCACCCCGAGTTCGCCGAGGTCGACCCGCAGCACATAGGCCGGCTTGCGGGCCTTGTCGTTCGGCTCGGCGGACAGCACTGTGCCCACGCGCAATTCCACCCGCTGAAAGTCTTCCCATTCGATCTGCTGCATGGCGTTTCTCCGACTAGCTGATGTTGCGTGCAGTCTAGGGAGAGAAGCGGGCCCTGTCTGTCGCGGGAGTCGCGGTCTTTGTCGCGTTACTCGTGGCGCTGGCGCAGCGCGCGCGGGGTGCAGCCGAACTGGCGCAATAGCGCCGCGGTAAAGGCACTTTGCGAACTGTAGCCGACCCGCGCAGCGATCTCGCCGACCGCCAGCTGGCTAGTGCACAGCAACTGTCGGCCCAGGTGCAGGCGCCGGCTGCGCACATAGGCCATGGGCGTCTGTCCGGTCTCGTCGAGAAAGCGCGCATGAAAGCGCGCCGCCGACAAACCGGCCAACCGCGCCAGATCGCCAACCTGCAGCGGGTAGGCGGCATGCCGGTCGATATGCGCGTCCAGGGCTGCCAGCGGCAAGCCTGGCACGCCCGGCAGGTTGACGCGCTCGCTCGCCAGGCTGGCCAGCAACAGCGCTGCGCCTTGCCGGGCGATCACCGGATCATCGATCGGGCTGGCCGCCAGCCAGCTGACCAGCTGGCTTTGCGCCGGGTTGAGGCTCAGGGCGCCGGGGCGCTCGAGCAGGCGTCGGCTGGCATCGGCATGCATGCCCAGGTGCTGTTGCAGCCAGTGCTCGGAGGGTACGTCGAGCACCAGGCACTGGCTGCCGCTCCTGCTGCCACAGGCGTGTTGCGCCGCCGCCGGCACCACGGCGAGGGTCTGGCGGATCACCTGACTGCCCAGCCCGGCCACTTCGAAGTCCAGTTGACCGCTCAGGCCGAACACCAGCTGGGCATGGTCATGGCTGTGGTTGAGCAGTTCATGGCTGTAGTGACGCAAAGAGAGCGGCGACGGCATGGCAAGGTCCTCGTGGCAGGCGGCCAGTTTAGCAGGCAGTTGCCCATGGTCGTGGCGGGTCGCTGTCATCGAACCGCCATGGGGTTGTCACAGTCGTTTCACCGCCGGCGCGCAAGCTCGTAAAAACCCAGCCGGAGGCCGCCCATGACCAGCGCCCAGCTCGCTAAGCCGAGTCGCAAGCAACGAGTCCGCACCCTGTGGATTTCCGATGTCCACCTGGGCACTCGGGATTGCCAGGCCGAACACCTGGCGGCGTTTCTCAAACGCTATCAAACCGACCGGATTTACCTGGTGGGCGACATCATCGACGGCTGGAGGCTGCGCAGCGGCATCTACTGGCCGCAGGCGCACAGCAACGTGATCCGCCGCCTGCTGACCATGAGCAAGCGCGGCACCGAGGTGATCTATGTCACCGGCAACCACGACGAGTTTCTGCGCCGTTATTCGTCGCTGATGCTGGGCAATATCCAGTTGGTCGACGAGGCCGAGCACATCACCGCCGATGGCCGCCGGCTGCTGGTGATCCACGGCGACCAGTTCGATGTGATCACCCGTTACCACCGCTGGCTGGCCTTTCTCGGCGACTCGGCCTACGAGATTACCCTGACCCTCAACCGCTGGCTCAATCACTGGCGCAGTCGTTACGGCTACGGATATTGGTCGCTGTCGGCCTACCTCAAGCACAAGGTCAAGGGCGCGGTGAACTTCATCAGCGACTTCGAGCAGGCGATTGTCCACGAATGCGTCAAGCGCGGCTTCAACGGCGTGGTCTGCGGGCATATCCACCACGCCGAGATCCGCCCGATGGGCGAGGTGGAATACATGAACTGCGGCGACTGGGTCGAGTCCTGCACCGCCTTGATCGAACACCTGGATGGGCGCATCGAGTTGTATCGGCTGGCCGATGACCAGGCTCGGCAAACCCTGGCTGTGGCCGAGCAGCTGGCGGCTGTTGAGCCGGCGGCATGAGGATACTGATCGTCTCGGATGCCTGGCTGCCCCAGGTCAACGGCGTGGTCACCAGCTTGCAGGCCCTGGTCGGTGAATTGCGCAGCCTTGGTCATCAGGTCAAATTGCTGTCGCCGCAGGACTTTCGCAGCTGGCCGTGCCCGACCTACCCGGAAATTCCGCTGGTATGGAACCTCTGGCGGATCGGCCCGGCGATCCGCGAGTTTCAGCCCGACTGCGTGCATCTTGCCACCGAAGGGCCGCTCGGCTGGGCCGCCAGGCGCTGGCTGGACAAGCGCGGTCTGGCGTTTTCCAGTGCCATCCATACGCGCTTTCCCGAGTACATTCATGGTCGATGGCCATGGATACCGCTGCGCTGGGGCTATGCCTACCTGCGCGCCTTCCATCGCCCGAGCCGGGCGGTGCTGGTGACCACCGAGCGCCTGCGTGCGGAGTTTTCCGGATGGGGCCTGCAGCGCCTGCTGCTGTGGCGCAAGGGCGTCGATACGCGCTTGTTTAACCCGCAAGTGCCGCCGCTCGGGGCGTGCAAGCCAGTGTTCCTGTGTGTCGGACGGATCGCTGCGGAAAAGAATCTGCAGGCCTTTCTCGACCTCGACCTGCCCGGCGAGAAGCGGGTGGTCGGCGACGGTCCACAGCGTGAAGCCTTGCAGGCGTGTTATCCGCGGGTGAGCTTTCTCGGCTATCGGCATGGCGCCGAGCTGGCCGAGGCCTATCGTCAGGCCAGCGTGCTGGTGTTTCCCTCGCGCACCGATACCTATGGTCTGGTAATGCTCGAGGCGCTGGCCTGCGGCACGCCGGTGGCGGCCTTCCCCGTGCCCGGCCCGCTGGATGTGCTGGAGGCGGGCGTCACCGGGGTGATGGACGAAGACTTGGGCGCGGCCTGCCTGGCAGCGCTGGAGCTGGATCGCACGCGCTGCGCCGAGTTGGCGGCAGGGCAATCCTGGCGGGTCTCGGCGCTGGAGTTCCTGGCCCGTCAGCCCTTGCTCGACGGCGAGTCGTGTACCGCTCGGGTTTTGGCGATAACCGGCCAGGATTAGTTGGCTGTGGTTGGTCCGGGTAGGGTGCGCTGCGCGCACCAGGTGTATTGAGGTCAATGGTGCGCGCGGCGCACCCGCCAACCCGGCCGTACTTACATGATCACCTTGTCGCGCAATTTCTCGGCGGCCTGCTGCAGTGCCTGGATCACCCGTTGCTTGTCGAAATTCTGGATGCCGTTGGTATCCAGGTACATGGAGAAACCGGGCAGTTCATGCTCGACATAGCTGGAGGTGGCGCCGAGGTCACGGCGGAAGTCCACCACCTGGTAGATCTGCACCGGACGGGTGAACCCCTTGACGCTGATCTGGCCCTTGTCGCGGCACATGATCAGGTCTTTGACCAGCGAGTAGGTCTCGTGGGAGATCAGGATGTCGCCGGCTTCGGCGGCGCTTTCCAGGCGGCTGGCGAGGTTCACGTCGCGGCCGATGATGGTGTAGTCCATGCGCGTGTCGGCGCCGAAGTTGCCGACCGTGCAGTAGCCGGTGTTCAGGCCCATGCGGATTTCCAGCGGCTTGGTGATGCCTTGGGCGCGCCACTGCTGGCGCAGCACTTTCATGTGTTTGCGCATGGCCACGGCCATCGATACCGCCGCCACGGCATCCTGCTTGGCGCCTTTGCTGGCCGGGTCGCCGAAGAACACCATGACGCTGTCGCCGATGAACTTGTCGATGGTGCCACCGTATTTCAGGCAGATTTTCGACATCTCGTTGAGGTAGCTGTTGAGCAGATCGGTCAGTGCTTCGGCTTCCAGTTCCTCGGACAGCTCGGTGAAGCCCTTGATGTCGGAGAAGAATACCGTGAGCTTCTTGCGCTGGGTCTCCAGGCGTACGCTCTTCTTGCCGGTGAAGATCGACTCCCACACCTGCGGTGACAGGTACTTGGCCAGGTTGCGAGCCAGGCGGGCGGCTTTTTCCTGTTCGCGTTTGATTTCGCAGCGTACCTGGGCCAGGCGCAAGCCTTGCTGGTGCACGAAATAGGCGGTGGTGCAGACGTACAGGGTGCTGAAGGCGATGCTCACCAGGGCGACCAGGGCCGGGGTGTCGGGGTTGAATTTCAGTTCGATCAGCGCCGCGTTGAGCAGGGTGCTGCTGGCTGCGATCAGCATGGCCAGGCCGAGGTAGCGCAGGCCGCCCGCCACCATCGAGCTGAAGGCCAGGATCAGCAGGCACATCAGGCTGGGTACGACCGAGAAACCGAGCAGGACCAGCGCCGCACCGCAGTGCAGAGCGTCGACAAACAGCAGGGCCAGGATGGCGCTTTGCGCGTGATCACGCTTGAAACGTTGGCTGAAGTGATGGGCCAGATGCGGATAGAGCAGGGCATAGGGCACCACCCACAGAATGTCGTAGCCGAAATGCTGGGTATAGGTGCCGGCAGCGATGCTCGCGGCCATGGCGATATAGGCCAGTACTCGCGAGTAATACTCGCGCAGTGGTGGCGCCGGTAATGCGTGGAGCCGGTTCTGGGTAGTGGCATTCATGCTGTGGAAACGATCCCTGCTGATTATCTGACGTCTCTGCTGGACGTCTAAGTCGCGCGTTAAGCGCTGGACCAGGAGTGCGACAGAACAGGGATCATAACCAAGCCAGGTGGTGCGAGCCAAGCATCGCAGCCGAACGGCGTGAAGATGCCGGCCAGTGGGCGGCTTCGGCGCAGTCGGAACGTGGTTGGATCAGAATTTGATGCGCCCGCTAAAGGCATCCTTGAGCATTACCCAGTCGCCCATGAAGCTGTACAGCGGGTATTGAAAGGTGGCCGGGCGGTTCTTCTCGAAAACGAAGTGGCCGACCCAGGCAAAGCCATAGCCGGCGACTGGCATGGCCAGCAGCCACAGCCACTGTTGTGTGGCCAGGGCGTAGGCGAGAATGCCCAGCACCAGCAGGCTGCCAACATAATGCAGGCGACGGCAGATAGGGTTGCTGTGTTCTTGCAGGTAATAGGGGTAGAACTCGGCGAAGCTGGTGTAGCGATTGCTGGTTTGCGTAGCCATGGCATGCCTCCTGGTCGTCTGTTGGCCGCACCGGGGTTCAGCGGCTGTGGCGTGTTGACAGTCTAGGCGCGCTGTCCCGTTGGGCCAGTGACATTAGGTGCCAGTTTAGTATCCTTCGCGCTGCCAGTATCTGCGCCAATAGCTGAGAGCTGGTGAAAAACTCTCGCCTACTGCGACCGCCTCCAGGCGCCCGCTGCTGACGTAGCGCGCCTTGCTGCGAATGTCTGGAGACGGTCTCGCTACGGCGCTCGATATTTTCACAAGCTCTGAGAGAAGCGACTTCCAGATGACTCGAATAAGAATAACGTCATGAGCGAACGCACCACTTCATCGAATTGGGCCCTGGGCATCGTCCAGGCCCTGGAAATGGGCGGCGTCGACTGCCGGATGATTTTCCGCGAGTTGAGGCTGGATTACGCCGCGCTGGAAGATCCGGATGCACGCTTTGCCCAGGACGACATGACGCGTCTGTGGCAGCGCGCAGTGGAGCTGTCGGGCAATCAGGCGATCGGCCTGAACATGGCCAAGGTGGTACGCCCGGCTTCATTCCATGTGGTCGGTTACGCCTTGATGTCCAGCCGCACCTTGACCGAAGGGCTGGCTCGGCTGGTGCGTTACCAGCGGATCATCGCCGAGGGCGCCGATCTCAGCTTCCGTCCCACGCCCAGTGGTTATGAGCTGATCCTGGCAATTCATGGCGACCGCCTGCCGCCGGCCCGGCAGAGTGCCGAGGCTTCGATGGCCTGCGCCTTGGCCTTCTGCCGCTGGCTGACCGGCCAACCCATTCGTCCGCAGCAGGTGCTTTTGCAGGGCGACCCTCCGGCGGATCTCGAGCCCTTTCAGCAGGTGTTTCAGGCGCCGCTCAAATTCAATGCCGGGCACTATGCGCTGCTGTTCGAGCGGGCAGACCTGGACCGGCCTCTGCCGACGGCCAACGAGTCGCTGGCCCAGTTGCATGACAGATTCGCCGGCGAATACCTGGCGCGCTTCTCGGAAAGCCGGGTGAGTCACCAGGCCCGGCAAGTGCTGTGCCGCCTGTTACCCCAGGGCGAGCCCAAGCGCGAGGCGGTGGCGCAGGCGCTGCATGTGTCGCAGAGGACCTTGCAACGGCGTCTGCAGGACGAGGGGACGAGTTTCCAGCGCCTGCTCGATGACACCCGTCGCGAACTGGCCGAGCAGTACCTGGCCCAACCCAACCTGACCCTGCTGGAAGTGGCCTATCTGCTTGGCTTTGCCGATCCGAGCAATTTCTTCCGCGCATTCCGTCGTTGGTTCGCCATCACCCCAGGCGAGTACCGCGCGCGCTTGTAGCCCGCAGGCTCGGTAGCCGCAGGTGAGCGAGGATGTGGACAACCCGCCACCCGCCGTGCCGAGTCTGGTAGGCCGGTGAAATGTCGCTCAATGGCGCCAGAAGGCGCGGGTGACCAGCACCAGGACGGTCAGGATTTCCAGGCGACCCAGCAGCATGCCCAGCGATAGCAGCCATTTGGCGGCATCCGGCAGGCTGGCGAAGTTGCCGGCCGGGCCGATGATCGGGCCCAGGCCGGGGCCTACGTTGCACACCGCGGTGGCGGCGCCGGTCAGCGCGGTCATCCAGTCCAGGCCGAGCAGCGTCAATCCCAGGGCGATGGCACCGATGGTGACGGTGAAAAAGAACGAGAAGGTCAGGATCGAACGGACGATTTCTTCATCGAGATTGTGCCCGTTGTACTGCTGCTTGATCACCGCGCGCGGGTGAACGAGCTGGGTGAGGCCGCTACGCAATAGGGTGTAGGCCACCTGGAAACGAAATATCTTCAGCCCGCCCGAGGTCGAGCCGGAACAGCCACCAACGAAGGTCAGGTAGAAAAACATCATGACCGCGAAGTCGCCCCACAGGCTGTAATCGCCCAAAGCGTAGCCGGTGGTGGTCACCACGGAAACGACGTTCAAGGTGACGATGCGCAGCGCATCGAAGTAGTCGTGATCGGAGTGCAGCCAGAGCCAGATGCTGAACATCAGGCAGGTGACCGCCAGCATGCCGAGAAATCCACGCACCTGTTCGTCTTTGATCAACGCCTGGCGGTTGCCGCGGATGGTGGTGACGTAGAGGGTAAAGGGCAGGCCGCCCAAGAGCATCAGGACAATGGCCACCCAGTGCGAGGCCGGGCCGAAGTTGCCCATGGAGCTGTCGGAGGTGGAGTAGCCGCCGGTCGCGATTGAGGTCATCGAATGGTTGATTGCATCGAACCAGCTCATGCCCGCTAGCCAGAAGGCGAAGGTACCGAGCAGGGTAAAACCGATAAAGATGGAGATGATGTACTTGGCGGCTATATGCGAGCGCGGCATGACTTTCTCGCCCCAGTCCGAAGACTCGGTCTGGAACAGGCGCATGCCACCGACCCGCAGCAACGGCAGGATCGCCACGGCCATGCCGATAAAGCCGATGCCGCCGAGCCATTGCAGCATCGAGCGCCAGATCAGCAGGCCCGGCGAGGCGTTGTCGAGGTCGGATAACACCGTCGAGCCGGTGGTGGTGATGCCGGACATGGTCTCGAAGAAGGCATCGGTGTAGCTGATATGGTGAATCAGCGTCATCGGCAGGGCGGCGAATATGCACACGATCAGCCAACTGGCGGTGGTCAGCATGTACATGTCGCGCGGCCGTAATTGAACATCTTTCGGGCGCCCCTGGGCCACCATGGCCAGCCCGGCGACAAAGGTGATCATGCTCGACCAGAGGAAGGCATTGAGCTCGTAGGATCTGTCGAAGATCAGCAGGGTGAGCATCGGCACGATCATGCTGATGGCCAGTGTGATCAGGAAAATGCCGTTGATGAACGCGATGATCCGTAGGGTCGGCAAGGCCATGCAGGGGGGCTCGGAGTGAGGGCGGCAAAGGGCGCCATTGTACTCGCGCGGCAGGGGCTGTAAACCAGCCATTATCAGGGGCTTTACAAGCGCATGGCTCGGCATAGAATAGCGACCAGGTGCCGGCCCTTGCCGGTTTCTGAGCCCTCTAAAATCATGTCGAACGCTAATCCTTGCCTTACGTGTGGCGCCTGCTGCGCGCATTTTCGTGTGTCTTTCTTCTGGGGTGAGTGCCAATCGGCCGGCGGCACGGTGCCGGATGACCAGGTGGTGCTGATCACTCCGCATCGGGTCGCCATGCGCGGCACCGAGTTCAAACCGGCTCGCTGTGTCGCCCTGCTCGGTGAAGTGGGGCAGGGCGTACGCTGCACGCTCTATGAACAACGCGCCAGCCCATGCCGCGAATTCGAGGCGTCCTGGGCCAATGGCGAGCCTGAGCCACGCTGTGACGATGCACGGCGCGCCCACGGTCTGCCCCCGTTGACGCCGCCCGTACGGCCGAGTGTGGCGCCGGAGCGGGTTGCCTGATTGGCCCTGCTTCTCTCCCGCGTCGTATGCGACCGAGCTGCAATTTTTTCCCGCCATCCGCTGCCACGCTCTAGAATTCCCGCTTATTTTGTTCAAGAGGTGGCCGATGGATGCTCTCGATGCTCTGCTCAATCGTGTTTCAGTGCCGCGTTTGCGCGAGCCCGCACCGGATGCCGCGCAGCGCGAACTGCTGTTTCGCGCCGCATTGCGTGCACCGGATCACGGACAGTTGCGGCCGTGGCGCTTTCTTACGGTCGAGGGGGCGGCGCGTGAACATCTGGGTGAGTTGTTTGCCCAGGCCCTGACGGCCGGCGCTGGCGACGTCAGCGAGGAGGCCCTGGCCAAGGCGCGAGCCATGCCCATGCGGGCGCCTCTGCTGGTCGTGGCGGTCGCGCGCGTGCGGGGCCATGCCAAGGTGCCGCCGCAGGAGCAGGTGATCGCCGCGGGTTGCGCTGCCCATGCCATTCTGCTCGCCGCCCATGCCCAGGGTATTGGCGCGGTCTGGCGCACAGGTGAGCTGGCCTATAACGCTCAGGTGGCGACGGGTCTTGGCTTGGCCAGTGACGAACAAATCGTTGCCTTTCTCTACCTGGGAACTGCCGAACGCGAATTACGCAAACCCGCACCCTTGGCTGTCGCTGATTTCGTCAGCGCCTGGCCGGGCGCGTAACGGGCAATTCGCAGGGGGGATCGCCGCAGGCTGTGCACTGTGGTCTCATCGGCCCGGCCCAAATACTGGCGGGCTGTCGCTTCGCTACGAACGGATCATCGCCCGGGCCATCCCTTATAGTCTGGCCTGCGGCTTTAGCGGCAGCAGCAGGCTGGCGCTGAAACCGCCTTCGGGGTGGTTGTTCAGTACCAGTCGGCCGCCGTGACGCTCGGCGGCGCGGCGGGCAATCGCCAGGCCGAGCCCATGTCCGGGGGTGCTTTGCCCTGGGGCACGGAAGAAGGGTTCGCCCAGACGGGTCATGTATTCGGCGGGAACGCCCGGGCCGTGGTCACGTACGCTGAGGCAGAGTTCGTCGGCCTGACGCTCGACCTTGAGTTCGATCGGTTGGCCTGCCGGGTTGAAGCGCAAGGCATTGCGCAGCAGGTTGTCCAGCGCCCGTTCAAGCATGTCCGGCCAGCCGTGCAGGCTCGCGCCGGGTTTCAGTTTGATCTCCACTCGCTGCTCCGGGGTGTCGAGTTGTGCCTCTTCTTGCAGATTGCGCAGCAGCGCGACAAGGTCGACTGGTTGCGCTGCGCCAGGATCGGCGTCGAGGCGGGCGAGGGCGAGAATCTCGCTGATCAAGGCCTCCAGGCGGTCGCACTCGCGCGCCAGGCGTGGCCAGAGTTTTTCCCGTTCGGCGGCGTCGGCGCGTTCGGCCAGGGCCAGTGCCACGCGTAGGCGCGCCAGCGGCGAGCGCAGTTCGTGGGACACATCACGCAGCAGCTGACGCTGGCTGCCAATCAGCCCTTGCAGGCGCGCGCCCATGCGGTTGAAGTCGCGGGCCAGCACGCCCAGTTCGTCGCGTCTGTTGGCCAGGCGGGCCAGGCTGTTCTGCTGGTAGGCGGTCTGGCCGAGGTCGTGCACGGCGCCACGCAGACGATTCAGTGGACGGGTGATGGACAGGGTCACCAGCAGACTGAACAGGGTCAGTACCACCAGGGCGATGCTCAGTGCGCTGAGCGGCCAGAGCAGGCTGTCTTGATGCCAGGCGGCCAGTTCCCGGTGCGGGATACGGTAGATGAACAGGTAGGTTTCGCCGGTCTGCGGGCTGCTGTATTCGGTGGTCAGGCGGCGCCAGGGCAGGCGCTTGTCATTCTGCTGGCGCGCCTCGAAGGCGGCGGCACGCGGCGAGAAGGTGCCCTTGACCAGGGCTTGGCTGTTGTCGTCGAGCACTTGCACGTTGAGGCGCGAGGCTTCTTTGCGCTGCTCGAGAAAGGCCTGGGCGGCGTCGGCGCCGCGCTCTTCATAAAGACTGGTCCAGGTTTCGGCCAAGCCATCCAGAGCCGGGTGCTGGCTGAGAATCCAGGCGTCCTGGTTCAGCGCTCGTCCCAGCAGCATGGATAGCCCGGCAACCAGGGCAAGGGCCAGCCAGAAGCTGGCGAAGATGCGCCAGAACAATGAACGCACGGATGACTCCTCGGTAGCGAAAAAACCCATCAAGCCAGGGCTTGATGGGTGGGTTTGTGCTGGTATGTACGGCTGACCGGGGCCAGCCTGCTGCGCTTATTCGGCCTTGCTGGCCTGCTCGGCTTTCCAGGCGTTGAAGGCTGCACGTTCGGCGCGGCGCTCCTGCATTTTCTTCTGGTGCTCGTCGAAGGCCTTCTGCTGTTCGGGTTTGAGCAGGTCGCGAATGCTGCTGTGCTGCTTGTCCTTGGCGGCTTTCAGCTCATCCTGCATGGCTTTCTGTTCGGCGGCTGGCAGTTTTTCCAGATAGCTTCGGGTGATCTCGTGGCGGCTTTTCATCTGCTCGCCCATCAACTTGCGGATTTCACGGTGTTGCTCCCGGCTCAGGTCGAGGTCTTTGAACATCCGCGAACCGTGTCGGTTACCGTGGCCGCCGCCGTGGCCATAGCCGTCGCCATGGTGCGGACCACCTTCGGGCATGGCCATGGCCAGCGTCGGCAGAGTCAGTGCGAGTAACAGGGCGGTGAGAGTCTTGCGCATCATGTTGTGTCTCCTTGTCTCGATGCCGGTCAGTTACCGGATGTGCCCAGTCTAGGGCGGTCAAGGTCAAGGGCCGTCAGGCAAGGGTAAAGCCTGGGTAAAGTCGAGCAGAGCCTTTACCCACGGGTCAGGCACTGTAGTAGTAACCGCGGCTGCGCAAGGCGAGGATGCGCGGGCGCCCGTCCGGATGTGGGCCGAGCTTCTTGCGCAGGTTGCTGACGTGCATGTCCAGGCTGCGATCGTACAGCGTGAGCTTGCGGCCCAGCGCCAGTTGCGCCAGTTCTTGTTTGTCCACGGGTTCGCCGGGTTGCTGCAGCAGTGCTTCGAGCAGGCGGCTTTCCGACAGCGTGAGGACGACCTCGTGCTCGCCGATCGACGCCACGCCGCGCGCCTGGCTGAAGCACAGGTCACCCAACTGCAGTTGACTGGACACGGCAGGATGCAGGCTGCGCCGCAACACGGCGCGCAAGCGGGCGGTCAGCTCGCGGGGGTCGCAGGGCTTGGCCAGGTAGTCGTCGGCGCCGAGTTCCAGACCGAGGATCCGGTCCAGCGGCTCGCCGCGGGCAGATAGCATCAATACCGGCAGCCCGGGATGGTCGCTGCGCAATTGCTTGAGCAGTTCCAGGCCGCTGCCGTCGGGCAGCATCACATCGAGCACCACCGCGTCGGGAGCCTGATCGTCCAGGGCGCGGCGTGCGCTGTTGCCATCATGGCAGGCACTGACCTGGAAACCTTCCTGGGTCAGCCAACTGGCCAGCAGTTCGCACAGTTCGATGTCGTCGTCGATTAACAGGAGGGTGCTCATACGGGGTTCAGTTTATCCACTCACGCCGCGAGCGGCGTTTGCCGCGCAGCAATCCGCCGAGAATGACGCCCAGCAGTGCTGCGCCGGCGCCGACGGCAAACCATTGTTGCCGATCGTCGAGCAGAGGCTCGGGCGCATCGGCCTGGGTTTTCTTCAGCTGCAGCTTGAGGCGTTGGTTTTCCTGGCGCAGGCGCTGTATCAGCGCGCTATCGCTATTGCCACCACTGGCCTGCAGCTCTGCGCCCAGCGCTTCGCGTTGTTGCTCGCTGGTGGCCAGGCGCTGTTCGAGGGCATCAATCTGAGCTTGCTCTGCCGTAGCCGTTGCTGAGAGTGCAGGCGGGGTTTGTTCGGCGTGCAGAGCAAACGGCAGCAACAATAACGTAAACAGAAAAGACCTCGGGCCTGGGCGCATCGGAACTCCTATGTCCTAGTGGATTGTTGTCAGCAAGCAGCGACTAGCGGATTAAGGCAGAACCAGTTTGAACGGCTTGACCAGCACCGAGGCGTAGACACCCGCCGCTCGGTAAGGGTCGGCATCGGCCCAGCTTTGGGCTGCATTCAGGGACTCGAACTCGGCAACGATCAGGCTGCCGGAAAAGCCTGCCGCACCTGGATCGTTGCTGTCGACCGCAGGGTGCGGGCCGGCAAGTACCAGACGACCTTCGCTTTTCAGTTGCTCCAGCCGCGCGACGTGCGCAGGGCGAGCAGCCAAACGGTTTTCCAGGGAGTTTTCGACATCGGTGGCGATGATGGCGTAGAGCATCTCAATCCTTAGTGGCTGGTATGCCAGTCGGTATTAGCGCAGAAAAGCAGTACGGACTGGCAAAGTCGAGGAATTGTTTAGCAAGCTGTAGAACATTTTCCCGGCCTGCAGACTGCTGAAAAATTAGCGAACGAGGGTTGGTTGCCTCATTCATATGCTCATTTACAGCACGCGGACTGCGTTTCTGACTTGCTTGGTTTGCAAGTCTATTTCAACAGTCTACTTAGTGATATCAGCAAGAGTTCGCCAGTGTCGGCATAATAACAAACATAAATTCTTGAGAAGTCGTTCCTTATGGATGTTGATTTGCATTGTCACAGCACGGCCTCAGACGGTGCGCTTGCGCCAGCCGTGGTGGTCGCGCGGGCGCATGAGCGTGGCGTGCGGCTATTGGCGCTGACCGATCATGACACCCTGGAAGGACTCGAGGAAGCGCGTGCCGCGGCCGGGGTGCTGGATATGCAACTGGTCAATGGCATCGAGTTGTCCTGCACCTGGGGTGGCGCCACCATTCATGTTCTCGGTTATGCCTTCGTCAGCGATGCGCCGGCGTTGCTCCAGTCGATTGCCGAGTTGCATGAAGGCCGCTGGTTGCGTGCCGCAGAAATCAGCAAGCGCCTGGACAATAAAGGCATGCCCGGCGCACTGGAGGGCGCGCGGGCCATGCAGCAGGAATTGGGCGACAGTGGCAACGCCCCGGCCCGCCCGCACTTCGCCGAGTTCCTGGTGCGCGCCGGTCACGTCAAGGATCGCGCCGAAGCCTTTCGCAAGTGGCTTGGGTCGGGCAAGTTGGGTGACGTCAAACAGCATTGGCCGACGCTGGAGCAGGCCATTGGCACCTTGCTGCAGGCGGGGGGCTTGATCAGCCTGGCGCACCCGTGGCAGTACGACTTTACTCGTAGTAAGCGGCGCAAGTTGATCGCCGATTTTGTCGCTGCCGGAGGCCATGCGCTGGAGGTGGTCAACGGCATGCAGCCGGCCGAACAGGTTGGCGGTCTGGCGATTCTGGCTCGCGAATTCGGCCTGCTGGCAAGTGCCGGCAGTGACTTTCATGCACCTGGCGACTGGTCCGAACTGGGTATGTACCGCCCGGTACCCGAAGACTTGTCGCCCCTATGGGCGCGTTTTCAGCATGTCCAACAGCCTACTGCAATTTGAACAGGGAGTTAGCGTGAGTCAATTTTTCCAGGTTCACCCGGAAAACCCGCAGCTGCGCCTGATCAAACAGGCGGTGGAAATCATCAGAGCCGGCGGCGTGGTGATTTATCCCACCGATTCGTCCTATGCACTCGGTTGCCATATCGGTGACAAGAATGCGGTGGAGCGTATTCGCCGTTTGCGCCAGTTGGACGACAAACACAATTTCACCCTGGTCTGCCGTGACCTGTCGCAGATTGGTCTGTTCGCCAAGGTCGATACCGGCGCCTTTCGTTTATTGAAGAACCATACGCCTGGGCCTTACACCTTCATTCTCAGTGCCACGCGCGAAGTGCCGCGCATGTTGCTGCACCCCAAGCGCCGCACCATCGGTCTGCGGGTACCCAATCACCCTATTGCCCAGGCGTTGCTCAGCGAACTCGGCGAGCCGCTGATGAGCGTCAGTCTGATTCTGCCGGGCGAGACGCTGCCGATGAGCGACCCCTATGAAATGCGCCAGATCCTCGAACATCAGGTCGACCTGATCATCGATGGCGGTTTTGGCGGGCTGGAGGCCTCGACCGTGATCAATCTGGCTGATGACGAGCCGCAAATCATTCGTGTCGGCTGCGGCGATCCCGCACCTTTCGGCGCGGCGTGAGGGCCTCGCCATAGTGCGAAATCCCGCGAGCTCAGAGGTTGTGAAAATATCGAGCGCCGTAGGCGAGCGTTTTTCACAGGCTTTCCGCGGCTATAGAATGAGCACCACCAGCAGAGCAACCAGCAGGATGATGACGAAGTCGGTACCGCTGAGCGCGCCAGCGGCTGGCAACGCGTCAATCCGTTGCGCCAGTGTGGCGATTTCCGCGGGTGTCAGGGCATCCACCCGGCTGCGGGCCAGGGCCGCGGGGACATCCATGGCCTGCAAGCTCTGCTCGACATCGGCGCGGTTGAGGAACTCACTGACTTTGTCACGATCGGCCTGAGCGGTCTGCTCGGCGAGGACTTCTTGGGTGCCGATCATGCTGGCGTGGGCGGTTATCGGCGGTAGGAGTAGCAATGCTGCCAGTAGGGCGACGGCGAACCTTAGGGCGGGAATTTTCATGCTGTGACCCTCGACGAATGGTCGGGATTCGCGCCAAATCTGGCACTGCTGTTGGCGCGCAGTGCTGCCGTCAGTTTGCTCGGGCGGCTTCATTAATTAAGACTGGCCTTTTGCCCGAACGGTTCCATGGTCGTTTTTTCCGCGGCAGCGTCTGGCCTCGCTATACTCGCGTCTTGTCGATTCGCTTAGGTAACCTGGTTTGAGCCTTGTTGATTCCGAACGCCGCGTGCTGTCCGGCATGCGTCCCAGTGGCCGTTTGCACCTTGGCCATTATCATGGCGTGCTGAAAAGCTGGGTCAAGTTGCAGCACGAATACGAATGCTTTTTCTGCATCGTCGACTGGCATGCACTGACGACCAACTACCAGGATGTAGGGCAGATCTCCCAGCATGTCATGGACATGGCGGTGGATTGGCTGGCCGCCGGGGTCAGCCCCAGTTCCGCGACCTTGTTCATCCAGTCGCAAGTGCCGGAGCACGCCGAGCTGCATCTGCTGCTATCGATGATCAGCCCGCTCAGCTGGCTGGAGCGGGTGCCGTCCTACAAGGAACGGCAAGACCTGCTGCCGGGGCGGGAACTCGCCACCTATGGTTTTCTCGGTTATCCATTGCTGCAGGCGGCGGATATCCTGTTGTATCGGGCCGGGCTGGTGCCGGTTGGCGCCGATCAATTGGCGCATATCGAGTTCGCGCGCGAAGTGTCACGACGGTTCAATCATCTCTATGGTCGTGAGCCGGGCTTTGAACTGAAAGCCGAGGCGGCGATCCGCAAACTCGGCAAGAAAACCGCCACGCTCTACAACAATTTGCGCAAGGCGTATCAACAGCAGGGCGATGTCGAGGCTCTGGAAACCGCCAGGGCACTACTTAAAGACCAGCAGAGCATCACCCTGGGCGACAAGGAGCGTCTGTTCGGTTATCTGGAAGGTGGCGGCAAGGTCTTGTTGCCTGAGCCGCGGCCACTGCTCAGCGATGCGCCCAAGCTGCCGGGGCTGGATGGCTGCAAAATGTCCAAGTCCAGCGGTAATGCAATTTTTCTGCGTGACAGCAATGTCGAAGTCGAAGAAAAGATCAGGCGTATGCCCACTGACCCGGTGCGGGTGCATCGGGATGATCCTGGCAATCCTGATCATTGCCCGGTATGGCCGTTGCATGAGGTGTACACCAGTGAAGATGTGCGCGCTACGCTGCAGCAAGGCTGCAAGAGCGCCCGTATCGGTTGTCTGGAGTGCAAGGGGCTATTGATCGAGGCCGTGCAGAAAGAGCTGCAGCCCTTGCAGGCGCGTGCCGCCGATTATCAGGACAACCCCGAGTTGCTGCGCAGCATCCTGGCCGAGGGCGCCGAGCGCGCGCGCAATGAAGCCCGGGAAACCTTGACCGAGGTGCGTTTGGCCCTGGGTCTGAATTACCGCTGAGCAGGAATTTCATAAATAGTTATGCACAGCCAGTCAGCCGATAGGCCCGTCGAGAGTCAAGAAGGCGCTCAGCAGGAGCTGCCGTTCGCCTTGGTATACGGCCGGGCGGTGACCGAGATGCCGCTGGATCTGTATATCCCGCCGGACGCACTGGAGGTGTTTCTCGAGGCATTCGAGGGCCCCCTGGATCTGCTGCTCTACCTGATTCGCAAACAAAATATCGATGTGCTGGATATTCCCGTGGCGGAAATCACCCGGCAGTACATGGGGTATGTCGAATTGATGCAGTCGGTGCGCCTGGAGTTGGCCGCCGAGTACCTGGTGATGGCGGCGATGCTCGCCGAGATCAAGTCGCGCATGCTCCTGCCGCGTTCGAGCGAGGCCCCGGAGGAAGAAGACGATCCGCGCGCCGAGCTGATCCGCCGTCTGCAGGAATACGAACGCTACAAGGCTGCTGCCGAAGGCCTCGATATGCTGCCCCGGGTCGGCCGCGACCTGACGGTACCGCGCCTGGAGGCGCCGCAGGCACAGGCGCGCAAGCTGCTGCCGGACGTCGCTCTGGAGGAATTGTTGTTGTCGATGGCGCAGGTGCTGCGCCGCGCCGATATGTTCGAGAGTCACCAGGTCAGCCGTGAGACGCTGTCGACCCGCGAGCGCATGAGTGAAGTGCTGGAGCGCCTCAAGGGTGGGGCTTTTGTGCCCTTTGTCGAGCTCTTCACGGCCGAGGAGGGGCGTCTGGGCGTGGTGGTGACCTTTATGGCGGTGCTCGAGCTGATCAAGGAGTCCCTGGTCGAGCTGGTGCAGAATGAAGCCTTTGGACCCATCCACGTGCGTGCTCGAGCCGAATGACCATGAATCTGACCGATCCCCGTGAACTGGCCAGCCTGCTGGAAGCCTTCTTGTTTGCCTCCGGCAAGCCGCAATCGTTGGAGCGCCTGTTCGAGTTGTTCGAAGAGGCTGAGCGCCCGGCGCCTGCGGTGTTCAAAAAAGCCCTGGAACGGCTGCGTCAGTCCTGCGCGGGTCGTGCCTTCGAATTGGTCGAGGTGGCTTCCGGTTACCGTCTGCAGGTGCGCGAATGCTATGCGCCCTGGGTCGGACGCTTGTGGGAAGAGCGCCCGCAGCGTTATTCGCGGGCCATGCTGGAGACCCTGGCGCTGATTGCCTACCGCCAGCCGATTACCCGCGGCGAGATCGAGGATATTCGCGGCGTGGCGGTCAACAGCCACATCGTCAAAACCCTGCTGGAGCGCGAGTGGATCCGCGTGGTCGGTCACCGCGACGTGCCGGGCAAGCCGGCGATGCTGGCGACCACCAAGGCGTTTCTCGATCACTTCAATTTGAAGAGTCTCGACCAGCTACCGCCGCTGGCGGCCCTGCGTGAGCTTGAGCCCGAACCCATGCTGGCCTTCGATGACGAGCTTGCTGCGCCACAAAGCCTGCAGGCCCGCGCCGACCTGGCGTTGGCCGATGAACAGGTAGTGGAGACGAGCGAGGAAACCAGTTTCGGCAGCCTGCTGGCCGAGCTGGATTCCATGGAGCAGGGCTTGAAGACCGATTTCGATGATTTTTCGGTGCAGGCGCTGGATGGGACCGACGGCGACGAACTGACCGAGGCGGCGGATGAAGAGGAGTTGCCGCGTCATAGCTAGCCCGGATTGCATCCGGGCTGCGGGTAACAATGCCATTGCGGATGCACCGGCCGTCGAAAAGACCGATGACTGCTCGTCTGCGGGCTAGCCTAAAACGGTGCGTGTGCTGCGCGTTTCGCGTATGATCCGCGCCCCTTCGACGACTTGCTGTCGTCCATCACTAGAGATACACCGGGAGGTGCCCAGATGAGTGAATCCGAAGAATACAGTCCAGCCGGCGAAAAACTGCAGAAAGTCATGGCGCGCATGGGTCTGGCTTCACGCCGCGAAATCGAAGGCTGGATCAGCGCCGGCCGGGTCAAGGTCAATGGCGCCGTTGCCGGCCTCGGCCAGCGTGTTGACCTGCACGATGCCATCGCCATCGATGGCCGCCTGATCAAGCGCGAAGAAGCCGCCGAAAGCGTGCGCCGTGTGATCATCTATAACAAACCCGAAGGCGAGATCTGCACCCGCGACGACCCAGAAGGTCGCCCGACCGTATTCGACCGCCTGCCGCGGCCGAAAGAGGGCCGTTGGATCAACATCGGTCGCCTCGACATCAACACCACCGGTTTGCTGATGTTCACCACCGACGGTGAGCTGGCCAACCGCTTGATGCATCCGTCCTACCAGATGGACCGCGAGTACGCGGTGCGCGTGCGCGGCGAAGTCGACGAGGAAATGATCGAGCGGCTGAAAGCCGGCGTGATGCTCGAAGACGGTCCGGCCAAGTTCACCGATATCAAGGTGGCTCCGGGCGGTGTTGGCTTCAACCACTGGTATCACTGCGTGGTGATGGAAGGCCGTAACCGCGAAGTGCGCCGCCTGTGGGAATCCCAGGGCCTGGTGGTCAGTCGCTTGAAGCGCGTGCGTTTCGGGCCGGTATTTATCACCTCGGATCTGACCATGGGCCGCTGGCGCGAAATGAGCCAGCGCGAAGTGGATATTCTCAGTGAGGAGGTCGGCCTCAAGTCGGTCGCCTTGCCGGATATGAAAGAGAAAACCCGCGACAAGCTCGAGCGTCTGCAGCGTAAGTCGGCCAAGCCGGTCGGCCGCGGCGAGCGTCCGCAGCGGACCCTGCGTCCAGCCCATGGCGGTCCGGTGACCGGTGAGCGTGCTGGCTCCGGTCGTAGCCCGCGTGGCGAAGATGGTGAGCGTGCCGTGCGTACTCCGCGTAGCGAAGGTGGTGAACGTGCAGTGCGTACCCCGCGCAACGAAGGTGGTGAGCAGGCCGTACGTACTCCGCGCAGTGAAGGCAGTGCGGTACGTACGCCGCGCCCGCCGCGCGCAGACAAGGGCCGTACGGAGCAAAGTCGTCCGGCTTCAGGCAAGGGCACGCCAGTCGCCGAGCGGCCGCGGGATGTCAACAAGAAGACGCCGGGCAAGTCCAAAGCTGTGCGTCCGGGCGTCGAGCTGAGCGAGCGCCCGGGGCGCAAGCCGGCCGCTCCAGCCAAGCGCCGCAGCCAGCCGGCGGGCGAAGGTCAGCGTCCCGGTTTTGGTCGTGGTGCGCGCAAGCCCCAGTAAACTGAGGGGTCGCGCTCTTGCGGCATAAAAAAGGGACTCGATTGAGTCCCTTTTTTACGTGCTGCTTTTAGCCGGCCATGCTCAGGCGATTGCGCCCGTCGCGCTTGGCTACATAGAGCGCGCTGTCGGCGCGCCGTAACAGGCTCTCTGCCGACTCGCCCGTCAGCAGGGTTGCGCAGCCGAGGCTGATGGACACCTCTATCGGTCGGCCTTGGGCCAGGCATTGCAGCTCTTGCACGGCATGCCGCAGGCGTTCGCCGACCATGCAGGCCGCTTCGCGGCAGGTACCCGAGAGAACTACGAGAAATTCTTCGCCGCCATAACGGAACACCATGTCGATGTTGCGTAGCTGGCTTTTCAGGGTAGCGGCAACGTCGATCAAGACCTCGTCGCCGATGCTGTGGCCGTGGTTGTCGTTGATCCGCTTGAAATGGTCGAGGTCAAGCATCAGCAGCGAGAGCGGTTGCTGATTGCGTTGCGCCAGATCGATTTCACGCTGCAGAATCTGGTCCATGGCAATGCGGTTGCCGGTGTTGGTCAGAGGGTCACGCAGCGCGCTCTGGATCGCCGCGCGGTAGAGCAGGGCATTGCGCAGCGGGAACAGCAAGCTGGCCAGCAGGGACTCCAGTTGGCCGAGTTCCTCGTCGCTGAAGCGCTGCTGGCGGCGGAAAATCAGCTCGCCGAGGTATTCGCCCTCATGGCTTAGTCGATAACCGGCCGAGTGGCTGGCACGTTCACCCAACTCCAGGCGCAGGTCAGAAGTTGGCTGTTGATAGGTCAGGGCATTCAGTGGCACCAGACTCTGCACGGCGGTGAAGAACAGTTTCAGGATGCGCTCGGCATCCAGGCTGGTTTGCAGTTGCATGCTGAGTTGCTGGCGTAGTTGCGCCAGACTGATCGGGCGCAGGGATGGCGCGCGATTGCCGGAAAAACCCAGGCGCTGAAGCTTGGCTGCATCAAAATCGATGGTGTTGGTTTGGCTGGGGGTAATCATAAATGCTGAGCCTCTGGCGCATTGATGCGGCAACACTGGCTATAGAGCGAATTTCATGCCAGAGGGTTCAGAAAATATGAAAATTATTTGAAGTCAGTCACTTACGCCGGTTTTGCGCGGCAAATGGCCAGTATCGGCAATTCCCTTGCCTGGTCGGCCGGCAAGCTGTTGCCGGTTTGTGCATGAGTCGCCATTTTTCTGCCGCTTCAGCTCGTGGGTTCTGGCTTTACTGGGCGTCGAATGCCTGGCCATTGACGCCGTTGCTGTCAGGGCCCATCAGGTACAGGTAAACCGGCATTATCGCCTCGGGTAGCGGGTTGCTCGCCGGATTTTCCCCTGGATAAGCCTGGGCGCGCATGTCTGTGCGAGTAGCGCCCGGGTTAACGCTGTTGGCGCGTACCGGCGCCACGCCGTCGACTTCATCGGCCAGCACTTGCATCAGGCCCTCGGTGGCGAACTTGGAGACCGCATAAGCGCCCCAGTAGGCGCGGCCTTTGCGTCCGACACTGCTCGAGGTGAACACCACCGAGGCATCACTGGAGAGTTTCAGCAGGGGCAGCAGGGTGCTGGTGAGCATGAAGGTGGCGTTGACATTGACCTGCATCACCCGCATGAAGTTGTCGCCGGAGAGCTGCTCCAGTGGTGTGCGCGGGCCGACGATCGAGGCGTTGTGCAGCAGGCCATCGAGCTTGCCGAATTCGTTTTCGATCATCGCTGCCAGTTCGTCGTACTGGTGTGGCAGGGCGGTTTCCAGGTTGAACGGGATCACTGCGGGCTGCGGGTGGCCGGCGGCCTCGATGGCGTCGTAGACCCGGCCGAGGTTGCCTTCGGTCTTGCCCAGCAGCAGCACGGTCGCCCCATGGGCGGCAAAGGTCTGCGCGGCGGCGGCGCCAATCCCGCGGCCGGCGCCGGTGACCAGAATCACCCGATCCTTGAGCAGGTCGGGACGGGCTGAATATTGGAACATGGGGGCTCCTTCGGGGAGTGGCACGCTGCAAGCCATAAGCGACAAGTTGCGCGGCTGAATATGAATATTGATACGGGCAAGGCCGGGCCGCGTTGGCTGAGCGCCGCGAAGCCCAGCATTACGTTTGCATGGCGCTCAGCAGCGGCACAGCGCCCGTTCGAGCACTGCACGCAGTTCCAGTGGATGATCGACGACTACGTCGGCCCCCCAGTTTCTCGGGTTGTCGTCCGGGTGGATATAGCCGTAGGTCACTGCCGCTGTTCTGGTGCCGGCGGCGCGTCCCGACTCGATGTCGCGCAGGTCGTCGCCGACGAACAGGACGCTGGCCGGATCCAGGCCCAGTTGGCTGCAGGCAAGTATCATCGGTTCTGGGTCAGGTTTGCTGTGGGTCACATGATCCGGACAGATCAGGATAGCGGAGCGCTCGGCCAGGCCCAGTTGCTGCATGATCGGTTCGGCGAAGCGCAGCGGCTTGTTGGTCACCACGCCCCAGATCAGCTTGGCCTGCTCGATATCGGCGAGCAGTTGATTGATGCCGTCGAAAGGTCGGGTCAGCACTGCGCAGTGATCCTGATAGCGCTCGAGAAACTCCAGGCGCAGGGCCTCGAACTGTTCGGCCAGCGGATCCATGGCGAAGCTCGCGGCAACCATGGCGCGGGCGCCGCCGGAAATCTGATCGCGGATCAGCTTGTCATCCACTGCTGCCAGGCCGCGCTCGGCGCGCATCGCCTGGCAGATGGCAATAAAGTCCGGCGCACTGTCGAGCAGGGTGCCATCCATATCGAAAAGAACTGCGTGCAAACGCATCAGGCCTCCTTCAGCGTCTGGATCATGTAATTGACGTCGACATCCGCTTGCAGTTTGTAGTGTTTGGTCAGCGGGTTGTAGGTCAGGCCGATGATGTCTTTGACTTGCAGGCCGGTGTCGCGGCTCCAGGCGCCCAGTTCCGAGGGGCGGATGAATTTCTTGAAGTCATGGGTGCCGCGCGGCAGCAGGCGCAGCAGGTATTCCGCGCCTATCACCGCGAACATATAGGCCTTGGGGTTGCGGTTGATGGTGGAGAAAAACACCTGGCCACCAGGTTTGACCAGGGTGTGGCAGGCGCGGATCACCGAGGCCGGATCCGGGACGTGTTCGAGCATTTCCAGGCAGGTGACCACGTCGAACTGCTCGGGCATTTCCGCGGCCAGGGCTTCGGCGGTGATTTGCCGGTACTCCACCGAGACGCCGGATTCCAGTTGGTGCAGCCGGGCCACGGCCAGGGGCGCTTCGCCCATGTCGATGCCGGTTACCTCGGCGCCGCGCTGGGCCATGGCTTCGCTGAGGATGCCGCCGCCGCAGCCGATGTCGAGCACCTTCTTGCCGGCCAGGCTGACGCGCTCCTCAATCCAGTTGACTCGCAGTGGATTGATGTCGTGCAGGGGTTTGAATTCGCTTTCGCGGTCCCACCAGCGGTGGGCGAGGGCTTCGAATTTGGCGATTTCGGCGTGATCGACGTTGCTCATAATGTTCCCTGAATAGAACTGGAGGCGGGAAGCCTGACGCTTGAAACGTCTATGGTGCCAGTTTCACGCTGTGGGGTGGACGCCTGTGGGCGAATCAATGTATGTCAGTTTGTCGCACTATCTAGGTGTTGGCCGGTGTTGGCCGGAGGGGCTTTAGCCGCGATTGGTCAAATGAGATGCCTGCTCATCGCGGCTAAAGCCCCTCCCATAAGCCCTTCCGGCTGGTGTTTTCGTGCTATCGCCGAGCGATCTTCGCGCCCCAGGTGCGGGCGTTGGCGATGATCCGTTGCTCGTCCAAGCGCGTCAGTCGGCCGCTGTCGAGCAGGTGCTTGCCGCCGACCCAGACATCCTCGACGCAGTCGCGGTTGCTGGTATAGATCAGTTGCGAAACCGGGTCGTAAATCGGCTGCTGGGCCAGGCCGGACAGGTTGAATACCGCCAGGTCGGCGGCTTTGCCGACTTCCAGCGAGCCGATCTGCTCATCCAGGCCGAGTGCGCGCGCGCCATTCAGGGTTGCCATGCGCAGTGCGCGATGTGCGTCCAGGGCGCTGGCCGAGCCGGCCACGGCTTTGGCCAGCAGGGCGGCCGTGCGGGTTTCGCCGAGCAGATCCAGGTCGTTGTTGCTGGCGGCGCCGTCGGTGCCGATGGCCACATTGACCCCGGCCTGCCAGAGCTGTTCTACCGGGCAGAAGCCGCAGGCCAGCTTGAGGTTGGACTCCGGGCAATGGATCACGCTGCTGTTGCTAGCCACCAGCAGGGCCAGATCCTCATCATCGATCTGGGTCATGTGCACGGCCTGGAAGCGCGGGCCTAGCAGGCCGAGTCGCGCCAGTCGCGCCAGCGGTCGCTCGCCATGTTGTTGCAGGCTCTGTTGCACCTCGAAGGCGGTCTCATGCACGTGCATATGGATGCCGGCATCCAGTTCCGCGGCGAGCAGGCGGATGTTTTCCAGCTTGTCGTCGCTCACCGTATAGGGCGCATGGGGGCCGAAGGCGACGCTCAGGCGCGGGTGGTGCTTGAGGTCGTCGAACAATGCCAGCCCTTTGCGCAGGGCCTCGTCGGCATCGCGGGCGCCGGGAATGGGGAAATCCAGTACTGGAATGGTTATCTGGGCGCGAATGCCGCTCTTGTGCACCATCTCGCTGGCCACTTCGGGAAAGAAGTACATGTCCGAGAAGCAGGTGATGCCGCCCTTGAGCTGCTCGGCGATGGCCAGTTCGGTGCCGTCCAGGATGAACTGCTCGTCGACCCACTTGGCCTCGGCGGGCCAGATGTGTTGCTGCAGCCAGTCGCTCAGCGGCAGCTCGTCGGCCATGCCGCGGAACAGGGTCATGGCCGCGTGGCCATGGGCGTTGACCAGTCCCGGTGTCAGCAGCCTGCCGGGCAGTTCGCGCACTTCCAGTGCCTTGTGCTTGAGCGCTTCGGCGCGCGGGGCGATCAGGGCGATGCGTCCGTCGCGGATACCCAGGCCATGCTCGTGCAGCACCACTCCCGCCGGCTCGATTGGCACCAGCCAGGTTGGGAGTAGGAGGAGATCGAGCGGGGCTTCGGGCATGCCTGGGGCTTCCTGCGGGTGTCTGAGAGGCTGAGTTTATAGGGGAACGGCGTGCGCTTGAAGCGGCGCAGCACCATGCCATAAGTTCCAGGCGGAAAGTAAGCTGACCCGTTCCGGGGGGTGGCGCTGATTCGCTTGCAGCTTGCGGCCTGCTTCTCTGGGTATAATGATCGGCTTTTCCGGGGGTGGGGTGTGTCATGCGCGAGCAATTGCTAGCTGCAGAGAAGGTTCAGGCCATTGAATGGCGCGATGGCGCTCTGCACCTGCTCGATCAGCGTGTGTTGCCGTTCGAGGAAACCTGGCATGTCTGTCATTCTGCTGCGGCCGTAGCCGAGGCGATTCGCCTGATGGTAGTGCGCGGGGCGCCGGCCATCGGTATCAGTGCGGCCTATGGCGTGGTGCTTGGCGCGCGCGCGCGGGTGGCCGAGGGTGGCGACTGGCGTGTGGCCCTGGAGGCGGATTTTCAAGCGTTGGCCGACTCGCGACCGACCGCAGTCAATCTGTTCTGGGCGCTCAATCGAATGCGCGAGCGCATGGCGCGTATTAAGGAAGGTGACGATCCGCTTGCGCTGCTGGAGGCCGAGGCGCTGGGTATCCACCTGAGCGATCGTGAAGCCAATCTGACCATGGCGCAGCTCGGTGTCGACCTGATTCGCAAGCATCAGGGCAATCAACAGAACCTGTTGACCCACTGCAATGCCGGTGCCCTGGCCACTGGCGGCTTCGGCACGGCGCTGGGGGTGATTCGCGCGGCCTATCTGGAGGGTTTGGTCGAGCGCGTCTATGTCGACGAGACCCGGCCTTGGCTGCAAGGGTCGCGCCTGACCGCCTGGGAGTTGGCCGGCGAAGGCATTCCGGTTTGCCTGAATGTCGATTCGGCCGCCGCGCACCTGATGAAGACCCGCGGTATCACCTGGGTCATCGTCGGTGCCGACCGGATTGCCGCCAATGGCGATGTGGCGAACAAGATCGGCACTTACCAGTTGGCGGTCAATGCCATGCACCATGGCGTGCGCTTCATGGTGGTGGCGCCGAGTTCGACCATCGACATGGCGCTGGAGAGTGGTGACGACATCCCTCTCGAGGAGCGTGACGCCAGTGAGTTGCTGGAGCTCAATGGGCAGCGAGTGGCAGCGGGCGTGGATGCGCTCAATCCGGTGTTCGATGTGACGCCGGCCGACCTGATCGATTTCATCGTCACCGAGAAGGGTGTGGTCGAGCGGCCGGATGCGACAAAAATGACCAGGCTGATGTGCCGCAAGCGTCTGCATTGAACGTGTTGCGGCTGGTCGGCGGGCGTTGCAGTGGCGGCTGCCTGGGGATAGGTGCAGGGCGCCAATTGTGGTAAGATCCGGCCGTTTTCAGGGGCGCTGGCAACGGTCGCCTTAACTGCGCAGATACATGGCATAACTCATTGATTTGTCGTGAGTCGCTGCTGGCCAAGAGCCGCGCGGCACGCTTCGCCTCGTTCGGGATGAATGGTGCGGAGTATCACCAGAAAAAGGAACCAGGCTACTCATGGGCGAACTGGCCAAAGAAATCCTCCCGGTCAATATCGAAGACGAACTCAAGCAGTCCTACCTCGACTACGCGATGAGCGTAATCGTCGGGCGCGCCTTGCCGGATGCACGCGATGGCTTGAAGCCCGTGCACCGCCGCGTGCTGTTTGCGATGAGCGAGTTGGGCAACGACTGGAACAAGGCATACAAGAAGTCCGCCCGCGTGGTCGGTGACGTGATCGGTAAGTACCACCCGCATGGCGATACCGCGGTGTACGACACCATCGTCCGTATGGCTCAGCCATTCTCCCTGCGCTACCTGCTGGTGGATGGTCAGGGCAACTTCGGTTCGGTGGACGGCGACAACGCCGCCGCCATGCGATACACCGAAGTACGCATGACCAAGCTGGCCCATGAGCTGCTGGCCGATCTGCATAAGGAAACCGTCGACTGGGTGCCGAACTACGACGGCACCGAGATGATTCCGGCGGTGATGCCGACCAAGGTGCCCAACCTGTTGGTCAACGGTTCCAGCGGTATCGCCGTGGGCATGGCCACCAATATTCCGCCGCACAACCTCACGGAAGTGATCAACGGCTGCCTGGCGCTGATCGACAACCCCGAGCTGACGATCGATGAGCTGATGCAGTTCATCCCGGGCCCGGATTTCCCGACAGCGGCGATCATCAACGGCCGTGCCGGCATCATCGAGGCCTATCGCACCGGCCGCGGGCGCATTTACATGCGCGCCCGGGCGATCATCGAAGACATCGACAAGGTTGGCGGTCGCCAGCAGATCATCGTCAGCGAGCTGCCGTACCAGCTGAACAAGGCGCGACTGATCGAGAAGATCGCCGAGCTGGTTAAAGAGAAGAAGCTCGAAGGCATCACCGAGCTGCGTGACGAGTCCGACAAGGACGGCATGCGCATCGTGATCGAGCTGCGCCGCGGCGAAGTGCCGGAGGTCGTGCTCAACAACCTCTACGCCCAGACCCAGATGCAGAGTGTGTTCGGCATCAACGTCGTGGCGCTGATCGACGGCCAGCCGAAAGTCCTGAATCTCAAGGACATGCTCGAAGCCTTCGTCCTGCACCGGCGTGAAGTGGTCACCCGGCGCACGGTGTTCGAGCTGCGCAAGGCGCGTGAGCGTGGGCACATCCTCGAAGGTCAGGCCGTTGCGCTGTCCAACATCGATCCGGTGATCGCCCTGATCAAGGCTTCGCCGACTCCGGCCGAAGCCAAGTCCGCGCTGATTGCCACCGCCTGGGAATCCACTGCGGTGGAAGCCATGGTCGAGCGCGCCGGCGCCGACTCCTGCCGTCCGGAAACCCTCGAGCCGCAGTATGGTCTGCGCGATGGCAAGTACTACCTGTCGCCGGAGCAGGCTCAGGCCATCCTCGAGTTGCGCCTGCACCGCCTGACCGGTCTGGAGCACGAGAAGCTGCTGGCTGAATACCAGGAAATTCTCACCCAGATCGGCGAGTTGATCCGCATCCTCACCAGCGCCGTGCGCCTGATGGAAGTGATTCGCGAAGAGCTGGAAGCGGTCAAGGCCGAGTTCGGCGATGCCCGGCGCACCGAAATTCTAGATGCCCGCCTGGATCTGACCCTGGGTGATCTGATCACCGAAGAAGAGCGGGTAGTGACCATCTCCCACACCGGTTACGCTAAATCGCAGCCCCTGAGTGCTTATCAGGCGCAGCGTCGCGGCGGTAAAGGCAAGTCGGCCACCGGCATCAAGGATGAGGACTACATCGCTCACCTGCTGGTCGCCAACAGCCACTCCACCCTGTTGCTGTTCTCCAGCAAGGGCAAGGTGTACTGGCTGAAGACCTACGAAATTCCCGAGGCCTCGCGTGCCGCCCGTGGTCGTCCGCTGGTCAATCTGTTGCCGCTGGGTGAGGGTGAGTACATCACCACCATGCTGCAGATCGACCTGGAAGCCCTGCAGCAGAGTGCCGGTGTCGATGAAGAGCTGGACGACGCCGAGGACGGGGTGATCGAGGGCGAGCTGGTTGAAGCCGACGATGCTGCCGATGTGGCCGAGGCCGAGGAAGTCGACGGCGAGACGGCGGAACTGGTGGCCGAACCCACCGGCGCCTACATCTTCATGGCCACCGCTTTCGGTACGGTGAAAAGGGCCCCGCTGGCGCAATTCAGCCGGCCTCGTTCCAGTGGCCTGATCGCCCTCAAACTCAAGGAAGGCGACACGCTGATCGCCGCCGCCATCACTGACGGTTCCACGGAGGTCATGCTGTTCTCCGAGGCTGGCAAGGTGATTCGTTTCGCCGAGAGCGCGGTGAAGGTCAGGAACCGTGTCGCGGGTGGTATCCGCGGCATGCGGCTGGGCAAGGGCAAGCAGTTGATCTCCATGTTGATTCCCGAGTCGGGGGCGCAGATTCTCACCGCTTCCGAGCGTGGCTTCGGCAAGCGCACGCCGTTGAGCAAGTTCCCCCGTCGCGGGCGTGGAGGGCAGGGCGTGATCGCCATGGTCAGCAACGAACGCAACGGCAAGCTGGTTGGTGCCGTGCAGGTGCTCGACGACGAGGAGATCATGCTGATTTCCGATCAGGGTACCCTGGTGCGGACCCGCGTCGGCGAAGTCTCCAGCCTGGGCCGTAACACCCAGGGTGTGACCCTGATCAAGCTGGCCAAGGATGAAAAGCTGGTCGGCCTCGAGCGGGTGCAGGAGCCTTCGGCCGAGGAAGACGAGGAACTGCTGGAAGGTGGCGAAGTGCTGGGTGACGATGCCGTCGAGGCTTCGGATGCTGGCGCTGACGAGAGTCCAGCCAGCGAAGAGTGATCTGCGTGAGCGAGGCTGGACCTCGCTCGTTGCAGCGTTGGATTCGACGACTGACCGGCAGTGGTCAGTCGTCCAACATTTGAGCGAGAGTGGATGTGAGCAAGCGAGCCTATAACTTCTGCGCCGGCCCGGCCGCGCTTCCCGAAGCTGTTCTGCAACGCGCCCAGGCGGAACTCCTTGACTGGCACGGCAAGGGCCTGTCCGTGATGGAGATGAGCCACCGCAGTGACGACTACATGGGCATTGCGGCAAAGGCCGAACAGGACCTGCGCGACCTGCTCGCCATCCCCTCCGACTATAAGGTGCTGTTCCTGCAGGGCGGCGCCAGCCAGCAGTTCGCCGAGATTCCGCTTAACTTGCTGCCGGAAGACGGTGTCGCCGACTATATCGATACCGGTATCTGGTCGAAGAAGAGCATCGACGAGGCGCGTCGCTACGGCAACATCAACGTCGCCGCCAGCGCCAAGCCCTACGACTACTTCGCCATTCCCGGGCAGAACGACTGGCAACTGTCGAAAGACGCCGCCTATCTGCACTACACGCCGAACGAGACCATCGGCGGCCTGGAGTTCGACTGGATTCCCGAAACCGGCGACGTGCCGCTGGTGGCGGACATGTCTTCCGACATCCTCTCGCGCACCCTCGATGTCTCGAAGTTCGGCCTGATTTATGCCGGTGCACAGAAGAACATCGGTCCCAGCGGCCTGGTGGTGACCATTGTGCGTGAAGACCTGCTCGGGCGCGCCCGCAGCATCTGTCCGACCATGCTCAATTACAAGGTCGCTGCCGACAATGGCTCGATGTACAACACTCCGGCGACCTTCTCCTGGTACCTGTCCGGCCTGGTGTTCGAGTGGCTTAAAGAGCAGGGCGGGGTCGAAGCCATGGAGCGGATCAACCGCGCAAAGAAGGACCTGCTGTACAAGGCCATCGATACCAGCGATTTCTACAGTAACCCGATTGCCGTGAATGCCCGTTCCTGGATGAACGTGCCGTTCCGCCTGGCCGATGAGAAGCTGGACAAAGCCTTCCTCGCCGGTGCCGAGGCCCGCAGCCTGCTCAACCTCAAGGGCCATCGTTCGGTCGGCGGCATGCGTGCCTCCATCTATAACGCCGTGGGTCTGGATGCCGTTGAGGCGTTGGTGGCTTATATGGCGGAATTCGAGAAGGAACACGGCTGATGACGGATCCAATCTCCGAGCAGGAACTGCAAGCCCTGCGCCTGCGCATCGACGGCCTGGATGAGAAAATCCTCGAGCTGATCAGCGATCGCGCGCGCTGCGCCGAAGAAGTGGCGAGGGTCAAGATGGCCTCGCTGCCGGCTGGCGAGAAGCCGGTGTTCTACCGCCCGGAGCGGGAGGCCCAGGTGCTTAAACGCATCATGGAGCGCAATCAGGGGCCGTTGGGCAATGAGGAAATGGCGCGGTTGTTCCGTGAAATCATGTCGTCCTGCCTGGCCCTGGAAAACCCGCTGAAAGTCGCCTACCTCGGCCCGGAAGGTACCTTTACCCAGGCCGCCGCGATGAAGCACTTCGGTCATGCGGTAATCAGCGAGCCGATGGCGGCGATCGACGAGGTGTTCCGCGAGGTGGCCGCCGGCGCGGTCAACTTCGGCGTGGTGCCGGTGGAGAACTCCACCGAGGGCGCGGTCAACCACACCCTGGACAGCTTCCTCGAACACGACATGGTGATCTGTGGCGAGGTCGAGTTGCGCATCCACCACCATCTGCTGGTCGGCGAAACCACCAAGGTCGACAAGATCACTCGCATCTACTCCCACGCCCAGTCCCTGGCGCAATGCCGCAAGTGGCTGGACGCGCATTACCCGAACGTCGAGCGCGTGGCGGTGTCGAGCAACGCCGATGCGGCCAAGCGGGTCAAGAGCGAGTGGAACAGCGCGGCGATCGCCGGTGACATGGCGGCCAGCCTGTACGGCCTGACCAAGCTGGCCGAGAAGATCGAGGACCGCCCGGACAACTCCACGCGTTTCTTGATCATCGGCAGCCAGGAAGTGCCGCCGACCGGCGACGACAAGACCTCGATCATCGTCTCCATGCGCAACAAGCCGGGCGCCCTGCACGAGCTGTTGGTGCCGTTCCATAACAACGGCATCGACCTGACCCGCATCGAAACCCGCCCCTCGCGCAGCGGCAAGTGGACCTATGTGTTCTTCATCGACTTCGTCGGCCATCACCGCGATCCACTGATCAAGGATGTGCTGGAGAAAATCAATCAGGAAGCCGTGGCGCTGAAAGTATTGGGGTCGTATCCGAAGGCGGTACTTTAAAACTGCAGCGGCAAGTGCCAAGCCTAAAGCTACAAGCGGATCGACGCCTGGCTGTGCTTGGGCTTGCAGCTTTTAGCTTGAGGCTTATGTTATGACCGATTTCCTCGCCCTGGCCCAGCCAGGCGTGCAAAAGCTGTCGCCCTATGTGCCGGGCAAGCCGGTGGATGAGTTGGCCCGCGAGCTGGATCTGGATCCGGCCACCATCGTCAAGCTGGCCAGCAACGAAAATCCGCTGGGCCCCAGCCCCAAGGCGCTGGAGGCGATCCGCGCCGAGCTGGCCGAGCTGACCCGTTACCCCGATGGCAACGGTTTCGCCCTGAAGAGCCGCCTGGCCACGCGCTATGGCGTACAGGCGCAGCAGGTCACCCTGGGCAACGGTTCCAACGATATTCTCGAACTGGTCGCCCGTGCCTACCTGGCGCCGGGTCTGAACGCGGTGTTCAGCGAACACGCCTTCGCCGTCTACCCGATTGCCACCCAGGCAGTCGGTGCGCAAGGCAAGGTGGTGCCGGCCAGGAACTTCGGCCATGACCTGGACGCCATGCTCGCGGCCATCGACGCCAACACCCGGGTGGTGTTCATCGCCAACCCGAACAACCCCACCGGCACCTGGTTCGGTCCGCAGGCGCTAAGCGATTTCCTTGCCCGGGTGCCGGAGCATGTGCTGGTGGTGCTGGATGAGGCCTACATCGAATACGCCGAAGGCGATGAGCTGCCGGACGGGCTGGAATACCTGGCTAGTCACGAGAACCTGCTGGTGTCGCGCACCTTCTCCAAGGCCTATGGCCTGGCCGCGTTGCGCGTCGGTTACGCCATCAGTTCGGCGCAGATCGCCGACGTGCTCAATCGCGTGCGTCAGCCGTTCAACGTCAACAGTCTGGCCCTGGCGGCGGCCTGTGCGGCCCTGGACGATAGCGACTACCTGGTGCGAAGTCGCCAGGTGAACGATGCCGGCATGGCCCAGTTGGAGGCGGGCTGCCGCGCCCTGGGACTGGGCTGGATTCCGTCCAAGGGCAACTTCATCGCCATCGATTTCGCTCGCGACACTGCGGCGATCAACCGGGCCCTGCTGCGTGAAGGGGTGATAGTGCGGCCGGTGGGCGGTTACGGCATGCCCAACTACCTGCGTGTCTCCATCGGCTTGCCCGAAGAAAACGCCCGCTTCCTCGATGCGCTGGCCAAGGTGCTGGGCGAGTGAGCGAAGCGAAAAGCGCTGTCACCAAGGCGCAACCCGGCAAGCCTATGATCGGTCGGCTGGTGGTGATCGGCCTCGGCCTGATCGGAGGCTCGTTCGCCAAGGGTTTGCGTGAGCGTGGCCTGTGCCGGGAAGTGGTGGGGGTCGATCTCGATCCGCAGTCGCGTCGCCTGGCTGTCGAGCAGGGGGTGGTCGACCGCTGTGAAGAGCAGTTGGTCGCCGCCTGTCAGGGCGCCGAGGTGATCCAGCTGGCGGTGCCGATCCTGGCCATGGAAAAACTGCTGGTGGAGCTGGCCAGGCTCGACCTGGGCGATGCGGTGCTTACCGATGTTGGCAGTGCCAAAGGCAATGTGGTGCGCGCAGCGCGTCTGGCGTTCGGCGAGTTGCCTGCTCGTTTTGTGCCGGGTCACCCGATTGCCGGTTCCGAGCAAAGCGGGGTGGAGGCAGCCAATGCCGAGCTGTTCCGCCGGCATAAGGTGATCTTGACGCCGCTTGCGCAAACCGATCCGCAGGCCTTGCAGCTGGTCGACCGGCTCTGGCGCGAGCTGGGGGCCAAGGTCGAGCATATGCAGGTCGAACACCATGATCAGGTGCTCGCCGCGACCAGTCATCTGCCCCATTTATTGGCGTTTGGTCTGGTCGACTCGCTGGCCAAGCGCAGCGAGAATCTGGAGATTTTCCGTTATGCCGCTGGCGGTTTTCGTGATTTCACGCGGATTGCCGGCAGTGACCCGGTGATGTGGCACGACATCTTTCTCGCCAATCGCGAGGCCGTGCTGCATACCCTGGATCTATTTCGCGGCGACCTCGACGCCTTGCGCGACGCGGTCGACGCTGGGGATGGCCATCAGTTGCTGGGGGTGTTTACCCGCGCTCGTGTGGCCCGCGAACATTTCAGCAAAATTCTAGCCCGACGGGCCTATGTGGACGCTATGCACTCGAATGATCTGATTTTTCTGGCTAACCCCGGTGGCAAGCTGTCCGGGCGGATTCGTGTTCCGGGCGACAAGTCCATCTCGCACCGCTCGATCATGCTGGGTTCGCTAGCCGAAGGTACTACCGAAGTCGAAGGTTTCCTCGAGGGCGAAGATGCCCTGGCCACCCTGCAGGCCTTCCGCGACATGGGGGTGGTGATCGAAGGCCCGCAGCATGGTCGGGTAACCATTCATGGCGTTGGTCTGCATGGTTTGCAGGCGCCACCCGGGCCGATCTATCTGGGTAACTCGGGCACCTCCATGCGCCTGCTCGCCGGTTTGCTGGCCGGGCAGTCGTTCGACACCGTCCTGACCGGCGATGCGTCGCTGTCCAAGCGGCCGATGAATCGTGTAGCCAAACCGCTGCGCGAGATGGGCGCGGTGATCGAAACCGCTCCGGAAGGGCGGCCACCCTTGACCATTCGTGGCGGCCAGCGCCTGAGCGGCATGCATTATGAAATGCCGATGGCCAGTGCCCAGGTGAAATCCTGCCTGTTGCTGGCGGGCTTGTATGCGACGGGGCAGACCTCGGTGACCGAGCCCGCGCCCACCCGCGATCATACCGAGCGCATGCTGCGCGGCTTTGGTTATCCGGTGGCGGTCGACGGCAGTACGGCCAGCGTCGAGTCGGGCCACAAATTGACGGCTTGCCATATCGAAGTACCGGCGGATATTTCCTCGGCAGCTTTCTTCCTGGTCGCCGGTAGCATTGCCGAAGGCTCCGAGCTGGTGCTGGAGCACGTCGGCATCAACCCGACCCGTACCGGGGTAATCGATATCCTCAAGTTGATGGGGGGCGATATCGGCCTGGAGAATCAGCGCATCGTGGGTGGCGAGCCGGTGGCGGACATTCGCGTGCGCAGCGCCAAGCTCAAGGGCATCGATATTCCTGAGCACCTGGTGCCGCTGGCCATCGACGAATTCCCCGTGCTGTTCGTGGCGGCTTCGTGTGCCGAGGGTCGTACCGTGCTGCGCGGTGCCGAGGAGTTGCGGGTCAAGGAATCCGACCGCATCCAGGTCATGGCCGATGGCCTGCTGACACTGGGCGTCAAGGCTGAGCCCACTCCTGATGGCATCGTCATTGAAGGAGGTGGCATTGGTGGTGGCGAGGTCTGGAGTCATGGCGATCACCGGATCGCGATGGCCTTCAGCGTGGCATCGCTGCGGGCTACGGCACCGATCCGGATTCATGATTGCGCCAATGTCGCGACCTCGTTCCCGAACTTCCTCGCCCTGGCTGCGCAGGTCGGTATCCGCGTGGCTGAGGAGACCGAGTCATGATTGCTCTGGCACCGATAGTCGCCATCGATGGGCCAAGCGGCTCCGGCAAGGGCACGATCGCCGGCTTGTTGGCGCAGAAACTGGGTTGGAATCTGCTGGATTCCGGCGCCCTGTACCGTCTGCTGGCTTTTGCCGCGCGCAATCATGGCGTCGATCTGACCAATGAAGAGGCCATGAAGGTGCTGGCCGCGCACCTGGATGTGCAGTTCCTCGCCGGTGCCCAAGGGCAGGGCCAGCGGATCATTCTCGAGGGCGAGGAGGTCACCGATGCCATCCGCAATGAAGGTATTGGTGCCGGTGCCTCGCAGGTGGCTTCGTTGCCCGCTGTGCGCGAGGCCTTGCTCCAGCGTCAGCGGGCGTTTCAGGAGATGCCAGGGTTGGTCGCCGATGGTCGCGATATGGGTACCGTGGTGTTTCCCGATGCACCGCTGAAGATTTTTTTGACCGCCAGCGCCGAGGAACGTGCCCGGCGACGTTACTTGCAGTTGAAGGCCAAGGGCGATGATGTTAATCTCGCGAGTCTTCTCGATGAGATTCGGGCGCGTGATGAGCGCGATACCCAGCGTGCAGTGGCTCCGCTCAAACCGGCAGTCGATGCGATCCAGCTGGATTCCACCGAACTTTCCATCGAGCAGGTAATGGAACGTATTCTGAGTGAGATCGCCAATCGCGATCTTGCCGGATGACAAGAGCCCCGGCTGCTTAAGTCGGTCAGCTCACAAGGAGGCATGCGGGAATCCAGTCCTAGACCCGTAGGCCTCTTTTTATATGAACGTACCCACATTGTCTGGAATGTGGTTTGGGCGGATTCCCCGCCCTGAATCAACAGGAATTAAAATGAGCGAAAGCTTTGCTGAACTATTTGAAGAAAGCCTAAAAACCCTGAATCTTCAGGCTGGCTCGATCATCACCGCTATCATCGTCGACATCGATTACCAAGCTGGTTGGGTAACCGTTCACGCTGGCTTGAAGTCGGAAGGCCTCATCCCGCTGGAGCAGTTCCACAACGACGCTGGCGAGCTGACCATCAAGGTCGGTGACGAAGTTCACGTTGCGCTGGACGCGGTTGAAGATGGCTTTGGTGAAACCAAGCTGTCCCGCGAAAAAGCCAAGCGTGCCGAGTGCTGGATTGTTCTGGAAGCAGCTTTCGCCGCTGAGGAAGTGGTCAAGGGCGTTATCAACGGTAAGGTTAAAGGCGGCTTCACTGTCGACGTTAACGGCATCCGTGCGTTCCTCCCAGGTTCCTTGGTCGATGTTCGTCCGGTGCGTGATACCACTCACCTGGAAGGCAAAGAGCTCGAATTCAAAGTCATCAAGCTGGACCAGAAGCGCAACAACGTTGTCGTTTCCCGCCGCAGCGTGCTGGAAGCCGAGAACAGCGCCGAGCGCGAAGCTCTGCTGGAATCCCTGCAGGAAGGTCAGCAAGTCAAGGGTATCGTCAAGAACCTCACGGATTACGGCGCATTCGTCGATCTGGGTGGCGTCGATGGCCTGTTGCACATCACCGACATGGCCTGGAAGCGTATCAAGCACCCGTCCGAGATCGTCAATGTTGGCGACGAGATCGATGTCAAGGTACTGAAGTACGATCGCGAGCGTAACCGCGTTTCCCTGGGTCTGAAGCAACTGGGCGAAGACCCATGGGTTGCTATCAAGGCGCGTTACCCGGAAGGCACTCGCGTCAATGCACGCGTAACCAACCTGACCGACTACGGCTGCTTCGCAGAGCTGGAAGAAGGCGTGGAAGGCCTGGTGCACGTATCCGAAATGGATTGGACCAACAAGAACATCCACCCGTCCAAAGTCGTACAGGTTGGCGATGAAGTGGAAGTTCAGGTTCTGGATATCGACGAAGAGCGTCGTCGTATCTCCCTGGGTATCAAGCAGTGCAAAACCAACCCGTGGGAAGACTTCTCCGGTCAGTTCAACAAGGGCGACAAGATCTCCGGCACCATCAAGTCGATCACCGATTTCGGTATCTTCATTGGTCTGGATGGCGGCATCGACGGCCTCGTTCACCTGTCCGACATCTCCTGGAACGAAGTAGGCGAAGAAGCTGTACGCCGCTTCAAGAAGGGCGACGAGCTGGAAACCGTGATCCTCTCCGTTGATCCGGAGCGTGAGCGCATTTCCCTCGGCATCAAGCAGCTGGAAGAAGATCCGTTCTCCGACTACGTTGCTGTTAACGATAAAGGCACCATCGTGCGCGGTATCGTTAAGGAAGTTGACGCCAAAGGCGCCATCATCACTCTGGCCGATGGTATCGAAGCCACACTGAAAGCCTCCGAAATCAGCCGCGATCGCGTTGAAGATGCGCGCAACGTGCTGAAAGAAGGCGAAGAAGTAGAAGCCAAGATCATCAGCGTCGATCGTAAGAGCCGTGTAATCAGCTTGTCGGTCAAGTCGAAAGACGTTGAAGACGAGAAAGAAGCTATCAAGGAAATGCGCAAGCAGGAAGTTGATGCTTCGGGTCCGACCACCATTGGTGATCTGCTCCGTGCGCAAATGGAAAAACAGAACTAAGTTCGGTTAATCCAGAAAAAGGGCGACTTCGGTCGCCCTTTTTTGTACCTGCGTTTTAGCCAGTTGTCAGCTTGCCGGGCGCGGGCAGCGGTTCGGCTGCCGCGACTCGGCGCAGGGCGCGTCGTGCGCAGGTCTCTACAGGTTGCCATCTGGCTCGGCATTTAACTGCTACAGCGTCTTTTGTAACGGCCAGCCAATCCGTGCCCTACGGACGGTCTAGCCTGGCAGGCGGCTGGACTGCGCTGCTTGCCGTGGTGGCGGCCGTGCTCGGTCGCACCACCAGCCACAGGGCGATGGCGATCAATACGCCGCCATACAGGTAGGCCCAGGACAGGGGTTCGTCCAGTAGCAGGGCGCCCCACAACACACCGAATGGCGGGATTAGAAAGGTGGTGGTCGATGCCTTGATCGGGCCAATATCCGTCAGCAGGCGGAAGTACAGCACGTAAGCGAAGGCCGTACAGATAAAGCCAAGTCCGGCAAGGGACAGCCACACGTGAAGGTCGCCCCAGCTGGCTGGTGGTTGCACGATCAAGCTGCCGGCGAACAGGGGTAGAAGGAACAGGCTGGCGCCGCAGAGGCTGCTGAATGCGGTGAGGCGATTGTCCAGGCCACCTTGTTGGCCGATCCAGCGTCGGGTGAGAAAACCGGCGAATCCATAGCAGGTGGTGGCTATCAGGCAGGCCGCTGCGCCGAACAGCAGTTGTAAATCAACCTCGATCGGACCGGTTCGGGTCAGCACGGCGACACCAAACAGTCCAAGTGCCACCCCGGCGGCTTTGCTCAACGTCAGCGCCTCGGCGAAGAACAGCATGCCGATCAGCACGCCCATCATCGGCGTGGTGGCATTGAAAATCGCCGAATAGCCGGCAGGAAGCACCAGTGCCGCCAGACAATACATGGCCGATGGCAGGCCCGCACTGATCACCCCGAGTACCAGGCATTGCTTGAGCTTGCCGCGAAAGTCCCACTGCACACGCATGATCAGCAGAATCGCGAGCAGGCCGAGAGCGCCCAGACTGGCACGGAAGAACGCGGTCGGCATGCTGCCGAGCACCGGTGCAATGATCCGCATGAATAGAAAACTCGCGCCCCAGATGGCGGCGAGCAATAACAGGCGCAGCAGGTCGGCGGGACGCACGACGGACTCCAAATCGGCTCAGGGACGAGCAGTGTTGCCGGGCATGCCGGGCAAGGCAATGCGGAAGTGGCTTTTAAATCGTCTCAGGCGGTAATGTTGTGCGGGGGATAAAGCCTTAACGACCTTTGCTGGCTTTTCCCCGGTGCCACTACTGGCTAAGCTCGGCAGTCGATACAGTCGGTTCATTTTTCACTTAGAGGTTTGCCCATGCCGCAGCAATGGCCCGCCAGCGCGATCGCCACGCTTATCCTCGAAGGTTTCGACGATTATCGTGAGCAGTTCCGTCAGATCACCAATGGGGCCCGGGAGCGTTTCGAGCAGGCGCAGTGGCAGGAAATCCAGCGGGCTGCGGCCGCTCGTATCGCCCTGTACGAGGAGTTCGTCAGCGAAGTCAGTGAGCGGCTACGCCAGGCTTACCCGCCTGAGGTGTTGCTGGATGTGGCGCAGTGGCCACTGGTCAAGTCGGCCTACATCACCTTGATTGATCTGCGTTGCGACGATGAACTGGCGGAAACCTGGTTCAACTCGATCTTCTGCGGGCTGTTCAGCCATGACCAGATCAGCGATGGCTGCATGTTCATTCACACCACGCGCCCGGCGTTACGCGCCAATGCCCCGGCACCGCTGACCCGGATATATCGACCCCAAGGTAATATCGAGCAGGCGCTGCGGCAGATCTTCGAGGATTACCGTTTTGAAGTGGCTTACGAAAGCGTCGAGCGAGACCTGGCACGACTGATCAAGCAGATGCGTGAGAACCTGCCGGACTGGGTGTGCAAGGATCCGGAGTTGAGTATCGAGCTGTTCTCCTCGCGTCTGTATCGCAACAAGGGCGCCTATCTGGTCGGGCGCATCAATACTCGTGACGAGCAATGGCCGCTGGTGATCCCGCTGTTGCACCGTGAGGGCCAGGGTATCCAGATCGATACGCTGATCACCGATGAGGCCGAGGTGTCGATCATCTTCTCGTTCACCCGTTCCTATTTCATGGTGCGGGTTGGCTACCCGGCGGAGTTTGTCGGCTTTCTCAAGCGCATCCTGCCAGGCAAGCATGTCGCCGAGCTGTACACCTCGATTGGCTTCTACAAACATGGCAAGTCGGAGTTCTACCGAGCGCTGATCAATCACCTGGCCAGCACCGATGACAAGTTCGTCATGGCGCCCGGGGTGCGCGGCATGGTCATGAGCGTATTCACCCTGACCGGCTTCAACACCGTGTTCAAGATCATCAAGGATCGTTTCGCGCCGTCGAAGAACGTCAGTCGCGCCACTGTGATCGAAAAATATCGCCTGGTTAAAAATGTCGACCGGGTCGGCAGGATGGCCGATACCCAGGAATTCGCCGATTTCCGCTTCCCGCTCAGCAAGTTCGAGCCGCAATGCCTGGCCGAACTGCTGGAGGTGGCACCGTCGACCGTCGAGGTCGACGGCGATACCGTGCTGGTGCGTCACTGCTGGACCGAGCGGCGCATGACCCCGCTGAACCTGTATGTCGAAAATGCCAGCGAAGCCCAGGCGCGCGAAGCGCTCGACGATTACGGCCTGGCGATCAAGCAGCTGGCCGCCGCCAATATCTTCCCCGGCGACATGCTGCTGAAGAACTTCGGCGTCACCCGTCACGGTCGGGTGGTGTTCTACGATTACGACGAAATCAGCTTCCTTACCGAGGTCAATTTCCGGCATATCCCGCCGCCGCGCTACCCGGAGGATGAGATGGCCTCCGAACCCTGGTATTCCGTGGCGCCGATGGACGTGTTCCCCGAGGAGTTCCCGCCTTTTCTGTTCGCCGATATCAAGCAGCGTCGCTTGTTCAGCCAACTGCACGGCGAACTGTATGACGCCGATTACTGGAAAAGCCTGCAGGGTACGATTCGCGCCGGTAAGGTGATCGATGTATTTCCATACCGGCGCAAAGCCGAGCAGGCCGAGTAGGGGCTGGCAAGGGTGGGGCTGCTGCCACTGGTTGCGTGACCGGGCCGACAGCCGGTCATGTTCAGGGCTGTTTGATTTGCATCATGCTTCTGCAAGTGCGCTGGGTTAACCTATGCTGACAGAAGGTGCTCTCGAGCGCCTTGTCGAAGTCCTTGGCAGGAGGGAATTCCATGAGCGCCAAGTTGCATAACGCCTTACACGATCTGCTGGTTGCCCTGGGTTTGCTTGATCGGCCGAAACTGCAACCGGTGCCGGTGCGTGATGACGACCAGCGCCGCCCGCAAGCGCCGCGCCGACGCCGCTGATATTTCAAGGTGGGGGTTGCTTCAAGGTAGGGTGGGCTTTAGCTCGCCAAGATTATTGATCGGCAACTGCCATTCATCGGCAGCACAAATTGAGCTGGTTCACAGGCAAGCTAAGTTAGCTGCGGGTGGTCGGTAAACCACATCGCGATCAGTTCGCGCATGCGCTCACCGGAAAAGCTCGGGAAGTGTCCGCCATGTACGTTGCGTACCGGCAGTTTGCTCAGCCGTTCCAGGCTTTGCACGTAATCCTGCAGATTCGAATGGTAAGCATCTTCGATCAATGGGCCGTCGTAGAGGATGTCGCCGGAGAACAACGTCTGCGTCCTCGCCTCCCACAAGCTGATACCACCGGGTGAATGACCCGGGGTATGCAGCACCTGCAATACCCGGTCGCCCAACTCCAGCACATCACCGTCCTCGATCAAGCGCGTTGCGGGCGCAGCCCTGACCCGGTACTCGGCATAGCACAGCGGGCAATCTGGATGCGCCTCGAACATGTCGTCGCCGACGAAGTCTGCGGCCAGGGTATTGGCCCCGCTCGGTGCGGCGAGGATGTCTGCTTCTGCGGGATGCACCAGGCGTTCGGGGAATTCGTGATGGCCGGCAATATGGTCGAAGTGGGTGTGACTGGCCACGGCCAGCAGTGGCTTCTCGGTCAGCCAGGGCAGTTGCTCGCGCAGGCTGACCAGGCCGGAGCCGGAGTCGACCAGCAGATCCCGTTCACGACCCTGAATGTGCCAGATATTGCAGCGATAGAAGGGGCGGATATAGGGCTCATGGATCAGTGTGACGCCATCCTGCAGGTGGCGTACTTCGAACCAACTGTTGCGGCTGACGATTTTCATACTGATCCCGCTCGTAGTTCGCCCCCAAATTGTAGGCGCCAGGGCGACGCCGGACCGCAGAAAGCTGACTTCTGCGCACCTGCATCTTGATCATTGGGCCACCTGCGTCCGCGGCGCCAGCACTCAGCGGCGCAGCATGCCACGACCTTAGAGCGTACTGCTTCGCGAGTACGGTCTAAGGTCGTGCGTTCACGGATGGAACGGCGGCGCCTCCAGGATTTCGATCAGCAGCGGGCGATCTGCCGGGGCGCTGTGCAGCAGCTCGGCCAGGTGCGCGTGGTCGCGGGCGCGTTCGGCGGCGCAGCCGAAGCCGCGGGCGATGGCCAACAGGTCCGGGGTGTAGATGTCCACGCCGAGCGGGGTGATGTCGCGCTTTTCCATATAGCGCTTGATCTCGCCGTAGCCGCTGTTGTTCCACAACAGCACGATGATGCCGACCCCAGCTTCTACTGCGCTGGCCAGCTCGGGCAGGGTGAACTGGATGCCGCCGTCGCCCATAAGGCTGATCACCGGGCGGCCCGGTTCGGCCAGTTTGGCGCCGATCGCCGCCGGCAGGCCGTAACCCAGGGTGCCGTAGCCGGTGGAGGCATTGAACCAGCGCCGCGCTCCGTCCAGCTCGACCAGGTGGTTGCCGCTGTACACGGTCTGGGTCGAGTCGCCGACGAAGCGCGCGTCGGGAAGCGTTTCCAGCAGCGTGTCGAACAGCTGGCGGTAATGCGCCCAACCGGAAAAATCCTCGGCCAGCCGCGCCTGCACGGCGGCGGTGCGCATGGCGCCCGGGCTGTTGGCGCGTAGCTCGCCGGGATTCAGCTCGGCCATCAGCATACGCATGGCCAGGCGTGCATCGCCCTGGATCGCCAGGCTCGGGGTGAAGTTGCGTTGCAGCTGCTGGGCGTCGATATCGATGCGGATCAGTTGGCCGCTCAGCTGGAAGTTGCCGTCGAACACCACGTCGTAGTCGGTCTCGCCCAGCTCGGTGCCGATGGCCAGTACCACGTCCGCTTCTTGCGCCAGTTGGCGCACTGGCAGCAGCGACTGGTTGCTGCCGAGCAACAGTGGATGGCCCGGCGGCAGCAAGCCCTTGGCATTGATGGTCTGCGCGGTCGGCGCATCCAGGGCCACCGCCAGGGCGCGGGCCTCGGCTTGCGCGCTGACACAGCCGCCACCGAGCAGCAGCAGCGGGCGTTTGGCGTTTTTCAGCATGGCCGCCGCTTCGCGGATCAGTGCGCGATTGGGTGACGGACGCTGGATGCTCGGTCGTGGCGCCAGCTGCATGTGATCTGCCGGCGCGGTGATGATGTCCAGTGGCAGCTCGATGTGCACCGGGCGCGGTCGTTCGCCCTCGAACACGGCAAAGGCGCGTGCCAGCACGCCAGGCAGTTCCTCGACGCTCATCAGGGTATGGCTGAAGGCGGTGACGCCGGCGGTCATGGCGCGCTGGTTGGGCAGTTCGTGCAGGTAACCCTTGCCCAGACCTAAACGGTTGCGCTCGTTGACGCTGGAAATCACCAGCATCGGGATCGAGTCCGCATAGGCCTGGCCCATGGCCGTGAGAATGTTGGTCATGCCCGGCCCGGTGATGATGAAGCACACCCCCGGCTTACCCGAGACGCGCGCATAACCGTCGGCCATAAAGCCGGCACCTTGCTCGTGACGCGGGGTGATGTGGCGGATGTTGCTGTGCGGCAAGCCGCGGTACAGCTCGACGGTGTGTACGCCGGGAATGCCAAACACGGTGTCGACGCCCCAGGCTTCGAGTTGTTTGACGAGAAATTCGCCGCAAGTGGTCATGTAATCGAGTCCTGTTGATTGCCTGGATAGCATCGTAGGAGCGGGCCGCGCCCGCGATGCTTGCATGCCGCGCGGTGTTCGCGGGCATGGAACTAGGCGTCCCTCCGCGCTCCTACGGTTTGAGTTTGACGCTGCCTCTCAACCGACTATCCAGTGGGCCATCAGCGCGATGATCGGCAGGGTGATCAGGGTGCGGATGATAAAGATGGCGAACAGTTCGAGCAGGTTCAGCGGCAGCTTGGCCTTGATGATCAGTACGCCGACTTCCGACATATAGATCAACTGGGTCAGCGACACGCAGGCCACCACGAAGCGGGTCAGCTCGCTCTCGATGCCCTTGCCCAGCACCGCCGGCAGGAACATGTCGGCAAAACCCACCAGCATGGCTGGCGCGGCCTTGGCGGCTTCCGGTAGTTGCAGGGCTTCGAGCAGCGGTACCAGGGGGTAGGACAGCCAGTTGAAGATCGGCGTGTACTCGGCAATCGCCAGGGAAACGGTGCCGATTGCCATCACCAGCGGCAGCAGGCCGAGCCAGATATCCACCACGTTATGCACGCCGACCTTGACCATCTGCGCCGGCGAAGGGTTGTTGTTGGCGCGTTTCACCGCCTGCAGCACGCCCCAGCGCAACAGCGAGCTGCCAGTGGGGACGTCTTCCTTGATCTGCTTGCCGACACCGGCGACGTAGTCGTCCTTCTTCCACGACAGCGGCGGGATGCGCGGGGTGATGATGGCGGCAGCCAGGCCGGCCACCACTACCGTCAGGTAGAAAGGTACGAACAGATGGTCGAGCTTCATGAAGCTGGTGATTAGCAGGCTGAAGGCGATCGAGGCGACCGAGAAATTGGTGGCGATCACCGCCGCTTCCCGGGCGCTGTAGAAACCCTTCTGGTATTGCTGGGCGGTGATCAGTACGCCGACGGTGCCCGAGCCGAGCCAGGAGGCGATGGCATCGATGGCCGAGCGGCCCGGCAGGCCGAAGATCTTGCGGAACACATTGCGTACCAGGGTGCCGCAGAATTCCATCAGGCCGAAGTCGGTGAGCAGTGGCAGGATCAGCCCAGCGACCAGGAAGAAGGTGATCAGCACCGGGGCCAGGTCTTTCAATACCACGCCGCCGGTGTTGGCGTTCCAGATCCACTCCGGGCCGAACTGCCAGAAGGTCATTGCCGCGAAAATTGCGCCAAGCACACGCAGGCCAAGCCATAGCGGGTGCAGGTTGAACAGCTCGTTGAGCGTGTGGCGCTGGGTGAGCCAGCGCGGCTTGAGGGCCGAGCCGAGTAGGCCGAGGGCGGCGGAGAACAGCAACAGGCCGGTGGCGATGGCCGGCAACCAGGCGCTCAACGAGGTCTTCAGGGCATCGGCCATTACGCCGAGGCCGATGGTGACCTTGCCGTCGTAGACGATTGGGGTGAGAAACAACAGTACGCCGAGCAGCGAGGGGATCAGGAAGATCAGCAGCTGGCGCAGGCTGTAGGACGTATCCGCTGGTGGTTGGTCGTCCAGCAGGGGCATGGCTTGTTCAGAGTTCATCTTGGCACCCTATTTTATTGTTGTAGTGCGCGGGCACCGCACGCGGTGCCCGTTCAGTATAAAAAATCCGGGTTAGCTTCAGCGGTGCTGCACACCCGGCAATACGCAGAGCATTTCGTAGAGCAGGTTGGCCCCGAGCAACGAGGTGTTGCCGGTGGTGTCGTAGGGCGGCGAGACCTCGACCAGATCGCCGCCGATCAGCTGCAGACCCTGGCAACCGCGAATGATCTCGATCGCCTGGATGGTGGTCAGGCCGCCGATTTCCGGGGTGCCGGTGCCTGGCGCCCAGGCCGGGTCGATGCCGTCGATGTCGAACGACAGGTAGACCGGGCCGCCGTCGACCTTGGCGCGCACTTCCGCCATCAACGGCGCCAGGGATTTGTGCCAGCATTCTTCGGCCTGGACCACACGGAAGCCCTGCTTACGGCTCCAGTTGAAGTCCTCGGCGGTGTAGCCCTGGGCACGCAGACCGATCTGCACCACGCGGTCGCAGTCGAGCAGGTCTTCCTCGACGGCGCGGCGGAAGGTGGTGCCGTGGGCGATTTTCTCGCCGAACATATGATCGTTGACATCCGCATGGGCGTCGATATGTACCAGGCCGACCTTGCCGTGCTTCTTCTTCAACGCGCGCAGGATCGGCAGGGTGATGGTGTGGTCGCCGCCGAGGGTCAGCGGGATGATCCCGTGTTCGAGAACGTTGTCGTAGAACTCCTCGATGATGCGTACCGCTTCCAGCATGTTGAAGGTATTGATCGGGACGTCGCCGATGTCGGCCACGTTCAGCGAGTCGAAGGGGGCGGCGCCGGTGGCCATGTTGTAAGGGCGGATCATCACCGACTGGGCGCGGATCTCGCGCGGGCCGAAGCGGGTGCCGGAACGCAGCGAGGTGCCGATATCCAGCGGTACGCCGATGAAGCCGACATCGAGATCGCGCTGCTCGACGGACGTCTGGATATGCGGCAGGCGCATCATGGTGGCTATGCCACCAAAACGGGGCATCTCATTGCCGCCCAGGGGCTGGTGCAGAATCTTGTCCATAGCTAGGCCTCGGAGTTCTTGTGGTTATTGGAGTCGTTGGGCGGATTCTTGACCAGGTCGTCCCTGCGACAAATCGCTGCAGGCAAAAACTTAGTTCAGAAATTTCTAAACTATCGGCCGCTTCTGTAGCATGAGTGGGACCGCCCAGGTCGGGCCGCGCAGGTTGAGTGCAGCGCTACCCCATGCCGCCATGCCATGGGTTACGCCGCTACGCGTCTAACCTGCGTAGCCCGTCTCATCCTGCGAGGACCCCTGATCGATGAGCCAAACTCTGCCCGACCTCAAGTTGCTGCGCATCTTCGTCAGCGTGGTGCGCCAGCAGGGTTTCGCCGCGGCGCAGCAGGAGCTAAACCTGTCGACTTCGGCGATCAGCACCTACATGAGTCAGCTGGAAGGTCAGCTCGGCCTGAGCCTCTGCCATCGCGGGCGTGGCGGCTTCAGCCTGACCAGCAAAGGCGAGCTGTTCTACCAGGAAACCCTGCGCCTGCTCGGGGAACTGGAGGGTTTCGAGCGCTACTCCGCCGCGCTCAAGGGCGAACTGCGCGGCACCCTCAACCTGGGCGTACTCGACTCCACCGTCGGTGACCCGGCGTTGCCGCTGGCCGAAGTGATTGGCGCTTACAGTCAGGAGCACCCGGCCGTGCACCTGCACCTGTCGGTGATGAGCCCCTATGAGTTGCAACTGGCGGTGCTGGACAACCGCCTGGACCTGGCCATCGGCGCTTTTTCCACGCGGATGAACGGCCTGGTCTATCAGCCGTTGTACCGCGAGCAGCACTGGTTGTACTGCAGCGAGCGTCATCCGCTGTTCGGCGAGCGGCGCATCCCCGAGGAGGTGATTGCCCAGCAACGCATGGTTGGTCGCGGCTACTGGAGTCAGGCCGAACTGGCGCGGCATGGTTTCAAGCACAGCGCAGCGACGGTGGAGTCGATGGAAGCGCAGCTGATCCTGGTGCTGTCCGGCGCCTACATCGGCTACCTGCCGGAACACTACGCACAGCCCTGGGTCGATCAGGGGCGCTTGCGTGTATTGCTGCCGGCGACCTTCGGCTATCAGGCGCCGTTTTCTCTGATCCTGCGCCGCGGGCGTTCGCGCGAGCCGCTGATCCAGACCTTCAGGGACTTGCTGAAAGCGCAGCTCAACGCTCGCTGAGGCAGGGTGGCAGGTTGAGCTGTTTTAACGTTCGTGCCGACATGGCGTATTACCACCTGTGGTGCTAGACCTGAACGCTTGTGAATAAACTCTCGCCTACTGCGGCCGCCTTCCAGCGCCCGCTGCGGCGTTGCGCTACGTGAGCGCCTGGGTACGGTCTCGCGACGGTGCTCGATATTTTCACAACCCCTGAGCGTTACCTGATTAGCCATGAACCTCTGCCCGAGCCAGCGCAAGTCGGCTGGGGATCACAGCAGGCGATTTTCCAGTTCACTGTGCCAAACAAATGCGGGTAACCCCGTGATATTCGCCTCCTGGTTCGTTCGCGAAGAACCCTGGCGGTAGTTGTTTGCTAATCAGGTGCTCATCTGTGCGACAGCGCACCGACTCTGCTTTACTCCAGTGAGATGGTTTTTACTCTGGTTCGCCGCAATCTCGCGGAATCGTGTGCTCAATCGAGATCGCGATTAAATACTGCGCGCGAACACAGTGAGGCCAGCCGTAAATAACCCGCAGTTTTCAGCCGCTACCCTGTGCTGGTGCGCATCGCGCGGCGAGCGATTCAGACCACCAACCATGCAAGGTCTTTCTCAATGTAAGAGGCGTGTGTGAACTAAAAACCACCTGATTAGCAATGAACTCTGCCGGAGCCATCGCCTGCCGGCCGGGACTTCGGTACGGCGACTTCCCCGCTCACCGTGCCAAACACCTGCGGGTAAAACGGTGATTTTTGACTCCCGGTCAGTTCGCAAAGGATCGCTGGAGGTAGTTGCTGAGCCTCATTGCTAATCAGGAAGCGTCATGAATAGGGACATAAAATTCATCAACAACAGGGATTGCATGCGATGCGCCAGAATCTTCCGGTGACACAGCGGGAAAGAACCTTTGCCGCCCACGAGCGACTGATTTCAACCACCGACCTCAATAGCAACGTCACCTACTGCAACGATGCTTTCGTCGCCATCAGCGGTTTTACCCGGGAAGAGCTGATCGGCAATCCGCACAATCAGGTGCGCCACCCCGATATGCCGGCAATGGTATTTGCCCAGATGTGGGAAACCATCAAACAGGGCAAACCCTGGATGGGAATCGTCAAGAACCGTGCGAAAAGCGGTGACTTCTACTGGGTAAGCGCTTATGTCACGCCGATTTATGAAGGTGGCAAGGTGTCCGGATACGAGTCGGTACGCACCTTGCCCAGCGAGGCACAGAAGCGCCGGGCCGAGGCGCTCTATGCACGACTCCGGGCTGGCAAGTCAGCGATACCGGTGTTCGAGTCCTGGACTCAGGGCCTGGTTCGCTCCTGGCCACTGATTCTCGCCGGCCTGACGATTTTTGCGGCGCATTGGTTGGTTGCGGGCCCCTGGTTGCTGACCTTCATCGCGGCAACCTTGTTTATTTTGGGCGTCTATCAACTATCCAGTAGTAATCAGTCGATTCGGCGAACCCTGGCCGAACACCCCAAAGCCTTCACCAGCAGCTTGGTGGCCTTGACCTATAGCGACAATCGTGGCGCCCAAGCCCTGCTGGATATGGCGATGTTCAGCGAAGAGGCGCGTTTGCAGACGGCGCTTACCCGCCTGGAAGATGCCGGCATCAACGTCAAGAAACATGCGGCGCAGTCGGCGCAGCTGTCGCGTTCCGGTGCCGAGATGCTCGATCAGCAGCGCAGCGAGGCCGATCAGTCGGCCACCGCGATCAACCAGATGGCCGCGACCATTCAGGAGGTCACGCACAACGTGCAGAACACCTCCCATGCGGCCGAAGAAGCGGATGGGTTGGCCAAGCAAGGCCTGCAACTGGCCGCAGACAGCCTGCTGTCGATGCAGCATATGGCCAAGTCGGTAGTCGATATTGGCCAGGCGGTGAATGATCTGGCCAGCTCGACCCAGTCGATCGGCAGTGTGGCCGATGTGATCACCGCGATTGCCGAACAGACCAACCTGCTCGCGCTCAATGCCGCCATCGAAGCGGCGCGTGCGGGTGAACAGGGGCGTGGTTTCGCCGTGGTAGCCGACGAGGTGCGGGCACTGGCTGCGCGTACTCGCGAGTCGACCGAGCAAATTCACCAGATCATCGCCTCCCTGCGCGCCGGTGCCGAACGGGCGGTGGTTACCGCGGGCAGGGGTGAGGAGATCTCGCGCGCGAGTGTACAGAGCGTCGAAGCGGTGCGCTCGGCGCTGGATGGCATCAGCACGTCAGTCAGCCGTATCACCGGCATGAGTCAGCAGATTGCTGCCGCCTCGGAGGAGCAAAGCCACGTGGCCGAGGACCTCAGCCGGCAGATTACCCGGATTGCCCAACTGTCCGACCAGAGCGCCGGGCAGGCACACCAGGGCGCAACCGTCGGCAAGGAGCTGGAGCAGATGGCCGACTACCTGCACAGCCTGGCCGAGCGGTTCAATCGCTGACAGCAGGCTGCTCATCTGTAAGGATCGGCAGTCAGGCAATTCTGCTGATTGACGCCAGGTGAGCAGCATTTTTGTCGCCCGGATGAAATCCGAATCTCGCGCCGGCATCCTGCCCGGGATTGCATCCGGGTTACGTGCAGGGCATTGCCCCCGGAACGGATGCGATCCCTTATGTGAATAGCTTGGCGCCAAGGGGATCGTTTGACTCTGGTGGCTCCTGCATCGAAGGCGCTGGCATAGCGCAAACCGCCTTTCGATATGTTTGGGCAAGTGGCTTGCAGCTGGGCCTGTGGCAAACTGTTCGGCCAAGGAGATGCCGATGTCACGCCCCCATTGCACGCGCTGTTGCCGCCCGCGAGGCCACTGTTTATGTGCGCTGATCCCGCAGTTGTCGAGCCGTACGCGGGTGTTGGTCCTGCAGCACCCGAGCGAGGTCAGGCATGCACTGAATACCGCGCGTTTGGCGGCGCTGGGTCTGAGCAACGCCGAGTTGCGCGTTGGCGAGGTGTTTGAGGATTTAGCCGGGTTGCTGGCGCAGCCGGGTTACCAGGCTTGTCTGTTGTTTCCGGGGGAGGGTGCGCTGCCGCTGGCGCAATTCGTCGAACGGGTTGACGAGCAGCCGTTGTTGCTGGTGGTACCAGACGGCACCTGGCGCAAGGCGCGCAAATTGTTGCACTGCAATCCGCTGCTGGCGGCGTTGCCGCGAGTCACGCTCGCGCCCGGACTGCAGTCGCGCTATCGCTTGCGCAAGGCGCCAATGCCGGGGGCTTTGTCGACCATAGAGGCGGTTGTCTGTGCGCTGGATATCCTGGAGGCGCCAGCGCAATTCGATGCGTTGCTCAAGCCGTTCGAGGCCTTGATCGAAGGACAGATCGCGGCGATGGGCGAGCAGACTTACCTGCGCAATCACCGCGATGGTGCATAGCCTCGGATGTTGTGAAAATATCGAGCGCAACGTCAGCAGCGGGCGTCTGGAGGCGGTCGCAGTTTTTCACAAACTCTCAAGTATTAACCCGCGGATTGACACCAACAGCTTTGTAGCCCGGAGCAGCCTTGGCGCAAACCGGGTTACGCTACCCGGATTGCGCTTATCCAGGCTAAGGGATTGCGCGCTCTTGTAGCGCGGATGAAATCCGGGAACGGCTTGGTAGGCGCAGGATTTCCCCGGATCGCATCCGGCTACAAAAACGCTTTGCGGCTCTCCATCATTGACTTCTAGCGCTCGCGCAACGCTTCGGCACGGGCCTTGAGCACGGGTTTGAGCAGGTAGTCCAGCACGCTTTTCTCGCCGGTGATGATGTCCACGGTGGCGATCATGCCGGGAATGATCAGCAAGGGATGCTCATCGCTGCCCAGGTGGCTTTTATCCGTACGCAACTGGATCAGGTAGAAGCTGTTGCCTTCCTCATCGGTGATGGTGTCGGCGCTGATCAGTTCCAGATTGGCCCTGAGTCCGCCATAGATGGTGTAGTCGTAGGCGCTGAACTTGACCATGGCCCTCTGCCCCGGATGGAGAAAGGCTACATCCTGCGGGCGCACCTTGGCCTCTATCAGTAGATTGTCTTCCAGCGGTACGATTTCCAGCATGTCGCTGCCTGGCTGGACGACGCCGCCAATGGTGTTGATCTTCAATTGTTTTATGACGCCGTTGACCGGAGACAGCACGGTGGTGCGGCTGACCCTGTCCTGAATCGCCGAACTGGAGGCGGTGATTTTCTTCAGTTCGGTGCGGGCATCATTGAGCTCCTTGAAGGCCTCGGAGCGAAAGCCCAGCTCGGATTCCTCGATCTTGCTCTTGATTTCGTTGACCGCCGCTTCCGCCCTGGGGATGGCCAGGTTGGTTGCATTCAGTGAACCACGCATTTCGACCGCGCTGCGGCGCAGGCGGAGTATTTCCACCGGGGAAATTGCCCCGGAGGCTACCAAGGGTTGCGACATGTTCAGCTCTTGCTGAATCAGGCCCAGGCTGGAGCTGTATTGCTGAGCCTTGGAGCGAAATTCCGCGAGCTCCTGGGTTTTCTGCAGCAGCTGTTCGCCGAGTGTTCGTTGTTCGCTGTGCAGACGTTGTTGCCGCGAGCGGTAGAGGGCCCGTTCGTCCTCGGCCAGTTGCGCTGCCGTGCGGGTGATTTCTTCGGGCATGGCGATGGGCCGGCCTTCGGCTTCGGCGGTCAGTCGTTCGATACGGGCTATCAGTGCCAGGCGATCTGCTTCGGTCTCGCCCTTGTTCGAGAGAAACCGCGTGTCGTCAAGCCGCAGCAGTACATCGTCCTTGCTCACCAATTGGCCTTCGCGCACGAATATTTCACTGACGATGCCACCCTCGAGGTTCTGGATGACCTGGATTTTGCTCGAGGGAATCGCTTTGCCCTCGCCGGTGGTGACTTCTTCGAGCACGGCAAAATGAGCCCAGAGCAAGGCAGCGATCAGGCAGGCACAGACCACCCAGATGGTGATTCGCGACATCCAGGGAGAATCCTCGAGAATTGCCCCCTCGACTTCCGGCATGAACTCGGTGTCCTGCTTGCGCCTGCCCAGGCTGGCGAAGTAGGCGAGGATGGCTCGATGCGGTTGCATAAGTACCTTCCTATTCTGCTGCCGGGCCGACGCGGCCCTTGCGCAAGGCTTCGATCACCACCTCTTTCGGGCCATCGGCAACGATATGGCCGTTGTCCAGAACCACCAGGCGGTCGACCAGGCTGAGCATCGAACTGCGGTGGGTGATCAGCAGTAGGGTCTTGCCCTGGGCCCAGGTGTGCAGGCGGTTGCGCAGGATTTCCTCGCTGGTGTTATCCATCGCGCTGGTCGGCTCGTCGAACAGCAGAATCTGTGGATCGAGCAGCAGCGCGCGGGCCAGCAGCACGGCTTGGCGCTGGCCGCCGGAGAGTTGTTGGCCACGCTCGCCGACCGGGCGATCGAAGCCCTGCGGGTGCTGCCGGGCCAGTTCACCGACGCCGGTCAGCTCGGCCACTTCGAGCATGCGCGCGTCGCTGACATAGCGTGCGCCGAGGGTCAGGTTGTCGCGCAGGCTGCCGGCCAATAACGGCAGGTCGTGCGCAACGTAGCCGATCTGGTGGCGCAGGTCGGCCACGTCGAGCTGGCGCAGATCCAGTCCGTCGAGCAGGATTTGCCCTTCATCCGGGGTGTAGAAGCCCATCAGCAGGCGGGCCAGGGTGCTCTTGCCCGAGCCGCTGCGGCCGATGATGCCGACGCGCTCGCCAGCGTTCAGGCGCAGGCTGACTTTGGCCAGTGCCGGACTGCTCTGGCCGGGGTAGCTGAAGCTGACCTGGCGCACATTGAGGCCCCCCTTCAGCAGGGTGCGCTCCAGCGGCCGCTGCTTGGTCTGGCGTTCCTGCGGCAACCCCATCAGGGCATCGGTACTCTTCATGGTCAGGCGCGCCTGCTGGTAGCGGGTGATCAGCCCGGCAACCTGGCCGAGCGGCGCCAGCACCCGGCTATTGAGCATGTAGCAGGCGATCAGCGCGCCGACGCTCATGTCGCCCGCGATGATCGCGTAAACCCCGGTGATGATGATGGCCATGCCGGCGCATTGCTGGAGAAACAGGGTGCCGTTGGTGGCCAGCGATGAGAGGAAGCGGGCGTGGGTATCCAGCCGGGTCAGGGCGCCATGGGTGGTTTCCCACTGGTGCTGGCGTTCGCTTTCTGCGCCGCAGGCCTTGAGGGTTTCCAGACCGCCGAGGGTTTCGATCAACAGGGCCTGGCGCTCCGCACCCAATGCCAGGCTGCGTTGCACGGTGTCGCGCAGGCGGCCCTGAATGATCAGGGCAAAGATCGCCGTGAGCGGAAAGGCCAGAAGCGGAATGGCGACCAACGAGCCGCCGAGCAAGCCGATCACCACTATCATCAGCAGGGCGAAAGGCAGGTCGATGAGGCTGGTCAGGGTCACCGCAGTAAGGAATTCGCGCAGGCCCTGGAAGTCGTGGATGTTCTGCGCGAAGCCGCCGACAGTGGCCGGACGCGCCTTCATGGACATGCCGGTGATGCGTTCGAACAGGGTGGCTGAGAGCACCACGTCGGTCTTCTTGCCCGCGCTGTCCAGCAGATTGGCGCGCAGCACCCGCAGCAGCAGTTCGAAGGAGGTGCCGATGAACAGGCCGATGGCCAGCACCCAGAGGGTTGAGGTGGCTTGGTTGGGCACCACACGGTCGTAGGTCTGCATGACGAACAGCGGCACCATCAGACCAAGCACGTTGACCAGCAGGCTGGCCAGCATGGCATCGGCATACAGCCAGCGGGACAGCTTGAGCGTATCGCGGAACCAGGCGTCGATGCGTGGTAGCAGTGGTGTGCGAGCGTCTTCCAGGGCATGTCGTGGGCGGGCGAAGAATGCCTGCCCACTGTAGCCCTCGGCCAGTTGCTCGCGCGTAACGCGCTGTTCACCACCGTCTGCTTCGCACGGCAGAATCAGCGCCTGATCGCTGTCCAGCCATTTGCGCAGAACTGCGCTGCGCCCGTCCTTGAGCAAGAGCAGCACCGGCAGATTCAGGGCCGAAATGGCCGTCAGTTCGCGGCGCAGCAAGCGGCCTTGCAAACCTGCCCGCGCAGCTGCACGCGGCAGCAGGTCGGCACTCAGGCGTTGTTCCGGCATCGGCAAACCGGCGCTCAGGCTGCCACGGCTGGCGGTACAGCCATGGAGCTTGCAGAGGATCAGCAAGCCGTCCAACAATGGATCGTCATGGCTCAAGCGTGGATCGCTGGTGGGGCCAGCCCTTTCCATTGTCGTCACGATTTACTACTCCTTGACCGGTACTACTTGATTTCCGGCAGGCGTGCCTCGCTCTTTACATCGGAAAGGGCTACAGCCTCGGCCGGAATAACCACCTGTTGCTGGCGCAGCAGGTCACCCATGGCAGCCAGCACGCGGTACATGGCGAACTCTTCGGTGTAGCGCACTTCGGTGTAGCGACGGTTGGCGGTGAAGAGTTCGTTCTCACTGTCCAGCAAGTCGAGCAGGGTGCGCTGGCTCAGGCTGAATTGCTGCTGATAGGCCTCGCGAACCCGGGTGGTGTAGTCGGCATAGTCGCGCGCCTTCGGGGTTTGCAGAAGGGCGTTTTCCATGGCGTTCCAGGCCAGCGCAAGGTTTTCGTTGAGCACGCGCAATGCGTTGTTGCGAATGTCCATCGATTCGTTGATCTGGTGGGCAGAGGATTGCAAGCGCGCTTTGTCGCGATTGCCATTGAACAGGTTGTAGTTCATTACCACGGCGGCCCGCCAGCTGTTGTAGTGGCCTTCATCGCCCTGGATGTTGTCGTTGGCGTTGGTCGCCAGTTCGACATCGAAGCGGGGGTAGAACGGTGATTTGGCAACCTCATACTGCTTTTCGGCGGCCTGCACGTCGGCTTGCGCCGATTTCAGGAAGGGGTTGTTTTGCATAACCGCCTGCCGGGCAGCGTTCAAGTCTTCTGGCAAGGCGTTGCGAATCGAGACCGGGGCTACCAGCTCGTCCGGCATGCGACCGGTGGTGCTGATGAAGTTCGCCTCGGCATCCGCCAGATTGACCTGCTCGGTGTAGAGGTTGTTTTCCGCCAGGGCCAGGCGTGCGTTGGATTGGTCGAAGTCGGCAGTGCTGCCGACGCCTTGGCGACTGCGCAGATCGATTTGATCGGTGATGCGTTGGTGGGCAAGCAGGTTGTTCTTGGCCAGATCGACCATTTCACGGCGCTTGAGGATATCCAGATAAACCTCGACGGTGCGCAGTGCCAGGCTCTCTGTCGTGCCAAGTACCCGGTAGGCCCGCGAGTTCACTACCGCTTCGGTGCGTGCGACTTCATTGGGGGTGTTGAAACCATCGAACAGCATCTGCCGCAGGCGCAGTTCGGCGTTGCGAGTGTTGAGCGTTTCGGTGTTGTGATCGCCCAATGCCCGGGTGCTGGGGCTGTCTGTATGTTCCCGGCCGTAACCGACGAGCAGGTCAACAGTCGGCAGATAGCCGCCTTTGGCGATCTTCACTTCTTCGTCTGAAGAAAGGCGGTTGTTGATTCCCGCATGGATTTCAGGGTGGTTGTCCAGGGTGCTTTGAATCGCTTCGGTTAATGTCATCGCCTGGCCATGGGAACACGTCAGAGCCAGCAGCATGCTGCTCCACAGAGGATTGAGAACTCGCATGTGATGAATCTCCTTTTCTACCGTTATGTTCTTGCCGTCAGATATTTGACTTTTTTCTTATAAAACCGTTTCAGGTTTTTAACAACACAGCTAAGAACATCTTTAAGCAAAGCCTAAGAAAAAATTCTCACAAGCTTTATGAGGAAAAAATCTTATGCGGTCTGGAAAAGCGGGACCATTGTTTATATCAAAGGTCGCGTAATTCGCGGGTTATCCGCTTTGTGCGTGACGATAACAGGCGGTCGAGCACGATTCGCAATACCTAGGGCGGGGATGGTTCTGATGGAGTAGTACGGCAGCCAAGATGCGTTATTTTTTTGGCGCTTTTGCAGAGCAGGTATGCCGTTTCATTTCACTCAGTTGCTTCTTGTGTCGCGCCCGGTGTTTGGAAAGGTGCATTGACCCTTTTCAGGCGTGTCAGCGGTGGCTGGCAGCTGTAGTGAGGAAGGACTCATGGCTACTTTGATCGGTATCGTCAGTCAGGTTGTCGGCGAGGTTTTTGTGGTAGCTGGCGATGGAACGCGTCGGCCCCTTGTCGAAGGTGACCGGGTTTTCGCCGGTGAACAGTTGGTTACCGGGGCGGGTGGTGCGGTAGCCATCGCCTTGGCCGGAGGTGGCGAGCTGACCCTCGGGCGTGACAGCAACCTGATGCTCGACACGCAACTGCTGGCAGGTATGCGCGGTGACGGCGGCGTAGCGCCGGCGTCGCAAACAGCGGCTAGCGAACAGGACCTGAGCGAAGTCGAGCAACTACAGGCGGCCATTGAAGCCGGCGTCGACCCGACCACCGCTCTTGCAGCCACGGCTGCCGGGCCTGGGACGGGTGGCGCAGGCGGTGGTGGCCATTCGTTCGTCTTGTTGGGTGAAACTGCCGGAGCCCTTGAACCGGTCATCGGTTTCCCTACCGAGGGCCTGGGTTTCGCTCCCGAGTTTCCCGAGCCGGATATCGAACAGGCTGACGAGTTGCCGGATGAGGAACCGGGCATTCCTCAAGTTATTCTGGGTGAACGCCAATCGGTATCGGAATCCGCTCTGGCAACGGGTTCGAATGCGGATTCGGACGGCGAGTTTGCCAGTGGTACTTTCCGATTGGCGCATGCCGACGGGCTAAGCGCTCTGCAGAGCCTCACCATTAACGGCGTGACGGTGTCCATCGTTAGCTTGGTGGGCGTAAGTTTTGTCGGTGAGCATGGCGAGCTCACCATCACCGGCTACGACGGTGTGACTGGGTTGGTCAGCTATAGCTATGAGCTGACCAGTCCTGCCGATAGCGGCTCCGGTAACCCAACTGGCGTATTCGTCTTGAGCGCCTCGGACGGCTCACAGTCATCGGCACCGACGAGTCTCATCATCGAGATATTCGACGATGTGCCCAACGCGGTGGACGACAGCCACAGCATTGCCGAAGACACGCTGACGCCGATCAGCGGCAACGTGCTCAGCAACGACCTGCA
>NZ_JAWVXU010000015.1:0-160718 GCF_033723075.1 Pseudomonas sp.
GACCTGACCTGGGAGCTGTTCCGCGACACCCTGATCGAACAGGCCGAGCAGGGCGTCGACTACTTCACCATCCACGCCGGCGTGCTGCTGCGCTATGTGCCGCTGACCGCCAAGCGGGTCACCGGTATCGTCAGCCGCGGCGGCTCGATCATGGCCAAGTGGTGCCTGGCGCATCACCAGGAGAACTTCCTCTACACCCACTTCGAAGACATCTGCGAGATCATGAAGGCCTACGACGTCAGCTTCTCGCTGGGCGATGGCCTGCGTCCCGGCTCGATCGCCGACGCCAACGACGCGGCGCAGTTCGGCGAGCTGGAAACCCTCGGCGAGCTGACCAAGATCGCCTGGAAGCATGACGTGCAGTGCATGATCGAAGGTCCCGGCCACGTGCCGATGCAACTGATCAAGGAGAACATGGACAAGCAGCTGGAATGCTGCGACGAGGCGCCGTTCTACACCCTCGGCCCGCTGACCACCGACATCGCCCCAGGCTACGACCACATCACCAGCGGCATCGGTGCGGCGATGATCGGCTGGTTCGGCTGCGCCATGCTCTGCTACGTCACGCCCAAGGAACACCTGGGCCTGCCGAACAAGGATGACGTCAAGACCGGGATCATCACCTACAAGATCGCCGCCCACGCCGCCGACCTGGCCAAAGGCCATCCGGGCGCGCAGATCCGCGACAACGCCCTGTCCAAGGCGCGTTTCGAATTCCGTTGGGAGGACCAGTTCAACCTCGGCCTGGACCCGGACACCGCACGCAGCTACCACGACGAGACCCTGCCCAAGGACTCGGCCAAGGTCGCGCATTTCTGCTCCATGTGCGGACCGAAGTTCTGCTCGATGAAGATTACCCAGGAAGTGCGCGACTACGCCAAGGCGCATGGTCTGACCGACGAGCAGAAGGCCATCGAGGCCGGTTTCGCCGAGCAGTCCGGGCGTTTCAAGGATGAAGGTTCGTTGATCTACAAGCAGGTCTGACGCGTTACCCGGCGTCAGGAGCCTGCTCCTGGCGTCGCCTATTCAGTTCTTCGAGACCCTCCTCATTGTGAACCCCCCAACGAATTACTCACCGCATTTGCCGGTGTCGATCGGGCAGCGTGTGTTTGGCGCGCGCGACATGTTTTCCCTGTGGTTTTCCCTGGGCATCGGCCTGATGGTGCTGCAGCTTGGCGCCTTGCTGGCGCCGGGCCTGGGCCTGAGCGGCGCGCTGCTGGCGATTGCCTGTGGTACGGCTGTCGGGGTGTTGCTGTTGGGTTCGGTCGCGGTGATTGGCGCTGATACCGGGCTGTCATCCATGGCGGCGCTGAAGCTCAGCCTGGGCAGCAAGGGGGCCGTGGTGCCGGCCTTGCTCAATCTTTTGCAACTGGTCGGCTGGGGCGCATTCGAGATCATCGTCATGCGCGATGCCGCCAGCGTGTTGGCGGTGCGGGCCTTCGGCGAAGGCAGCCTGTGGAACAGCCCGGGTCTGTGGACCCTGTTGTTTGGTGGTCTGGCGACCCTGCTGGCGGTGGCTGGTCCGCTGACCTTCGTGCGGCGTATTTTGCGCAAGTGGGGCATCTGGCTGCTGCTCGGTGCCTGCCTCTGGTTGACCTGGAACCTGTTCGACAAGGCCGACCTCGCGGCGTTGTGGGCGCGCACTGGCGATGGCTCGATGCCGTTTGCCCTGGGCTTCGACATTGCGATTGCCATGCCGCTGTCCTGGCTGCCGCTGATCGCCGATTACTCGCGCTTCGGCAAGGCGGCCGGACGGGTGTTCGGCGGCACCGCGCTGGGGTTCTTCTTCGGCAACTTCTGGTTGATGAGCCTGGGCGTGGCTTACACCCTGGCCTTTGCCGACAACGGCGAAGTCAACGCCTTGCTGTTGGCCCTGGCGGGCGCTGGCCTGGGCATTCCGTTGCTGCTGATCCTGCTCGATGAGTCGGAGAACGCCTTTGCCGACATCCATTCGGCGGCGGTTTCCGTCGGTATTCTGCTGCCGTTCAGGGTCGAACTGCTGGCGCTGGCGATTGGTGCGCTGTGCACCCTGATCGCCTGGTTCGCACCGCTGGCCGAGTACCAGAACTTCCTGTTGCTGATCGGCTCGGTGTTCGCCCCGCTGTTCGGCGTGGTGTTGGTCGACCACTTCATCCTGCGCCGTCGCCGGGCGGACCTGGCGCCGCGCGTGGCGTTGCGCTGGGACACGCTGCTGGCCTGGGCTTGCGGGGCGACCATCTATCATGTGCTGGCGAGTTTCTGGCCCGGGATCGGTGCGACCCTGCCGGCTTTGTTGCTGGCCGGTGTGCTGCAGTTGGTCTTCGGTTCCTTCAGTCGCGGGCGGGAACGTATTGCGGTTTGAGGATGCCCCGGAGCTGGCTGTAGGGGATCGTCAGCTGCGGATGCCCGCTGGAGTAGGGCGCGATGCTGTAGACGTTGTATTTCAGCAGCACGGCGGCCTGACCGAGGGCGACGTTCTCGGTGCGCTCGAACGGCCAGGTGCGGAGATACTCGGGGTCCTGCTCCAGCTGGTTGGCTATCAGCCAGCGCTGGTGGGCCTGGCCGGCGAGGTTCCAGAACGCATCTGTCTGCCCGGGTAGCAGCATGTCCTGCAGGCTCAGGGCCTTTTGCAGCGTGCGGTCATAGTTGATGAAACCGCGCCCCGGCATACCGTGTGCCCCGCCCGTGGACAGGTAGCTGGAAAATTCGATGATCACCAGTTGGTCATGTTGCTCGCGCACCTTGGCTTGCAGGTAGGTGTTCCAGCCGCGCTTGGCACTCTGCAGGAAATCTTTTTCATAGGACTGCAGCGAGGCCGGCAGGGGCGCGTCTGGCGAGTCGTTGGTCATCTGCAGCAGGCGCTGTTCGATCAACTGGTTGAGTTGCGCTTCGTCGGGAAAAATCAGAGTGTCGATATTCACCAGTGGGCAGGTATCGTCCCGGCAGCCAGGCTGGATACTTTCCCAGGCGACACGTTGCACCGGCAGCGCGCTATCGCCTGGAAGCAGGCTCTGACAGGCGCTGAGGAGCAGGCCAAGGCTGATTGTCAGGATTTTTTTACGTGGGGACATTGAGTTCTGCGCCAGGCGGAGAGAGGGTGGGAGTGGTTGGGTTGGACTGTCGGTTGCCCTTGGGGTTCATCGGGCCGACAGTCGTAATAACGCTGCATGATCCCAGTCAGCGCCTAATCTGCAAAGAGGCTGCGCAAGGCGAGATGCCGGGGTAGGATGCGCGAAAGCCCTGATTATCCGATTGAGTGAGACGTGGATGACCGACACCTTTAAGCCAGGCCCGGATGCGGTGCAAATTATCGAGCGAGAAGTCTGCTTTCGCGGGTTCTATAGCCTCGATCGCCTGCATCTGCGCCATCTGCAGTTTTCTGGCGAAATGGGTCCGACGCTCAGTCGCGAACTGTTTATCCGCCACGATGCCGTATGCGTGCTGCCCTATGACCCGCAGCGCGATGAAGTGGTGTTGATCGAGCAGTTTCGCGTCGGCGCCATGGGCAAGTCCGCCAGCCCCTGGCTGCTGGAGCTGGTCGCCGGGCTGATCGACACCGATGAGCAACCGGAACAAGTGGCGCTACGCGAGGCGGTGGAGGAGGCCGACCTGGCCCTGACCTCGCTGTGGCCGATTACCCAATACTTTCCTTCGCCCGGTGGTTCGGACGAGCGGGTCTATCTCTACCTCGGGCGCTGCAACAGCCAGGGCGCCGGGGGCGTGCATGGTCTGGCCGAGGAGGGTGAGGACATTCGGGTGCATGTCCTGCCGCTGGGAGATGCCCTGGACGCGGTCAAGGACGGGCGGATCAACAATGCGGCGAGCATCATCGCCTTGCAGTGGCTGGCGCTGAACCGCGTCGAGGTGAGGGGGTTATGGTCGTGAACCTGTTGCGTGAGCGTTATCGGGTTGACTTGATCGAGCTGCAGGCGGCCTGTGAAGCCAACTATGCGCGCTTGATGCGCCTGTTGCCGGACATGCGCAAGGTGTCATGTCCGCGGCGGGTCGCCCTGAGTCAGGGCGAGCTCCTGCTCGGCGTGCTGAGCCTGGAAGTGCTGGAGACCTGTCCCTACACCTCGACCGTGCGGGTGCGCCAGGAGCACAGCCTGCCCTGGTTGCCGGTGCCGCAACTGGAAGTGCGGGTGTACCACGATGCGCGCATGGCCGAGGTGATAGGCGCGCAGAACGCCCGGCGTTTTCGCAGCATTTACCCGTATCCGAACGCCGCCATGCATCAGCCGGATGAAAAGTCCCAGCTCAACCTGTTCCTCGGTGAATGGCTGAGCCATTGCCTGGCCTGTGGCCATGAACTGGAACCGGTGGTTTAAACCCTGCCACATGCGCCAAGCCATAGGCGTCGAGAAGTCTCCTGAGCGAGTCAGCCGACAGTTTGCAGCTGCTTTTATGTGATCCATGCCCGCTTCGCGGGTTTACCGCTGCCCGGACTAGCCACCATAATCCACGCATTCCGCTCAAGGAGACGGCCTTGCCGAGCGAGCTCAATTCCGCTGCTGATTCCTCGGTCCTGCTGGTGCAGCTGTCCGACAGTCATCTATTTGCCGAAGCGGCCGGCAAGCTATTGGGTCTGGATACCCGGGACAGCCTGCAGCAGGTGATCGAGCGGGTGCTGCAAGAGCAGCCGCAGATCGACCTGATGCTCGCCAGCGGCGATCTGTCGCAAGACGGTAGCCTGGCGTCCTACCAGCGCTTTCGGCAGATGACCGAGGTGCTGGCGGCACCGGCCCGCTGGTTTCCCGGCAACCATGACGACGTCCCGGCCATGCAGGCCGCCTGCGTCGGCAGCGATCTGCTGGAGCCGGTGATCGACCTGGGTAATTGGCGCATCATCCTGCTCGATTCGTCGATTCCCGGTGCGGTGCCTGGCTATCTTGATCAGCAACAGCTGGCCCTGCTGGAACGCGCGCTCGGCGAAGCGCCGGAGCGCCACCACCTGATTTGCCTGCACCATCATCCGGTGTCCATCGGTTGCCGCTGGATGGAGCCCATCGGCCTGCGCAACCCCGAGGCGCTGTTCGCCGTGCTGGAGCGCTTCAGTCAGGTGCGTGCGCTGCTCTGGGGGCATATCCATCAGGAATTCGATCAAGTGCACAAAGGTCTGCGCCTGCTGGCGTCGCCCTCCACCTGCGTGCAGTTCGCCCCTGGTAGTGAGGAATTCCAGGTCGACACCACGGCCCCCGGCTACCGCTGGCTGCGCCTGCACGCCGACGGTCGGCTGGATACCGGCGTGTCGCGGGTGACCGGGATCGACTTCGAGGTGGATTACACGGTGAAAGGCTATTAGCCGCTGTAGGCGCTGCGCTGGCGCAGCCTGCGTACCTACTTGCCGCTTGCAGCCAGAGGCTCCGCACTAGTAGCCTCCCGCTCCATGACTGCATCTATTCTCTATCTCCACGGCCTCAACAGCTCGCCCGCTTCGCTCAAGGCCAGCCAGTTGTCGCGTGCCATGACGCGCATGGGGCTGGCGGCGCAGCTGCGGGTGCCGGCCCTGGACCATCATCCGCGCCGGGCCATTGCCCAGATCGAGGCTCTGATCGCCGAGCTCGGCCGGCCCGTGCTGGTCGGCAGCTCCCTGGGCGGCTACTATGCGACCCACCTGGCTGAGCGCCATGGCTTGCGCGCGCTGTTGATCAATCCGGCGGTGCGTCCGCATCTGCGTTTCGATGGCTATCTGGGTCCGCAACACAACTATTACAGCGGTGAAACCTGGGAGCTGACGGCCGATCATGTGCGGGCCCTGGCCGAGTTGGACGTGCCGCCGCCGCAAGATCTCGCCCGTTACCAGGTGTGGTTGCAGACCGCCGACGAAACCCTAGATTATCGCGATGCCCAAGCCTATTACCGCGCCTGCGCGCTGCGTATTCAGGCCGGTGGCGATCATGGTTTTCAGGGTTTTGCTGCGCGCCTGCCCGCGCTCTTTGCCTTCGCCGGTATTGCGCCCCAGCTGTGGCGCGATAGCGACTTTTCCGACCTTTAATAACGACCCGAGAGCCCATGGCCAGTTACAACGCAGACGCCATCGAAGTCCTTTCCGGCCTGGATCCGGTGCGCAAGCGCCCGGGCATGTACACCGACACCAGCCGGCCCAACCACCTGGCCCAGGAAGTCATCGACAACAGCGTCGACGAAGCCCTGGCCGGTCACGCCAGCTCGATCCAGGTGATTCTCCACGAGGACAGCTCCCTGGAGGTCGTCGACGACGGCCGCGGCATGCCGGTGGATATTCACCCCGAAGAGGGGGTCTCGGGGGTCGAGCTGATCCTCACCAAGCTGCATGCCGGTGGCAAGTTCTCCAACAAGAACTACCAGTTCTCCGGCGGTCTGCACGGCGTCGGGATCTCCGTGGTCAACGCCCTGTCGACCCGCGTCGAAGTGCGGGTCAAACGTGATGGCAACGAATACCGCATGACCTTTGCCGATGGCTTCAAGGCCAGCGATCTGGCAGTGATCGGCACGGTCGGCAAGCGCAACACCGGAACCAGTGTGCATTTCTGGGCGGACACCAAGTATTTCGACTCACCCAAGTACTCGGTCAGCCGCCTCAAGCATGTGCTCAAGGCCAAGGCCGTGCTCTGTCCGGGGCTGCACGTCAGCTTCGAGGACAAGGCCAGTGGCGAGCGGGTCGAGTGGCTGTACGAGGAGGGGCTGCGCTCCTACCTGGTGGATGCGGTCAGCGAATTCGAACGCCTGCCGCTCGAGCCATTCTGCGGCAGCCTCAGCGGTAACAAGGAGGCGGTCGACTGGGCGCTGCTGTGGCTGCCGGAGGGCGGTGATACGGTGCAGGAAAGCTACGTCAACCTGATCCCCACGGCCCAGGGTGGCACCCATGTCAACGGCCTGCGTCAGGGCCTGCTGGACGCCATGCGCGAGTTCTGCGAGTTCCGCAGCCTGCTGCCGCGCGGGGTCAAGCTGGCACCGGAAGACATCTGGGAGCGCATCGCCTTCGTCCTGTCGACCAAGATGCAGGACGCGCAGTTCTCCGGCCAGACCAAGGAGCGCCTGTCCTCGCGCGAGGCCGCGGCCTTCGTCTCCGGGGTGGTCAAGGACGCTTTCAGCCTGTGGCTCAATGCCCACCCGGAGCTCGGTCAGCAGCTCGCCGAGCTGGCGATCAGCAACGCCAACCGGCGCCTCAAGGCCGGCAAGAAGGTCGAACGCAAACGCATCACCCAGGGTCCGGCGCTGCCCGGCAAGCTGGCCGACTGCGCCGGCCAGGACCCGATGCGCTCCGAACTGTTCCTGGTCGAGGGCGATTCCGCCGGCGGCAGCGCCAAGCAGGCGCGCGACAAGGAGTTCCAGGCGATCCTGCCGCTGCGTGGCAAGATCCTCAATACCTGGGAAGTGGATGTCGGCGAAGTGCTGGCCTCCCAGGAAGTGCACAACATCGCCGTGGCCATCGGCATCGATCCGGGCTCCAACGACCTGGCCCAGCTGCGCTACGGCAAGATCTGCATCCTCGCCGACGCCGACTCCGACGGCCTGCACATCGCCACCCTGCTGTGCGCGCTGTTCGTCCAGCATTTTCGTCCGCTGGTGGATGCCGGGCACATCTACGTGGCCATGCCGCCGCTGTACCGCATCGACCTGGGCAAGGAGATCTTCTATGCCCTGGACGAGGCCGAGCGTGACGGTATTCTCGACCGCCTGGTCGCCGAGAAGCGCCGCGGCAAGCCGCAGGTCACCCGCTTCAAGGGGCTCGGCGAGATGAACCCGCCGCAGCTGCGTGAAACCACCATGGACCCCAATACCCGGCGCCTGGTGCAGCTGACCCTGGCGGATTATCCGGGCACCCAGGAGCTCATGGACATGCTGCTGGCGAAGAAACGTGCCGGTGACCGCAAGTCCTGGCTGGAGTCCAAGGGCAACCTGGCCGAGGTACTGCTTTGATGCGGCGACTGGCTGTCGCCCTGTTGCTGGTCGCCGCTCCGGCCCTGGCCGAACCCCAGGTTCTCGAGGAGTTGAAGCTGGTCAGCGAGCACCCGATCGATGGCATCGCCGCCGGCAACCTGTCGGGCCTGGCCTGGTGTGGCGAGGCGCTCTGGGCCGTTTCGGACCGAGAGGATGACCGCCTGTATCGCCTGGCTGCCGGCGATGCCGTCTGGCAGGCCGAGGTCGAGCACTTTGTCGCCCCGCCCTCGCCTTCGACACCGCTTCCTTGGGGCTTGCGCATGCGCACCTGGGCAACCGGTCTGCTGCGTGGTGGTAATCTGGATTTCGAAGGCTTGTCCTGCGATGCCGTCGGCAATCGCTACCTGGTCAGCGAGGCGCGTGCTGCCGTATTGCAGATCCCTCCTGCCGGAGCACCGCAGTGGCTGGAACTGCCAGACTCTATGGTGCGCCAGGCGCGTGCCAGCGGCATGCTCTGGCACTTCAATGCGTTGCTCGAGGGCATAGCGATCGATCCCGCCGGCGAGCGTCTGTGGTTGGCGGCCGAGCGCCGGCACCGCGGCCTGCTGGTGCTGCACCAGCGCGGTTCGAGCTGGCGCTGCACCGGTGGTTGCGTGCTGATGAGCGAAGGCGGTAGCGAACCCTCGGCAGCGCAGTTGGGCGGCGAGGCGCAAGCACGGGATTTTGCCGGACTGGCCTTTTACAAGGAAAAGCTCTTCACCCTCGAGCGTCAGGCCCACCGCATCTGTCGGCGCAAGCTGAGCGATGGTGGGGTCGAGCGCTGCTGGTCGTTCGCCGCCGAAGCTTTGACCGATGCCCGGCGTTATCCGCCGGCCTATGGCTTGGCCGAAGCGCTGTGGATCGATGAGCAGGGCGCCTGGATCGGTAGCGACAGCGGCCGACACACCCGCGCCGATGGCGAACAGCGACCGGTCGTCTGGCGCTTCGCCGCGCCCAAGGGCGGCTGGGGGCAAGCCAAGTGAGTACCCAGACGGCAGGGCGGCGGATCGGCCGGGTGATGCTGGTGCTGGCCTGGGCCGCCGCGTTGCTGCTGGCCACGCACTTCTTCGGCAAATGGGAGGAACGGCGTGATAACCCGAACCAGGCGCCGCAGTCGGTGCAGGGCGAGGGCTATATCGAGGTGCGCCTGCTGAGCAGTCGCGGCGGGCATTACCTGCTGGGCGGCCAGATCAACGGCGCCAGCGTGACCTTGCTGCTCGATACCGGCGCCACCGCCGTCGCCGTACCCGCCGCCCTGGCCGAATCCCTCGGCCTGCAGCGCGGTGCGCCGGTGCAGATCCGTACCGCCAATGGCACCGTGGTCGGCTACCGGACCCAACTGGCCAGTCTGCAGCTCGGCGAGATCCTGTTGTACGACGTGGCCGCCCTGATCACGCCGGGCATGGACGGCGACGAGGTGCTGCTCGGCATGAGCGCCCTGAAACAACTCGAATTTACCCAGCGCGACGGCACCCTGGTGTTGCGCCAGCCAACTTCGCTTGACTAAATTTTCTGATCAATGAGGCACGCATGAGCGAACCCCTCGATTTGAGCCTGGACGGTGTTGAACGCCGCTCCCTTGCCGACTTCACCGAGCAGGCTTATCTCAATTACTCGATGTACGTGATCATGGATCGCGCGCTGCCGCATATCGGCGACGGTCTCAAGCCGGTGCAGCGGCGGATCATCTACGCCATGAGCGAGCTGGGCCTGGACGCCGACTCCAAGCACAAGAAGTCGGCGCGTACCGTCGGCGACGTGCTCGGCAAGTTTCATCCCCATGGTGATTCGGCCTGCTACGAAGCCATGGTGCTGATGGCCCAGCCGTTCAGCTACCGCTACACCCTGGTCGACGGTCAGGGCAACTGGGGTGCGCCGGACGATCCCAAGTCGTTCGCCGCCATGCGTTACACCGAGGCGCGCCTGTCGCGCTACGCCGAGGTGCTGCTGAGCGAACTGGGCCAGGGCACCGTGGATTGGGTGCCGAACTTCGACGGCACCCTCAACGAGCCGGCGACCCTGCCGGCGCGCCTGCCCAACATCCTGTTGAATGGCACCACCGGCATCGCCGTGGGCATGGCCACCGACGTGCCGCCGCACAACCTGCGCGAAGTGGCCGCGGCCTGCATCCGCCTGCTCGATCAGCCGGACGCCACGGTCGAGCAGCTCTGCGAGCATGTGCTTGGCCCGGATTACCCGACCGAGGCGGAAATCATCACCCCGCGCGCGGACTTGCTGAAGATCTACGAAACCGGCAAGGGCTCGGTGCGCATGCGCGCCGTGTACCGTGTCGAGGACGGCGACATCGTGGTCACCGCGCTGCCGCATCAGGTGTCCGGGGCCAAGGTGCTGGAACAGATCGCCGCGCAGATGCAGGCCAAGAAGCTGCCGATGGTCGCCGACCTGCGCGATGAGTCGGACCACGAGCACCCGTGCCGCATCGTCATCATCCCGCGCTCCAACCGGGTCGATGCCGACGAGTTGATGCAACACCTGTTCGCCACCACCGAGCTGGAATCGAGCTACCGGGTCAACGCCAACGTCATCGGCCTGGACGGCAAGCCGCAGGTGAAGAACCTGCGCCAGTTGTTGCGCGAATGGCTGGAATACCGGGTCGGCACCGTGCGTCGGCGTTTGCAGTTCCGTCTGGACAAGGTCGAGCACCGCCTGCACCTGTTGGAAGGTCGCCTGATCGCCTTCCTCAACCTGGATGAAGTGATCCATATCATCCGCACCGAGGATCAGCCCAAACCGGTGTTGATGGCGCGTTTCGGTCTCACCGATATCCAGGCCGAATACATCCTGGAAACCCGTCTGCGCCAGCTGGCGCGGCTGGAAGAGATGCAGATTCGCGGCGAGCAGGATGCGCTGGCCAAGGAGCGCGCCAAGTTGCTGACCCTGCTCGGCAGCGAAGCCAAGCTGAAGAAGCTGGTACGCCAGGAAATTCTCGACGATGCCGAGAAATATGGCGACGACCGCCGCTCGCCGATCGTCGCCCGCGCCGAGGCCAAGGCTCTGTCGGAAACCGAGCTGCTACCCACCGAGCCGGTCACCGTGGTGATCTCGGAGAAGGGCTGGGTACGCTGCGGCAAGGGTCATGACATCGACGCCACCGGCCTGTCGTACAAGGCCGGCGACGGCTTCAAGACCGCCGCGCCGGGACGTTCGAACCAGTACGCGGTGTTTATCGATTCGACCGGCAGGAGTTACTCCCTGGCCGCCCATTCGCTGCCGTCGGCGCGTGGCCAGGGCGAGCCGCTGACCGGGCGGCTGACCCCACCACCGGGGGCGACCTTCGAGTGTGTGTTGCTGCCGGACGACAGCGCCCTCTTTGTCATCGCCTCGGATGCCGGCTACGGTTTCGTGGTCAAGGGCGAGGACCTGCAGACCAAGAACAAGGCCGGCAAGGCGCTGCTCAGTCTGCCGCCAGGCGCCAGGGTGCTGGCACCAAAACCGTTGTTCAGCCGCGAGCAGGACTGGCTGGCCGCCGTGACCACCGAGGGGCGGTTACTGCTGTTCCCGGTGCGCGACTTGCCGCAACTGGGCAAGGGCAAGGGCAACAAGATCATCGGCATCCCCGGCGAGCGGGTCGCCAGCCGCGAGGAATACCTCACCGACCTGGTGGTGTTGCCGAGCGGGGCGACCCTGGTGTTGCAGGCCGGCAAGCGTACCTTGTCGCTCAAGGCGGATGACCTGGAACACTACAAGGGTGAACGCGGTCGCCGCGGCAACAAGCTGCCGCGTGGCTTCCAGCGGGTCGATGCACTGCTGGTGGAATAGCAGGGCTAACTGACGGAGGCTGTGATGGTTAAGGGCGGGCAGGACGCAGGGCTGCAATGGTCGCAAGAGGATGGCCGGCCGGCGTCCCTGCGGGTGGACGGTGCCTGGCTGCTGCAAGTGGCCAAGCCCGACCTTGAGTCCATCTGGTACAGCCAGCGGCAACTGCCCGCGCAGGTGCAGGTGGATATCGCCGTGGCTGCCTGGGACAGCAGTCTGCTGGCACTGTTGCGTCGCCTGCAGCGCCTGGCCGTGGCGCAGGACGTGGAGCTGCTCTGGCACGGCCTGCCTGACGGTGTCGAGCGGCTGTTGCAGATGGCCGCCAAGCCGTCTACCCAGGCTCGGGATGAGCCGCCCCCCGCTTATGGTCCGGTGGCTCGTCTGGGGTTGCTGTTGCTCGGCGTGCTGGCCAGTGTCGCTCAGGCCTGCCGCTTTCTTGGCGAGGTGGTGCTGGCGCTGGGGCGTCAGCTGCGCGGTCGCGGTCGCATGCGCCGCAGTGATTTCTGGCTGGCCCTGCAGCAGTGCGGGCCGGGCGCGTTGCCGATAGTGGCACTGATCGCCATTCTGGTTGGTCTGATTCTGGCGTTCGTCGGCGCCGCCCAGCTGGAGGCCTTCGGCGCTCAGCTGTACATCGCCAACATGGTGGCCATTGGCATGACCCGCGAGATGGGGGCGCTGATGACTGCGGTGATCATGGCCGGGCGCACCGGTGCGGCCTACGCGGCGGAGCTGGGCAGCATGCAGGCCAACGAGGAAATCGATGCGCTGAAGACCTTCGGTTTTCCACCGCTGGAGTTTCTCGTCCTGCCGCGGTTGCTGGCGCTGTTGGTGAGCATGCCGCTGCTCTGCGTGTTCGCCGACGCCCTCGGCATTCTCGGCGGCTTCGTTATCGGCTCCGGTCTGTTCGACATTTCCGCGCAGCTCTACCTCAAGCAGAGCCTGGAGATGCTCAGCCTCAACGATTTCCTGGTGGGGATCGGCAAGAGCCTGGTGTTTGCCGTGCTGATCGGCTTGATCGGCTGTCACTACGGCCTGGCCTGCGGGCGCAACGCCCAGGCGGTGGGGCAGGCAACCACCCGGGCGGTGGTCAGCATCATCGTGGCGCTGGTGGTCAGCGATGCGCTGATCACCCTGATTTGCACCCGGCTGGGGATCTGAGATGAGCGATGCGCTGTTGGTCGCCGAGGATCTGAGTGCCGGCTACGGCAGTCTGGTGATCCAGCATGACCTCAACTTCACCATCCGCCGTGGCGAGGTGTTCGTCATCATGGGTGGCAGCGGCTGCGGCAAAAGCACCCTGTTGCGTCATCTGATCGGCCTGCAGGCGCCACTGGCCGGACGGGTGTTGTTCAATGGCGAGGATTTCTGGGCTGTGGATGAGGACGGTCGTGCCGCCCTGCAGCAGCAGTTCGGCGTGCTCTACCAGAATGGCGCTCTGTGGGGGGCGATGACCCTGCGGGAAAATATCTGCCTGCCGCTGGCTGCCTACCGCCGGCATCTGCAGCCGGCCGAGCTGGTCGAGCTGGCGGCGTTGAAGCTGGCGCTGGTAGGACTGGCCGGTTGCGATGAGCTTTATCCGGCGCAACTGTCCGGCGGCATGCGCAAGCGCGCCGCTCTGGCCCGGGCGCTGGCGCTCGATCCGCAGGTGTTGTTTTTCGATGAGCCCTCGGCCGGCCTCGATCCGATCAGTTCGCAGTCCCTCGACGAATTGATCCTGCAGTTGCGTGATAGCCTGGGCTCGAGCATCGTATTGGTGACCCATGAGCTGCCGAGCATCCAGGCGGTGGCCGATACCTGTCTGTTCCTCGACAATCAGACCCACACCCAGATTGCCCTGGGCACCCTGCAGGAATTGCTGGCCGACGGGCCGGAGCAGGTGCAGCGCTTTCTGCGGCGGGGCGATACGGCTCACCCAATGGAGACGGCATGAGCGAAGCGCGCAAACCCTTTATGATTGGCGCCTTCCTGCTCGGCGGCCTGGCCCTGCTGGCCGCGGGCCTGCTGCTGCTGTCGCGGGACAGCTGGTTCAGCCAACCCAGCGAGTACGTGGTGTATTTTACCGGCGCCCTGGATGGTCTGGATGTCGGCGCCGATGTCACCTATCGCGGGGTCAAGGTCGGCGTGGTGCGCGAAATTCGCCTGTCCTACGACCGCGAACTCAAGGATGTGGTCATGCCGGTGGTGTTGCGCATCAATAACCCAGGGCAGCAGCAGGCCGGCTCCCGCGGCTTCGACCAGTTCATCGGTCAGCTGGTCGAGCGTGGTTTGCGTGCCCAGTTGCAGACGCCCAGCCTGTTGACCGGCAAGGCGATAGTCGCGCTGGATATGTTTCCGGAACAGGCCGGCTATGTGCGCAGGCCGCACGAGTTGGATCTGCCGACCATTCCCAGTGTGCCGTCGCGGATCGATGAGATTGCCGATGTGCTGCGCGAGCTGGCTGGCAGCCTGCGTGAGTTGCCGTTGCAGGAAATGGTCACTTCGGCCACGCAGACCCTGCAATCCCTGGAGAAGCTGACCAGTTCTCCGGAACTGCAGCAGGGCCTGTTGAGCATGAGCCAGTTGCTGGGCAAACTCGATCGTCTGAGTGGACGCCTGGAGCAGCAATTACCGCCGATCATGGACAATGTTCAGCAGAGCAGTGTTGACCTGCGGGACGCAGTGGGCGAAATTCGTCGCGCGGCACAGAACGCCGCACAGGCAATGCAGCAGGTCAATCAGTTGGCGGCTGACAGTCGTCGCAGCCTCGGTCCGGAATCCGAGGTACAGTATGAAATATTGCGTGCCCTGCAGGCGCTCAGCCAGGCTGGAAAAGCGCTGCAGCGCACGATGGAAGGGCTCGATCAGCAGCCCCAATCGCTTATATTTGGCAAATCAAGGTAATGTTTTGATGAGATCGTTGTACTTCTCACCGCCGTTGTTGTTACTTCTTGCGGCTTTGACCCTGCAGGGCTGCGCAGTACTGCAACCTCCGGCGCAGTTCTATCAGCTCGAGCAGGGCAATCCCGAGTTGCCACAGGACGATAAAGGGCCGGCATTGTTGCTCGGCCCGTTAAAGCTGGCGGACTATCTGTTGCGCGAGAATCTGGTGCAGCGAGAGCTCGACGACAGTCTCTCGCTCAGCGGGCAGACCCTCTGGGCCGGCAGCCTGCAGGACGATGTCGGCCAGCTGCTGCTGGGTCAATTGGCCGGACAGCTCGATACCAGCCGCGTCGCGCTGTATCCGGATCGCGTCGGTTTCTCCAGTGAGGTTCAGGTTGTGCTGAACATCAGCCGGCTGGATTCGGGTGTGCAGCAACCTGCGGTACTCGAAGCACAATGGCGTCTGCTCGACTCTGCCGGGGTGCAGCGTAGCAGCCGAGTGCTGCGTCTGCAGGCGCCGCACGGTGGCACAGTGCCCGAGCAAGTGCGTGCCCAGAGTCAACTGTTGCAGCAATTGGCTGGCGAGTTGGCGGACGCAATCAAGTCCATGCCGGTCGCCGAGGCTGCGCGCCCACGCAAGCCGGTGGTCACTGCGCCGGTCAAGCGTCCAGAGAGCAAGCCGCCGGCTCCGTTGATCGAGCCGGCCAAGCAAATGGAAGTGTTCCGCTTCTAAGCGCGTGCCGCCGGTCGGGTTCGCGAGGCCCGGCCTGGCCGGCTATCAGTGCTGATGGTGCTCGTGCATATGCGCCAGTTGACGCTCCAGCAGTGACGGATAAGGGTCCAGCAGGCGTTCCACGCAGCAGGCACCTTCCGGGCTGGCGATGGTGCGAATGCGCGCGCGCTGACGTACCAGTGCATCATCGCCCACGCGCCGTTCGAGCAGCAGCAGGTTGCGGCTGTGCTGGGACAGGGCCAGCGCATCCTGAGCGGTCTCGCTGAGCAGCAGATCGCCTTGGCTCAAATCGAGCAGATCTTCGCCTTGGGTCAGGCCCAATTGCAGTTGGAGGGTGATGCCGCTGTCGGCTACCTCGATCTGCAGGGCATGGCCGAGCGCACGCATCAGTTCGCCACAGCAGATGGCATGGGTCAGGTAATCCTCACCGCTGTCCTGGCGATGGAACAGCATCAGGCTGCTGCCGTCGTTGAGGGTGTGCAGTTCACCTTGATAGAGCGCCGAGGCCTGGTTCAGGCAATCGCGATAACGTTGCAGCAGATCCATCAGGCGTACGCGCGGCAAGCGTCGGAGCTGCTCCTGGGCGCCCAGTTGAATGGCCAGCACGGCACTCTGTTGTGGGCCGTTGACGGTCAGCGTGGGAACCTCTGCCGGTTCATCGTCGTGGTCTCGCAGGTCGGCGAATGGGTCGTCATCGTTCGGCTGGCCGCGTGGGCTGTCATCGTCTGCCTGGTTGAGGGCGTCAAAGCGCTCGTCGTGCAGGTCGCGCACCTCGAAAGTCGGCTCATCGTCGTATTCGCCGAACTCGTGCTCATCGGCCTCTTCGTCGTGGAAGTCCTCGGGCTCTGGTTCGGGCTCCGGTTTTGCCGGTACCAGGCGCATTTGCAGTTGGCGCGCCAGGTCGCCGATTTCGTCCTGGCGGCCGGCGCCGGGCGCCGGGTCATCCGGGTCGCGTAACCAGACGCGCAGTTGCAGCAGCGGGGTGGAGATATGTCGACCCAGGCGCATGCTCAGGGACAAGGCCAGTGCCAGCAGAATCAGGCTGAGGATGCCCATGCTCTGCAGGCTGATGGTCATTGGTTGCTGGAACTGGCGCATATCCAGGCTGATGCGCAATTGGCCGGCGATCACCTCCTGAAAGGTAATCGGGGTCGAGTACAGGCCTTCGGTCTCGCCCAGCATGGTCTTGCTCGGGCGCGAACCCGCTTCGGCGAGCACGCGGTTATCCACGCTGTAGATCGAGGCGTGAGCCACCAGCGGATTTTTAACCAGGTTATTCAGTAGCACGCTAAGGCTGAGGATGTCGTTGGACACCAGCAGCTCGGTGGCCGAGGAGGCCGTCTGGGTGATCAGGCTGGTGCCCAGGGCTTCAGCCTGTTGCTCCATCGCATGCTTGAACTGCATGCCGATCACCCAGGCATAGATCACCAGCGCCAGGGCTACGAGTAGCAGGCTGTGGCTGGCGATGCGCAAGGCCAGGGGTACGCGGCGTTGGCGCAGGGCCTGGAACAGCAGCAGGAAGAAATTGTCGGGTTTTACGGGGGCGGGCCGGTTCACAGAGCTCCGCTCTTATCGACTGTAGGTGCCGCGCAGTATAGCGACCGCTCTGCATAGGGCAAAGCACTGTGCGTGTCCGTATGGCAGTGAAAATGGGTAGAATGTGCGGCTTTTCAGCAAGCTTGCTCTGTCAGCAGCCTGATGACCATTAACCGAGCCCCGGAGGGTGCGCCTTGCGCGAAATCGTCCTGATCAATATTACCGGCGAAGACCGTCCCGGTTTGACTGCCGCCATCACCGGTGTACTGGCCCACGGCGGGGTGAATATCCTCGATATCGGCCAGGCAGTGATCCACGACACCCTGTCTTTCGGCATTCTGGTGGAAATCCCACCTACCGAACAGGGCTCCTCGGTACTCAAGGATCTGCTGTTCGCCGCCTACAAGCTCGAGCAGCAGGTGCGCTTCACGCCGGTGTCCGAGGCGGACTACCAGCAGTGGGTCGGTGGGCAGGGCAAGTCGCGGCATATCGTGACCCTGCTGACCCGCAAGGTGACCGCCGAGCAATTGCAGCGGGTCAGTGCCATTACCGCCAAGTACGACCTGAACATCGATCATATCGATCGTCTGTCCGGGCGTATGCCGCTGGATATGCCGGCCGAGCAGGGCAAGGGCTGCATCGAGTTTTCCGTGCGTGGCGAGCCGGCCGATCCGGCGGGGCTGCGTGCCGAGTTCCTCAGCGTGGCGCAGGAACTCAACGTCGACATCGCCTTCCAGCGTGATTCGCTGTTTCGGCGTAATCGCCGCCTGGCGGTATTCGATATGGATTCGACGCTGATCGAGGCCGAGGTGATCGACGAGCTGGCCAAGGCTGCCGGGGTCGGCGAGCAGGTATCGCAGATTACCGAGCGGGCCATGCGCGGCGAGCTGGATTTTGCCGCCAGCTTCAGGGAGCGTCTGGCCCTGCTCAAGGGGTTGCCGGAAGCCGTGCTGGCTGATATCGGCGCCTCCCTGCGCCTGACCGAAGGAGCCGAGACGCTGTTCAGCGAGTTGCACCGCCTCGGCTACAAAACCGCGATTCTGTCCGGCGGTTTCAGCTATTTCGCCAAGCAACTGCAGGCCAAGCTGGGCATCGACTACGTCTTCGCCAACGAACTGCAGATCGTCGATGGCCTGGTCACCGGGGTGGCGGTCGAGCCGATCGTCGACGCGCAGCGCAAGGCCGATCTGCTGCGCGAACTGGCGGGAAAACAGGGGTTGCGCCTGGAGCAGACTATTGCTGTCGGCGATGGCGCCAACGACCTGCCGATGCTGGCCATTGCCGGCCTGGGCGTGGCATTCCGGGCCAAGCCGCTGGTCAAGCAGTCGGCCAAGCAGGCCATCTCGACCCTGGGCCTGGATGGCATCCTCTATCTGCTCGGCTTTCGCGATCGCGATGGGCTGGAGTGACCAGGAAAGTGGCAAGCGCCAAGACATAAGCTGCAAGTAACAGCCTGGGCGGGCCTGATGCGCTGGCCGCTTGCAGCTGTTCTATCCCTACTCGTCGCCCGCCGAGAAGTCATAGTCCATCGATTGGCTGGGGCCTTGCAGGTAGTAACCCTGGATGTAATTGACCCCGGCCTGCCAGAGCGTGGCCAGCACGCTGGCGCTCTCGATAAAGGGCACTATGGTCAGCTTGGCCTGGGCGTGCAGGCTGGCCAGCATGGTCTTCAGCGCCTCCTGGCTCTCTGGGGTGGCCAGGTCCTGGGAGAAGGAGCCGTCAATTTTGACGAAATCGATGTGCAGGTGCTTGAGGGTGTTGAAGGGGTTGATCGCGCAGCCGAACTGGCTGAGCGCCACCTTGCAGTGCAGTTCGCTCAAGCCCAGGGTCAGTGCCTTGGCTTGCTTGAGGTAGGCGATGGCATCCGGCTCGCTGAACTGGAAGGCCAGTGCGTCCGAGGGCAGGCGTGCGGCTTTCAAGGCCACGCTGAGCCACGCCAGCAGGGTCTGGTCCTGCAGGCTTGCGCTCGACAGGTGAACGAAGAGATGGGTGTTGTGGCCCTTGTTGCGGTGGTCGGCGAGCAGCTTGATCGAGTTGAGAATCACCCAGCGGTCGATTTTTTCACCCAGGCCGGCCTCTTTGGCTGCACTGAGGAATTCGTTCGGCGGCACCTCTTCGCCTTGCGGGCTGAGCAGGCGCAGCAAGACTTCGTAGTATTCATGGCTGTCGCCGCGCAGGCTGATGATCGGCTGGAATAGCAGACGGAAGCTGTTGTGCTCCAATGCCTGCTGCACCATGGCGACTATGTTGCCGCGGTTGGCCGCCGCTGCCAGTTCATCGCCAGGGTTGAACAGCTTCAGTGCGTTACCCTGGTCCAGTTCATCGGCGCAGCGTTGGGCGCGGTCGACCACTTCCTGGGCTTTCGGGGTTTTTTCGTTGAGGCCGGCGAGGCCAATCGACAGGGTGCTTTGCGCCGTGCGACCGTTGACATCGAACAGGCTGCTCTCGACCTTTTTCAGCAGACTCGCCAGGCCGGCTTCGGCCTGCTCCGGGGTCTTTCCGGGCTGCAGGACGGTGAATACATCGTCGCCAAAGCGTGCCAGTTGTGCATCGGGGGGGAAGTGGCCGCGCAGCAGGTTGGCCAGGTCGGCGAGCAGCAGGTCGATGCCCGCCAGACCAACTTCTGCCAGCAGGCTGGCATAACGGTCGATACGGATATAGGCCAGGCTGGCTGGCTGGCCGGCATTCACGGCGCGCTCGGCGGCGGCATCCATCAGGCCGAGGAAGTGGCTGCGGTTGTACAGGCCGGTGACCAGATCCTGGCTGCTGATTTCGCGCAGCTTCTCTTCCAGTTCGGCGTTGCCACTTTCCGCGTGGATCACCGCCTGGATACAGGGCTCGCCATCGTAGGTGGCCGGCGAGAAGCTCATGCGCACGGGCACGGTCTGGCCGGTGGCCTGGACGCCGGTACAGGCCAGCTCAATGCTGCCTTCGGCACTCTGGTAGTTTTTCAGGAAGTCTTTGAAGTTGCTTTGGTCGGCACTGGCAATCAGGTCAATCATCGGCATGCCTTCCAGCTCATCGCCATCCTGATAGGCGAAGAGTTCGAGGTAGGCACGGTTGGCATAGATATGCATGCCATCATGGACGTAGGCGATGGCATCGACGGAACTGTCGAGCAGCAACTGGCAGCGTTTCTCCGTCTCGCGCAGGGCCACTTCGGCGGCGCGCCGGGCGCGGCGTTCTTCGAGGTTGGCCAGTTCGCGTTTGGCCACCAGCACCAGGCGCTCGTCTTCGCCTTGCGGCAGCGCATCCTGGGCGCCCAGCGCCAGGGCTTCGGTGATGCTGTCGGAGTCGTTGTCGGCGAGCAGCTGGATGACCGGAATATCTTTCGCCTGGCGGCGAATCGCGTTGATCGCTTCGCCCGGCTCGAGGTGTTCGCTAGTGGGCGCGCAGATCAACAGATCCCAGCTCTGCTGCAGGGCATCGGCCAGGTCATCGCTGGAGGTCAGGCGATGCACGCGCGTGGCACGACCGGCGTTACGGAACAGGCTGACGAGACGCTCGGCCTCGTTCTGCGAGTCTTCGAGAATCAGCAGCCGAATGGTTTTTTTTTCGATGGCCATATCAGGAGTCAAATCTGCGGCGAACGGACGTGAAAAAGCGACAAAAATTGATGTGCCGGCAATCTACAGCGACTTCCATAGTGAGTCAAAGTCTTCCTCCCCGCTGGCGCCTTGGCTGCCTTGGCCTGTGACGGGTTTCTCTGGATCGGCGGATTTCTGTTCGACACTGCGGTATTCGAACTGATTGAAGCTGCCGGTACTGGTTTTTCGCTGGCTGAGTACGGCGCGACGTTCTGTCCCGTTGAGGTTGATCATCACCTTGTTGCCTTCCTGGAAGGGCAGGCGTGGGGTGATCAGGGTGGCGGGTCGGGAGATCGCGCTGATTTCCGGCAGCAGCAGCGTGCGCAGGTATTGACTGTTGTGTTCGGCCTTGCGCAACAGCTGCAGGCCGCAAGATTGTGCGTGCGGGGCGATCAGCTCGATGCCCATCTGTGTGCCGCCGCCACGTACCTGGCGGATCCAGCGCACCACGGCGACGCTCCAGCCCTGCTCCGGCGAGTCCTGGACGCCGAGCAGTTCACCGGCTTGCAGTTGACTGGGCACCTCTTTGGGCCAGGACAGGCAGTAGCCGCCCGGACTGTGGTTGACGATCGGCAGGGCGAAGGTCGGGTAGCTCTCGATGTCGGCGGATTCGGACTGAGTGGCTTCGTTCGAGGGCTTGCTGTACTCGATTTCCTCCAGGAGCATGCCTCCGTTCCAGCTGCTGCTCTTCTGGGTGTCGAAGGCTTTCGACCAGACATCCGGAACGCCTGTGCCGGTGTCGGGGTTGAATACCGCCGTCTGGGGCTCGCTCGGCAGTTGCAGGATCTCGCTGAAGGGGCGCTTGTTGGCCAGGAAAAAATGCAGGGCGCTCATGCCGATGCACAGGGTCAGGGTGCCCTGGCCGTGGCTGCGATTGAAGGTTCGTTCGGAGATGTCGCCCCAGGCGGCGCGCAGGTGTTGCAGCATGTCCGTGCTGAACCCTTCGGGTACCAGCAGGCGCGCCTGGGGGGTATTCTCCGCAGGCAGCACCAGGTACTCCTGAATCGCATCGACCAGTGGATGAGGGTCGATGCCCAGAGCGTTGTGCCGTTCTTTATCCTGAAACAGCGAGGTATAGCGCGGTGGTCCATCCACTTGCGGGGCGACCGCAAACAGGCTCGAGGGGTCATCGCCGGCTTGCAGATTGACCAGTGCGCTCCAGGGTTCGAGAACTTCGGCGAGGCGCGCGATACCGTTCTGACGCATCTGGTTGCAGCGGGCACAGCCGAGCAGCAGGGCGACCACATAGCTCTGCTCGGTGCTCAGGCTCTGAGTGTGGCGGGCCAGCGGATCGCGGATCGCGAGCGTGTGCAGGCGCCGTTCACGGGCTATCTGGTAGATCTGGTGCAGTTCCAGCCAGAGGCCTTCCGGCACGGGGCAGTACAACTGGCTGGCGCGAATCAGCGGGCCGCACAGGCTATGGGTCGCGCGTTGCAGGGCGACGCTCAGGAGTGGATTACGCTCGCCATTATTTTGCGGAGCCAGGCTGGCGATGATCAGTTTGTAACCAACGGCCAGATGGTTCTGCAGGGCTTGGCAGAGATTGGCGACTTTGCGCGGGCGTTCATCGAGGACAATCGCCTGGTTGAGGAAGTGCCGCTCCAGGTGTTTGCAGACGAAGTAAATCTCCGGGCGCAGTAACTCCAGCAATTGCAGACGGTTATCCGACGCGGTGCGCAGCTGGTTGAGCTCGACCAGGGCCTGGTATAGCTGGCGGGCGGTTTCTCCAATATTGGCTTTCGGCAGGTTGGCGATCCAGCGTTTGAGGTCGCGCGGGCTGGCATCGCAGAAAGACAGGGCAGACTTTTGCGGTGTGGGGACGCGGAGCAGTAGGTGGGGACTCTGTTTATCCATCTAGCTTGGATACTCCAACGCCCGTAGTTCAGGCGAGCCGTTCTCTTGATGATAATGTTGCGAACTTTAGCAGTATCTGGCTGAGGCCGCAGCCTTGCATAGGTTGGCTGCTCGGCTGGCGAGGGGGCGCTGCCCGCTCCTCCTGGCCGGCAACGGCATTTATCAGGCGTGCGGCCCGTGCCAGCGGCTTGATGCATGTGCCGTTATGGCGGCAGCAATTGGCCCGCTCCCTGTAAGCCCGACGGGCTGCTAGCTAGCCTGGCTGCTGCCGATACGTTGACCCATCTGCACGCTGCTGTTGGCACTCAGTGTTTCTGCCCAGCTCACCTGATCCGGGCCGAACAATACGATGGCCGTCGAACCCAGTTTGAAGCGACCCAGTTCCGCGCCCTGGTCCAGGGTGATGGGTGCGCGCGCCGCCTGGTCATAGCGGACGCTTTTCAGCAGGCGCTTGGGTGGCGTGACCAAACCGGCCCAGACGGTTTCGATCGAGGCGACGATCATCGCCCCGACCAGTACCACGGCCATCGGCCCGCGCTCGGTGTCGAACAGGCAGACGACCCGCTCGTTGCGGGCGAACAGTTCCGGGACATTTTCCGCGGTGGTCTGGTTGACCGAAAACAGTCGGCCCGGCACGTAGACCATTTCCCGCAGGGTGCCGGCCAGCGGCATGTGCACACGGTGGTAGTCCTTGGGCGACAGATAAATGGTCGCGAATTCGCCGCCCATGAACGGGCTGGCGCGTTCACTGTCGCCACCGAGCAGTTCGAGCGCGCTGAAGCTCTGGCCCTTGGCCTGGAATACCCGGCCGTGCTCGATCTTGCCCAGTTGGCTGACGGCGCCGTCGGCCGGGCTGAGGATTGCGCCCGGGGTGCTGTCGAGCGGGCGTACGCCCTCTTTCAGGGCGCGGGTGAAGAACGCATTGAAGTGCTCGAAGGCGGTAGGGTCTTCGATCTGCGCCTCGCTCATGTCGACCTGGTAGCGCTTGGCGAACCAGGTGATCAGGCGATTCTTGAACCAGGCTGTGCGGCACTCGGCTGCGCAGCCGATCAGGCGTGACAGCAGGTGGTGCGGTAGCAGGTACTGGCTGAGGATGAACAGGCGATCTTTCATGTGTGTTCCTTGGGGATTCGACGGCATGCAGGTGGCAGCTATTTGCTGGCTCAGCGCTCGACCGGGGTGTCGGGATGGTTGCCCCATTCGCCCCAGGAGCCGGCGTAGGCCTTGACCCGCGGATAGCCGAGCGCCTTGGCCACCAGGTAGGTGAAGCCGGAGCGGTGGTGGGTCTGGCAGTGGGTGATGATTTCCTTGTCCGGGCTGATACCGAGGCTAGCGAGTTGCGCGGGCATGTCCTGGCGAATGCGCAAGGCGCGGGCCGGATCCATGCCGGCCGTCCACTCGAAGTTGATTGCACCAGGAATGTGCCCGGCTTTGGCGGCAAAGGCCTTTTCGCCGCGGTACTCGGCGGGTGAGCGGGCATCCCAGATCACCAGGTCGGCGGCGCCCAGGCGGCTTTGCAGGTATTCGCGGCTGGCTGTCGGGCTGTCGTCGAGCGTCAGCTTGAGCGGGCCGGCGCATGCGTCGGGTTGCTCGGTGCTCAGCGGGCGATCTTCGGCCAGCCAGGCCTGCAGGCCGCCGTCGAGGTAGTGGTAATGGCTGTGCCCGATCACATCCAGCAGCCAGATGAAACGCCCGGCCCAGCCGCCGCCCTCATCGTCGTAGACCACGTAGACGGCGTTCGGGTTATGGCCCAGTTCGGCGAATAGCTGTTCGAGTTGGGCGTGTTCCGGCAGCAGGCCGGGTGCCGGGGGCTGGCCCAGTTGAGTGCGTTTGGGGTCGACGAAGCGCGCGCCGGGCAGGTGGCCGGCGGCATAGCGCGCAGCGCTGGTCAGGTCGACCAGAATCAGTTCGGGAGCAGCCAGGCGCGCGGCCAGTTCGGCCGGCTCGATAACCAATGGCAACGCAGCGAAGGCAGTCATGCTGGGCCTCTTTGATGGCAAGTTGTGGCAAGGCGAATAAGAAGGCGGATTGTAGCGGAAAGGCTAGCGCTCACGTTTGGCAAAACTGTCCAGGGCGCGTTGAATGCATTGCGCGGTTTTACCGAAGGCCTGCACGCTGGTGTCGTTGAGTACGGCGCCGGACTGGTCGGCGACTATGACCATCACCACGCGGCCGTTGCTGGCCAGTGAGCGGATCAGCAGATGCTCGCTGGGAAATAGCGCCTTCAGCGAGCCGGGCAGCAGGGCCGAGAACTGCGCAATATTGGCCGGTGTCAGGCGCAGTTGTGCCGGCGCCTGGAGCAGGCGGCGCATTACCTGGCTGTGCTGTGGGTCGATGATGAGCGTATTGGCCGACTTGTCCAGGCCGGTCTGTTGCTGCGCCCGCAGGCGGCTGTGGCTGCGGTCGGCGAGGAGCAGCAGGACCCGCGACATGCCGCAGGTCCGTAGGGCTTGAGTGGTGGTGCTGGTGAGTTGGTCGAGGTTGTGAAACGCGCTCGGCTGGGCGAGCAATTGCACGCAGTGTTGGCGCCATCCATTGTCCGCGGCTGCGGTTGTCTTCGTTGGTGGCGCGGGGGCGTTGTGTTGCAAGCGCCGTGCGCCCCAAGGCCAGAGCAAAGCCTGGGCGGGATGCCAGAGTTCTGCCGTCGCTTGCTGGCGTGCACTCTGCGCCGCGTGCTGGTGAATCTGTTGCTGCACGTTGCTCAGCGGCAGTTGCAGGTAGAGACCGGTCAGATGTTGCCAGCGCAGGCTGTGTGGGCTGTTCCAGGCGTGGTGGGCAGACAGCGCCAGGCCGTTGGCCAGCAGGATGCTGTTGGCTGGCTGGGTCAACCAGCGCCGCAGAGGAATATCGGCATCGAGCATCTGCTGCTGGTGCAGAGGGTGTTGATTGTCGCGGGCGATGTGCAGCGCCTTGACCAACTGACGGCGATCTGCAACCAGCAGGCGGTAACCTTGAATCACCCAGTCCGGCAGGCGCCAGCGCTCGGCCAATGCCAGGCACAGGGCGAGCAGGGGGACGCCGAGCAGATCCCGCTCGACATTGGCGGCCGGCTCGGCGCGAGCCAGTACGCGTTGCTCCCATTGCTCGAACAGCTCGGGGTGGGCTGCCAGTAGCGACCAGATAGGCGCGAGAAACAACAGGCTGCCCCAGTGGATCTCCTGCCAGAGCCGCGCCAGGCGCCCACTGAACAAACCGCTGGCTTGCTGCGCGGCGTGTTGGCTGATCAGTTGGATCTGCCGCAGCGCCAGGGGGATTTCGGCGAGGGGGCGAGCGGGTTGGCGTTTGACCAGCTCCAGGGTGCGCTGCAGGCCCAGTCGGCTGAGTGCGCTTTCCAGGCTTTCTGCGCAGGTGCTGAAACTGCCTGCCTGTCGATTGGCCTCCCGTAACACGCAGAGGGCCAGGGTAGGGCTTGCCTGCATCAGCTCTGCAATTTCACGCAGCGAACGGCGGCTATCGGACAGGGCGCGACAGACATTTTGGTGGTTTTCGACAGGCACCGGCAACAAGTGCTTGTCCAGCCGTTCGAGCCAGTCTTCGAGGGTGCGCGGTAAGGGTTTGGAGGTGGGCATCTGTGCTTAGCCATGCTGGCTTTTAGACTTAACTGGCTATAGTCTCGCGCATAAGTTCCGATAAATAGAAGGGTTGTTTTGCATAACCCTCACTCCAGGCTCTGGCAAGTTTCCTCTCTATGGCAAAAATCATTGGCATCATCGTTGTAATTGCTAGCGTGCTCGGCGGCTTCATTCTGTCCGGCGGCCAGTTCATGGCGCTGGTGCATCCCTTTGAAGTATTGATCATCGGCGGCGCCGCGTTGGGGGCTTTTCTGCAGGCCAACCCGGGCAGCATGTTCATGCGCGTGTTCAAGAAATCCTTGAGCATGTTCAGCTCGCGTTTCAGTCACGCCTACTACCTGGACGTGCTGAAGCTGGTCTACGAGATCCTCAACAAGAGCCGGCGCGAAGGCATGATGGCCATCGAGGCCGACATCGAGGAGCCTTCGGCCAGTCCGATTTTCAGCAAGTACCCGGCGATCCTCAAGGATGAGCGGATGATCGCCTATATCTGCGATTACCTGCGCATCATGTCCTCCGGCAATATGGCGCCCCATGAGCTGGAAGGCTTGTTCGACATGGAGATCGCCAGCCTCAAGGAGGAGCTGGAGCATCCCTCTCATGCCGTGGCCAAGGTCGCCGATGCCATGCCGGCCATGGGGATCGTCGCCGCAGTGCTGGGCATCGTGCTCACCATGTCGATCCTCGCCGAAGCCGATAACGCGCAGATCGGCGAGAAGGTGGGCACGGCGCTGGTCGGCACCTTCCTCGGCATTCTCGCCTCCTATGGCTTCTTCGGTCCCCTGTCCGCGGCGCTGGAGCATGACGCCAAGGAAGAGGTCAACGTATTCGAAGCGATCAAGGCCGGCCTGGTCGCTTCGGCGTCCGGCATGCCGCCGTCGCTGGCCGTCGAATTCTCGCGCAAGGTGCTCTACCCGGCCCATCGCCCGAGTTTTTCCGAGCTCGAGCAGGCGATGCGCGGAAACTAACGAAAAATGGACAACAATCAGCCGATCATCGTCAAGCGGGTCAAGAAGGTTGCCGCCGGCCACCATGGTGGTGCCTGGAAAATCGCCTTTGCCGACTTCGCCACGGCGATGATGGCGTTCTTCCTGGTGATGTGGCTGATGTCCGTGGCTACTCCCGAGCAGAAGAAGTTGATCTCCGGTTACTTCAAGGATCCGATCGGCTTTTCCGAAAGCGCCAGTCCCTTCGTCATTGACCTCGGCGGCTCTCCCACGCCGGCGCCGGATCGCACGCTCAATCAGCAGGTCGACGATCAGACCGAGGGCGAGGAGGTCGAGATCGAGCCGGCGCAACCCGACCCCGCGCAGGCCGACGGCAAGGCCGAGGAAGTGGAGCGCGAACGCCTCGAGCTGTTGCTGCAGGAGCTGCAGAACAAGGTCGAGGAGAACCCGCAGCTACAGCGCTTCAAGGATCAGATTCTGTTCGAGATCACCCAGGATGGCTTGCGTATCCAGATCATGGACGCCGAGAACCGGCCGATGTTCGGTAGCGGCAGTGCACGCTTGCAGCCGTATTTCGAGGACATTCTGCTGGCCCTGGCCGACACCATCAGGGCGGTGCCGAACAAAATCAGCGTCAGTGGCCACACCGATGCCAAGCCGTTTGCCGGTGACGGCGAGTTCGGTAACTGGGAGCTCTCGGCGAATCGGGCCAATGCCGCTCGGCGCGCCCTGATCGCCGGTGGTTATGACGAGGCGCAGGTGGCCCGGGTGGTTGGCTATGCGTCGTCGGCGTTGTTCGATCGAGACGACCCGCTGAACCCGGTCAACCGGCGTATCGACATCGTCGTGTTGACGAAGAAGGCGCAGCGCGCCATCGAGGGCGAGCAGGATGGCGCTGCCGACCCAGAGTCTGAGGGTGCTGAGGGTGCTGCAGCGCAGCCGCCCGCCGCGGATCCAGCCGGGCCGGATGAAGTGCGCGAGCGCTTGAATATTTTCGAGGACGGGGTCTTGCAGTTCGATCAACCGAGCGAATGAGTCGCAGGTCGTACGCCCCAGGCCGCGAGTGATCGCGGCCTGGTCGTTTCAGCGCTTGTGAAAATATCGAGCGCGAGTTTTTTACATGCTCTCAGTAGTCCGCTTCGGGCAGGCTGGCGAGGATGTGCCGGTAGCTGGCCATCCGTTGTGGCTGGATGCGCCCGTCTTCCAGGGCCTTGAGCAGGGCGCAGCCAGGCTCGCGGTCATGCTTGCAGTCGCGAAAGCGGCACTGGCCGATCAGGTCGTTGAACTCGATGAACCCCGCTTCGACATCCGCGCGGCTGACATGCACCAGGCCGAATTCGCGGATGCCGGGTGAGTCGACCAGTTCGCCGCCGCCGGGGAAGTGGAACAGGCGTGCGGTGGTGGTGGTGTGGGTGCCCTTGCCGGTCAGTTCCGACAGCGGTCCGACCCGGGTGTCCACGCCTGGCAGCAGGCTGTTGACCAGCGATGACTTGCCAACCCCGGACTGGCCGACGAAGACGCTGACGTGGCCGTCGAGCTGCTGTTTGAGCTGCTCCATGCCGTCGCCCTGATGGGCCGAGACTTCCTGCACGGGATAGCCGAGCTGGCGATAGACGCCGAGCAGCACGTTCAGCGCCACGGCGTTCTGCTCGTCGATCAGGTCGGCCTTGTTCAGCAGCAGCAAGGGGCGAATGCCGGCGTGTTCGGCGGCCACCAGATAGCGGTCGATCAGGTTGGCGTGGGGCTCGGGCAGCGGGGCGAAGACAATGACGATCAGGTCGACGTTGGCCGCCACCGGCTTCAGCTGGCCGCGGGTATCCGGGCGGCACAGTTCGGTTTTGCGTGGCAGTTGCGCGACTATGACGCCGATGCCCTGGTTGCCGGCACGCCAGACCACGCGATCGCCGGTGACCATGGCGGGCAGGTTGGCGCGCAGGTGACAGCGAAACACCTGGCCGGCCAGCTCGCCGTCCTGAGCTTCGACTTCGACCTGTACGCCGAAGTGGGCGATCACCAGGCCGATCTGCTCCGGGCCGAGGTCGCCACCCTCCAGGGTTTGCACGGCCTGCGACTCGCGCTTGGCCGCGCGGGCGGCGCGTTCGCCCTGAATTTTGTCGATGCGCCAGCTTTGCCGGCGGTTGAGTTGGCGTTTGGCCATGAAAGTTCCGAGGTTGACTTGCGGTGAAATCCGCCAGGGAGTCTAGCACGCGGCACATGCCGACTCGCGCTGCTGCGTTGCAAGCTGTCGAGGGTTGGTGCCGAGGGTTAGACTGCGGCGCAGTGGCGACAGGTAGATAGAGGCGATAAATGGTTGCGCGTGTACCGATGATTGCTCGAGTGGCCGGCCGCTATCCGGCCCTGCTGGCGTTGCTGGCGCAGTTGTGCGCGGCGCTGCTGGTGGGCGGGCTGATCGTTGTGGCGGTGCAGTTCTCGAGCTGGCGCCCCAGCGGTTTGGCCGCCGGTTTGCTCCTTGGCCTGTTGGCGGCGGGTTTCGGTCGCTGGTTCGGTCTGTCGCCTTGGTGGTGGTGGTTGAACCTGGGGTTCGTCCCGGCGCTGCTGCTGTTGAGTGGCGCGGCGCTGCCGTCCTGGGTGTTTTTAGTCGGCTTCCTGCTGCTGTTGCTGGGCAACTGGAACAGTGTCGGCGAGCGGGTACCGTTGTATCTGACCGGGGCGCGCAGTCGCCAGCAACTGGCCGGGCTGCTCGTTGGGCAACCGGCCGATTTTCGTTTCGTCGATCTCGGTTGTGGCCCAGCGGGAACCTTGCTCTGGCTGGCGCGGCGCTTTCCCCAGGCGCAGTTCGTCGGGGTGGAGACCGCGCCCTTGCCGTTCGTCATCGCCTGGCTGCGCGCCTTGCCGCAGCGCAACTGTCGGATCCGCTATGAAAATCTCTGGCGCACCGATCTGGCGCAATTCGATGTGGTCTATTGTTTTCTCTCGCCCGCGCCGATGGCGGCGCTCTGGGCCAAGGCCGTGGCGCAGATGGCCGACGGCGCCTGGCTGGTCAGCAACAGCTTCGAGGTGCCCGGGGTGCCGGCCGATCAGCAGGTCGAGCTGCATGACTGGCGCCGCTCGCGCCTGCTGTTATGGCGGATGCCGGGCGTTGCTCGGGCGTGAGCGTGCGTGGCGAAGGCAAGTCCGCCGGTTCGCGGGCGGGTTTATTCGCTAAACTGCCGCTATCAGCCGAGGAGTAGAGCATGCAGAACCCGCAGAATCTGATCTGGATCGACCTGGAAATGACCGGGCTCGATCCAGAAAAGGACGTGATCATCGAAATGGCCACGATCATTACCGATAGCGAGCTCAATGTCCTGGCCGAAGGGCCGGTGATTGCGGTGCATCAGAGTGACGAGGCGCTTGCCGGGATGGATGAATGGAATACCCGCACCCATGGCGAAAGTGGCCTGGTCAGGCGGGTGCGTGAGAGCACGATCAGCCAGGCCGAGGCCGAGGCGCAGACCATCGCCTTTCTCGAACAGTGGGTGCCCAGGGGCCAGTCGCCGATCTGCGGCAACAGCATCGGTCAGGATCGGCGTTTTCTCTATCGCTACATGCCGGACCTGGAAGCCTATTTCCACTACCGCTATCTGGATGTCTCGACCCTGAAGATCCTCGCCGAACGCTGGGCACCGAAACTCAAGGAGGGCTTCCAGAAAAAAGCCAGTCACCAGGCGCTGGACGATATTCGCGAATCCATCGCCGAACTCCAGTACTACCGCGAGCACTTCATCAAGGTCTGAGCCTTGGTTTAGGGTGCGCCGCGTTCGGCGTGACGTGCCAGTGCCCACTCGACATGCTCGCGCACCAGCGCCGAGGGGTGTTCGCGGCGCGCTTGCAGTGCCTCGAGCACCGGGATGCTCGAGGGCGCATTGCCCAGGCCGACGGCCAGGTTGCGCAGCCAGCGCTCGTAGCCGGCACGGCGCAGCGGCGAGCCTTCGGTGCGGCTGAGGAATTCCTCTTCGCTCCAGCGGAACAGTGCGGCCAGCTCGGCGTTGTCCAGTTGATGGCGCGGCTGGAAGTCGGCCTGCTCGGTAGGGCGGGCGAAGCGGTTCCACGGGCAGACCAGCTGACAGTCGTCGCAGCCGAACACGCGGTTGCCGATCGGTGCGCGCAGCTCTTCGGGGATCGCGCCTTTCAGTTCGATGGTCAGGTAGGAAATGCAGCGTCGCGCATCCAGCAGGTAAGGGCCGACAAAAGCCCCGGTCGGACAGATGTCCAGGCACGCGGTGCAGCGCCCGCAGTGTTCGCTGGTGTGCGGCGCATCGACCGGTAGCGGCAGATCGACGAACAGCTCGCCAAGAAAGAAGTAGCTGCCGGCGCCGCGGTTGAGCACCAAGGTGTTCTTGCCGATCCAGCCGAGTCCGGCCTGTTCGGCGATGGCTTTTTCCAGTACCGGCGCGCTGTCGACGAAGGCGCGGTAGCCGAACGGGCCGATCTGCTGCTGGATGCGCTCGGCCAGTTGTTGCAGGCGCTTGCGGATCAGCTTGTGGTAATCGCGGCCCAGGGCGTAGCGCGACACATAGGCTTTCTCCGGTTCGCTCAGGCGCTGGGCCATCTGGGTGTCACCGGGCAGGTAGTCCATGCGCAGCGAGACCACCCGCAGGGTGCCGGGCACCAGCTGCTCGGGGTGCGAGCGTTTGCTGCCGTGGGCGGCCATGTAGTCCATCTCGCCCTGGTAGCCGGCATCCAGCCAGCGTTGCAGATGCGCCTCGTGCTCGCTCAGGTTCAGCCCGGCAATGCCGACCTGCTGAAAGCCCAGCTCGCGGCCCCAGTCCTTGATCGACTGGGCGAGGGCGGCGAGATCGAGTGCGACAGTTGTCATATGGGGCGGGTAACCGGGACGGAGGTAGGTATAATTCTGCCAGACATCGGAGCCGACGCATGCCGCAATCGCCAGACAATCTTCCCCTCGCCTTATATAGCGCCGCCCAGGTGCGCGAGCTGGATGCGCGCCTGATCGCCGCCGGTACCCCGGGTTTCGAGCTGATGAGCCGCGCCGCCCATGCCATCTGGCGGGCGCTGCGCCGCCGCTGGCCGGATGTCGGGGTGCTTACGGTGCTGGCCGGACGCGGTAACAATGCCGGTGACGGCTACCTGGTGGCGGCTCTGGCGCTGCGTGCCGGCTGGCGCGTGCAACTGCTGGCTGTGGGCGATCCGGCGCAGCTGCAGGGCGATGCGGCGCAGGCGCGCGATGAGGCGCAGGCCGCAGGCGTGACTGTCCAGTCCTGGAGCGAGTGCGCCGAGCTGAGCGGGGTGGTGCTCGATGCGCTGCTCGGCACCGGCCTCAGCGGCGCGGTGCGCGAACCCTATGCCCAGGCGATTCGCCTGCTCAACGCTAGCGCTCTGCCGGTAGTGGCTGTGGATATTCCCTCGGGCCTGTGCGCCGACAGCGGTCAGGTGCTGGGCGTGGCCGTGCGTGCGCAGCTGACGGTGACCCTGATCGGCCTGAAGCTCGGGCTGTTCACCGGGGTGGCGGCGGACTGGGTGGGCGAGCTGGTATTCGATGACCTGCAGGCCGAGCCGGCGCTGGTCGCTGCGCAGGCTTGCGTGGCCCAGCGCCTGGCGGGGGCGCATGTGCCGCGCTTGCCGGGCCGGCCGCGCACCGTGCACAAGGGGCAGTTGGGCCATGTGCTGGTGGTCGGCGGCGATCGCGGTTTTGCCGGCGCCGCCCTGTTGGCGGCGCAGAGTGCTTTGCGCAGCGGCGCCGGGATGGTTTCCCTGGCGACCCGCGCCGAGCACCTGGCAGCGGCGCAGGCACGCGTGCCCGAGGTGATGAGCGCCGCCGTGGCCTCGGCCAATCAGCTGCTGGCGCTGGGCGCCGCGGCCAGCGTCTGGGTGGTCGGGCCGGGTCTGGGGCAGGGGGCCTGGGGCCGCAGCCTGCTGTCGGTTGCATCTATCTCGGGGGCGCCGCAGGTATGGGATGCCGATGCCTTGAACCTGCTGGCCAGGGGCGCGGTCAAGATGCCGGCTGGCGGCGTGATCACCCCGCATCCGGGTGAAGCCGCGCGCTTGCTGGGTATCAGCGCCGCCGCTGTGCAGGCCGATCGCCCGGCAGCGGCGCGAGCTCTGGCCCGGCGCTATCAGGCGGTGTGCGTGCTCAAGGGCGCGGGCACCCTGCTGGCCGATTCTGCCGGGCAGCTGTTGCTTTGCGATCGCGGTCACCCGGTAATGGCCGGCGCCGGTCTGGGCGATGTGCTGGCGGGCCTGATTGGTGCATTGCTGGCCCAGGGCCTACCGGCGATGGCTGCGGCCAGTCTGGCGGTCTGGCTGCATGCACGTGCCGGCGAGCGCCTGGCCGAGCAGGGCTGTGGGTTGGCGGCAAGCGATCTGTGCGCCGCCATTCGTCAATTGTTGCGGGAGCAGTCTGTTTGTTCGAGTTAGAGCTGTATGCCGCCGATGAAGCGGCGATGCTGGCCCTGGGCGCGCGTATCGCCGAGGTGAGTGGCGGGCGTGGGGTGATCTATCTGCATGGTGACCTGGGGGCGGGGAAAACCACCCTGTCGCGCGGGATCATTCGCGGTCTGGGCCATGCCGGGGCGGTGAAGAGTCCGACCTTCACCCTGGTCGAGCCATACGAGTTCGATGCGGTTCGGGTGTTTCATTTCGACCTGTATCGCCTGGTCGACCCGGAGGAATTGGAGTACCTGGGTATACGCGACTACTTCGAGGGCGATGCCTTGTGCCTAGTCGAGTGGCCAGAGCGCGGCGCAGGCGTTTTGCCAAAGGCCGACATGGACATTACCATTACCGCGCAAGCGTCCGGCCGCTCCCTGCATTTGCAGGCGCAAGGTGAGCGTGGCGAAACCTGGTGTGCCGCTTTGGCCGCCGGGGCATGATCAAAACAAAATGGGGTCGGGTATGCGCATAGGCGCGCGTTTCATCGTGGTTGGAGTGGTGCTGGCGGCGCTGGCTGTCGAGGTTATTGCCGCTTCGGATGTGCGCAGCGTCAGGCTGTGGCGGGCGCCGGACAACACGCGTCTGGTGTTCGATCTGTCCGGTCCGGTGCAGCACAGTGTCTTTACCCTCACTGCGCCCAACCGGATCGTCATCGATGTCAGTGGCGCCAAGCTGGCGACCGGTTTCGATAATCTGGCGTTGAGCAATACGCCGATTACGGGTGTGCGTTCGGCGCAACGTACGGCCGAAGAGCTGCGCGTGGTAATCGATTTGTCGGCACAGGTCACGCCGAAGAGTTTCGTCCTGGCGCCCAACCAGCAATACGGCCATCGCCTGGTGGTCGATCTGTTCGATCAGGAGGCGGGTGCCGCCCCCGGTCTGCCCGCAACCCAGGTGGCCAGCGCGCCGCCGGTGCCGGTCACACCGACTCAGGCGCCACCCAAGCTGACCCCGGTGCCCAGCGGCAAGCGCGATATCGTTATCGCCATCGATGCCGGTCACGGCGGCGAAGACCCGGGCGCGCTGTCGCCGGTCAAGGGGCGGTTCGAGAAGCACGTGACCCTGGCGATCGCCAAGGAGCTGCAGCGCCAGGTCAACGCCGAGAAGGGCTTTCGCGGTGAGCTGGTGCGCACCGGCGACTATTTCATCCCGTTGCGCAAACGTACCGATATCGCGCGCAAGAAGGGTGCCGATCTGTTCGTCTCGATTCATGCCGATGCGGCGCCGCGGGCGTCGGCCTTTGGTGCCTCGGTGTATGCCCTGTCGGATCGCGGTGCCACCTCGGAAACTGCGCGCTGGTTGGCCGACTCGGAGAACCAGTCGGACCTGATCGGCGGCGCCGGCAATGTCAGCCTGGACGACAAGGACCGCATGCTGGCCGGGGTGTTGCTGGATCTGTCGATGACCGCGTCGCTGTCGTCCAGCTTGAATGTCGGCAACAAGGTGCTGAGCAATATGGGGCGGATCACGCCGCTGCATAAGCGCCGGGTCGAGCAGGCCGGCTTCATGGTGCTCAAATCGCCGGATATGCCGTCGATCCTGGTCGAGACCGGATTCATCTCCAACCCCAATGAGGCGCGCAAACTGGCCAGCGCCGGTCACCAGCAGGCGCTGGCTCGCTCTATCGTGACTGGCGTGCGGCAGTTTTTTCAGCAGAACCCGCCGCCCGGCAGCTACCTCGCCTGGCAGCGCGACAATGGCAAGATTGTTCAGGGGCCGCGCGAGCATGTGGTCAGCTCCGGCGAGAGCCTGGCGTTGATCGCGCTGCGTTACCAGGTCAGCCTTGGCGCCCTGCGCAGTGCCAATTCGCTGCGCTCCGACGTGATCAAGGTCGGCCAGACCCTGCAGATTCCGGCCACTGCGCTGGCGGTTCAGCCATGAGTAGTGAAGCGCGTATCCAGTTGCTGAGCCCGCGCCTGGCCAACCAGATCGCTGCCGGCGAGGTGGTCGAGCGGCCTGCCTCGGTGATCAAGGAATTGCTCGAGAACAGCCTGGACTCCGGCGCCAAGCGTATCGAGGTGGATATCGAGCAGGGCGGGGTCAAGCTGCTGCGGGTGCGAGACGACGGCGGTGGCATCGCTGCGGACGATCTGCCGCTGGCGTTGGCCCGGCATGCCACCAGCAAGATTCGTGAGCTCGAGGATCTCGAGCAGGTCATGAGCCTGGGGTTTCGCGGCGAGGCCCTGGCCTCGATCAGCTCGGTCGCGCGCCTGACCCTGACCTCGCGCACGGCCGATGCCGAACAGGCCTGGCAGGTGGAAACCGAAGGTCGCGACATGCAGCCGCGCGTGCAGCCGGCGGCGCACCCGGTGGGCACCTCGGTGGAGGTGCGCGACCTGTTCTTCAATACCCCGGCGCGGCGCAAGTTTCTCAAGACCGAAAAAACCGAATTCGATCACCTGCAGGAAGTCATCAAGCGCCTGGCGCTGGCGCGTTTCGATGTGGCCTTTCACCTGCGCCATAACGGCAAGACCGTGCTTGGCCTGCACGAGGCGCATGACGATGTCAGTCGTGCGCGGCGGGTGGCGTCGGTCTGCGGGGCTGCCTTTCTCGAGCAGGCGTTGCCCATCGAGGTCGAGCGCAATGGCTTGCGCCTGTGGGGTTGGGTCGGTTTGCCGACCTTCTCGCGCAGCCAGGCCGATCTGCAGTATTTCTTCGTCAACGGGCGCACGGTGCGCGACAAGCTGGTCGCCCATGCGGTGCGCCAGGCCTATCGCGACGTGCTGTTCAATGGCCGTCATCCGACCTTCGTGCTGTTTCTGGAAATCGACCCCGCGGTGGTCGATGTCAACGTGCACCCGACCAAGCACGAAGTACGCTTTCGCGACGGGCGCATGGTCCATGACTTCCTCTACGGCACCTTGCATCGCGCCCTGGGCGACGTGCGGCCGGAGGATCAGCTGGCCGCACCGGCAGCGGTGGGCGGCATGCTGGCACCGACGGGGCAGGCGGCCGGCGAGTTCGGTGCGCAGGGCGAGATCGGCCTGGCGGCCAGTTTGCTCGAGCCGACGCCGAGCGAGTCGGTCTGGCGCTCGCCGGGAGCCGGTTATCAGGGCCAGCGGTCGCAGGCAGGAGTGCCTGCGGCCGAGGCGCAGGGCACCTACCGCGAGTTCTTTTCACCGCTGCCGGCGAGCCCGGTTGGTTTGCCTGAGGCCCAGGGCGATGTGCCGCCGCTCGGTTATGCCATCGCCCAGCTCAAGGGCGTGTATATCCTCGCCGAGAATGTGCCGGGCCTGGTGCTGGTCGACATGCACGCGGCGCACGAGCGGATTACCTATGAACGGCTGAAGATCGCCATGGCCAGCGAAGGCTTGCGCGGCCAGCCACTGCTGGTGCCTGAGTCGCTGGCTGTCAGCCAGCGCGAGGCCGATTGCGCCGAGGAGCATGCGGCCTGGTTCCAGCGCCTGGGCTTCGAATTGCAGCGTCTGGGGCCGGAAAGCCTGGCGATCCGGCAGATTCCCGCGCTGCTCAAGCAGGCCGAGGCCAATCGGTTGGTGGCGGATGTGCTGGCCGATCTGCTCGAGTACGGCACCAGTGACCGGATCCAGGCGCACCTCAACGAGTTGCTCGGGACCATGGCCTGTCACGGGGCGATACGCGCCAATCGGCGCCTGACCCTGCCGGAAATGAATGCTCTGCTGCGCGACATGGAACACACCGAGCGCAGCGGCCAGTGCAACCATGGTCGGCCGACCTGGACCCAGTTGGGCATGGATGATCTGGATAAGCTGTTCCTGCGTGGTCGCTGACCGGGCTGCGGGCGATTGGCGTTACACTGATTAGCTTGTGAAAAAACGCTCGCGACAGCGCTCGATATTTTCACAACCTCTGAGAATTATTGACGATGTCCGAACGCCTGCCCCCCGCCATTTTCCTGATGGGTCCCACCGCTGCCGGCAAGACCGATCTGGCCCTCGAGCTGGCGCGGGTGCTGCCGTGCGAGCTGATCAGTGTCGATTCGGCCTTGGTCTATCGCGGCATGGACATCGGTACCGCCAAACCCGATAAAGCCACTCTGGCCGAGTTTCCCCATCGCCTGATCGACATTCGTGACCCGGCCGAGAGCTATTCGGCTGCCGAGTTTCGTGCCGACGCCCTGGCGGCGATGGCCGAGATCAGCGCGCGCGGGCGCATCCCGCTGCTGGTCGGCGGCACCATGCTGTATTACAAGGCACTGCTCGAGGGCCTGGCCGATATGCCCGGCGCCGATCCGCAGGTGCGCGCCGAGCTGGAGGCGCGTGCCCAGGCCGAAGGCTGGGGGGCTCTGCACCGCGAGTTGCAGGCGGTCGACCCCGAGTCCGCTGCGCGCATCCATCCCAATGACCCGCAGCGCCTGGTTAGGGCGCTGGAGGTCTACCGTGTCAGTGGTCTGACCATGACCGCGCACCGTCAGCGTCAGGTTGAGCAAAATCATGTTATGGGCGCGTCCGGTGCGGGACAATTCCCATATACTGTCGCCCACTTGGCCATTGCTCCGGCGCAGCGCCAGCTGTTGCATGCGCGAATTGCACAAAGATTTCAGTTGATGTTGGAACAGGGCTTTGTCGAGGAGGTCGAAGGCCTGCGGCAGAGAAGTGACCTGCATGCGGGGTTGCCGTCTATACGAGCGGTGGGTTATCGCCAGGTGTGGGATTTTCTGGAAGGTAACCTGAGTGAGGCGCAGATGCGCGAGCGCGGCATCATCGCCACGCGGCAGTTGGCCAAAAGACAGTTTACCTGGTTGCGCAGTTGGGCCGGTGTGCACTGGCTGGATAGCCTGGCTTGTGACAATTTGCCGCGCGCCTTGAAATACCTGGCGGCGGACTCCATATTGACCTGAGACCTTGCCATTGGCCGTCTATCCTTGGGGGTACGGCGGTCTGAAGTTGTTTATTGCATTACTAAAATTATTAATTATTGATTTTTCAAAGGAGTACGACCCATGTCAAAAGGGCATTCGCTACAAGACCCTTACCTGAATACCCTGCGTAAGGAACGCGTCCCGGTTTCCATCTATCTGGTCAACGGCATCAAGCTGCAAGGTCAGATCGAATCCTTCGACCAGTTCGTGATTTTGCTGAAAAACACTGTCAGCCAGATGGTCTACAAGCACGCTATCTCCACTGTGGTGCCAAGCCGCCCGGTGCGTTTGCCGAGCGTTTCCGAGACTGAGCTGGCTGAAGCCGAGCCGGGCAACGCCTGATCTAGGAGGTCGTATTGTTCTTCGAGCGCCATGAAGGGGGTGAGCGGGCTGTCCTGGTTCATCTGGACGGTCAAGACTCCGCGTCGCGCGAAGATCCGCAAGAGTTTCAGGAGCTGGCCATCTCGGCCGGCGCCGATGCGGTGGCCTTTCTTAGCGTGCCGAGTAGCCGGCTGACGGCGAAATACCTGATTGGCAGTGGCAAGGTCGAGGAGTTGCGCGACCAGGTCAAGGTTCTCGAGGCTGATCTGGTGATCTTCAATCACGTCCTCACGCCTAGCCAGGAGCGCAACCTCGAGCGGGTTTTCGAGTGCCGGGTGCTGGATCGAACCGGTCTTATTCTTGATATTTTCGCCCAGCGCGCGCGCACTCATGAAGGCAAGCTGCAGGTCGAACTGGCCCAGCTGGATCACCTGAGTACCCGGCTGGTGCGTGGCTGGACCCACTTGGAGCGGCAGAAAGGCGGTATCGGTCTGCGCGGTCCGGGTGAGACTCAGCTGGAAACCGACCGTCGTCTGCTGCGGGTACGCATTCGCCAGATCAAGCAGAAACTGGAGAAGGTGCGCAGCCAGCGCGAGCAGGCCCGGCGCGGTCGCAGGCGCGCGGATATCCCGTCGGTTTCCCTGGTCGGCTATACCAACGCCGGCAAGTCGACCCTGTTCAATAACTTGACCGAATCCGATGTCTACGCCGCCGATCAGCTGTTCGCCACCCTGGATCCGACCCTGCGGCGGTTGGAGCTGGACGATCTGGGGCCGGTGGTGTTGGCCGATACGGTGGGCTTTATCCGTCACCTGCCGCATAAATTGGTCGAAGCCTTCCGCGCGACCCTGGAAGAATCGAGCAATTCCGACTTGCTCCTGCATGTGATCGATGCGCATGAACCTGAGCGTGATCAGCAGATCGAGCAGGTCATGGCCGTGCTGGGCGAGATCGGCGCGCACGAGTTGCCCATGCTCGAGGTCTACAACAAGCTGGATCTGCTCGAAGGGGTTGAGCCGCAAATTCAGCGCGATGCCGACGGCAAGCCGCAGCGGGTCTGGTTGTCTGCCCGTGACGGGCGTGGCCTGCCATTGTTGAAGCAGGCCATTGCCGAGTTGTTGGGTGATGACCTGTTTATCGCTACATTGCAGTTACCGCAGCGCCTGGCGCGGCTGCGCGCACAGTTTTTTGCCCTGGGTGCGGTGCAGAGCGAGGAACATGCCGAGGATGGCAGCAGTTTGTTGGCAGTACGTCTGCCGCGGATCGAGTTGAATCGACTGGTCACCCGGGCAGGGTTGAAACCGTTGGAATTTATCGAGCAACACACTTTGCAATAAAGCCTGCGACAGTGGCTTTGCCGCTGATGGCTGGCATTCGGTAGCATTGGTCGGCGCGCCGTGGGTGCGTCTTTGCTTTATTTGATGGAGAGCGCTATGGCTTGGAATGAGCCGGGTGGCAACTCGAACAATCAGGATCCTTGGGGCGGCCGCAAAGGCGGTGATCGCAAGGGGCCGCCGGATCTCGACGAGGCCTTCCGCAAGCTGCAGGAAAGCCTCAACGGGCTGTTCGGTGGCGGTAAGAAACGTGGCAGTGACGACGGTGCTGGTAAAGGCGGTGGTTTCGGGCTGCTCTTTATCGGTTTGGGTGTGCTCGCGGCCGTTTGGCTGTACAGCGCGATCTATGTGATCGATGAGCAGGAGCAGGCCGTGGTGCTGCGTTTCGGCAAATACTACGAAACCGTAGGGCCGGGCCTGAACATCTACTTCCCGCCGATCGATCGCAAGTTCCAGGAGAACGTCACCCGCGAGCGCGCCTACAGCAAGCAGGGGCAGATGCTCACCGAGGACGAGAACATCATCGAAGTGCCACTGACCGTGCAGTACAAGATCAGCAATCTGCAGGATTTCGTGCTCAACGTCGACATGCCAGAAGTGAGTCTGCAGCACGCCACCGACAGCGCCGTGCGCCATGTGGTCGGCTCGACCGAGATGGATCAGGTGCTGACCGAAGGTCGCGAGCTGATGGCCAGCGAGGTCAAGGATCGTTTGCAGCGTTTCCTCGATACTTATCGCACCGGCATCAATGTCACTCAGGTCAACTTGCAGAGTGCGGCGGCGCCGCGCGAAGTGCAGGAGGCTTTCGATGACGTGATCCGTGCCCGTGAAGACGAGCAGCGCGAGAAGAATCAGGCGGAAACCTACGCCAACGGCGTGGTGCCGGAGGCGCGTGGTCAGGCTCAGCGCTTGATCGAGGACGCCAGTGGTTACCGCGATGAAGTGGTTTCCCGTGCAACGGGTGAGGCGGATCGCTTCACTGCGTTGGTGGCCGAGTACCGCAAGGCGCCGGAGGTCACGCGTGAACGTTTATACCTGGATACCATGCAGGAACTGATGAGCAATACCAGCAAGGTGTTGGTGACTGGCGACAAGGGGCAGAACAATCTGCTCTACCTGCCGCTGGACAAGATGATCGACGGTCGCAGCAGTGCCGGCGCTAGTGCCATCTCGGGTGCAGGTGCTGGTGAACTTGGTGCGCGCGTGGGCAGCGATTCACGCCAGATTGAGCTGCGTACAAGGGAGAGCCGCTGATGAGCAATAAATCGCTGATCGCCCTGATTGTTGGCGTAGTGCTGGCGCTGGTTGCCTGGAACAGCTTCTACATAGTGGCGCAAACCGAGCGGGCGGTGCTGTTGCAGTTCGGCCGAATCGTCGAGCCGGACGTGCAGCCGGGCCTGCATGTGAAGATTCCTTACGTCAATCAGGTGCGCAAGTTCGATGCACGCCTGCTGACTCTGGACTCCTCCAGCTCACGCTTCCTTACCCTGGAGAAGAAAGCGCTGATGGTCGATGCCTTCGCCAAGTGGCGGGTGCTCGATGCCGAGCGTTACTACACCGCGACTTCGGGTATCAAGCAGATCGCCGACGAGCGTCTGTCGCGACGCCTGGAGGCTTCGCTGCGTGACCAGTTCGGTAAGCGCACGCTGCACGAGTCGGTGTCCGGTGAGCGTGATGCGTTGATGGCGGACGTTACAGCGTCGCTCAACCGTGCCGCCCAGCAGGAACTGGGTATCGAGGTGGTGGACGTGCGGGTCAAGGGCATCGACCTGCCGAAAGAGGTCAACCGCAGCGTGTTCGATCGCATGGGCTCCGAGCGTGAGCGTGAGGCGCGCGAGCATCGGGCCAAGGGTCGGGAGCTGGCCGAGGGGATTCGTGCCGATGCCGATCGTCAACGTCGCGTGCTGCTGGCCGATGCCTACCGCCAGGCTGAAGAGCTGCGCGGTGATGGCGATGCCCAGGCGGCGGCCATCTACTCCAAGGCGTATGGCCAGGATCAGGAGTTCTACTCGTTCTATCGCAGCCTGAAGGCTTACCGCGAGAGCTTCGCGGATAAGCGTGATGTGCTGGTGCTTGATCCGAGCAGTGACTTCTTCCGTTATCTGGAGAAGTCCAAGCCTTGACCTTTACCCCGGTGGGCGCGAGCCGTCCGCCGGGGTGACCGTTGAGGAAAACGTGGTATCATGCGGCAGCCGGGAAAATCCCGGCTTTTTTGCGTCTGTGGGTATCATGTGGCAGGAATTGGGCATTGCGTTTTGTCTCTTGCTGGTCCTGGAAGGCATCCTGCCCTTCCTTTATCCGCGCCTTTGGCGTGGGGCAGTCGCACAGCTTGCACGGCTGTCGGATCGACGACTGCGACTGATGGGGCTGACCAGCATGTTGCTGGGTACAGCTCTCCTTTATCTGCTTCACTGAAGGCTTGTGCCGCCCGGTTCAAGAGGGGAATGGCGAAATGGCAACGGTAGACCGCTGGCTACTGCCAGATGGCATCGAAGAAGTACTGCCGCCGGAAGCGGCGCGCATTGAAGTCGCGCGCCGTCAGGTGCTGGATCTGTTCCAGCGCTGGGGCTATGAATTCGTGGTGACGCCGCATATCGAATACCTGGAATCGCTGCTGACCGGCGCGGGCCGGGATCTGGATCTGCGCACCTTCAAGGTAACCGACCCGTTGTCGGGTCGGCAGATGGGCTTTCGTGCCGATATCACGCCGCAAGTGGCGCGAATCGATGCGCACACCCTGCGCCGCGAAGGGCCGAGCCGGCTGTGCTATGCCGGCAGCGTGGTGCATGCTCAGCCGCGCGCGCTGACCACCTCGCGCAGCCCGATCCAGTTGGGCGCCGAGTTGTATGGCGATGCCAGTCCGGCCAGTGATGTGGAGGTTATCAGCCTGCTGGTGGATACCCTGGAGCTGGCACAGGTGCCCGACATTCACATGGATCTCGGTCATGTCGGTATCTACCGTGGCCTGGCGCGTGCTGCCGGTTTGTCTGGTGAGGTCGAGCAGCAACTGTTCGACGCGATGCAGCGCAAGGCCATGGATGAGATTGTGCTGCTGACCGAGGCCTTGCCGGCTGCGCCGTGCAAGATGCTGCGGGCTCTGGCCGAACTCTGTGGCGGTCGTGAGGTGCTGGACCTGGCACAGGCTTGCCTGGTCGAGGCGCCGGACGATGTGCATGCTGCGCTGGATGACTTGCTGGCGATTGCCGATGCGCTGAGTCTGCGTTATCCGGAGTTGCCGTTGTACTTCGATCTGGGTGAGTTGCGCGGTTATCGCTATCACACCGGTGTAGTGTTTGCGGCCTTTGTGCCAGGTGTCGGTCAGTCGATAGCCCAGGGCGGCCGCTATGACGATATAGGCGCGGATTTCGGTCGGGCGCGCCCGGCGACGGGGTTCTCCACCGATCTGAAAACCCTGGTCAGTCTCGGGCGGATGCCGCTCGGTGAACTGCCGGCGGGCATCTGGGCGCCGGATCATCATGATCTGTACCTGTGGCGTGCGGTGCAGCGCCTGCGTGGTGAAGGCGAACGTGTGGTGCAGGCTCTGCCTGGACAGGCGTTGGCCGATGCGCACGAGGTGGGCTGTGATCGTCAATTATTGCTGAGTGATGGCCGCTGGCAGGTGACGCCGTTGGCCGGTTGAGCTGACTGGTCGGCCGCGGGCTGCTTTCCGTCAATGGGTTGCCCGGACAGGCCGTCCAAACTGGCCGTCCCGACCGGCCGTCCCAAATTGTTTCCGCCGGCTGAGGTCGGCATCAAGCTTGCGCGAAGAGGACAAGTGTTATGGGTAAGAATGTCGTAGTCCTGGGCACCCAATGGGGTGATGAGGGCAAGGGCAAGATCGTCGACCTGCTCACCGAACAGGCGGCAGCTGTCGTGCGCTACCAGGGTGGCCATAATGCCGGTCATACCCTGGTGATCGACGGCGAAAAAACCGTCTTGCACCTGATCCCTTCGGGCATCCTGCGCGAGAATGTCCAATGCCTGATCGGCAATGGGGTGGTGGTCGCCCCCGACGCACTGATGCGTGAAATCATCAAGCTGGAGGAAAAGGGCGTGCCTGTGCGCGAGCGGCTGCGTATCAGTCCTTCCTGCCCGCTGATCCTGCCCTATCACGTGGCCCTGGATCAGGCGCGCGAGAAGGCCCGTGGCGATCTCAAGATCGGTACCACCGGTCGCGGCATCGGCCCGGCTTACGAAGACAAGGTGGCGCGTCGCGGTCTGCGTATTGGCGACCTGTTCCACCGCGAGCGTTTCGCCGCCAAGCTGGGCGAGCTGCTGGATTACCACAACTTCGTGCTGCAGAACTATTACAAGGAGCCGGCCGTCGATTTCCAGAAGACTCTGGACGAGTGCATGGAATACGCCGAGCTGCTCAAGCCGATGATGGCCGATGTGACCGCCGTGCTGCACGAGATGCGTCGCGAGTCCAAGGACATCATGTTCGAGGGCGCCCAGGGTTCGCTGCTGGACATCGACCACGGTACCTACCCCTACGTCACCAGCTCCAACACCACTGCCGGCGGTATTGCCACCGGTTCGGGTTTCGGTCCGATGTACCTGGATTACATCCTTGGCATCACCAAGGCCTATACCACGCGCGTTGGCGCGGGGCCGTTCCCGACTGAGCTGTTCGATGAGACCGGTGCTTTTCTCGCCAAGCGCGGTCATGAGTTCGGTTCCACTACCGGTCGTGCCCGTCGTTGCGGCTGGTTCGATGCGGTGATCCTGCGTCGCGCGATCGAAATCAACAGCATTTCCGGTCTGTGTCTGACCAAGCTCGATGTGCTCGATGGTCTCGAGACCATTCGGATCTGCGTCGGCTACAAGGATCAGTACGGCGAGGTGCTGGTCGATGCGCCGACCGATGCCGACAGCTACCTGGGTCTGCAGCCGGTATATGAAGAGCTGCCGGGCTGGAGCGAGTCGACCCTGGGTGCCAAGACCCTGGACGAACTGCCGGCCAGTGCACGTGCCTACATCAAGCGCGTGGAAGAGCTGGTTGGTGCGCCTGTCGACATCATCTCCACGGGCCCGGATCGCAACGAGACCATCGTGTTGCGTCACCCGTTCGCCTGAGAGCTTGTGAGCCGTACAGCAAAGGGTCGCCATGGGCGGCCCTTTGTCGTTTTGCGGCGATGGCTTCAGCTTTTTGTTTTGCGGCCGATCATTGGTTACAAGCTGTTCTGACTTGGAAAGGAGTGGAGTCGTGTCCGCCATGTTCGCATTGCTGCACAGCCGTTTGTTGCGTCCGGTATTCATTGCCCTGGGCGTGGCCATGCTGGTGCAGGTATTCCTGGCCGTGTGGTTGACCCGCACGACTGTCGATGATCTGGTCGCCGACCTGGCGACGCGCCTGGAGGCCGATAGCCAGCGTCTGGGCGGTGAGTTGGGCGCTGCCGAGCGTGAGGTGGTGCAGAACTTGGCTGCGCTCTCGGCCAATACCCGTGAGAGCCTCGCCGCGGCGTTATCCGGGCGGCTCAAGGCCGAGCAGGGGCAGCTGCGCGGCGTGCTCGAGGAGAATCTCAAGCAGTCGGGCAGCGCCATGGCGCAGTTGCTGGCTGGTGTCGCACCCAAGGCCATCTGGGATGACGATTCGCCAGCGCTGACTGCATTCACGCGTATCGTTCAGCGCGATCCGGCGGTCTTGTTTGCGGTGTATTACGACGCCGAGGGGCGGCGCCTGACGCGCAATTTCAATCGCAGCGATGCGCGGGTGCGGGCCCTGGTCGCTGCGGGGCAGGGCGATACCCCGCTGGACAAGCTGGTCGAGGCGGCAGGGCGAGATCCGCAGGTGTACATGGTCGAGAAGGACATCAATCCCATGGGGGCGAAGATCGGCAAGGTCCAGCTGGGTCTGTCCAGGTCGGCGGTGGAGCTGGAGTTGCAATCGCTGGATCAACGTTTCTCCGCTCTGGTGAACGATGCGGGCGAACTGGTGGATGCCAGTCTGGTCGGCGCGGCGCGCGACAGCACCCAGGCACTGCAGCGCCGTCTGGCCGAGGCGCAGCAGGCGGCCGAGGGTATGGCGCAGGGTAGCCTGGGTTCGGTCAGGGCCGCTGCCGAGAGCTTGCGCTGGCGCATTGCCGTCGGGCTCTTGGTGGTCGGTTTGCTGGCATTGCTGGCGGTGGCGCTGGTGCTTGGCTGGCGGGTGTTGAGTCGCCTGCGATTGCTGATCGCGGCCTTGCAGGACTTGGCGGAGGGTGAGGGAGATCTGACCCGGCGGGTCGAGTTGGACAGTCGTGACGAGGTGGGGGAGATGGCGGCCGCGGTCAATCGGTTTGTCGCCAGGTTGCAACCCATCGTACGCGAGGCGGGCGAGGTGGCGGTGCTCACTGGGCAGGAAATCGGCAGTCTGGCGTTGCGCAGTGCGGCGGCCGAGGCTGCCGCCGAGCGCCAGCGCGACGAGGTGGCAGGCAGTCTGCAGGCCTTGGCGCAGATGGCGGGTGAGGCGCAGGCGGAAAGCCAGGCGATGCAAGAGGCGCTGCGCCGGGTGGCGGCGATTCGTCAGGCGACCCAGGATAATGCGGCGATTGCGGCGCGGGTCGGTGGGGCGATGGAGACCCTGGTGCTGCGGGTTGGCGACGGTGCGGCAGTGATCGAGCGTCTGGCCAGGCAGAGCGAGCAGATCGAAGTGGTGCTGACGGTGATCCATGGCATCGCCGAGCAGACCAACCTGCTGGCCTTGAATGCCGCCATCGAGGCGGCGCGTGCAGGCGAGAGTGGTCGTGGTTTCGCCGTGGTCGCCGATGAGGTGCGTGCGCTGGCGAGCAAGACCCAGCAGTCGACCGGCGACATCAAGGCGCATATCGGCGCTTTGCAGAAAGGTGCGCGTGAGGCGGTTGGCGCCATCGGGCAGGCCGGGCAGCAGGCGGATCAGGGGCTGGCTGCGCTGCTGGAAAGCGGCAAGGTGCAACAGTCGGTGCAGGCGGCGGTGGAGGAGGTGCATGGCGCCATCAATGCGGCGACGCAGGCGGCGGCGCATCAGGCGCAGGGTGCCGATGCGGTGCGTGGGCGGGTCGAGGTGATTCATGCCGAGGCCCAGCGTGCGGCCGAGGCGGTGGCTGCCACGGCCGACAGCGGGCGGGTGCTGGATGGTCTGGCCAAGCAACTGAAGGCCAGCCTGGGGCAGTTCCGCGTCTAGCTGCGGGTCTGGGCTAGGTTTCTTGTCGGTTGGGCCGGGGCGCGCAGTCTGCAGTCGCGCGGCCCGGCCTGCGCTGTGCAACCAAACGGGGTGGGTTTTTGGGTCGATTGCCGTTTCGCTGCAGTAAATCGCAGGCAATAAAAAACCGAGCACTTGGCTCGGTTTTTTGAATTGGTGCCCAGGAGAAGACTCGAACTTCCACGACCGTAAGGTCACCAGCACCTGAAGCTGGCGTGTCTACCAATTTCACCACCTGGGCATTGATTGCAAATATTGCTAGTTTGCTATCAACTACAACTCGGTTAACTTCGTTTCCCGTCGTTGTGGCGCGCATAATACGGATCGACTTTTTACTTGTAAACCCCTGTGATCAAAAAATTTTATTCTGCCTGCTGTGCTGACCCGGATAGTGGTTTCGCGCTTCAATAGGCACATGGCAAACCGAATTTATATAGAAAAGGTGAACTCTCTCTAATGGCCGACTGGCAATCCCTCGACCCTGAGGCCGCTCGTGAAGCGGAAAAATACGATAACCCCATCCCGAGTCGCGAGCTGATTCTGCAGCATCTCGCCGAGCGTGGTTCCCCGGCGAACCGTGAGCAGTTGCTCGACGAGTTCGGCCTGACCACCGAAGAGCAGATCGAGGCATTGCGTCGTCGGCTGCGCGCCATGGAGCGCGACGGCCAGTTGATCTATACCCGTCGTGGCACCTATGCGCCGGTGGACAAGCTCGACCTGATCCTCGGTCGGGTCAGCGGCCACCGCGACGGTTTCGGCTTTCTGATTCCGGATGACGGCAGCGATGACCTGTTCCTCAGCCCGGCGCAGATGCGTCTGGTCTTCGATGGCGACCGTGCCTTGGCCCGGGTTACCGGCCTGGATCGGCGTGGGCGCCGCGAAGGCGGCATCGTCGAAGTACTGACCCGTGCCCATGAAACCATCGTTGGCCGCTATTACGAAGAGAGCGGCATCGGTTTCGTGGTCGCCGACAACCCGAAGATCCAGCAGGAAGTGCTGGTTACCCCGGGACGCAATGCCGGAGCCAAGCAGGGCCAGTTCGTCGAGGTGAAAATCACCCATTGGCCGACCCCGCGGTTTCAGCCGCAGGGCGACGTGATGGAGGTGGTTGGCAACTACATGGCGCCCGGCATGGAAATCGATGTCGCGCTGCGCAGCTATGACATTCCGCATGTCTGGCCCGAGGCGGTGGTCAAGGAAGCGCGCAAGCTCAAGCCGGAAGTCGAAGACAAGGACAAGGAAAGGCGCATCGACCTGCGTCACCTGCCCTTCGTCACCATCGATGGCGAAGATGCCCGTGATTTCGACGATGCGGTCTATTGCGAGAAGAATGGCAGTAACTGGCGGCTGTTCTCCGGCGGCTGGAAGCTGTACGTGGCGATTGCCGACGTCTCCCATTATGTGAAAGTCGATTCGGCGCTGGATGCCGAGGCGCAGGTGCGTGGCAACTCGGTGTATTTCCCCGAGCGGGTGATCCCGATGCTGCCAGAGGAGCTGTCCAACGGCCTCTGTTCGCTGAATCCGCAGGTGGATCGTTTGGCCCTGGTCTGCGAGATGAGCATCTCCAAGACCGGCAAGATGATCGACTACCAATTCTGCGAGGCGGTGATCCACTCCCACGCGCGCCTGACCTACAACAAGGTCAGTGCCATGCTCGAAGAGCCGAAAGGCAGCGAAGGCAAGGCCTTGCGCAGTGAGTACAAGGAAGTACTGCCGCACCTCAAACAGCTCTACTCGCTGTATCAGGTATTGCTGGCGGCGCGTCACGAGCGTGGCGCCATCGATTTCGAGACCCAGGAGACGCGGATCGTCTTCGGTGTCGACCGCAAGATCGCCGAGATCCGCCCGACCCAGCGCAACGATGCACACAAGCTGATCGAAGAGTGCATGCTGGCCGCCAACGTGGCCACCGCCGCATTCATGCAGAAGCATGAAATCCCGGCGCTGTATCGCGTGCACGATGGTCCGCCGCCGGAGCGCGTGGAAAAGCTCAAGGCCTTCCTCACCGAGCTGGGTCTGTCCCTGCATCGCGGCAAATCCAAGGACGGTCCGACGCCCAAGGACTACCAGGCGCTGCTGGAAAGCATTCGTGGTCGCCCCGACTACCACCTGATTCAGACCGTGATGCTGAGGTCGCTCAGTCAGGCGGTGTACAGCGCCGACAATCAGGGCCACTTCGGCCTGAATTACGAAGCCTATGCCCACTTCACCTCGCCGATTCGCCGTTACCCGGATCTGCTGATCCATCGGGCGATTCGCAGCGTGATCCGCTCCAAACTCGACACCCCGCACGTCAAGCGCGCGGGCGCGGCGAGCATGCCCAAGGCACGCATCTATCCTTACGATGAAGCGATCCTCGAGCAGCTCGGCGAGCAGTGCTCGATGTCCGAGCGGCGTGCCGACGAGGCCACCCGCGATGTGGTGAACTGGCTCAAATGCGAGTTCATGAAGGATCGTGTCGGCGAAACCTTCCCCGGGGTGATCACCGCGGTGACCGGTTTCGGTCTGTTCGTCGAGTTGACCGATATCTACGTCGAAGGCCTGGTGCATGTCACTGCGTTGCCCGGCGATTACTACCACTTCGACCCCGTTCATCACCGTCTGGCCGGGGAGCGCAGTGGGCGTAACTTCCGCCTCGGTGACACGGTCGAGGTCAAAGTCATGCGGGTCGATCTGGACGAGCGCAAGATCGACTTCGAAATGGCCCAGAGCGTCGTGGATGCGCCGGTCGGGCACCGGCGTGGCGGCTTCGAATCGGCCGCGGGTAAAACCGGGCGTCGGGACGGTCGAGTGGCTGCTGCCGGCAACGCCGATGTGGCGAAAAGCCGCGAGGTGAAAAAGGCGCTGCTGGCCGAGTCCAAGGGCAAGGGGCGCGGTGCTAAAAACGAATCATCCAGGCCGGCGAGCGCGGATGCGAAATCCACCAAGCACCGCAAGGGTCCGCCAAAGAGCGGGGCGCCGGCTGCGGGGGGCGCGCCGCGCAAGCGTAAGGCGAAATCATGAGTCAGTTGGAAAAGATCTACGGCGTGCATACCGTGGAAGCCTTGCTGCGTCATCACCCCAAGCGGGTCAAGCAGATATGGCTCGCGGAAGGGCGCAATGATCCGCGGGTACAAACGCTGTTGGCCTTGGCGGCTGATGCGCGGGTTGCCGTCGGCCAGTGCGAGCGCCGCGAGATGGATGCCTGGGTCGAGGGAGTGCATCAGGGGGTGGTCGCTGACGTCAGCCCCAGTCAGGTCTGGGGCGAGGCGATGCTCGAGGAGTTGCTCGATCGCGCCATAGGCCCGCCGCTGTTGCTGGTGCTGGACGGGGTGACCGATCCGCACAATCTCGGCGCCTGCCTGCGCACCGCCGATGCGGCCGGTGCGCTGGCGGTGATAGTGCCCAAGGACAAGTCCGCCACGCTCAATGCCACAGTGCGCAAGGTGGCCTGTGGCGCCGCCGAAGTGATTCCGCTGGTGGCGGTGACCAACCTGGCGCGCAGCCTGGAAAAGCTCCAGCAGCGTGGTCTGTGGGTGGTCGGCACGGCTGGTGAGGCCGATCAGGAGCTGTATCAGCACGACATGACCGGGCCGACCGTGCTGGTCATGGGCGCCGAGGGCAAGGGTATGCGCCGGCTGACCCGTGAGCATTGCGATTACCTGGTCAAGCTGCCGATGGCCGGCAGTGTCAGCAGCCTGAATGTCTCGGTGGCGACCGGGGTCTGTCTGTTCGAAGCCTTGCGTCAGCGCAGCAGCAAGAGCAAGCCGTAGGAGCCAGCGTGCTGGCGATCCGGTCTCCGTGCGAGCCGATCTCCAGGCCGTAGGTTGGCCGGGCCACGTTGGCTTCGCTTCGCGAAGCCCAGCGTGGACGAAGCTCCCCCCATCTTCGCACTGCTCAAATAATCACCAGTCCACCTTGCTTGTGCCTGGGCGCTTCTCTAGAATGGCGGCCCTTGCCGTGACGGCAGGCGCTAGTGCGCCCTTCTGTTTCGGCAAGACACACAGTGATATTCACTCCTTGCCTGACCGCGTTTGGCGGCAGGCTACAACCCGTAAGGAGCATTTATGCGTCATTACGAAATCATCTTTCTGGTTCACCCGGACCAGAGCGAGCAAGTCGGCGGCATGGTTGAGCGTTACACCAAGCTGATCGAAGAAGACGGCGGTAAAATCCACCGCCTGGAAGATTGGGGTCGTCGTCAGCTGGCTTACGCCATCAACAACGTCCACAAAGCACACTACGTGATGCTCAACGTCGAGTGCACCGGCAAGGCCCTGGCCGAAATGGAAGACAACTTCCGTTACAACGATGCCGTGATCCGTAATCTGGTCATCCGTCGCGACGAGGCTGTTATCGAGCAGTCCGAAATGCTCAAGGCCGAAGAAAACCGCAGTGAGCGCCGTGAGCGCCGCGACCGTCCTGAAGGTGCCGATTCCGCCGATGGCGATGACAGCGACCGTAGCGACCGTAGCGATAGCCGCCGCGATAACAGCGACGCCAGCGACAACGCTGACGAGTAATCCACGGATCTATTGAGGAGCCAATTACATGGCACGTTTCTTCCGTCGTCGTAAGTTCTGCCGTTTCACCGCTGAAGAGGTGAAGGAGATCGATTTCAAAGATCTCAACACCCTGAAAGCCTACATCTCGGAAACCGGCAAGATCGTTCCTAGCCGTATCACCGGTACCAAGGCTCGTTATCAGCGTCAGCTGGCTACCGCTATCAAGCGCGCCCGCTTCCTGGCCCTGCTGCCCTACACCGACAGCCACGGCCGCTGAGATCGGGTGATCGACAAGAAGTAAGGGATAAAACGCATGCGCGCCTTGGCTGAATTCATTATGCGCGGCCGTGTGCAGGCCATCCTCGTGGTGGTTGTTTCGGCGGCATTGCCGCTGCTGTTCTGGTTAAGTGCTGCCGCAGGTTGCCTGGTGCTCCTGCGGCGCGGTTTGAGTGATGCCCTGGGCATCCTCGTTTGGGCCCTGCTGCCGGCGATTGGCTGGTGGTATTTCGGTGAACCGCGCACCCTGTTGGTGTTGCTCGGTGCACTGGGGCTGGCGTTGTTGTTGCGCGCCAGTCTGTCCTGGAATCGTGTGCTGCTTTGCAGCGTGGCAGTGGGCCTGGTGTACGGGTTGGTTTTGGGTGCGGTGTTCCGCGAACCCATCGCGGCGATGGCAGGTGAGCTGCAAAAGCTTCTGCCGCAGATGCTCGATGGGGTTCACCAGCAGATGTCGGTGGACGAGCGAGCGCACCTGGAGAGCCTGATTGCACCGGTGCTGACCGGTTTATTGGCGGCTTTGCTGCAGATTGTCAGCCTGCTGAGCCTGATGCTTGGGCGTTACTGGCAGGCGCTGTTGTATAACCCTGGCGGTTTCGGGCGCGAGTTTCGCGCGCTGCGACTGCCGCTGGCACCGGCGATGTTGCTGCTGGTCGGCATGCTACTGGGTCCCAATCTGGGGCCGCAGATGGCCATGTTGACTCCGCTGTGCAGCGTACCGCTGGTGTTCGCCGCCGTTGCCCTGTTGCATGGGCTGGTGGCGCAAGGGCGACTGGCCAAGTTCTGGCTGGTCGGGTTGTACATCACGCTGCTGTTGTTCATGCAGCTGACTTATCCGTTACTGGTGGTCTTGGCCATCGTCGACAGCCTGTTTGATTTTCGTGGTCGCTTCGAGCGCAAGCACGGCTCGGGTCCCGCGAACGGTGAAGGTTAAAAGTTAAGAGGTTATTACCAAATGGAACTGATCCTGCTGGAAAAAATCGCCAACCTGGGCAACCTGGGCGATAAAGTGAACGTTAAGGCCGGTTACGGCCGTAACTTCCTGCTGCCATTCGGCAAAGCCACCGCTGCAACCGCTGCCAACGTGGCTGCGTTTGAAGCGCGTCGCGCCGAATTGGAACAGCTGGCTGCCGATAAGAAAGCATCTGCTGAAACTCGCGCCGCTCAGCTGGCTGAACTGGAAGTCACCATCACCGCTACCGCGGGTGATGAGGGCAAACTGTTCGGCTCCATCGGTACGCACGACATCGCTGATGCCCTGACCGCCTCTGGCGTGGAAGTGGCCAAGGCTGAAGTGCGTCTGCCGAACGGTACTATTCGCCAGATTGGCGAATACGACGTGGCTGTGCACCTGCACTCCGACGTTGAAGCGACCGTCCGCGTCGTTGTGGTTGCAGCAGTCTAAGAGCCTCGCTCTGAAGCTAGCCGCTCAACGGACTTGCGCTTAGGCGCAAGCCCGTTAACATCGGGCACGGCATTGCGCAAGCGATGCCGTGCCCTTTGTTTTTCAACTCTCGATATTTAGTGCAGCCGATTTTTTTGCCCAGAGCCCTATGAACGACATCAGCATTCCCGAGCAATACGACCTGCAAACTTCCGCCTTGAAAGTGCCGCCGCACTCGATCGAGGCCGAGCAAGCCGTGCTGGGTGGCTTGATGCTGGACAATAACGCCTGGGAACGGGTGCTCGATGCGGTGTCCGATGGCGATTTCTATCGCCACGACCACCGCCTGATCTTCCGCGCCATCTACAAGCTGGCCGAGCGCAACCACCCCTTCGACGTGGTCACCGTGTCCGAGCAACTGGACAAGGAGGGGCAGCTGTCCCAGGTCGGCGGCCTGGCCTATCTGGGCGAACTGGCGAAGAACATTCCGTCGGTGGCCAACATCAAGGCCTATGCGCAGATCATCCGCGAGCGTGCCACCCTGCGTCAGCTGATCGGCATCAGCGGCGAGATCGCCGACAGTGCCTATTCGCCGCAGGGCCGCACCGGCGAGGAGATTCTCGACGAGGCCGAACGGCTGATCTTCCAGATCGCCGAGGCGCGGCCGAAGACCGGCGGCCCGGTAGGCATCAACGACATCCTGGTCAAGGCCATCGACCGTATCGACACCCTGTTCAATTCGGGCGATGCGATCACCGGCCTGTCCACCGGCTTCAACGATCTGGATGCGCAGACCAGCGGCTTGCAGCCGGCGGATCTGATCATCGTCGCCGGTCGTCCGTCCATGGGTAAGACCACCTTTGCCATGAACCTGGTGGAAAACGCCGTGTTGCGCAGCGACAAGGCCATCGTCGTGTATTCGCTGGAGATGCCGTCGGATTCCATCGTCATGCGGATGCTCGCCTCCCTGGGGCGCATCGACCAGACCAAGGTGCGTGCCGGCCGTCTGGATGACGACGATTGGCCGCGCCTGACCTCGGCGGTCAACCTGCTCAACGACCGCAAGCTGTTCATCGACGACACCGCCGGCATCTCGCCGTCGGAGATGCGTGCGCGCACCCGGCGTCTGGCCCGCGAGCACGGCGAGATCGGCATGATCATGGTCGACTACCTGCAGTTGATGCAGATTCCGGGCTCCAGCAGCGAAAGCCGGGTCAACGAGATCTCCGAGATTTCCCGCTCGCTCAAGGCCCTGGCCAAGGAATTCAATTGCCCGGTGATCGCCCTGTCGCAGCTCAACCGCTCCCTGGAGCAGCGGCCCAACAAGCGCCCGATCAACTCCGACTTGCGTGAGTCCGGGGCGATCGAGCAGGACGCCGACATCATCATGTTCGTCTACCGCGACGAGGTGTACCACCCGGAGACCGAGCTCAAGGGTGTGGCCGAGATCATCATCGGCAAGCAGCGTAACGGGCCTATCGGCACCACGCGGCTGGCCTTTCTCGGCAAGTATTCGCGCTTCGAGAACCTGGCGCCGGGCAGCTATCAGTTCGACGACGAATAAGCGCCCGCAGTCGGCGGGAGTTTTTCACCGCCTCTCAGGACTTGTAGGTCGGGACCAGCCGATCGGCGCAGATATGGCGCGCGAGGTAGTCCTCCAGTCGTTGGCCGGCTGCGGTTGCGAAGGTCTCGCCGCTGTCGTCCAGGGTCTGCACCCGGTCGACGCGGAAGTTGCGAAAGTCATCGCGCAATTCGCACCAGCCGCACAAGGTCCAGACCTGTCCCCAGAAAAACAGGCCCAAGGGGCGGATGTGGCGCTGACTGCTCTCGCCGTTTTCGTCGCGGTAGCCGATTAGTAGCTTACGGCGCTGGCGGATGGCCTGGCGCAGCTCGCCGAGCCAGTGCAAGGGCAGTGGGCGGGTTTCCGGGGCGAGCATCTGATTACGGTTGAGTTCATCGCGCAGGGCCTGCGGCAATACGCCGTGGATCTTCGCCAGCGCCGAGTCGGCGGCCCGTTGCAGGGCGGGGTCGGCCCAGGCCTTGACCATGCGTGCGCCGGTCAGCAGGGCTTCGATCTCCTCGCGTTCGAACATCAGCGGCGGCAAGTCCATGGGCTGGCGCAGCACGTAGCCGACCCCGGCCTCACCCTCCAGTGGTACGCCGGAGAGGGACAGGTCCTGGATATCGCGGTAGATGGTGCGCACCGAGACCTGCAGGCGTTCGGCCAGCCACTGGGCGGTGGTCAGCCGGCGGCTGCGCAGGAACTGGACGATCTGGAACAGGCGGTCGGCGCGTCTCATGCGTCCTCTTGGTGGTCGCGGTGGTCGGGCGAGCGCTTGCTCGCCCGGGGTGGCGGGTTCAGGACATGCTGTGCAGGCCCACCTCATTGCCTTCGCTGTCTTTTATCACAGCGATGAAACCATGGGGAGCGATGGACATCTTGCCCTGAATGATCACGCCGCCCGCCGCTGGAACCCGGTTCACCACGGCCGCCAACTGCCCTTCGACATTCAGGTAGACCCGGGTGCCACCGATGCCGCTTTGCTGTTCGGGCGTCTCGCTCAGGCAGCCGCCGACGCCGCTGTCCGGGTTGCAGGGAAACAGGGCCATGCGCCCACCCATACCATCCATCGTCTCCAACGGGGTTGCCAGGGCCTGCTCATAGAAGCGCCGGGCGCGCTCGAAGTCGCTGACGAACAGTTCGAACCAGTTGATCGCATTCATTTTTCTCTCCTTGGAATGGGGGATGTCAGCAGGCTAGGAGCCTGTCGGGCTTGACCGTTCGTAGCGAGGGAAAGGCCGTGGTCCGACATCTCGGTTTGAGGCAGTTTGGGTGCTTTTCCGAGGCGAATAGCTGGCTATTTAACGAGGGAAAGCAGCAAAAATGCCCAAATCCGGCTTTTCCGCAGTAGAACAGTGTTAAGTCCGACAGGCTCCTAACGCCGTCGATGGCGCGCTTTGGCCTGCGCAGCCCACTCTAGGCCAGGGCTACTGACAACCTGCTGTCAGTAGCCTGTAGGCGGCTGATATGACATTCCCGGACTGCGCTGCCCCAGGATGTGGCGGCGTGCCCTGCGGCGGGTCGAAGGTGGCCGGAAGGGGCGCCGCGAGGTGGCCGATTTTAAGGAGCTAAAATCAAGTAATTCAACGACTTGATGCTGGCTATGGGAGTGCTGGCGCAAAGCTTGCAATTGCGCTGGCAACACAACGACTGTGCCAATGGCGGTGCAGGGTTGACAGACAAAGACGTCGTGACCGGTGCAGGCAAGTTCGCCTGCGCCCTGGCCACGGCGTTTTTTTTCGGCTCAACCCCGCGCCCGCCGCACAGGCGGTGCGCGGAGGAGGAAGCAGATGCTGCTCGATCGTGTCACCGCCATCTCATCCGCTGTATCCGCCGTTGCGCCGCCGGTGGCCGTGCCGTCGCCCGCCGTTGCGCCCTTGATCATCGTCGGCGCCGGCCCGGTGGGCGTGCGCTGTGCCCAGGAATTGCTGCGCCGTGGCTATCCCGGCCAGGTTCTGCTGTTCGGCGACGAGCCCTGGGCGCCCTATGACCGGGTGCGCCTGAGCGCCTTACTGGCCGGCGAGGTCGACCTGGAGGGCATCACCACCCCGGGCCTGCCAGGCCAGTTGAGTAGTCATCTGGGTTGTCGGGTCAGCCATATCGAGCCTGCCAGCAAATACCTGGAAGACGCCCAGGGCCGGCGCTTCCACTATTCCCGCTTGATTCTCGCCACCGGCTCGCGGGCGCATATCCCCGAGGTGGCCGGGGTCGATCTGGCCGGGGTCTTCGTCTTTCGCGACCTGGGCGATACCGTCGCCTTGCTCGCCCGCACCGCGCGCAGTCGCCACTGCGTGGTGGTCGGCGGTGGCCTGCTCGGCCTGGAAGCGGCGCGGGCGATGCAGCGCGGCAATACCCAGGTGACTCTGGTGCAGCAGGCGCCACGCCTGATGAATCGGCAACTGGATGAGCCCGCTGCCGAGCTGTTGCTGCGCCAGGTGCGCGACCTGGGTATCGAGGTGTTGCTCGGTGCCGGTCTGGGCGCAGTGCTGGGTGCCGGGCGGGTCAGCGGTGTGCGCCTGCGCGACGGCAGCGAACTGGCCTGCGATACGGTGCTGCTGGCCACCGGTATTCGGCCCAACGTCGAACTGGCGCTGGCGGCGCAACTACGGGTCGGCCACGGCGTCGTGGTCGACGATGAACTGCTGACTTCCCACGCCGACATCCATGCCATTGGCGAATGCGCCGAGCACCGTGGCCTGACCTACGGCCTGGTCGCGCCGGGCTTCGAACAGGCCGCGGTGTTGGCCGCCCGGCTGACTGGCGAGGTGGCGTATTACCGTGGCTCGTTGCAGGCCACTCAGCTCAAGGTCTCCGGCTTGCCGGTGTTCAGCGCCGGCGAGGTGGTCGAGCCGCTGGGACGCATCCGCCAGCGCGAGTACAGCTACAGCGATGCGCAGCAGGGCGGTTACCGCAAGTTGCTGGTGCACCGTGGCCGCCTGCTCGGCGCCCTGGCGGTGGGCGAGTGTGCGGAAAGCCGGCGCTGGCTGGACGCCTTGCAGCAGGGGCGGCGCATCGGACCGTTGATGCTCTGGCGCTTTCGCCGCGAGGGCCGCTTGTGGCCGGCGGCCAGCGAGCAGGTCGCGCAGTGGCCGGCGAACACCCTCGTCTGCCAGTGCATGGGTGTTCAGCGCGGCCAACTCAGCGCCTGTATCGCCAACGGTGCTACGGATCTGCCCGAGCTGGGCCGGCAATGCGGCGCCGGCACCGTTTGCGGCGGCTGCAAGCCCTTGCTGCACAACCTCCTGGGCGATAGCGCGCCACGCCAGGCCGAACGCGGTGCCGCTGGCCTGGCGCTGGGCGGCGGCCTGACCGTGGCCGCGGCGCTGGCCTTTAGCCAATCGTCGGCCCTGGCCGCGCCGACTTCGGTGCTGCAGGCGGGGCTCAGCTGGCTGTGGCAGGACGGCTTCTGGCGCCAGGTCAGCGGCTTCTCGCTGCTCGGTCTGGCCCTGCTCGGCCTGCTGATGTCGCTGCGCAAACGCCTGCCGAAGTTGCCCCTCGGCGCCTTCGCCAGCTGGCGCCTGCTGCATGTGACCCTCGGCGTGCTGGCGCTGGCGCTGCTAGTGCTGCACACCGGGCTGGACGGCGGGCAGAACCTCAATCGCTGGCTGCTCGCCGATTTCCTGTTGCTGCTCGCCGTCGGCGGTCTGGCGTCCACCTTGCTCGCGCTCGAGCACAAGTTGCCGCCGGCCTTGGCGCGGCGCGGCCGGCAGCTGTTGCTGTGGGGCCACATTGTCGCGGTCTGGCCCTGGCCGGCGCTGCTCGCCGTGCATGTGCTGTCGGTTTATTACTTTTAAGGACGGGCAATGAAGTACGCAATCTGGGCGCTTTGGTTGTCGACCTTGCTGGCTGTGGCCGGCTGGTACGGCTATCGCTTGTACGCCGGCGAGGATCTACAGGCCTTCAATCCGGGGCCGCTGTCGGCCGGCCATCATCAGCTGGAACAGGCTTGCGGTGCCTGCCATGTCAGCCCAATGGGCGGCGGCGAGGTGTTGCAGCAGGCCTGCGTCAATTGTCACGGCGACGAACTCAAGGCCGCCCGCGACGCCCATCCGCAAAGCAAGTTCAGCGACCCGCGCAACGCCGACCGCCTGGCCCATCTTGATGCGCGTTACTGCCTGGCCTGTCACGTCGAGCATGCGCCCGAGCGCACCCGGCCGATGGCGGTGACCCAGCCCGACGACTTCTGCGTGCACTGCCATGCCGATATCGCCGAGGAGCGCCCCAGCCACCAGGGCATGGCCTTCGATACCTGCGCCAGCGCCGGTTGCCACAATTACCACGACAATCGCGCGCTCTATGAAGACTTCCTGGTCAAGGGCGCCGACCAGCCGCTGCTGCTAGAAATCGCCCGCATCGCCGCGCCAGCGCCGTTGGCGGATAAGCATCCGGATTGGCAGAAGCCGGCCGAGGTGCCGCAACCCGACGCCCCGAGTGAGCAGCTGAATGCCGCAGCGGTCGCCGACTGGCTGGCCAGCGGCCATGCCGAGGCCGGGGTCAATTGCAGCGGCTGCCACCAGCCCCAGGGCGTCGCCTGGCAAGCCAAGCCGGCGCTGGCAACCTGTCAGGGCTGCCATGCCGGTGAGGCCCGGGGCTTTTTCGCCGGCAAGCACGGCATGCGCCTGAACCCCCAGCTGCCGGTCAAGCTGCCGCCGATGCGCCCGGAGCTGGGCTTGCTGGCGTTTACCGCCAAGAGCGCCGGGCATGAGCTGAGTTGCACCAGCTGCCATGGCGCGCACAAAGCCGAGCGGGTGGTGGCGGCCGTCGAGGCCTGCCTCGGCTGCCACGCCGACCAGCACTCGCTGGCGTACCAGGGCTCGCCGCACCAGCAGCTCTGGCAAGCCGAACAGCGCGGCGAGCTGCCGGCGGGCAGCGGGGTGAGTTGCGCCAGTTGCCACCTGCCGCGCGAGACCGCCGAGGTGCACGGCCAGGAGCGCCGCCTGGTGCAGCACAACCAGAACGCCAACCTGCGGCCCAATGAAAAGATCCTGCGCGGCGTTTGCCTCGACTGTCACGGGCTGCCTTTCGCCCTCGATGCCCTGGCCGACCCGCAGCTGCTGCAGAACAACTTCCGAGGCGCGCCTGCGCAACATGTCCCCAGCGTGGACATGGCGCTGGAGCGTGCCCGGCGATAAGTAGCACCGCTGACCTCTGCCAACCCAAAAAAGCCCGATCAGGAGAAACCCATGCACACGACTCTACGACCCTTGCTCGCCGTCGCCGTTACCGCGGGCCTGCTGACCCTCAGCGGCTGCCAGGAGAGCAAACCGACCGGTTTCAGCCCGCAGCAGCTCACCGACATGCTGCACCTGGTGATGGAATCCGACCGCGCCGTCTACACCAAGCAGGTGGTCAATCGCCTGAAGGACGAGGGCGTGATCAAGCCCAGCGAGCACTTTATCGACGACAAGGCCCTGCCGTTGCCGGCGCAGATGTTCCGCTTCGGCGCCGAAGCGGTGGCGGCCAAGACCGACGCCTTCAGCTACTCGCTGCAGTCGCTGTGGCCGATCAACAAACAGAACGCGCCGCGCACCGAGGCCGAGAAGATCGGCCTGCAATTCATCATCGATAACCCGGGGCAGAACTACTACACCGAGGAAAAACTCGGCGAGCAGAGCTACTTCACCGCCGTCTACCCCGACGCCGCCGTGGCGCCGGTGTGCGCCTCCTGCCACAACGAACACAAGGACAGCCCGCGTACCGACTTCAAGCTCGGCGACGTGTTGGGCGGGGTGGTGATCCGTGTTCCGCTGGGCGGCTAGTGCGGGGCTGGCCGGCAGCCTGCTGCTGACCGGCTGCGGTGAGAGCCCGGAGCAGGCCGAGCTGAAACTCGGCCAGCAAATATGGCAGGGCACCTGCCAGGTCTGCCACCTCAACGGCCTCGGCGGTGCACCGGCCAAGGGCAATCGCAAGGCCTGGGCGCCGCGCATCGAGCAGGGCCTGGAGGTGCTGATCGGCCATGCGCTGAACGGCTTCGACGGCGCCGAGGGCAGCATGCCGGCGCGCGGTGGTAACGCCGCGCTGAGCGACCCGCAGGTGGCCGCCGCGGTGAAGTACATGGTCTCGCAAAGCCAATAACCGACACTTTGATGAGGAACGAGAAGATGACCCCGAAACAGATAGAGCTGGTACAAGGCAGCTTCGCCCAGGTGGCGCCGATTGCCGACGAAGCCGCGGCGCTGTTCTACCACAACCTGTTCACCGCCGACCCAGGCCTCAAGCCTTTGTTCAAGGGCGACATGCTGGTCCAGGGCAAGAAGCTGATGCAGATGATCGGCGTGGCCGTGGGCAAGCTGAACGAGCTGGACGCGCTGGTGCCGGTACTGCAGCGCCTCGGCGCAGGCCATGTCGACTATGGCGTGGAAGACAGCCACTACGCCACCGTCGGCGCGGCCCTGCTGAAAACTCTTGGCCAGGGGCTGGGCGATGCCTTTACCGAGGAAGTGGAGCAGGCCTGGACCACCGCGTATGGGCTGATGGCCAACACCATGATCGAGGCGGCGAACAAGGCCACCGCTTGAGAGCCGCCGGGGCGCCGCCCGGCGCCCCGGTTATGCGCGCAGCCTTCCTGTGCGTCCGGCGCTTGCAGCTTGCAGGGCGACGTTTAAGATGATCGCCCCTTCTTCGCCGCAGAGCTGATCCATGCGCCCCCTAATCGCCACCATCGATCTCGCCGCCATCCGCCATAACTATGCCGTTGCCAAGCGCTGCGCGCCGGGCCGGCAGGCCTTTGCGGTGGTCAAGGCGAATGCCTATGGGCATGGCGTGCGCGAGGTGGTGACGGCGCTGTCTGACCAGGCCGATGGTTTTGCCGTGGCCTGCCTGGAGGAAGCCGCCGAAGTGCGCGCGCTGCATGGCGAGGCGCGCATCCTGTTGCTCGAAGGTTGCTTCGAGGCGGCCGAATACCAGTTGGCTGCGCAACTCGGCCTGGACCTGGTGCTGCACAACGAGCAGCAGCTCGCGCAGTTGCTCGGCACCAGCCTCAGTCGGCCGTTGAATACCTGGCTGAAGATGGACAGCGGCATGCACCGCCTGGGCCTCGACGAGGCGGCGCTTCGGGCCTGTCACAGCCGTTTGCAGGGCGCGGCGCAAGTCGCCGAAGTGAACCTGATAAGCCATTTCGCCTGCGCCGATGAGCGTGGCCATGAAGTGACCGAGCAGCAGCTCGAGGCATTTCTCGATGTGCTCGACCTGGACTTCGCCCAGCGTTCGCTGGCCAACTCGGCCGCCATTCTGACCATTCCGGCGGCGCACATGGATTGGTTGCGCCCGGGCATCATGCTCTACGGCGCGAGTCCTTTTGCCGAGTTGGGTGCCGCCGAGCTGGGCCTTGTGCCGGCCATGACCCTGACAGCCCAGCTGATTGCCTGCCGCGATGTGGCAGTGGGCGAAAGCGTCGGTTATGGCTGTAGTTGGCGAGCCGAGCGGCCGTCGCGCATAGGGACGGTGAGTTGCGGTTACGCCGATGGTTATCCGCGCCACGCGCCGAGTGGCACGCCGTTGCTGGTGCGTGGGCAGCGTGTGCCGCTGGTCGGGCGGGTGTCGATGGATATGCTGGCGGTTGACCTGAGCGATCTGCCCGCCGCCCGGATGGGTGACGAAGTGCAGCTGTGGGGCGCGCAGTTGCCGGTGGACGAAGTCGCACGGGCGGCCGGTACCATCGGCTATGAGCTGTTGAGCAAGGTCACCCCGCGCGTGCCGCGGCGTTATTGCAACGCCTGAGTCCGCGCGGGCGGGCGTTCAGAGCCCGCTGGTGACCTTGATTACATCCAGTTGCAGGCGTGCACTGCTGCTCAGTTCGCCGTCTTCGCCGCAGACCGATGAGCCCGAACGGCCGCGGGCCTTTACCTTGTACAGCGCCTCGTCGGCCGCCTTGTAAAGGCTGGCGAAGTGACTGGCGTGTTGCGGGTAAAGGGCCACGCCGATGCTGATGGTCACCAGCAGCCGTTCGGCGCCATAGAGGACCGGTTGGGCCAGTTCGGCGAGCAGGCGCGTGGCGATCTCGCGGGCGTGCCGTTCGGCCTCGTCGCCGCAGATCAGCACGGCGAATTCATCGCCGCCCAGGCGGGCCACTGTATCGCCGCTGCGCACATGCTCGCGCAGGCGCTTGGCGACCACTTGCAGCATCAGGTCACCGGCATCATGGCCGAAGCGGTCGTTGATCGGCTTGAAATGGTCGAGGTCGATCAGCATCAAGGCCACGCTTTCGCCGTGGCGCTCGGCGTTGGCCAGGGCGGTTTCGGTGCGTTCGACCAGATAGCGGCGGTTCGGCAGTTCGGTCAGCGGATCGTGGAAGGCGGCGTGTTGCAGCTCCAGTTCGCGTTGCAGCAACCGCTGGTTGGTCGCCGCCAATTCGGCAGTGCGTTGTGCCACCGCGCGTTGCAGTTCGTCGGCGTTGCTCTGGGCCAGCGACAGGCGCGCAGATTTCTCGCGATCGGCTTGTCTTACCGCTTCGGCCTTCTCTTGCTTGAGGATCTGGATGCGGTAGGCCAGGGCAAAGGAAAACAGGATGGTTTCTGCGGCGACCGACAACGGGAACAGGTAGGCGGTGAAGTTGTACGGCTCGATCAGCCCGGCCGCGCGCATCACCAGTACCACTGTACTGCTGAGGACGGCACCGTAGCCGAGCAGGTAGAAGCGCGCCGGGAAGAAGCCCTGGTAGCAGCGCACGCCGGCACTGAACAGGGCGGTTGGCACCGTGACCAGCGGGGTCAGGGCGATCAGCAGGGCACCTTCGGCGCGATAGCCGAAGGCGTTGATTGCGATGGCGATGACATAGAGCACGCAGCCGGTACTCAGCAGGCGATGCGGCCAGATCAAGCCGCGTTTGGTGTAGAGCAGCTCCTGGGTGAAACGCATGACGAAAATGCCCCAGAGCGAGGGCAGGGTGATGCGGTCCAGCCAGAAGGGCACTCCGTTGTCGGGCCACAGGTACTGGAAGCCGTGGCCGGTCATGCTGAGGATGAACACCAGTACGCAGGCGGTGGCCAGCACGTACCAGAGATAGGCCTTGTCGCGCAGGGCGATGAGGATAAACAGGTTGTACAGCAGCAGCGCCAGGATCATCCCGTAGATCAGGCCGAAGCCGATATTTTCGTTGCTGGCCAGTTGTTCGAGGTCGCCGAGCTGCCAGATGGTCAGCGGGAAGGAGTTGCCGGCGGGATCGAGGCTGCGGAAGTACAGGGTCAGGGGTTCTTCGCCCAGCTCGGGCAGCTTGAAGACCATGCGCCTATAGGCGTAGTCGCGGCCCTCGGCGTAGGGCACTGCCGTGCCCGTTGCACGGGCGTGCCAGCCGCCCTGGCCGTCGGGCAGGTAGAGTTGCAGGTCGAAAATGGTGATGCCGGCGTTTTCCAGCCACCACTGCCGGGGGCTGTCCTGGCCGTGCTGCAGGGTGACCTTGATCCACCAGGGATGGCGGCTCTGGCCTACGGTGGCCCGGCCATTCGCCGGCTGAAAGCGGCTTTGCACGGCCGGGTCGGCCATGTCGGCGATGCTCAATTGCGCGCCGACATCCTCCAGTAGCTCGATTTGTTCATTCAACAGCATGCCGCTGCTGGCGCCATCGAGCAGGATGGGCGCCGCACCGGCCCCGCCGGGCAGGCAGCTCAGGCTCAACAGTAGAATAAGTGAGGAGACTATCCGCTGCACTGCATGCACCCCTTGTGCCCGTCACCGCTACCGATGACGTGTCGGCCGAGTATAGCCATAAGTGCGCCTGTGATCACAAATGACGCGTTTCAGGGCTGAGCGCGGTCAGACATATTTGTCCCAGTGCCAGGGTCGGACTTGGTCAAATTTTGTGCTATATTCCGCGACCGTTTAATCCTGACATCTCGGTCATTTTCATGCACGCAGCCAAGCCGTTGTTCGACTATCCAAAATACTGGGCCGAGTGCTTCGGCCCGGCGCCTTTCCTGCCGATGAGCCGGGAAGAGATGGATCAACTCGGCTGGGACAGCTGCGACATCATCATCGTCACCGGCGATGCCTACGTCGACCATCCGTCGTTCGGCATGGCGATCATTGGCCGGTTGCTCGAGTCTCAGGGTTTTCGCGTTGGCATCATCGCCCAGCCGGATTGGAGCAGCAAAGACGATTTCATGAAGCTCGGCGAGCCGAACCTGTTCTTCGGCGTCGCGGCCGGCAACATGGATTCGATGATCAACCGCTACACCGCCGACAAGAAGATCCGTTCCGACGATGCCTACACGCCCGGCGGCCTGGCCGGCAAGCGTCCGGATCGCGCCAGCCTGATATATAGCCAGCGCTGCAAGGAAGCCTACAAACATGTGCCCATCGTGCTCGGCGGCATCGAGGCCTCGCTGCGGCGTATCGCCCACTACGACTACTGGCAGGACAAGGTTCGTCATTCGATCCTGATCGACGCCTGCGCCGATATCCTGCTTTACGGCAACGCCGAGCGGGCCATCGTCGAAGTGGCTCAGCGCCTGTCCTACGGCCACAAGATCGAAGAGATCACCGATATTCGCGGCACCGCCTTCATTCGTCGCGACACCCCACAAGACTGGATGGAGATCGACTCCAGCCGTATCGACCGGCCGGGCAAGGTCGACAAGATCATCAACCCCTACGTCAACACCCAGGACACCCAGGCCTGCGCCATCGAGCAGGAAAAGGGACCGGTCGAAGATCCGAATGAAGCCAAGGTGGTGCAGCTGCTGGCGCACCCACGGCTGGAGCGTGACAAGACGGTGATCCGCCTGCCCTCGTTCGAGAAGGTCCGCGCCGACTCGGTGCTCTACGCCCACGCCAACCGCGTTCTGCACCTGGAAACCAACCCGGGTAACGCCCGCGCCCTAGTGCAGAAGCATGGCGAGGTGGATGTCTGGTTCAACCCGCCACCCATCCCCATGACCACCGAAGAGATGGACTATGTGTTCGGCATGCCCTATGCGCGTGTGCCGCACCCGGCCTATGGCAAGGAAAAGATCCCGGCCTACGAGATGATCCGCTTCTCGGTCAACATCATGCGTGGCTGCTTCGGCGGCTGTACCTTCTGTTCGATCACCGAGCACGAAGGGCGGATCATCCAGAATCGCTCGGAAGAATCGATCATCCGCGAGATCGAAGAAATTCGCGACAAGGTGCCGGGCTTTACCGGGGTGATCTCCGATCTTGGCGGGCCAACCGCCAATATGTACCGCATCGCCTGCAAGAGCCCGGAAATCGAGTCCGCCTGCCGCAAGCCGTCCTGCGTGTTTCCCGGCATCTGCGAAAACCTCAACACCGATCACTCGGCGCTGATCCAGCTGTACCGCTCGGCCCGCGCCCTGCCTGGGGTGAAGAAGATCCTTATCGCCTCGGGGTTGCGTTACGACCTCGCCGTCGAGTCGCCGGAGTACGTCAAGGAACTGGTCACCCACCATGTCGGCGGCTACCTCAAGATCGCCCCGGAGCACACCGAAGAAGGCCCGCTGAACAAGATGATGAAGCCGGGCATCGGCAGCTACGACAAGTTCAAGCGCATGTTCGAGAAGTACTCGAAAGAGGCGGGCAAAGAGCAGTACCTGATTCCCTACTTTATCGCCGCGCACCCCGGCACCAGCGACGAGGACATGATGAACCTCGCCCTGTGGCTAAAGAGCAGCGGTTTCCGCGCCGACCAGGTGCAGGCCTTCTACCCCTCGCCGATGGCCACCGCCACGGCCATGTACCACTCGGGCAAGAACCCGCTGCGCAAGGTCACCTACAAGAGCGACGGCGTGCCTATCGTCAAGAGCGAGGCGCAGCGTCGTCTGCACAAGGCCTTCCTGCGTTACCACGACCCGAAAGGCTGGCCGATGCTGCGCGAGGCGCTGGAGCGCATGGGCCGTAGCGACCTGATCGGCCCGGGCAAGAACCAGTTGATTCCGCTGCATCAGCCGGCCACCGACAGCTACCAGAGCGCGCGCCGCAAGAACTCCACCCCGGCCGGCAGCAAGAAGGTCGGCGGGGCTGCTGCAGCTCGTGGCGCAGGTGACAAGCCCCGGCCGTTGCTGACCCAGCACACCGGCCTGCCGCCGCGCGACACCGGTGCCGCGGGCGGCAACCCCTGGGACAAGCGCGAGCAAGCCAAGGCCGCCGCCCAGGCGCGCAATCAGCAGGCCGCCAAAGAGCGTTCGGATGCCGCCAAGGGCAAAGGCAAGAAGCCGCCGAGGAAGCCCGTAGCACCGCGCTGATAGCGGCAGAGCTGGGTAGGGTGGATGACGCTCTTTTCATCCACCATCGTGTCGCTATTGGCGGATGGATACAGCGTCATCCACCCTACGGCCGAAATTGCTCCCCGGACTGCGCTGGCGCTTATCCGGGCTAAGGGGCCATGTCTGCTGTACTCAGCCGTAACGCTTCTTCGCTTCGATGGCCAAACCACTGCCGATGCTGCCGAAGGTGTTGCCTTCCACATGACGGGCGTTGGGTAGCATTGCCGCGACGCTCTGGCGCAAGGCCGGGATGCCGCTGGAACCGCCGGTGAAAAACACGGTATCGACCTGTGCGACGCTCACTCCGGCATCGCCGAGCAATTGCGTGACGCTGGCGCGCACGCGTTCGAGCAGCGGCTCGATGGCGTTTTCGAACAGCTCGCGGGTCAGCTCGGCGACCAGGCCGGGTTCGACCCGGCCCAGGTCGATGGGCCGCGCGTCCTGCTCGGTCAGGGCGATCTTGCTGTCTTCCACCTGCATCGCCAGCCAGTGCCCGTCGCGCCGCTCGATCAGCCTGAACAAACGGTCGATACCGGTGGGGTCGAGGATGTCGTAGCGCATGCTCTGCAGCTGGCGCTGCGACTGCGCCGAGTAGACCGCGTTGATGGTGTGCCAGGTGGCCAGGTTGAGGTGGGTGCTGGTGGGCATGGGCGCGGCGCTCTTCATCCGGCTGCCGTAGCCGAACAGCGGCATCACGCCCTGCAGGCTGAGCTGCTTGTCGAAGTCGGTGCCGCCGATATGCACGCCGCCGGTGGCGAGGATATCGTTATGCCGGTCGGCGAGGGTGCGGCGCTCGGGCGCCAGGCGCACCAGGGAAAAGTCCGAGGTGCCACCGCCGATATCGACGATCAGCACCAGTTCTTCGCGGGCGATGCCCGACTCGTAGTCGAAGGCCGCGGCAATCGGCTCGTACTGGAACGACACCTCCTTGAAGCCGAGCTTGTGCGCCACCGCCACCAGGGTGTTCTGCGCTTCGAGATCGGCGACCGGATCGTCGTCGACGAAAAACACCGGGCGGCCCAGCACCACTTCCTCGAATGACCTGCCGGCCACGGCTTCGGCGCGATTTTTCAGTTCGCCGATGAAGAAGCCGAGCAGATCCTTGAACGGCAGGGCGCTGCCCAGCACCGTGGTCTCGCTCTTCAGCAGCTTGGAGCCGAGCAGGCTCTTCAGCGAGCGCATCAGGCGGCCTTCATAGCCTTCCAGGTATTCCTGCAGGGCCAGGCGGCCATAGACCGGGCGGCGTTCCTCGAGGTTGAAGAACACCACCGAGGGCAGGGTGATCTTGCCGTCTTCCAGTTCGATCAGGGTTTCGGCGTCGGGGCGCAGCCAGCCGACGGTGGAGTTGGAGGTGCCGAAGTCGATGCCGCAGGCGCGGGCGGGAGTGGAGAAAGTCATGCGTCGCGCTGTTCCTAGAAAAACGGCCGCGCATTCTATGGGATACGCCGCGCAAATGCTGCGTCGATTGCGCTACGGCGCGACGAACGATCCCCAGCCCAGGGTCAGAGCGGCCAGCGCCAGGTAACGCGCGGTCTTGGCCAGGCTGACGATCAACAGGAAAACCCAGCAGCGCTCACGCATTACCCCGGCGACCAGGGTCAAGGGGTCGCCGATGATCGGCAGCCAGCTGAGCAGCAGCGACCAGCGCCCGTAGCGCGTATACCAGCCTTGCGCCTGTTGCAGGCGCTGTTCGCTGACCGGGAACCAGCGGCGCTGGCGGAAGTGTTCGAGGTAGCGCCCCAGCGTCCAGTTGACCAGCGAACCGAGAACATTGCCGACGCTGGCCACTGCTACCAGCAGCCACGACAGATAGGCATCGCTGAGCAGCAGGCTGACCAGCACCGCCTCGGAGCCCAATGGCAGCAAGGTCGCGGCGCCGAAGGCGGAGAAGAACAGGCCCAGATAGGCAGAGAACGTCAGCACGCCGCAGTTGACCCGGGTGCCGGGCGCAGCCTCGCCTGTACGGCAGTCTGCGTGCTCAGGCCTGCGGGGCCATGATCTCTTCCAGCTTCAAGCCGGTCAGACCGTGAATGGTGCGCCACAGGTAATAGAAGATCGCCATCAGCATGATCATCGAGGGGATGGCGATCATCGGATAGCTGAGCAGGTTCATCCGGCCCAATTCCTCATTGAAGGCCTCGCTACCGGATGGGCTGATCACGATCCACTTGGCCAGTACATAGTTCATTGCCGAGGAAAAGAAGAAGGTGCCGCTCAGCCAGTAGGTGGCGGTCAGCAGGCGCGTTTCGAAGTGCCGGGTATGCCCGCCCTGTTCCAGGCGCTCATGGATCTTGTCGACATTGAGTATGCTTTTATTGAACAGCAGGGTGCGGATCAGCGGGTAGCGGGTGCGGGTCGACACCAGCACGGCGATGCCGATCAGGCCGGGAATCGTCGCTTCCTTGATTGCCAGCCACTGGTTGTCCAGCTTGAGCAGGCCAATGCCGCCGGTCAGCAGTACGCTGAGCAGGCCGAGCAGGGCGATGAAGTTGAATTTGCGGTACTTGACCAGCTCGAACGTGCCCCAGCCGAGGGGGAACGCCAGCGCCAGGACCAGCGCGCCGTCGGCGCCGAGGTTGGACTCGCCGCTGAGCTTCATGAGGATCAGTGAAGGAATCAGGATGCTGATCAGCAAATCCACAAACGGACGGGGTTTGTGTGTGGCGGTGGAACTGTGTGTGGTATCGGTCATGTCGTTCATGGCGCAGGAATGAGTGCTGATGATCGCCTGCTTGGGCTTCGGCCGCCAGTCCGACTGTCGGTTGGACTGTGACAAGGTTGTGCCGGGGGGCGCCACTAGCCGGTCGCGTAGGTGGCGAAAATACGCCGCGCGGGCCATGATCTGGCGAGTTCCCGCCACTTTCCGAGAGCTGGTCTGGCGCGCGTACCGGGTGGCATCGAGTTGGCGGGATACTTGCTGCGGGTTAGGCCTGCGCCACCGGGTTGGTGAGCCATCGCCCGGCCATTTCGATTCAACTGCCGTTTGGACACTGTCTTATGCCGATCATGCAACGAGCTTCCCATCACGAACTGCGCCGCGCCTTCCGTGCGCTACTGGCTGGCGACACCTGCCAGCACAGCGCCTCGGTATTCGATCCGATATCGGCGCGGATTGCCGCCGATCTGGGCTTCGAGGTCGGCATCCTCGGCGGATCGGTGGCCTCGCTGCAGGTGCTGGGCGCGCCAGACTTCGCCCTGATCACGCTCAGCGAGTTCGTCGAGCAGGCCACCCGCATTGGCCGGGTTAGCCGCCTGCCGGTGATTGCCGATGCCGACCACGGCTATGGTAATGCACTCAATGTGATGCGCACCGTGGGCGAACTGGACCGCGCCGGCATTGCTGCCCTGACCATCGAAGACACCCTGCTGCCGGCCCAGTTCGGGCGCAAATCCACCGACCTGATTTCGGTCGAGGAGGGCGTGGGCAAGATCCGCGCGGCGCTGCAGGCGCGGGTCGATCCGCAGTTGGCGATCATCGCCCGCACCCACGCCGGAGTGCTCGAGGTCGACGAGGTGATCCGCCGTACCCGCGCCTATCAGGCCGCTGGCGCCGATGGCATCTGCCTGGTGGGCGTGCAGGACTTCGAGCATCTGGAACAGATCGCCGAACAGTTGAGCATCCCGTTGATGCTGGTCACCTATGGCAATCCCAGGTTGCGCGACAACGCTCGTCTGGCCAAGCTCGGCGTGCGCATCGTGGTCAACGGGCACGGGGCCTATTTCGCCGCGATCAAGGCCACCTACGATTGCCTGCGCGAACAGCGCGGCGTCGACGCCTGCGATCTCAGCGCCACCGAGCTGACCCACAAGTACACCCTGCCCGAGGAGTACCTGGCCTGGGCCGAAGAATTCATGGACGTGAAGGAATGAGCCGAGCGCTTGTGAAAAAACTCCCGCCCACTGCGGCGACGCTACGGCGCTCGATATTTTTACAGCCTCTGATGAGCACTTCGGCGTTCAGTACAGCGGCCGCTCGACCCTGAACATCAGCAAGCCATCGCAGCGGAGGTTCTGCCCGGAATAGGCGCCGCACTGTGGGCCGCCCAGGCTCGAGCCGGTATAGGACATGTCGAGCTGGATGCCGAGCCAGGGCCGCGACAGGTTCAGTGACCAGTCGTTGAACACCCGCACGCTGCTCCCGTTGGCGAGATGGTGCGGCTGATCCAGTGCATGGTTGGCATATTTCATTCGCAGGCCGACGCCGAATGGCTTGAGCGCACCGAGATCGAGGAACAACGTGCTGTCGGTGCGCCCGAGCGAATTGCTCAGCGCCGCGCCCAGCCGGCTGCCGGCGAGATTCAGGCCGGCATAGTATTCGTTGTGGTCCCGCCCGCTGACTTCCGGAAAGCTGTAACGGATCAGCCCCAGCTCATAGCCAAGGGATCCATCGAAGGGCTGCCGGGCCAGGCCCAGGTAGGAATTTACTTCCAACTGGTTGCCTTCGCTCAGGCCGACGCTGGGCGACCATTGCCCGATGTACCAGCCGCTCGCATGGGTCAGGTCCAGCCCGCCGTGGAACGCGCCCGCAGTGGTCGGCCGCACCAGGCCTTGGGCCATGCTGCGGGTGGGAGCCGTGCCGAGCTTGAGACCGAACTCGCCGACCTCACGTTCCAGCACATTGCTCTCGGCGACGCAGGCAATACTCAGCAGTATGGCTAGCGCCAGCAGGATCTTATTCAACATAATGCCCAGAGTCGGTGAAGAGTAGCGGTATGGTGGCGCGCAGCGCGGGGACTCACCCGGCGGTTAAAGGCACAACGACCGATTTAGAGCGGTTGCAAGGATAGCACCGGGGCCCAGGGGCGAGGGCCATCCGTCGTTTGAGCGGCAAGCGATCGACGGGCGGTGCTAGTGTCGTTATGGGCGTCGAGCCCGGAGGATGGAGGGTGGTGATGAGCCTGTGCGCTTGGCATCTACTCGAACCTGAATATTGACCTGATGGCCAGGCGTACCCGCGCCGGGCATGCGGGAGGTGGTGATGGCCAGTGGCTGGGCAAATGACGGCGCGGTGCAGGAGCAGATCGACAGCAGCCTCGAGGACGCCGTCCAGCGCGCTCGCAGCCAGCTACCGAGAGGGGAAAGCCTGAGCCACTGCGAAGAGTGTGACGCGGCAATTCCCGAGGCGCGGCGTCAGGCTGTTCCCGGTGTGCGCCTGTGCATTGCCTGCCAGTCAGCGCATGACCAGGAACAGGCGCGGTTCAGCGGCTATAACCGTCGCGGCAGCAAGGACAGTCAGCTGCGCTGATGGCGGGCGCGATGCTGAACGGACGGTCGGGGGGGCAGCTGCGCTAATCTGTAGGGCGGGTGCAACCCGCCAACGGCTAAAACAAAAAGTAGCGCTGCGCCATTGGCAGCACGTCCGCCGGTTCGCACCACAATAGCTGGCCATCGGCCTTGACCTGGTAGGTCTGCGGGTCGACCTCGATGTTCGGCAGGTAGTCGTTGTGGATCAGGTCGGTCTTCTTCACTTCGCGGCAGCCTTTGACCACGCCAATTTTCTTCTTCAAGCCCAGTTGCTCGGGAATGCCGGCATCCAGCGCCGCCTGGCTGATAAAGGTCAGGCTGGTGGCGTGCAGGCTACCGCCGAAGCTGGCGAACATCGGCCGGTAGTGCACCGGCTGCGGAGTGGGGATGGAGGCGTTGGCGTCGCCCATTAAACTCGCGGCTATGGCACCGCCCTTCAAAATCAAGCTCGGTTTGACCCCGAAGAACGCCGGACGCCAGAGCACCAGGTCGGCCCATTTGCCCACTTCGATGGAGCCCACTTCATGGGCGATGCCATGGGTGATCGCCGGATTGATGGTGTACTTGGCGATATAGCGTTTGACCCGGAAGTTGCTGTTGCCTGGGCCGTCGCCTTCCAGCGGACCGCGTTGTTTGTGCATCTTGTCGGCGGTCTGCCAGGTGCGGGTGATCACCTCGCCGACGCGGCCCATGGCCTGGCTGTCGGAGCTGATCATCGAGAACGCGCCGAGGTCATGCAGGATATCTTCGGCGGCAATGGTCTCGCGACGGATACGGCTTTCGGCAAAGGCCACATCCTCGGCGATGCTCGGGTCGAGGTGGTGGCAGACCATCAACATATCCAGATGCTCGTCGATGGTGTTGCGGGTGAACGGCCGGGTCGGGTTGGTCGAGCTCGGCAGCACATTGGCAAAGCCGCAGGCCTTGATGATGTCCGGCGCGTGGCCGCCGCCGGCGCCTTCGGTGTGGTAGGTGTGGATGGTGCGGCCCTTGAACGCGGCCAGCGTCGTTTCGACGAAGCCGGACTCGTTGAGCGTGTCGGTGTGGATCGCCACCTGCACGTCGTACTGGTCGGCCACGCTCAGGCAGTTGTCGATCGCCGCCGGAGTGGTGCCCCAGTCCTCGTGCAGCTTGAGGCCGATGGCGCCGGCCTTGACCTGTTCGATCAAGGGCTCCGGTAGCGAAGCGTTGCCCTTGCCGGTGAAACCCAGGTTCATCGGGAAGGCGTCGGCGGCCTGCAGCATGCGCGCGATATGCCAGGGGCCAGGGGTGCAGGTGGTGGCGTTGGTGCCGGTGGCCGGCCCGGTGCCGCCGCCGATCATGCTGGTGACCCCGCTCATCAAGGCTTCTTCGATCTGCTGCGGGCAGATGAAGTGGATATGCGTGTCGATGCCGCCGGCGGTGAGGATCATGCCTTCGCCGGCGATCACTTCGGTGCCGGCGCCGATGGCAATGGTCACGTCCGGCTGGATATCCGGGTTGCCGGCCTTGCCGATGGCGGCGATGCGCCCGTTCTTGAGGCCGACGTCAGCTTTGACGATGCCCCAGTGATCGATTATCAGCGCGTTGGTGATCAGGGTGTCGACTACGTCCTTGGCACAGAGCTGGCCCTGGCCCATGCCGTCGCGTATCACCTTGCCTCCGCCGAATTTCACTTCCTCGCCATAGGTGGTGAAGTCCTTTTCCACCTCGATCCACAGTTCGGTATCGGCTAGGCGCACCTTGTCGCCGACGGTGGGGCCGAACATGTCGGCGTAGGCTTGTCTGCTGATTTTCATTGGCTGTCTTCCCGTAGGGTGCGCTGTGCGCACCGCTGTCCTGTGGGGTTCATGGTGCGCGCGGCGCACCCTACGAAATCGCTGAGCTACAGCTCGCCCATCACCCGGCCGGCAAAGCCGAACACCCGGCGCTGCCCAGCCAGGTCGACCAGCTCGACTTCACGCGATTGCCCCGGCTCGAAGCGTACGGCGGTGCCTGCCGGGATATTCAGGCGCATGCCGCGCGTGCTCGTCCGGTCGAACGTCAGCGCATCGTTGGTCTCGAAGAAGTGATAGTGCGAGCCGACCTGGATCGGCCGGTCGCCGCTATTGGCCACGGTCAGGGTCAAGGTGCGGCGGCCGACGTTGAGTTCGATCTCGCCGTCCTGGATCTGATATTCGCCGGGAATCATCTGTGCGTCACTCCAGGATCAATTGCATAAAGGTCAGGTCCAGCCAGCGGTCGAACTTGCGTCCGACCTGGGGCATTTGCCCGGTTATGACAAAGCCAAGGCGCTGGTGCAGGCGAATCGAGGCGGCGTTTTCGCTTTCGATGGCAGCCACCATCAAATGCAGCCCGGCGGCTTGCGCCCGTTCGATCAGCACCTGCATCAGCAGGGGGCCGAGGCCCTGGCCTCGCTGGTCGCTGCGCACATACACCGAGTGCTCGACGGTGTGGCGGAAACCCTCGATGCTGCGCCAGGTGCCATAGCTGGCGTAGCCGACGACGTCGCCCGAAGCATCGTGCGCCACCAGCACCGGGAAGCCCGCCGCGTTGCGCTCGGCCAGCCAGGCCTGGCGGTTGGCCAGATCGACCAGCGTCTCGTTCCAGATCGCCGTGCTGTTCAGCACTGCATCGTTGTAGATGGCCAGGATGCCGGGCAGGTCGGCTTGGGTCGCGTCTTGAATTGTCATGTGTCGTTCCAGGAATCCATTCAAGGTCGTAGCGAGCGCAGCTCAGGCAAGGCGCAAGTTGGCGAGAATGCGCAGTTGACGCCTGTCAATGAGCAATTCGAGCCGACTTGCAACGCAGCATGAGCAAGCGCAGTAGACATTGGATGGGTTCCTCAGGCTATCGGTTGATGGACGGTCACCAACTTGGTGCCGTCGGGGAAGGTGGCCTCGACCTGGATCTCCGGGATCATTTCCGGAATGCCTTCCATCACCTGGTCGCGGGTCAGCAGGGTGGTGCCGAAGTGCATCAGTTCGGCCACGGTCTGGCCGTCGCGGGCGCCTTCGAGCAGGGCCGCGGAGATGTAGGCCATGGCTTCCGGGTAGTTGAGCTTGACGCCGCGGGCCAGGCGCCGTTCGGCCACCAGGCCGGCGGTGAAGATCAGCAGTTTGTCTTTTTCGCGGGGCGTCAGGTCCATGGTTCAGGTGCTCCAGATTCTTGGGGGAACGGCCTCGCGGCCGAGCAGGGCGGGGCGCAGCAGACGCCAGAGTTCGATCAGCCAGGCGCGGGCGTGCAATGCCTCGTCGGCCAGGCAGCGGGCCACCAGCAGGCCGGGTAATTGACTCAAATCGCCGCGCACCGCGCTGGCTAATGTACGACAGCGTTCGAGCAGTTCGCTGTCGATTTCGCCACTGATCAGCAGGGTGGCGAATACCGGTTTGCCGGCCAGGCCGATCGGCGAGTCGAGCAGGCCGTCGCCGCCCTCGATGCGCTGGCGTTCGTGCCAGAGCAACTGGCCGTCGCGGCGGATATTGAGTTGCGATTGAAAGTGCCCGGCGTCGAAGCGCTCGCCGCTGGCCGGGCGGCCGAGGGCGACCATGTCCCAATACAGCAGCCTGGCGTCGCCGAGCAGTTCGATATCGCTGTGCAGTTCGGCCTGGGCGGCGGAATAGACGATGGTTTCCTGGGGGAGCCATTCCAGGGTGGCGCCGGCTTCGACGCGCAACTTGAGGCGCTGATAAGCCGGGCCGGCGGCGCGGTACCACTTGGCCGCGCCGGGGCTGGTCAGTTGCGCCCAGGCGTTTGTGCCAACCGTTGCGCTGATATCCAGGCGGTCGCCACCGGCGATGCCGCCGGGCGGATGGACGATGATGTGCTGGCAGACTTGCGGGCCTTCGCCATACAGGTGCTTCTGCACCCGCAGCGGGCCTTTATGGCGGCGCAGGGTCGGCCGCGTGCAGTCGCCGTCGCGGCCATAGCCCAGCTCCAGCTCGGCATGCCAGCTGGGGGTAAACAGGGCGGCGGGGGCGGATGCGTTCATAGGGTCTTTTCGTAGGGTGGATGACGCTTTATCCATCCACCAGCTGTTAGCGCAGTGGCGGATGAGCAGAGCGCCATCCACCCTACAGTGAGTCTCAAATCGCCACCAGCCGGCGCACACCGTCGGCGTCCATGGTCGCGCCGCGGCCCTGCTGGACGATCTCGCCGCGGCTCATCACCAGGTACTGGTCGGCCAGCTCGGCGGCAAAATCATAGAATTGCTCGACCAGCAAAATCGCCATGTCGCCGCGCTCGGCGAGTTTCTTGATCACCACGCCGATTTCCTTGATCACCGAGGGCTGGATGCCTTCGGTGGGTTCGTCGAGGATCAGCAGGCGCGGCTGGCTGGCGAGGGCGCGGCCGATGGCCAGCTGTTGCTGCTGGCCGCCGGAGAGATCGCCGCCACGGCGTTGCTGCATCTCGCGCAGCACCGGGAACAGTTCGTAGATAAATTCCGGCACTGCCTTGGCCTGGCTGCCGGGAAAACGTGACAGGCCCATCAGCAGGTTTTCCTCGACGGTCAGGCGGCCGAAGATTTCCCGCCCTTGCGGCACATAGGCGATGCCGGCGTGCACGCGCTGGTGCGGCTTGAACGTGATGATCGGCTGGCCTTCCCAGCTCACCGCGCCTTGCTTGGCCGGGAGCAGGCCCATCAGGCATTTCAGCAGGGTGGTCTTGCCCACGCCGTTGCGGCCGAGCAGGCAGGTGACTTCGCCGACCTTGGCCTCGAACGACAGGCCGCGGAGGATATGGCTGCCGCCGTAATATTGGTGCAGTTGTTCGACTTGCAGCATGGTTGTGTCCTTGTAGGGTGGATCACGTTTTACCGATCCACCGTGTGGTGTGCGCGGTGGATGAAAAAAGCGTCATCCACCCTACGTCTTACCCCGCAACGGCTATTGGCTCACCGACCGAGATAAACCTCGATCACCCGTTCATCGGCCTGCACCTGCTCCAGCGAGCCTTCGGCGAGCACGCTGCCCTGGTGCAGCACGGTGACGTGGTCGGCGATTGAGCCGACGAAGCCCATGTCGTGCTCGACCACCATCAGCGAGTGCTTGCGTGCCAGGGACTTGAACAGCTCGGCGGTGAATTCGGTCTCGGCGTCGGTCATGCCCGCCACCGGCTCGTCGAGCAGCAGCAGTTGCGGGTCCTGCACCAGCAGCATGCCGATCTCGAGGAACTGCTTCTGCCCGTGCGAGAGCAACCCGGCGGGGCGCTGGCGCGAGGCATCGAGCTTGATCGTCTGCAGCACTTCATCGATACGATCCTTCTGCTCGCCGCTGAGCTTGGCGCGCAGGCTGGCCCATACCGTCTTGCTGGTCTTCTGCGCCAGTTCGAGGTTTTCGAACACGCTGAGCGCCTCGAATACCGTGGGCTTCTGGAACTTGCGGCCGATGCCGGATTGGGCGATCTCGACTTCACTCATCTGGGTCAGGTCGAGGGTCTCGCCGAAATAGGCCACGCCGTTGTCGGGACGGGTCTTGCCGGTGATCACGTCCATCATGGTGGTCTTGCCGGCGCCGTTGGGGCCGATGATGCAGCGCAGTTCACCGACGCCGATGTACAGGGTCAGGTCGGTCAGTGCCTTGAAACCATCGAAGCTGACGTTGATCTCTTCCAGGGTCAGGATGGTGCCGTGGCGGATGTTCAAGCCTTGCGCCGCAACAGCGCTGGCGCCAATGGCGTCGCGGCCGCTGCCGGCCGGGTCGAAGACGGGTTCGAGCATGAGTTCGGGTACGGGTACGGTTCTCATTGTTCGCCCTTCTTGCGCAATAAACCGATAACGCCTTTCGGCAGGAACAGGGTGACGACTATGAATAAGAAACCCAGGGCGAACAGCCAGTATTCGGGGAAGGCCACGGTAAACCAGCTCTTCATGCCGTTGACCAGGCCGGCGCCGAGCAGCGGGCCGATCAGGGTGCCACGGCCGCCGAGGGCGACCCATACGGCGGCTTCGATGGACTGGGTCGGGGCCATTTCGCTGGGATTGATGATGCCCACCTGCGGCACATAGAGCGCGCCGGCCAGGCCGCAGAGCACCGCGCTCAGGACCCAGATAAACAGCTTGTAGCCGCGCGGGTCGTAGCCGCAGAACATCAGGCGGTTCTCGGCATCGCGCAGCGCCGTCAGCACCCGGCCGAACTTGCTGTGCGCCAGTTTGAAGCCCAGGTACAGGCTGCCTACCAGCAGCGCCACGGTGGCGAGGAACAGTACGGAGCGGGTACCGGCGGCGGTGATGTCGAAGTCGAGGATGCGAGTAAAACCGGTGAAGCCGTTATTGCCACCGAAGCCGGTCTCGTTGCGGAAGAACAACAGCATGCCGGCGAAGGTCAGGGCCTGGGTCATGATCGAGAAGTACACGCCCTTGATCCGCGAGCGGAAGGCGAAAAAGCCGAACACCAACGCCAGCAAACCGGGGGCCAGCACCACCAGGCACATGGCCCAGAGAAAACTCGAGGTGCCGTACCAGTACCAGGGCAATTCGCTCCAGGCGAGAAAGCTCATAAAGGCCGGCAGGCCATCCCCCGCGCTCTGACGCATCAGATACATGCCCATGGCGTAACCGCCGAGGGCGAAGAACAGGCCGTGGCCCAGCGACAGCAGACCGGCGTAACCCCAGACCAGATCCAGGGCCAGGGCGACGATGCAGTAGCAGAGGATCTTGCCGATCAGGGTCAGGGTGTAGGCAGAGACGTGCAGGGCGTTGTCCGCCGGCAGCAGGTGCAGCAGCGGCAGGGCGATCAGCAGCGCAAGCACCAGCAGGCCGATACCGATCGATACTTGCGGGCCGAGCTTGGCGCTGGCGCGGGCCAGCAGGGTTTGATTTATTGGCATAGTCATCAGTCAATCACCCGACCCTTGAGAGCGAACAAACCTTGCGGGCGTTTCTGAATAAACAGAATGATCAGCGCGAGGATGAGGATCTTGCCGAGTACGGCGCCGATCTGCGGTTCGAGAGTCTTGTTGGCGATGCCCAGGCCGAAGGCCGCCATCACGCTACCGGCCAATTGGCCGACGCCGCCGAGCACCACCACCAGGAATGAGTCGATGATATAGCTCTGCCCGAGGTCGGGACCGACGTTGCCGATCTGGCTCAGGGCCACGCCGCCGAGGCCGGCGATGCCGGAACCCAAGCCGAAGGCGAGCATGTCCACCCGCCCGGTCGGCACCCCGCAGCAGGCGGCCATATTGCGGTTCTGGGTGACTGCGCGCACGTTGAGGCCGAGGCGGGTCTTGTTCAGCAGCAGCCAGGTCAGCACCACCACAAACAGGGCGAAGCCGATGATCACGATGCGGTTGTACGGCAGCACCAGGTTCGGCAGTACCTGAATGCCGCCGGACAGCCAGTAGGGGTTGGCCACTTCAACGTTCTGCGCGCCGAAGATCACCCGCACCAGCTGGATCAGGATCAGGCTGATGCCCCAGGTCGCCAGCAGGGTTTCCAGTGGCCGGCCGTAGAGATGGCGGATCACCGTGCGTTCCAGGGCCATGCCTACGCCTGCGGTGACGAAGAACGCCACCGGCAGCGCCACCAGCGGGTAGAACGCCAGGGCCTCGGGGGCGAAACGCTGGAACATCAGCTGCACCATATAAGTGGAATAGGCGCCGAGCATCAGCATCTCGCCATGGGCCATATTGATCACGCCGAGCAGGCCGAAGGTGATGGCCAGGCCCAGCGCCGCCAGCAGCAGGATGCTACCCAGGCTGAGGCCGCTAAAGGCCTGGCCGAGCAGTTCGCCGATCAACAGTTTGCGCTTGACCTGGGCCAGGCTGGTTTGCGCAGCGGTGCGTACCGTTTCGTCCTGCTCCACTGCTGGGTCGAGCAGGGTTTCCAGGCGGGTGCGGGCCAGCGGGTCGCCGGTCTCACCGAGCAGGCGCACGGCAGCCAGACGGATCGCCGGGTCGCGGTCGACCAGTTGCAGGTTGGCCAGGGCCAGGGTCAGGGCATCGCGCACGCCGTCATCGGTTTCGCTGGCGAGGCGGGCGTCGAGCAAGGCGAGTTGCGCCGGTTTGGCGCGTTTCTGCAGGTGTTGGGCGGCGGCCAGGCGCACGCTTGCGTCTTCGGCGAGCAACTGATGGCTGGCCAGGGCGGTGCCTATCAACCCGCGCAGACGGTTGTTCAGGCGCAGTTTGCGCGGAGTGCCAACGGGCTCGGCGGTACCTTCGATGGCCTGGTAGCTGCCGGCGTCTTCGATAAAGGGCGTCTTGTCGCCATCGCTGGCGACGCGACCTTGTTGCAAGGCTTGCAATAGTGGCAGGCGTGCTGAGTCGGGCGCGGCGGCCCAGTTCTCCAGCAGTTTGGCCTGTTTGGACGAGCTGGCTGCGGTGAACTCGGCGGCATCGCCGGCATGGCTGGCGAGCGGCAGCAGCAGGATCAGAAACAGGAAAAAGCGGTACAAGGCAGTGGGCATATCAGGGAACCTTGGGACTACAGTGGAAACCCCCTCGCCGAAGCAGGAAAGAGGGCGCTCACCGTAGCCCGGGTGCAATCCGAGGCTAGCTGCTCCGCGGATTGCATCCGGGCTACGAAGTCGCTTAGTTCGACCTCACCGCGTAATCCGGCTTCTTGTCGTTGCCTTCGATATACGGGCTCCACGGCTGGGCGCGGATCGGGCTGCTGGTTTCCCAGACCACGGAGAACTGCCCGTCATCCTGGATTTCACCGATCATCACCGGCTTGTGCAGATGGTGGTTGGTCTTGTCCATGGTCAGGGTGTAGCCGCTCGGCGCGGCGAAGGTCTGGCCGGCCAGCGCATCGCGCACTTTGTCGACATCGGTGGTGCCGGCTTTTTCCACGGCCTGTGCCCACATGTTGATGCCCACATAGGTGGCTTCCATCGGGTCGTTGGTTACCGCCTTGTCGGCTCCCGGCAGGCTCTTGGCCTTGGCGTAGGCCTTCCACTTGTCGACGAACTCGCTGTTGACCGGGTTTTCCACCGACTGGAAGTAGTTCCAGGCGGCCAGGTGGCCGACCAGCGGCTTGGTGTCGATGCCGCGCAGTTCTTCCTCGCCCACCGAGAAGGCCACCACCGGTACGTCGGTGGCTTCCAGGCCCTGGTTGGCCAGCTCCTTGTAGAACGGCACGTTGGAGTCGCCGTTGACCGTGGAGATCACCGCGGTCTTGCCGCCGGCGGAGAACTTCTTGATGTTGGCGACGATGGTTTGATAGTCGCTATGACCGAAGGGGGTGTAGACCTCTTCGATATCCTTCTCGGCCACGCCTTTGGAAATCAGGAAGGCGCGCAGGATCTTGTTGGTGGTGCGCGGGTAGACGTAGTCGGTGCCGAGCAGGAAGTAGCGCTTGGCCGCGCCGCCGTCTTCGCTCATCAGGTACTCGACCGCCGGAATGGCCTGCTGGTTGGGCGCCGCGCCGGTGTAGAAGACGTTCGGCGACAGCTCTTCGCCTTCGTATTGCACCGGGTAGAACAGCAAGCCGTTGAGTTCTTCGTAGACCGGCAGCACGGATTTGCGCGACACCGAGGTCCAGCAGCCGAAGGTCACGTCGACCTTGTCCTGGGTCAGCAACTGGCGGGCGCGCTCGGCGAACAGCGGCCAGTTGGAGGCCGGATCGACCACTACCGGCTCCAGTTGCTTGCCGAGCACGCCGCCCTTGGCGTTGATCTCGTCGATGGTCATCAGCGCCATGTCTTTCAGCGAGGTTTCCGAGATGGCCATGGTGCCGGACAGCGAGTGGAGGATGCCGACCTTGATGGTTTCGGCGGCCTGCACGGTGAAGGGGAACAAACCGCTTAACAGCAGGGCGCTGGCGGCAATCGTCGATTTCAGCAGGGGACGGCGTTTCATTGTTATGGCTCCGTGCGCAACTGTTGGGTGAGACCTAAGGGTCATCAGTCCAATGGCAGCATCCGTGCCAATCAGCGCAAGAGTTTGATTTCAGTGGTTTTATTCATCTTGCTCAGGGGTCGCGCGAGGCTTTGGTGCGCAGCTTTGGTGCATCCGTTGCGCTGAAGTGCGCTGCAGATGCGGCGCCGCACCAAGTTAAAGCTCCAGATAGTTCTTCACCCCGGTGAAGATGATCTGCGCGGCCAGGGCGCAGACGAACAGGCCCATCAGGCGACTGACGATCTGCAGGCCCTGATCGCCGAGCAGGCGTTCGAACTGGTTGGACAGGTACAACACCACGCCGACGGTGGCGCTGGCCAGGGCGATGCCGACTACCGCCAGCAGCTTGTCGTCCCAGTGCGGCTGGCTGGCGCCCATCAACAGCAGGGCACCGATGGTGCCGGGGCCGACGGTCAACGGGATGGTCAGCGGCACTATGGTCACGTCCTGCTGCACGTTGTCGCTCTGCACCGCCGACTTGCCCTGCGCCATGCCCAGGGCCGAGATGAACAGCACGCTGCCGGCGCCGATGCGGAAGGCGTCGATGGTGATGCCGAACAGGGTGAAGATGTGCTTGCCGAACAGGTACAACAGCAGGCTGGAAATCAGTACGCCGGCGGCGACCTTCCAGGCCAGGCGTTTGCGTTCCTTGACCGTATAGCCACGGCTCAGGCCAATAAAGCAGGACAACACGAAGAACGGGCTGTAGAGCACCAGTAACTTCAGATACAGACTGAACAGCTCGGACGCCATGGGGGTGGACTCGTCTCTTGGATAAAAAGGGGGGCGTGGCCGGCAACGCCGGCGGCGCCTGCATGATCCGGGATTGTCGGCTCGATCTCCAGTGCCCGCTGCGGTAATTGCGTACGTACGCCAGGCAACCGTTCGGCAGCCGAAGCGCAGCCGGGGAACGGCGTCGGCTATACCTGTTGGGTTAACCACTGGTTACAACGGCCGCATGCCGGGAGCTGCGGATGGCACGTATCAGCTTCACCCCCAACCTGCAGCGTCACCTCGATGTGGCGTCGTGCACGGTGACGGGCGACACGGTCGCCGCCGTGCTGGCCGAGGTGTTCGCCGTCAATCCGCGGCTGCGCGGCTACCTGCTGGACGATCAGGGGCAGGTGCGCCGGCATGTGGCGATCTTCGTCGATGGCGAGCGGATTGATGACCGCCGGCACCTGAGCGACAGGGTCGGCGCCGACAGCGAAGTCTATGTGGTGCAGGCGCTTTCCGGCGGCTAGCAGGCCGTTTTTAACGCAGTATCGGCAACGCAGGTGGTTTTTCAACCGCCTGCTGGAAGGAGATCGATATGGCGGATTTGCTTTATGTGGCTACGCGCAAGGGCCTGCTGACCTTCGCCCGCGCTGGCGGGAACTGGCGCCTGGCGCGCACGGACTTTCTCGGCGAGCCGGTCAGCATGATCCTGGCCGATCGCCGCGACGGTCATCTGTACGCGGCCCTCAACCTGGGGCATTTCGGCCCGAAACTATGGCGCTCGACGGATGCCGGGCAGCACTGGCAGGAGATCGCCGCGCCGGCCTTCGCCGCCGAGGGGGAGGGCGAAGGGCCGTCGGTGACGATGATCTGGTCGCTGGAGGGCGGCGGCGCCGATCGACCCGGCAGCCTGTGGGCCGGCACTCTGCCGGGTGCCTTGTTCCACTCGCCGGATCACGGCGACTCCTGGCAGTTGAACCAGGCGTTGTGGCAGCGTCCGGAGCGGGCCCAATGGTTCGGTGGCGGTTACGATCAGCCGGGCATCCACTCGATCTGCGTCGACCCGCGCGACAGTGCGCGGTTGCGCGTGGCGGTGTCCTGCGGCGGGGTCTGGTGCAGCGACGACGACGGCGTCAGTTGGGCCTGCCGCACCCAGGGCATGCGCGCCGCCTATATGCCGGCGGAACTGGCGCAGACCCCGGAGATCCAGGACCCGCACCGCATGCTGGCGTGCCCGGCCGCGCCCGAGACCCTGTGGGTGCAGCACCATAACGGTATCTTCCTGTCCCGCGACGATGCCATGCACTGGCAGGAGCTGCTCGAGGTCGAGCCCTCGAGCTTCGGTTTCGCCCTGGCGGTGCACCCCCGCGAGCCGGAAACTGCCTGGTTCGTGCCGGCGGTGAAGGATGAATGCCGGGTGCCGGTGGGCCGGCGTCTGCTGGTGACCCGCACCCGCGATGGCGGGCAGAGTTTCGAGAGCTTGAGCCAGGGCTTGCCGCAAGCCGACTGCTTCGACCTGGTCTATCGCCATGCCCTGGAGGTGGACGAGAGCGGCCAGCGCCTGGCGATGGGCTCGACCACCGGTCATCTGTGGCTATCGGATGACCAGGGCGACAGCTGGCAGGCGTTGGCCGGCAATCTGCCGCCGATTTATGCGTTGCGCTTTGCCTGAAACGCCGCCGGCTGGTTCAGGGCAGGGCCTCGCGCGGCTGGCGGATCTCGCGCTGGGCGATCCAGTATTCGAGCAGTTCGCGCAATTGCGAAAGTTCCACCGGCTTGGCCATGTGGCCGTCCATACCGGCCTGCCGGGCCCGTTCCTTGTGTTCGTTGAGGATATGCGCGGTCAATGCCACTACCGGGGTGCGCGGGCGCTGCTCGGCGGCTTCCCAGGCGCGCAGTTGTTCGGTGGCGGAGAAGCCGTCGAGCACCGGCATTTCGCAGTCCATCAGCACCAGGTCGTAGTGCTGCGCCTTCATCGCCTTGAGGGCTTCCTCGCCGTTGCTGGCGGTGTCCGGCTGCAGGTTGAGTTTGCCGAGCATGCCGCGGATCACTTTGGTCGAGATGCTGTTGTCTTCGGCGACCAGGATGCGGAAATCGCTCGGTACATCCAGCGGGGCGCTGACCAGGGTCGGCGTGAACGGCGAGCTGTCACCGCCGCGCTGGGACAGTTCATCGGCCAGGGTGGTTTTTAGGGTGTAGCCGGCTACCGGCTTGGCCAGGATGCGTTTGATTCCGGCATTGCGTGCGATGATTTTGCTCGGTGCATTGCTGATGCCGGTGAGCATGATCAGCAGAATGTCGTGATTGAGGCTGGGGTCTTCCTTGATTCTCGTCGCCAACTGCATGCCGGTCATGCCGGGCATGTCCTGGTCGAGCAGTACCACGTCGAAGTACTCACGCATGTGCGCCTTGGTGCGCAGCAGGGCCAGGGCTTCCTTGCCCGAGGGCACGGCGCTGACCTGCAGGCCCCAGCCATTGCATTGCTGCACCAGGACTTTGCGGCAGGTGTCGTTGTCATCCACCACCAGCAGGCGTGCGCCCTGCAGCGGACCATCGAGATCGGCGGTGGGCTGTTCGAGACGCTGGCTATCCAGGGGCAGGGTCAGCCACAGGGTCGAGCCCTGGGTCGTGCCGCTCTGGATGCCGAAATCGCCGTGCATCAGGCGCACCAGTTGGCGGGCGATGATCAGGCCGAGGCGGGCACCGAGCGTGGTCGCCGCGAGGAAGTCCTTGCTGTGCAGTTCGGCATTGAGCAGGGCATCGCGCTCGCTGGCCAGCAGCGGGCGGCCACTGTCCTGCACGGCGATGCGCAAGCGCGGCTGCTCGCCGCCGGTCTCAAGTGCCACGACCAGGAGGATTTCGCCTTCGTCGGTCTGCTTGAAGGCGTTGTCGAGCAGGCTCAGCAAGGTCTGGCGCAAACGCGTCGGGTCGCCGCTGATCACCCGTGGTACCTGGGGTTGCATGAAACTGATCAGTTCGACTTTCTGCTGCTCGGCCTTGGCGCGGAAGATGTCCAGGCAGTCCTCGATCAGCGCATTGAGGTCGAACTGCACGTCGTCCAGCTCGATCTGCCCGGATTCGAGCTTGGATATGTCGAGGATCTCGTTGATCAGGGACAGCAGTTCGTTGCCCGAACTGTGGATGGTCTGCACGTAATCGCGCTGCTTGGCCGACAGGGGGGTGCCGAGCAACAACTCGGTCATGCCCAGTACGCCGTTCATCGGTGTGCGGATCTCATGGCTGATCTTGGCGAGAAATTCGGCCTTGGTCCTGAGTTCGGCCGAGCTGGCGGCCAGTGCGGTGTGTTCGCTGAGGTTGGTACGCTGGATCTGTCGTTGCCGCTCGGCGAGCGAGAGGCTGAGGAAGATGCCGCCGAGAGTGGCGATGCCGAAGACGGCGATCACCAGCCAGCCGGGGTTGAGCTGGTCGAGGCCGAGCAGTATCGGGATGCAGGCGCTGAAGCCGAGGGTGAACACCAGCATGCCGACGACGATGAAGCGCGCGGGCTGATAACCGCCGTACCAGAGCCAGCTGGCTACCAGCAAGACGCTCAAGGTGCTGAGCAGGACCAGCAGGTAGATCAGGGTGCTGTGCCAGAGCAGGCCGGTGCTGGCGATCACCAGTGCGACGCCCAGGGTCAGCCCGGCGATGCCCTGCAGCAGGTGCTTGAGCCTGCCCGGCTGGGCCGGTATGTGCCGCATGAAACCGAGGCAGAAGGCCTGCAGGCAGAAGGCCGCCAGCAACGCCGACAAGTCGGCGACCAGCGACTGGTTGTAGCTCTGGCTGGGCACCCATACGGCAAACAGGCCGAGATTGGCCGCTGCACAGACCGCCAGGCCGGCATGCAGGGCGCTCAGCCACAGGCAGCAGGTGGCGCGGCTGTAGAAAAAACGGATGAGGTTATACAGGGTCAGCAGCAGCAGGCCGCCGAGCAGTGCACCGAAGACGTAGGCGGGTTTTTCCTGGGCCACCAGCCCGGCTTCGTCGATGATCTGGAACCAGGCCATCAACGGATGGTTCGAGGTCATGCGTACATAGGCCTCGCGGGGCTGGCCGTCGTTGGGCAGCGCCATCAGGTAGGCGCGGGAGTCGAGCGGTCGCGCACTCATCGGCCTGGATTCGCCGGTCCGGATTTCGCGCTCGAGAGTGCCATCGCGCAACAGGTGGTAGTCGAGGTACTGCACGCGCGGAGCGAAGATCCACAGCCAGCTCGGCTGCTGGTTGCGCGGCAGCTCGATATGCAGCCAGACGGCCTGCTCGCTGGGTGGGAAGGTGAAGGCCTGTTGGCTCAGGGGCTGGAACTGCTGGCGGCGTGCCCGCACATCCTCCAGGGTCAGCGAGGCACCCGGGTCGAGCAGATACGACCAGTGTCCGGGCTGGCCGTCAGCTGCGCCTGGTACGCTCTCGGCCATGGCGGTCGGCAACAGGCAGGCCATGAGCAAACCGATGAGTAGTCCTGTGGCAATCCTGAGCCCGCGCACGCTGAATTCCCTTTGAAAGATAAGTGGCCAGATTATAACCAAGCCGTTGTGTAGCGGAATATGGCCAGGATGGCCAGTCCAGACGCTGTGAAAACGACGGCTGGGCATGCCGCGTCGCCTGAATCGTGGTGCATTACTACCTGTAATGCCCGGCGCTTGATCAAGGTTCTGTGCCCGTTGTGCGCAAGCGCAGGGTGGGCTGGGCAGTGATCCGCTTTAGCCCACCCTTCGAAAGCGAGTTGCAACAGTTACCGGGTTCAGTCCACCGTTATGCCTCGCCGCGCTCGCGGGCAATCGCGCGGTAGCCGATGTCGCTGCGGTAGAAGCAGCCATTCCAGCGAATCTTCTGCGCCAGGCGGTAGGCCTGCTGCTGGGCGTCGGCCACGCTGGCGCCAATGGCCGTGGCGCAGAGTACCCGGCCGCCGGCGGTGACCACCTTGCCGTCCTTGAGTGCGGTACCGGCATGGAACACCTTGCCCTCCAGTGCGGCGGCATCGGCCAGGCCCTCGATCACCTCGCCCTTGGCGTAATCGCCCGGGTAGCCGCCGGCGGCCAGTACCACGCCGACCGTCGGACGCGGGTCCCAGCGCGCTTCGACCTTGTCCAGCGCCTGCGCCAGCGCGGCTTCGACCAGCAGCACCAGCGACGACTCCAGGCGCACCATGATCGGCTGGGTTTCCGGGTCGCCGAAGCGGCAGTTGAACTCGATGACTTTCGGCTTGCCGGCCTTGTCGATCATCAGCCCGGCGTAGAGGAAGCCGGTGTAGACGTTGCCTTCGCTGGCCATACCGTTGACGGTGGGGTAGATCACCTCGTCCATCACCCGCTGGTGCACCTCGGCGGTGACCACCGGTGCCGGCGAGTAGGCGCCCATGCCGCCGGTGTTGGGGCCGCTGTCGCCGTCGCCGACGCGCTTGTGGTCCTGGCTGGTGGCCATCGGCAATACGTTCTTGCCATCGACCATGACGATAAAGCTGGCTTCCTCGCCATCGAGGAACTCCTCGATCACCACCCGCGAGCCGGCTTCGCCGAAGGCATTGCCGGCGAGCATGTCGCGCACCGCGTCTTCGGCTTCGCCCAGGGTCATGGCGACTATTACGCCTTTGCCCGCGGCCAGACCGTCGGCCTTGATCACGATAGGCGCGCCGACCTTTTGCAGGTAGGCCAGGGCCGGCTCGACTTCGGTGAAGTTCTGGTAATCGGCGGTGGGGATCTTGTGGCGGGCGAGGAAGTCCTTGGTGAAGGCTTTCGAGCCTTCCAGCTGCGCCGCGCCGGCGCTCGGGCCGAAGACATCCAGCTTGCGCGCGCGGAACAGGTCGACCACGCCGGCAACCAGCGGCGCTTCCGGGCCGACGATGGTCAGTTGTACGTTCTTTTCTGCAAAGTCGGCGAGTTGCTCCAGGGCCAGCACGTCGATGGCGACGTTCTCGCACTTGGCTTCGGTGGCGGTACCGGCATTGCCCGGGGCGACGAAGACTTTGGCGACGCGCGGGTCTTGCGCGACTTTCCAGGCCAGCGCGTGCTCGCGCCCGCCGCTGCCGATGATCAGTACGTTCATGGGGTTCTCCTTATGGAGGCGGGCCCGGGGCCCGTTTGGTGGATAGGAAAAGCGCTATCCACCCTACGAAAGCGGTGTTGGGTATCGCTGCGCTCCACCCAACCTACGAAACAAATCTCGAGGTCGCAATGAAGCCGGTAGATGCAATGCGCTCTGGGTTTCGCCAAGCGGAGTTGCCGTCTGGCAATGAGCATTGGCGGAACCCAGGGCAACGCAGCAGATGCCGGTTTCAGTGCGGCCGTCAGTGACGGAAATGGCGCATGGAGGTGAACACCATGGCGATACCGGCCTCGTCGGCGGCGGCGATGACTTCCGCATCGCGCATCGAACCGCCCGGCTGGATCACCGCGGTGATGCCGTTGGCGGCGGCGTTGTCCAGGCCGTCGCGGAACGGGAAGAAGGCGTCGGAGGCCATGACCGAGCCGGCTACCTGCAGGCCGGCATGCTCGGCCTTGATCGCGGCGATTCGTGCGGAGTTGACACGGCTCATCTGGCCGGCGCCGACACCGATGGTCTGACGGTTCTTGGCGTAGACGATGGCGTTGGATTTGACGAACTTGGCCACCTTCCAGGCGAAGATCAGGTCGTGGATTTCCTGCTCGCTCGGTGCGCGCTTGGTCACCACTTTAAGGTCTTCGGCCTTGATCATGGCGATGTCGCGGCTCTGCACCAGCAGGCCGCCGTTGACGCGCTTGAAGTCCCAGCCAGCACTGCGCTCGGCCGGCCACTCGCCGCACTCGAGCAGGCGCACGTTGGCTTTGGCGGCCACTATTGCACGGGCTTCGGCGCTGATTTTAGGCGCGATGATCACTTCGACGAACTGGCGTTCGACGATGGCCTGGGCGGTGGCGCCATCCAGTTCGCGGTTGAAGGCGATGATGCCGCCGAAGGCTGATTCGGTGTCGGTGGCGTAGGCCAGCTCATAGGCCTGGCGGATGCCGCCTTCGCTGTCCAGGGCCACGGCCACGCCGCAGGGGTTGGCGTGCTTGACGATGACGCAGGCCGGCTTGACGAAGCTCTTCACGCATTCGAGGGCGGCGTCGGTGTCGGCAACGTTGTTGAACGACAGCTCCTTGCCTTGCAGCTGAACGGCGGTGGAGATGCTGGCTTCGCCCTTCTTCGCCTCCACGTAGAAGGCCGCGCTCTGGTGCGGGTTCTCGCCGTAGCGCATTTCCTGGGCCTTGACGAACTGGCTGTTGAAGGTGCGCGGGAAGGTGCCGCGGGCTTCGGTACTCAGGGTTTCGCGGCTCTGCTCGATGGTGCCCAGGTAGTTGGCGATCATGCCGTCATAGGCGGCGGTGTGCTCGAAGGCTTTCAAGGCCAGCTCGAAGCGCTGGGCGTAGGTCAGGCCGCCGGCTTTCAGCGAGTCGAGGATGCCGGCGTAGTCGGAAGCACTGACCACGATGGCCACGTCCTTGTGGTTCTTGGCCGCCGAGCGAACCATGGTCGGGCCGCCGATATCGATGTTCTCGATGGCGTCGGCCAGGTCGCAGTCAGGCTTGGCCACGGTGGCTTCGAAGGGGTAGAGGTTGACTGCCACCAGGTCGATCGGCTTGATGCCGTGCTGCTCCATCACCGCGCCGTCGAGGGCGCGACGGCCGAGGATGCCACCGTGGATCTTCGGGTGCAGGGTCTTGACCCGACCATCCATCATCTCAGGGAAACCGGTGTAGTCGGCCACTTCCACGGCGGCTACGCCGTTGTCCTTGAGCAGTTTGTAGGTGCCGCCGGTGGAGAGGATTTCCACATTCAGCGCGACGAGCTCACGGGCGAACTCGAGGATGCCGGTCTTGTCGGAAACGCTAATCAGGGCACGGCGGACGGGAAGGCGGGTGGTCTGGTCGGTCATTGCAGAGTCCATCAGAGCAGGGGAGTCAGCAAGAAGGGCGGCTCCCGATGGAGCGCCCTTCTCGGGTGAATAGGGTCAGAGCAGGTCGTACTGTTTGAGCTTCTTGCGCAGGGTGCCGCGATTCAGGCCGAGCAGCTCGGAGGCCTTGGTCTGGTTGCCCTTGACGTAGTTCATCACGGTTTCCAGCAGTGGCGCTTCCACTTCGCTGAGCACCAGGTTGTAGACGTCGGTGACGTCCGCGCCCTCGAGGTGGGCAAAATAGTTGTGCAGTGCTTTCTCGACACTGCCGCGCAGGGTTTGCCCTTCTTCGCTCGGTGTATTGAGGTGCTGTTTCAAGCTTGTGCTGTCGCTCACGGGAGCCATTTCAGTTCCTAAGGTCTCGGTCAACATCGTCATGCGGCCACCCCATCTCCATCATTTTGCCGTTCGCCGAAGAACTCGCGAACGTTGGTGTACTGCGCGTCCGTACTTTCCAGACGATTGAATCGGGCGCGGAACTCCCTGGCGCCCGGCAGGGTCGCGAGGTACCAGCCGACATGCTTGCGGGCGATGCGCACCCCCATCACCTCGCCATAGAACAGGTGCAGCTCGGCCAGATGCTCCAGCAGAATGCGTTCCACCTCGAACAGGCTCGGCGCCGCCAGATGCTGTCCTGTGCGCAGGTAGTGCTCGATCTCGCGGAAAATCCACGGCCGACCCTGGGCTGCCCGGCCGATCAACAGGCCGTCGGCACCGGTGGCGGCGAATACCGCCTTGGCCTTCTCCGGCGAATCGATGTCGCCATTGGCCAACACCGGAATCGACACCGCCTGCTTGATCGCGGCGATGGTGTCGTATTCGGCATTGCCGGTGTACAGGTCGGCGCGGGTGCGGCCATGCACGGCCAGCGCGACGATGCCGGCCTGCTCGGCGATTTTCGCCACCTCGATGCCGTTCTTGTTCTGCCGGTCCCAGCCGGTGCGGATCTTCAGGGTCACTGGTACATCCACTGCGGCGACCACCGCCTGCAGGATCTCGCGCACCAGCTCCTGATCTTTCAATAGCGCCGAGCCAGCGGCCTTGTTGCAGACCTTCTTGGCCGGGCAGCCCATATTGATGTCAATAATCTGCGCACCCAAGGCGACATTTCGTCGCGCCGCCTCGGCAAGCATCTGCGGGTCGCCACCGGCGATCTGTACCGAGCGTGGCTCGGGATCGTTTTGATGGATCAAGCGCAGGCTCGACTTGCGGGTGTTCCACAGGCGTACATCGCTGGTGACCATTTCCGAGACCACCATGCCTGCGCCCAAGCGCTTGCACAGCTGGCGAAATGGCCGGTCGGTGACTCCTGCCATGGGCGCGAGAATCAGCGAGTTGGGCAATGTGTAGGGGCCGATGGATAACGCCGACATGGGCTTGCGAGCTCAAGAGAGGTGCTGTAGAGACCAATGGGAGACTGCAAAAGGGTGGGAATCATACCCGCTCTGGATGACCGGATAAAGGCTGTTTTGAACAAATTCTGAGCAGTTGCTGGCTTATAGCCATGGGTTCGATCGGCCCCCCGCAGGCGCGGGCAAAGCCGATGAGTCCCATAAGTTATAAGCCGTAGCGGCAAGTAAGAGCGAAAAGCCTTGAGGGGCTCGGGCGGCGCCACGCCCTGATCCGCTTAAAGTTTGGCCTTACTCCGGCGAGTGGAAGCTCAGGCTGTAGTTCACCGCCTGGGTGCCCGGGTCGAGAATATCCAGAGACACGTGAATCGGTGTCTGCGGCGGCATTTCTGCCTGCCCGGCCAGTTCGCCGGCGAGGTACTCGCTGGGTTTGAAGCGGCGACTGGCCAGTAGTCGACCATTGATGTCGGCAAAACGCATTTCCAACAAGGGGAATGGCTGGGTGAAGGGCGCACGGTTATACAGGATTGCATCGACGACCAGGGCGCCGCTGAACTCCGGATGGCTGCGCACCACCAGGTTGCTGCTTTTGATCTGGTCGATATCGACCTTGGACGGCAAGGTGCAACCCATGAGCGGACAGAGTCGCTCGAACCAGGGGCGGTATTGATCCTGGCGTGCCAGTTCGTCGAAGTTGTAGTGGATGTGCTGAGCGGCCAGGGCCGTCGCGGCCAGCAGGTTCAGCAAGCCCCAGCCGAGCCAGCGCCCCCAGGGCTTGCGCGGCGGTTGCCAGTCCAGTTGCAGCGGTTCGTCGTCCAGTTCGAACAGGTGTTCGTCGCGCAGGCCGGGCTCGCTGCGAGCCGTTCTTCTATCGGGCTGGTGCGGCGCGGTGGGAGCTGGCTGTTGCTCGTCCGGCGCGTCCAGGGCGTCCGGGTCGATATCAGGGGCGTCGCGCTGGGCACTCAAGCGCGGTTCGTTCAGCGTCGGCTCCTGATCGTCCGCGTCCAGTGCGCTCAGCGTAAATGGCTGTAGGTCGCGAGCGGTTTCATTTACCGCTGTGTCTGGCGGCGTTGTTACCGGCATGTCGTCCGGCGGAGTCGGGGGCTTGGGCGAGGTTCCGGCCGGGGCGGGTGAGGCGGGGGGCTGGGGTGAGTCTTCTTGCAGGAGAGCCTCGGCCCAGGCTTCGTCATGGCCTTCGGTATCCGCCGGTGCGAGGAAGGTGTCGGCATGCTCGGGTGCCTGGTTCAGCGCGAGGAACTGTTGCGACAGCTGATGTTCCTGCTCTTCCAGCTTGGCCAGTTCCTCGTCGAGGTCGAGGTCGTCGAGATCCAGGTCGTCGTGAATCCATAGCGTATCGCTATCGCTATCGCTATCGCTCTGCGGGGCGGTTTGTTCGGGCCTTGCGGCGGGGGTGCTCAGCGCAGGCGCCGAGGGTGTCGACGGTGGAGTGCTCCCAGGCAGTTGTTGTCCCTGTTCGAGCAGTTGCTGCGCCGCATTGAATATGTGCAGGCAGGCTCCGCAGCGCACGGCGCCGCGGGCGGCGCCTAACTGCATGAGGCTCACGCGAAAGCTGGTGCGGCAATGGGGGCACTGGGTGACGAAACTTTCGGTCATGCGACGATCCGGCGGCCTGCAATCAGGTGAGACAACGCGATTAGTCTAACGCAAGTGCCTGAACAAGCGGCAATGCGTGGGCTAGCGCTGATAGGTTGTGAAGAAACGCTCGCCTGCTGCGGCCGCCTGGAGACGGTCTCGCGATGGCGCTCGATATGTTCACGGCCTCCGAATACCGCTGATGCGCACCCAGCCGTCCTTCTCCGCAGTCGGGTCGAGCGCGAAGGCCTCGCTGTAGGCCGCGCGTACTTCCTCGGCTTGCTCGGCGAGAATGCCCGACAGGGCCAGGCGTCCGCCGGTTTTTACCAGGCTGGTGATCTGCGCTGCCAGGGCCACCAGCGGCCCGGCGAGGATATTGGCCACCACCACGTCCGCCTGCTGCTGCGGCAGGTCGGCCGGCAGGTAGAGCGGGAAGCGCGCCGGGTCGATGCCGTTGCGCCCGGCATTGTCGCGTGATGCTTCCAGGGCCTGCGGGTCGATGTCGGTGCCAACCGCCTGGGGGGCGCCGAGGAGCAGGGCGGCGATGGCCAGGATCCCGGAACCGCAGCCGAAATCCAGCACGTCGCAGTGGCTCAGGTCCTGGCCGTCGAGCCACTCCAGGCACAGGGCGGTGGTCGGGTGGGTGCCGGTGCCGAACGCCAGACCGGGATCGAGCAGCAGGTTGACGGCGTCCGGTTCGGGTGCGGCATGCCAGCTGGGCACTATCCACAGGCGTTGGCCGAAGCGCATGGGGTGGAAGTTGTCCATCCAGCTGCGTTCCCAATCCTGATCGGCAATCACCTCGGCCTGGTGCTCGGGCAGTTCTGCGCCGGTGAGCAATTGCAGGTGGGCGAATACCGCGTCGGCCTGGGTGTCGGCCTCGAACAGGGCGAGCAGGTGGGTGTGCGACCACAGCGGGGTGGTGCCCAGGTCCGGCTCGAAAATCGGCTGGTCTTCGGCGTCCATAAAGGTTACCGACACGGCACCCACTTCCAGCAGGGCGTCTTCGTAGGTTTCTGCCTGATCCGGGGTGATGGCGAGACGGACTTGTAACCAGGGCATGGGAAACCTCGTGAGCGCTGCGGCGTGATGGTGCAATTGGCCGCGCAGCTTACTTGAAGCGGTGGTCCGGCTGCCACTGCCGCGCCGCGCAGAAACGACAAGGGCCGCCCAATGGCAGCCCTTGTCGAGACTCTAGTCATGATCTTGTGCGCTAGAGCGAGGCTGCTTTTAACGCAGTATCGCCGACGCACAGCAGTTCATGGGATCAGTGCTTATCCATACCCAGTTTCTTTTCCAGGTAATGGATATTCACGCCACCTTTGCAGAAGCCCTTGTCGCGCACCAGGTCGCGGTGCAGCGGCACGTTGGTCTTGATGCCGTCGACGACGATCTCGTCCAGGGCGTTGCGCATGCGGGCCAGGGCCTCTTCGCGGGTCGCGCCGTAGGTGATCAGCTTGCCGATCAGCGAGTCGTAGTGCGGCGGCACGGTGTAGCCGCTGTACAGGTGCGAATCGACCCGCACGCCATTGCCGCCAGGGGCATGGAAGTGCTTGACCTTGCCCGGGCAGGGCATGAAGTTGTCCGGGTCTTCGGCGTTGATCCGGCATTCCAGGGAATGGCCGCGGATCACCACGTCCTCCTGGGTAAACGACAGCTTGTTGCCAGCGGCGATGCTGAGCATCTCCTTGACGATGTCGATGCCGGTGACCATTTCCGAAACCGGGTGCTCGACCTGGACGCGGGTGTTCATCTCGATGAAGTAGAAATTGCCGTCTTCATAGAGGAACTCGAAGGTGCCGGCGCCACGATAACCGATCTCGATGCAGGCATCGACGCAGCGCTTGAGCACTTCGGCGCGGGACTTCTCGTTGATGAACGGGGCCGGCGCTTCTTCCAGCACCTTCTGGTGACGGCGCTGCAGCGAGCAGTCGCGGTCACCCAGGTGGATGGCATGACCCTGGCCGTCGGACAGCACCTGGACTTCCACGTGACGTGGGTTGCCGAGGAACTTCTCCAGGTAGACCATCGGGTTGCCGAACACCGAACCGGCTTCGCTGCGGGTCAGCTTGGCCGATTTGATCAGGTCTTCCTCCTTGTGCACCACGCGCATGCCGCGACCACCGCCGCCACCAGCGGCCTTGATGATCACCGGATAGCCGACGTCACGGGCAATCGCCAGGGCGACTTCCTCGTCTTCCGGTAGTGGGCCGTCGGAGCCGGGGACTACGGGCACGCCGGCGCGCTTCATGGCGTCCTTGGCCGATACCTTGTCGCCCATCAGGCGAATGGTGGCAGCTGTTGGGCCGATAAAGGCGAAGCCGGAATTTTCCACCTGTTCGGCGAAGTCGGCGTTTTCCGCGAGGAAGCCGTAGCCCGGGTGGATCGCCGTGGCGCCGGTCACTTCGGCGGCGCTGATGATCGCTGGAATATTCAGGTAGGACAGGGCGCCGGACGCCGGGCCGATACACACCGATTCATCGGCCAGGCCCAGGTGCATCAACTCGCGGTCGGCGGTGGAGTGCACCGCGACGGTCTTGATGCCCAGCTCTTTGCACGCGCGCAAGACGCGCAAGGCGATCTCGCCGCGGTTGGCGATCAGAACTTTTTCCAACATCGCAGGCTCTCCGCGCTTCAAACGATGGTGAACAGGGGCTGATCGTATTCCACCGGCTGGCCGTTTTCGCCCAGGATGGATTCGATGGTGCCACTGCTCTCGGCCTCGATGTGGTTCATCATCTTCATTGCTTCGACGATGCAGAGGATGTCGCCTTTCTTCACGCTCGAACCGACTTCAACGAAGTTGCCCGAAGTTGGCGAGGCGGCGCGGAAGAAGGTGCCGACCATCGGCGAGCGCACCACGGTGCCGTTCAGCTTGGCGGCAGCCGGAGCGGCGGCTTCGGCGGCGGCAACGGGAGCGGCGGGCGCTACCGGTGCTGGCTGCGGGGCGTACATGGGTTGCTGGGCGTAGGTCGGTTGCTTGCCGTGACGGCTGATACGCACGGACTCTTCGCCTTCGCGAATCTCCAGCTCGTCGATGCCGGATTCTTCCAGCAGTTCGATCAGTTTCTTGACTTTACGTATATCCATAGTGGCTCAACTCCCAGTGAGGTCAGGGTTGTTCAAGTTGTTCGAGCGCGGCCTCCAGGGCCAGCCGGTAACCGCTGGCGCCAAGACCGCTGATCACCCCTACGGCAACATCGGAAAAGTAGGAGTGATGGCGGAAAACTTCGCGTTTGTGCACGTTGGACAGGTGCACTTCGATGAATGGGATGCTCACCGCCAGCAATGCGTCACGTAATGCGACGCTGGTATGGGTGAAAGCGGCGGGATTGATCAGGATAAAGTCGACACCTTCGCCTTTTGCGGCGTGAATGCGCTCGATCAGCTCGTACTCGGCATTGCTTTGCAGGTAGAGCAGATGATGACCGGCCTCGCGGGCGCGGCGCTCCAGGTCGAGGTTGATCTGTTCCAGAGTGGTCGCGCCATAGACGCCCGGTTCGCGGGTGCCCAGCAGATTCAGGTTGGGGCCGTGCAGCACCAGTAGGGTGGCCATGATCCGGTGTTCCTTGTTGATTGCACTGCCGGACTATGCCGGAGACGGCGCAAGGCTGTCTAGTTGCCTGCAATAGTCGACACGATGGCGGTAGTTTGCGTCATTCATGTGACTGGGAGCGTTAGAAACGTTCGCTTGCCTGGTCCAGGCGAGCGGCGAAGGCTGGTGCGTCGATTTCGCCGACCACCCGCAGATCCTGCCATTCGTCGCCCTTGGCATCGAACAGCAGGAGCGCCGGGGGGCCGAACAGTTGGTAGCGATCGAGCAGGGCACGCTGGGCCGGGTTGCTTTCGGTGATATCGAAGCGTACCAGGCGGTAGTCGCCCAGCTGGCTGGCGACTGGCGCGGCGGTGAGTACTTCGCGCTCGATCACCTTGCAGCTGATGCACCAGTCGGCATACCAGTCGAGCAGCAGGGGTTTGCCGGCGCGCTGCGCGGCGGCAAAGGCGGCATCCAGTTCGGCGGGGCTGCTGACGGTCTGCCAGCTGCTCGACTGCACTTGTTCACCTGCGTTGCCGGCCAGCGGCATGCGCCCGAGCGGGCGCAAGGGGTCGTCCTGACCTTGCAGGGCGCCGGTCCAGGCGGCCAGGGCATAGACCAGCAGCACCAGGCCGGCCAGCTGGCCGAGTTTCTGCTTGTGGGTCTTCGGGCCGAGTTCCAGGGCGCCGAGAAACAGCGCGACGCCACCGGCGAGCAGGCCCCACAGGGCCAGTGCCAGCTGCCCCGGCAGCACCCGTTCGAGCAACCACACGGCGACTGCCAGGAGCAATACGCCGAAGGCGTTGCGTACGCCAAGCATCCAGGTGCCCGACTTCGGCAGCAGGGCGCCGCCACCGGTGGCGAACAGCACCAGTGGTGCGCCCATGCCCAGGCCCAGGGCGAACAGTTTCAGGCCGCCGCCCAAGGCATCGCCGCTGGCGCTGATATACAGCAGGGCGCCGGCCAGGGGGGCCGACACGCAGGGCGACACCAGCAGGCTGGAGAGCACGCCGAGCAGGGCTGCATTGGCGTGGGAGCCGCCGCGGGTCTTGCCGGCCAGGCGGTCCAGCGGCTCGCTGAAGCGGCGTGGCAGGCGCAGTTCGTAGACGCCGAACATGGCCAGGGCGAACAAGGCGAAGAAGGCCGCGAAGGGCACCAGAATCCACGCCGACTGCAGGCGCGCCTGCAGGTTGAGGCCGGCACCGAACACCCCCATCAGCGCGCCAAGCACGGCGAAACAGAGGGCCATCGGCAGCACATAAGCCAGTGACAGGCTGAAGCTGCGCAGTCCACCCACCTGGCCACGCAGCACCACGCCGGAGAGGATCGGCAGCATCGGCAGCACGCAAGGGGTAAAGGTCAGGCCCAGCCCGGCGAGGAAGAACAGCGCCAGGTCGCCCCAGCTCCAGCTATTGCCTGGGGTGCCCGGCGTACCGGCTGTGGCGCCGGCGTCGGACAGGCCACCGGCAATCTTCAGCTGTTCGGTTTCCGGTGGGTAGCACAGGCCCTTGTCGGCGCAGCCCTGGTAGCTGACGTTGAGGTTGAACGGGAGGTTGTCCGGGTTATCCAGCGGCAACTCGACATCCAGCACGCCGTAGTACACCTCGACATCGCCGAAGTACTCGTCGAACTTCGCCTCGCCGGCCGGCAGTCGTGCGGCGCCCAGGCCGATGTCGGCAGGCTCGCTGCTGAATTGGAAGCGGTGCTTGTAGAGGTAGTAGCCCTCGGCGGCGACGAAGCGCAGGGTGATCGACTCGGCCGAGCTGTCGACCAGGCTCAGCTGGAACGCCTCGCGCACGGGGAGGAAGTCGGCACTGTTGTTCAGCGGTGCGCCCAGCGGCGCCGGGGCTGGGCGGCTGTCGAACAGGCCGGCGCCAGCGGGCAGGGCAACCAGCAGCAGGATCAGGCAGAGCAAACGGCGCATGGCGGTCTCGCGGGTCGGAAGTGCCTGCATCATAAACCAAGCCTGCGCCCTGACGTCAGGGCGCAGCCTGTAAGCGGGCTTGTCAGGCGTACCAATGGCCTGTAATCAGGCCTGTTCGCCGCGCCTGCGACAGATGGCCGCGGCTGGTCTGTCCGGCGCCTCGCCGGCTCCGTTACAGGCGAAACGCCTGGACCGCCGTGTGCAGTTGGCCACCCACCTGCAGCAACCGATCGCCTTGCTGGCGGCCTTCGCCGATGCGTACCAGGTTGTCGCCGCCGAGCTGGTGGATGCGCTCGCTGTGGCCGCGGATCTCGCTGACCGCGCCGCTCTGCTGGGCGGTGGCGTCGGCGATGCGCTCGGCCATGCTGGCGATGGTGCGAATCGCCGCGATGATTTCGTCCAGCGCACCATCGGCCGCCTCGGCTTGGCCGGCGCTGGCCTGGGCGTGTTCGACCTGGGTCCGCATGGCGCTGACGGATTGTCGCGCGGCCTGCTGCAGGCGGCCGATCAGGTCCTGGATTTCTGCCGTGGCGCCGCTGGTGCGCTGCGACAGCGAGCGCACCTCGTCGGCGACTACGGCGAAACCGCGTCCCGCTTCGCCGGCGCGGGCCGCTTCGATGGCGGCGTTGAGGGCCAGTAGGTTGGTTTGCTCGGCGATGCCGCGGATCACCGTCAGCACATTGCCGATGGTGGCGGTTTCCTCGGCCAGGCGTTCGATGGCCTGGGCGTTGCCCTGCACTTCGCCGACCAGCGCATGCAGTCCGCTGAGGCTCTGGCCGATCACTTGCTGGCCCTGTTCCAGGGCACGGTCGGCGTCGCGGCTGGCATCGGCGGCCTGGCTGGCATCGCCGGCGACTTGCTGGATGGTTGCCTCCAGATCGCCGAGGGCATCGCGAATCTGTGCGGTATCGCCGGCCTGGCGTTCGGCGCCGGCATGCAGGCCGCCGCTGAGGTCGGCCAGGGTGCGGCTGGAACCGGCAACCTGTTCGGCATGCAGGCGAATGCTGCCAACAAGGTCGACCAGGTAGGCGCGCAGGCGATTCAGCGATGCCTCGATGTCGCACAGTTCGCGGGTGCGTGAGCCGAGTGTGATGTCCTCGGCGAAATCGCCCTGGGCCCAGGCCGACAGCGCCGGGACCAGGTGGTTGAGGACCTTGGTCAGGCGCCGTTGAATGGTATCGATGACCAGGGCGATCAGCAGGATCAGGCCGATCATCAGGCCCTGGAGCAGGCGCACTTCGGCCTGAATCCGGCCGTGCTCGGCGCGCACGGCCGGCTCCAGGGTGGCGAGGGCCTGTTGCACGCGGTCGACCTGGCTGCGGGTGGCGCTGGCCAGGGCGGTGCGCCGTTCGATCAGGTCGCGGGTGCGCTGCAGTTCGCTCGGGTAACGCTTGATCAGGCTGGCAAGATCGCGTTTGAGGGCGATGCCGCGGTCTTCTGTCGGCGTACTGTCGCTGTCGCCGGCCAGGCCCAGTAGAGCGGAAAAGGCATCGCTGCCGGAGCTGCTGTCATCGGCGACGCCGAGCAAGGGCAAGGCATCCAGGGCTTGTGACTGCAGGCCGAGTGCTGCCAGTTCGCGTTCGACGTCGCCGGCCAGTTCGCTGCGTCCACTGCTGACCAGCTTTTCGCGGGCGTGGGCCAGGCGGGTCAGGTGCTGGGCCGCAACAAACAATGGCTGGCGGTATGAGCTTGCCGCAGTACTGGTGGCGCTGTCGGCATACTGCGCCAGTTGCTCCAGGGCGCTGGCCATCTCGCGCTCGGCCTGCACCAGCAAGCCCTGTGGGTCGCCTGCCAGCTTGCCGGCAGCAAGTAGCTGGTTGGCGCTGAAACTTTGCAGTTCGGCCAGGCTGGGACGCACCCCCTCGGCCAGTTGTGGCGGCAGCTCGGCAATCACGGGAGCCAGGTCTTCCAAGGCCTGGAGCGCCGCGCTGTGCTGCAGGGCGTCACCGCTGCCAAGGTAGCCAAGGATGTTGCGCGCCGCCTCCCGCTGGAACTGCTGGGACAGACTCAGGTAGCGCTCCATCAGCAGGTAGGGGCGCTCCAGGGCGCGCTGCGACCACCAGAGGGTGGCGGCCAGCGCCACGCAGACGGTGACCAGCAGCAGGCTATTGAGGTTGGTAAGTGATTTCAGGCGCATAGGACTCGACCGCAGACGGAAGGGTGCTGGCGTGCGTCCGATGAGGTTCGGGCGCGATCGCTATGTCGCTGAAGTTATTGCGTTTTCATGACAGGTTGATGACGCCTGAGGCCGGCGACAATTGTGCGGCGCACCGAAATGGCGGCGGGATGCGTAGGCGCGGGGGTGACGCCTAGTCCCATACCTGCGAAGTCATTTCTCGGGCATGGGCTAGGCGCCCGCGCCTCTCCTGCGGTATGACGTTCGTCCAGGGTGTCAGGTCCTGTATCGCGGAATCGGAGCAGATTAGGCCGGGGCCATTACCGACTGGTACACCTCGACCCGGTTGCGCCCGCCGTGCTTGGCCACATAGAGCGCCTCGTCGGCGTGCTGGGTCAGGGTTTGGCTGCTGGTATCGCCTTGCAGTTGGGCGATGCCGCAACTGAAGGTGCAGGACAGGTCCAGCGGCTGCGCCGGGTAGCGGATCTCGGCGAAGCGCTGGCGGATCTCGTCGAGTACCTGCCGGGCGGCCTGGGCGCCGGTATTGGGCATGATCACGGCGAATTCTTCGCCGCCGTAGCGGCCGATGTGGTCGCTCTTGCGCAGGCGCTGCTTGAGGAACAGGGCCAGGCCCTTGATGACCCGGTCGCCCATGGGGTGGCCATAGGTGTCGTTGACCTTCTTGAAGAAGTCGATGTCGAGCATGGCGAAGCTCAGCGGTTGCTGGTCGCGCTGGGCGCGGAAACGGGCATCTTCGAGCAATTGCAGGGTGTGGGTGTGGTTGTACAGGCCGGTGAGGCTGTCGCGCACCATGCGTGCCTTGAGGTTGCGTGCACGGGCGGCGCGGTTGCGCACGGTGGAGATCAGATGGCGTGGCTTGATCGGTTTGGTGAGGAAGTCGTCGCCGCCTTCGCTCATGGCGTCGAGTTGCTTGTCGAGATCGTCTTCGGCAGACAGGTAGATGATCGGCACGCTCACATAGCGGTCGTTGTGGCGTATCACCTTGGCCAGTTCGGTGCCGCTGCACTCGGGCATGTACATATCGAGGATGATCAGGTCGGGCTGGAATTCGGCCAGCTCGGTCATCGCCTGAATCGGCTCGATCAGCGTGCGGGTGAGGATTCCGGCACTGTTGAGGGCTCGCTCGGTATAGGTGGCCTGGGCGCGTGAGTCGTCGACGATCAGTACCCTGTAGGGCTCGTACTGCGCCACATGGGTGAGGACTTCGATGCGTTCGAGCAGGCTGGAGGCGTCCAGCGTGCCGGTGAAAAACTCCTGACCGCCGGCGCGCACCGCCGCCAGGCGGGTCGGCGTGTCGGTGTCCTGGTGGCTATAGAACAACAGGGGGATTTTCGCTTCCAGCTCTTGCTGCATCGCCTGGGCCAGTTGCAAGCCGGCTCCGGGGCCGGAGAAGTCCACTTCCATGAGGATGGCGGCCGGGTGACGTTCGAGCATCGCCGAGCGGAAGGCGTTGGCCGTGTCCAGCGCTTGCGCGGTCATGCCGAAGTACTCCAGCTGCTGCGCCAGGCGCTCGGCCCGGTCGGGGTGCTGCAGGGCCAGGTACACCGGTTTGCGCAGCGGCGGCAGGGCGGTCTGCTCGAAGCTGTCGCCGCGGCGCAGTCCGGTACGCGACAGGCGCTGCAGGAGCTGGTTGAGCTGGCTGATCAGGTCGCTGTTGAGGCGCCCGCGATTGTCCGCGACCGCCTGCAGGCAATGGCCGATGCCTTGCGCCAGCTGAAGGTGCTCGGCCTGCTCGAAGCGCTCGGCATAGCGTTGCAGCAGCAGCGTGGCCTCGCGCAGTTCATGCATGCCGCGCTCGTTCCACTCGTTGCGCTGCAGGCGCTGCCAGACTTCCAGTATTTGCCGCGCCTGATGGATCACGCGCTGGGCGAAGTGCTGCTTGAGGCGGTCGCGACTGGGGTCTTCGTGCTCGGTCATGGCCCGGATTCCATTTGGGGCGGCGGAAGCTGTCTGCCGTGGTGGCGCCATGCTATCACTGCTGGTTTGGCCAGCAGTACCGCCGATCTGTCAGCGTGAGCCTTCGGTCACATTGGCCGCTGCGCGGGCCAGGAGTTTCAGCGTTGCGAAGTTGCTCGCCAGCGCTGCGCATCGACCTGTGCTTCATTTATAGTGCGAAGCTATTGCGCAACCTTGGGTCTCGCAGCCTGTCAGACTTAGGACTGTCCTACTGCGGAAAGCCACTTGCTTTAGGTCGATGGGGGCATTATCTGCGCGCTTTTTCGTTGAATAGAGCAACTATTCGTGGGGCGGCCTCCCGTCGCAAAAGCGCGCAAACACTGCCTCAAACCGAGATGTCGGAGCACGGACTTTCCTTCGTGACTGACGCCAACGTCCGACAGGACTGCCAGGGTTGTGGTCGAACAGCCAAATGCTTTAGATGAAAGGACACTGCCATGCTGGATTGGAAAAAACGCACTGCAGGCGCGCGCGACAGCGTCGATGACTCCGTTGGCAACGTGCGCAGTTATCTCGGAGGCGGCTGGCTCAGGCGCACAGTGGGTGGCTTGCTCGGCCTCTACCTGTTGCTGGCGCTAATCGTCGGCTGGTACTGGAGCCAGGAACCGGAACAGTTTTCGGTGCAGCAGCTCGCCGAGGAGGCGGCGCAAGGCGCGCAGCACCAGATGGTCAATGGCTACACCACGGCGGCCACCCTCAAGCATGTCGCCAGCACCTTGCTGGACAAACCGGGTGGTTACCTGGCCAACGACCTCGCCCCGCCGGGGTTGTGGCTGGACAACATGCCGAGCTGGGAGTACGGCGTGCTGGTGCAGGTGCGTGACATGGCGCGCGCCATGCGCAAGGATTTCGCCCGTTCGCAGTCGCAATCCACCGAAGACGCGGACCTGGCCAAGGCCGAGCCGCGCTTCCATTTCGACAACAAGAGCTGGGCGCTGCCGGCATCCGAGGCGGAATACCGTGAAGCGATCAGGTCTCTGGAGCGCTACATGGCGCGTCTGGGCGGTTCGGGTCAGTCGGGTGCGAAGTTCTATACCCGAGCCGATAACCTCAACGCCTGGCTGGGCGATGCCGCGACCCGTCTGGGTTCGCTGTCGCAGCGCCTGTCTGCCAGCGTCGGTCAGGTGCGCCTGAACACCGATGTCGCTCTGCAAGACGTGGTCGAAGGCCAGGCGGTGCAGGTCAATGAGGGCACTTACGAGACGCCGTGGATGCAGATCGACAATGTGTTCTACGAAGCCCGCGGCCAGGCCTGGGCGCTCTCCCATCTGTTGCGTGCCATCGAAGTGGATTTCGCCGATGTGCTGGCGAAGAAGAATGCCACCGTCAGCGTGCGGCAAATCATCCGCGAGCTGGAGGCCGCCCAGGAAACCCTGTGGAGTCCGATGATCCTCAACGGCAGTGGCTATGGTCTGCTGGCCAATCATTCGCTGGTGATGGCCAACTATATTTCGCGGGCCAACGCCGGGCTCATCGATCTGCGTCAACTGCTGTCGCAGGGCTAGCCAATGGTTATTTCCGACGCCGAGGCGGCCCATCGCGCCGCCTCCGATGCCGAGCTGATCGCCTGGGTCGACGAGCAGGATCGGCCGCTGGGTGGTGTGCTGCGCGCCGAGTTGCGCGAGCGCCGGCTGATCGGCCGGGGCACCTACATCCTGTTGTTCAATTCGGCCGGTGAGCTCTGTGTGCACCGGCGTACCCTGAGCAAGGCGCTGTACCCGGGCTACTGGGATGTGGCCGCCGGCGGCATGGTGCTGGAGGGCGAGAGTTACGCCGAGTCTGCTGAGCGCGAGCTGGCCGAGGAGTTGGGTATCGAGGATGTGCTGCTGGTCGAGCACGCGCATTTTCTCTATGACGCGCCGGAAAGCCGTCTGTGGTGCAGGGCTTACTCGGCGGTGTCCGATGCGCCGCTGGTACTGCAGCCGGAGGAAGTGCTGGAGGCGCGGTTCATGTCCATCGACGAGGCCTTGGCCGATACCAGGCGCAAGCCCTACTGCCCCGACTCGCTGGCGGCGCTCGAGCGTTATCTGAGCGCTATTGGGGCGAAGGGGTAGATAGTTGGCGGTTGCGTACAGGCTGTCGCATGGCGTCGCCGATCCATCGATCAATGGCGCACTTTGCTCTTAGCATCCGCGCGCTTTGCCGTTACACTGCGCGCCCTCCAAGCCCGAGCCGTCCAGCTCGGGTGCGCCGCCCCTGCCAGAGTGGGGCTTCGCGGTCGATGTCTATCGGCCAGTCGCTATCCTGACCCCACATGAGGAAAAGCCGGTGGTCAAGAAAGCTTCGTCATTCGCCGCCCTGAGCGGCCTGGTGTATTCCACCGACAGCGGCCGGCATTGCCCGGATTGCGCTCAGCCGGTGGATGCCTGCATCTGCAAGAACTCCCCGATCCCCGAAGGTGACGGCATCGCCCGCGTGCGCCGCGAAACCAAAGGCCGTGGCGGCAAGACGGTGACCACCGTCACTGGCGTGGCCCTGGCCGAAGAGCCGTTGAAAGACTTGGCCAGTGCCCTGAAGAAGCGCTGCGGCTGTGGCGGCTCGTTGAAGGACGGGGTGATCGAGATTCAGGGTGATCACGTCGAACTGCTGATCGCCGAGCTGCTCAAGCACGGTTTCAAAGCCAAGAAGTCCGGCGGCTGATCCAGTCTTTTCTAAACTTCCTCAGCTGACCCCCGGTCACAGCTGAGTAATCGTCATTTCCAGACTTTAATCTGTACGGGCCCCGGTCGATCCGGAGCTTCAATCGCCAGCAAGGGAGACCTCGATGTCCGCACGACGCACACGCAAAGACGACGGCAGCCAGTGGACAGTAGCGGACAGTCGCAGCGTCTACGGTATTCGCCATTGGGGCGCGGGTTATTTCGCGATCAATGACCAGGGCCGCGTCGAGGTACGTCCGAACGGTCCCGAGAGCACGCCGATCGACCTGTTCGAACAGGTCGAGGAGTTGCGCCAGAGCGGCCTAAGCCTGCCGCTGCTGGTGCGTTTCCCGGACATCCTGCAGGACCGCGTGCGCCAGTTGACCGGCGCCTTCGACGCCAATATCGCCCGTCTCGAGTACCAGAGCCGCTACACCGCGCTCTACCCGATCAAGGTCAATCAGCAGGAGGCGGTGATCGAGAACATCATCGCCACCCAGAACGTCTCCATCGGCCTGGAGGCCGGCTCCAAGCCCGAGCTGCTGGCCGTGCTGGCGCTGGCGCCGAAGGGCGGCACCATCGTCTGCAACGGCTACAAGGATCGCGAGTTCATCAAGCTGGCGCTGATGGGGCAGAAGCTCGGCCACAACGTGTTCATCGTCATCGAGAAGGAGTCCGAGGTGCAGTTGGTGATCGAGGAGGCGGCCGAACTCAAGGTCGCCCCGCAGATCGGCCTGCGCGTGCGCCTGTCGTCGCTGGCCTCCTCGAAGTGGGCGGACACCGGCGGCGAGAAATCCAAGTTTGGCCTGTCCGCGGCGCAACTGTTGTCGGTGGTCGAACGCTTCCGGGTTGCCGGGCTGGACCAGGGCATCCGCCTGCTGCACTTCCATATGGGCTCGCAGATCGCGAATCTGGCCGACTACCAGCACGGCTTCAAGGAAGCCATCCGCTATTACGGCGAGCTGCGCGGCCTGGGTCTGCCGGTCGATCATATCGATGTCGGCGGCGGTCTGGGTGTCGACTACGACGGCACCCACTCGCGCAACGCCAGCTCGATCAACTACGACATGGATGACTACGCCGGCGTGGTGGTCGGCATGTTGAAAGAGTTCTGCGATGCCCAGGAGCTGCCGCATCCGCACATCTTCTCCGAGAGCGGCCGCTCGCTGACCGCGCACCACGCCATGCTGGTGGTGCAGGTCACCGACGTGGAGAAACACAACGACCAGATCCCCAAGATCGAAGATGCCACCAGCCTGCCGGAAACCGTGCAATACCTGGTTGAGCTGCTCGGCCCGACCGATATCGAGATGGTCACCGAGACCTACTGGCGCGCTACTCATTACATGAGCGATATCGCCAGTCAGTATGCCGATGGCAAGATCGGCCTGACCGATAAGGCCCTGGGCGAACAGTGCTATTTCGCCCTGTGCCGGCGCCTGTACAACTCGCTCAAAGCTCGCCAGCGCTCGCACCGTCAAGTGCTCGACGAGCTCAACGACAAGCTGGCCGACAAGTACATCTGCAACTTCTCGGTATTCCAGAGCCTGCCCGACACCTGGGCCATCGGCCAGGTGCTGCCGATCCTGCCGCTTAACCGCCTGGACGAAGAACCCATGCGCCGTGCGGTGCTGCAGGACCTGACCTGCGACTCAGACGGCAAGATCCGTCAGTACGTCGACGAGCAGAGCATCGAAACCAGCCTACCGGTGCACGAAGTGCGCGAGGGTGAGGACTATCTGCTGGGCATCTTCCTGGTCGGCGCCTACCAGGAAATTCTCGGCGACATGCACAACCTGTTCGGTGACACCGACTCGGTGAACATCTACCAGAACCCCAACGGCAGCGTGTACCACGCCGGTATCGAGACCCACGACACCATCGAAGACATGCTGCGCTACGTGCACCTGTCACCGGAGGAGTTGATGACCCACTACCGCGACAAGGTCGCCAGCGCCAAGATCAGCCCTCGCGAGCGTACCCAGTTCCTCGACGCCCTGCGCCTGGGCCTGACCCGCTCGTCCTACCTGTCGTCCTGATGCGCAACCCTCGAGTCGCGCAGTTTCTGTAGCCTGGATGAAATCCGGGAGCGGTTTGCCAGGCGCTGGATTTCCCCGGATTGCATCGCAGGCTGCGAAGCCGCTCCATGGGCTGTCGTAGGGTGCGCCATGCGCACCGGGGCAGTGCTGATGCTTAGGCTGCGCGTGGACAGCTGTTCATGCTCAGCCAATCACCCCGAAGCCGCGCGTCATCAGCGCGGCCAGCAGCGGCAGGATCAGCAACAGCAGCAACTCCAGGCGGATAGTCATGATCACCAGCCTGCCCAGGCGGGCGCTGACCTGCGGTACCCGGCCGGCTTGCAGGTCGTTGCGCCAGTTGAAGAAGACCAGGGTCGGCAGGATCGACAGCAGGCCGACCAGGATAAACAGGCCGAGCTTGGCATGGAACAGGCTGTTGTGCAGGTAGTAGGCCAGCCCCTTGCCGTACCAGACCAGGCGCGCGGCGCCGCTGGCCAGCACCAGGCCGGCGCTGAGTCCGTAGGCGATGTCGAGGCGCATCAGGCTGCGCGCGCGATCGAGATCCAGCGGCAGCTTGAACAGGCGGTGTTCGAGGGTCAGCAGGGCGAACAGCAGAATGATCGACAGGTAATGCAGGTAGGCGGCAATGGCTTCGGCCATGGTGGATTCCTTTCGGGTTGTGCTCGAGTCGGTTGCGCTCAGTCGGCGGGCCGCGTGCAGCGCGCGGGCATCGCGCCGAACCAGCGATCATCGCGGGTCAGGCGGTAAGCATAGGCGCCGAGACTCAGGCTGCGCAGCGCCATGAAACTCAGAAAGGCCAGCCACAGGCCGTGATTGCCCAGCGGTTGCAGCCACCAGCCCAGCGCCAGCCCCGGCAGCAGTGCAAGCAGCATGGCATCGCGCATCTCCCGCGCCCGGGTGGCGCCGATAAACAGGCCGTCGAGCAGGTAGCTCCACACCGCCAGCAGCGGCAGCAGCGCCAGGTAGGGCAGGTAGTCGAGGGCCAGGGCACGCACCGGGGCGATATCGGTTTGCAGGATGATGAACCAGTGACCGCCGAGCAGGAAGAACAGGGCGAAGCCGAGGCTGGCCAGCAGCGACCAGGCGCCGGCGACGATCAGGCTGCGCCGCAGCGCGTTGCGGTCGCCGGCGCCGAGGGCATGGCCGCACAGCGCCTCTACCGCATGGGCCAGACCGTCGAGGGCGTGGGCGGTGAGCAGCAGGCCATTGAGCAACAGGGCGTTGGCCGCCACCGTGGCATCGCCGAGGCGGGTGCCCTGCACGGTGACCAGGAAGAACACCCCTTGCAGCGCCAGGGTGCGGATAAAAATATCCCGATTGACTGCCAGCAGCGGCCGCCAGCTCGGCCAGCGGCGCAGCGCCGGCCAGTCGACCCGCCCGGCAAAACGCTGCAGGGCGCTGCGCGCCAGCCACAAACCAAGCAGCGCCCCACTCCATTCGGCGATCACCGAAGCCCAGGCCGCGCCGGCCACGCCCCAGTGCAAACCGAGCACGAACAGCAAATCCAGCGCCACATTGAGCAGGTTGGTGGTCAGCAGGATCGCCAGCGGCCCGCGGGCGTTCTGGGTGCCGAGCAGCCAGCCGATCAGGGCGTAGGTGGCCAGCGCCGCGGGCAGGCCGAGCAGACGGATCTGCAGGTAGCTGCGAGCCAGGGCATCCAGTTCCGCCGAGGGTTGCATCAGGCTCAGCGCCACCGTACTGAACGGCCACGCCAGCAGGATCAGCAGCACGGCCAGCAGTGCGCCGAGCAGCAGGCCTTGCAGCAACACCTGGCGCAACGCGCTGCCATCTTCACGGCCGGCGGCCTGGGCGGCGAAGCCGGTGGTGCCCATGCGCAGGAATCCCACGGCCCAGGTCAGCAGGGTATACAGGCTGCCGCCGACCGCCACCGCCGCCAGTTGATGGGCATGGGGCAAATGGCCGACCACTGCGCTGTCGACCAGGGCCACCAGCGGCACCGAGAGGTTGGAAAGGATCATCGGCGCAGCCAGGGCCCAGACTCGTTTGTGGGTCGGCGCGTGCTGCCAGGCATCGAGCAGTGCGGGCATGGGGCCTCCGGAAAAGCGCGATTATAGGCACGGAGCACGCGGGGGCGGGCCCGATAGTGCATTTTCGACTAAGTCCGAGGCGTCATAGCAGCAAGCGTTTCTTAGCCCGAGCGCAGCGTGGAGATCGGGCCGCTAAACTTGAGCATGAGTCTGTTGAGCAATGACCGCGTACAAGGCGGTCGAGGAGGTGGGGCATGCAAGTGGCGCAAACCCTGGCGCGCAGTCTGCAACGGGCGCACTGTCAGTTCGATCTGGTCGAGCATGAGCACTCGGCGACCAGTCTGGAGTCGGCGCGCAAGGCTGGCATCGCACCCTCGCACATGGCCAAGTCGGTGATCCTCGATGATCGTCGCGGGCACTACCTGATGGCCGTGCTGCCGGCCAATCGACAATTGGATCTGAGCAAGGTGCGCAAGGGTCCGCGGCGCTGGCAACTCAGCGGCGAGCAGACGCTGGCCAACCTGTTCAAGGATTGCGAGCGCGGCGCGGTGCCGGCGCTGGGCGAGGTCTACGGTCTCGAGATGCTGATCGATCCGATGCTGGCCCGTCAGCAGGACATCTACCTGGAAGCCGGCGATCACGAAAGCCTGGTGCACATGCCGGTCGACGAGTTCTTCAAACTGGCACCCAACGCCGAGGTCTGCGACCTCTGTTATTGAGCCGGTTGCCGGTTGCCTACCTCGCTGACGCGGTGGCGGGGCGGGTTGTGCGCGATTCGGTGCTTTTGCCGTGCCGGCCTCGTCGCTCCGCAGGCGCTCGACTATAGTGACTGGCCTGTGTACCCGTCATTTCGTTGGAGCCTGCAATGCCGAACAAAGGACTGCTTCTGGCACTTGTCCTGAGCCTGCTCAGCGCCTGTGATTCCTCCACCCCCGAACCCGCCAAAGTCAAGCCGACCGCCACCGTTGCCAGCAGCGAGCCGGGCAAACCGGTCAGCGACCGCGCGGCGTTGGCCGCGCGTTATGCCGGGCGCGAGCTGAGCGTGGTGGACGTCTCCGAAGTGCAACTGGAGGGCGCCAGCGCGCTGTCCGTAAGCTTTTCCGTGCCGCTCGAACCGCAGCAGCCGTTCGCCGAACGCCTGCACCTGGTCGACAGCAAGAGCGGCAAGGTCGACGGCGCCTGGGAACTGAGCGACAACCTGATGGAGCTGCGCCTGCGCCATCTGCAGCCCAGGCGCAAGCTGGTGCTGACGGTGGATGCCGGGCTGCAGGCGCTGACCGGCAAGCAATTGGCTGGCGAGCATGTCAGTCGTGTGCAGACTCGCGACCTGCAGCCCAGCGTCGGCTTCGCCAGCCGCGGCTCGTTGCTGCCGACCCGCCTGGCCGAGGGCCTGCCGGTGATCGCGCTGAACGTCGACCAGGTCAACGTCGAATTCTTCCGCATCAAACCGCAGGCGTTGCCGCGTTTCCTCGGTCAGTGGGGGCGCAGCAGCAACCTCGACACCTGGGAGGCGCAACGACTGCTGCCGATGGCCGAGCTGGTGTACGGCGGCCGCTTCGACCTCGAGCCGGCGCGCAACACCCGCGAAACCCTGCTGCTGCCGATCGCCGGCCTCGAACCATTGCAGCAGCCCGGGGTGTATCTGGCGGTGATGCGCGCAGCGGGCAGCTACGGCTATTCGCAGCCGGCCACGCTGTTCACCCTGAGCGACATCGGCCTGTCCGCGCACCGCTACCGCCAGCGCCTGGACGTGTTCACCCAGGCCCTGGCCGGCGGTGCGGCCCTGGCCGCGGTCGAGCTGGAATTGCTCGATGGCAAGGGTCAGGTGCTGGCAGAGGGTAAAACCGACAACGCCGGGCATGCCGAGCTGGTGCTGCCGGCCAAGGCCGAGGTGCTGCTGGCGCATCTGGGCGAGCAGACCAGTTTGCTGCGCCTGAACGGTCCGGCACTGGACCTGGCCGAGTTCGATATCGCCGGGCCCCAGGCCCATCCGCTGCAATTCTTCGTGTTCGGCCCGCGCGACCTCTATCGCCCCGGCGAAACCGTGCTGCTCAACGCCCTGCTGCGCGATACCGACGGCCGCGCGCTCGAGGCCCAGCCGGTGAACGTCGAGGTGCGTCGGCCGGACGAGCAGGTCAGCCGCAAGTTCGTCTGGCAGGCCGATGCCTCCGGCCTCTACCAATACCAGTTGCCACTGGCCGAGGAGGCGCCGACCGGGCGCTGGCAACTGCTGTTCGACCTCGGCGACGGCAAGCCGCAACTGTATGAATTCTCGGTCGAGGACTTCCTCCCCGAACGCCTGGCCCTGGAGCTCAAGGGTAGCGAAGTACCGTTCAAACCAGGCGACAGCGCGCGTTTCGAGGTGACGGGCCGCTACCTGTATGGTGCACCAGCCGCCGGCAACCGCCTCAGCGGCCAGCTCTACGTGCGCCCACTGCGCGAGGCGCTGGCCAGCCTGCCGGGCTATCAGTTCGGTTCGGTCACCGAGGAGGAGTTGAGCCAGGACATCGAACTGGACGAAGTCAGCCTGGATCCGCAGGGCCAGGCCAGCCTCGCCATCGACAGCCGCTGGGCGCAGGCCAAGTCGCCATTGAAACTGATCCTGCAGGCCAGTTTGCAGGAATCCGGCGGCCGGCCGATCACCCGTCGGCTGGTCCAGCCGGTCTGGCCGGCAGAACGTTTGCCAGGGGTGCGCGGGCTGTTCGACGGCGAGCAGGTCGATGCCGACAGCCTGGCCGAATTCGAGGTGCTGCTGGCCGATGCCGCCGGCAACAAGCTGGCCGCCGAGCAACTGACCGTGCGCCTGGTGCGCGAGCGCCGCGACTACTACTGGAACTTCTCCACCAGCGACGGCTGGAGCCATAACTACAACGAGAAATTCCTCACCCTCAACGAAGAAACCCTCAAGGTCGCCGCTGGCGGCACGGCCAAGATCAGCTTCCCGGTGGAGTGGGGGCCGTATCGCGTCGAGGTGATCGATGCGCAGACCGGTTTGCTCAGCAGCCTGCGTTTCTGGGCCGGCTACCGCTGGCAGGACAACGCCGACGGCGGCGCGGTGCGCCCGGATCAGGTCAAGCTGGCGCTGGATAAACCGGCCTATGTCGACGGTGAAACCGCCAGGGTGACTGTCGCCCCGCCAGCCGCCGGCAGCGGTTATCTGCTGGTCGAGTCCAGCGACGGGCCGCTATGGTGGCAGGCCATCGAGGTGCCGGCCGAAGGCAAGGTCTTCGATATTCCGATTGCCAGGGACTGGGCGCGGCACGACCTGTACGTCAGCGCCCTGGTGATCCGCCCCGGCGAGCGCAAGAGCAATGCCACGCCCAAACGCGCGGTCGGCCTGCTCCATCTGCCGCTGCAGCGCGCGCCGCGCCAGCTGGCGCTGAGCCTGCACGCAGCGGAAAAAATTCGTCCGAACCAGCCGCTCAAGATCAAGGTGCAGGCGCGCAATGCCGACGGCAGCGTGGCGGAAAATGTCCAGGTGCTGGTCGCCGCGGTGGACGTCGGCATCCTCAATATCACCGATTACGCCACGCCCGACCCGTTCGCCAGCCTGTTCGGGCGCAAGGCCTACGGCGCCGATCAGCTGGACGTCTATGGCCAACTGATCGAAGCCGGTCAGGGCCGCGTGGCCAAGCTGGCCTTCGGTGGCGATGCGGCCCTGGCCGGCGGTGGCAAGCGCCCGGATACCAGCGTGCTGATCGTCGCGTTGCAGAGCCAGCCGCTGCGGCTCAATGAGCAGGGCGAGGGCGAAGTCAGCCTGGACATCCCCGATTTCAACGGCGAGCTGCGCCTGATGGCGCAAGCCTGGAGCGACGAGCGCTATGGCATGGCCGAGGGCAAGACCCTGGTGGCCGCGCCGCTGATTGCCGAATTGTCGGCGCCGCGCTTCCTTGCCGGTGGCGACGAAACCAGCCTGGCCCTGGATCTGAGCAACCTGTCCGGCCAGGCTCAGCAACTCGATGTGCAGCTCAGTGCTGCAGGGCAACTGAGCCTGAGCAACGCTGCTGACACCACGCGCACCCTCGGCCTGGCCGCTGGCGAGCGCCGCATCCTGCGCATCCCGGTGCGTGCCCTCGGCGGTTACGGTCAGGGCCGTTTCAAGGTCGAGGTGCAGGGGCTGGAACTGCCCGGTGAAGACCTGCCACCGCTCAGTCGTGAGTGGACCCTGGGGGTGCGTCCGGCCTATCCGGCGCAGCTGCAACACTTCCGTACGGTGCTCAAGGATCAGGCCTGGAGCCTGCCTGCCGGCACCCTGGAGGCTTTCGAGTCGGCCGGTCTGGAGGCGCGCCTGGCGATCTCCAGCCGGCCGCCGCTCAACCTCGGCGAGCAGATCCGCGCGCTCAAGGCTTATCCCTATGGTTGCCTGGAACAGACCACCAGCGGCCTGTATCCGTCGCTGTATGCCGATGCGGTGACCCTCCAGCGTCTTGGCCTGGAGGGCGAACCGGATGAGCAACGCCGGCGCGCCATCGAGCTGGGCATCGAGCGCCTGCTGAGCATGCAGCGGCATAACGGCAGTTTCGGCTTGTGGGGCGCGGACGGCGACGAAGAATACTGGTTGAGCGCCTACGTCACCGACTTCCTCCTGCGCGCCCGCGAGCAGGGTTTCGGCGTGCCGGCCGAGGCGCTGAAAAAGGCCAGCGAGCGGCTGCTGCGCTATGTGCAGGAGCGCAACCTGATCGAGGTCGACTACAGCGACAATGCCAACCACAGCCGTTTCGCCGTGCAGGCGTATGCCGGTTATGTGCTGGCGCGCAGCCAACAGGCACCGCTCGGCGCCTTGCGCAGCCTGTATGAGCGCCGTGCCGATGCACTGTCCGGTTTGCCCCTGGTACACCTGGCCGTGGCCTTGCAGAAGATGGGCGATCAGCCACGTGCCGACGATGCCCTGGCCGCCGGCCTGGCGCGCAGCCGCGAGCGCGACAACTGGCTGGCCGACTATGGCAGCCCGTTGCGCGATCAGGCGCTGATCCTGGCGTTGCTGGAGGAACATGACCTGGCCGCCGGCCACCGCGAAGAACGGCTGTTCGCCTTGGCCGACGAAGTGGCCGGTCAGCAGTGGTTGTCGACCCAGGAGCGCAATGCGCTGTACCTGGCCGGGCGCAATCTGCTCGGCAAACCGGAGCCGAACTGGCGCGCAGGACTGCGTAGCGGCAGCTTCGAATTTGAGCTGAACAATGCCCAATCCGGCCTCAAACTGGACGCCAGCCAACTGGACGCGCCCATGACCCTGAGTAATCCGGGCGACGTACCGCTGTATCAGCAGCTGACCCTGTCCGGCTACCCGACCAAGGCGCCGCTGGCAGGCGGCGAGAACCTGAGCATCCACCGCGAGTACCTGGGCATGGACGGCCAGCCGCTGGATCTCGCTGCCCTGAAAAGTGGCGAGCTGGTGCTGGTGCATCTGGCCGTGGCGGCCAGGCAGCGGGTGCCGGATGCCCTGGTCGTCGATCTGCTGCCCGCCGGCCTGGAGCTGGAGAACCAGAACCTCGCGCAAAGCGCCGCCAGCCTGGAGGACGCCAGCAGCGCGGTGCAGGAATGGCAGAAGTCGATGGCCAATGCCCGCATCAAGCACCAGGAATTCCGCGGCGACCGCTATGTCGCGGCCCTGGATGTCAGCGCCTACGGTACCAGTCACCTGCTCTACCTGGCCCGCGCCGTCACCCCTGGCAGCTACCGCGTGCCGCCTCCGCAGGTGGAGTCGATGTACCGGCCAAACTGGCAGGCGCTGGGCGAAACGCCGGGGCGGATGGTGGTCGAGGAGCGCTGATATAAAGCTTCCCGGATTGCATCCGGGCTACGGTTGGCGCTGGTAGCCTGGATGCAAGTCGGAGAAATGGCAGGGCTAGCTAATCAGCCCGCCGAGTAGCCACAGGCCGAAAAACAACCAGATCAATCCGGCGATGATCGAGCGGCGCAAGAAGGCGCGCACGGCGGCGTAGAGCAGCAGCAGGCCAATTACCAGCACGACCACGCCGAGCAGTGACGGAGTAATGCCGAGCGCCTTGGACATGCCATCGATAAAGCCGCCGAACGCATCGCCAAATATGCCGAGGAACCCGCTCAGGCCTTCGACGATAAAGCGGATGACCGCGCCGAAAGCCTGGCCGAGGGATTCAAAAAAACCTTCAACACTCATATTTTTTCTGTTCCAGTTCGTCTGGTGTAATTGCTACTGGGCGCCAGTGTGCCTGTCATTTTGCGCTATCGCTGGCCTATTGGGCGTTTGATGGCTGCGTTGGGTTCCCGCCATTTGCCGATTGCATGCGGGCTACAAGGGCTGTCGCTGGAGTCACTATACAAGGAGTTTCCTGTGTTTATGCCGAGCGAGCGAGGCGCCGGACTATGGCCTGTACTGCGCCGTCCATGGCTGGTTGCGCCCCTGTGCCTGGCGCTGGTGCTGCTTGCGGCCGATCGGCTGTTCCCCTTGCCGCTGCCGGGGGACGATCTGGCCCGGGTAGTGCTGGCCGAGGACGGCACGCCGTTGTGGCGTTTCGCCGATCAGGACGGCGTGTGGCGCTACCCGGTCAGCCCTGACGAGGTTTCGCCCTATTATCTGGAGGCATTGCTGACCTACGAGGATCGCTGGTTCTATCAGCACCCCGGGGTCAACCCGTTGGCGCTGGGCCGCGCGGCTTGGCAAAACCTCAGGGGTGGGCGTGTGCTCTCCGGCGGCAGCACCCTGTCGATGCAGGTGGCGCGCCTGCTCGATCCGCATGCGCGCAGTTACGCCGGCAAGCTCAAGCAGCTGTGGCGTACGCTGCAGTTGGAGTGGCACCTGTCCAAGGATGAGATTCTCGGCCTCTACCTCAATCGCGCGCCGTTCGGCGGCACCTTGCAAGGCGTTGCCGCTGCCAGTTGGAGTTACCTGGGCAAGTCGCCGGCCAATCTGACCCGTGCCGAGGCGGCCTTGCTCGCGGTGCTGCCGCAGGCGCCCAGCCGCTTGCGCCCGGATCGTCATCCCGAGCGCGCCCAGCCGGCACGGGACAAGGTGCTCAAGCGCTTGGCGAGTTTCGAGGTATGGCCGCACGCGGCGATCGCGGATGCGCTGCAGGAGCCGGTGCTGCTCGCCCCGCGCCAGGAGCCGCGTCTGGCGCCCTTGCTGGCGCGGCGGCTGAACACCCCCGGCAGCCCGCCGCTGATCCGCACCACTGTCGATGCCGCCTTGCAACGGCGCCTGGAAGAGCTGTTGCTGGGCTGGCGCGCGCGCCTGCCGGAGCGCACTTCGGCGGCGATCCTGGTGGTCGAACAGCCGAGCATGGCGGTGCGCGCCTACCTCGGCTCGGTGGATATCGGCGATGGCAAGCGCTTCGGCCACGTCGACATGATCAGTGCCGTACGCTCGCCCGGTTCGACCCTCAAACCTTTCCTTTACGGCATGGCGCTGGACGCCGGCCTGATCCATTCCGAGTCCCTGCTGCAGGACGTGCCGCGCCGTTACGGTGACTATCGTCCGGGCAACTTTGCCGCCGGTTTCAGCGGCGCGGTGTCGGCCAGCGAGGCGCTGGCCCGTTCGCTCAACCTGCCGGCGGTGCAACTGCTGGAAGCCTACGGGCCGAAACGCTTCGCCGGTGAGCTGCGCAGCGCCGGCGTGCCGCTGGCCTTGCCGCCGCTGGCCGAGCCGAACCTGGCGCTGATTCTCGGCGGCGCCGGCAGTCGCCTGGAGCAGCTGGTCGGCGGCTACAGCGCCTTCGCCCGTGGCGGCCGCGCTGCGCGCCTGCGTTTCCAGCCCGAGGATGGGCTGCTGGAGCGACGCCTGCTGTCGCCCGGAGCGGCCTGGATCGTGCGGCGGATTCTCAGTGGCCAGGCGCGGCCGGACCGCGACCCGCGGGCGCAGCTGGTGCAACGCCCGAGCCTGGCCTGGAAGACCGGCACCAGCTACGGCTTTCGCGATGCCTGGGCGATCGGCGTGGCGCCGCGACATGTCATCGGCATCTGGATCGGTCGCCCGGACGGCACCCCGGTGCCCGGTCAGTTCGGCCTGGCCTCGGCCGCGCCCTTGTTGCTGCAAGTGCACGACCTGCTCAGCAATCGCGACAGCCAGCGCGGCCTCGGTGTGCCGGCCGATCCACAACCGGCAGCGGTAGGCGTGGCGGCGATCTGCTGGCCGCTGGGCCAGCCACTGGCCAAGGCCGATCCCAACTGCCGGCGTCAGCGCTTCGCCTGGACCCTGCACGGCACCACGCCGCCGACCCTGCAGGCGCTGGATCAGCCGCTCGGCTTGGGTCTGCGCGAACCACTGTGGCTGAGCGCGGCGGGTCTGCGGGTCGCGGCCAACTGTCCGGGGGCCGAGCCACACGAGTTGCTGCTGTGGCCGGCCGCCCTGGAACCCTGGCTGCCGCGGGTCGAACGGCGCAGCGCGCGCTTGCCGGCCAGCGACCCGGCTTGCCCGCCACACGGGACAGCGCTGGTCGCACCGCTGTCGATTGTCGGGGTGAGCCAGGGCGACCGCCTGCGCCGCCCGGCGGGCAGTGCCGAACCGTTGCGTCTGCGTCTTTCCGCCCTCGGTGGTGCGGGCCGGCGCTGGTGGTTCGTCAATGGCCAGCCGCTGGGCGAGACCGCGGCCGAAGCCGACTTCAACCACGCCTTCAGCCGCACTGGCCGCTACCAGCTCAGCGTGCTGGACCAGAGCGGCCAGACCGCGCGCCTGGAGTTCAGTGTGGGTGAGTAGGCGTTGTCTGATGCGTCCGCCGCGCTGCTGAACTATCTTCAATCTCCATGGGCTGGCACGATGCTACTAAGGGCCTGTTGCTATGGGGGGTTGGCTTTGCCGGATAAGTTCGCGATTGCTGGTCTCTTGGCCTGCCTGCGTCTGCTGGCTTGCATGCTGGTGCTGGTCGGCCCCATGGCGGCTGCCGAGCCGCAGGTGTTGCGGGTCGATGGCAGCCGGTCGGCCATCGATTTGCAGCCCTACATCCGCTATCTGCGCGATCCGGCGGGCAGCCTGCAGATCGAGCAGGTTCGCCAGCAGACCGAGCAGTTTCGTCCGGCCAGTGAGCGCCGCGATCTGAATTTCGGCTATACCCATGATCATCTCTGGTTGAGCTTCGACCTGGTCTCCACGGCAGACGAACTCAGCGATTGGCTGATCGAGATGAGCTACTCCTCGCTCGACCGGGTCAGCCTCTACAGCATCGGCGCGGATGGCATGCAGGTTCAGCATTCCGGCGACACCCTGGCCTACGGCGAGCGCAGCATCGGTCACCGCAATCCGCTGTTCGCCCTGCGCCTGGCGCCCGGCGAACAGCGCAGGCTGTTCATTCGCGCTCACTCCGAGGGCAGTCTGACCCTGGGTAGCCAGTTATGGCCGGCGGCGGACTTCCAGCAACACAGTCAGAAGGGCTATGTGGTGCTGGCCCTGTATTTCGGCGCGTTGCTGGCCTTGGGCAGCTATAACCTGTTGCTGTTCGCGGTGTTGCGCGAGCGCTCGATCATTTTGTATGTGTGTTTTGTCGCCAGTTTCGGGGTTGGCGCACTGGCCATCAATGGCTTGGGCGCCCAGTACCTGTGGCCCAATCTGGGCGCGCTGGGCAATCGGCTGTTGCCCCTTTCTCTGAGTCTGGTCGCTACCCTTGGGGTGCTGTTTGCCCAGGCGTTTTTGTCTACCGCACGGCGCACGCCGAGGCTCGACCGTTACCTGTGTGTGTGGGCCGGTCTGGCGGCGCTGGCGACCCTGGCCACGCTGGCGATCGAGGGGCAACGAGCGCTGCAGTTGATGTCCATCGTCGGCTTGATCACCACTGTGGTGCTGATGGTCACCGGGTTGATTTGTGTAGCCAGGCGAGTACCGGGGGCGCGGATCTTCGTGCTGGCCTGGCTGGCGCTGCTGATTGGCGGCACCCTGTTGGCGCTGCGTAACTTCGGCCTGATCCCGTCCAACTTCGTCACCGTCAACGCCATGCAGATTGGTTCGGCCATGGAGATGTTGCTGCTCTCGCTGGGTCTGGCGGCGCGCTTCAATCAACTCAAGCGGCTCCAGGCAGAGGCGCAGAAGCAGGCGCTGGCTGCCGCGCTACAGCAGGAAAAGGTACTGGAACAGCGGGTTGCCGAACGCACCGAAGCGCTGGCCGAAGCCAATGCCCGGCTGGAAGCGCAGGCCATGCAGGATCCACTGACCGGGCTGGGCAACCGGACTGCCCTGGCCAGCCATATGCAGCAGGCCATGTTGCGCACCAGGCGGCGCGGCGAGTTGCTGGCGCTGGTGTTGATCGACCTGGATGGCTTCAAGGACATCAACGACGAATGGGGGCATGCGGCCGGGGATCGGGTACTGATCGAAGTTGCCGAGCGGCTACAGGCGTTTGCCCGGGGTAGCGATCTGGTCGCCCGACTGGGCGGCGATGAATTCATTCTGCTCAGCGAAGGCATCCTTGATCGCCAGGAAGTCCTGGGACTGGCGGAACGCCTGTTGCACGTCATCAGTTTACCGGTGGCGCTGCAGGATCAGAGTGTCAGCGTTGGCGCGAGCATCGGCATCAGTTTCAGCGATGGTATCGAGCCAGATATCGAAACCCTGATGCGTCAGGCCGATCAGGCCATGTATCAGCGCAAACGCAGTGGCAAGCAGGGGGTGGTGCTGTATTCGTCGTGAGTTGGCTGCTCGTCCGGCTGTCGTTGCGAGTGCTCGAGAGTTGTTAATGGCTGTCACAATCTTAAATATTGTGCACAATGCTGTATTCAATTTATCCGGCTACTCACAACAATAACCACGGCAGGCTTTCCATGCACCTCTGGCAGCGTAGCGTTCAATGGCAATTGATCCTCAGTATGGGCGCGGCGTTGCTCGCCAGCATCCTGATCGTAGTGGGCATCTATTCGGCGCTGGTCAATCGTCTGACCGAGCGCTATCTGGTCGAGGAGGCGTTGCCGGCCCGGGTGCTGTCGATCCGTAACGATCTGGAACGGGTGCTGGCTGCGCCGATTACCGCGAATGCCGGGATCGCCGAAAACAGTCTGGTTCAGGATTGGCTGGCGGCGGGGGAGGACGGCGCCCGGCGCGGCGAGTTCGCCCGCTATCTGGAAGGCGTGCGCGCCCAGCAGAATGCCCTGACCACCTCGATTGTCGCGCTGCACAGCGGCACCTACACCACCGGCGACGGGCTGCTGCGCACGCTTGAGCGCAACCAGGCGGAAAACCAGTGGTTCTACTCGCTGGTCGACAGCAACCGCGACCGGGTGCTGGAAATCGATATCGACAAGACCACCCGCCAGCCGACCTTGTTCATCAATCAGCGGATTGAGCGCGATGGCCAGACCTTGGGCGTTTCCGGGCTGGGTTACAGCCTGGAGGCCATGTCGAAGATGATCGGCGACTTTCGTTTCGGCGCCCAGGGCCAGGTGTTCCTGGTCGATGGCCAGGGCGCGGTCAAGATTCACCCGCAGGCCGAGCTGAACGGCAGCGCAGATCTGCGCGAGTTGTTTGGCGACGGCCCGGCGCAGGAACTGCTTGGCAACACCAGCACAGCGGTGCGTTTCGAGCGCGATGGGCAAACCTATCTGGCCGTCGCGCAAAAGCTCGCCAGCCTCGACTGGCTGCTGGTCAGCGAGGTGCCGGAGGCGGAGATCTACGCCGAAGCGCGCCAGGCGCTACTTATTACCAGTTTGATTGGCATGGGGGTGGCCTTGCTGTTCCTCGGCCTGGTGGTGCTGCTGGCACGCGGCCTGGTACGGCCGATTCGCCAGGTCACCAGCGCGTTGGTGGAAATCGGTGGCGGTGGCGGCGACCTGACCCGTCGGCTGGACGAGTCGCGGGCCGATGAACTGGGCGATCTGGCGCGCGGGTTCAACCGCTTTATCGGCAGTCAGCGCAGCCTGATCGGCGACGTACTGGCCACCAGCGAGCGCCTGCGCAGCGCGGTCGGCCAGGTTGCCCAGGTGGTCGAGAACACCGCCGGGCGGGCTGGCCAGCAGCAGGAGATGACCGACATGGTCGCCACTGCGGTGCATGAAATGGGCTTGACCGTGCAGGAGATCGCCGGTAACGCGAGCAGCGCCGCACAGGCTTCGCACAGCGCGCGTGACGAGGCGCAGCAGGCGCGTCAGGTGGTCGGCCAATCGATCGAGCATATCGAGCAGATGTCCGCCGAGATCGGCAGTGCGACGGCGGCGGTGGGCGAGTTGGCGCAACAGGTGGCCTCCATCGACCAGGTGCTGGCGGTGATCCGCGGCATTTCCGAGCAGACCAACCTGCTGGCGCTGAATGCCGCCATCGAGGCGGCGCGCGCCGGGGAGATGGGCCGCGGCTTCGCCGTGGTCGCCGACGAAGTGCGCACCCTGGCCAGCCGTACCCAGAGCTCGACCGATGAGATCCGCCAGATGATCCAGCGCCTCAAGCAGGGCGCAGACACCGCGGTCAGTTCGATGCATGCCGGGCAGACGGCCACCGGCACCGGCGTTGTCGCCAGCCAGCGCACCGGCCAGTCGCTTGGCGCCATCACCGCGCAGGTGGAAAAGATCAGTGACATGAATACCCAGGTGGCGGCGGCGACCGAGGAACAGTCGGCGGTGACCGAGGAAATCAACCGTAACGTCCAGGGCATCGCCGACCTGGCGCAAGCCACCGCCGGCGAGGTGCGCAGTTGTCGCGAGGACTGTCGGACCCTGAGTGGCCTGGCCGATGACCTGGCCCGGCAGATGGGCAATTTCAGACTCTAGGAGGCTCTAGGAGGCTGTAGGTGGTTGTGTCCATGGCGAACGTCACCGCAGACGTCAGAGGTTGTGAGCATATCGAGCGCCCTAGCGAGAGCATCAATCCGGGTTACAAAAGAATGCTGCTCACCTGGCTCAAGTGAACAGCGTCGCCGCAGTAGGCGTGAGGTTTTACAGCTTATCAGGCCAGTTCGAGCCGATTGCGACCTCTGGCCTTGGCCCTGTAGAGGGCGTCGTCGACCCGTTTGTAGAAGGTTTCCGCCGAGTCGTCGCAGAGTGGCAGGAAGTGACCGATGCCGAGGCTGCAGGTCAGCGGCAGCTCCTGCACTTGCGCCTGTACGTGCAGGGGGACCTCGGCCAGCGACGCGCGAAAGCGTTCGGCCAGCGGGATGGCCTGTTCCAGGGTGGTATTGGGCATCAGCACGGCGAACTCCTCGCCACCCAGGCGCAGCAGGATATCGCTGTCGCGGCGGAACACCAGGCGCATGCGTTCGGCGAAGGCCTGCAGGCAGAGGTCGCCGGTGCGGTGGCCGTATTGGTCGTTGACCTTCTTGAAGTGATCGATATCCAGCAGAACCAGGGTCAGCTGGCTGTTTTGTCGGCGCGCGTTGGCCAGCCAGGCGGGCAGCAGGGCGTTGAACTGATAGCGATTACCCAGCTCGGTCAGGGCGTCGGTGCGACTCAGCCGGTCCAGCTGTTCGCCGTGCAGCAGTAGGCGCAGCTCGCGTTCGAGGCCGATGCGGTACTCGCGGTTCCAGCGATAGAGGACCAGACCCAGATAGCCCAGGTAGCCCACCAGCGCCACGGATTCGCCGATATCGCCGATGCCCAGGTGGAACTTGACCGCAGTACTGGGCAGGTAGGTCAGCAGGATGGCCAGCGTGCAACGGCCCATGCGCATGGGGTAGGTAAACGCCAGGGCAGTGGCGAATACCACCGCGCTGAGCATGGTCAGCAGGTGCGAGGCGGCTATCTCGGGGTGCAACTGGAGGGTCGCCAGCATCAGGCCCCAGGTCATCGACTGGAGCAGGATGACGAGCCAGTGCATATCCAGCCAGCGTTGCAGTTGCGCCGAGTCGAGCTCTGCGGATGGGCGATGGCGGCTGCGCAGGGCGAAGAACACCAGCAACAACAGGCTGCCCCCGCCCCACGCCCAGAGGTTGTCCCAGGGGTGGCTGCTGCTGAACCAGAGCAGACCCCAGGTGAGCAGGTAGTAATAGCCGGCAAACCTGGAGCGGACATGGGTGTCGCTTGCCTCCCGCCACAAGCTGAGGCAGGTGCTGGGGGCCACAGGCTCAGACTTCATCGGCGCCGTACTCGCAAAGGTACAGTTTCAGCCTAGCCGAACGATGGCCATTTGCCTTTTCCGGCACGCTGGCCGCTGCGCCGGGCAACACGGTCGATGACCAGCCGGCATTTATGGTGCGGAAAGTGAGCGGAAGTGGCGCCGCAACAAGCCGGGCATCGTCAGGCCCGGACCAGGCAATTGCGGCCTGCACCCTTGGCCTGGTAGAGCGCAGCGTCGACGCGCTTGAAGAAGGCTTCGGCATTGGCGTCGCGCTGCGGGTCGAAGCAGCCGACGCCGAGGCTGGCGGTCAGGGGCAGGCTGTTGCCCTGCACGTCGAAGCCTTGTCGGGTCAGTTCCAGGCGAAAGCTCTCGGCCAGCAGGCAGGCTTGTTCCAGGGTGGTATTGGGCATCAGTACGCCGAACTCCTCGCCGCCCAGGCGCAGCAGGGCATCGCTGCCGCGGCGGAATACTTGGCGCATGCGTTCGGCGAAGGCGCTGAGGCAGGCGTCGCCGCAGGCATGGCCATGCTGGTCGTTGATCCGCTTGAAGAAGTCGATATCCAGCAGCACCAGTGACATCGGCTCGCTCTGGCGTTGGGCACTGGCGACCATCACCGGAAACAGGTTGTTGAACTGATAGCGGTTGCCCAGTTGGGTCAGGCTGTCGGTACAGCTGAGTTGTTCCAGGCGTTGCTGTTGTTCCAGTAGCTTGAGTTCGAGCGCCAGGGTGTTGTGATACTCGCGGTGGCTGCGGTTGAGCGCCAGGACCAGGTAGCTCAGGTAGAAGGCCAGGGTGATCAGGATCGCCTGTTGTTCGCGCCAATCCACGGCCAGTGCGCCCAGGCCAGGTAGATAGAGCAGGAGCAGGGCGACGATGGCGCGACTCTTGCGCATCGAGAAGTTGAAGGCCATCGCCGTGCTGAAGGCGATGGTGCTGAGGGTGGCGATCAGCCAGGAACCGGCGAATGCCGGGTCGGCGAGGGCCCAGGCATGCACCAGGCCCCAGACCAGCGCGGTCAGCAGGACCAAGCCCCAATGGCGGTCGAGCCAGATGCGCAGCGTGTGCGGCGTCTCTTCTGCGGGCAGGCGATGGAGCAGGCGCAGCGCGAGCAGCAGGGCGAACAAGGCGACCCCGGCCAGGCCCCAGGCCAGCAGCTCAGCCGGGCTGTCGCTGAACAGCCAGGTCAGCAACCACGCCAGCAGGTAATAGATACCGCCCAGGCGCGTGCGTACTCGTGTGTCCTGGGCTTCGCGCCAGAGCACGAAGGTCTGCGGGTCGCGCGGTACGTTGGCGTTGCTCATAGTGTGTGATCACAAAAACTGCTGGGCCCGGCCATAGTGCGTCAGTCCGGCCTTTGACGCCACTTTGCCATCATCACGCGAGTCGCCCAGTGCTGGGCGACTGGTTCGGCCCTAGCGCAGGATCAGCAGCGGGCTGACGCTGGTGCGCAGCAGGTGGCTGGTGGTGCTGCCGACCAGGAACTGACGAATCCGCGAGTGGCCATAGGCGCCCATGGCCAGCAGGTCGATGCCGTGCTCGGCCTGGTAGGCGTGCAGGGTCGGCTCGACCTCGCCGGCGCGAATCGCCAGGTGCACCTCGCTGGCCGAATCCTGCAGCACCCGCTCGGCGGACTTGAGTTGCTCCCAGGCGTCGCTGGTGTCGGCGCCTATCAGCAGCAGGTGACACGGCAGGCCCTTGAGCAGCGGGCTGGCGGCGATCATCTCGATGCTTTTGCGCGCGGTGGCGCTGCCGTCGTAGGCGAACAGGTAGCTCTGTGGCGCCTTGAATTCGCCGCAGCTGACCAGGATCGGCCGCTGCAGGGTGCGGATGACGTTCTCCAGGTGGCTGCCAACCAGTTGGCTGAGGTTGTCGCTGGTTTCGCCCTGGCGGCCGATCACCAGCAGGCGGATGTCCTGCTGCAATTCGGCGAGACTCTCGACCAGGTCGCCATGCCGTTGGCGCAGCTGGGCATCGCTGACGCCGGCCGCGCTGGCGCGGGCCTTGGCCGCTTCGAGCAGGTGATGGCCCTGCTCCAGGGCCAGCTTGCCGCGTTTTTCGTCGAGTGCCGCCAGCTCATCCAGCAGGTGCTCGCGGCTGCCCAGGCCGATGGTGCCACTGAGGTCGCTTGGCTGCGGGTACTGCACGTGATCCAGGACATGCAGGAAGCACAGCGGTGCGCCAAGGCGCCGGCTGGCCCAGGCCGCATAGTCGCAGACGCCGGTGGCGGATTGCGAACCATCGATACAAGCCATTACGTGGGTCATGCTGTGCTCCTTGTTAGTGGCCCATCAGTTGATCGACGGCATCGGGTTTGTCATGTACGCCAAAGCGGTCGACGATGGTGGCGCTGGCTTCGTTGAGGCCGAGCACTTCGACGTCGGTGCCTTCGCGGCGCAGCTTGAGCACCACCTTGTCCAGGGCGGCGACGGCGGTGATGTCCCAGAAGTGCGCGCGGGACAGATCGATGATCACCTTGTCGACGGCCTCCTTGAAATCGAAGGCAGAGACGAATTTGTCGGCGGAGCTGAAGAACACTTGGCCCACTACAGTGTAGGTGCGTCGAGTCCCCAGGTTGTCTGCCGCGGAGTCGATATAGAGGAAGTGGCCAATCTTGTTGGCGAAGAACATCGCCGCCAGCAGCACGCCGACGAAAACGCCATAGGCCAGGTTGTGCGTGAAGACGGTGACCGCCACCGTGGCGAGCATGACGATATTGGTCGACAGCGGGAACTGCTTGAGATTACGGATCGAGTCCCAGCTGAAGGTGCCGATCGACACCATGATCATCACCGCCACCAGTGCGGCCATGGGGATCTGCCGGACCCAGTCGCTGAGGAACACCACCATCAGCAACAACACGCTGCCGGCGACCAGGCAAGACAGGCGGCCGCGGCCGCCGGATTTCACGTTGATCACCGACTGGCCGATCATCGCGCAACCGGCCATGCCGCCGAGCAGGCCGGAGGCGATGTTGGCCACGCCCTGGCCCTTGCATTCGCGGTTCTTGTCGCTGCTGGTGTCGGTCAGGTCGTCGATGATGGTGGCGGTCATCATCGACTCCAGCAGGCCGACCACGGCCAGGGCGGCGGCGTAGGGGAAGATGATCGCCAGGGTCTCCAGGGTCAGGGGCACATCCGGCCAGAGGAAGATCGGCAGGGTGTCGGGCAGCTCGCCCATGTCGCCGACGGTACGGATGTCCAGGCCGAAATACATGGCCACGGCGGTCATCGAGAGGATGCACACCAGCGGCGAGGGGATCAGCTGGCCGAGTTTCGGCACATAGGGGAACAGGTAGATGATGCCCAGCCCCGCGGCGGTCATGGCGTAGACGTGCCAGGTGACGCCGGTCAGCTCCGGCAGCTGGGCCATGAAGATCAGGATCGCCAGGGCGTTGACGAAGCCGGTGACCACCGAGCGCGAGACGAAGCGCATCAGCGAGCCGAGCTTGAGGTAGCCCGCGCCGATCTGCAGCACGCCGGTCAGCAGGGTGGCGGCCAGCAGGTATTCCAGGCCGTGGTTTTTCACCAGGGTCACCATCAGCAGGGCCATGGCCCCGGTGGCAGCGGAAATCATGCCCGGGCGGCCGCCGACGAAGGCGATCACCACGGCGATGCAGAAGGAGGCGTAGAGACCGACCTTGGGGTCGACCCCGGCGATGATCGAGAAGGCGATGGCCTCAGGGATCAAGGCCAGCGCCACGACCAGACCGGCGAGCACGTCGCCGCGGATATTAAACAACCAGGTGTTCTTCAGGCTTTGCAGCATGGCGTGTTCCAAAAGGGCTGGGTTCCGCTGTCGCGCGCAAGCGCCGGGCGGACTGGATGATTGGCAGATTGAAAAATAATGCAGGCACATGACCGAACGGCGTTCGGCTACGCAAGGGCGCACAACCGCGCGACCGGGAGAACCGGCGAGGCTATGCAGGAGGGGGCGTGGCGCTATGGCGGCTTAGGCAGCCAGCGCAATGGTTGGGCCAGTGTCATGACGACCTGTCTCTGTCCATATAAGTAAGCAAAAAGGCCGCGCACCTTAACACGGCCGGGACTTGCCCGCACTCCGCGCGGGGTGATCTGCGGCGTGCGGCTGAACTTGGCCGGCGGCGCGTGATCGAAGTCGTGCGCCGAACTGGCGCGGGTTTTTCAGTTCTGTGCGTTCGCGTGCTGAACGCTGCTGAGCTGCGCGGATTGCAACAATCGCGGGGCAGACTGCCTTTGCCCATCTGTCCGCGAGAGTGACTGTCGATGATGCCAACTGCCAAGGGGATGCTAGGACGGCTGCCTGTTTTAAGCCCATGGACATGGGCGCTGTTGGTGATCCTGCTGACCCTGGCTTATCAAGTGCGCACTCTGCACCTGGATGACCGCTTGTACTTCTGGATCCAGACCTCCTGGCATGAAACCGAGTGGGAGAAGCGCAGCCTGTGGCTGCCGGAGTACCGGGTGCAAATTGACGCCAAGGCCGTGCCGGGGGTCAGCGATAACCTCTCCGGCTTGACCTATGACGAGCGCCGCGGCCAGCTCTGGGCAGTGGTCAACAACCCGGAAGAGCTGCTCGCCCTGAGCACGGACGGCGAGGTGCAGGCACGCTATCCGCTCAGTGGCTTCAGCGATGTGGAGGGCATCACCTACCTGGGCGACAATCTGTTGCTGCTGGCCGAGGAGCGCAACCAGGCGCTGGTGGTGGTCGAGGTGCCGGCGCAGCCCGGCGCCCTGTTTCGCGAGGATTATCGGGCGCTGACCCTGGGTCTCGACGCGGGCGGCAACCAGGGCTTCGAGGGTGTCGGCTACGACCGGGCCGACGATCGACTGTTCGTGGTCAAGGAGCATTCGCCGCGCAAGCTCTACGAGATCCGCGGGCTGAAAGCGAGCATTGAGGGCGACTTCAACCTCGAAGTGATCGACCGCGAGGCATGGATCGAAAATGTCTTCGCCACCGACCTGTCCTCGGTGCATTACGACGAACGCACCGGCCACTTGGCCTTGCTCAGCGACGAGTCGAAGGTGCTGATGGAACTCGATGGCAAGGGCAAGCTGATCAGCTTCCGCTCGCTGCTCGGTGGCTTTGCCGGTCTGCAGGACAGCGTGGCGCAGGGCGAAGGCATGACCTTCGACGACCGCGGCAACCTGTATCTGGTCAGCGAACCCAACCTGTTTTACAAGTTCGAGCGCAAATAGCGCGGTACTGCGAGCGGCTGGCAAATGCTGCGTACAAAGCGCAGCCCGTAGCCCGAATAAGCGTCAGCGCAATCCGCGAGCGCTCTCCCTACGGTCAGCTCCGCCGGATCAACCAGATCCCTGCGACTATCAGGAGCAAGCCGCCGATCTTGCCGAGATTGACCGGCGCTTCGCGAAAGCCGGCCCAGCCGAAGTGATCCAGGGCCAGGGCCATACCCAACTGGCCCGCGAGCACCAGCGCCATCAGCAGCAGGGCACCGATGCGCGGTCCGGCGAAGGCGGCGATGAAGATGAAGAAGGCGCCGAGCAGGCCGCCGCTCCAATGCCACCAGGTCAGGCCCTTGAGGGCACTGAGACTGGGCGCTTCGCGCTGGACCAGGACCATCAATAGCAGCGCCAGGCTACCGACCAGGAAGGAAATCAAGGCGGCGCTGAGTGTGCTGGACACCTGCTTGGCCAGTTGACCGTTGATCCCCGCTTGCAACGGCAGGCAGGCGCCGGCGAGAAAGGGCAGGGCGAGTAACCACCAGATTGGCGCGGGCATTGCAGCATCTCCATTGACGCGGGGGGGCGAGATTATGCCGGAAAAGCTGCCCGCTCCGTCAGGTCTTGGCGTGTGTGGGGCTATTCACAGCGCCTTGTCGAACTGGATCAGCGCCACCCGTTGGTTCTGCGGATCACGCCGTTCGACCAGGCCGCTGAGCTGGTAGCCGAGTTTGGGGTAGAGCAGCAGGCCGGCGCTGTTGGTGTTGAAGCAGGACGCCTGCATGCGCCTGGCCTTGTAGTGCTCGCGCGCCAGCTGCTCCATCACCGCCACCAGGTAGTGCGCCACGCCCTCGCCACGGGCCCAGGGCGCGACCATCAGGTTGCCCAGGGCACAGAAGTCGCCATGCTGCCACTGGTGGAAATTGGCGAAGCCGGCGACCTGGTCATTGAGCAGCACCACGGTACTGTCGCGGCGCTCGGCCATGGCCGCGGCCAGTTGGCCGACGCTCAGCGGCCAGGCGGCCTTCGGGTAGCTGAAAAACAGCTCCTGTGCGCTCTGCGGGAATGCGACGATGGCGCCCAGGTCGGCGGCGCTGGCGGGACGGTGGGTCAGCGTGGCGGTTAGTGTCATCGGACATCCCTGTCAGGGCATCAAGGTTAATTCGAGTAGGTTGCTTGGTCGCCGAATAAGCCCGGGCGCAATCCGAGACGCAAGCCCCTGGATTGCGCTGGAGCTTATCCAGGCGACGATCCGCATTCGCTGCGCCGAGGGATCAGTCGGTCAAGTGCTCGGCACTATATTCGTGCAGCTAGTGCGGTGGGTACTGGCTGAGGATCTTGGCTACCGTTTCGTGGATCTTCGCGCTGCGTTCGCTCGGGTTCGCTTGGCTGTCGCGCAGAATCTGTTGGCCGCTGCCGCGCCAGACCAGCTTGCCGTCCTTGCTGTCGTACAGGTCGATCTGCAGGGTGCCGGTCTGGTAGTCCAGGGTGCGGGTTTCGCTGTAGCCCGGGCCGCCCCAGTAGCCGTTCCACGACCCGCCCCAGAAACCGCCGTAATGGGTGGTGACCTGATCCTGGCGCTGATCGACGATCAGCCAGGCCTGCACCTTGAGGTCGCCGGCGCTGCCCGCAGGCGCCAGGCGCAGACCGCGCTGGTCGAGCTGTTCGCCGACTGCGCTGCGGATGCGTTGTTCGGTCAGGTCGCTCTTCAGGCGCGGGTCGTCGGGGCGATATTGCAGGGCCGGTTCCTGCCAGTTCCAGCTGCGGTAGGCGGCGAAGTCGCGGTTCGGGTCGAAGTCGCGATCGAGCTGGGTGGTTTGGCAGGCACCGAGCAATAGCAGGGCGGGAATCAGCAGCAGGTGCAAACGCATGATCGAACCTCCAGGGACCTTGGGTGGATGCACGCCGGTGCATGCACCAAGGGCCAATGATTGCGGTGTATCAGGTTGGCGGATAACTTGCCAGAGCGCGCTGCAGCGCCGCGCGCAGCGCTTTGCTGCGTTCGCTCTGGCTACCGTCGCTGAGCATTTCGGCGCTGCCGCTCCACAGGGGTTGGCCGTCCTGAGCGTCGAACAGGTCGATGCGTACTACCAGCACTTCTTCCTCATAGGTGCGCACCAGCGGTGCACTGCCCCACAGGCCGAGGTGATCACCATAATAATTATGGCCGTAGTAGCTGCCATAGCGATCGGCAACCTGACGAATGCGCCGCTCCAGGCGTATCTCGGTGCTGACTTCGAGGTCGGCGGCGCTGCCGGGTTGGGCCGGGCGCAGGCCGCGCTGATCGAGGGCGTTGCTCAGCGCCTCCTGGACCAGGGCCGAACTGGCCCAGGCACTGCCTGCCGGTTGTTCGCGCCAGGTCCAATTGCGGTAGTGCGCATAATCACGCGCGGGGGCCGGGTAGGCGCTGAGGTCCAGTTGGCTGCCGGCATGCGCAGGGGCCGGCGGCAGCGGGGACGATTGCGCCGTGTAGGGATTGTTGCTTTGGCACGCTGCCAGCAAGGGCAACAGCAACAGCAGGGGGAAGACTCTCATCGTGTTCTCCGCCAGCGCCTCGCCGGCCGTCTTTTTGTAGATCCTATTATGCGCAAGCCCCGCAGGACGAAGGAGCGGGCCACGCCCGCGATGCTTTTTGCAGGCATTCCCTAGCGCGGCCATGGAACTCGCCGCTTCTGCGTCTTCCCCGAAAACCGGCCCGGATTGTATCCGGGCGACGGCTCCGTCCGTCGCAGTCAGCGCGGTCGGCAGATCCAGTGCAGATAGCGGCCCAGGCCGGCAAAGCTTGGGTGGCGGCGGTAGGCCAGCTCCATTTCCAGCAGGTCGATCAGCTCGGCCTTGGCCTGGAACTCATGGGGCATATAGTCATGAAAAACCCTGATGCCACTCTGATTTTCGACCTGCCAATACGACTCGAGTTGCGTTGCCAACTCGCGTGGATCGATCGGTCGCTGCGGCGTCAGGCTCTGTTTCTCGCCGGCGAACTCGGCCTTGCGCAGCTTGCGGAAATGGCCCTTGAGCAGGTTGCGGTAGATCAGTGCGTCCTTGTTGTAGAAGGCCAGCGACAGCCAGCCGCCCGGGGCGCAGAGCTGGTGCAGCACCGGCAGAATGGCCTGCGGCTCGGCCAGCCATTCGAGCACCGCGTGACAGACCACCAGGTCGTAGGGCTGCTCGAGCTGGCCAAGCAGGTCCTGCCAGGGGGCCTGGATGAAGGTCGCCGGCTGGCCGGCCCCGGCGAAGCGCGCACGGGCACCGGCGAGCATGGGTTCGGCGGGTTCGGCGAGGGTTACCAGGTGGCCGCGTTCGGCCAGCCACAGCGCCATATGGCCGAGCCCCGCACCGATGTCCAGCACCCGCAGCGGTCGATCCGGCAGGGCTTCGGCGAGGTCGGCCTGGAGCACCGCCAGGCGAATCGCGCCCTTGGCGCCGCCATAGATTTTCTCGGCGAAGCGCGTCGCCAGTTCATCGAAATGCCGGTCGCTCATGGCGCGAACCGCCGTTCGCTGTCGGCCAGCTTGGCGCGCACCGCCTGCTCCATGTCGATCCCCAGTTCGCTGCATAGCAGCAACAGATAGAGCACGATATCACCCACTTCCTGGCCGGCGTGTTGCAGCTGCTCGGGGGCGAGCTGGCGCGACTGCGCCTCGCTCAGCCACTGGAAGATCTCCACCAGTTCGGCCATCTCCACGCTGGCGGCCATGGCCAGGTTCTTCGGGCTGTGGAATTGCCGCCAGTCGTTGCGGTCGCGGATGGCGTGCAGGCGGGCGGTGAGTTCGGTCAGGTTCATGCGGCTCCGGGGGAGATGCGCTGGGGTGGACGCGCATTGTTTCACGGGGTCAGATCACCTGCCAGCGTCCCGCCATATGCTGCAGGTCGTTGTTGCCGGTGAGGCTGAACTGGCCGTGGGCCGCCGGTTCGCTGGCTTGCAGCTTGACCTGGGCGGGCAGTAGCACGGGCTTCTGGAAACGCACGTCCACCGCATAGCCGGCTGCTGGCAGGTGCTCGCTGAGTGCCGCCAGGCTGCGTGCCTTGTTCCACAGGCCGTGGGCGATGGCCCGCGGGAAGCCAAACAACCGGGCGCTCAGCGCGCTGAGATGGATCGGGTTGTAGTCGCCAGCGATGCGGGCGTAGACGCGGCCGATATTGGCCGGTGCCTGCCAGCTGTCGACGTCGAGCAACGGCAGCGCAGACTCCTCGCTGCGCTCGCTTGGCGAACCATCCAGCTTGAGGCCACGGCAGAGAATTCGGCTGTCGCCCTCCCAAAGCAGGCCGAGCTGGTCGTGCAGGCGGGTGAGCAGGCTGAATACCGCGCCTTTTTCGTGCGCGGCCAAGTTGTTCACTTCCACGCTGATGCTGAAGGGCCCGAGCCCACCCAGCTGGCGAATCACCCGGATGCGGTTCTCCAGATGCACCAGACCCAGCAGCGGAAAGGGGAAGCTTTGGTCGGTGAGCAGTTTCATCTGTAACGGGAAGGCCAGGATATGCGGGTAGGTGGCGGGCAGCCGGCCGTCATCGAGAAATCCGCAAATCTGCCGGTAACGTGCCAGGTGTTTGGCCTCGACGTTGACGCCGCAGCGCAACCCCAGGCTCGGCAGGGTTCGGCCTTTCACCCCACGCCGCAGTGCGGCACGCGCATACAGGCCAGGCAGGGCGGGTGGGGTGGGCAGGTCGAGCCAGTCGATGGCCATGGGCAAGCTCCTCTGAACGAATGGCAGCAGCTTAGTCTGCTGTCGGGTACTTACAGTGGCGGCTTGTGTAGGGGCCGCCCGTGAGTCGTGGGCTTCGCTGGGTGTTGGGTGAAAAGCCCGCTGCTGGTTCTGCGCGCGACATCAGGCTCCCAACACACTCTGCCCGCATACCCGCAGCACCTGTCCAGTCAGTGCGCCGGAGCCGGGCTGGGCGAACCAGGCCACGGCTTCGGCGACGTCCTGGGGCCAGCCGCCTTGGCCCATGGAGTTCATCCGCCGTCCGGCCTCGCGCAGGGTGAAGGGGATAGCGGCGGTCATCCGGGTTTCGATAAAGCCTGGCGCCACCGCATTGATGCTGATACCACGCTGGCTCAACGCCGGCGCCCAGGCCTGGGCCAGACCGATCAGCCCGGCTTTGCTGGTCGCGTAGTTGCTCTGGCCCAGATTGCCGGCGATGCCGCTGATCGAGGCGATCAGCACCACACGGCCGTTGTTGTTGAGCTTGCCGGCCTCCAGCAGTGCCTGGGTCAGCACCTGCGGGGCCTTGAGATTGACGTCGATCACCGAGTTCCAGAAGCTATCGCTCATCTTCGCCAGGGTCTTGTCACGGGTGATGCCGGCGTTGTGGACGAGGATGTCGAGGCCGTCGGGCAAGGCTTCGATCAGTCGGGCCGGGGCGTCCTCGGCGCAGATGTCCAGCGCCACGCCGCGTCCTCCCAGGCGTGCGGCCAGCGCATCGAGGGCATCCTTGACCGCTGGCACGTCCAGCAGCACAACTTCGGCACCGTCGCGCGCCAGGGTCTCGGCGATGGCTGCACCGATGCCGCGCGAGGCGCCGGTGACCAGGGCTTTCTTGCCGGCCAGCGGGCGTGTCCAATCCTTGACCTGTACGTTGCAGGCCGAGAGGCGCAACACCTGGGCGGAGATGTAGGCGCTCTTCGGCGAGAGGAAAAAACGCAGCGCGCCTTCCAGCTGATCCTCCGCGTCTGTGCCGACGTAGATCAGCTGGACGCTGCCGCCATGGCGGATTTCCTTGCCCAGCGTACGGGTAAAACCCTCCAGCGCGCGCTGCACACTGGCGGCCTGCACATCCTCCAGCGATTCCGGCGCGCGGCCAAGCACCACCACCCGAGGGCATTTATCCAGGCCCTTGAACACTGGCTGGAAGAAGTCGCGCAGCTCGTTCAACTGCTCGAAGCGGGTCAGGCCGCTGGCATCGAACACCAGCGCCTTGAGCTTCGGGCCGTGCTCGGCGGTCCAGCCCGGCAGCTCGAACTGGCCCTCGCGGGCAGCGAACAGCGCATCGGTGAGCTTGTGGGCAAATAGCTGCACGGAGCAGGCCAGGCTGCCTGTGCCGCCGAGCAGCAGGGCACCGTCGACCGGCCGGCTGCGCCCGGCCATCCAACGCTCCAGGCGCAATGGCGCGGGCAGGCCGAGGGCGCTGACCAGGCGGCGACCGGCAGTGGAGTTGGCGAAGGCGAGGTAACGATCGGACATGGTGAGGCTCCTGCTGGCGCATCAAAAGTTAGGCTCACTCTACGCAGACAACAGAAATGCACAATTGACCGTGTCACCTGCTGTGCCAGCAGGCGGCCAATGCGACACTGCGACCTCAGGTTGGCCTGCGCGCCATTTCCCTCACGCAAGGAGTCATCCATGACCCAGCTGCGCCGTGTCGCCATCGTTGGCGGCAACCGTATTCCCTTCGCTCGCTCCAATAGCCTTTACGCCACGGTGAGCAACCAGGAAATGCTCACCAGCGCACTGGAAGGCCTGGTGGAGCGCTTCAACCTGCATGGCCAGCGTATGGGGGAAGTGGTCGCTGGGGCGGTGCTCAAGCATTCACGCGATTTCAACCTGACCCGCGAATGCGTACTCGGCTCGCGCCTGGCACCCGAGACACCGGCCTACGACCTGCAGCAGGCCTGCGGCACCGGCCTGGAGGCTGCGCTGCTGGTGGCCAACAAGATCGCCCTCGGCCAGATCGAGTGCGGCATCGCCGGGGGCGTCGACACCACCTCAGACGCACCAATCGGAGTCAACGAAGGGCTGCGGCAGATTCTCCTGGAGGCCAATCGAGGCAAAACCACCGGCGATAAACTCAAGACCTTGCTCAAGCTGCGTCCGCGTCATCTGACTCCGTCGCTGCCGCGCAACGGCGAGCCGCGTACTGGCTTGTCGATGGGTGAGCACTGCGAACTGATGGCGCAGACCTGGGCCATTCCCCGCAACGAGCAGGATCTGCTGGCCATCGCCAGTCACCAGAAGCTCGCCGCGTCCTATGCCGAAGGCTGGCACGACGACCTGCTCACGCCGTTCCTCGGCCTGACCCGCGACCAGAACCTGCGCCCGGACATCAATATCGACAAGCTCGCCACCCTCAAGCCGGTGTTCGAGCGCGGCCCGCACGGTACTCTGACTGCCGCCAACTCCACGCCACTGACCGATGGTGCCTCGCTGGTGCTGCTGGCCAGCGAAGACTGGGCCAAGGCCCGCGGCCTGCCGGTTCTCGCCTACTTCAGGGACGGCGAAGCGGCGGCGGTGGATTTCGTCAAGGGCGTCGAAGGCCTGCTGATGGCCCCGGTCTATGCGGTGCCGCGTCTGCTGGTGCGCAACAATCTGACCCTGCAGGACTTCGATTACTACGAAATCCACGAGGCCTTCGCCGCCCAGGTGCTCTGCACCCTCAAGGCCTGGGAAGACGCCGACTACTGCAAGACCCGCCTGGGCCTGGATGCCGCGCTGGGGGCGATCGACCGCAGCAAGATTAACGTCAAGGGCAGTTCGCTGGCCGCCGGCCACCCCTTCGCCGCCACCGGCGGGCGCATCGTCGCCAACCTGGCCAAACTGCTCGCCGTGGCAGGTGAGGGCCGTGGCCTGATCTCCATCTGCGCCGCTGGCGGTCAGGGTGTGACGGCTATCCTGGAGCGCTGAAACCGCTAAGTACGACGGGTTGTGGGCGCGCATTGATTCGCGATCGAAGGGCAAGCCCGCCAGGCTATCGCGAACGAACGTGCTCCTGCAGGCCCACGCGCCGCTCCATACGCAGGATGGCGTCGAGCGAAGCGATGCTTCTCGGCTTGCGTAGGCGGGTTTTTTTCATAAGCGTTTAGTCGAGGAGGCGGATGCGGATATCGCTGAGGCCCACTTCATCGGCCCGGCGATCCAGGCTGGAGCGCAGATTTTGCTCCCAAGGGGCGTCTTCCACCATGCGTAGCTCGTCGGTGTGCTTGTGCAGCAGACGTAGGCGCACCTGGTCAAAGGTGGGTTCGTCGAATTCGTCGAGAGTGAGGGCGTCGGGGTGACCGTTGAGGCGGTAGTCAACCTGGTAGTGCTTCAATTCATGCATGGTGGGATTCTCCGAGGTTCGGTTTAAGTTCGGACAACTGAATCGGCTGCGATTTCCCCGGCTGATTCAGCCCGCCTCGGGTTCGGGCGTGTGGTTGCCGGGCCGTTCGCCTTCCAGCAGCGCCGCCTTGCGTGCCAGACCCCAGCGGTAGCCACTCAACGCGCCATTGGCGCCGATCACCCGATGACAGGGCACCAGCAGGCCCAGTGGATTGCTCGCGCAGGCCCGCGCCACGGCGCGTGGGTGGCTGCCAATACTGGCGGCCAGTTCGCCATAGCGCCGCGTCTGCCCCGTCGGGATTTGCTGCAGGGCGCGCCACACCTGATGCTGAAAGACCGTGCCGCGCAAGTCCAGGGGCAACTGCGCGGCGCGTTGCGGTTCCTCGATTTGACCAATGACCTGCTGCAGCCAGTCGCCCAGGCCGGCATCGTCGCGTTGCAGCCGGGCGGCGGCGAAGCGCTGACGCAACTCGCTTTCCAGCGCCTCGTCGGTGTCGCCGAACAACAGGGCGCAGGCGCCCTTGGCGCTGCTGGCCAGCAGCAACTTGCCGAGCGGGCAGGCGGCGATGGCATAACGCAGGGTTTCGCCGGCACCGCGCCGGCGCCGTTGTGCCGGGCTCAAACCGTCGCCCTGTTCGTACAGCGGGCGGGTGCCGGAATAGCCGGCGGCCAGCGCCGCCTGCAGCACCGACTCGGCCTGTGGCAAGCCAGCTTCAAATTGTGCGCGGCGTTGGGCGTTGGCCCAGGCCTTCGGTGTCAGCCCGGTGCGCGCCTTGAATGCGCGGGCCAGATGCGAGGCGGACAAGCCAATGCGCGCGGCGAGTTGTTCGAGGGTAGGCGTTTTGTCCTGCTCGACCAGCAGGCGGCAGGCGGCGGCGACCAGCTGATCGAGCTGTTCGGCCGGGCTGGCACCCTGCGGCGAGCAGCGCCGGCACGGGCGGAAACCGGCGGCTTCGGCGCTCTGCGCATCGGCGTGGAAGCTGACATTGCGCCGCAACGGTCGGCGCGCCGGGCAGCTCGGCCGGCAGTAGATGCCGGTGGAGCGCACGGCGAAGACGAACTGGTTATCGCGCGCGGCATCGCGTGCGCAGACGGCTTGCCAGCAGAGGTCAGGTTCGAGCATGGCGCGGCTCCACGAAATAATGAGTCGATTGTCGACCCTTGCGCCGAGCACGCCAATGCGAATTGCGCTTTCAAAGTGTGCTGTCCGGATTGCGCTTCAAGTCTCCCCACCCCGACAGCTGCGGGAATGCAGGCAGCGTTAGCCGTGACGGGGCCATCGGCTGGTCAGAGCCTGTGAAAAAACGCTCAGTGCCAGTCGAGGTTGAGCGCTTCCTGCCAGGCGAAGCGCTCGAAGTGACTGGCGACCACCTGCTTGAGCTTGTCCAGCTGCTCCTGGTCCTGGCTCCGCACGGTCAGGCGCAGGCCATCGTTTTCGGCCTGGAGCAGTGTCAGGCCGAAGGCGAACTCGATACGGCCTTGCTGTTCGTCGAAACTCACCGGGATCTTGTGGGCGAAGTGCTTGCACAGGCGGCCGATATAGCGCCCGGGGGTGGCGGTAGGCACATGGGCGTTGGCGCTCAGGGTCATGGGTTCTCCAGGGTGTGGGTTAGACCGCTGTCGCAGGCGCGGATTGATCCGCGAAAACACTCGAAATAGCGACAAGGGGCCGCGGCCAACGCGGAACATCGGCCGGCCGCTCCTGCGACCTTTAATAACGGGGGGGAGCATGGGTTTTGCTGCAGGCAGCGGCTCAATAGCCGACGGTAAACCGCTGGCGGATATGTTGTGGATGTTCCAGTTCGTCGATGATTGCCACCGCCAGGTCGGCCACGGAAATATCCGCCGGTGCCTTGTCGTTCATCAGCAATTGGTCGCCACCGATGCGGAACTGGCCGGTGCGTTCGCCCGGCTGCAGGAGTGCCGGTGGCGAGACGAAGCTCCAGTCCAGTGCGGTTTCGCCCTGGATCAGCTGCAACGCCTGGCGCGCACCCTCGGCGCCTTCCTTGTACTCGGCGGGGAACTCCGGCGTGTCGATCAATTGCACACCGGGTGCGACATACAGGCTGCCCGCGCCACCGACCACCAGCAGGCGCTGCACGCCGGCCTGTTGCGTGGCGGCGATGATCGCCCGGCTGCCAGCGACAAAACGCTCGCGGATATCGGCGCTGCCCCAGCCGGGGTTGAAGGCGTGGATCACCGCGTCATGGCCCTTGAGCTGTTCGGCCAGTGCGTCGGCGTTGTAGGCATCGCCGGCCACTGCGCTGAGCGCCGGGTGCTGCGGCAGCTTCTCTGGATGGCGGACGATGCCGCTGACCTGGTGACCACGGTTCAGGGCTTCTTGCAGGACGGCTGCGCCAACGAAGCCGCTGGCGCCGATTAGGGCGAGTTTCATGGGTGTCTCCAGATGGGATTAAGTGAGACAGATAATCGCAGCTGGATAACGGTCGGAAAAATAGGCTAAAAAGGCTTTAACTATTAAGCAGGGCTTACGAATGGAGCAGTTAAAGCGCATGGCGGTGTTTGCTACCGTGGTCGATCGCGGCTCCATGGTGGCGGCGGCCGAGGTGCTGGGCATGACGGCCTCGGCAGTCAGCCAGCAGATTCGCAAGCTGGAGGAGAGCACCCAGGTCAGCCTGCTGCACCGCACCACGCGCAAGCTGACCCTGACCGAGGCGGGCGCGACCTTCTACCAGAGCTGCGCCCAGGTGCTGGCGCTGGCCCAGCAGGCCGAACAGCGCCTGGCCGAGTTGCGTGATGCGCCTGTGGGTGAGTTGCGCATCGCCGCGCCGGTGGGGTTGCCCGGCAAGCTGCTCAGCGCGGCATTGGCACCGCTGCTGAGCGCCCATCCGGGGTTGAGCCTGCGGCTATTTTTCCACGACGAGAAGATCGATCTGGTCGAGCAGCGCATCGATTTGGCCATCCGCGTCGGCCGTCAGGAGGATTCCAGTCTGGTGGCCCGCCATGTGGCCGACTGGCCCATGCTGCTGTGCGTGGCACCGGCCTACCTGGCGCGTTGCGGCTGGATCGCGACGCCGCAGCAGCTGCTCGGCCTTGACTGGATCGGACTCAATACCGACCGCGCCCAGCATCTACTGCTGCGCGATCCGTCCGGTAGCGAGGAGCGCCTGCGCCTGGAGAGTCGGATTGCCTGCAACAACATTCTGGCGGTGCGCCAGTTCACCCTGGCGGGCATGGGCGTGTCGCTGCAGCCGGAGCCGGAAATTCGCGAGCTGCTGGCCCGCGGCGAACTGCTCAATCTTCTGCCGGACTGGCGGCCCGAGTCCATCGGCCTGTATATCGTCACGCCGCGCCGCGATGCGCAACCGGCCAAGGTACGTTATGCCATCGAGGCACTCCGCCAGCATCTGCAGGCACTCTGAGAGCTGCTGAGCAGGCCGCTGAAAAACCTAGGCGAGGCAGGCAAGACAAGGCGCTAGGTATTAACAGCCGAAGGCTGGTCAAAGCGCCGAGGAAGCGGACTGGGCTCGCACGCGAGTTTACCAGCTGTAATGAACATTACTCGCTTCACTCGCCCTGCGGGCCGCGCTAAAGCGCGTTAGCGGCAAGCCGCTTTCCGAGGCCGTTTTTAACGCAGTATTGCCAACGTAGGTAGTTTTTCAACGGCCTGCTATTGCCAGTCGAGGCTTAGCTCGGCTTGCCAGGCAAAGCGCTCGAAGTGGGTGGCGATCAGGTGCTTGAGCTTTTCCAGGTCTTGCAGGTTATTGCTCAGGGCGGTGATGTGCAGGCCGGTTGTGTCCGCATACAGATGCGAGAGGCCAAAGGCGAACTCGATGCGACCTTGATGCTCATCGAAACTGACGGGCAGCTTGTGGCTGAACTGCGTGCACAGGCGGCTGATATAGCGCGCCGGCGTAGCGGTAGCGACATAGCTGGAGGCGATGCATGCTGCGCTGATGCCGTTGCACCGGCTGGGCTGGGCTGGGCATGGCGCAGGGCGGCGAGGTCGTCCAGCCTGTTGTGCGGGTAGAGGGCGGGCCTCTGCGTAACAGTGCTGATGCCAGACTGGGCACGTTTCATGGTTGTATCCCCCAATCACTGCAGGCTCAGGCAGAGCGCCTTCGCGGGTTCCAGTGCGTATCGCACGCCCTTGGGGCATGGATTGCTTGTGGATGTGCTGCCATCGGACAGTGCTTAGTCCCTTTTGGTTGCATCGGGCGCTTGCTTGTAACGCCTGGTTTGCTCCGGTTGGTCGGCTCCAGCGTGCCGCCAGTCGGCGTGGTTGAGCGGTTCTCGCCACGTCGGTTAGGCCTGCGCAATCCCTTGCAAAGTGGGCCTTGCCGACAGGAGGGTGGGCACTGCTTAAAGATTGCCGTATAACGGGCGGCAGATACGCCTTGGGCAACACAGGACCCCTGATTAAAGCTAATGAAGACGCCAAAACGTATTGAACCCCTGGTCGAGGCTGGTCTGGTCGACGAAGTGATACGCCCGCTGATGAGTGGCAAGGAAGCCGAAGTGTATGTGGTGCGCTGCGGCGATGAGCTGCGCTGCGCCAAGGTCTACAAGGAGGCCAATAAGCGCAGTTTCCGTCAGGCAGCGGTCTACCAGGAAGGCCGCAAGGTGCGCAGCAGCCGCGATACACGGGCCATGACCAAGGGCACCAAGTACGGCCGCAAGGGCCAGGAAGACTCCTGGCAGAACGCCGAAGTGGCCGCCTTGTTCCATCTGGCTGGTGCTGGGGTGCGGGTGCCCAAGCCCTACGACTTCCTCGAGGGTGTGTTGCTGATGGAGCTGGTCCTCGACTATGAGGGCGCCGTTGCGCCGCGTCTCAATGATGTCGACCTGCACCCGGAGGATGCCCGCGAATACCATGCCTTCATGATCGGTGAAGTGGTCAAGATGCTCTGCGCCGGCCTGGTGCATGGCGACTTGTCCGAATTCAACGTGCTGCTGGGGCCTGAAGGCCCGGTGATCATCGACCTGCCGCAGGCAGTCGATGCCGCTGCCAATAGCCATGCCTTCAGCATGCTCGAGCGCGATGTCGGCAATATGGCCGCCTATTTCGGCCAGTTCGCCCCGGAACTCAAGTTCAGCAAGTATGCCAAGGAAATGTGGGCGTTGTACGAGGCCGGCGAACTGACGCCGGACAGCCCGCTGACCGGCGAGTTCGACGATCCTGACGAGGCCGCCGATATCGATGCGGTGCTGCGCGAGATCAAGGCTACCCTGGCCGAAGAAGCGCGCCGCCAGGCGCTGCTGAATGCCGAGGACGCCCCGGTTGGCGAAGAGCCGCCGCCGCCCTGGGCGCAATGATCGGTCTCAGTAGATAAGGCGCTGCGCCCTGTGGATCCCATGTTGATGCGCAAGCCGCGCAGGACGTAGGAGCCGGCGGAGGCGCCTGGCTGGGGGCGCTTGGCCCATGGCCTGGATGCTGTTGGCAGGCATGCCCTATCGCGGCCATGGCATGGGCCGCTCTTGTGAAGGCCCCGAACATACCAGCCCGGATTTCATCCGGGCTACTTTCGTCGACCCTCACAAGCGCGCCACCTGGAAGGTATCGCAACGGCCGACTTGACCCTGTTCGAAGCCGAGCTTGAACCAGCGCATGCGCTGCGCCGAGGTGCCGTGGGTGAAGGAGTCCGGCACCACCTGGCCGCGCGTCTGTTTCTGCAGGCGGTCGTCGCCGATGGCATTGGCGGCATTGAGTGCTTCCTCCAGATCGCCCGGTTCCAGCCAGTCGAGTCGGCGCTGGGCGTGATGGGCCCAGATCCCCGCCAGGCAATCGGCCTGCAGTTCCTGACGCACCAGCAGGCCGTTGTCGCCCTCCATGCGTTCGCCACGCTGGCGTGCGGCATGCACCTTGGCGGAAACGCCTAGCAGGGTTTGCACGTGGTGGCCCACCTCATGGGCAATCACGTAGGCCTGGGCGAAGTCGCCGGCGGCGGCAAAGCGCTGTTCCAGTTCGCGGAAGAACGCCAGGTCCAGGTAGACCCGCTGATCACCGGGGCAGTAGAAGGGGCCGACCGCCGAGTCGGCGAAGCCGCAGGCCGAGTCGACCCCGCCGCGGAACAGCACCAGGGTCGGGTCGCGGTATTGGCGGTCGGCGCTCTGGAATATTTCGCGCCAGGTGTCCTCGGTGTCGCCGAGGATGGCGCGGACGAACTCTGCCTGTTCATCGTTGACCGCCGGTGGCGCACTCTGCCGCGAGTCGAGCGAACTGGTCTGGGTGGCCTGGCCGGCCAACTGGCCGAGGATCTGCAGCGGATCCTGGCCCATCAGCAAACCGATGATCACCACGGCGGCGACACCGCCGAGGCTCAAACCCTTGGCCCCGCCAAAGCGGGTTCCGCCACTGCGGCCGCGCGCATCCACTACGTTATCGCTGCGTCTTGCCCGTTTCCAGCGCATTGCCCGGCTCCCTTCGCCATTTACTGGCCTTCAGTGTCGTCGCACTGTCCTGTCGCCGCCAGCCCGGTTATCAGGTCAGTTCCCGCGGGTCCACCCGTAACTCGGCGCGCGCCAGCAGTTGCACGCTGCCGCCCACACTGACCCGGTCGTCGCTGCCGAGGCAGACATCCAGCCGGCTGGGACGGCCTAGGAAGCGTCCCTGGTTAAGGCTGAAGGGCTCGGCGCGGCGATGCAGGCCGTGTTCCACCAGGAAGGCCGCCACCGGGCCGGCGGCGCTGCCGGTGGCGATGTCTTCGATGACGCCGAAAGGGTCCCAGGTGCGTCCTTCGTGGTTATCCACGTCCAGCAGGAATACGAAGGCGGCGCCATGGGTCGCCAGCTCGGCGTCCAGCGTGCGCTGCTGCCTGGCCTGGGCCAAGCCCTGGGCGGTGACTGGCAGGATCAGGTAGGGCAGGCCGGTGCTGACCACGCTGGCCGGGTAGCGGCGATCCAGCTGTGCGCCGCTCAAGCCAAAGGCCTCGGCGATCACCTGGGCTTGCGCAGGGACGAGTTGCGCCGCGAATTCGGCCACGCCCTGGTCCATCTGCGCATAGAAACCCCGCTCCTGGCGGCGGGTAAGCAGGCGCACGCTCTTGGCGGCCAGCTGCAGGGTCCACTCGGCGTCCGTGGCCGGGTCCTGCAGGTGGTGCAGCAAGGCGGCCGCGCCGAGGATCGGATGGCCGGCGAAGGGCAGTTCCTCCTCCAGGGTGAAGATTCGCGCGCCCTGGACCTGCGGGTCGCTGCCAGGCAGCAGGAAGATCGACTCGAACTGGCGCAGCTCGCGGGTCAGTGCCTGCATGGCGGCCGGCGTCAGCTGGCGCGCATCGGGAAATACCGCTACGCCGTTACCGGCCAGCGGCCGCTCGGCGAATACATCGAGTTGCCAGTAAACCAACGCTGACATGGGCGCTCCTTGCGATCAGTTGCCCGGGTAGTCGCCGAGCACGCGCTCCTTGCCCTGCTGGTCCAGGCCGATGACCTGGTAGGCCTGCTGGCGATCGCCCATCTCCATGCCCGGCGAGCCGGCCGGCATGCCCGGTACGGCGGCGCCGAGCAGGTCCGGCTGCTGGCGCAACTTGAGGATGTCGGCCGCCGGTACGTGACCCTCGACGAACTTGCCGTCGATCACCCCGGTGTGACAGGAGGCCAGGCGCGGCGGCACGCCGAGGCGCTGCTTGACCGCGCTCATGTCGCTTTCGACATGGTCGTTGACGCTGAAGCCGTTGTCCTGCAGATGGCTGATCCAGGCCTTGCAGCAGCCGCAATTGGCGTCGCGGTGCACGTCGATGCTGATCGGTTCGGCGGCCTGGGCGAGTCCGGCGAACAGACCGGCGATAAGGATTAACGGACGCATGCTGGCACTCCACTGTGGATCGTTGGCCGAGCATAGCGCTGTCCCGGCAGGGAGCCAAATAGTCGGCTGTATCCGGATATGCCCCGGACAGCCTATGCTGCGCGGACGATTATTGGGCCAGGGAGCTGGCGATGTTGTTTGCACGGGTGATTCTAGTCATTCAGATGGTGGCACTGGCCGGTTTGGGCCTGGCCTACTTCGTCCGCCCCCACGAGATGGCCAACCTCAGTGGCATGCTGCTGATGGCGCCTGCCGCGGCGACCGATGTGCGTGCCTATTACGGCGGCCTGCAGCTCGGCTTGGCGGCCTTTCTCGGTCTGGCGCTGGCGCGCCTCGACCTGACCCGCGCCGCCCTGACCCTGCTGGTGCTGCTGTACAGCGCCCTGGCGCTGGCGCGTATCGGCGGCCTGTGGCTGGACGGCGGCGCCCAGCAGACCTTCAACCTGCTGGCATTGCTGATCGAGGTGGTTTCTGCCGGGTTGGCCTTCTGGGCCTTGCGCGGGTTGTCACGGCTATAACGCGATGCCGACGATGGGGGCTGGCGCTACGTGGTTGCAATGTGAACAGGTTACCTTCGCGCCGCGCGAGCGGGCTGCAGGGGCGCCGCTTCCCGCATTACCTGATGGGCCAGTAAGGATAAGCAATGCTTGAGTTGGCTGCGGCATTCATCTGTCTGACGACGCTGATGACATACGTCAGCTACCGCTTCACCAATCTACCGCCAGCGATCGGGGTCATGGCGACTGCCTTGATCTTCTCGCTGGTGCTGCATGGGGTGACCCTCGCAGGCTACCCGGTGCCTGAGGAGCAGATCGGCGACATGCTTCGGCAGATGTCATTCCAGAGCCTGTTGATGGACTGGATGCTGTCATTCCTGCTGTTCGCCGGTGCCCTGCATGTCAAACTTGACGACCTGCACAGCTATAAGTGGCCGATCGGCTTGCTGGCGACCGTGGGGGTGCTGCTCTCGACGCTGATGATTGCAGGCATGGCCTACTGGATGTTGGGGCTGTTTGGTTGGTCGGTGAGTTTCCTCTATTGCCTGCTGTTCGGTGCGCTTATCTCGCCAACCGATCCGATTGCGGTGCTGGGCATACTGCGCAGCGCGGGGGCGCCGAAACCGCTGGAAACCACCATCGTCGGCGAGTCGCTGTTCAACGACGGTACAGCCGTGGTGCTGTTCACAGTGCTGCTGACCATCACCCTGCAGGGCCATGCACCTTCAACGCTGGGCATTGTCGAACTGTTCGCCACCGAGGCATTGGGTGGCATTGTTCTGGGGCTGCTGCTGGGCTACGGCGTTTACCTGATGATGCGTTCGATCGACCAGTATCAGGTCGAGGTGATGTTGTCGCTGGCCCTGGTTATTGGTGGTTCCGCACTGGCGGCGGGCGCCCATGTCTCGGCGCCGATCGCCATGGTCGTGGCCGGGCTGATCATCGGCAACCAGGGCCGTCGCCATGGCATGTCCGACCAGACCCGGCGCTATGTCGACAAGTTCTGGGAGTTGATCGACGAGATGCTCAACGCGTTTCTGTTTGCCTTGATGGGCCTGGAAATCCTCCTGTTGCCCTTCTCCTGGCTGAATGTCGCGGCGGGCATGTTGATGGCCCTGCTGGTGCTGGGCGCGCGCATCGTGACCATCGCCCCGGCCATCCTTCTGCTGCGTCGCCTCCCGAAATCAGGTGAAGGCATTCCCGAGGGGGCGATTCGCATCCTCTCCTGGGGCGGGTTGCGCGGTGGTATCTCGGTGGCCTTGGCGTTGTCTCTGCCGGTTGGCCCTGAGCGCGACCTGCTGTTGAGCATCACCTACGTCATCGTCCTCGGTTCGATCCTGATCCAGGGGCTGACCATCGGGCCGATGGTGAAGAAGATCTGCCACGACAAGACTGCTGTCGCAGATGATTGAAGTAGCTGGCCGTGGCTAGGTCGGGCGGCTTTTAGCGCCGCTCCAGCAGCACACCTGACTCCATGTGGTGGGTGTAGGGGAACTGATCGAACAGCGCGCAGCGCGTGACCCGGTGGGTGTCGCCGAGCTGGGCGATGTTGGCGGCCAGGGTCTCGGGGTTGCAGGAGATGTAGAGGATGCGCTCGAAGCGCCGGGTCAGTTCGCAGGTGTCCGGGTCCATGCCGGCGCGCGGTGGGTCGACGAACACGCTGCCGAAGTCGTAGCTCTTCAGATCGATGCCGGCCAGGCGGCGGAACGGCCGCACCTCGTTGAGCGCTTCAGTCAGCTCTTCGGCGGACAGGCGCACCAGGCACACGTTGTCCACGCCGTTGTCGGCCAGATTGGCCAGGGCGGCGTTGACCGAGGATTTGCTGATCTCGGTGGCCAGCACCTTGCGCACCCGGGTGGCCAGCGGCAGGGTGAAGTTGCCGTTGCCGCAATACAGCTCCAGCAGGTCGTCCTGGCGTTCGCCCAGTGCCTCGTGGGCCCAGCCGAGCATCTTCTGGTTGACCTCGCCGTTGGGCTGGGTGAAGGCGCCTTCCGGCTGGCGATAGCGGAAGTGGCGGCCGGCCACCTGCAGCTGTTCCTCCACATAGTCCTTGCCGATGACGATGCGCTTGCCGCGCGAACGGCCTACCAGATTAACCTGCAGGTCGGCGGCGAGCTTCTCCGCTTCGGCTTGCCAGGCCGCGTCCAGCGGGCGGTGATAGCACAGGGTGATCAGCGCATCGCCACTCAGGGTGGTGAGGAACTCGACCTGAAACAGCTTGAAAGAAAGCACCTCGCTGGCCTGCCAGGCGGCTTTCAGGCGCGGCATCAGTGCATTTATCTGCGCGCTGGCGATGGGGAAGTCGTCGAAGAAGATCGGCGTGTGTTTGTCGCCGGCCTCGAACATCGCGTAATGGCGCTTGCCGTCTTCGCGCCACAGGCGGAACTCGGCGCGCAGGCGGTAGTGCTCGCGCGGCGATTCGAACACCTGCGGTTCGGGGGCATCGAAGGGCGCCAGCAGCTCGACCAGGCGGGCTTTCTTTTCGGCGAGTTGGGCGGCGTAGCTGGCGGGATCGAATTGGGGACGGCTCATGGGTTACTCGGGAATTTGAATGTTGCAGCGCAATTAGAGCGCCGCGTAACCCGGCGCATTGGAGGCGATTTGGATAAATGGTGGGTTACGGCGCGTCAATATCCGCTGTGTTGTCATGTATTGCCTGCGCGCCTAACCCACCCTACGGATCATTACGCGAACCAGCCCAGCTTGATCACGAACAATACCGACAACACCACCAGCGCCGGGTTGAGGTCGCGCCAGCGGCCAGCCAGCAGCTTGATCAGGGTCCAGGCGATGAAGCCGAAGGCGATGCCGTTGGCGATCGAGAAGGTCAGGGGCATGGCCAGGGCGGCAACCACCACCGGCGCGGCGACGGTGAGGTCGTCCCAGTCTATCTGCGCCAGGCTGCTCATCATCAGCACGGCGACGAACAGCAGCGCCGGTGCGGTGGCGAAGGCCGGTACGGCACCGGCCAGCGGGGCGAAGAACAGACTGAGCAAAAACAGCAGGGCGACCACGCAGGCGGTCAGGCCGGTGCGCCCGCCAGCGGCGATGCCGGCAGCGGATTCGATATAGCTGGTGGTGGTCGAGGTGCCCATGGCGGCACCGGCCATGGTCGCCGTGCTGTCGGCCAGCAGGGCACGACCCAGGCGCGGCATCTTGCCGTCCTTGTCCAGCAGGTCGGCCTTCTGTGCCACGCCGACCAGGGTGCCGGAGGTGTCGAACAGGTCGACGAAGAGGAAGGCGAAGATCACGCTGAGCAGGCCGATGTCCAGGGCGCCCATGATGTCCAGTTGCAGCAGGGTCGGCAGCAGCGAAGGCGGCATCGACACCACGCCACTGAGTTGCGACAGCCCGAGCAGGATCGACAGCCCGGTGACCAGCAGGATGCCGATCATCACCGCACCCGTGACCTTGCGGTAGGCCAGGGCGGCAATCACGAAGAAGCCCAGGCAGGCCAGCAGCACGCCGCCCTGGCTCATGTCGCCGAGGGTCACCAGGGTGGCCGGATGGTCGACCACGATGCCGGCGTTCTTCAGCGCGATGATCGCCAGGAACAGGCCGATGCCGGCGGCAATGCCGGCGCGCAGGGCCATGGGGATGCTGTTGATGATCCACTCGCGGATCCTGAAGATCGACAGCGCGAAGAAGATCACCCCGGAGAGAAACACTGCGCCCAGGGCCACCTGCCAGGTGTGGCCCATGGTCAGGACCACGGTGTAGGTGAAGAAGGCGTTGAGACCCATGCCCGGCGCCAGGGCGATCGGGTAGTTGGCCAGCAGGCCCATGATCGCCGAGCCGATGGCCGCCGCCAGGCAGGTGGCGACGAATACCGCACCCTTGTCCATGCCGGTTTCGGCGAGCATGTTGGGGTTGACGAAGAGGATGTAGGCCATGGTCAGGAAGGTGGTGAGACCGGCCAGGACCTCGGTACGCACCGTGGTGTGATGCGCTTTGAGGTGGAAGATTCGTTCCAGCATGCAGGGCTCCCCGTGGCGTCAGTCACGCCGTCAATGTGCAGACCGAAAGCAAAGCACATCCATGCGCATGTGCACGATTTTGCTGGCGATCTGGAAAAAGGCGCGCATCATAACAGCTCGTCCGCAAGCGGTGCAGGCATGACCCTGCGGGCGTTTTTCGTTGTGCTTTTCGAGGAGGCAAACATGACTTCACGTGCCCTTGTCACCATTGCCGATGGCGTGGAAGATATCGAATGCGTGACCTTGATCGACGTGCTGCGGCGTGCCGAGGTCGAGGTGGTGGTCGCTAGCATCGAAGGTCGGCGCATGATCACCTGCGCCCGCGGTACCCGCTTGACCGGCGACACCATGCTGGTCGACGTGCTGGCCCAGGAGTTCGACCTGATCGTGCTGCCCGGCGGCATGCCCGGCGCGCAACGCCTGGCCGAGCACGAGCCACTGGCCGAGCGGGTGCGCCGGCAGGCCAAGGCCGGCAAGTTGTTCGCCGCGATCTGCGCAGCGCCAGCGGTGGCCCTGCAGGCGTTCGGCGTGCTGCAGCAGCGGCGCATGACCTGCTACCCGAGCTTCAGTGAGCGCCTCAGCGGTTGCACCTTCGTCGACCAGCCGGTGGTGGTCGACGGCAACTGCATCACCAGCCAGGGCCCGGGCACCGCGCTCGAGTTCGCCCTGACCCTGGTCGAGCAACTGCGCGGCAAGGGCACGCGCAAGCAGGTGGCCGAGGCCATGCTGGTGCATTGAGCGCTTGTGAAAAAACGCTCGCTCCTGCGCTCGATTTTTCACAACCTCTGCGCAGAGGCTCAGGCGGTTTTGCTTGGCTCGTGCTGCGGGCTCAGGTGATCGCGCTTCGCCAGTTCCGGGAACAGTTTGATCCAGGCGCCGGTGACCAGCAGGGCGCCGACCCCGCCGATCAGCACCGCCGGTACGGTGCCAAACCAGGCGGCGCTGACCCCGGCACGGAACTCGCCGAGCTGGTTCGAGGCGCCGATGAACAGGCCGTTCACCGCGCCGACCCGGCCGCGCATATCGTCCGGCGTCTGCAGCTGCACGAAGGCGCCGCGGATGACCATGCTGACCATGTCCGCCGCGCCCAGCAGCACCAGGGTCGCCAGGCTGAACCAGAGCGAGGTGGACAGGCCGAAGCCGATGGTCGCCACGCCGAAGATCGCCACCGAGATGAAGATCACCGGGCCGACCCGGCGCTCGATGGGGAAGTGCGCCAGCCACAGCGACATCAGCAACGCGCCCACCGCCGGCGCCGAACGCAGCAAGCCGAGGCCCCAGGGGCCGGTGAGCAGGATGTCCTTGGCGAATACCGGCAGCAGCGCGGTGGCGCCGCCGAGCAGCACCGCGAACATGTCCATGGAAATGGCGCCGAACACTTCGGGACGGCTGCGAATAAAACGAAAGCCGGCCAGCAGCGACTCCAGCGAAGCCTTCTGTTTCAGTGGCAACTGGCGCGACGGCAGGCTCAGCATCAGGCTCAGGGCGCCGATATACAGCAGTGCGGCGGGACCATAGACCCAGCCCGCATCCACGGCAAAGAGCAGGCCGCCGAGCGCCGGCGCGACTATGGTTGCGGTCTGCATCGCCGAGGCGGAAGCGGCCACTGCGGCGGGAAACAGTCCCGGCGGCACAATGTTCGGCAGCAGCGCCTGGGTGGTGGGCATCTCGAAGGCGCGGGCGCTGCCGAGCAGGAAGGCGATGAGGAAGATCATCTCGCGGCTGAGGCCGTTTACCGTGGTGCCAATCAGCAAGGCCAGGGCAGTCAGGGCCTGAGCGCCCTGGCACAGCGCGGCGACCTTGCGCCGGTCGAAGCGGTCCGCCACATGGCCGGTGAGCAGGATGAACAGGATCCGCGGGAGAAATTCGACCAGACCGACCAGGCCCAGGTCGAGCACATTGCCGGTGAGCGTGTACATCTGCCAACCAATGGCCACGGTGAGCATCTGGAAGCCGCTGGCGGTGCCGACACGAGCCAGCCAGAACGCGATGAAGGGGCGCTGGTGACGCAGGAGCAGTTTGCCGTGAACGCTCATGAGTTATTTAGATAGCTAACTACTGAAGGTGCGCCAGCCTAGCATGGCTGGCGGCTCGCACAAGTCTGCGGCGCGACAAATAACCACAGCGGCAAGCTCCGGAGGAGGCGCTACTCTTTGATCAATGCTTGATCCAGATCAAAACTCGCATTGGGTTTTTCTGAGGCCATCTTGGCCGAATCCGCTGCATCAGCCCGGCAATGACAAGAACAATCGCACCCTTTTGCGTTCCTATATCACCAGGAGCGCGCACATGGCTGTGCCCCGAATAACCTGAGTGAGGATGCTGCATGTTCGGCATAGAGGCGCTCGACCTGGCGCGAATCCAGTTCGGTTTCACCATTTCCTTCCACATCATCTTCCCGGCTATCACCATCGGCCTGGCCAGCTATCTGGCGGTATTGGAAGGCTTGTGGCTGAACACCCGGCAGGAGGTGTACCGCGATCTGTATCACTTCTGGGCGAAGATATTCGCGGTCAACTTCGGCATGGGCGTGGTCTCGGGCCTGGTCATGGCTTATCAGTTCGGCACCAACTGGAGCGCCTTCTCGGATTTTGCCGGGGCGGTCACCGGGCCGCTGCTGACCTATGAAGTGCTCACCGCATTCTTCCTCGAGGCAGGCTTTCTCGGGGTCATGCTGTTCGGCTGGCAGCGTGTCGGCCCCGGTCTGCACTTCTTCTCCACCCTGATGGTGGCGGTCGGCACCCTGATCTCGACCTTCTGGATTCTCGCCTCCAACAGCTGGATGCACACCCCCCAGGGCTTTGAGATCATCGACGGGCGGGTGATCCCGGTGGACTGGTTCGCCGTGGTGTTCAATCCATCCTTCCCCTACCGCCTGGCGCATATGGCCACTGCGGCCTTCCTCGCCACCGCATTCTTCGTCGGCGCGTCGGCGGCCTGGCACCTGCTGCGCGGCCGCGACAATCCGGCACTGCGCAAGATGCTCTCGATGGCCATGTGGATGGCCCTGCTGGTTGCGCCTATCCAGGCCATGATCGGCGACCTGCACGGCCTCAATACCCTCAAGTACCAGCCGGCGAAGATCGCCGCGATCGAGGGCCACTGGGAGAACCACGGCGACGAGCCGACCCCGCTGATCCTGTTCGGCTGGCCGGATATGCAGCGCGAAGAAACCCGCTTCAAGCTGGAGATTCCGGCGCTCGGCAGCCTGATCCTGACCCACAGCCTGGATCAGCAGGTGCCGGCGCTCAAGGAGTTCGCCAAGGAGGATCGGCCCAACGCGACTATCGTGTTCTGGACCTTCCGGGTCATGGTCGGCCTCGGCCTGCTGATGATCCTCACCGGTATCTGGGGCCTGTGGCTGCGCGCGCGCGGCCGCCTCTACCAGTCTCGGGCGTTTCTGCATATGGCGGTGTGGATGGGGCCTTCGGGCATCATCGCCATGCTCGCCGGCTGGTACACCACCGAGATCGGCCGCCAGCCGTGGATCATTCAGGGCCTGATGCGCACCGCCGACGCGTCCTCGGGGCACAGCTTCGCGCAGATGAGCCTGACCTTGGCGCTGTTCGTGGTGGTGTATTTCGCCCTGTTCGGTGCCGGGCTCGGCTACATGATGCGCCTGGTGCGCAAGGGACCGGTCACCGACGAAGGCAAGCAAGTCACCGAAGGCGGGCCCGGGCAGCAACGCACGCCGTCACGTCCGTTGTCCGCCGCAGATGAAGAGCTGGACGACAGCGACACCCCGAGTGCAAGGAGTTGAATATGGGCATCGATCTTTCGTTGATCTGGGCCGCGATCATCGCCTTCGGGGTGATGATGTACGTGGTCATGGACGGTTTCGATCTGGGCATCGGCATCCTCTTTCCCTTCGTCAAAAGCGAAGGCGAGCGCGATGTGATGATGAACACCGTGGCGCCGGTCTGGGACGGCAACGAGACCTGGCTGGTGCTCGGCGGCGCGGCGCTGTTCGGCGCCTTCCCGCTGGCCTATGCGGTGGTCTTGAGCGCGCTCTACCTGCCGCTGATCTTCATGTTGCTGGGTCTGATCTTCCGTGGCGTGGCCTTCGAGTTCCGCTTCAAGGCCAAGGCCGCCAAGCGTCATCTGTGGGACAAGGCCTTTATCGGCGGCTCGCTGACCGCGACCTTCTTCCAGGGCGTGGCGTTGGGGGCCTATATCGATGGCTTCGAGGTGGTGGACCGGGTGTTCGTCGGTGGTTCGCTGGACTGGTTCACGCCGTTCTCGCTGTTCTGCGGCCTGGCGCTGATCGTCGCCTACGCCTTGCTTGGCTGCACCTGGCTGATCATGAAGACCGAGGGCCGCCTGCAGCAGCAGATGCACGACCTGGCGCGGCCGCTGGTGTTCGTGGTGTTGGCGGTGACCGGCATCGTCAGCCTGTGGACGCCACTGGCCCATGCCGAGATCGCGCAACGCTGGTTCAGCCTGCCCAATCTGTTCTGGTTCATCCCGGTGCCGCTGCTGGTGTTGCTGTGCACCTGGGCGCTGCTGCGCGCGGTGGCCAGCAACGCCCACTATTCGCCGTTCCTGCTGACCCTGGCGCTGATCTTCCTCGGCTACAGCGGCCTGGGCATCAGTCTGTGGCCGAATATCATCCCGCCGTCGATCAGCATCTGGGAAGCCGCCGCACCGCCGCAGAGCCAGGGCTTCATCCTGGTCGGCGCGCTGTTCATCATCCCCTTCATCCTGATGTACACCGCCTGGAGCTACTACGTGTTCCGCGGCAAGGTGACCGAGGAAGACGGCTATCACTGAGGTGCCCGCCATGCCGGAGCAACATGAGAAGAAACCGCTGTGGCAGCGCCTCGGCTGGCTGTTGCTGATCTGGTCCGCCAGCGTGTTGGCCCTGGGCGTGGTGGCGGGCTTGCTGCGGCTGTTTATGCAGGCGGCGGGGATGGGGACGCCCTGAGGGAGCGCCGCAACCGACCCTGGGTGGCTGTCCGGGAATAGACAGGCCTGCGCGACTCGTCCCCTCTATGCTCAGCCGCTGTTGCGGCGGGTGTTGCCGGCGCGGCGCAGGGCTGGGCAGAGGCCCTGGTCGACGGCGCCGATGTAGGGGTTGCCGTGGCCCATGACGCAGCCGACTTTCTGGTTGCGCCAGCGCTCCCATTCGCTGATCGGGTACTGGCGATTCCAGGCTTCGTAGGTGCGTCGGTCGAGCTTGGACAGGCGCAGCTTGTAGTGGTCGGCCATGTACAGGTAGATGCGCGCCGAGGCGCCGCGGGCCTGTTCGGGGGGCATGGCGGTTTTCTGTTTGAAGTTGACCACCATGGGGCAGGCGCCGTACTGCCGGGGTTTGTCGCCGAGCATGCCGAGGGCGTAGTTGGAGCGGTCGCCATTCACTTCGCCGATGCTCGGCACCAGGTTGTGCAGGTCGGCCTCGGCGGCCTTGAACACCGGGTCGCTGCGCGTGCAGTTCCTGCGCCCGCCGTGCTGCCAGCATTGGCGCTGGTGACCGATCACCCAGGCCGGCACCACATGCTCCCATTCCAGGCGCTGCGCGCGACGTTGTTGTTTGCGCACCTTGTAGCCGCAGCTGGCCAGGTCGACCTGCTTGCCGTTGTAGGCGCAGCCGCAATAGAAGGTGTTCGGTCGTTCGGCATAGAGTCGCCAGGCGATTTTCTTGGCGGCGGAGAAGTTTTGCGGGGCATCGGCGTGGATGGATACGGCAAACAGCAGGCAGAACAGGGCAATCAGGCGCGGCATGGAGGGCTCTGGGCAAAAAGTTGCGCATGATAGTGCCAGCAGAGCTGGCCAGGGGCCTGCAAGACGCTCTAGGACGAGGGTTTTCGGGTTTTTTTGAATCTCTGGGGCGCGGGAGTGTGGCAGGGCGACCCTAGGTGCGGTCAATCCAGGTGGACAGACGCGCGCATGACGCTCTCGCGACGGCGCTCGATATTTTCACAACCTCCGAGCGTTCCCACCTGGCGGTGGGAACGCTCGTTCGGTCAGACCTTGCGCACGAACTCGGACTTGAGCTTCATGGCTCCGATGCCGTCGATCTTGCAGTCGATGTCGTGGTCGCCGTCGCACAGGCGGATACCCTTGACCTTGGTGCCGACCTTGACCACCAGCGAGGAGCCTTTGACCTTGAGGTCCTTGATCACGCTGATGGTGTCGCCATCCTGCAGCACGTTGCCGACCGAGTCCTTGATCACTTTGTCGTCGTCTGCCGCCGCTTCGCCTGAGTCGTCGGCGGACCACTCGTGGGCGCATTCCGGGCAGATCAGCAGTTGGCCGTCTTCGTAGGTGAATTCGGAATTGCATTTGGGGCAGGCTGGCAGAGTGCTCACGGCGGGTCCTTGAGGTCAGGATTATGGAAAGCCGCAGATTATATAGGGTTTTACCGTGGATTTGAGCGCACGCGGCTGTGCGCTGCCGCGCAGCCTGTCACCCCGACCGTTTTCCGCCCCGCGCAGGGCGGGGCAGAGAGGCGGCACTACCAGCGTGGCGCGTAATGACCGCGGTTATAGCGTTGGTGCTTGCGGTAGCGATCATTGCGGTAGTGATGCCTGCGGTAGTGATGCTTGTTGTGGTGGCGGAATTTATGGCCCGACCGGTACTGGTAGCGCGGTTCTACCACCACCGTATAGGGGCGGTAATGCACGGGAGGCGGATGGTAGTAGCGCGGATAGGACTCGTAGTAGACCCGTGGTGGCGGCGCGCCGATTTCCACATACACCGGCGCGCGGTCATAGCGGCTACCGGCGACGATGGCGCCGCCGACCACGGCCCCGACCACCGCACCGGCAATCACGGCATTGCGATCGGAACCCCGTGCCGCTGCCTCGCCTGCCAGTGCCAGGCTGGCTACGAGCAGCGCAAGTAAAGGAATACGCGCAATCATGAGCGGATCTCCTGCAAATCGACGGCTGGCGCCGGTTACAGAATTTGACTGGCAGGCCGAAGAGAATCTCCCGCTGTCGATGTAAAGCTTGTGTAAAAGCGGGGACGCGCCGGCCGGAACCGGCGGCAGTGGTTTTATTGACTCTGCACAGTGCCGGCTAAGCGAAAGCACCTAGACTGGACGGATGCCGTCTGCCGAGGTCTGTTGTCCATGCCGCTTCTCATTACCGATCACCAGCAATTGCTCGAACACCTGCGTCTGCGCGCCGAGAACGAACAGCCGCATCGGTTGGTCGGCGAGCTTCTGGTGGATGGCGGTCACCTCGACCCGCAGAACTTGCAGCAGGCCCTGCGCCTGCAGGGGCAAAAGCCGGACCTCGGCCGGATCGGCGATATCCTGCTGCGGCGCAAGCTGATCGACCAGCAGCATCTGGCCGAGGCGCTGGTGCAGCAACTGGATAGCGCGCGGGTCGATCTGGAGGTCTTTCGGGTCGAGCCGCGGGCGTTGCTCCTGCTGCCCGAGCACCTGGCTCGGGAGTATCAGGTGTTGCCGCTGATGCTGGAGGGCGAGTTGCTGGTGGTGGCCGCGCCAACGCCGTCGGACAGCGAGCTGTTGCACCTGCTCGGTTTTGTCAGCGGCAAGCGGGTCGAAGCTATTTATGTGAGCAGCGAAGAGGTGCAGGCGGCGATCAATCTGCACTACGGCGTGGCCACCGAATTGGAGTTGCCTGAACAACAGGGCCGGGAGCCCGAGTTGAGCCTGCACCGTATCCAGCAGTTGGCCGAGGACAAGCCAACGGTGCGTTTTGTCGACAGCCTGCTGGAGGATGCGATCGGTCGGCACGCCTCGGACATCCATCTGCGACCTGGTGAGCGGGAGGTCGTCGTGCTGTTTCGCATTGACGGTGTGCTGACGGAAATCCGCCGGATCAGGCCCGGCAACCTGCCGGCGATTGTCAGTCGGATCAAGATCATCGGCGGCATGAACATCGCCGAGCGGCGCCTGCCCCAGGATGGTCGGCATCTGGTGCGGCTAGGCGATCGGACTATCGACCTGCGCCTGTCGATCATGCCGACGGTGTATGGCGAGAGCGTGGTGATCCGCATCCTCGACACCCGACAGAGCCTCAAGACGCTGGATCAGATTGGCTTCAACAGCGAGGATGCCAGGCGCTTTCGCAACCTGACCAGTCACAATCAGGGCATCCTGCTGGTGACCGGCCCGACCGGTTCAGGCAAGAGCACCACCCTGTACGCCGCCCTCAATGGCATCAAGACCACCGGGGTGAATATCATCACGGTCGAGGATCCGGTGGAGTACCAGATCGACGGGATTCGCCAGATTCAGGTCAAGCCGCAGATCGGCTACACCTTCGCCCGCGCCCTGCGGCACATTCTGCGGCATGACCCGGACGTGATCATGGTCGGCGAGATCCGTGACCAGGAGACCGCGATCATGGCCACCGAGAGTGCCCTGACCGGCCATCTGGTGCTCTCCACCCTGCATACCAACAGCGCCGCGACCACGGTGACCCGCTTGCTGGAAATCGGCGTCGCGCCCTATCTGCTCAACGCCAGCCTGCTCGGGGTACTGGCCCAGCGTCTGGTGCGGCGCAACTGCCCGCAATGCCTGGAAGAGGAGCAGGTGCCGGATTATGTGCGTACGGCGCTGGGCCTGGATGCGCAGGAGACCTTTTATGTCGGCCGTGGCTGCAGCCATTGCCACGGCAAGGGGTTTGCCGGGCGCGTGGCCGCCTATGAGCTGCTCGAGGTCACACCGGCCTTGCGCGCCCTGATCCAGCCGGCGGTGGCGGCCCAGGCCATCGAGGCGCAGGCCATTGCCGACGGCATGCGTCCCCTGACCCAGAGTGCCCTGGCCCTGGCACGGGACAAGCTGATCGCATTGGCCGAGGTGTATCGGGTGCGTCTGGAATAAACGCCGGAGCTGGCTTGCTTGCGGCCTGGTTGCCTGCTCGGCCGGCTGCGCGCCGCTCAGTCATACTCCGCTTCTTCGTGCTCGCCCAATAGCCGGCGCTGGCGTGGCGTGCAGGCGGCCAGCACCTCGGGGGTGAAACGCCAGGTCAGGTAGGGCGAGAACTTCTGCGCGACCATGCGTCGGCCGTAATGCACCTGCAGCAGGTAGCGGCTGCGGTCCGCCGTGCGGTTGTGGCTGCCGGCATGCCACAGTTCGCTGCGAAACATCAGTACATCGCCGGCGCGGCACAGCAGCGGCTGCGCCGGCACACCCTGCCACTGGCTTTCGCCCGTCAACGGCTTGCGTCCGGCGCGGTGGCTGCCGGGAATCACCAGGGTCGGGCAGAGGTCCGCGTCGATGTCGTCGAGGTAGAAATGCGCCGTGCAGATCTGCATCGGCAGCTCGAAGGCCGGGTCGGCCAGCAACGCCTCAGGCAACTCCATGACCAGATAGTCCAGGTGCAGTTCGCCGCCGACGAAACCGGGGTGGCTGCGCCAGGCCGTCTGGCCAATGATGTGGCAATCGGCGCCGAGGGCGGCCTCGGCCAGTTCGATCACGCCCGGCTGGTCGAGGTAGGCCAGCCAGAACGGATCGCGGTTGAACACGCACTTGTAGTGGTCGACCAGGCCGGAATAGTCCCAGTGCTGCGGCGTGAGGCGGTCGATGGCCGCGCGCAGCATGCCGATCTGCTGCGCGTCGAGCACGCCGGGGAGCACGGCGAAACCCTGCTGGTGCAGGGCCTGCAGGTGAGTGGCGGTGTGTTTCGGGTCGCCGTTGGCGATGTGCATGGCGCTACTCCTGCATGTCCTCCGCTATGCGGGCACGTTGTCAGGGCCTCACTGGAGCGCCCGCCGGCTCGGGCCAGTTCAATGTGCCGGAGTCGCTAAAGCGCCTGGTGCCGAACAGGCCGCCGGCCAGTTTGCCGCGCAGTGCGTAGGGCAGGTCCTGTCCCGGTTTATAGTCGCTGACGCCCCAGGCCTGGCGCATGACCGAATAGGCGGAAATGCTCACCGGCACGCTAATCACGGTTTCGCCGAAGCGCGGCACCTGGCCGCTCTGGTTGCTCACCCCGCTGGCCAGCGGTTGTTTGTTGATGTCGAGTTGCAGGGCCACGCCGTTGTAATCGATGGCCCCTTCATTGGGGTTCTGGATCCGCAGTTTCACCGCAAAGCGCATCTCCAGTCCTTCGCCCGGCAGCGGCTCCAGGCCGACCAGATCGATATGCAGCGGGTCGCGGGGGACCAGGCTGCTGCAGGCGCCGAGGCCGAGCAGCAGGCCGCAGACGAGGATCCGCAGCAGGTGGCTAAACAGTGGACGGGGACTCTGCATGGCGGGGCTTCCGATTATGGGCGGGACGCTATGGAAGACAGCGGTGCCGCGGCTTTTGCTCAGCGCGCGGGCTGTTGTCGTCAGGTTAGCCCGATTGGCGACTGTGTGTGCGGATCGCCCGGCGCCAATCTGCAGTTGGGGCGGCTTCAACCGCGCTGTTTGGCGCTCAGCACCACGGCGACGCCGCCGAGCACGGCCAGCGAACTCAGGATCAGGCGCAGGCTCAAGGTTTCATCGAGCAGCAGGCTGCCGGCCAGGGCGGCGATGATGGGCACGCTGAGCTGCACGGTGGCGGCCTGGAACGCCTTCAATCCGCGCAGGGCGGTGTACCAGACGGCGTAGCCGATGCCGGAGGTCAGCGCGCCGGAGAGCAGGGCGTAGAGCAGCCCGGGGCCATCCCAGTTGGCCTGGTCGAGCAGCAGCGCGCTGGCCAGCAGCGCCAGCGGTGTGGCCCGCAGGAAGTTGCCGGCGGTGACCGCCAGCGGGTCGCCGCCGCCGCGGCCGAGCAGCGAGTAGACGCCCCAGGCCGCGCCGGCCAACAGCATCAGCAGGGCACCGCCGAGCGCCGGTGCGCTGGCGCCGGGCAGCAGCAGGGCGAGCAGGCCGCCCAGGGCCAGCAGCAGGCCGGTCGCGGTCGGCGCGGTGAAGCGCTCGCCGCGGTAGAACCCCCACAGCAGCATGCTGACCTGCACCGCACCGAACAGCAGCAGCGCGCCGACCCCGGCGTCCAGGCTGACATAGGCGAAGGAAAACGCCGCCGCATAGGCGAACAGCGCAACGGCACCGGACCAGCTGCCGGCCAGCTCGCCATCGCCATCGCCACGGCGCAGGCGCAGACGCAGCAACAGCCACAGGGTCAGGGCGCCGGAGGTGAGACGCAGGCTGGTGAAGCTGGCAGCGTCGATCTCGGTGTCTTTCAGCGCCAGGCGGCAGAGCAGCGAGTTGCCGGCAAAGGCGAGCATGGCCAGGGCGGTCAGGAGCAGGGTGCGAAGGGGCATGGCCATCCTTGTGCGCGGGGCAAGTCGGCCTATCTAAGCACAGCGAGGGCGCCGGGAGGATAGGCCGAAAGTTGCAGGGCGCCGCGGCACCATCGAGCCACCAGAGCAAAGCCCCCTGCGGTGGGCTATTACGCACCTGGCGACTCTGAACACTTTCGGGTCGACGTTAGACAGTTTTAGCTACGTGCAGCAGCCGACAATCCTTCGCAACGCGCGCCCCTCGGGGCGTGCAAACGCTTTAGGAGTCGGCCATGGCCATCAGTGTGTTTGACCTGTTCAAGATCGGTATCGGGCCTTCCAGCTCGCATACCGTCGGCCCGATGCGCGCCGCCGCGCTGTTCCTCGGCGCGCTACGTGAGCGGCGCATGCTGGCGCGGGTGCAGCGCGTGGAAGTGCGCCTGTATGGCTCGCTGTCGGCCACCGGCGTCGGCCACGGCAGCGACCGGGCGGTGATCATGGGCCTGATGGGCGACTGGCCGGATCAGATCGATCCGGCGAACATTGCGCCGCGGATTGAAGCACTGCACAGCAGCGGCACCTTGCAGCTGGACGGACGTTTGCCGATTGCCTTCGACTGGCAGCGCGACATGTTGCTGCTCGAAGAAAACCTGCCCTATCACCCCAATGCCATGACCCTGACGGCTTACGCGGCC